>NZ_JACIJD010000092.1 GCF_014199205.1 Muricoccus pecuniae | reverse complement strand
CTACGAGCGCCGGGCCGACCTCCACCTCGCCCTGACAACCCTCGCCTGCGCCGTCATCTGCCTCCGACAGCTCAGGAGGTTTTGTCCTTAGCTTTAAACCAGTTGTCTGTCCAACGCGGGGGTTGCCCGCGGCGAACTGTGCAGGATTGATGAGGGGTGGGCCGACGCCCAGCTTCAGCACAGGAGGTGGTCCATGGGAGAGTGTATCACCTTTGTCGGACTGGTTGTGCAAAGGCGACGGTCGCGCTCTGCGTGGCCGGGACCCGCCGGGACGGCGAGGTCCCGAACGCGCCGGCAGCGCTCGAGAAACTGGTAGCGCTTCTCGGACGGCGTGGCCGACCGCCCCGCTTTATCTACGAAGCCGGGCCGTGCGGGTGCGACTGGGTCAACCGGCAGCTACGCTGCCGCGGGCACGAATGCGTCGCGCTGGCGCCGGACCTCATCCCACGCAGGCCGGACGAGCGGATCAAGACGGACCGGCGGGACGCGACGGCGTTGGCCCGGCTACACAGGGCGGGCCAGCCGACGCTGGTCTGAGTGCCGAAGTCGGATAACAAACTCATGCGCGACCCAAGCACGGCCGGAACCGACGTGCTTCGGGCTATTTCAGCTTCGGCGGCCTGCTCGCACTGGTTCAAGATCCGCGTGGGCGTCCTCCCCTATCAGCCGGGGGTGCTGCCTTTGCGAAAACCGCATGGGTCGCCGGGGGTCTGCATGAGGGCGCTCTGTGAAGATCGGGCGATACCTGAGCGTCACCTTGATCTGCCCGACAGAGCCCGATCGACCACGAAGGGTCTTGGCAAGTCTTGGAACCGCGCGCTGCTTAGCACGGTCCTAGCGCAGCAGCGGCAAAGCGGTTATACATTAAGAGTTTAGATGTGCGATCCTTCAACTGAAAATCGCAGTGTCGGTGGTTCGATTCCGCCCCTGGGAACCACTTCTTTTGTGTAGATCAGTAGCTTAGTAGAGCGCCCCTTCGGCGTTTGAGGGCGAAGTGTGCTAGTGTCCTGATTCCGTAGTTCCTCCGATCTGCTGAGTTTGGAGGCAGAAGCGCTGGATGGCGGCGAGGATATCGTCGGCGGACTTGGTCCAGCG
>NZ_JACIJD010000091.1 GCF_014199205.1 Muricoccus pecuniae | reverse complement strand
GACGAGTTCCACCTCGCAGCCGCCGCCCAGAACCTGCGCAAGCTCGCCAAGCTGATCCCCACCGGCGTGCCGTCAGCCCTGCCAGGCTGATGCGCAGGCGGCCCTCAGGTCGATGGCCAGATCGAGGCGGCAGGCTCAGCCGAAAGCCAACAGCACATTTTTCAACAGTATCGGTGGAAACCGGACTCTCCACGAAGTGTCCGGCTCGGAAACCTGTCGAACTGGATCAGGTCAGTCGGTCGCGTGGGTGGACCCTTCGCGGCGCCGGGACCCCAGCAGAAGCCGGGGCAGGCGACGGTCGATGCAGGCAAGGCCCGCTCCGATCAAGGCCATCCCCCCGAAGTGCCTTGGCCACAACATCTCACCCAGCACGAGCCAACCCAGCAGGATCGCACTGACCGGGATCAGGAAAGTGACCAGGGCGAGGTTCGTCGCACCCGCGGCGGCCAGGATGCGGAAGTAAAGGACGTAGGCCAGGGCCGTCGAAAGTAAGCCCACTCCGACTGCCGCTCCCCAGGTCACCGCCCCCGGCGCAGCCAACTCCCAGGGGCGGTCCACGACCAGCACGAGCGGCAGCAGCAACAGCGTGGAGGCGCAGACCTGCCCCGTGGCCGTGGCCATGGGTGCGATTCCCATGCGGCGGAAGCGCCGTCCGAAGATGGCCGCGAAGGCGTAGGTCAGCGCCGCAGCCAGGCAGGCGAGCTGGGCCGTGATGGCGACACCCGGCCCTAGGAGGGCGTCCGGGCCGATCATCGACACGGCTCCGACGAAGCCCACGACCACGCCGGCCAGCTTGAACGGGGTCAGCTTCTCGTCCGGGGTGAGCAGATGGGCCACCAGCACCGTGAACAGGGGTGTGGTGGCATTAAGGATGGAGGCCAGTCCGCCGGCGACGTGCTGCTGCCCCCAGACGATGAGGCCGAAGGGCAGCGCATTGTTCAGGAGCCCCATGCCGAGGAAGGCGATCCAAGCGTCCCGCCCGGCCGGCATCCTCTGCCCCATGATCCGCAGCATGGGGATTCCGACGATGTCGGCCGCCTGTTCCGAGGCGAAGTCGGCCACTGATTCCGACGTCATGTCGGCCGGCCATTCCGATTGATGTCGGCC
>NZ_JACIJD010000090.1 GCF_014199205.1 Muricoccus pecuniae | reverse complement strand
CTGTCGCGCGGCACCACCCAGCAGACCCGGTCCACCATCCCCGCCCCGATCAGCCGGCTCGCCGCCAGCACGGGAAGCAGCGACTTGCCCCCGCCCGGGGTGACGGCGGCGAGGATGTCCCGCGCCTCCGTCTCGCCCGTGGCGATCGCCTCCACCACGCCGGCGAGGCGCTGCTGGTGCGAGCGGAGACGGCGGTGGGTCAAGACGGGAGGCGTAAGGAAGCGTGCATCGCAAGACACTGATTCAACGTGATTCCGGTGTCTAGGCCTCACCGAACCTTGCACCTCGGCAAGGTTAGGATATATAAGTTGTATATCCTACGAGGATCACATGACCCGGACTACTCTCTTCAAGAGCAACCGGACGCAGGCTGTACGTCTGCCGAAGGATGTGGCCTTTCCAGAAAGCGTTAGGGAAGTCTCGATCCTGCGTGATGGCACGCACCGGATCATCGTACCGGCTGATGCCAGTTGGGACGACTTCTTCGGCGCACCCGGTATTGACCTGCCGGATCGCGAGCAACCGCAGGCCGAGGAACGCGAGCGCTTCTGATGCTGCGCTATCTGCTGGACACGAATCTCTGCATCCGAGTTCTGCGAGACCGACCGCAGGGCTTGCGGACCCGGTTCAACACCGAGGTTGGCTCGCTCTGCATCTCGACCGTGGTGCTGATGGAGTTGCTGCACGGTGCCGGTAAGTCGGCACGCCCGATTGAGAACCGGCGGGAGGTGGAGCGCTTCGCAGCCCGGTTGGATGTACTGGCCTTTGACGCAGATGCGGCGGCGCATGCGGCAGAGATCCGCACAGCACTGGAGCGCGTCGGGCAGGTCATTGGTGCTTACGATCTGATGATTGCAGGCCATGCAAGGAGCCGCGGGCTGGTCGTGGTCACCGGCAACCTCAGCGAGTTCTGCCGCGTGGAGGGACTACGATGTGAGGACTGGCTATTGCCAGCGAACTCAAACTAACGAAAGAAATCAAAGCGATAGGCCGATATTTGACATAATCTATATTACGCGACATACAGGTGTGGGCGCGGTGGGTTCTATTTTGAAGTGCGACAGGCGTTGTTTTCTCTGAGCTTTGTCGTCCGGAGCACCCCTCCATGGTTGCCTGCTACACCCAACTAA
>NZ_JACIJD010000089.1 GCF_014199205.1 Muricoccus pecuniae | reverse complement strand
AATCGCATCGGTGAGCTGGCGCCATGGCACCTGCGGCCAGACAGCGCTTGAGCCCCGTCAACCCGCAACAGCCGTAGCCGTCAGTAAACGCTTACGCACAAGCGTCCGCGCGATGGCCGGAACCTCGTCCTGATAGGGGCTCTCTTCCGCCGCTGCCGACGCGCCTCTGGCCTTGCTATGTATGGCGGCTCGGGCGGACCGGCGCGCCCCTAAGGGCGCGCGTTCTGATCACATGCCCTTCCGCTTGGCTGGGAGAAAGAAGGGGGTGGGTCGTACTCGAGCGGCGGCCTGCGTGCCTCCCCGTCGCATGGAAGGGTTTGGAGCTGGGCGTGCGGGAAGCGCTCCGGACATCGCCCAGGACTCCGCCTGGGCCTGAACCCCTGCTCCTCACCTACCTCCTTCGAACAAGGTTCGTACGGCCGCAGTCACGCCCGGTCCGGTCGTGGCATGCCGTCCATGCCGAAAGGCGCGATGGGGCTACCGAAGTTTTCGACCGCGGCAGCCCCGGTCACCGGGCGCTCCTCAGGCCGCGTCAGCCGCGGTGTCAGGACCGACACCACCTCCCGAGACTTCCCGGAACGCGATCCGGTCTTCAAGGAACGCCTTCACGGTGGCGTCGAGCGTGTTGCTGCTGAGGGCGTCGCCCCCGGTCAACGCACACTCCCAGACCCAGAGCACGCGCCAGCCACTGGCGACCAGCGCATCGCGGGTGGCCCGGTCGCGAGCCCGGGTGCACAGGAATTTCTGCTTCCACGGATAGGTCGTGTTCGGCAGGCGTGCGTGACGGCACCCGGCGTGGTGATGCCAAAAACAGCCGTGCGCAAAGATTGCCACCCGGTCCTCGCGTAGGATCAGGTCCGGGCGTCCGGGCAGTCCGGCGACGTCGCGCTCTGGCGAGTGCAGGCCGAGGCGCGCCAGGGAGGCGCGGAGCGCGAGTTCGGGCGCGGTGTCGCGCATAGGCATGCGCGCCATGTCACAGGTCATGTTGGTGATCCCGGAGATTGGGTTGTGCGGAGGAAACGGGGTGAGTCGCCGCTAGTGCCCTGATCGCGAAATTCCTACGATTATTTAGGTGATCGGTAGGGGTACGGCGATGGGCAAGCCTGCGGTGTCGATCGTGCTGAGCGCGG
>NZ_JACIJD010000088.1 GCF_014199205.1 Muricoccus pecuniae | reverse complement strand
CCTGACCTCACCCCTTCCCCTGTGCCTGGAGGGCGGCCCGGAGTGCGTGCTGGACGCGGTCGAGTTCGTCGTCGGTGAGGGCGGGGAAGCTGGGCAGTGAGAGGCCGCGGGCGGCGATGTCTTCGGCGATGGGGAAGCGCTCGTCGCTGCGGTACATCGGCATGTGGTGGGCGGGGTAGAAGACGGGGCGGGTTTCCACCCCGGCCTCGCTCATTTCGGCCATCAGCCGCTCGCGGTCCGTACCGGGCGGCAGGAGGAGGCTGACGAGCCAGTCCGCGCTGTCCACCCCTGGGAGGGGCTGCTGGAAGCTGACGGGCAGGTCGGCCAGGGCCTGCCTGTAGAAGCGGGCGAAGCGGCGCTTGGCGGCCAGGATCGCGGGCAGGCGCTCGGCCTGGGCCAGGCCGATGGCCGCGCAGATGTTGGTCATGCGGTAGTTGAAGCCGAGCACCTCGTGCCAGTAGCGGCGCGTCAGCGACTGGCCCTGGCCCTTGACCTGGCGCAGCCTTGCGGCGAGCTCGTCGTCGTCGGTCACCACCATGCCGCCCTCGCCGGTGGTCACGGTCTTGTTGCCGAAGAAGGAGAAGCTGCCCGCATCGCCGAAGGTGCCGACCTGGCGCCCGCCGAGCGTTGTGCCGAGTGCCTCGGCCGCGTCCTCGAGCACGCGCAGGCCCCGGCGGCGCGCGATCTCCATCAGCGCCGGCATGTCGCAGGCCGCGCCGAACAGGTGGACGGGCATGATCGCCTTCGTGCGCGGCGTGATGCGGCGCTCCACGTCCTCGGGGTCGAGCATCCAGTCGCCCGCCCGGCTCTCGGCAAAGACCGGCGTCGCCCCGGTCTGGGCGATGGTGTTGACGGAGGCGATGTAGGTGAAGGAGGGGACGATCACCTCGTCGCCCGGCCCGAGCCCCAGGCAGTGCAGCGGCAGGTGCAGCGCGACCGTGCCGTTGCACACCGCCACCGCGTGCCGCGCGCCCGTCGCCCCGGCGATCGCCGCCTCGAAGCGGCCGATATAGGCCCCGATCGAGGAGATCCAGCTGCTGTCCACGCAGTCCAGCACATAGGCCCGCTCGTTGCCCGAGAGATCGGGACGATAAACCGGAATGAGGGAGCGCGCCGCCGAGCCAGGCCTGCCGTTCGGCACCGCATCCACCAAGCCGCTCATCCCCGACCCACCCTCCCCAGGCCAGCCAAGAGGCCAGCACGCAACAGCGGCCCCATACACCCGTTCACGAACACGGCACAGAGCCCTCGTCAGGCACCACGGCTCAA
>NZ_JACIJD010000087.1 GCF_014199205.1 Muricoccus pecuniae | reverse complement strand
GATGCTCCTATAGCGGTCAAGTGGCAGATAGCGTTGGTTGAGCTGGTCCGGGCGAACGGCAGAGATAGCCAAAGATCTCACGGGCCACGAATCGCTTCAGGCAGCGGATGATCTCGGGCTTGCTCTTTCCCTCAGCGGTACGCCGCTTGACGTAATCGAGGGTGGGTTGGTGAGCGCGCATCCGCACGATGACGACACGGTAGAGGGCGGCATTGGCTTGTCGGTTGCCCCCGCGGTTGAGGCGGTGCCGAGTGGTTTTGCCGCTGGACGCCGGAATCGGGCAGGCGCCGCAGAGCTTGGCCATGGCCGCCTCGGAGCGGATGCGCTCGCGGTTATCGCCGACGAGCAGCAGCATCTCGGCGGCGGTGCCCACGCCCATGCCGTGCGCCTTGACCAGCTCAGGGGCGAGTTGGCCTGTCAGCTGCTCGAGATGAGCGTCATGGGTTTTGATTTCCTCGTTGAGGGTCAGCCAGCGCCGGGCAATGGCCCGCAGGCTGGTCTTGGCGGAGGCTGTCGTCGAGGTGAGCGGGCCTGGACGGAGGGCAGCGAGGTGGCGGAGCAGCGTCATCTTTCCAATGAGGGGGTCGAGTTGCTCGCGGAGCGCCGAAGGTGCGCTGACGATGATTGCTTTCAGCGTCTGCATGGCCTGGCTCCGGCCTTTGACTGCGGTGTCGCGGGCCACCTTGAGGTGGTGGATCATCTCGACCGTGCTCGTGCCGGACTTCGGCAATGCCGTGGCCTGGCCAGCCAGGACGCTGCGGGCGGCGCTTTCGGCGTCGAGCGCATCGTCCTTACCCTTCTGGTGCCGCAGCTGACGATTGGGGCGATTGACCTCGAACACGGGATAACCCTGCTCGCACAGGAAGCGGCAGAGGCCGGCACCGTAGGACCCGGTGCCCTCGATGCCAAAGGCGCGAACTGATCCCAAGGATTGCGCCCAGGCGAGCAGAGCCTGATAGCCTTTGCTACTGGCTGGGATGGTCATGGTTCCGAGGCGGGCGCCGAGTGCAGTGATCGCCACGGCGGCGTGGGTGAACTTGTGGGTGTCGACACCGATGACAATGTCGGTGCTGGGCGAGGTCTCGTTCATCACGTGAGGCTCCAGGCCGGTTTAGAGACCTGACGATCGAGCGGGCGGACAGGACTGTGATGGGAGGTTGGCCCTCAAGCTCCTATGAAGTCACAAACCGTTCGACTGGCAGGTGCAGCCTGGAAGGCCGACACGTCAACGCAATGACACGCGGTCAATCCCAGACAAGGGTCAGGCCCTCCAGGCCACACCGGTATACTCACAGTCCCAGCA
>NZ_JACIJD010000086.1 GCF_014199205.1 Muricoccus pecuniae | reverse complement strand
CGGTGAACCGCCCCGGGTTTCCTGGAGGTTCCAACTCTTGAGAGGATGGAGCCATGACGAAGAAGACCTCGAACCGGTATTCGCCTGAAGTCCGGCAACGGGCAGTCCGGATGGTGCTGGAGCATGGAGGCGACCACGCCTCGCAGTGGGCGGCGATCAACTCGATCGCGCCCAAGATCGGCTGCACAACGGAGACGCTGCGCGGCTGGGTAAGGCAGGCCGAGCGCGACCGGGGCCTGCGGCCGGGCCCGACGAGTGCGGAGGGAGAGCGGATCAAAGCTTTGGAACGCGAGGTCCGCGAACTGCGGCAGGCCAATGAGATCCTGCGCAAGGCGTCGGCCTATTTCGCAGTGGCGGAGCTCGACCGCCGCTCGAAGCCATGATCGCCTTCATCGACGATCATCGCGGGGTCTACGGTGTCGAGCCGATCTGCAGGGTGCTGCCGATCGCGCCGTCGACCTACCACGCCCATGTTGCCCGGCGCGCTGACCCGGCCAAGGCCTCGCCGCGTACCCGACAGGACATCGCGCTCATGGAAGGGATCCGACGGGTGCATGCGGCCAACTTCGAGGTCTACGGCGCCCGCAAGGTCTGGCGGCAGCTCGGCCGCGAGGGGATCGCGGTGGCCCGCTGCACGGTGGAGCGGCTGATGCGGCGGATGGGGCTGCGCGGTGCGGTGCGCGGCAAGGAGGTCAGGACCACGATCGCCGACAAGGCCACGCCTTGTCCGTCGGACAAGGTGAACCGCCAGTTCCGGGCGCTGCGTCCGGACATGCTGTGGGTGTCGGATTTTACCTACGTGGCCACCTGGCAGGGCTTCGTCTACGCCGCCTTCGTCATCGACGTCTTTGCCCGCCGCATTGTCGGCTGGCGCATCTCGCGGACGGCTCATGCAGGTTTTGTCCTCGATGCCCTGGAACAAGCGCTGCATGACCGCCGTCCGGCGAAGGGCGGCCTGACCCACCATAGCGACAGGGGCGGGCAATACGTCAGCATCCGGTACACAGAACGGCTCCTTGAAGCCGGGATCGAGTCCTCGGTCGGTAGCGTCGGTGACAGCTACGACAACGCTCTCGCCGAGACCGTCATCGGCCTGTTCAAAACCGAGGTGATCCGTCGCCGTGGCCCGTGGCGGTCGCTGGAAGCTGTCGAGTACGCCACCCTCGAGTGGGTGGACTGGTTCAACAACCGACGCCTCCTCGAGCCGATCGGGAACATGCCACCGGCTGAAGTGGAGGCGCGCTACTACGCCAAGCTTGAGAAGCCCGCCCTGGAGGCGTAACCCAAACCAATCAGCCTCCGGGAAATCCGGGGCGGTTCAC
>NZ_JACIJD010000085.1 GCF_014199205.1 Muricoccus pecuniae | reverse complement strand
AAAACGTATGGCCCGCCCCGTCCGCAAGGGCTTTCACGACCTGGTCTGATCAGTCTACGCCAACGTATCCGGTCACAAGGCACATCGGCCCTGGCCAAGATGGAGATCCGCGCGCCCCGGTCCTCATAAAACTAGCGGCGTCAGAGCGCCATTTTTTGCCCCAGGGTTCCAGAACGCCGGTCGACTGTCAGGCCATCTCGCTTCCACCACCCGCAGACCTTGTCCAGCCGCCAGCGCCGGGTGAGCGCGAGCGGCTGACCCCTTGGGCTACGACACGGCCGCCGCCCTCATCTCGAACCGCCGCCCGCTGCGCAGCACCGCGCAGATGATCCGCGCCAGCTTGGCCGCGAGCGCCACCACCACGGTGTTGACGTGCGCTCGGGCAGCCAGGCCTCGCAGCCACCCGCCGAGCGGGGTCTCGCCCTTGGACAACGTCGGCAGCGCAGCACGGGCGCCGTGGATCAGCATCCTTCGCAGGTAGACATTGCCTCGCTTGCTGATCCCCAGGAGCTTTGGCTTGCCACCCGTGGTCATCTGCCGCGGCACCAGCCCCAGCCAGGCAGCGAGATCCCGTCCTCGCTCGAAGGTCTCGGCCCGCCCGATTGCCGCCACCAGCGCCGTCGCGTTCAGCGGCCCAATGCCCGGGATGGTGGTCAGCAGCCGGGCGGCCTCGTCGCTCCGAGCCTCGGCCGCGAACTCCTCGTCGAACGCCTCGATACGCCGGTCCAGCTCGCGCCACTCGGCCCGCTGGTCCTCCACCAGCAGCCGCACCCGCGGACTGAGCGGGACCCGCTCCTCGGCCAGCAGGGTCTCGAGGTAGACCTCCAGCTTGCGCCGCCCCTGGGGCACGGTGATGCCGCGCTCCAGCAGGATGGCGCGCAGCTGGTTGATCAGCGCCGTCCGCTCGCCCACCAGCCGGTCACGGGCGCGATGCAGGCTCTGCATGTCGAGTTGTGCCTCGCTCTTGAGCTCGACAAAGCGCATGGTCGGACGGGTCGCCGCCTCGGCGATCGCCTCCGCGTCCCGCTCGTCGTTCTTCTGCGCCTTCACATAGGGCCGCACGTACTCGGGCGACATGAGCCGCACCTCGTGCCCGGCCTCGCGCAGCCGCCGGCCCAGGTGGTGCGCTCCACAGCACGCCTCCATCGCCACCATGCAGCCCGGCGACCCTGCCGCCAGCCTAACCACCCCGTCCCGGTGCAGGCGCCGTCGCAGGACCACCCGACCGGCCGCGTCCAGCCCGACCACGCTGCAGCTGTTCTTGCCCAGATCCACCCCGAGAACCGCAATCTCCGTCATGGGTCAGCTCCCTCACGCCCCGGTTGCCCGGCCAGCCTACGCCAGCAGGACTGAGGGGCGGGCCATCCCATAAA
>NZ_JACIJD010000084.1 GCF_014199205.1 Muricoccus pecuniae | reverse complement strand
AATCCCCATACCGAGCGCCAACGGACCGCGGGTTCGTTCCTCGGAGACTTTCGGACGCCTGCGGCATCCGAAACCCTTCACGAAAGCGGAATGGCCGCTTTCGAGCCGAAAGCGATAGAAAGCCGATTATTGTTCGGGTTACCGTTGCTTGGTTGTTGATGCCTGCGGCCCGGGCTTCGCACACTATGGGGTACGCTTCGGGTGTGGGAAGATGTACGTCGGCTTCCCACCGCGGGGGTCAGAGGATTGGCGTGCCGGGCTCGATCCCGAGCATCACGCGGCCGCCGGTCTCGAAGTTGCCACTCTGGACCTGGACGTGCTGCGCGGCCGCATACGCATCCCGGAAACAGCGTTGCAGGGGACAGGTTTCGTAGACTGAAGTTGCTCCACCGGCGTCATAGGCAATCTGCACCACCTGCTTGGCGGCCTCAGCAACGTGAGCGCAGGCCAAACGTACCAGAGCCCGTTGCTCCAGCGAGAGGGGCACGTCTGCGGATGCGGCACTCCAGGCCTCGTGGCAGGCCTCGAGGAGGAAAGCCCGCGCCGCGCGCAGTACCGCCTCCGCACGCCCGACTGCCGCCTGGATCACTGGCCGGTCACGCAGCAGCACTGAGCCGATCCGAGGAGTCTTGGAGGCGCTGAGTTCGCGAAGACTGTCGAGCGCCGCACGTGCGATGCCGAGCGGCACCGCAGCGATGGTCACTCCGAAGGCAGTGTGAAAAGGAAGCGCATAGAGCGGCCCGGAAAGCAATGGCGTGTCACCTGCCCGCGACACAGTGTGGGTCTCCGGCACGAACAGGTCGGCGACACGGTAGTCGTGGCTCCCGGTGCCGCGCAGTCCGCCGACATCCCAGGTATCGAGCACCTCCGCCGCAGCGGACGGGAAGAACACGATCCTGGCGTCCGGCGTGCCATCCGGCTTGCGGCGGGGGGCATCGCCGTCAAGCACCATGCACCCGCCAAGTGCCCAGTCGCTATGCGTGATGCCGCTGCCGTATGGCCAGTACCCGGTCACGCGGTATCCACCTGGCACCTGCACGGCCCTGCCGAGAGGGCCCATGTTCCCGGCCACGACTGCCCGCTCCTCCACGAAGATGCGACGTGTAACGGCATCGGGCAGAAACCCGGAGAAGCGGGCGTAGCCGCCGCCATTGGTAGCGCACCAGGCAACAGAGGCGTCCGATCGGGCCAGCGCTTCGACAACCCGCACGAAGTCGGTCAGGCTCAGTTCCGGGCCACCGAAGTCCCGGGCAAGCCAGAGGGAAAAGAAGCCGAGTTCTCTAAAAGCTAAGGACAAAACCTCCTGAGCTGTCGGAGGCAGATGACGGCGCAGGCGAGGGTTGTCAGGGCGAGGTGGAGGTCGGCCCGGCGCTCG
>NZ_JACIJD010000083.1 GCF_014199205.1 Muricoccus pecuniae | reverse complement strand
TCCACCCGCTCGGCGCGGGCGAGCTTGGCAGCCGCCTCCGCGGCATTCGCGGTCGCCATGCGCTCCTGCTCGATCGCAGCCAGGCGGAAGCCCTCCAGCGCGCGGGCGAGCGCGCCGACCTCGTCGCGCCTGTCCGTGCCGGTGACACCATGGTCGAGCCGCCCCTGCGCAACATCGTTTGTTGCGGTAATCAGCGAGCGGAGGGGGCGCACGATGCCGCGCGTGAGGCCCAGTGCCACGCCAATGGCCAGGGCGAGCAGCGCGAGGGCCGCACCGGCAACAAGGAAAAGCTGCCCGACTGCGACCGCACGGACCTGCTCGGCGAGCGCATTGAGGTCAGCACCAAGCTGATCCTCCACTCCCTTTAGCCGATCGACTCGTGCCGTCGAGGTCGCGAACCACTGGGACGCGGTGACCCCCTCCAGTTCGCCCACAAGGCCTCCCTGGGCGGCGACGGCCCTCATTCGCTCCACTTGAGCGGCCGCCGGACCGGCCAGGGCCGCATCCAGCGTAGCGACCTGGTCCGGGGTAGCAAGGCCACGAAAGATCCGCAGGAAGGTTTGCTGTTCCTCACCAAGGAAGAGAAAGCGGCGGAGCTGCTCAGCCGTGAACCGCCCGGCCGCAAAGCCGCCGGCGCCGGTCGCGCGCTCCAGCCCCGCGCGCTCCTTGGCCTGCATGAGGTAGAGGTAGGCTGAGACAGTCCTGCCTACGCCCGGGTGATCTGCTGAGGCCGCGCCCGCGGATACTGCGTCCAGCACTTCGCTGATCGCCTTGGTGTAGAAGGACAGGCCGTCGGTGGGCGGGAGGGCGAGCGCGGTGACAGCCCGTCGATGCGCGCTCAGCCGCGAAAGTGCGTCGAGGGCTGCAGCCGCGTTGCGTGCAAAGCCCGAGCCGAGGGTCAGGCCGGCGTCGCGCAGGGCGTGCTCGAGCGCTGCGCGGTATGTATCCGTGGCGCGGCGCTGCGCGTCCAGCTCCGGCCCCATCTGCTTGCCGCCACTGCTGAGAAAGGTGCTCGTGGTGCCTCGTTCACGCTGCAACTCGTGAACAAGCGCCCCTGCGCGGTTCGCGAAGACGGACAAGCCGTCGAGCCTCCTCATCGCCGCCACATCGCTGTAGCGACTCAGCATGTCCATGCCCGCGAAGGTCACCATGCCGAGCAGGGGTAGGGTGACCAGGAGAAGGATGCGGACGACCATCGGTAGGTCGGAAAGGCTACGGATCATCATGCGAAGCATGTCGAGCAAGCTCCTGCCGGGCGGGTAGAGCGCGCCCGGGTAAATAAGGAAACGGTGCCATCCAAACTAGGTCCTGTTAGCGCCTGAGCCAGTCGAGGGTAGCGGCGAGGTGCAGGACGCCGAGGAAGGACGAGGCGGACTTCTCGTAGCGCGTGGCGACG
>NZ_JACIJD010000082.1 GCF_014199205.1 Muricoccus pecuniae | reverse complement strand
CGGCAACGAGGGCATCGGCGCTTGCGTCATCGCCTCGCAGGCCCGGCACGAGAACGCAGGCCGGACGTGACGCACCACCTCGAACCGGCCGGGGCGGTACTCCAGGATCTCCGTCACGTCCTCGCCCACCTTCCGCAGCGCGCCGCCACAGGCCCGACAGGCGCAGCCCTCGGCGGGCAGGTGCTCGACATCCCGCCGCGGCAGGTTCTCCGGCAGCGGCTTGCGGCCGCGGCGGGGCGCCTTCTCCGGTGCCGGGCCGCTGGATGTCTCCTCCTCGGCGTTGTCCGCGCCGCCCGCGGCGGCGATGTCGGCCAGCACATCGTCAAGCCGCATCTCGAGCTGCTCGACATCGCCTGCCAGGCGCTCCGAGGAGCGCCCATACTGCTGATGCCGCAGCCGCGCGATCTGCACCCGCAGCCGCTCTGCTTCCAGCGTCATGGCCTGCAGGCCGGTCTCCGCGGCGCGCCGGGCCGCACGCTCCTCGGAAAGTTCGTCACGCAGCGCCGCGATCACCGCCATCAGGGCCGCGGGATCATTCGGCAGCGCGCTGTCGGCTTGCGGCGTCACGCCCGAACCGTCTCAGACACCACCGTGCCGAGGCAAGTGGCTATACCGCGATCTCTGGCTTCCAACTCGGCGTCGGCATGCGCCAATCCAGCCCTTCCACAAGCATCGCCAGCTGGGCCGCCGTCAGCGTCACCGAGCCTTCCCGTGCGATCGTCGGCCAGATGAACCGGCCCTTCTCGAGGCGCTTGGCCAGCAGCACCAAGCCCTGGCCGTCCCACCAAAGCACCTTCAGCAGGTCACCCCGGCGGCCGCGAAAAAGGAACAAATGACCCGAGAACGGATCGGCCCGCAGCACCGTCTGCACCTGTGCGGCCAGCCCATTGAAGCCGCGGCGCATGTCCGTGACGCCGAGCGCCAGGTGAACGCGGATCCCGGCGTTGAACGTCAGCATCAGGTTTCCAGCGCCGCAGCGAGCCGTCCCAGCACCTCCGGCCCGATCGCCTCGGAAACCCGTAGCAGGCGGCCATTCGGCAGTACCACCTCCAGCGTCGCACCGGACTGAGTTGGCCGCTCAGGACATGGCAATGCCGCTGTCTGCGGCCGGGGCAGCGGTTCCCCGACCACCCGAACCGGGACCAAGCTGGGCGGGAGCTCCGGCCCCGCCCCAACCAAGCCCGGCATCGTCCCCTCACGTGCCTGGCGCCGCCACTCGAACAGAAGGCTCCGGCTCACGCCGTGCCGGTCGGCCACGCCCGCCACCGACAAGCCAGGACGCATCGCCTCCTCGACCAACGCAAGCTTCTGCTCCGTCGTCCACCGGCGCCGCCGCTGAACCACGCTGATCACCTCGCCTCGCAGACCGTCCGGCAACGCCCATACCCCTACGCGTAAGGGCGACAACCAACACCGCGCCGCCCAGGAGACGCGCAGATCAGCCGATCAGGCCAGCGCCCTACAAGGCAGCTGCGGGATGACGCTTAC
>NZ_JACIJD010000081.1 GCF_014199205.1 Muricoccus pecuniae | reverse complement strand
TGGCCGCCTCCGCGCTGCTGGTCGCGCGCCATCACCTCGGCCGCGCAGGGCTTGCCCGGCTCAACGCACTGGTTCAGGGCCCGGTCGAACAGCCCGTCCGCGACCGAGGCGAAGCGCATCACCGGCACCCGCTCGCTCGGGCGGTCGAGGGCGAGGTACTCTGCCGTGGCCAGCCCACTGCCAGCTGCCTTGGCCTGCTGCACCCAGCGGTCGAAGCCGGCTCCGTCCACGCCGATCAGCTTGAAGCGCATGTGGGAGTAGCCGGCGCCGGTGTAGTTCCCAGAATAGCCCCAGCTCTCGCCCGGCGCGTTCAGCACCGCATTCAGCTCCGAGCGCATGCCGGGCATGGCGTAGATCATGCCGGCCAGGGTGGGCGCGTAAAAGGTGTTCATCTGGGTGGATGAGGTGATGGAGAAGCGCACCGGCACATCCACCGGCAGCGCCAGCTCGTTCACCGTGGCGATGCCCTGCTCGGGGTAGATGAACAGCCACTTCCAATCCATGGCCACCACCTGCACCTCAAGCGGTCGGGTGCCCGGCGGGACGGGCCGGCCCGGGGCGATCCGGTCGAGCGGGCGGAAGGGGTCGAGCAGGTGCGTGCTCGACCAGGTGATCGCGCCCAGGCAGATAATGATCAGCAGCGGGCAGGACCAGATCACCAGCTCCAGCGAGGTGGAGTGGTCGAATTTGGGATCGTAGTTGGCGCGCGGATTGCCGGCCCGGTAGCGCCAGGCGAAGAGCACCGTGAGCACCATCACGGGGACGATGATCAGCAGCATCAGCCCCGTGGCGATCAGGATCAGGTCGCGCTGCTGGACCGCAATGTCTCCCGTGGGGTTCATCACGACCATGTCGCACCCGGCGAGCATGAGAAGCAGGGGGATCGTGCCCGCACGGGCAAGGCGCCTCGCCGCGGCCGTTGTCTGTTCGCACATGCGAAGCCCATACAGGCAGGCGGTTCCGGCGGACCATTGGACATTTTGTCCAATCCCTCCGGCCGCAGCTTTCGGGCATCAGGTTTCGGATAGCCATACAGTCAGGGAACCGGGCCGTCTCTGGGACCGGGCCGGGATGGGATACGAGCATGAGTGAGGCCACCGCCGCGAGTTCGACCCCGCTGGAGCGTGACGCCCGGCTCGTCACGGCGCGCGAGCACCGGATCGCGCCCGGCGAGATCGCCATCGGCGTGATCATCGGCCGCACGAGCGAGTTCTTCGACTTCTTTGTCTACGCCATCGCCTCCGTGCTCGTCTTCCCGTCTCTGGTCTTCCCCTATGCGGACCCGCTGACGGGCACCCTCTTCTCCTTCGCGATCTTCGCCCTCGCCTTCCTCGCGCGGCCGGTCGGGTCGCTCATCTTCATGGCGGTTGACCGGCACTACGGGCGCGGCGTGAAACTGACGACCGCGCTGTTCCTGCTCGGCGGCTCGACCGCGGCCATCGCCTTCCTGCCGGGGCACCAGCAGATCGGCACCGCCTCGGCGCTGCTGCTGGCGCTCTTCCGGGCGGGCCAGGGCGCGGCCTGGGGCGGCGTGTGGGACGGGCTGCCCTCCCTGCTGGCGCTGAACGC
>NZ_JACIJD010000080.1 GCF_014199205.1 Muricoccus pecuniae | reverse complement strand
CCACACGCTCCAACATCGCGTCACCTCACCATCCGTGACGCTACCTCGCCGTCAGCACGCTCCAGGACAATACGGCCTCAAACCACCGCTTACGGACAAAACCTGCACTAAGGCGTTGAGGAGGGATGGCGCTCCTCGTTCCTGACGATCTCTGGGCGGTGGTGGAACCGCTGTTGCCGCGAGAGCGGCCGAAGCCGAGAGGTGGCAGGCCGCGTGCGCCCGATCGGGCGGCGCTGGCGGGCATCTTGTTCGTGCTACGAACAGGCATTCAGTGGCACGAGGTGCCGACCGAGCTGGGCTGCTGCGGCAAGACGTGCTGGCGGAGGCTGGGCGAGTGGCACGCAGCTGGGGTTTGGGCGCGGCTGCACCGGATCTTGCTGGAGCGGCTGCAGGACGCGGGGGCTCTGGATTGGAGCCGAGCGGCGCTCGACAGCGCCAGCCTGCCCGCCAAAAGGGGGGCGCAGAGGTCGGGCCGAACCCGACGGACCGCGGCAAGCCGGGCACCAAGCGCCACCTCGTCACGGATGCCCAGGGCACGCCGCTTGGCCTGACGCTGAGCGGCGCCAAGTGCCACGACAGCCGGATGCTCAGGCCCACGCTCGACGCAGTGCCGGGCGTGAGAGCCAAGCACCGGGGTCGTCCACGCCGTAGGCCAATCAAACTCCACGCTGACAAGGCCTACGACCACCGGCGTTGCCGTCGTGAGTGCCGCGCCCGAGGTATCACCCCGCGCATCGCCAGGCGAGGCATCGAGAGCAGTACCCGCCTGGGCCGCCACAGGTGGGTGGTAGAGCGCACCTTCGCCTGGCTGGCCCGGTTCCGGCGCCTGACCGTCCGCTATGAACGTCGCGCCGACCTTCACCTCGCCCTCAGAACCCTCGCCTGCGCCGTCATCTGCCTCCGCCAGATTAGGAGGTTTTGTCCTTAGCTTTTAGTCATCGGCGTAACGGAGCTCGGTTTCGTCGTAAAACCCGCCTTACCTAAGGCGCGACGCAGGAAGCCACCCAGTTGGAGGCACGTTCCATGAGCCAGCATCACGGTGAGGACGTGAAAGCCGTTGGGACCGTAGCACCTGGCAACCTCGACGATAAGGTCGAGGAAGGCGGCTTGTCCATGAGCTTCGTCGGATCGTAGCCCGCATAGGCGAAGAGGTGCTCCGGCCGCGGCCAGCATTTCCGGACGCCGCGAGGACCTCTTACACGCCAGCACTGTCCGAGGCGTTGGCCGTGGTGGATTTGACCATCAGCAGCCGCCCTCCTGTGTTCAGCGCGATGTGGCGCTTGCGGCTGACGGTCCGCTCGCCGCCATCGTAGCCGCACATTTCGGCGAAGGGCGTCTTCACTGTCTGGCTGTCCAGCATGCCGCTCGAGGGGCCTTGAGCCGCTTTGCGGCTCAAGGCCGCCCTGCCGCCTCATAGTCCAGCACGAGGGCAACATCGCGGATGGTCCGGAACAGCAGGCAGCGCACGAAGCGGCGGAACGATCAGCGCACGTTTGCTACGCCCGAAGTGGATCGGTAGCATGCGCCATCCGCCCTCCGAGCGCGCGAGGTAGCAGCACCTCGCGCAGATTTACCAGCGGCCTTCGACCCGCGCCCACTCCCGCCTCCTCCTTGGCTGGCGGTTGGTTGGGGGGGGCCTGTCACGGAGGTTTCGCGGTTTTTTCGCGGGTCTGAAAAAAGGCTCTTGCGTCACCTGGGGTCAGGGGCTACATCGCCGCTCCCGACGCGG
>NZ_JACIJD010000079.1 GCF_014199205.1 Muricoccus pecuniae | reverse complement strand
CTGGCGGTGCTGGACGATGCCGCATTCGGCGCCGCCACTGAGGTCGAACCCAAGTTCATCTCGCCCACCGACCCGGCCGCCCGTTGGACAGCGGCGGCAGGTGGCCCCGCCTGCTACGCCTACTGCGACAACTATCTCATCGATGTGGAACACGCCGTCATCGTGGACGTGGAGGCCACCACGGCCGTGCGCCAAGCCGAGGTGGGCGCTGCGCAGACCATGCTGACCCGCACGGCAGAGACGTTCGGTCTGTGGCCCGAGCGCCTGGTGGCCGACACCGGCTACGGCTCGGCGGCCATGCTCGACTGGCTGGTGCACGAGCAGGGCATCGAGCCGCACATCCCGGTGTTCGACAAGTCGGCCCGCAAGGACGGCACGTTCAGCCGCTCGGACTTTGCCTACGACCACGAGCGCGACCTCTACGTTTGCCCTGCCGGGAAGGAGCTGATGCACTACCGACGTCAGTTCCAGCAGCCTCGGGTCGGGATCGATGCCGAGGGCCTCATGCGGTACCGGGCCACCAAGCACGACTGCGAACCCTGTGCACTGAAGGAACGCTGCTGCCCGAAGCACCCCGCCCGCAAGGTTCTGCGCTCCATCCACGAGAACGCGCGGGACATGGCGCGCGACATCGCCAAGACCGACGCCTACGCCGTCTCCCGATGCGAGCGGAAGAAGGTTGAGATGCTATTTGCCCACCTCAAGCGCATCCTGCGCCTGGACCGATTGCGGCTACGGGGGCCGTGTGGCGCCCGCGACGAGTTCCACCTCGCAGCCGCCGCCCAGAACCTGCGCAAGCTCGCCAAGCTGATCCCCACCGGCGTGCCGTCAGCCCTGCCAGGCTGATGCGCGGGCAGCCTTCAGGTCGATGGCCAGATCGAGGCGGCAGGCTCAGCCGAAAGCCAACAGCACCTTTTTCAACAGTATCGGCCGGAAGCGGCCGTTCCGCTCCCGGGTTGAACATCCCGGAAAGCGGCGCTCCAACAACGTGCCGTCCCGACCGCTGCTCAACTTTCGGAGTTTCTCCAAGCGAATGATGACAGCTCGGCCATCTCGATCGAGCAGGCGGTTTGAGAAGAACTACTTCGGGTCGGCGATCGGCTGCCCCCGCATGCCCAGCCTTGCGCCGACGGGCAGGTCTGCCCGATCAGGAAAGCAGTCGAATTCAAGGGGTGGAAGCTTCTCGAAAGCAGGGCGGGCCAAGAGATACCCTTGGCAGAGAACGATTCCTATCGCCCTCAAGGTTCGTAGCTCGGCAGCCGTTTCCACACCCTCGGCAATGCAAGTCGTGCCGAGAGCATTGATCATTCGGACGATGCCGGCGACGATCTCCTGTCGTGCACGGCAACCGTCGATGCCTCGGATGAGCGCCATGTCGATTTTGACGATGTCCGGCTGCAAGTCGGCCAGCAGGCCCAGGCCCGAGTAGCCCGCGCCGAAATCGTCGATCGCGACGGTAAATCCGCGCGATCGGTAGAACGCGGTGATGCGCCGGACATGGGCGATATCGCGCATGGGTTCGTTCTCGGTGAACTCGAACATCAGACGCCGCGAATCGAAGCCCGATCGCTTGGCTGCTAGCAGCGACGCGGGGATGCACGCCTCCGGTTCGTAGACCGCGTTGGGCATGAAGTTGATCGAGAGCTTCGTGCTGTCGCGCGGGAAGAGGCTCCCCGCCAGCTCGATCGCCTTAACGCGGCAGGCCTGATCGAACTTGTAATACCAACCGCCTCAGAGTTTGACCTGTGCCCAGGAGCGGCGCGTGATGGTGGCGATCTGGTCTGGCGTGCGCATCAGCGTGGACCAGGCG
>NZ_JACIJD010000078.1 GCF_014199205.1 Muricoccus pecuniae | reverse complement strand
CTGGAGGAGGTGGGCACGCTCGGCCTGCCGAGCGCCGTCGCCGCCGCCCGGCGGGTGCGCTCGATCAGTGTGGCCGGGGTCGCGTCACTGCCGCCCAAGCAGGGGATCGGACTGCTGTGCCGCCTCGTGCGCGAGGCCGAAGCCCTGGAAGCAGCGCTCGCCGCCCAAGCCCGGCGGAGCGCTTCCTGATGCCGGCTGAGCGACGGCAGATCCTGCTCTCGGCGGAGGAGACCCTCACGCGATCCAATCCTACGCCCGCATGAGGCCGCAGTTCCTGCCGCATGGCCAGGTGCTCGGCTTCCGGCTCGACGGAGGAAAGGAGGAGGGCGGCATTGGCCTGACCATCTCGGTCGAGGCGGTCTACGGCGCGACGCGAACCGTGCTCGACGTACGGACGACGCAGCCCGACATCGTCGAGTTGCTGATCCGCTGCTGCCTGGAGAACAACATCCCGATCCCGCGCAGCAGCGCTAAGGCCGCCGCCGTGGTGGACGGGCACCTGGCCCTGATCGTGCGCCACGATAGCCAGTTGCTTACCGATGCCTGACCTATTTTGGCTACCCTCATCGTCGGGCACCCTGCTTGGATCACCTCCGCAGATAATGGAGGTGCCGAATCTATCAGGGATGCCCCACTCGCCCCTGCGACTCCAGCTTCATCGGGACCTCATGATATGAGGTGGTCCCCGAAATTCGGACAGGCGGATAAGCTTGGTTCGCCCTGAGAAGGACGGACCCGATGCCGGGGAAGCGGACGCGGTATTCAGCGGAGTTCAAGGCGAAGGTGGCGTTGGAGGCGCTGCGGGGTGAGCTGACGACGGCGCAGTTGGCGGCCAAGCATGGCATTCACCAGACGATGGTGGGCGAGTGGAAGCGCCAGGCTGTGGAGGGCATGGCCGGGGTGTTCTCGGGCAAGTCGGCGGCCCAGGAGAGCGCGAAGGCGAGCGAGGCAGAGGTCGAGAAGCTGCACGCCAAGATCGGGCAGCTCGTGGTGGAGCGGGATTTTTTGGCCAAGGCGTCCGGTCGATGAGCCTTGAGCGACGACGTCAGATGATCGAGCCCGACCACTCCAGCTTGTCGGTGGTGCGCCAGTGCGAGTTGGTCTCGATCAGCCGTTCGGGGTTCTACCACCGCCCTCGGGGCGAGACGCCGCTGAACCTGGAGCTGATGCGGCTGATCGATGCGCAGTTCCTGGAGACGCCCTGGTACGGGTCTCGCCAGATGGCGCGTCACCTCTGCCGGGAGGGCTACACTGTCGGCCGCAAGCGGGTGCGGCGGTTGATGGCCAGGATGGGACTGGCGCCGATCCTCCAGCGGCCGCGGACCACGGTGCCGCATCCTGAGCACCGGGTCTTTCCCTACCTGCTGCGGGACTTGGCGATCGGTCGGCCCAACCAGGTATGGTGTGCCGATTTGACGTACATCCCTATGCGTCGGGGCTTTCTCTACCTGGTCGCGGTGATGGACTGGGCGACACGGAAGGTGCTGGCCTGGCGAGTGTCGAACACCATGGACGTGGAGTTCTGCCTCGAAGCGCTGGAGGAGGCTTTGGCCGGGTATGGGCGGCCGGAGATCTTCAACACCGACCAGGGCAGCCAGTTCACCTCACCGCGGTTCACCGGCGTGCTGCAACGGGCTGGGGTGCGTGTTTCCATGGATGGGCGGGGACGCTGGATGGACAACCTGTTCATCGAGCGGCTCTGGCGCAGCCTGAAGTACGAGTGCGTCCATCTGCACGCCTTCGAGACCGGCTCGGAGCTTCGGGCCGGGCTGGCCAGGTGGATCGGCTACTACAATGCCCGACGTCCCCATTCTGCCCTGGCTGAGCGCACGCCCGACGAGGCATATGGGGCGGGCGAGATGAAGAGACTGGCAGCCTGACGAGAACCAGAGCCGAGCTTATCCCAGCCGCCAAACTGTCCGGCGAATGGGGACCACCTCAGATATAGCAGTGCGGATTCCGACGGAAGTCGGCCACCGTTTCCGATTTGATGTCGGCCAGTGATTCCGAGATGAAGTCGGCCATTCCGATTTGATGTCGGCCA
>NZ_JACIJD010000077.1 GCF_014199205.1 Muricoccus pecuniae | reverse complement strand
GCAGCAGCGGTTCCACCACCGCCCAAAGGTCATCAGCGACGAGGAGTGCCATCTCTCCCCAACGCCTCAACCCAAGTTTTGTCCCGAGCTTTAAGGCCGAAGCAGAGGGCGCTGCCGAGAAGGTCGGGGATACGGCTCGAGGCTCGGCGGGCAAAGCCGAGAACGGTGCCCGGAAAGGCTCGGCCGCGTAGCGGGCCAAGAGATCATTGTCCGTGAGCGGCTCAGCAGAGCAATGCGGGCCAGACGACATCTGAAAAGAAGAGGAAATAGTCTCATGTCGATTCCACCTATGCAGAGCGTGCACGACCGCACGGCCGCTGCGACCGCGGTCCTGCCCGAGGGCGCGCCCTCCTTGCCGACCCGTGTGTCCTGGGGCGCGGTCATCGCCGGCGCCGTCGTGGCGCTGACCATCGGCCTCATGCTCAACGCCCTCGGTGCCGGGATCGGGGCCACGGCGGTGGACGCCACCGCCCGCGACACGCCCTCGGCCTCGTCCTTCGGGATCGGTGCGGCGATCTGGGTGCTGGTATCGAACCTGATCGGCCTTGCTGTCGGCGGCTACGTGGCGGCCAGGCTGTCGGGCACCTCCGACAACACCGACGGCACGCTGCACGGATTGGCCGTCTGGGGTACCACCTTCCTGATTTCGGCCGTCCTGCTGGGCAATCTCGTGTCCGGCATCGCCTCCACAGCCACCGCTGGAGCCTCCAGCCTGCTCGGTGGCGCCGCACGGGGTGCCGGGTCAGCCGTCTCCGCCGTGGGTCAGCAGGTGGCGAACCGCACTGACACGGGCACGCTGCAGTCCGCTACGCAGGGCTTGGTGGATCGCGTGCAGGGCGCGCTGAGCGGCAACGGTGGCAACCCCACGGCCATGACCTCTGACCAGCGCAAGGCCGAGATGAGCACGCTGGTGACGCGCCGGGTCACGGACGGCCAGCTTTCCCAGTCGGATCGCGACCGCCTGAACCAGCTGGTCGCCGCCGAGTACAACATCAGCCCGCAGGACGCCCAGGCGCGGGTTCAGCAGGCAGAGCAGCAGGCCACCCAGGCCGCCCGGCAGGCCGAGGAGACCGCCCGCCGCGCGGCGGACGCCGCGGCCTCCGGCGCCTCCGTCGCCGCCTTCTCGGTTTTCGGCATCATGCTCCTGGGGGCCCTGGCCTCGGTGCTCGGTGCTCGCCGCGGTACCCGTGACCTGCTGACGTTCCGAGCTGCGCGTGTCGGCTGACCCGGACGTTCTGGGGCAGGGCGAAAACTTCGCTCGACCCTCCCCGGTCGAACTGACCGGGGAGGCGACCGAGCAGGTCATCCCCCTGGTCGAGGAGAGCCTCCGCCTTGGCAAGCGGGCCGTCGAAACCGGGCGCGTCCGCGTCTCGGTCTCGACGAAGACGGCCGAGGAGCTCGTGCGCACGACCCTGCGCACCCGGCGTGCCGAGGTGGAGCGCGTGGCCATCGATCAGGAGGTCGCGGAGGCGCCAGCCACCCGCGAGGAGAACGGTGTTCTCATCGTTCCCGTGATCGAGGAGATCCTGGTTATCGAGAAGCGCCTGATCCTCCGCGAGGAGATCCGGCTGCACTTTGTCGATGGCGAGGAGACCGTGGAGCAGGCCGTCGAGCGACGGCTACAGCGAGCCACAGTCGAGAGGCTGCCGCCTGGGCCGGACACGCCTCCTGGGACGGTGGAATGGGCTGGTAACCCCCCTGACAACACGAAGGAGACTGCATGATGACGCGCACCATTACCGCCATGTTCAGCGATCGCACTGCAGCTGATGCGGCAATCCGCCAGCTGATCCACGACCTCGACCTCGGGTCCGATCAGGTCCGGGTTCATACCGCGGAGACGGCGACGTCCGGGTCGGCCAGCACCTCGGCCGGGGCGGATACGGGGTTCTGGGCCTCGCTGAAGGACCTCTTTGTTCCCGACGAGGACCGCGCTACCTACGCCGAGGGTATCCGGCGCGGGCAGTTCGTGGTCTCGGCCGATGTCGAGGAGGGCATGCTGGACCATGCCATGGACATCCTCGAGAACAACGGCGCCGTGGATCTCGATACCCAGGAGGCGGAGTGGCGGCAGTCGGGGT
>NZ_JACIJD010000076.1 GCF_014199205.1 Muricoccus pecuniae | reverse complement strand
CCTGTTCCTGGGTTCGGCCGAGCTGCTCCTGAACCGGAAACTGTCGTTGCCGGTCTCCAGGATGTGGCAGTGGTGCGTGAGCCGGTCGAGCAGGGCCGTGGTCATCTTGGCGTCGCCGAACACGCCGCCCCACTCGCTGAAACTCAGATTGGTGGTGATGACCACGCTGGTGCGCTCGTAGAGCTTGCTGAGCAGGTGGAACAGCAAGGCGCCGCCCGAGGAGCTGAACGGCAGGTAGCCGAGCTCGTCGAGGATGACGAGGTCGAGGCGGAGCAGGCGATCGGCGAGTTGCCCGGCCTTGTTGGCAGCCTTCTCCTGTTCCAGGGCGTTGACCAGGTCGACCGTGGCATAGAACCGGACCTTCTTGCGGCCGTGCTCGATGGCCTGGACGCCCAGTGCCGTGGCGATGTGGGTCTTGCCGGTGCCGGGCCCACCGATGAGCACGACGTTGTCGGCCCGCTCGGTGAACTCCCCCCGGTGCAGCTGCCGGATCGTGGCCTCGTTGACCTCGCTCGCCGCGAAGTCAAAGCTCGCCAGGTCCTTGTAGGCCGGGAACCGGGCCGTCTTGGTGTGGTAGGCGATCGAGCGCACCTCGCGCTCGGCCATCTCGGCCTTGAGCAGCTGGGAGAGGACGGGGACGGCCGTCTCGAACGCAGGCGCTCCCTGCTCCGCCAGCTCAGCCACTGCCTGGGACATGCCGAACATCTTGAGCCCGCGCAGCATGACCACGAGGGCGGCGCTCGCCGGATCATGACGCATGGCGCACCTCGCGATCCCGCAGCGCGTCGTAGCGCCCGATGTCGGCCCTCGGCTCCTGGGTCAGGACGAGGGCCTGGGGGGCATCGATGGCCGCGGCCGTGCTCGGGCCGTCGGTCAGACGGTGCAGGAGGTTGAGGACGTGGGTCTTGGTGGCGACCCCGCCCTCAAGGGCCAGCTCCACGGCGCAGAGCACCGCCCCCTCGTCGTGCTGCAGCACCAGGGCAAGGATATCCACCATCTCCCGCTCGCCTCCCGGCCGCCGCAGGAGATGGGCCTGGAGCCTGCGGAACGCCTCCGGCATCTCGGCGAAGGGTGCGCCGTTGCGCAGCGCCCCCGGCTTGCGCTGGATCACGGCGAGGTAGTGCCGCCAGTCGTAGACGGAGCGGCTGGGAACGTCGTGCGAGCGCTCGACGATCCGGGCGTGCTCGCACAGGACCTGGCCCTCGGCCACCACGACGAGCCGGTCAGGATAGACCCGCAGGCTGACGGGCCGATTGGCGAACGAGGCCGGGACGCTGTAGCGATTGCTCTCGAAGTGCACGAGGCAGGTCGGCGACACCCGCTTGGCGTGCTCCACGAAACCGTCGAACGCCCGCCCCATCGGCATCAGGCTCGTCCTCTCCCGGGCATGCGCCTCGGCAACGCTGCCCGGCAGGACCCCGTGGGGGATCTCGCCCCAGCGCTCGATGCAGCGGGCCTCCAGCCAGGCGTTGAGGGCGGGCAGATCCATGAACGGCGGCATGACCTGCCAGATCTGCCGCCGGGCGTCCTGGACGTTTTTCTCGACCTGACCCTTCTCCCAACCCGAGGCCGGACTGCAGAACGTCGTCTCGAACAGGTAGTGGCTGGCCATGGCCTGGAACCGCGCGTTGACCTGCCGGACCTTGCCCGTGCCGACCCGATCCACGGCGGTCCGCATGTTGTCGAAGATCCCGCGGCGCGGCACGCCGCCCAGCACCCGGAACGCCTCGGCCAGGGCGTCGAACAGCATCTCGTGGGTCTGCAGCTTGTAGGCCCGAATGACGAAGGCCCGGCTGTGCGACAGCTTGGTGTGCGCGGCCTGCAGCTTGAGCCGCTTGCCGCCCACCGTCGCCCAGTCCTCGCTCCAGTCGAACTGGAAGGCCTCGCCGGGCTGGAAGGCGAGCGGCACGAACACCCCGCGCCCGGTGGTCCGCTGCGCCACCTCCCGTCCCGCCTGCCAGCGCCGGACGAAGGCCGCGACCCGGGCGTAGGATCCCGCATACCCCAGGGCCACCAGGTCGGCGTGGATCCGCCGCACCGTCCGCCTCCCCTTGCGGCCCTTGCCCGCCTCCACCCTCAGCCACTCCGACAGCTTGTCGGCGAACGGGTCCAGGCGGCTCGGGCGCTCGGGAACCTTGAACCGCACCTCCACGGCGTCCGCCCGCAGGTACTTGCGGATCGTGTTCCGCGACAGGCCCGTCCGTCGCTCGATCTCGCGGATCGGGATGCAATCCCGGTGATGCCACCGGCGGATCACGCTCAACAACTCCATGTCGATCACTCCGATAACCCCGACCATCCGGCCGGGGAGGTGAACAGACACGGGTCATTTCTCGGCGAAAACTTCGGCTCCTACAGGGTCAGCTCTCAGTGCAAATCAACA
>NZ_JACIJD010000075.1 GCF_014199205.1 Muricoccus pecuniae | reverse complement strand
TGAAGTGGAGGCGCGCTACTACGCCAAGCTTGAGAAGCCCGCCCTGGAGGCGTAACCCAAACCAATCAGCCTCCGGGAAATCCGGGGCGGTTCACGGCGAAGGGATGATGGCTGCTGGTGATTGTCGCTGGCAAGCGGCTTGGTGTCGCGGCGCGACAATCAGGATGGTTGGCGCATTGCCTCGCCTGAACTGTTCTCCAGCGCAGGACTGTTGCCTCATCTGAGATGCTCCCGAGCGGCGACGAGCTGCGGAGGCGAGGATGAGGCGGGTGAGCATGGCAACGCGTGACGAGTTGGTGGCGGCGGTGGCGGCCCGGTACGCCGGCTCGGGACGGGCGGAGCGGGGCCTGATCCTGGATGAGTTCGTGGCGATCACGGGCCATCACCGGAAGCACGCTGGGCGGCTGCTACGGGGAGGGCCGGCGCGGCCAGGGCAAAGGCGGTCGCGGCGGGTCTACGATGACGCGGTTCGGGAGGCCCTGACCGTGCTCTGGGAGGCGTCCGACCGGATCTGCGGCAAGCGGCTGCGGGTGCTGCTGCCAGGGCTGATAGAAGCGATGGAGCGCCATGGGCACCTGTCACTGGCGCCGGAGGTCCGGGCCGGTCTGCTGGCGATGAGCGCAGCGACGATCGACCGGGCGCTGGCTGGCGCGAGGGAGGGTGGCCGAGGGCGGAGGCGGCGCCGGTCTCCGCCCTCGGCCGCGGTGCGGCGAAGTGTGCCGGTGCGGACCTTCTCGGACTGGGGCACCCCGGTCCCGGGCTATGTCGAGGCGGATCTCGTGGCGCATAGCGGGCCGACGTCGCGGGGGAGCTACGTCCAGACGCTCGTGCTGACGGACATCGCGACCGGCTGGACCGAGTGCGCGCCGCTGCTGGTGCGCGAGCAGGTGCTGGTGACGGAGGTGCTGAACGAGGTCCGGAAGGTGCTGCCCTTCCCGCTGCTCGGGTTCGACACGGACAACGACAGTGTCTTCATGAACGAGACGGTGCGGGACTACTGCGCCGCTGCCGGCGTGGCGTTCACACGTTGCCGGCCCTACCGGCAGAACGACCAGGCCCATGTCGAGCAGAAGAACGGGGCGGTGGTGCGGCGGATGGTTGGCTATCGGCGCCTGGAGGGACTGGAAGCCGCGGCGGCGCTGGCCGAACTGTACCGGTTGGTGAGGCTGTTCGTGAACGTCTTCCAGCCCTCGTTCAAGCTGGCGGAGAAGACGCGGGACGGAGCGATGGTGAGGAAGCGCTATCACGCGCCGGCGACCCCCTATGCGCGTCTGCTCGCGGACGAGCGGGTTCCGGCGGAGGTGAAGGAGCGGGTGGCCAAGCTGGCTACAGAGCTGGATCCGGTGCGTCTGCTGGCCGACATCCGCGCAGCCCAGGCCCGACTGGTCGAGATCGCGGACCGGCCAAGCAGTGGACAGGGAGCGCCGCCAGGCGCGCCGACGCTGCAGGAGTTCCTGGCAGGGCTGCGCACGGCCTGGCAGGCGGGGGAGGTACGGCCGACGGCGAAGCCGAAGCCGACTGCCAAACGTGACCGGCGCCGGCCAGATCCGTTCGTGGTGGTGACGGCGCAGCTGCGCGACTGGTTCCGGGCCGAGCCATGGCGGACATCGCGGGAGTTGCTGGAGCGCCTTCGGGCGGAGGTGCCGGGAACCTATCCCGAGACGTTGCTGCGTACCTTGCAGAGGCGGCTGAAGGCCTGGAGGGCGGAGCTGGCGCGGCAGATGGTATTCGGCGGGGATGGTGACACGGGCGCTCGGGACCAAGGCGACGAGGCAACGGGAGCAGGGCATGCGGCAACGGCAAATCGGAACTGAGGCAGTGGCTCGGCCCCGGGAGCAATCGGGTGCGGCAGCGGACGCTGGCTCGGGAGCATCCTTGGATGAGGCAATACGGCAACCATCCTGATTGTCGCGCTGCAGATCCCGACCCGAGGCTGCTGGAACTGACGTCGGTTGTGCATCAGCTCCTTCCCGGCAGGGCAGACGTAGAGGTCGCGCTCGTGGTCGTAGGCAAAGTCGGAGCGGCTGAACGTGCCGTCCTTGCGGGCCGACTTGTCGAACACCGGGATGTGCGGCTCAATGTCCTGCTCGTGCACAAGCCAATCGCGCATGGCCGCCGAGCCGTAGCCGGTGTCGGCCACCAGGCGCTCGGGCCACAGACCGAACGTCTCTGCCGTGCGGGTCAGTATGGTCTGCGCAGCGCCCACCATGGCTTGGCGCACGGCCGTGGTGGCCTCCACGTCCACGATGACGGCGTGTTCCACATCGATGAGGAGTTGTCGCAGTAGGCGTAGCAGGCGGGGCCACCTGCGGCCGCTGTCCAACGGGCGGCCGGGTCGGTGGGCGAGATGAACTTGGGTTCGACCTCAGTGGCGGCGCCGAATGCGGCATCGTCCAGCACCGCCAG
>NZ_JACIJD010000074.1 GCF_014199205.1 Muricoccus pecuniae | reverse complement strand
CCGCTCTCGGGGTCCAGCAGCATGATCCCGCGCTTGTAGTCGGTGATGAAGATCCGCCCGTCCCGGTGGATCTTCAGCCCGTTCGGCCAGCCGTCATACTCGGCCACCTGCTCCCACTCCCCTCCCGGCGAGACGCGGAAGACCCGGCCGAAGGGAATGTCGGTGACGTAGAGCCGCCCCTGCCGGTCGAAGGAGGGGCCTTCCAGGAAGCTGTCCACCGGCCGCCCGGCGCGGTTGGCGTCGCTCCAGGCGGTGCGGCGGGTGTTCCGGAAGCGATCGGGCAGCCGCGTGAAGACCTCGGTCTCGATGCGCGGCGGCGGGGCGAAGAAGCTCATCGCCGTTCCTCACTGCCGCTCGATGCCGCCGGAGGCCGCGACCTCGCGCCAGCGAGCCGCCTCCTCGCTCAGCAGCCGCGAGAAGGCGGCGGGGTCGATGCCGCCCGGCTCGGAGCCGAGTTCGGCGATGAAGCCTCTCATGTCCGGAGCGGCGAGGGCGCGTACCATCTCGCCGTGCAGCCGCTGAACGATCGCGTCCGGCGTGCCCTTCGGCGCCGCGAGGCCGGACCAGTTGATCACGCTGAAGCCGGGCAGCCCGGCCTCGGTGAAGGTCGGCACGTCCGGCAGGGCGGCCACCCTGTGCTTCCCGCTGATGGCCAGCGGGCGGAGCTGGCCGCCGCGGATGTTCCCCAGTGCCGAGCCGGGCGAGATCATCACGAGGTCCACATTGCCCGAGAGCACGCCGATCACCGCCTCCCCGGCGCCCCGGAAGGGCACGTGGTAGAGCTTCGCCCCCGCCGCCCGCTCGAAGGCGAGCGTCGCGAAATGCGGCGCGCTGCCCATTCCGCCCGTGCCGTAGGTCAGCTTCTCCGGATCCTTCTTCGCCGCGGCGATGAGGGAGGCGAGGTCGCGGTAGGGCGACTTCTCGCCGACGGCGAGCAGGATGGGCGAGAAGGCCGTGATGGTGACCGGCCGGAACGCCGTCGCCTGGTCGAAGGGCAGGCGGCTGAAGAGGTAGGGCAGCATGGCGTAGGTGTTGTCCATCGCCAGCAGCGTGTAGCCGTCCGGCGCCGCGCGCGCCGCCTCGCCCGCCCCGATGGTGCCCGTGGCGCCGGACTTGTTCTCCACCACGAAGCTCTGCCCCATCGAATCCGTCAGCTTCTGGGCGACGCGGCGCGCCAGCGTGTCCACGGCGCCTCCCGGCGCCCAGGGCACGATCACCCGGACAGGGCGGCTCGGGTAGTCCGCCTGCGCCTGGGCAAGGCGGGGCAGCGTGAGACCTCCGAGGGCTGTGCCCAGCAGGGCGCGGCGGGAGACGGAACCGGGACGGCAAATCAGCACTTGCGCTTCCTCTTCTCGCTCGCCTATTTCGAAACGGCGTTGCGTTTTCCGGGAGCGTTCTGGCATCCGGGCCGCGGCAGTGTCAACAAATCGGCGCGAAGGCGCCGGACCTTTGGGAGGACGGCCTTGGCCACAGGCTTCCGCATTCTCCAGCGCGGCCGGCGGGCCGAGCCCGCCCTGGTCGAGCGCTTCCGCGCACTGCCGGTCGCGAATGTCAGCGACGTGATGTCCCGCATCACGGCCGGGGGGGCGCGCCTCCGCCCGATGCAGGCGCCCGGCGCCGTGCTCGCCGGCCCCGCCCTGACGGTGAGGACCCGGCCCGGCGACAACCTGATGATCCACAAGGCCATCGCGCTGGCCGAGCCCGGCGACGTGATCGTGGTGGATGCGGGCGGCGACCTGACCAACGCCCTGATCGGCGAGCTGATGCTGGCGCAGATGGTGCGCCGCGGCCTGGCCGGCATCGTCATCAACGGCGCCATCCGCGACAGCGCCGCGATCCGCGCGCAGAGCTTCCCCGTCTTCGCCGCGGGCGTCACGCATCGCGGCCCCTACAAGGACGGCCCGGGCGAGATCAACGTGCCCGTCGCGCTCGACGGCATGGTGATCGCGCCGGGCGACCTCGTTCTCGGCGATGACGACGGCCTGCTCTGCGTGCCGCTCGACGAGGCGGAGGCCATCCACGCCGCGGCCAGCGCGAAGCACGCGGCGGAGGAGAGGCAGATGGCCAATATCGAGGCCGGAACCCACGACGCATCCTGGGTGGATGCGACGCTGCGCCGCCTCGGCTGCGAAGGCCTGGACTAGGCCCCCTCCCTCCCCTTTCAGAACCCCAGGCCGAGTATCCGCCCCATGACCGACGCCGCCTCCCGCCCCAACGTCATCGTCTCCGCCGCCTGGCTGGCCCCGGAGGCCGTTGCCATGCTGGAGGAGGCGGGCCTCGCCGTGCGCTGCACCAGCGGCTATCCGAGCGAGGACGAGCTCCTCTCCGCCATCCGCGAGCACCGCCCGGTGGCCATCCTGCACCGGCAGGGCATCATCAACGGCACGGTGATGGATGCGGCCGCGCCGGGCCTGCGGCTG
>NZ_JACIJD010000073.1 GCF_014199205.1 Muricoccus pecuniae | reverse complement strand
GTAAGCGGTGGTTTGAGGCCGTATTGTCCTGGAGCGTGCTGACGGCGAGGTAGCGTCACGGATGGTGAGGTGACGCGATGTTGGAGCGTGTGGCTGGCCACAATGGCAGCACTGGTGCTGGCACCGGTGCTGCCGCTCGATCGTCGGAGAGGGTCGAGATCGTGACGCGCCCTGAGGCGCGGCGGGTCTACACGGCGGAGGAGAAGGTTCGGCTGGTGGCGGAGACCCTCCAGCCCGGCGAGACGGTGCAGGGCGTGTCGCGGCGTCACGGGGTCTGCGCCAGCCTGCTGCACCGCTGGCGCCGGGCGGCGCGTGGCGAGGCAGCCCGGCAGCGGCGTCCGCCGCAGCTCCTGCCGGTGCGGCTGATGACCGCCGGGCCCGAGCCGTCGCCAGCTGCGCCCCCGATGCCGGTCACGTCCGCCGGGGCGGTGGTTCTAATCGAGCTGGTCCTGCGCAACGGACGGGTGCTGCGGCTGGCGCCGGAGGTGGACGCCGCGGCGGTCGCGCGGCTCGCTGCGGCGCTGGAGGCGTGATCGGTCCACCGCCGGGCGTGCGGGTCTGGCTGGCGGCGGGCCCGACCGACATGCGCCGGGGCTTCGACGGGCTGTCCCGCCTCGTGCAGGAGGTGCTGGGCGGGGATCCGTTCAGCGGCCACGTGTTCGCGTTCCGGGGCCGCCGGGCTCACCTCGTCAAGCTGCTGTACTGGGACGGCCAGGGCCTGTGCCTCCTCGCCAAGCGGCTGGAGCGCGGGAAGTTCGTGTGGCCGAGCGCGACGGAGGGGGTGGTCTCACTCACGCCCGCGCAGATGTCGATGCTGCTGGAGGGCATCGACTGGCGCCGCACGGCCTGGACGGCGCGGCCCGAGGTCGTGGGCTGACGACCGGCGCGGCCGATTTCCCTTGGCGCGACGCGGCGGGCCGGGCGACGGTTCGGCATGCGTGGTGCGATCGACATCGCGGCCCTCCCCGACGATCCCGCGGTTCTGCGGGGACTGCTGGCCGAGGTCATCGCGCAGCGCGACGGCGCGGTCGCCGAGCGGGACGCGCTCGAGGCGGCAAACGACCGGCTCCGCCACCTCCTGCGCAGGCTGCAGCGGCACCAGTTCGGGCGGCGGTCCGAGAGGCTGCCGGAGGAGCAGCTGCAGCTCGCCCTGGCTGACCTCGAGACGGCGGTCGCGGCCGCTGAGGCCAGGGAGGGGCGCCAGGACGAGGCGCTGCGCAAGGCGCAGGCGGAGGGGCGCCGCCGGAGCCGAGGTGCCTTGCCCGCGCACCTACCGCGGGTCGAGGTGCTGATCGAGCCAGAGAGCACCGCATGCCCGTGCTGCCAGGGGATGATGGCCGTCATCGGCGAGGACCGGGCGGAGCGGCTCGACGTGATCCCGGCCCGGTTCCGTGTCCTCGTCACGCGCAGGCCCAGGCTGGCCTGCCGAGCCTGCGGCGACGTGGTGGTCCAGGCTCCCGCACCGCCGCGGCTGATCGAGGGCGGGTTGCCGACGGAGGCGACGGTCGCGCACGTCCTCGTCTCCCGCTACGCCGACCACCTGCCCCTCTACCGCCAAGCGGGGATCCTGGCGCGCCAGGGCGTGCCGGTGGACCGCTCGACCCTGGCCCACTGGGTGGGCACGGCCGCGGCCGAGATCGAGCCCGTCGTGCGCCGCCTGCGCGGGATCCTCCTCACCTCGGCCCGGCTGTTCGCGGATGAGACGGTTGTACCGGTCCTCGACCCTGGCCGTGGCCGGACCAAGCAGGGGTACTTCTGGGCCATCGCCCGCGATGACCGCCCCTGGGGCGGGCTGGACCCGCCTGCGGTCGCCTACACCTATGCGCCCGGCCGGGGCGGCGAGCACGCCCATGCCCTGCTGGGGCGCTACCGCGGCATCCTCCAGTGCGACGGCTACGCCGCCTACAAGCGCCTCGCCGATCCCGGGGCCGCCCCGGGCGCCGCGGTCATCGCGACCTGCTGGGCCCACGCGCGACGCCGGTTCTACGACCTGGCCCGGAGCGGTGCGTCACCCATGGCCGAGGAGGCGCTCCGCCGCATCGCCGCCCTCTACGCCGTCGAGGCGGACCTGCGCGGGCAGCCGCCCGATGCTCGGCGCACCGGGCGCGAGGAGAGGAGCAGACCCCTCGTCGAAGGTCTGTTCGGCTGGCTCGAGGAGCATCTCGACCGCGTGCCCGGGCGAGGCGACCTGGCGGACGCGATCCGTTACGCGCTGAAGGGTCGCAAGGGTCTGACCCGGTTCCTCGATGACGGCCACATCGACCTCGACACCAACGCCGTCGAGCGCTCCATCCGACCCATCGCGCTGAGCCGCAAGAACGCGCTGTTCGCGGGATCCGACGAGGGTGGTGAGCACTGGGCTGCCGTCGCCTCGCTCATCGAGACCTGCAAGCTGAACGGCGTCGATCCCCAGACCTACCT
>NZ_JACIJD010000072.1 GCF_014199205.1 Muricoccus pecuniae | reverse complement strand
GTTCTCGATCGTTTTTCCATGATGCCTCTCTATTCTGGGTTCCTGTGGGGCACTGGCGGGGGTGGCGGCTCGGCGGTACCGGGTCCGAGCTGAGCCAGTTCGGCTTCGGTCATCTGCACGATCCAGATGCGCTGATCGCCGCGCGCGGCCATGCGTCCGTGCAGCCGTCCCTCCTGGAGCCAACGGTAAGCCGTGTGCCGGTGGATGCCGAGCCGGTCGGACACCTCCTGCAGCGTCCACTCGGCGCCTGGTTGGCGCGTCACCTGATTGGTCCAGATCGGCCGTCCGGAGGACAGCCCATGGCGCTGTAACAAGCGCCGCACCATTGGCTCGTTGAACACCGCGCGCTTGGGTGGCCGCCACCCGCTGGCGTTCAGCCGTTCGGCGATGGCCACAGCCGAGCAGCCCTCTTCACATAGCTGATGGATCTGCTCCAGCAGGCGCTTGAACTCCCGCAGCTGCTCGAACCGTTGGACGGTGCGGACCACCTCGTGGCGGGTCTGCACGCCGCCAGCCCAGTCGCACGCGACCTCGACGCGCTCGCTGTTGCGCTCGATGCGTACCGCCACCCGTTCCAGCATCAGGCGGGCGATCGCCTGCCGGTCGGCAGCCGAGGTTGTCGGTGCGCGCCAGAGTGTCGGGACGTCCTCGGCCAGGTGGCGGATGCGGTCCTGTTCCGCCGCCCCCAGGCGCGCCGGTTGTCGGGCCAGCTCACGCTCGTGCTCCGCGGTCTGCGCCTGCTCGGCCGCGAGCGCCGCCTCCCAGTCCCGTTCCAACGTGCGTGCCACCAGCCGGTTCTGCGGGTCCACTGCCTCGTAACGCCGGCGTGCCAGCGCGGTCTCGTAGCGCGCCCGCTCCAGGCGATGCGCCCAGTGTCGCTGGCGCTCGCCGCGCTCGAGCTCCAGGTCTTCGGCCAGTTGCAGGCTGACCTCGATGGACGACGGCGCGAGCGCGGCGAGGATCAGTTCCACAACCACATCGTCTACGGGCGCGGCGCTGACCGACTGGCAGCGCGGACCGCCGAAGGTCGTCGCCAACTGGATGCACTGGTAGCGTGGGCCGCCGCCGTTGTTGCGGTAGCTCACCCCCATACGGCGCCCGCACTGGCCACAGTGGATCAGGCCGCCCAGCAGGGCTGGCCCGCCGCGCGGAACGCCATCGTGCTTGGAGCGGTTCGCCGCCATCTGCTCCTGGTTCCGCGCGTAGGTGTCCCAGTCGATGTAGGCCGGCCAGCAGTTCCGGTGCAGCACCGTCCACTGCTCGGCGGAGCGGATGAACCGCCGCCCGCTGTGCGGCTTGCCCGGCAACTGACACCGGCGCTCCATCCGGCGCCGGCCGTATACGTAGGCGCCAGCATAGGCGGGGTGGCGCAGCATGTCGCTCAGCGTCGCGCGGTTCGGCCTATTCCAGCGCAGCTCGCCCTTGCCCGGACCCGAGCGGATACGATCGGGTAGCTGCATCTCGTGGTCGGCCAGGTAGTGCAGCACGCCGTTGACGGAGCGGCGGCGCTCGAACAGGTCGAATACCAGCTGGATCGCCGAGCGGACCTGCTCGTCCGGGTCGAGCGCGACCTCGCCCGAGGGCCGCAGCACGTAGCCGCGTGGCAGCCCCATCACCAGTTCGCCGCGCCGGGCCTTGGCCTGCCGGCCCTCGTACATGCGCGCCTTCAGGATGTGCAGCTCCGCCTCGCTCATCGTGCCCTTGAGCCCGAGCAGCAGCCGGTCGTTGTAGGTGCTCGGGTCGTAGATGCCGTCCGCATCCGCAATCAGCGTGTCGAACAAGGCGCACATCTCGAGCAGCTGGTGCCAGTCGCGGCACGAGCGCGCCAGGCGCGATACCTCGATCCCTAGCACCAGGCCGACATGGCCGAGCCCAACTTCGGCCACCAGGCGCTGGAAGCCCGGGCGGTCCGACGCAGAAGCCGCCGAGCGGCCGAGGTCGTCGTCGATCACTGCCACCTGTTCGTGGCCCCAGCCGAGCTGGCAGGCACGCTCGGCCAGCGCGTATTGCAGGCGCGTCGACTCCTGGTTGTGTAGCACCTGCCGCGCTGTCGACTGCCGGACGTAGACCAGCGCCTGCCGGTCACGGTGCCGGCTCAGGATCTTGTCGGAGGGCAGCAGGACGGCACTCGGCAGCATCGCGCTCATGGCCCGTCTCCGGTTCCGCAGGAGCCATGAGGCGCTGCCGGACCAGCTTGCCGACCAGCACGGTCAGGCGCCGCCGCCGCTCGCGCGGCAGGTCCTGCCATCTGATCCCTACCTGCCTCGGACCGCTCATGGCGGTTCGCCATCCACTTGGCCAGCGCACGGAGGGCCTCATGACCCACCCGCGGCGCTATAAGAACCTCACACTCAGCGGTCCCGTGTCCAGACTTTCTCGACCGGCTTCGAGGCACTGCCTCGGAGGTTCGGGGCACTTCGGCGGCAGCGGGACGAGGGTGATGTT
>NZ_JACIJD010000071.1 GCF_014199205.1 Muricoccus pecuniae | reverse complement strand
CGAGCCGCAGAACCGCCGCGTCGAGATCGTGCTGCGCTAAGCAGCACGGCCTCCCGCAAGGGCGTCCAGGGGGGCGGGACCGAAAGGTCCCGCCCCCTTCTTGCATCTGCTCCTGGCCCGGCCTGTTCATATGTTGTGCCATCTCTGCCACAGGTCACTTCTATGACGAGACTGTGCGTTGAGATCGCAAACCACCTCGATCCATTTAGCTTTCGTCGTCGTGCCGTAAGCGACTGCGGCCCGCATCATAACTAAGGAAGTTTCACTCATGTCGTTCCGTAAGGCGCTTCTCGCGGCCACCGTCATCGCGATGCCGGCGTCCGCTATCGCCCAGCCCGTCACCGGCCTCTACATCGGTGCCGGCGCCGGCGTGAACTGGCTCCAGGACGCCAAGATCGCCGCCACCGGCCCGCTCGCCGAGGAACTCCGCGTGCGCGGCATCAACCCCGGCGGCAAGGTCGGGTTCGAGCCCGGCTGGGCCGTCGTCGGCAGCATCGGCTGGGGCTTCGGCAACGGCCTGCGCGCCGAGGTCGAGGGCAACTACCGCGAGAACGAAGTCGACAAGATCCGCGGCTTCAACGGCATCACCACCAGCCGCGTCGAGGGCACCTCGCGCAGCTACGGCGTGATGGGCAATGTCCTCTACGACCTGGACTTCACCCGTTTCGGCGTGCCGACCTACATCCAGCCCTATATCGGTGCCGGCGTCGGCTATATCTGGCGTGAGTTCGACGATGTCGGCCTGACCGTCCTGGGCGCGCGGGTCCGCGACAGCGGCACCGACGGCCGCTTCGCCTACCAGGGCATCGCCGGCTTCGGCGTTCCGCTGACCCCGTACGGCCTCACCGGCCTGACCCTGACGGCCGAGTACCGCTTCCTCGGCACGCTCGAGCACAGCATCGACTCGACGAGCAGCGGCGGCAGCTTCACGGTCGGCCGTGGCGGCACGAAGTCCGAGAACTACAACCACTCCATCCTTCTCGGCCTGCGCTACGCCTTCAACCAGCCGCGCCCGGCGCCGGTCGCCACGGTTGCTCCCGCGGCCCCGGCGGCGGCCCCGGCGCCTGCGCGCACCTACCTCGTGTTCTTCGACTTCGACCGCGCCGACCTGACGGACCGCGCCCGCCAGATCATCGGCGAGGCGGCCCAGGCCGTGAACTCGACGGGCACGACGCGCATCGAGGTGGCCGGCCACGCCGACCGCTCGGGCACGCCGCAGTACAACCAGCGCCTGTCCCAGCGCCGCGCCGAGGCGGTGGCGGCCGAGCTTGCCCGCCGCGGCATCTCGCGCAACCAGATCTCGGTCCAGGCCTTCGGCGAGAGCCGTCCGCTGGTGCCGACCGCCGACGGCGTGCGCGAGCCGCAGAACCGCCGCGTCGAGATCGTGCTGCGCTAAGCAGAACGGCCTCCCGCAAGGGCGTCCAGGGGGGCGGGACCGAAAGGTCCCGCCCCCTTTCTTTTGGAACCGGGCCGCGGGCGGAGGTGTGACCTTCCCGCAACAACCTACATCAATGGCGGGCCGGTCCATTGAGCCGGCAAACCCCCGGGCGCATCTGGCCTTCTGCATGAGCCGCCGCAGACCGCGGCTCTCCCCCCACGAAGGATCTACTCCTGATGTCGTTCCGCAAGGCCCTTATGGCCGCCACCGTGCTCGCGATGCCGGCGACCGCTATGGCCCAGGCCCCCTTCCAGCCGGTGACGGGCCTCTACATCGCCGGCGGCGCCGGCGTGAACTGGCTGATGGACCGTGACCTCGAAGCGCGCGGCGGCAACCGCGGCTACTTCAACGGCATCAACGCGAATTCCTATGGCGAGAGCCGCCAGGAGACGGGCTGGGGTGGCGCCGCCTCCCTCGGCTACGGCTTCGGCAACGGCGTGCGCGCCGAGATCGAGGGCAGCTACCGCGAGAACGCCGTCGACAAGGTCGGCGGCTTCGGTGGCCCGACCACGACCCGCGCCTTCCGCGCGGTGGACGGCGACATCCGCCAGTACGGCGTGATGGCCAACGCCTTCTACGACTTCGTCATCCCCGGCATTCCCCTGCCCGTGCAGCCCTATGTCGGTGCCGGCGCCGGCTACATCTGGACCGAGTATGACGGCGTGCGCGCCACCCGCGCCCCGGCCGGCGCGAACTCGATCTTCATCGACGACACCGACGGCCGCTTCGCCTACCAGGGCATCGCCGGCGCGGCCTACCCCATCGCCGCCGTTCCCGGCCTCGCCGTGACCCTCGAGTACCGCTACATGGGCACGCTCGAGCCGAAGCTGAACGGCCGCGTGGTGCGGCCGAACGGCTCGCTCGTCTCCACGGGCGACTTCAAGGCGGATCCGGCCGAGAACCACTCGGTGTTCCTCGGCCTGCGCTACGCCTTCAACACCCCGCGCCCGGTGCCGGTCGCCACGGTTGCTCCCGCGGCCCCGGCGGCGGCTCCGGCGCCTGCGCGCACCTACCTCGTGTTCTTCGACTTCGACCGCGCCGACCTGA
>NZ_JACIJD010000070.1 GCF_014199205.1 Muricoccus pecuniae | reverse complement strand
GAACGAACCCGCTATCGCGGGATTGGTCCTGTTTGCACTGATGCGCTGCCGCGTCGGCAGACAGGCATGAATTGAGCGGGCCCGGGCCCGAGCCGACGCTGGGAGTTCCCCGATCCCGAGGAGCTCCCCATGCCTCACCTCCCTCCCGCCACCTCCGGCAGCCTGCGCGAGCGCTTCGTCGCTGACATGGCCGTGCGCGGGTTCACCGATAAGACCTGCAAGGATTACCTCCGCACCGTCGCGGGCTTTGCCGCCTTCCTGGAGCGCTCGCCCGGCACGGCGACGGCCGAGGACATCCGCCAGTTCCAGATCCGGCAGTCCGAGCAGGGCATGAATGCGCCGGCCATGAACAGCACCGTGGCGGCCCTGCGCTTCTTCTTCAACCACACGCTCGACCGGCCGGACCTGGCCCGCAAGCTGATCCGGCTCCGCTACCCCCGCAAGCTCCCGGTCGTGCTCAGCCCCGACGAGGCCGCGCGCCTGATCGCGGCCACGACCTGCCTCAAGCACCGCGCCGCGCTCTCGGTGGCCTATGGTGCCGGCCTGCGCGTGGCCGAGGTGGCGTCGCTCAAGGTGAGCGACATCGACAGCCGGCGCATGCTGATTGCCGTCGAGCGCGGCAAGGGAGGCCGGGGCCGCCACGCCCTGCTCTCGCCGGCCTTGCTCGCCCTGCTCCGGGCCTGGTGGCAGGAGGGGCGGCGAGAGGGCGTCATGCGGCCCGGCGGCTGGCTGTTCCCCGGCCAGGACCCGGCCAGGCCCATCACCACTCGCCAGCTCGGCCGCGTGGTCGAGGCGGCAGCGGTCGCGGCCGATCTGACCAAGCACGTCAGCCCGCACACGCTGCGGCACAGCTTTGCCACCCACCTGCTCGAGGACGGCGTCGACATCCGCGTCATCCAGGCCCTGCTCGGCCATGCCAAGCTGGACAACACCGCCCTCTACACCCGCGTCGCGACCAGGACGGTCCGCACCGTCACCAGCCCGCTCGACAGGGTCATGGCTCGCATCGAGCCCCGGGAGACCATGGGATCCGGAGCGGGTTCCGGCGGCTGACCGCCTTGCGCGCCCCGCTCGAGGTCGCCGACATCCTCCGCCGATACGGCCCCGCCTTTCGGGCGGCCCATGCCGGCCATCTCAGCCTCGGCCAGCTCAAGGTCATGGCGGCCATCGAGGCCTGCCGCACCGCCGCCCTCGGCGGCCACGTCGAGGGCTGCCAGGACTGCGGCCATCGCCGGATCGCCTACAACAGCTGCCGCAACCGGCACTGCCCGAAATGCCAGGGTGCCGCCGCACGCGAGTGGCTGGCCGCCCGAGAGGCCGACCTGCTGCCGGTCGGCTATTTCCACGTCGTATTCAGCCTCCCCGCCGAGGTCGCCGACATCGCGGCCCAGAACAAGGCGACGGTCTACGGCCTGTTGTTCCGCGCGGCCTCCGAGACAGTGCTCACCATCGCCGCCGACCCGCGCCACCTCGGCGCCCGCATCGGCATCACCGCCGTGCTGCACAGCTGGGGCTCGGCGCTGACCCACCACCCCCATGTCCACATGATCGTGCCCGGCGGCGGCCTCTCGCCCGACGGCCGGCGCTGGGTCTCGTCCCGGCCCGCGTTCCTGCTGCCCGTGCGCGTGCTCGGCAAGCTGTTCCGCCGCCTGTTCCTGACCCGACTGCTCGCGCTGTTCGACGCAGGCCGGCTGCGGTTCTCCGGCACCCAGGCCGGCCTCGCCGAACGACCGGCCTTCCTGCGCCATCTGGCGCCAACCCGCAAAAAGCCCTGGATCGTCTACGCCAAGCCGCCGTTCGCGGGTCCCGCGGCGGTGCTCGCCTACCTGTCGCGCTACACGCACCGGGTCGCCATCCCCAACCGCCGGCTGCTCGCGCTCGACGAGCACGGGGTGACCATCCGATACAAGGACTACCGCCGTAAGGGCACCGAGCGGCACCAGGTCATGACGCTCCGGACTGACGAGTTCATCCGCCGGTTCCTGTTGCACGTTCTGCCACGGGGCTTTCACCGCATCCGCCACTACGGCCTGCTCGCCAGCGGCAGTCGTCGCGACAACCTTGCCCGGGCCCGCGAACTCCTCGCGGTACCACCGCCACCACCGGAACCGAACGTGGCGCCCGAGCCCGCGGACCACCGGCCGCCCTGTCCTTGCTGTGGCGGCCGCATGCTCATCCTCGAGACCTTCGAGCGCACCGCCCAGCCACGCGCACCGCCACGGCCCGCATGCTCATCCGGACGAGGTTCGCCGTGACCCGGCACGGCCTGCTCAACTCCAGGATCCCAGCCCTGCTGTGGTCAACGGTGACCCACGACCATCACCCGCCAGAAAGACCTCGGCAGGCGGGTCGCGGCGGGGATCCTGCGTCAGCACCCGGCGCGAAACACGACATCGGCTCCCGGCATCGTCGCCAAAGGACGCCTGTCACCCTCCCACAGCTGACCTGCTCAGCCCCGGCCATCCGCTAAATCCCCATACCGAGCGCCAACGGACCGCGGGTTCGTTCCTCGGAGACTTTCGGACGCCTGCGGCATCCGAAACCCTTCACGAAAGC
>NZ_JACIJD010000069.1 GCF_014199205.1 Muricoccus pecuniae | reverse complement strand
TGCGGATTCCGACGGAAGTCGGCCACCGTTTCCGATTTGATGTCGGCCAGTGATTCCGAGATGAAGTCGGCCATTCCGATTTGATGTCGGCCACCCCTCCAGGGGTGGTGGTTGCTCGACGGCTGGGCGGGGTCCGGGCCCCCTTCGCGATGGACGCGAAAGGGGGACCTGGATGCCGGCCGAGAGAGTGTCGATGCGACGCGTACGAGAGATCCTGCGGCTAAAGTACGAGGTGGGCGCGACCGACCGGGCGATCGCGCGCTCGGTGGGCGTTGCGCGCAGCACGGCGCGGCTGTGCCTGGACCGGGCGGCGGCGGCGGGGCTGACCTGGCCGCTGCCGGCGACGGTGACGGATGGCGCACTGGAGGCGCTGCTGTTCGCCGGTGGCGGGGCGCCGGCTGGGTTGCGGCGAAAGGTCGAGCCGGACTGGGTGGTGGTGCACCGCGAACTGCGGCGGCCTGGCGTGACGCTGATGCTGCTGTGGGATGAGTACCGGCGCGAGCAGCCTGGCGGTTACGGCTACAGCCGCTGGTGCGACCTCTACCGGGGCTGGGAGGGCCGGCTGTCGCCGACGATGCGGCAGGTGCACCCGGCGGGGGAGCGGCTGTTCGTCGACTTCGCCGGGCAGACGGCGGAGGTGATTGATCCCGCCACTGGCGAGGTGCGGACGGCGCAGGTGTTCGTCGCGGTGCTGGGGGCGTCGAGCTACACCTATGCCGAGGCGGTGTGGACCCAGTCCCTGCCGGATTGGACTGGCGCCCATGTGCGGGCGCTGGAGTTCCTCGGCGGGGTGCCGCGGCAGATCGTGCCGGACAACCTGCGGAGCGGCGTACTGCGGGCCAACTGGTATGAGCCCGGGCTCAACCCGACCTACCGGGACCTGGCCGCCCACTACAGTACGGCGATCCTGCCGGCGCGGATCCGGCGGCCACGCGACAAAGCCAAGGTCGAGGCCGGCGTGCTGGTGGTGGAGCGCTGGATACTGGCGCGGCTCCGGCATCAGCGGTTCGGCTCGCTGGCGGCGCTGAACGTGGCGATCGCGGCGCTGCTGGTGGACCTGAACGGTCGGCCGATGCGCAGGCTCGGGGTCAGCCGGCGGCAGTTGTTCGAGGAGCTGGACCGCCCGGCACTGGCGGCCCTGCCGGCGGAGCCGTTCGTCTATGCCGAATGGCGGATCCGCCGTGTCGGGCTCGACTACCACGTCGATGTCGACGGCCATTACTACTCGGCGCCGCACCGGCTGCTGCGGCAGCAGGTAGAGGCCCGCGTCACCGCCCGGACGGTGGAGTTGTTCCACAAGGGCGAGCGCGTCGCCGTCCACGTCCGTGGCGGCCTGCGCGGCCGGCACACCACGCTCACCGAGCACATGCCACAGGCGCACCGGCGCCATGCCGAATGGACGATCGAGCGGATCGGGCGGGAGGCGGCGGCCATCGGTCCGTCCACCGCGGCGCTAACGGCGATCATTCTCGAGAGCCGTCCCCATCCCGAGCAGGGGTTCCGCGCCTGCCTCGGCATCCTGCGGCTGCTGCGGACCTATGGGCGGGACCGGCTGGAGGCCGCCTGCACGCGAGGCCTCGAGATCGGCGCCCGGTCCTACGGCTCCATCCAGTCGATCCTGCAGAACGGCCTTGACCGTCAACCCGCGCCGCGCCGGCCGCCGGAGAGCGACGAGCTGCCCCTGCTGCACCCGAACATCCGGGGTTCCGGCTACTACCATTGAGGAGAGAGACCATGCTGACCCATCCCACCCTCGACCAGCTGCGCCAGCTCGGCCTCGCCGGTATGGCGCGGGCATTCGAGGATCTGCAGAGCCGCAGCGGCGGCGAGCTTGCCCCTGCCGAATGGCTCGGCCTGCTGCTCGACCGCGAGATCGCTGATCGCCAGGACCGGCGGCTGAAGGCGCGGCTGCGGTTCGCCAAGCTGCGGCACCAGGCCAGCATCGAGGACATCGACTGGCGCTCCAGCCGCGGCCTCGACCGGGCGCTGTTCCAGAAGCTGGCGCTGGGCGGCTGGATCGAGGCGCGGGAGAACCTGATCATCGAGGGGCCGACCGGCGTCGGGAAGTCCTGGCTGGCCTGTGCCCTTGGCCAGAAGGCCTGCCGCGACAACCACTCCGTGCTCTACCAGCGGGTGCCGCGGCTGTTCGCTGACCTCGGCCTGGCGCGCGGCGACGGGCGGCATGCGCGGCTGATGCGCACACTGGGCGCGGTGAAAGTGCTGATCCTGGATGACTGGGGTCTCGAGCCGCTGGGGCCGGAACAGCGGCGCGACCTGCTGGAGCTCATGGAAGACCGCTACGGCCGCGGCGCCACGCTGATCACCAGCCAGGTGCCGGTGGACCGCTGGCACGACCTGATCGGTGACCCGACGCTGGCCGATGCCATCCTGGATCGCCTGGTCCACAACGCCCACCGCATCCAACTCCGCGGCGACAGCCTGCGACGGAAGCGGACGGCCGCAACAGCACCAGACGCTTGACCTGAACCGCCTACCCGATGGAGACAACAATCTGCCCGCTGACGAGCAGCCACCCGGCCGACATCAATCGGAATGGCCGGCCGACATGACGTCGGAATCAGTGGCCGACTTCGCCTCGGAACAGGCGGCCGACATCGTCGGAATCCCCA
>NZ_JACIJD010000068.1 GCF_014199205.1 Muricoccus pecuniae | reverse complement strand
CGACGGCCAGCAACCCGCCCGGTACGATGGCGAGCCGTGCGGTGGACGACGCGCTCGGCACCAACATCAGCGGCACCAACCCCACCAAGCGCTGAAGCCAAACGGACGGCGGGGTATGCATAAGCAGATCCCGCCGCTCTGACGATCGACTATCAACCATACTCGCCCTGTTCACTCTGGCGGCCCCTTCATTGACCGCCGTAGGACGCTCAACGCCTGCAAACAGAGCTGCGTGCGGCATCCGAAGCCGCTGTCCCGCGCTTCATGAATACAACGGAGGCCCGAGATCATGCCGCAGATTATTACAGGCTACTTCGACACCCGCCGCGATGCGGAAATGGCCGTGGAGCACCTCGTGCAGGACCACGACCTCGACCGGAACCGCGTGCAGGCGATGGCCGAGGGAGAGGAGAACTCGTCCGGCACCGTGATATCAGGCGCGGACGCTGCCGCTGCCGCTGAGGGGGACCGACCGGAGGGCCTGCGTCAGGGCCGGATCGTGGTGAGGGCAGAGGTGGATGACGACCTGCTGGAGGCCGCGCTGGCCAGCTTTCGCGAGTGCAACGTGGTCGAGCTGAAGACGGGGCAGGGCTGAGGGACACTGTCTTCGGCGGTAGCCGGGCCGCCGGTCACATTAGTAGCGGTCGGGGTGTGGACGGGAAGCAACCGAGGTCCTGACCTAAGCCACAACCAGTGCCTTGAGCTCATCACATCCGACCGGACGGTAACCTCATGCATGTCTTTGAATTGCTGCTCGTGCTTCTCGCGGCCTGCGTCGCTCTCGCGGTCCTCGCGAACCGGCTGAATCTTCCTGTCGCTGTCACCCTCGTGCTTGGTGGCATGGGGCTGGCTTTCGTCCCAGGGCTGCCGGCGCTGGCCCTCGATCCCGAGCTCGTGCTGGCCCTGTTCCTGCCGCCTCTCCTGCAGGTCAGCGCCTACCGCACGGATTGGCCCGCCTTTCGTAACCATCTCCGTCCCATCCTGCTGCTGGCAATCGGGGCGGTGTTCTTCACGGCGGGGCTGGTGGCCATTACCGCCAAGCTGTTCGTGCCGTCGCTGCCCTGGTGGGCCGCCGTTACCCTCGGCGCCATCGTGGCCCCGCCCGACGCCGTCGCCGCCGCGTCCGTCCTGAGCCGCTTCAAGCTGCCCAAGCGGATCGTGACGGTGCTGGAAGGCGAGAGCCTGATCAACGACGCCTCATCGCTCGTGCTCTACAAGTTCGCGGTCGCGGCCGTCGGCGTCGGCACGGTCAGCTATGGGCAGGGCGCGCTGCAGTTCTTCGGCGTGGCAATCGGGGGAGCGCTCGTGGGCTGGATCGTCGGCCGGGCCGCGATGTGGATCTTCACCCATCTTGAGGACACGTTGCTCGACCTGACGATCACCATCCTTGCCGGTTTTGCCGCTTATCTCGCGGCCGAGGCGATCCACGCCTCCGGTGTGCTCGCGGCCGTCACCTGCGGTCTCCTGCTCGGGCGACAGCAGCACGGCGAGTTCACCGCACGTACGCGGATCGAGCTGGTGGCAGTATGGAATTTCCTTGAATTCACCCTGACCAGCCTCGTCTTCATCCTCATCGGCCTGCAGCTGCGCGGCATTGTCGCGCGTCTGGCCGATGATGACCTCCGGCCGATTGCCTTGCTGGCAGTGGCCATGTCGGTCACCCTCATTGCGGGCCGCTTCGTCTGGGTATTCGCCTCGGCCTGGGTACCGCGCGCTCTGTCGCGAGAGCTGCGGGAACAGGACCCGACACCCTGGCGCCACGCGGCCGTCGTCTCCTGGACGGGAATGCGCGGCGTGGTCAGCCTGGCTGCAGCCCTCGCGCTGCCCGAGCCCTTCCCGGGCCGCGACATCATCCTGTTCCTGGCCTTTTGCTCAATCTTCGTTACCCTAGTGATCCAGGGGACGACCCTGGGATGGGTGGTCCGGCGGCTCGGCGTCATCGAGGAGGCGGCCGCCCTCCCTGAGCCCGAAACGGCGCAGGCCCGGGCGGAGATCACGACGGCCGCGCTGGACGCAATCTGCAAGCGCCTGGACGGCACTGAGACTACCGAGCACACCGAGGCTGCGGCCGAACTGGTGCAGGAGTATGAGGTCCGCGCCGATCGGGCGAGCATCGAGGGGCAGGACCCCGAAACCAAGAGCGACCAGTTGGAGGCACAACAACGCTTACGGCTCGTGGCCATCGCAGCGGCTCGCGAAAAGCTGGCCGAACGGGCTGAGACGATGGATGCCGAAGCTCACCGGGCACTGGGAGAGGAGCTTGACCTTGAGGAGCAGCAGATCAGACGGGCACTCGACGGTGCCTGATCTCCTAGGCATCGGCGGGCACAATCGGCGCCCTATAGCTCGGGTGAATACCGGGCTGGACTTGGAGGTTGTCGGTGCTGTCCCGCATAGCCCTCCGGTCGTCGCGGATAGCCGCCTCGCCGAGTGATCGTTCCAGAGATTGCCCATACCGGGAGCGCTTGAGAACGACGCGCCACGGGACCAGCAAGGCCCGCGGCACGTGGTTCACCTCAGGTCTTGCCCTTCTTGCCACGCGAGGCACGGTTCGGCGCAGCCTTGTCCTCCTGCGGCATCTCCTCGCCCCCCTCCTCGTCGCCTTCAAGGGCGTCAAAGCCTTCGGCTATTTGAGTCAGGAGAAGGTCGGTACGCTTCTCCTCCTCAAGGGTCTCACCGAGCAGCGTCTCGGCTTCGGGGAGGCCTAGGTCCTGTTAGCGCCTGAGCCAGTCGAGGGTAGCGGCGAGGTGCAGGACGCCGAGGAAGGACGAGGCGGACTTCTCGTAGCGCGTGGCGACG
>NZ_JACIJD010000067.1 GCF_014199205.1 Muricoccus pecuniae | reverse complement strand
TCGGCCGCGCTCAGCACGATCGACACCGCAGGCTTGCCCATCGCCGTACCCCTACCGATCACCTAAATGATCGTAGGAATTTCACGATCAGGGCACTAGCCCTAATTAATGGGTCCTGACCCTAGGATAGAGAGATCCCTTTCCATCGTACTTCCAGCCTCCCGTCGGCGAAGGCGTAGGTGTCGACATACTGTCCGGCCAATCCGCGCGTCACGTCGGTCTCGCGCAGCATGACCCGCTTGCGCTCGTAGGACAGTGCCAGCTGGCCACTCACGTAGCGCTGCTCTCGCCAGCACAGGATGTCACGCAGCCGCTCCGGAGCCAGGTTCAGCGGCCGGTGGAGATCGCCGGGCAGGGCAGGGGTGATGGCGAAGCGCGTGTTAAAGCGCTCCATGAAGCCGGGCAGGAAAGCGTTGCCGGCTGCGATACCGCTGATCCCGGCCAACCGCATTTCCTTGACCAGCCGGTCCTGCAGCGTCCGGTTAACCCGCTCGACCCGCCCCTTGGCTTGGCTCGAGTTGGCGAAAAGGATCTCGATGTTCAGCTCTGACAGGGCACGGCCGAACTGCGTCATGCCCTGGCCACCCTTGGCTTCCGGTCGAGTTACACGAAAGACGGAGTGCTTGTCTGAGTACAAAGCAATCGGGCGTCCATGCGCCTCCAGGTAGCCCTGCAGCGCCCCGAAGTAGGAGAAGGCACTCTCGCTCGCCGCAAAACACAGCTGCACCATCCGCCCGGTGGCATCGTCGATGAAGACCAGGAGAGTGCAAGGACCAGCACGATCCTCGAACCAGCGGTGCTCGCTACCATCCACCTGAACCAACTCGCCGCAGCGCTCGCGTCGAAGCCGCGGCGGATGAAACTGCCGGCGCTGCTTGCGCGACAGCCACAATCCAGCACCGGCCATCCAGCGGCGCAACGTCTCCCGAGAGACCGTCAGCCCATGGACGCTCCGTCAGCATCTCCGCTGCCAGCGTCGGTCCGAAATCTCGGTACCGATCCCGGATCAGGGCCAGCACCTGTTCACGAACGCCGTCACCGAGCCGGTTGTTCGCAGGACGCCCACGCGCCTGGTGCGCTATGGCACTGGCGCCGCCCTGGCGAAAGCGCCGCAGCAAACGGTGAGCCTGCCGGGTGCTGAGTTCCAGCATTGCCGCAGCCGAGGTCAGGCTGCGTGTACCACCCAGCACCTCCGTCAGAACCTCGACCCGGTGCAGTTCCCGCTCGCTTATCGTCACCCAGACCACTGCCAACCTCCCAGCCAAGGCTCACCTGGGGGAGGCTGACATTTCTGCTTTGCTCAGGGGTGACACTTTAGCTTTGCGCCTACACCCTGTGTTGCAACCCGTTAGAAATGTCCGGCCAGAAGCCAGATAGAAATGTCCATATCGGTGCTGTCCAACCCGAGAACGGGACCTGATCGTGCCTGAAAGGTTGAGCGAACTGCGCGGTTGTCTCAGCCAGCTATAAACGGGGTGGGCGTCCTCGTTTCCGGCCATTCGGAACGTAGCCGGCACGCTCACTATTGGTCCTGATCCGCGGCGCCGGCAGTGATTGTGCCTGCATCTCTCGCACCATTGCCATGGCCTCCGTCAGCCGCTTGTTCTCCACCACGGCCGTGTGGGTGACGCGCTGATCTTTGTCGAACGTCCGGTAAGGCAGGGACATGCCTTTCCATCGCACCTCCAGCCGTCCGTCACCGAAGTCGAACAGCTCGACGTACTGGCCTGGCAGGGTCTCCGTCAGCGCGCTGGCTCAAGGGTTAATAGCTTCCGCTGCCAGGATAGCTGGAGCTGTTGGCCCACGTAGCGAAACTCGCGACGGCACAGGATGTCCCGAAGGCGCGACAGAGGGATCTTGAGCGGCCGGTGCAGATTGGCGGGCCGGGCAGGGGGCAAGGCGAAGCGCGTGTTGAACCGCTCGACGAAGCCCGACAGGAACCGATTGGCCTCTTCGATCGTGAAGATGCCCTCTCGCTGCAGCTCCTTCGCCAAGCGGTCCTGCAGCGTGCGGTTTGCTCGCTCTACGCGCCCCTTGGCCTGCGACGAATTAGCGCACAGGATCTCGATGATCAGTTCCGCCAGCGCTCGGCCGAACTGCGTCATGCCCTGGCCGGCAAGTGCATCAGCCTTGGCCACCCGGAACACGGTGTGCTTGTCAGAGTAAAACGCAACGGGGCAGCCATGCTCCGTCAGGTAGCCTTCCAGAGCGGCGAAGTAGCTCTACGTGCTCTCGCTTGGCACGAACCGCAGTTGCATCAACCGGCTGGTCGCATCGTCGACAAACACCAGCAGGGTGCAAGCTGGGTGCTCCGGCCCGAACCAGCGATGCTCCGACCCATCAACCTGGACCAGTTCACCGAAATGCTCGCGCCTTGGCCGACTTTGGTGGAAGCGCCGTCGTTGTGCCCGGGTCAGCCAGAGCCCATCCTCGCGCATCCAACCCCTGAGCGTCTCCCGCGGCACCCGCAGCCCGTGCCGCTCGAGTAGCGCCTCTGACGCAAGCGTCGGGCCGTAGCCGGGGTAGTGTTCTCGAAGCAGCGCCAGAGCCTGCTGGCGGAGCGAGGCCGGACGGCGCCGGTTCGAAGGGCGGTTGCGATGACCGTGCACCAGGCCCGCAGCACCGCTCCTCCGATACCGCTCGACGAGGCGCCGGGTGTGGCGGGCCGTCAGGCCCAGCAGCGCGGCCCCGGACGCCACGCTCCGGCGCGCCTCAATGATCTCCGTCAGCACGCCCACCCGATGCAGCTCGCGCTCGTTCATCAGCACCCAACCCATGCCCGGCTCCTCGCAGGCTTCCCGAGCATGGGAGCCGGCGAGGGCCTGAGGACATTTCTACCCGGCTCGACACGGACATTTTAACCCGGGGCGGTTTCCAATCGAAGTGCGACGGTGACTTGGTCATGGAGCGCTACCTGGTGCAGGGGAGGTGAGGGCGGTCAGGAACGCCTCCTGGGGCGTT
>NZ_JACIJD010000066.1 GCF_014199205.1 Muricoccus pecuniae | reverse complement strand
AGTACGCCGGTCATGCCACCCACCACGAAGGTGAGCATGAATGCGACGACCCACATCATCGGCAGTTCATAGACGATGCGGCCGCGGTACATGGTAAAGAGCCAGTTGAAGATTTTCGCGCCCGTCGGGATCGAGATCACCATGGTCGCGATGCCGAAGAAGGAATTCACACTGGCGCCCGCGCCCATGGTGAAGAAGTGGTGCAGCCAGACGATGTAGGAGAGGATGGTGATGACCACTGTGGCATAGACCATCGACGAGTAGCCGAAGAGCCGCTTGCCAGTGAAGGTGGAGGTGATCTCGGAGTAGATGCCGAAGGCCGGCAGGACCAGGACGTAGACCTCCGGATGACCCCAGATCCACACCATGTTCCAGTACATCATGGGGCTGCCACCCATGTCGTTGGTGAAGAAGTGGGTTCCGATGTAGCGGTCCAGCATAAGCAGGAAGAAGGCGGCGGTCAGCACGGGGAAGATGGCGATGGCCAGCACGTTGCTGCACAGCGCCGTCCAGCAGAAGACCGGCATCTTCATCATGGTCATACCGGGCGCGCGCATTTTGACGATGGTCGCGACCATGTTGATGGCAGACAGCGTGGTTCCTACGCCTGCTATCTGCAAGGCCCAGAGATAGTAGTCCACCCCCGTGTCGGGGCTGTACTCCAGCCCGGCCAGGGGCGCGTAGGACAGCCAGCCCGTGCGCGCGAACTCGCCGACGAAAAGCGAGATCATGACGAGCGCGGCGCCGGAGGCGGTGAGCCAGAAGCTCAGGTTGTTCAGAAAGGGGAAGGCCACGTCGCGCGCGCCGATTTGGAGCGGCATGACGAAGTTGATGATTCCCACGACCAGCGGGATGGCCACGAAGAAGATCATAATCGTGCCATGGGCGGTGAAGATTTGGTCGTAGTGGTGCGACGGCAGATAACCCTCGTTCGCACCAAAGGCGACCGCCTGCTGCGCTCGCATCATCAGCGCGTCCGCGAAGCCGCGGACAAGCATGACGATGCCGAGGATGACGTACATGATGCCGATGCGCTTGTGGTCCACACTGGTGAACCACTCCTTCCACAGATAGCCCCAAAGCCGAAAGTAGGAGAGCGCCGCCACGATCGTCAGGCCCAGCGCCACCACGACGATGAAGGTGGTGAGCAGGATCGGCTCGTGGATGGGGAAGGACTCGAATGTGAGACGGCCGAACACCGTCTTCAGGAAGCTATGCTCTGGCATGGTCCAATCCGGAGATGGGGCTGTACCCCGCGCGGGGCGCGGGAGGAAGCGCGCCGGCCGTGGCCGGCGCCCGAGGTTGTCGCGTGCCTAATAGGGGGTGCGGTGGCCGGGCCCGGTGGGATGCGGCGGGGCGGTCACGTTCGGACCGGTCCCCTTCTCCTCGGCGTCGCGCAGGAGCGCGGGCTCCGTGCGGGAGGACCCGCTCGACGGGGAGCCTGCGCGCCCGGCCGGCATGCCCGAGCCGAACTCCCCGTGCGCGTGGCCGCCTCCGCGCTGCTGGTCGCGCGCCATCACCTCGGCCGCGCAGGGCTTGCCCGGCTCAACGCACTGGTTCAGGGCCCGGTCGAACAGCCCCTCCGCGACGGAGGCGAAGCGCATCACCGGCACCCGCTCGCTTGGGCGGTCGAGGGCGAGGTACTCAGCCGTGGCTAGCCCGGTGCCAGCCGCCTTGGCCTGCTGCACCCAGCGGTCGAAACCGGCTCCGTCCACGCCGATCAGCTTGAAGCGCATGTGGGAGTAGCCGGCGCCGGTGTAGTTTCCAGAATAGCCCCAGCTCTCGCCCGGCGCGTTCAGCACCGCGTTCAGTTCCGAGCGCATGCCGGGCATGGCGTAGATCATGCCGGCCAGGGTGGGCGCGTAAAAAGTGTTCATCTGGGTGGAGGAGGTAATGGAGAAGCGCACCGGCACATCCACCGGGAGCGCCAGCTCGTTCACCGTGGCGATGCCCTGCTCGGGATAGATGAACAGCCACTTCCAATCCATGGCCACCACCTGCACCTCGAGCGGTCGGGTGCCCGGCGGGACGGGCCGGCCCGGGGCGATCCGGTCGAGCGGGCGGAAGGGGTCGAGCAGGTGCGTGCTCGACCAGGTGATCGCGCCCAGGCAGATAATGATCAGCAGCGGGCAGGACCAGATCACCAGCTCCAGCGAGGTGGAGTGGTCGAACTTGGGATCGTAGTTGGCGCGCGGATTGCCGGCTCGGTAACGCCAGGCGAAGAGCACCGTGAGCACCATCACGGGGACGATGATCAGTAGCATCAGCCCCGTGGCGATCAGGATCAGGTCGCGCTGCTGGACCGCGATGTCCCCCGTGGGGTTCATCACGACCATGTCGCACCCGGCGAGCGTGAGAAGCAGGGGGATCGTGCCCGCGCGGGCAAGGCGCCTCGCCACGGCCGTTGTCTGTTCGCGCATGCGGAGCCCATACAAGCAGGCGGTTCCGGTGGACCATTGGACATTTTGTCCAATCCCTCCGGCCGCAGCTTTCGGGCATCAGGTTTCGGATAGCCATACAGTCAGGGAACCGGGCCGTCTCTGCGCCGGGGCCGGAATGGGATACGAGCATGAGTGAGGCCACCGCCGCGAGTTCGACCCCGCTGGAGCGCGACGCCCGGCTCGTCACGGCGCGAGAGCACCGGATCGCGCCCGGCGAGATCGCCATTGGCGTGATCATCGGCCGCACGAGCGAGTTCTTCGACTTCTTCGTCTATGCTATCGCCTCCGTGCTCGTCTTCCCGTCCCTGGTCTTCCCCTATGCGGACCCGCTGACGGGCACCCTCTTCTCATTCGCGATCTTCGCCCTCGCCTTCCTCGCACGGCCGGTCGGGTCGCTCATCTTCATGGCGGTCGACCGGCGCTACGGGCGCGGCGTGAAACTGACGATCGCCCTGTTCCTGCTTGGCGGCTCGACCGCGGCCATCGCTTTCCTGCCGGGGCACCAGCAGATCGGCACTGCCTCGGCGCTGCTGCTGGCGCTCTTCCGGGCGGGCCAGGGCGCGGCCTGGGGCGGCGTGTGGGACGGGCTGCCCTCCCTGCTGGCGCTGAACGC
>NZ_JACIJD010000065.1 GCF_014199205.1 Muricoccus pecuniae | reverse complement strand
CAGCCGCAGGCCCGGCGCGGCCGCATCCATCACCGTGCCGTTGATGATGCCCTGCCGGTGCAGGATGGCCACCGGGCGGTGCTCGCGGATGGCGGTGAGAAGTTCCTTCTCCTCCGGGTAGCCGCTCGTGCAGTGAACTGCATAGCCCGCCTCCTCCAGCAGAGCGACTGCTTCAGGAGCGAGCTTGGCGGCGGAGATAAGAACATTCGGGCGCAAGGTTTTGTCGGTCATGGATCAGCTCTTCGGATTGGAATGCAAGGAAATGAATGGGATGCGCTTAGTCCTTCCAGGGATGGCGCTCCCAAAGTGACTTCAACGACGCTTCAGCGCCAAGAACCATGGATCGGAAAGCGTCGCCTTCGAGCGGCCTAAGTGGCAGCGATTGACGTTTCGCAGCGGCCAGCCAACCAGGAGAGGCCATGGCCCTGCTGAAGCCGGTGAGCAGAGCATCGCGTACCGGCCCGGACAAGCGGGGCGGAGCGAAGAAGCCGCGGCCCGCGCTGGCAACCACGTTTACGCCCTGCTCACGGTAGGTGGAGACCTCAGGAGCCTCTTCTGAACGCGCCTCGGCGGCAAGGCCGAGGCAGCGGATTCTCCCCTCACGTAGAAGGGGCAGCGCTTCACTAAGGTTGAAGGCGCCAATGTCGAGCTGACCTGCAAGAAGAGGTGGCAGAATCTGTGCTGTGCCGCTGAACGGCACATGGGTCAGGCGGATATTCGCTGCCTGCTCCATCATTAACATTGCAATATGATCGTCACCACCAATCCCGGCGGTCCCGTAAGGTAACTCGCCAGGCCGCCGCTTCGCGGCCGCCACGAAGTCGCTGAGCGTCCGGAGCGGAGAGGTCGACACGACGAACAGCCCGCAGGGGTCATCGACCAAATTAGCGAGGTAAGTCAGCTCCGCCGGCTTCCAGCGCACCGGGCGCTCGATCGGCGTACTGACGAGGAAGGGAAAGGCGGCGGTCCCGATCGTAAATCCGTCGGGCGCTGCGTTCGCTACCACCTCGGTCCCGATCTGACCGCCCGCGCCGGCGCGATTTACGACGACGAAGTTGGAGCCGGGCAGCTCTGCTTGCAGAAAGGGAAGAAAGGCACGCGCCATCACGTCCATCCCGCCGCCGGGGGCGAAGGGCACAATCACCTCGATGGCGCGCCCGTTCGGCCAAGTCCGCTCCTGCGAAAGGGCTGGGCGGGGCAGGGCCGCGGCGACGCCAAGGAGCGGCAAGTGACGGCGAGTGAACATCTCTGCTTTTTTTCCTGAACGTTTCCACCCTGATGGGAGAGTTAGTCGAGCCCCTCACAGCCGCGGGCGCGCAGGATTTTGTCGACCCAAGCCGGGTCGCGGGTACCATCAGCTATAGCTGCGATCTGCTTCTTCTCAGACGCAAGCTTGGCGGCCGCTGCGACCGAGATTGCTTCGGCCTCGTCGATGGGCACGCAGAGCAGGCCGTCGTCATCACCGATGATGAGGTCGCCGGGCTCGATCACCATCCCATCGATGGCAATGGATACGTTGATCTCGCCGGGACCATCCTTATAGGGACCACGATGCGTGACGCCCGCCGCGTAGACCGGAAAGGCTTGAGCCCTGATGGCACCGCTGTCGCGGATCGCACCATTCAGCACGATGCCTCCGAGACCCTTCTTCGCCATAGCTCCCAGCATGATCTCGCCGATCAAGGCGTTGGTGACATCGCCGCCCGCGTCCACGACAATCACGTCGCCTGGCTGTGCCACGTCCATAGCTTTGTGGATCATCAGGTTATCACCAGGGCGCGACTTCACCGTCACTGCGGGACCGGACATCACGACACCGGGCGTGTGCATTGGGCGCAGCCGCGCGCCGCCCGCTGTCATGCGGGACATGCAGTCGCTGACGTTCGCAACGGGTAGATCGCGGAACTTCGCGACCAAGTCGGCATCTACCTGCCGAGTACGCTTCAGAATGCGAAAGCCGATTGCCACGGCCACCCTCCCAAGAACAGGCGCCGTTCCGCGCCTAGTTGTTGACACCGCTGCGCCCCTGGTGCCAGAAGAGAACAGGATAACGAAACGCCGTTTCGGATTACTCGAACGGATGGAGGAAGCGCAAGTGTCGAATCAGGACCCTCATCATTTTGCCCGGCGCACCGTCCTCAGGGCCGGGCTTGTGGCGCCGTTCGTCGGCCTTGCACGCCCTACCCTCGCGCAAGGCGATTATCCCTCACGCACGGTGCGCGTGATCGTTCCCTACGCACCCGGCGGGGCAGTCGACACGCTGGCGCGACGCATTTCTCAGAAGTTGACGGACATCCTTGGGCAAAGCTTCGTGGTGGAGAACAAGTCTGGCGCCAGCGGTACGATCGGCGCTGCGGAGGCCGCACGGGCCGCACCAGACGGCTACACGCTGCTGGCGCTCGACAACACTTTCGCCATTCTGCCGTACATCTTCCGACGCCTTCCCTTTGACCATGCCACCGCATTCCAGCCGATCACCGTCACCGCTCGCTCGCCGGTCCTGCTGGCCGTCGGCGAGAAATCGCCCTATCGCGATCTCGCCTCTCTCATCGCTGCGGCGAAGAAGGATCCTGAGAAGCTGACCTACGGCACAGGTGGCGCGGGCAGCGCCCCGCACTTTTCGACACTCGCGTTCGAGCGTGCGGCAGGGGTAAAGCTCTACCATGTGCCCTTTCGGGGCGCTGGCGAGGCAGTGATCGGCGTGCTGTCGGGCAACGTGGACCTGGTTATGCTCTCGCCCGGCTCGGCGCTCGGGAGTATCCGCGGCGGGCAACTCCGTCCGTTAGCCATCAGCGGCGATCATCGGGTCGCGGCGCTCCCGGATGTACCAACCTTTGCAGAGGCCGGCTTGCCCGGTTTTGGGGTAATTAACTGGTCCGGCCTTGCCGCGCCGAGAGGCACGCCGCATGCGATCGTGCAACGACTTCACATGGCGGCAGTTCGCGCCTTGGAAGCGCCGGACATGAAGGCCTTTATTGCTGACATCGCCTCCGAGCCGGGCGGCATCACCCCGGCTGCATTCTCAGCGCTCGTCACCGAAGAAACCGCTCGTTGGCGTGATATTGCGGCCTCCGCCAGCATCGAGCGTCAGTAAAAGAGAGAGTCGATGAGCTTCTTCGCGCCACCGCCGCGTATCGAGACCACCGTTTTCACACGTGTGCCAGACCGGTTCCGTAACCTCCGCCGTACTGCCTGGGCTGACTTCAATCGGGCAGGCAAGCCGGTGGACTGCTTCCTGGAGGGTCCGTCCTTCGACCGCCAGGGCCGGCTCTACGTCACGGATATCCCTTTCGGCCGCGTCTTCCGCATCTCCCCGGAAGGGGAGTGGGAGCAGGTGGCCGAGTACGACGGCTGGCCGAACGGGCTGAAGATCCACCGGGACGGGCGGATCTTCATCACCGACTACAAGCGCGGGATCATGCTGCTGGACCCCGAGAGCGG
>NZ_JACIJD010000064.1 GCF_014199205.1 Muricoccus pecuniae | reverse complement strand
AACCGCAATCTCCGTCATGGGTCAGCTCCCTCACGCCCCGGTTGCCCGGCCAGCCTACGCCAGCAGGACTGAGGGGCGGGCCATCCCATAAAACTTCTGATGCCCGGCTCGCGGCGCAGGGCCGTGACCTGGCTGATAGAGCAGAAGGGCTATTCGCAGCGGCGGGTGTGCGGGTTGGTCGGGCTGGAACCGAAGACCTACCGGTATGCCTCCAAACGGCCTGACGACGGCGAGATCCGTGCCAGGCTGCGGTTGCTGGCTGGTGAGCGCCGCCGGTTCGGCTACCGGCGGCTCCACATCCTGCTGTCCCGGGAGGGTGTGCTGCTGAACCACTAGAAGCTGTTCCGGCTTTACCGAGAGGAGCGGCTTGGCGTGCGCAAGCGGGGTGGCCGGAAGCGAGCCCTGGGCACGCGCTCACCCATGGCGCAGCCGAAGGCGGCGGACCAGCGCTGGTCGCTGGACTTCGTGTCCGACGCGCTGACCAATGGGCGGAGGTTCCGGGTGCTGGCCGTCGTGGACGACTTCACCCGCGAGTGCCTCGGCCTGGTCGTGGACACGTCGCTGTCCGGCTTGCGGGTCGGTCGCGAACTGGACCGCATTGTCGAGCTGCGCGGTTGCCGTCCGGCCATGGTGGTCAGCGACAACGGCACGGAGCTGACCTCGCACGCCATTCTGCGCTGGCAGGAAGAGCGGTCGGTGCTGTGGCACTACATCGCACCCGGCAAACCGCAGCAGAACGGGTTCGTGGAAAGCTTCAACGGCCGGTTCCGGGACGAACGCCTGAACGAGCACCTGTTCAGCAGCCTGGCCGCGGCGCGCCGGATCATCGAGGCGTGGAGGATCGACTACAACACGGCCCGCCCACATACGAGCCTGGGCGGGCTCACCCCAGCAGTCTTTGCAACCCGCCCCGAGCAGGGGCATACGGAGAACGGACTCTGCTTATGAGTGAGGGCACGTAAGGGGCAGGGTCATCTGCGTTCCACGGACGGGGCGCGACTTTCTTATCAGGGGAAGACATCCCTGCAGTCTCTCCCCGACCTCTGCCCCACCCGTTCCCCCGGACTCTTTCGTTCCCGGATTCTTGTTGTGACCGGCATACCGGCCGCAACTAACCCTGCTTTCGAGAAAGCGTTCTTGTGCCGCGAGGGAGAGCTGATCTAGTCGACACAACCGACTTTAGGAGAAACGCGATGGAAGATCCCCTTCGTTCAATCTCGCGGTCGCTTCCGAAGTCCATGCGTATCGATCGCCGCCCCACACAGCCAAGCGCCTCGGCCCAAGGCACCTCTTGTCGCTCGGTATCCGAGGACAGCCTCGCTGGCGGGCAGCTTCCGGCCGTCCAGGGACGGCAATTCAGGTTTGGTAGCGGAACCATCACCCATTCACCTGAACAGCCTCGCCGGCAGTTCCGGTTTGGCAGCGGAACCATATCCTTCACCTGAAAACCTCGGCCAACCGGGACGCGGTGGAGGCGGTCATGCTGGATAGTCCCTCGCTGATCACCTTCCATCGCGTCCTCCCTGGGGTCGCCCCGCGTCGCGCGGGCAAAGATGCTGGTGGCACCCTTCCCCATCGCGCCGCGCAGTACTGCTTGCCCTCTTCAGCCGCATCCAGCTTCGGCTACTTGGTCTTCCTGCCGACCTCCTTCAGCTTGATCTGGGATGGCGGGACGGACTGTGAGATTGGAATGGAGGATCCGGAGACCGGCGAAGAGAACTGGTATCCCTTCCAGGAACTCGCCTATCCCGGCTCGTTCGAGGCGTGGGATGCGATCGCGAGCGAGGGAACCAAGGGCTACTGCCCGTCCTGGATAACAGCGACCGAGATCCACGGCCTCCTCCAGATTTGGACCGGCTGGTTCGTGAGCACCTCTCCGGGACACAGCCTCCTGGTCCGAGCTCCGGCCAACTTGCCGCGGCCAGAGGGTTTCCAGATCCTCGAAGGGATTGTCGAGACGGACCGCTGGTTCGGTCCCCTGTTCACGAACATTCGCCTGTTGCGAACCGGCCGGCCCATTCGCTTCGACGCAACCCGCCCCTTCCTCCAGGTGCAGCCTCTTCCCCGTGAGGTCTATGCGGACGCGACCTTGAACCGCTTCGAGGTTGGCGAGGCACCGGGAATGCCCCCGGCCGCCTGGGACGCCTACGAGGAAAGCCTCGTCCGCCCGATCATGCATGGGGCGAGTTCAGAGCGAGGTCGCTATGCCCGCGCCGCCCGTAAGCGCGCCCATGCGGAAATGCGAGAAGCCGAGGGGAAGTGCCCACATCGGCCCGAGGGCACCCCCACGCAGCCGCCATGAGCAGCGCCGGACCGCCTTCTGTCGCCCGTTCGGCCAGCGCTTACGGCGTGACGTGCTTCCTCCTCTCGCAGGCCTGCCTCGCCTTGGAAGGGACGGCCATCCGGCAGGTTGGACCTTCGCTGGCCGCCGAGCATCTCGTCCTGCTTCGCGGCCTCGGTTCAGCCGTCCTCCTCGGCTTTCTGTTCGCCCGGCAAGGCCCCCAGATCTACCGGACGTCACAACCGGGCCTGCAGATACTGCGGGCCACCCTGTCCTTCATCTCGCTCTGGATGATCTTCTTCGGGCTGGCCAGGTTGCCCCTAGCCGAGGCAACCGCCCTCACCTTCACCGCTCCGATGTGGATGACGCTCCTCGGCGCCGCGTTCCTTGGGGAAACACCATCACTCCTGCAGAAGGGCGCCACCTTCCTCGGCTTCTGCGGAGCCCTGATCGTTGTCGGCCATCTGCCCGCCGCCTGGGATACGGCCTCTCTCGTTCTTCTCGCGGGGGTCGGGCTGAACGCCGCAGCTGTTGTGACGACCCGAGCCATCGGCCGGGTGGACGCCCCTGCGACGATCTTTCTTTGGATCACCTGCGCCACGTTGGCAGGCTCAACCGTATCGGTCCCGCACTTTGCCCTGCCATGGCAGGAATGGCCAGCTCTTCTCGCGGTCTCTGCGGCGGGAACAGGAGCCGTTTGGCTCACCCTCCTCGCAGTACAGCGCTGTAACGTCTCCCACCTGGCACCTTACGGCTACTCGCGGCTGCCCTTGTCCATCGTCTTCGGCCTGGTGATCTTTTCGGAGTTGCCCACCACGGCAGCCCTCCTTGGCTCCGCCATCATCCTCATCGCGGGGCTGCTGCCGCTGGCGAACGGGGTGCCCTTCTCACACCCATCCAGCCGCAGGAAACCGGCCCGAAGCCCCGGGCTTCGCGCGCCTGCCGCGGGATCGGCGCTGACGATACCGGCCTCACAGGATGCGCGGCGCCAGACCCTCTGATACCAACCGGCTTGATCGCTGACTCGCATGTGATCCCGCCAGCGCCGTAGGTGTGATTCGCTCTTTCCGGTGGTTGGTTCGGGAGCACCGTCAACTTGGCCCTACCCGGGTTCGGGGTTATGCAATGCGGACGTACTCCGGCCGTCCGAGCTCGAGCATACGGTTCAGCACAGTGACAGCGACGGCCACCTCGGTCGCACGGCGCTCGTCGGTGCGCGAGCGCAGCGCGCCGCCGATGACCTGCTTGAAGCGCGCGATGTCCGCCTCGACCAAGGCGCGCCAGTTGTAGCCAGACACCTTCTGCCAGCCGATGCGTCCGCGCTTGGTAAGCGTTTACTGACGGCTACGGCTGTTGCGGGTTGACGGGGCTCAAGCGCTGTCTGGCCGCAGGTGCCATGGCGCCAGCTCACCGATGTGATT
>NZ_JACIJD010000063.1 GCF_014199205.1 Muricoccus pecuniae | reverse complement strand
GCGGCGGGCACGCGCGACGTCAGCCGGCACGCGGGCGGGGTGACGGAAGGAGCGCAGCAGACCGGGGCGGCGGCGACCCAGGTCCGCGCGGCATCCGGCGAGCTGGCGCAGAAAGCCGAGCTGCTCCGTGGCCAGGTGGACCGCTTCCTCGGCGGGATCCGCGCGGCGTGAGCGGGGCGGCCAACGACAATGCCGGGGCGGGGCAGCAGCCCGCCCCGGCCGGGATGACGGCCCTGGTCGAGGGGACGCTCGGGCAGGTCGCGCACATGCTGGAGGAGGTGGGCACGCTCGGCCTGCCGAGCGCCGTCGCCGCCGCCCGGCGGGTGCGCTCGATCAGTGTGGCCGGGGTCGCGTCACTGCCGCCAAAGCAGGGCATCGGACTGCTGTGCCGCCTCGTCCGCGAGGCCGAAGCCCTGGAAGCAGCGCTCGCCGCAAAAGCCCGGCGGAGCGCTTCCTAGTGTCCTGCGCCTGAAATTCGTGGCAAAGTGTTGGGGCTGATGCGGAGGCGCAGATGCCCTACCGAGTGCCGACAGCCTTGGACCTGAGTGATGCGGAGCGGACCGAGCTTGAGAGCTGGGCGCGGCGGCGCAAGACGGCACAGGCCCTGGCCCTGCGTGCGCGCATCGTCCTGCAGGCGGGTGCGGGGCTGACCAACACGGCGATTGCCGCAGAGCTTGGCATTGCCAAGCATACGGTTGGCAAGTGGCGCGAGCGCTTTGCCCGACAGCGCACGGACGGGCTGCTGGACGAACCCCGTCCTGGCGCGCCGCGACGGATCGTCGACGAGCAGATCGCGGCGCTGGTGGACCGCACGCTCGCGGAGCGTCCGAAGGGCAGCACGCACTGGAGCCTGCGGACGATGGCGAGAGCGTCTGGCCTGTCGGCCACGACGGTTGGCCGGGCCTGGCGTGCCTTCGGCTTGCAGCCGCACCGGATGGAAAGCTTCAAGCTGTCCACCGACCCGCTCTTTGCCGAGAAGGTGCGTGATATCGTTGGTCTCTACCTCGCGCCGCCCGACCGCGCGCTGGTGCTGTGCGTGGACGAGAAGAGCCAAGTGCAAGCGCTTGACCGGACCCAGCTACTCCTGGCTTTGCGACCGGGCCAAGCCGAGCGGCGCACCCACGACTACGTCCGCCACGGCACGACCAGCCTGTTCGCGGCCCTCGACGTCAAAGCGGGAACGGTGATCGGCAAGTGCTTTCCTCGGCATCGCGCAGCCGAGTTTCGTAAGTTCCTCGACGAGATCGATGCCCAGGTCCCGCCCGATCTCGACGTCCACCTCGTGCTCGACAACTTGGGCACCCACAAAACCAAGCTGATCCGGGACTGGCTGGCCAAGCGGCCACGCTACCACGTCCACTTCACGCCCACCTCGGCGTCTTGGATCAACCAGGTCGAGCGCTGGTTCGGGCTGCTGACCGAGCGCGCGATCCGCCGCGGTGTCCACTGCTCAGTCGGCGCTCTTGAGCGTGACATCCACGCCTTCGTGGACGCCACCAACGCCGACCCGAAGCCCTTCCGCTGGGTCAAATCAGCCGACGACATCCTCGCCAGCGTCAAGCGCTTCTGCCTGCGGTCCTTGGGCGAGGATACGGCGAAGCAGGCTTTGTCACGAATTTCAGAACCGGGACACTAGGTAGGAATCTCATTTAGGTTCACTTGATGATGGCGGCCATGAGGCCGAAGCTTGCGATGTAATTCCGGGCGAGACGGTCGTAGCGCATGGCCAGTCTCCGTCAGTTCTCGCGGCGGCAGAATAGACGCTTGGTGACGTTGCGGCGCTTACAGGCGAGGTGGTCGAGAAAGATAGGGCACGATGCGCGTGGTGATGGACGGGACGACAGCCTCGATGCGCCTGTCCTGCAGCCAGTGACGAGGCTGTCTGCGTCGTTAGGCCTTGTTCGCGATACGGCGTCGAAGCCTCGCCACGGCCTGGAGTAGCGCCAGGGCCATGCTGATATCGGCAGTGTTGCCGGGTGCCAGCGCCAAGGTGATCAAGTCGGCCACGGCTTTCGGCCAAGTGATGGATCTTTGGGGTGCGCCAGGCGCGCAAGCGTCCAATTGCCTGCGCCCACTCCCCCCTCTCACGACATGGCAATCTGAGGGTTACCCGACCTGTTCAACAGAACGCCAGCAAGCGGCTCACGCCTATCCAGCCATCGAATCCTGACCAAAGATGAACACCGGAAGTCGTGGTGGGCTCGGAGGCGAGCCCGGCAATTTGGTCCTCCTGGGGTCGCTCCCCTCACGCCCAAGCCACAGGCTTCCGGCCCTGTTGCGACAAGCATCAGCGACACGCGAGAGGAGCCAGGAGGGTTCGTGACCAAGCAAGAACAGTTCCTCTGGATCGTGCAGACCGCGATCATCGTTAACGCAGTACGCCTGAGCACGGAGGTTCGGCCCGATCGGGAGATGACCGGCATCGGGCTCACCGGCAACTGGGGGGCGATCTCGGATGCGATCCGGGCCAGTGAGCTTATCCCGGCCGACATGGACGCTGACGCGGCGGCTGACGAGTACTGCACCTACATGCTGGCCAATCAGAGACAGGAGGAGGTCAAAGCTCAAGGCCATCCGATCGCTTGCCCGGACTGGTTGCAGCAGAGCCGGACCGGGGCGGCGTCTCACGGGCTGATGGCCAACTCGGACATCCTCTACTCACCCATCGAGGTGGGCAATGCTGGCTTTGGGGGGGCGGCGCACGGCGGACAGGTGGCGACCGAGTAGTACAGCGCGGTGCCCGGCAAGCCGAACCGCGAAGCGGGTAAGCAGTTCGCGGTTCTGCCGCTCAAGGACGAGCTTGGGCTCACGCTCGTGCTGCTGGTGACGAGCCGCGAGACCCGGCGGTGGGTTCTCCCGAAAGGCTGGGCGGAAAAGCAGTTGAGCGGTCCGGAGCTGGCCGCCAAGGAGGCCTTCGAGGAAGCCGGCGTCACCGGGCAGGTGCAGTTAGAGCCGGCCGGCTCCTACAGCTACCACAAGCACCTGGCCGATGGTCGAACGGTAATGTGCACCGTCGAGGTCTTTCCGATGCGCGTTGACCGCCTTCCCGTTGACTGGCCGGAGCGGCAGGAGCGGACGCGCCAGTGGTTCACCCTGCCCGAGGCCGCATCCCTGGTGCAGGAAGCTGAACTTGGCTCGCTGCTCCTGCAGTACGTGGCGCTCTAACCGTGACGACCCCCTTTAACAATCCCGCTGCTACACGTTTCCTGAAGGACCGTTGCGGCCCAAAGATACGGCGGTGAAGGAAGGCGGTGCCACGGTCGGGCCAGAAAAGGTGTAACCACGGTCCGGCCCGCCTCTGTAACCCAGCGGATTGGCCGGTGACGCCGGAGCAGTGCCGGGAGGCAGGGAGGCTCCTAGGCTGGCATCAGCAGCGCCTGGCCATTCAGGCGAATAGCTGCCTAGTTACGGTCGCAGGTTCCGAGGTTGGAACCCGAGCCACGAGGGCGACCAGCGTGGCTGCTTTTCGGGCAGCGCTAGAACCTGCAGGGGTGGAGTTTCCTGCAGAGGACGACTTTGGGGCGGGAGTAAGGCTGCGAAAGGGAGGGCCAAGTCTATGACGCAGATGACCTACTACGTTCTGGAGGACGGATCTGGGTGGAAGATCCGCCACGATGGCAATGATTACACAGGCTATTCGACGAAGGCCGCAGCCGTGCGAGCGGCTATTTCGACTGCAACGAGGTGGGTTCGGAACGGCCATAACGCTGACGTACAGGTGCAAGGCCCGGACGGAGCCTGCAAGGCTGAATGGCCCAACGAGCCTGATCCGTTTGCGGCCCTGGGCTGATGACGCAGCAAGCCGGCCGGTACTGCAACAGGGTGACTAGACCAGATGTCCGTCTGAGGCGGGGGTGGCCCGCCTCGAACTGTGCAGGAATGACGAGGGTTGCGCCGGGTGTGCCGGCGCCTTGCCTCAGCACAGGAGACGGGCCGTGGGAGAGAGGGTCATCTTTGTCGGGCTGGACGTGCACAAGGCGACGATCGCCGTCTGTGTCGCGGAGGCCGGTCGGGATGGCGAGGTCCGGGTCATAGGGGAGATCCCGAACGAACCGTCGGCACTGGACAAGTTGGTGGCCCGGCTTGGCCGGGGCGGCCGAACTTTGCGCTTCGCCCATGAGGCCGGCCCGTGCGGCTACGGGGTGTATCGACACCTGCGGGACCGTGGCCACGACTGCGTGGTGGTCGCGCCGAGCCTCATCCCACGCAAGCCCGGGGAGCGGATCAAGACCGACCGGCGGGACGCGACGGCGCTCGCGCGTTTGCACCGGGCCGGCGAGTTGACCCCGGTCTGGGTGCCCGACCCGGAACACGGTTCGAAGCACTGCTTCGAACAGGCGGGACCTGGTCAGGGCACGGGCCGACATGGTGGAGGCGCTCCGCAAGGCGCGGTGAACCGCCCCGGGTTTCCTGGAGGTTCCAACTCTTGAGAGGATGGAGCCATGACGAAGAAGACCTCGAACCGGTATTCGCCTGAAGTCCGG
>NZ_JACIJD010000062.1 GCF_014199205.1 Muricoccus pecuniae | reverse complement strand
CGGCTCGGGCCCGGGCCCGCTCAATTCATGCCTGTCTGCCGACGCGGCAGCGCATCAGTGCAAACAGGACCAATCCCGCGATAGCGGGTTCGTTCCTCGGCCAAACTCAGCCGTTCAGCTCGGCAGCGTGAGAACCCGAGGTGGTTCGAATGCGGCGCGAGTTGTAGCCACCCCCCTGCCCCACCAGGCACGAAGTTGAAGGATTATCGTGCGTAGAGGACGATTCAACCTCGGCCCTCGGAGAGTTTTCACCCAGTCCTTATGTCTGGCTCACCAGTCTGATCCTCTACTTTCCCTAGAGTGCTGGACAGCGTCTCCTCCAGCGCCCTCACGAAGGCAGTCGTCAGCCGCGAGCATTCCCGCCCTCGGTCGAGGATGAGGGTCACGTCCAGCGGGATCCATGGCCGGAGCGGACGAGTGACGAGCCCCTGCGCCCTCGCCTCGGCAAGGCCGAAGCCGTCCAGCACCGCGATGCCCGCGCCAGCCCGGACCAGGGCGCAGGCAATGCTCGACTGCGACACCTCGATAGCCAACCGCCGGGCGATGCCAGCCTCGCTCCAGGCGACCTGGACGAGTTGGCCGACGGGCTGCGCCGGGCTCAGGGAGATGACCGTCTCCGCCTCCAGGTCCTGAAGTGCAAGGAAGGGCCTGGAGGCGAAAGGATGCTTCGCCGGTAGCGCGCAGCCGATCTCGGATCGGTGTAGTTGCCGCACCTCAATCCGCGGATCCGCCGTGCTCCCGAGGATGACCCCGAGGTCGGCTTGGTGGTTCGCCACCTGGTTCACACTCTCGATCGCGGAGAGCGCACGCAGGCGCACCAGCACCTCCGGGCGAGCCGCGCGGAAGACGGTGACCGCCGGTGGCAGCAGCGCCGTCGCCAGAACCGGCACCGCCGCCACGGAGATCTGCCCGCCCTGCCCCGCCCGAAGCGCCGCCGCGAGCCGCTCCAGCCCGTCGATGGCGGCGAAGGTTCCGAGCAGCTCTGGCATAAGAGCATAGGCCTCGGCCGTCGGAACGAGGCGCTGCCGATCCCGCCGGAAAAGGGCGAAGCCCAGCCGCGCCTCCGCGCCCTGCAACATCTTGCTCGCCGCCGGCTGGCTCATGCTCAGTCGTTCCGCCGCGCCGGTAACGCCGCCCGCCTCCATCACCGCTCGGAAGACTTCGAGCTCGCGCAAGTTCAACATCATAACCAATCACTCATGATCTGAGGACGTTTGGCTATTTGACAGCATAACCGCGGCATCGGCACGGTCTTCCCACGAAAAGACCCGGAGAGGATGCGCTTTGTGCGAGTGACGGCGATCGAGGGGTTCCATGTAGGGTTCGCGCCCAGCCCAGCACTGGGCAATGCCTCGACCTTCATTCGGCGTCGAGACTTCCTGCTGCTCCGCCTGAAGGGCGAGGACGGCACGGTGGGCTGGGGCGAGGTCTTCAACTCCCCCTTCGCTGCAGCGGGTTTCGTCCGTTCCCGCCTCGCTCCGCTCGTGCTCGGTCAGCCGGCAGCGGAGATGGGCCGGCTCTACCAAGCCATGCTGGGTACGCTGGGCTACGACCGGCGGGGGGCGGCGATGATGGCCGTCTCGGCCGTGGACATGGCCCTGCACGATCTCGCCGCGCGGGCGCGGGGGATCAGCGTGGCGCGAATGCTCGGCGGCGCACTCCGAGACCGTATGCTGGCCTATGCTAGCGGCCCCTTCATCGCCGAGGGCGGCGCGCCCTACGGCGCCTACCCCGCGCAGATCGAGGCACTGCTGGGCCGCGGCTTCCGCGCCATCAAGCCGCGTGTCGGCTTTGCGCCCCGGCTGGACGGGGCCGTGATGCGGGCGGCGCGGCGGCAGGTGGGGGACGACGTCGCACTGATGGTGGACGTGAACCAGGGCTACAGCGTCGGCGCCGCGATCGAGAGCGCGCGCCACATGGAGGAGGCCGACCTGCTCTGGATCGAAGAGCCGCTGGGCCCGGAAGACATTGGCGGCTACCGGGCGGTAGCCGCCTCCGCCCGATGCGCGATTGCAGGGGGCGAAGCACTGGCCAGCCTGGCCGCGTTCCGGGACTTTCTCGAGGCCCGAACCTTCTCCGTGCTGCAGCCGGACCTGACGGTTTGCGGCGGCTTCTCCGGTCTGCGCCGCGTCGCCGCCCTGGCGGATGCTTACGACCTCCCGGTCATGCCGCACGTCTTCGGCACCTGCGTGAACGCCCACGCTGCCCTGCAGATGGGCGCGCTGCTGACCGCACGCCGCGGCGGGGGGCCGGCCGCCTATCCCTTCGTTGAGGTGGACGCGACGGCCAATCCGCTGCTGTCCCTCGGCGGTGCGATTGCTCCACGGACGGACGGCACACTGGCGGTGCCGGACGCACCAGGCATCGGGCTGGAGCTCGACCCTACCCGGCTGGAGCCGTGGCTTTCCGAGCACTGGGCGCTGGACGCCGGTTGAAGCGGACCAGGGGAGGGAACGAAGACATGAACGTTTCAAGCCGGGGACGTCGGGCCCTTCTCGCGGCCCTACCGCTTGGGGCCCTCGCCGGGACGGCGCGCGCCCAGGCCTGGCCGGTGCGGCCGGTCCGGTTGATCGTGCCGTACCCGCCGGGCGGGGCCAGCGACATCACGGCGCGCCTGCTCGGGCAGGACTTGGCCCAGGTGCTGGGTCAGTCCTTCGTCGTCGAGAACCGCGGCGGCGCGGCCAGCCTCACGGGCACCCAGGCGGTCGCGACCGCGGCGGCGGACGGCTACACGCTCGGCGTGGTGGACACCGCCTTCCTGGTCAACCCGGGCCTGTTCGGCGGGCGTTTGCCCTACGACACCGTGCGGGACTTCACACCGGTCTCGCTGCTGGTACGTGCCCCGTTGGCCCTCGTCGTCCCGGCGGGCGAGCCCTGGCGCGAACTCTCCGCCCTGGTGGCGGAAGCGCGCGCAAAGCCCGAAAGCGTGCCCTTCGGATCGGCTGGCAACGGCACCGCCGTGCACATGGCGGGCGAGCAACTCCGCCAGGCCGCCGGCTTCACCTTCCTGCACGTGCCCTATCGCGGCGGCGGCCCGATGATCGCCGACCTGCTGGCGGGGCGGGTGCGGATGGCCTTCGGCACCGTGCCCGCCATCGCCGAGCACGTGCGCGCCGGGCGTCTTCGCGCCCTGGCCGTCACCGGCGCGGCGCGGGCACCCCTTTTACCGGAGGTGCCCTCCATGGCCGAAGCGGGCTACGCCGAGGTGGACGCCGCGCTGATCAACGCATTGATCGGACCAGCCGGGCTGCCCGGCCCCGTGGTGGGCCGCCTGGCCTCCGCCGCGCGGGAGGTGCTGACCATGCCCGGGGTGCGGGCACGTCTCGCCGAAATTGGCTTCGATTCCGTCGGCAGCACAGCTGAGGAGCTTCGCACCCTCCTGGCCACCGACATCCCGCGCTGGGAGGGCATCATCCGGCGCGGCAACATCTCGCCGGATTGATGGCGAGCACGAGGGGAGGAAACGACATGACCTGGAAGATAGCGCTGATGGCGGGGCTGCTCTGCGCGCCCCTGCCGGCGATGGCGCAGGGCTACAGCACGATGAGCCACGAGGGCCTGCGGACCGGCGTTATCCTGCGCCAGTCCGAATGCCCGGACCGCCCGGGCCAGGTCTGGGCTAGCGCACCCTATCCGGACGGCACGGTGGAGGGCGTTTGCATCCGCTACTACGCCGCCGGACTGGCCGGGACGAACCCAAAGGCCGTGGCCTTCATTCACGGCAACCGCCTCAACCAGTCCTACGATGAGCAGGGGCGTTTGGTTCGCGTGGGCGTCTCGGACTCGTACGGCAACCCCAGCGAGGAGTCGTTGCAGCGCGCGGCGGAGGCGCAGTCCCGCGCGCTCGGCCACCCCTTCATCATCGTCGCACGCCCCGGAAACTACGGCTCATCGGGCATTGCCAGCGAGCAGTTCCGGCGTCGTGAAGTGGCGCTGATGAATGCCGCGCTGGAGGCCATCAAGCAGCGCCACAGGATCGAGAGCTTCGGCATCGCCGCGCAATCCGGCGGCGGGCCGTCGCTTGCCGGGATGCTGGCAGCGCGCAGCGACATCGCCTGTGCCGCGTTCAGCTCCGCCCTTACTGCTCTGCGGGAGCGGGAGGAGGCGATGGGCAATGCGGCGCGTGGGCCGCGGCTGAGCCAGACCCTGGTGGATGCCTACGACCCAATCCGCGAAGTGGGGAGCATCCAGGCCTCCGACCGGCGCCGCGTCTTCATTGTGGGAGATGCGGAGGACAAGCTCATCCCCTACGCCGCACAACAGGCTTACGCCGACGCACTGACACGGCAGGGCGTGAAGGTGACCGCGACGACAAGCACGGCTGTCGGCTCGAACCGGCACAGCCTCGGCGCCACGGGGCAGCGTGCCGTGGGGTGGTGCCTGGACGGGCTGCAGGACGACGAGATCGCGACGCGGATGCGTCAGGGGGAGGCAGGCTACTTGCTTCCCGGCGGCTTCTACTGAAACCGAGGGCTGGACGGAGCGGACTTGCCGGCAACAGGCATTGATGCCGGCCGGCAATTCGTCACAGAAGCAGATTGCCCTGCGCCGGCATTGGCGTGGGGCAACTTCGGCCCTGGTCAATGATCGGGACAAGCGCTCCTGCTCTGCCCATCAGGCACGAGGTTTGACGCTTATCGTGCGTGAACGCCTGTTGGACGGGCAGTTCTTACCTGGGATCGATCCCAGATGCCGCATTTTCTTATCGATGAAACTGCAGACGCTACGAGTAGATGGTAAGCGGTGGTTTGAGGCCGTATTGTCCTGGAGCGTGCTGACGGCGAGGTAGCGTCACGGATGGTGAGGTGACGCGATGTTGGAGCGTGTGGC
>NZ_JACIJD010000061.1:1653-4909 GCF_014199205.1 Muricoccus pecuniae | reverse complement strand
GCTCCACCCCGCGTGGGTGATGTATCCGTTTTTTGATCCGGTCTGGTGGCCTGGCGCCGACCGACTCTCCCGCGCCTTAAGACGCAGTACCATGGGCGCTGAGTGGTTTCACGGCCGAGTTCGGGATGGGATCGGGTGTGGCACACTCGCTAGGGGCACCAGGCCACCGGGCCGGATCAAAGGGGTGACGGATGGGTTGGTGAGGGGATGGTGTGTTGAGGGGGCAGGGTACGTGTTGGTGCTGCGTGCGGTGAGGGGGATTAGCCCTCATGCGGTGGAGGAAGTGAGTTCGATCGGGCGATTAGGACCGCTCGGCTGCGACGGTTACCCGTCTTCCACCTGCGGCCTATCAACGTGATGGTCTATCACGGCCCTTGGGGAGACCTCGTCTTGAGGCTGGTTTCCCGCTTAGATGCCTTCAGCGGTTATCCGTTCCGCACTTGGCTACCCGGCGATGCGGCTGGCGCCACAACCGGTGCACCAGAGGTGCGTCCATCCCGGTCCTCTCGTACTAGGGACAGATCCTCTCAAGTCTCCAACACCCATGGCAGATAGGGACCGAACTGTCTCACGACGTTCTAAACCCAGCTCACGTACCGCTTTAATCGGCGAACAGCCGAACCCTTGGGACCTGCTCCAGCCCCGGGATGCGATGAGCCGACATCGAGGTGCCAAACCTCCCCGTCGATGTGGACTCTTGGGGGAGATCAGCCTGTTATCCCTAGAGTACCTTTTATCCGTTGAGCGATGGCCCTTCCACGCGGGACCACCGGATCACTAAGGCCGACTTTCGTCTCTGCTCGCGCTGTCGCGCTCGCAGTCAGGCGGGCTTGTGCCTTTGCACTCAACAGCCGATGTCCGACCGGCCTGAGCCCACCATCGCGCGCCTCCGTTACACTTTGGGAGGCGACCGCCCCAGTCAAACTGCCCACCAGGCAGGGTCCCGACCCCGGCTAACGGGGTTCGGTTAGACGCCAGAAAGGCGCAGGGTGGTATTTCAAGGTTGCCTCCACAAAGGCTAGCGCCCCTGCTTCATCGGCTCCCACCTATCCTACACAGCCCCTTCCTGGCGCCACTGCCAAGCTGCAGTAAAGGTTCATAGGGTCTTTCCGTCTGACCACGGGTACCCCGCATCTTCACGGGGAATTCAATTTCGCTGAGCCCATGCTGGAGACAGTGGGGAGGTCGTTACGCCATTCGTGCAGGTCGGAACTTACCCGACAAGGAATTTCGCTACCTTAGGACCGTTATAGTTACGGCCGCCGTTTACCGGGGCTTCAGTTCGAGGCTCTCACCTCTCCCTTTAACCTTCCGGCACCGGGCAGGCGTCAGACCCTATACGTCATCTCTCGATTTCGCAGAGCCCTGTGTTTTTACTAAACAGTCGCCACCCCCTGGTCTGTGCCACCCCACAACACTTGCGTGCCATGGGGTCTCGCTTATCCCGAAGTTACGCGAGCAATTTGCCTAGTTCCTTCAGCATGGTTCTCTCAAGCGCCTCGGTATACTCAACCAGTCCACCTGTGTCGGTTTCGGGTACGGTCCATAATCCCAGTGCTATTTCCCGGACCAATCCACCTGCCCCCTCAATCCGATAAGAGGAGACCGCGCTTCATGGTCGTCACATCTGGGGGGCCAGGGAATATTCACCCTGTTTCCATCGGCTACGGCTGTCGCCCTCGCCTTAGGGGCCGGCTCACCCTGCGCGGATTGGCCTTGCGCAGGAACCCTTGGACTTTCGGCGAGAGGGGTTCTCACCCTCTTTGTCGCTACTCATGTCCGCATTCGCACTTCCGATACCTCCAGGAGCCCTCACGGGTCTCCCTTCGCAGGCCTACGGAACGCTCCGCTACCGCTCAGCTTGCGCTGAACCCACGTCTTCGGCTCGTGGCTTGAGCCCCGTTACATTTTCGCCGCAGAACAGCTATTAGACCAGTGAGCTATTACGCTTTCTTTAAAGGATGGCTGCTTCTAAGCCAACCTCCTGGTTGTTTTGGCCGTCCCACATGCTTTCCCACTTAGCCACGAATTAGGGGCCTTAGACGGTGGTCTGGGCTGTTTCCCTCTCGACAATGGACCTTAGCACCCACTGTCTGTCTGCCAGGCTACACTCACCGGCATTCGGAGTTCGGTAGGGTTTGGTAGGGCTTTGGGCCCCCCTAGCCCTTCCGGTGCTCTACCTCCGGCGGTGACCACCTGACGATCTACCTCAATAGATTTCGCGGAGAACCAGCTATTTCCGAGTTTGATTGGCCTTTCACCCCTAGCCACAGCTCATCCCCGACTTTTTCAACAGGCGTGGGTTCGGCCCTCCAGTGGGTGTTACCCCACCTTCAGCCTGGCCATGGCTAGATCACTCGGTTTCGGGTCTCATGCCGGCAACTCAAGCGCCCTTGTCAGACTCGCTTTCGCTGCGCCTACACCTCACGGCTTAAGCTTGCTGCCAACACGAACTCGCGGACCCATTATACAAAAGGTACGCCGTCACCCCACAACGGGGGCTCCGACTGCTTGTAAGCGCTCGGTTTCAGGTCTCTTTCACTCCCCTTGTCGGGGTGCTTTTCACCTTTCCCTCACGGTACTTGTGCACTATCGGTCGCCAAGGAGTATTTAGGCTTGGAGGGTGGTCCCCCCATGTTCAGACAGGGTTTCACGTGCCCCGCCTTACTCAAGGATCCTGCTGAGCACTACGCCTACGGGACTATCACCCGCTGCGGTGGACCTTTCCAGATCCTTCGGCTTCTCCCAGCAAAACCACTGGCCTGCTCCCCGTTCGCTCGCCACTACTAGGGGAATCTCTGTTGATGTCTTTTCCTCCAGGTACTGAGATGTTTCAGTTCCCCGGGTTCGCCTCCACACCCTATGTATTCAGGTGCAGATCTCCATAAAGGAGGGGTTTCCCCATTCGGACATCCGCGGATCAACGATCGCTCGCATCTCCCCGCGGCTTTTCGCAGCGTGCCACGTCCTTCATCGCCTCTTGGCGCCAAGGCATCCACCGAACGCCCTTCTTTCACTCAACTTCTTCCACCGCCCGCACGCAGGACCAACACGACCCAGAACATCCGCCCCAGATCATCACCAGAACCCGCGCGTCCAACCGGACGGCAGCAACACCGAGAACAACTCTACTCAAACCCCAGATCACCACCAACACGCACAGCATACCCGAAAGCATGCCAGCGCATCAGCAGCCACCAGGGCTACTCAACACACCATTCCGATTCACCTGTCAAAGATCACGAGAAACCACCAC
>NZ_JACIJD010000060.1 GCF_014199205.1 Muricoccus pecuniae | reverse complement strand
GTCACTGCTGCCACGGGGTCTTCTCCCAGATGGCGCGGTAGCGGGCCTCCTGCGCCGGCATCTGCGCCTCCCACTCGGCGCCCGGCAGATAGGCCATGGGCAGCTCGAGCTGCCGGGCCTTCTCGGCCCATTCCGGCTTGGCGACCACGCGCGCGACCGCTTCCTGCAGGCGCAGCGCGATCTCGTCCGGCACACCGCGCGGCGCGCCGATGCCGCGCTCGCTCGTCATCAGCACGTCGTAGCCCAGCTCGCGGAAGGTCGGCACGTCCGGCATCAGGTCCCAGCGGTGCTCGCCCATGCCGGCGAGCGGGCGCAGCGCCGGCCTGTCCTGGCCGAGCATCCCGATCTCGCCGAGGTTCAGTCCGGCGACGTCGATGTGCCGCGCGAGCACCGCGTTCTTCACCAGCCCGGCGCCGGCATAGGGAGCGTGGATGAACTCCGTTCCGGTGGCCGCCTGGAACAGCGTGAGGCCGAGATGGTCGTCCGTGCCGACGCCCGACGAGCCGACGCTGATCTGGCCCGGCCGGCGCTTCGCGTCCGCCACGAGGTCGGCGAGGGACTTGTAGGGTGAGTCCTGGTGCACGACGAAGGCGCTGGGATCATCGACCAGTCGGGCGATGGCGCGGATCTTCGTGCGGTCGTAGCGCACGCGGCGCTCGATCGGCACGGAGAGGTAGCCCGGCGTGTTCAGTCCGCCGATGGTGAAGCCGTCCGGCCGCGCGGCCTGGAGAAGCGCATAGGCCGTCTCGCCGCCCGCGCCGGGGCGGTTGCTGATGACGAAGTTGGAGCCGGGCAGCTCGGCGGCCATGGCCTGGGCGAGAGCGCGCAGCATCACGTCCGTGCCGCCACCGGGGGCGAAGCCCACGATCAGCTCGATCGGTCGCCCGGCGGGCCAGGCAGCCTGCGCCAGGGCCGGGCGGGCGAGCGGCACGGCGGCGAGGGCCGCGCCGGCTGTGAGAAGGCCGCGACGGCCCAGGATCCTGTCTCGCATGTTTCTTGGTTCCTCCTCGTATCGTTCTCGCGCAGGGCTCAGGCCGCGCGCGGCAGCGGGACCGGCTCCTCGCCGCGCCCTTTCCGGATCGCGGCCAGCAGGGCCTGCGCGGGGTGGCGTAGCGCGACGCCGTCCAGGCGCCTGGCCTGGGAGCGGCACGAGTAGCCGGTCGCCAGGAGATCCCCGCCCGCCGCCACGTGGCGCTTCCAGCTCAGGCCGTAGAGGTGTTCCGACATGGCGCGGTGCTCGGCCTCGTGGCCGTAGGTGCCCGCCATGCCGCAGCAGCCGGCCGCGACGACCTCGAGCGCCAGCCCGTGCCGGGCAAAGACGGCGCGCCACTCGCGCGGCGAGGCCGCGGCGTTGGTGCGCTCCGTGCAGTGCAGGAGGAGGCGGTAGGGCGCCTGCCGGCGTGCCTGCGGCATCTCGCCCTGCCGCTGCGCCAGCCATTCCTGGAGCAGCAGGACGGTCGGGACCTTCACGCCCGCGTCCCGGTACTCCGCCCGGTAGGTCAGCGTCATCGAAGGGTCGATCCCGACCAGGGGAACCCCCGTACCCGCCAACTCGCCCAGCATCGCCGCGTTCGCCTCGGCCGCACGGCCGAAGGCGCCGAGGAGGCCGTGCACGTGGAGCGGCTTCCCGTTCGGCCGGAAGGGCGCGACCCAGGGCCGCGCGCCGAGGGCCAGCATGAGGTCGAGCACGTCGAGCAGGAGCCGGGTCTCGTTGAAGCTGGTGAAGGCGTCCTGGACGAGGATCACGGAACGGTCGCGCTCGGCGTCCGGCAGCGCGCGCAGCGCATCGGGTGCCGCGACGGCGACGCCGCGGGCGGCGAGTTCCGCGCCCAGCTCGATGCCGGAGACGGGCGGGCTGTCCACGAGCCCGATGGCGCGCAGCGCGGCCCGGCCGGGGCCGCTGCCCAGCACGGCATTGTAGAGGCGCGGGACGCGCGACGCGCGCGGCAGCACGCGCTCGGCCCCCGCGACCAGGTGGTGCCGCAGCGGGCGCAGGTAGCGGCCGTGGTAGAGTTCCAGGAACCGGGCCCGGAAGTCCGGCACGTTCACCTTGATGGGGCAGCCGCCGGTGCAGGACTTGCAGGCGAGGCAGCCGTCCATCGCCTCCTTCACGCCGTGCGAGAAGTCGGCCTCGCCGCGCCGCCGCGCGAGCGTGTTCCGCAGGCGTGCGAGGAAGCCGCGCAGGGGAGGGGAGGTCCGCAGCGCCTGGGCCTCGGCCACCGGGTCCACCCCGGCCTCGCCTAGCCGCCGCAGCCACTCCCGCACCAGCATCGCGCGGCCCTTGGGCGAGTGCCGCCGCTCCCGCGTGCCCTTCCAGGAGGGGCACATCGCGTCGTCGGCGTCCCAGTTGAAGCAGGCGCCGTTGCCGTTGCAGTGCATGGCCGTGTCGTAGGGCGCGCGCGCCGCCTCGGGGATGGCGCGGTCGGCCGCGCCGCGCGTCGGCACGCCGTCCACCCGCAGCAGGGCGCCGCCTTCCGGGGGCGTTGCGATCTTGCCGGGGTTGAGCTGGTTGTGGGGGTCGAAGGCGGCCTTCACGGCCTGCACCAGCGGGTAGAGCGGGCCGAAGAAGCGGGGCGAGTACTCGGACCGCACGCCCTTGCCGTGCTCGCCCCAGAGCAGGCCACCATAGCGCTGGGTGAGGGCTGCCACGCCGTCCGACACCTCGCGGATCAGCCGCTCCTGGGCCGGGTCCTTCATGTCGATGGCCGGGCGGACGTGCAGGACTCCCGCATCGACATGCCCGAACATGCCGTAGTCCAGCCCGGCGCCGTCCAGCAGGGCGCGGAACTCGGCGATGTAGTCCGCCAGCCGCTCCGGCGGCACCGCCGTGTCCTCGACGAAGGCGATGGGGCGCTTCTCGCCCGCCATGTTCCCGAGCAAGCCCACGGCGCGCTTGCGCATGTCCCAGATGGCGCCGACGGCCGGCTCGCCGCGGGCGACGGTGTAGCCGAGGCGGCGGCCACCGAAGCCCTCGGCGTCCAGCATCGCGGTCAGGCGCCCGAGCGAGGCTTCCACGGCGGCCTGCGTGTCGCCCACGAACTCCACCAGCAGCACGCCGCGCGTCGGGCGCCCGGCATCCTCGGGGAAGTAGGCGCGCACGCCTTCCCAGACGATGTCGTTCTGCGCGAGGCCGAGGACCTTGCTGTCCACCGTCTCGACGGAAGCGGCGCCGAGAGCGATCAGCGCGCCGGCGTCGCGCAGCGCCGCATCGAAGCTGTCGTAGCGCAGGTTCACCAGGGCGACGTGCTCCGGAATGGGGAGCACGTTGAGCGTGGCTTCCGTCACCACGCCCAGCGTGCCCTCGGCACCGCAGATCACGCTGTTCAGGTCGAAGCGGCCCTGGCCGTCCCTGATATGGGCCAGGTCGTAGCCGGTCAGGCAGCGGTTCAGCCTGGGGAAGCCCGCCTCGATCTCGGCGGCGTGCTCGCGCTGGATGGTGTCCACCGCGCGATGGACGGCGCCCACCAGGTCGGTCCGGCGCTGGACGCTGCGGAGAGCCTCGTCCTCCAGCGGGGCGGAATGCCAGGCTGTCCCGTCGGTCAGGACCGTGGTGAGCTCCAGCACGTGGTCCCGCGTCTTGCCGTAGAGGCAGGAGCCCTGGCCGGAGGCGTCGGTCGAGATCATGCCCCCGATCGTCGCGCGGTTGGAGGTGGAGAGCTCCGGCGCGAAGAACAGGCCGTGCGGGGCGAGGGCCGCGTTGAGCTGGTCCTTCACCACGCCGGCCTGCACGCGCACGCGCCGCCCCGCCGGGTCGATCTCCAGGATGCGGTTCATGTGGCGCGACAGGTCGAGCACGATGCCGGCCGTCAGGGACTGCCCGTTCGTGCCCGTGCCGCCGCCGCGAGGCGCCAGCACCACCCCGCGGAAGCGCTCATCGGCCAGCAGCCGCATGGCGCGCGCCACGTCCGCTGTGTCCCGCGGGAAGAGCACGGCCTGGGGCGGGACGCGGTAGATGGAGTTGTCGGTGGCGAAGACCATCCGGTCCGCGTCGCCGGACGACAGCTCGCCCGTGAACCCGGCCGCCCGCAGCGCGTCCAGGAAGGCGCGGGTGAGCGCCTCCGGCGGAGGCGCCTCGGGGATGCGCGGGATCATGCTTGCCCTCTCAGACCGCCTGCACGAGGTCGGCGGGCAGCCCGCCGGGGACGACCACCGCGCCCTCCAGCGCCGGCACGCGCCCGGCCAGGACCGCGATGATGCTCTCCGCCGCGCCGCAGGCCATGCCGGTCGCGCCGCGCGGCGTGTTGGCGGCCAGATGCGGGGTGGGAACCACGCGCGGATGGGTGCGGAAGGGGCTGTCCGCCTCCAGCGGCTCCTTGGTGAAGACGTCCACGCCCGCCCAGCTCAACTGGCCGGAATCCAGCGCCGCCAGCAGCGCGTCCTGGTCCACGATCCCGCCGCGCGCGGTGTGGACGAGGATGGCGCCCCTGGGCAGCATCGCGAGCTCCGCCGCGCCGATCATGCCGCGGGTCTCCGGCTCCAGCGGCAGGTGCAAGGACAGGACCTCGGACTGGCGCAGCAGCTCGGGCAGGCTGTCCACCCGCCCGGCCGGGCCGGAGAGCGGGCCGGCGGGCAGAAGGGGGTCATAGGCCAGCACGCGCATCCCGAAGGCGGCCGCCATGCGCGCGACCTTGGTGCCGATCGCGCCGTAGCCGACGATGCCCAGCGTCATCCCGTCGATGTCGCGGGTCATGCGGGAGGTCTTCTCCCAGAGGCCGTCGCGCATGCCGGCGGTGACGGAGGGAAGGTCCTTCAGCATGGTCAGCATCAGCGCCATCGCGTGCTCGGCCACCGAGCGGGAGTTCGCGCCCGCCGCGCGGGTCACGGTCAGGTTGCGGGCGCGCGCCGCGGGGATGTCGATCCCGTCGATGCCGGCGCCGTGGCGCGCCACCAGCCGCAGGCCCGGCGCGGCCGCATCCATCACCGTGCCGTTGATGATGCCCTGCCGGTGCAGGATGGCCACCGGGCGGTGCTCGCGGATGGCGG
>NZ_JACIJD010000059.1 GCF_014199205.1 Muricoccus pecuniae | reverse complement strand
GCCACACGCTCCAACATCGCGTCACCTCACCATCCGTGACGCTACCTCGCCGTCAGCACGCTCCAGGACAATACGGCCTCAAACCACCGCTTACGGGCGCGCTGCGGCTGGCCGAGCTGCTGATAGCGCTGGCCAAGGGTGACGCGGTGCTGGACGCGCTCGGGCGGGGCGAGGAGGCCCAGGTGCTGCGCTGGTCCGCCACGAGCGCTGGCTGAACCCACAGCACCTGCGCCACTACCTGCGCCGCCTGCCGAATTTCGACGACATGGAGGCGGAGGAGCGGGCGATGGCGCACGCCCTGGCGCATCCCGACCGCAATCTGGGGCTCGGCTTCCTGGTCGCCTGGCCCAACCTCGACGCTGCGAACCGACTGGTGAGGGCGCATTGCGGGGAGATGGACGGGCGCGACTACGGGCGGCTCCGCCCGGCGGCCGAGGCGGTGGCCGAGCGCTACCCGGTCGCTGCGACGCTGCTGCGCCGGACCCTGGCCGAGGACGTGCTCAGACGGGCCTTCTCGCGGCAATACCCTTACGCGGTGCGCGACGTCCGGGCCTGCGCCAGCACGTCGACCTCGTGCCGGACAGCATGCGCGTCCCGTCCGCGGCCCTCACCCAGGTAACGCCACGCCGGCGAGGCAGGCCTCCCAAGGCCAGACCTTCAGCGCCGAACGCCACCTGAGCGCCCGCCAACTGGGGAAATTTACTTCGGCACTTCTGCGGAGAATCCAACCGGCGTTGACAGTTCAGAGCTGCCGGTATCCGGGACCTCTCTCGTGTTTACGGAAACGGAGCGCTGGGCGCGGCTTTCCCGGAAGGCAAATGTGAGGGTGGACTGGGAAGATGCCGGGCGTGATCCGCGCGAGGGTCGCCGCCTGGGCGCAGACCGTAATGAGCTGTCCCGAGTCGCAGAGACTGTGGGGAATCTAGTGAGCGCCTCCCCTGTTGGGGAATCGAGTGAGAGGATCAATCATCCACAAGCGCGGTGGGGAAAGGAGTGAGCAGCTCGGGGAAAGGAGTGAGACGCCTCTCCGAAATTCAGTAGCTTGCACGCGTTATCCCGAGGAAAGCAGTGATGATTCTAATAGTAGGATTTCAATTAGCTTCCCTAGTAGCTCCTCTCACTCCTTTCCCCGGCGACTCTGCTACCGGGCTAAGGCATTGTGCCTGCCATGGGAACGGTACATGAGCTGATCGAGGCGAAGGGCCGCAGGGGAGCCATCGACGCAGGGATCGAGCGCGCAATCGTCGAGGCTGCGGCGGCTTACCTGTCCGACGAGGACAGCGGTCTTGGCTTCGCTTACTCAGGCTGGGCGCAGTGCGCCCTCCCGCACAAGCGCTTAGCCGATGACGCTCCCTGGGGAATCGTTAGCGAACGAGTTAAGCTTATGGTCGAGCCCGGACGCCGACAGGTCGTCGCGGCAGATGGCTCTCAACTCTTCGAGTTTGTAGGAGTTCCTTTTGGCAGCCATGCGCGCCTAATCCTGCTCTACTTGCAAACTGAAGCCCTTCGCACAGGGAGCCGCGAAGTCGAACTAGGCGGTTCGATGCGGGGCTGGCTGGCAAGAGTCGGGATTCCGGCGGGTGGCATGACGGGGAAGTCGGTCAGGGATCAAGCAGAGCGCATTTCCCGCTGCAAGCTGACCTTTGACATTGCGACCGGCAATCGCGCCTCTGGTCTTGTGCAGCAGACCATCGTGGATCGGGCGCTCTTCATTGAGGCCGATGATGGAGCTGTACAGGGCCGGCTGTCACTGGAGACGGCCAAGCTCTCCGAGGGGTTCTTCGAGCAGCTAAGGAAGCACCCTGTTCCTCTAGAAGAGGCGGCTATCAAAGCGTTGTCGAATAATGCGCCTGCGTTGGACTGCTATCTCTGGCTTGCCTATCGGCTGCATGTTTTGAAGGCTGATCGGCTCGTCCCCTGGGCCGCGCTGAAAGCCCAGTTCGGCACAGGGTTTAGCAAGCTTTACCATTTCAAAAACAAGTTCCCGGGAACGCTGGCCCTCGCCCAGGCCGTTTATCCCGCCGCCCGCGTCGAGGTCACAGAAGACGGGGTAGTCCTGAAGCCCTCGCGGCCCCCGGTCGCGCCCAAGCTCATTTCCGCGAGCCGCTGAGAGCGCTCCTCACTGGATTCCCCGAAGACGGGGAAATTTCCCGCTCACTGGTTTCCCCAGGTTGCCCCAGATCCTCAGAGCGGCACCCGGTTCTCGCGGTAGTGATTCTACAGAGCATCTAGCTAGGTACCTGTGGAAGGCTTCACTAACTCCTTCTCCAGCTCCTCCAAGATGGCTGGTAGGCGATCACTCAGGCGCTCGATCAACTCTTCCCCGACGTGGTCGTCGAAGCGCATGTGCCAGCGTCCCTCGCGCTGAAGCACGGTGGCAATCTGCCGCCTTCCGAGAAAGATTGGGCGCGCTGTCGCGCGCCTACGCGGGCGATCGGGCAGACCCTGGCGGCGGGCGGCTGCCAGGGCTGTCGAGATCTCCTCGGCGGCCCGAGCAGTGGCGTCGCCTTGGGAGACGCGCTGGGCCAGGTCTCCAAGGGCTTGTACGACGCGGTTCTCAGCGGTCGGATCCCTCGTCAGCACCTCCAGCAGTTCCCTCGCTTTCCGAAAGCTTACCGCCCGGGGATCGCGAAAGCTGAGAACCACGGCATCGGGAATCTGCCGGAGCTTGAGCAGATGCGAGATGAGGGATTTATCCACCCCGTAAATGGATGCGAGCTCCGTCCCGGTGAGCCCGGTCCGCTCCAAAGTGTGCGCGAAGTACCGGGCCCGCTCGAAGGCGCTGAGGTCTTCCCGGTGATGGTTCTCGCTGAACCGGGCGGCGAGCATGCCCTCGTCGGAGAGATCCCGCACCCGCGCGAGAACAGTAATGCCGAGAAGACGGCACGCCGCGAGACGACGTTTGCCCGCTGCGATCTCGTAAGCCTCGCCCGGTTCGGAGCTTGGTTTCGGTCGAACGAGGATGGCGAGGTCCTGGCCGCGCTGCCTAATGTTCTCGGCGAGGCTAGCGATCTCGTCATGGGAGTAGGCGATATCGAATCGGTCGGCTGGAAGTGCATCCTCGATCCGCGAGGGGTCGATATAGCGGAACTCACTAAGTCCCTGGCCTGGGGTAGCGCTCGCGATAACCGACTTCAGGCGATCGTTCTCGGCGAGCGCGGCCGCCAGTTGTTCTTTGGCGGCGTGCACGTCCCTTGGTCCGCCTGCCTCGGCCGCGATGAGAGCGGCCTCAGCACGATCAAGTGCGGCCTGAGTGCGCGCGAGTTTCTCCTGCAACGACATTTCCACGCGGTCGAAGGCGGCGAGAGGCGTGAAGGGCTGATCAGGCGCAGACCCCTCGGCGATCTCGTCATCCGTCAGCTGGCTCGTAATCTCCGCCATGCTGCGCCGCGTTGCGCGCTGTGGGCGCTGTGCCATACCCCCCTCCCCTTCTTACTCGGCCGCGACGCCGTAGCCGGCATCAGCCCCTTCCTGCGGCCTTCTGCCCCAGAAGCCCAGGATCTCCGCCTCTATGACACTTCCCACCGCGTCCATGGCTGCCACTGCACGCTTGTAGGAGCGGTCCTCGCTTTTGGCAGGAACGTACTCGTAGAGTGTCCACTTCATGTTGCCGGCGGAACCGAGGGCGCTCGTCTCCACCATAGGATGGCGGATCATGAGCGGGCCGAGGACTAGGTTCATGCTGTCGACAACTTCGGTCTGGGGACGGCTGGTTGCCACGTAGCGGTTGACGAGTACGCGGAGGAAGGTCCAGCCGCGCCATATGTCTTTGCCGTACAATTTGAGCAGGCGCCTTTCCGTGACCGCGAGAAAGGCCATGAACTCTGTCATCGATTGAAGGTCCATGTTGGTCGCGAGGACGGGGACGATGAGCCCATCAGCCGCGCTGAACGCGTTGACAGACAACATGTTGATGTCAGGTCGGCAATCGAGGATGGCCACGTCATAGGCATCGCCGACATGATCGAGGAAAGCACGCACCTCATGGTGCCAGTCCACCTCGGCCATCGGGCCGTGCATGCTTGGCATCGAGCGCTGCTTCAGCATGTCCTCGGAACTATGCAATATCGCGCTTGCTGCAACGAGATCGATGTTCGGCCAGTAAGTGCGCCGGACGGCATCGGTCGCAGCCGCGTTCTCGTCTCCAGTCGCCCGCGAGATCCAGCCATGGATCGAAGTCCCTGCCGGTAGGACGTGCCCGGCGGCATCACGGCCAACGTGACGGGCCGGGTCGATTCCGAAGAGAGCCGTCGAAGATGCCTGGGCATCGAGATCCACGATGAGGACGCGATAACCTTTGAGGGCGAGGTACTGCGCAAGGTGAACCGTGGACGTGGATTTTCCGACGCCCCCTTTGAAATTCGTGTTCGCCACGACGCACAGAGCCTCGCCGTCTCTCTTACCGGGCCGATACCTCTGATTGCCGGTGTTGTCGTGAAGCCAGCGCCGTGCTGCGTTGATCTCCTCCAGAGTGAAGTATCGGCTCTTCCCGAGAAGCGTTCCTTGCGGAAAAGCATCAGCGCTGCTCACTCTATTACGGAGATGGCTCTCCGTTATCCCGAGGAGCGCGGAGACCTCCTTTGACGTGAAGCGTCGGAGCGACTTCTCGCGGTTGCTGCTGTTCTGGTCCGCTATGATAGCCGACTGCTGGCTCCGCAGCCTTTTCGTGATGCCTTCCAGTGTTGCATGCCAAGACATCGGACCCTCCACGACCCTGAACAATACCGCCGTAAAGCGCATTTTGCGACGGTCTCGCCATTTTTGCGCTTTCGGTCCCTGAAGAAGGGCTTGTCGCGCGGCTGCACTCTCAGGCCGGCCTCAGGCGCTTGGCAAGACCTAGGTCATCAGATCCTATTGCCTATGGTTCGTCTTTGGTTGGGCTGTGTCGTGTGTACATCAGCCTTGCTTGGCTTCGGAGACTCTGTTCTGGCCTTCTCCAAGTGGATTTATGGCGAGTTGAACGCGTTCAACCGGCCACTTCCACATACTCATCGCCAATCGTCCTAAGAAAAAATACCCAATTGCTTTACTTCTTGGCCTGAGCACACATGACTATTACCAAGCTGCATGACGGTCAGCGCCGCTATGGTTCTCAGAGCACATCGCTCACTATGAACAGCCCTGGACCCACCAAGAGACGTATCGCGTCATCATGTTCTTTCCTCCTACCGATCATGGTGCGGGGTCGGCTAAGCTTAATTGGTAGATAATCGTCCTATTTTGCTTTCGCATTGCATTTTGTTGCTCATCGACGACTCCAGTTGAACGCGTTCAACTGGAGTGAGCCGTCGAGGTCTCAACAAGTCAAAGCCTCTGAAAAGATCGATTTCAGACATTCGCACAGCCCGGAGACGACCCCCTCATACCAACGGCCTTGATCGCTGACTCGCATGTGATCCCGCCAGGGCCATAGGTGTGATTCGCTCCTTCCGACGGCTGGTTCGGGAGGCTGAGA
>NZ_JACIJD010000058.1 GCF_014199205.1 Muricoccus pecuniae | reverse complement strand
ACCCCGACCATCCGGCCGGGGAGGTGAACAGACACGGGTCATTTCTCGGCGAAAACTTCGGCTCCTACAGGGTCAGCTCTCAGTGCAAATCAACACTTATTTAGAATAACGGCCTCCAGCCCGGGGAAGCGGAACAGGCCGATCAGGAGGGGAAGCCGGAATTCGGCGCCGCCCAGGCCGATGAGGCCGCCCAAGGCACCAATGACGGCGCCGCCACCGAAGGCTGCGGGGAGGCGGCGGGCCTCAGTGGCAGTGGATGTGCTCATGCCGCTATATTCGGCTGAGCACATCGATCCGCCAATCGCCGGAGTACAAAGTCAGGGTGGCATCTATTCCGCCGTTTCCCGCTTCAGGGCCACCGGGAGTAGCGCCAGGACCATCAGGATGTTCAGCACGGCAGCTCCGCAGATCCGCAGATCCGCGCCGGGGACGTCGGGGATGACCTCATCGTCAAGCTGGGCGATCTTGTCTCCGCCCCGCTCCTTCGGCCGCGACCCGTAGTTCAGTCTCCTAGTCCGGAAGGGTCATGGGTCCCGGGAACACCGGCCTGGGGGTTTTCCGGGCCATGCGGGTGAGGCTCGGCCGGATGGGGAGCGGACGGGAAAGCAGCCAGGCCGGGCACCCCTGCTCCCTGATCGACCGTAAAGCCCTTAGGGGCACGTGCGGTCGGTGCCGTGTGGACGTATCCAGCCTGCTGCGCGGTTGCAGCGCCCGAGGTCACCGCCGCGGCGAGCGCGAGAACAGCAACGCCTCCGAGGCAGCGGACGCGCAAGGCCAGACACGCGAACTGGAGCGCATGGGTCTTCGACATACGGGACTGGTGCACAGGCATTCGAACCTCCTTGGTTGATCGGCCAGCAGCGCTCGCCGGTGTAGCCAAGGTAGGTTCCGCGCTTTGCAAGAGGCTTCCCGCACGGCGACAAGATATTTCAGGACGGATCCCTTGCACTCCCTGGAAGGGAGAGCCGATCAGGAACAGGCCGGCTCACCCGGCTTCCAATGAAGTGGGGTACGCCGGCCTCGTTCCCCGGAAGGGCTTCTAGTGCCGAGCCCAGACCCTGTCGTTGCCGGACGTTCCGAACAGAACCACCTCGTAGGGGGTACCTGGAATGTCCATGCCCGGTGAGGAAGGCGGCATTCCCGGGACGGCAAGACCCCTGGCCCGCGGTCGCTCCGCGAGCAGGCGACGCACGTCGGCCGCGGGGACGTGCCCTTCCACGACGTAACCACCTACCCTGGCCGTGTGGCAGGACTGGAGGGAGGCGGGGACGCCGTTGGCCGCCTTGATGGCCTGTAGGTCAGCGACATCATGGACCGTCGCCTCAAAGCCGGCCGCCCGCATGTGCTCGACCCAAGCGCCGCAGCAGCCGCAGTTCTCGTCCTTCCAGACTTCGATCGTCGGGCCACGCGCCGCCCGAGCCAAGCCGAGTGGCGCCAGGGCTGCGGCCAGACCCAAGCTGAGGAAAGACCGCCGCGCAGCCAGGGCCGAAGTTGTCTTGCTCATCACGCCACTCCCTGAAGGGCGCCGAACGGGCTCTTGCCCGCAGCGCCTTGTCGATGCTTCCGGCGGGCGGCCTCAGGAGGCGTCGGGGCACAGTGGCCCTCATCAGCGAGTTCCTCGAGGATCGGGCATTCCGGGCGATGGTCGCCATGGCAGGCGTCTGCCATGTGCTCCAGCGCCTCGCACATCCGGGTCAGTTCGGTGATCCGGGCTCGAAGTTCCACCACATGCTCGGTCGCGACCCGCTTCACGTCGGCGCTCGAACGGCCCTCATCCTGCCAGAGCCCGATGAGATGCTTGATGCGATCCAACGGCATACCAAGGTCCCGCGCCCTCCGCACAAATCGAAGAGTTCCGACATCATCCTGCGAATAGACGCGATAGCCTGCCTCTGTGCGCCGCACGGTGGTAAGGAGCCCGACGCTCTCATAGTACCGCAGCATCTTCGTGGAGATGCCCGACCCTCTCGCCGCCTGACCGATGTTCATCGGGACCTCCTCTTTCGAGGGCCTGCCCTCGCCCGTTCTCATGAGGTTGAGGTTTCCCATGGTGGGAAGGTCAAGGACGATCGGCGCCCACCCACCACGGGACGGCGCTTGACCTTCCCACCATGGGAGACACCACCTTGCAGGGCACCTGAGGAACGAGGCCTCGTCCGACGAGACCGAAATTGGGGTGGCAAGCATGAGCGGTCAGCATAACACCGGCGGACATTCGCATCAGCACGGGCCTGGCTGTGCCCACGGCCATCACCACCACGCTCACGGTGCGGCAGCCGATGCCGGCCTCGTCACCGACCCCGTCTGCGGGATGAAAGTGGATCCGACCACCTCGAAGCACCGGCTGGAACATGCCGGGACGACCTTCCACTTCTGCTCGGCCGGATGCCGGACGAAGTTCGAGGCCGATCCCGGAAGGTACCTGGAGCCGAAGAAAGCCGCCCCCGCACCGGTCCCGCGAAAGGGCGCCATCTACACCTGCCCGATGCACCCGGAGATCCGGCAGGAGGGGCCAGGAAGCTGCCCGATCTGCGGCATGGCCCTTGAGCCTCTCGAGATCACGGCGGAGGCCGAACCGAGCCACGAACTGACCGACATGACGCGTCGGTTCTGGATCGGGCTGGCCCTTACCCTCCCCGTGGTGATCCTGGAGATGGGGGGCCACATCCCCGGGCTCGGCCTGCACCACCTGGTGCCGCCCAGGACATCCGTCTGGATCCAGTTTCTGCTGGCCACACCGGTCGTCCTCTGGGCCGGCTGGCCCTTCTTCGTCCGTGGCTGGCAGTCGGTGGTGAACCGTAGCCTGAACATGTTCAGCCTGATCGCGCTCGGGACCGGCGCCGCCTACCTCTATAGCCTGGTCGCGACCTTCGCGCCCGGGGCCTTCCCCGAGGGCTTCCGGGGGATGGACGGTACCGTCGCGGTCTACTTCGAGGCAGCCGCCGTCATCACCGTCCTCGTCCTTCTCGGCCAGGTGCTGGAGCTCCGTGCCCGCGAGCAAACCGGCGGTGCCATCCGGGCCCTACTCAACATGGCCCCCAAGACCGCCCGACGGCTCAGGGAGGACGGCGAGGACGAGGAGATCCCGCTGGCCGAGGTTCAGGCCGGCGACCGGCTGCGTGTGCGGCCGGGCGAGAGTGTCCCGGTGGATGGCGAGGTACTGGAAGGGAGCGGGGCCGTGGACGAGTCCATGGTCACGGGTGAGTCCCTGCCCGTCGAGAAGCAGCCCGGGGCCAAGGTCATCGGCGGCACGGTGAACGGCACCGGCGCCCTCGTCATGCGGGCGGACAAGGTCGGCTCCGACACCATGCTCTCGCGCATCGTGGCCATGGTCGCCGAGGCGCAACGCAGCCGGGCGCCCATCCAGAGGATGGCCGACACCGTATCGGGCTACTTCGTCCCGGGGGTCATCATCATCGCGGTACTGGCCTTCGTCGCATGGGCCATCTGGGGTCCTTCCCCAGCCCTCTCCCACGGCCTGATTGCCGCCGTCTCGGTGCTCATCATCGCCTGCCCCTGCGCTCTCGGACTGGCCACGCCCATGAGCATCATGGTCGGCGTCGGGAAGGGTGCGGGGGCCGGTGTGCTCATCAAGTCGGCCGAGGCGCTCGAGCGCATGGAGAAGGTCGATACGCTGGTCGTGGACAAGACGGGCACTCTGACCGAGGGCAAGCCCAAGGTGGTGGCCGTGGTTCCGGCGCCGGGACTGGCCGAGACCGAGGTTCTTCCCCTCGCAGCCAGCCTTGAGCGGTCGAGCGAGCACCCCCTGGCCGCCGCCGTCGTGGCGGCCGCCAGGGAGCGCGGCATGACCTTCGCGGAGCCGGCAGACTTCGCCTCAATCACTGGCAAGGGCGTGACCGGCTCCGTGAACGGGCGCCAGGTCGCGCTCGGGAACGCGCGGCTGATGCAGGATCTCGGGGTGGATCTGGGCGACCTCACTGCCCGTGCGGACGAGCTGCGCCGGGAGGGCGGCACCGCACTCTTCCTGGCCCTCGACGGAAAGCCGGGCGGCGTCATCGCCGTGGCCGATCCGGTCAAGCAGACCACCCCGGCTGCCCTGCAGAGCCTACGGGAGAGCGGCATCCATATCGTCATGCTGACGGGCGACAACCAGACAACGGCCGGAGCCGTGGCTCGAAGGCTCGGCATCGACGAGTTCCAGGGTGACGTCCTTCCCGAGGATAAGCACCGCATCGTCCGCGAGCTACGGGCGCAAGGGAAGGTTGTCGCCATGGCGGGCGATGGGGTGAACGATGCCCCCGCACTGGCCGAGGCAGATGTCGGCATCGCCATGGGCACCGGCACGGATGTGGCGATGCAGAGTGCCGGCGTGACACTGGTGAAGGGCGACCTCGCCGGGATTGCGCGCGCCAGGACCTTGAGCCGGGCCGCGATGCGCAACATCCGGCAGAACCTGTTCCTCGCCTTCGTCTACAACGCGCTCGGCGTCCCTGTCGCCGCGGGCGTCCTCTACCCCGTCCTCGGGATCCTTCTGAGCCCGATCGTGGCCGCCCTGGCCATGGCGCTGAGCTCGGTCTCGGTGATCGGCAACGCCCTACGGCTGCGTACGGTGCGGCTGTAGGCCGTCGAAGGGCGTGGCGGCGCCTCGAAGCGCCGCCACGCTGTCACTCAGCGGGAGCGGGACTGTCCCCGGGACGAGCCGCCCATCATGTTGCAGTGCTCCATCATGGCCTGCATGTCCGGCGAGAGCTGACGCCCGGCACGGGTGTCTGCCTGCATCTGACGACAGTGCGCCATCATGTCCTGCATGCTCATGCCCGACATGTTGTGACCCTGCATGCCTTGCATGTTCCCATGGTTCATCCCGGGCATGTTGGCGTGGTTCATGCCCTGCATGCTCGTGCCGGCATCGTCAAGTTGAGCGAGCTTGGCGGGCTGACCGCGGGCAGGTAGGCAGCCGGAATGAGCTCGCCAGCCGCCAAGCCCCTCTATGCCGGCCATCGCTTCCCGGCCGAGGTGATCAGCCAGGCAGTGTGGCTGTACTTTCGCTTTCCGCTCAGCCTTCGCATGGCCGAGGAAATGCTGGCGGCACGTGGCATCGTGGTCAGCCACGAGGCCATCCGGCAGTGGGCCCTCAAGTTTGGTCAGGAGTTTGCCAACCAGATCCGGCGGCGGCTGCCGCGAACGGGTGACAAGTGGCACCTCGATGAGGTCGTCATCAAGATTGCCGGGGTGAAACACTGGCTCTGGCGTGCCGTGGATCAGACCGGGATGGTGCTCGACGTGTTGGTGCAGAGCCGACGCGACAAGCGGGCCGCCAAACGCCTGCTGCACAAGCTGCTGAAGCGGCAGTGCCGGGCGCCACGCGTCATGGTCACCGACAAACTCCCGAGCTACGGGGCGGCCAAGCGGGAGGTGATGCCCGGTGTCGAGCACCGCCAGCACAAGGGCCTGAACAACCGGGCGGAGAACTCGCACCAGCCGACGCGACGACGAGAGCGGCAGATGAAGCGCTTCAAGTCAGCGCGGCAGGCACAGCGCTTCCTCTCTGCCCACGACCAAATCGCCAACCTTTTCCATCTCCGCCGCGACCACGTCACCGCCACTGAACATCGAGCCGCAAGGGCGCGTGCGTTCGAGATGTGGGCCGATATCAGCGGGGTTGCTACAGCGGCTTGATTGTCGCTCGGCCACTGCCGCGATCCGCCAACTTGCTTGCCCCAAGCTCAGCAACTTGACGATGCCGAGGAGGGCATGCTGGACCATGCCATGGACATCCTCGAGAACAACGGCGCCGTGGATCTCGATACCCAGGAGGCGGAGTGGCGGCAGTCGGGGT
>NZ_JACIJD010000057.1 GCF_014199205.1 Muricoccus pecuniae | reverse complement strand
CGAAGCGCGCATCCCGATCGTTGAGGAGCACATCCAGGTCGGGAAGCGCGAAGTCGAGCACGGCCGGGTGCGGGTGCGCTCCTACGTCGTCGAGACACCCGTCAACGAGCAGGTGACCCTTCGGGAGGAGCATGTCGACGTGACCCGCCGTCCAGTGGACAGGCCGCTAACCGACGCTGACGATGCCTTCCGCGAGCGCGTTATAGAGGCCACCGAGCATGCCGAGGAGGCGGTCGTTTCCAAGGAGGCCCGGGTCACCGAGGAGTTGGTGATCCGTAAGGAGGCCTCCGAGCGTGCCGAGACGGTCAACGGCACCGTGCGCAGCACCAAGGTCGAGGTCGAGGACAGCCGTACCGCGGGCATGGTGTCAGGTACGCGGGACGGCGCTCTCGACATCGACAGCAAAGAGGCCGGCCAGAAGCGCTAGAGCTTTTCCACTTCACTCGGACGCATAGCCTGAGTTGGCGAGGTAGTTTCGGCACTCGGTTGCGGTGAAGGTGTCGAGTAAGCGGCCGATGGTGGTCCAGAGCGCCTCTCTGGTGCGGGTCGCGGCCTTTCGGAGCAGCGCCTTCAGCTTGGCGAAGGCCTGCTCGATTGGGTTCAGGTCGGGCGAGTAGGGCGGCAGGTAGAGGAGGCTGGCGCCGGTGGCGCGGATCGCCTCGCGTACACCAGCGACCTTGTGAGCGGCGAGGTTGTCGAGGACCACCACGTCGCCCTTGGAGAGAGTAGGGGCGAGGAACTGTCCGATGTAGGCGAGGAAGGCCTCACCGGTCATAGGCCCGTCCAGCACGAGAGGCGCGACGAGGCCGGTGCTGCGCAGCCCCGCGATGAAGGTGGTGGTGCGCCAGTGGCCGTGCGGTGCGGCATCGACGAGGCGCTCGCACCTCGGACCCCAGCCGTAGCGGCGAACCATGTTCGTGGCGGCACCGGTCTCATCGAGGAAGACGAAGCGCTCGGGGTCCATGTAGCGCTGCCAGACCCGCCAGTGGCGGCGATCGGCCGCTACGTCGGGCCGGTCCTGCTCGGACGCCCTCAACGACTTTTTTTGTGTGACTGGTCGAGCCGCTTCAGCATGGTCCAGATCGTCATCAGCGACACAGGCGCCACGCCGCGCTCGATCAGGGCCACCCGGATCTCGGCCAGGGTGATCCCCTTCCGGCTAGCCGTCAGCTCCCGCAGGAACTCCTCCTGCCCCGCCAGCAGCGGCTTGCGGTAGCCGCCGATCTTGGCCGGTGCCGTGCTGCCGGTCTGGCGGACACGCCGCACCAGCTTGATCGCTGCCGAGGCACTGACGGCAAACCGAGCCGCCGCCCCCCGGGCCGAGGCACCCTCCTCAACAGCCCGCACCAGGCGCTTGCGCAGGTCTTGCGACAGGGGTGCCGTCATCACCAGCCTCGCTGCTCCAGATCGTGCCCCATGGGGTGGTGTAGGAGCGGTGCTCCTCAGCGGGCTGAGCCGCGGTGTCAGGCAGCCACGGCGGGCAGGCTGACGGAGGCAGTATCGCTCACGGCGCCGATGGTCTCCAGCGTCATGTAGCGCGAGCGCTGGGTGGCCCACTCGTCGGACTGCTCGAGCAGCAGGGCGCCGACGAGCCTGATGACGGCCGCTTCGTTGGGAAAGATGCCGACTACGTCGGTGCGGCGCTTGATCTCGCCGTTGAGGCGCTCGATGGGGTTTGTGCTGTGGAGCTTGGCCCTGTGTTCACGGGGAAAGTCCATGAAGGCCAGCACGTCCTCCTCGGCGGCATCCATCAGGGAGGCCAGCTTCGGGACCTTGGGGCGGAGCTGGTCGGCCACGTTGCGCCATTGGGCGTGGGCTGCTGCGGCATCCTCTTGGGCATAGGCGGTTCCGATCCAGGCGGAGACGATGCGGCGCTGGGTCTTGCCCGCATGGGCGGCGGCGTTGCGGCCGAAATGAACCCGGCAGCGCTGCCATGTGGCCCTGAGCACCTTGGCGGCCGCGGACTTGAGGCCCTCGTGGGCGTCGGAGATGACGAGCTTGACGCCGCGCAGGCCGCGCCGGGCCAGGCCACGGAGAAACTCGGTCCAGAACGTCTCTGCTTCGGAGGCGCCCACCGCCATGCCGAGGACCTCGCGGCGGCCGTCGCTGTTCACCCCCACCGCGATGGTAACGGCCACCGAGACGATCCGGCCCGCCTCCCTGACCTTCACGTAGGTGGCGTCGAGCCACAGGTAGGGCCAGTCACCCTCAATGGGGCGAGCGAGGAAGTCCTGCACCCGGCTGTCGATCTCGCCGCAGAGCCGAGAGACCTGGCTCTTGCTGATGCCCTCCATCCCCATGGCCCGGACCAGCTCGTCCACCGAGCGCGTGGAGATGCCCTGCACGTAGGCCTCCTGGATCACCGCCGTGAGCGCCTTCTCCGCCAGTCGGCGGGGCTCCAGGAAGGCCGGGAAGTAGGAGCCGCGCCGGAGCTTCGGGATCCTGAGCTCCACCGTCCCGGCCCGGGTCTGCCAGTCCCGCTCGCGGTAACCGTTCCGCTGGTTCACCCGCTCAGGGCTGCGCTCGCCATGGGCGGCACCACAGGCCCCCTCCGCATCCAGCTCCATCAGCCGATGGGCGGCAAAGCCGATCATCTCCCGCAAAAACGTCGCGTCAGAGCCCTTCTCCAACAGCTCCCGAAGGGCAATCCTCTCATCGGTCATCGTGGCGTCCTCTGGTCAGTGTTGCGTCTCGCAACCCAACCCTAGCCAAGTTCACCGCGATGGCCGCCCTAACCCGGGCGGCCGCCTCCTACACCATCACCGGGGGCACGACCCGGGCTTGCCGGGCTGGTGAACCGCCGTGCTCCGGGCCCGGCGCCACGGCTCTCAAGCGACCAGGAAGCCCTGGTCGCCGGCTGGGTCGAGGACGGGCCGGACCTGGAGCGCGACGGGGTCGTGCGCTGGCGCTGTCGTGACCTGCAAGAGCGGATCAAGAGCGAGTTCCGGGTCAGCCTGCACGAGCGCACGGTCGGCAAGCTCCTGACCAAGCTGCGCTTTCGTCGTCTTTCCGTGCGACCGCAGCACCCGCAGAGCGACCTTGCCGCGCAAGCGGCTTTTAGGGGGGCTTCACTGATCGGGTGAAGGAGGTTGTCCACGAGGTCGCACCCGACACACCGATCGAGGTCTGGTTCATGGACGAGGCCCGCGTGGGTCAGCAGGGTACGCTGACACGGATCTGGGCCAAGCGAGGCACACGTCCACGAGCCGTGCGTGACCACCGCTATACCTGGGCCTGGATCTTCGGCGCGGTCTGCCCCGAGCGCGCCGTCGGGGCCGCTGTCGTGCTGCCCGAGGTCAACGTGCATGCCATGAACATCCACCTGGCCGAGATCAGCCGCTGCGTGAGCAAGGGCGCTCACGCCGTCCTCGTGCTCGACGGTGCGGGCTGGCACACCTCACCCAGGCTGCACCTGCCCGAGAACATCAGCCTGCTCCCACTGCCCCGCTACGCGCCCGAGTTGAACCCGGTGGAGAACATCTGGGAGTTCCTGCGCCAGAACCTGCTCAGTCATCGCGTCTGGGACAGCTACGACGCCATCGTCGACGCGTGCTGCCACGCCTGGTCCACGCTGATGCGCACGCCAGACCAGATCGCCACCATCACGCGCCGCTCCTGGGCACAGGTCAAACTCTGAGGCGGTTGGTATGACTCACTTTCGCTGAAATTGGCTGCTGGCCTGCTGTGGCAAACATGGGAGGGCGGGCCATGCGGTCTGGGACCGGCGTCGCGTCGTTGGTGCCCACCGGGCTAGTGGTGGACGGCGTCGTCCAGGGCGAGGACGCGATCGTCGTCGCGGCCCATGGTGCGGCGGCGACGGCGGCGTGTCCGCTGTGCGGCACCGTCTCGGAGCGTGTTCACAGCCGCTACATTCGGCAGGCGGCCGATCTCCCGTGGGCGGGTCGCTGTGTCCGCCTGCGGCTCGTTGTGCGGCGCTTTCTCTGTGACCTGCCCGGTCGTGTTGCCTCAAGTCGGAACGTTACCCAGCGCTCTCGTGTCGCTTTCCCGGCAGGTCGGGCTGCTTGAGCCTCCGAACAGGACGTCTCGCGCCATCGCCGCCCGGCGCAGCTTCACGAACCGCTGCACTGTCCGCTCGTGCCTGGCCTGGAACCGGCCGGGATCCATCTCCTGGAGCCGCGCCAGGATGGCGACCGCCGACAGGGCAGGCTGCACCTCCAGCCATGCCGTGATCCTCTCGCGCACCCCGTCCATGATCCAGGGCCGCACCAGTGGCTTTCGCCGGATGTACGGGCGCCGGTGCGTGGGGGGTCGCTCCCCGACCGACCAGGCGACCTTCAGGCTCGCCGCGAACCGCTCGATGTTCACCGGCTCCGGGTCGGCGATCCGCTCCGCACCCGCACCACGTTCGTCCACCCGCTTGCCGAGATGGGCCTGTGCTGCCCGTATCTCCGCCAGCAGCAGCACCGGATCGGCGTTCGCCAGCATAACCCTCAGGCGCGCCTTGTCGGCCTCCGACACCGCCCCGTGTGACAGGGTACGTGCGACGGGCGGCTCGGGCGCGTGGTAGCGCTTGATCACCCGCGCTCCCTCGCGCCGCTTTTCGCGCAACTTGAATGAGGGTTGGAACAGGTTGCCGTGCTGACGCGATGCCGCATACAGCCGGGCCAGGGCCTCGCCCGCCAGCACGCCCTCGAACCGCCCATAGCCAATCAGCCGGCGCACGATCGCGCCGTTCTTCTGCTCGACCCAGGCTTGGTCGTTCTTGCGATAGGCCCGTGAGCGCGTGACCTCCAGACCGGCCGCGCGGCACCAGCCCACCACAGCCTCGTTCATGAAGAGGCTATCGTTGTCAAAGTCGATCCCGCGCAGCGGAAAGGGGAACAACTGCCTCGCCCGTTCCAGCGCATGCACCACCATCTCCGCCTCCCTCACCACAAGCGGGATGCACTCCGTCCAGCCCGTGGCCACGTCTGTCAGCACCAGGGTCAGGACGTAGGCGCCGGCCACCAACGTCCCACCGTGGGTGACGAAGTCCGCCTCCACCCAGCCCGGGGCCGGGTCGTTCCAGTCGTTGAACGTCCGCACCGGCACGCTCCGCCGCACGGCCGTGCCGAACCCGGCCGGTCGCCGCCTACCGCTACCAGCCAGCACCCGGATCTCCGTCAGCAGCCGGTCGATGCTGGCCGCGCTCACCTTCAGCAATTTGGCCCGCGTCGTCTCGTCCAGATCCAGCCGCCCATGCCTCTCCAGCGCCGGCAGCAGCGCGGGTACCATGGGCCGCAGCCGCTTGCCGCAGACCCGGTCCGACACCTCCCAGAGCTGGATCAACGCCTCCCGGACCTCGGGGCCGTAGGTCCGGACACGTCCTTTTCCGGGTGGTATGGGCTCTACTTGCTCATCCTGCTGCCGCTCCGCTGCCCCCAGCAGCCGGATCGCGTGCTTGCGGTGGTAGCCCGCCACCGCTGTGAACTCGTCGAGGATGCGCGTGCGCTCAGCCCGCGTCGCAGTCCCGTACCGCCCCCGGACCACCTCCAGCAACTCGCCCCGTGTCGCCATGCTGATCCGCCTCGCCACCCGCCGCCTCCCGGCCCGGCGCTCCTTGCCCGGTAACCAACATCCTGAGGCAACGACGCCGGCCGGTAGCAATCAGTGTGAGCCAATGCGGGGGGGCGTTTCCGATGTCGTTTGACAAGCGGTGCCGATCACTCGTCCAATGTTTGACGGACCGGATTGTAGAACTATCTGGAATACGTTTAAGGCCTGTTAGCGCCTGAATCCTGGGTGCGATGCCCGCGTTCTCTCTGTTTGCGGAGAACGGGATGGCGCTGACGGACGAGCAGTGGGCGTTG
>NZ_JACIJD010000056.1 GCF_014199205.1 Muricoccus pecuniae | reverse complement strand
GCCCGGGCCCGCTCAATTCATGCCTGTCTGCCGACGCGGCAGCGCATCAGTGCAAACAGGACCAATCCCGCGATAGCGGGTTCGTTCCTCGGCCAGACGCTGCCATCGCGCCTTGTCCGCCGCCCAAAGGGCGGGAGCGGCTTGCCGAGCGCACGCCTCGTCCAGGCCCGGCCGTCGCAGCCCCGATGGATCAGGCGTGCTCCCCCGGCTCGCCCCAGTTCCCCTGTGCCGGGTTGATACGCCAGAGGTCGGCGGGTCTAAAATAGCCGAGGGCGACCTCGGCGGAGCGGTGGCGGGTCTGTCGCATGACCTGGGCGAGGTCGGCGCCCCTCTCGCCGGCGGCGGTGGCAAGGCGGGCGCTTGCCCGCCGCGGGGCCGCGGCACCTCGAGCGCCTCCGCACGCCGGCTCAAGGTCGTGTGGTCGGGCACGGCAAGATCGATGCCCAGCAACTGCAGGATCGAGGCAATCAAGCCCTCGACTTGCCCCGGAAAGGTGGAGGGTTCCTGATGAGGCAAGGGGAACTCTATGACGCAGCAGAGACGGTTCACGAAGGAATTCGAGGAGGAGGCGGTCCGGCTGGTCCGGACGAGCGGGCGGAGCCAGCGTGAGACCGCCGAGGATCTCGGTATTGGTCTGTCGACGCTGGTCCGGTGGATCAGCCGGAGCCGGGATCGGCAAATTGATGAGCCCGAGCTGCCCGGGCAGGAAGACGTCGGGGCCGAGTTGAAGCGGCTGCGGCGGGAGAACGAGATCCTTCGTCAGGAGCGGGACATCCTCAAGCGGGCCACGGCTTTTTTCGCCAAGGAGGGAAGTCGGTGAGGTTCGCGCTCATCGATGGGGCGAAAGAGGAGTTCCCCGTGCACCGTCTCTGCCGCGTGCTCGGCGTCAGCCAGAGCGGCTACTTCGCCTGGAAGGGCCGTCCGGCCTGTCGCCGCCAGCACGAGGACATGGTGCTGCTGGCCCATGTCCGGTCGGCCTTCGCGCTCTCCCATGGCACCTATGGCAGCCCGCGGATGACGCGGGAGCTGCAGGACAGCGGCCTGGCTGTCGGACGCCGCAGGACGGCCCGCCTGATGCGGGAGAACGGGCTCCGTGCCCGGCAGAAGCGGCGGTTCAAGCGGACCACCGACAGCAACCACAACTCGCCCGTCGCACCTAACCTGCTGGACCAGGACTTCTCGGCGGAGGGCCCAGATCAGAAGTGGGGCAGCGACATCTCCACCATCTGGACCCGTGAAGGTTGGCTGTATCTGGCGGTGGTCATCGACCTGTTCGCGCGGCGGGTCGTCGGCTGGGCCGTGGCGGATCGGCTGCACCGGGAGCTAGCCCTGACCGCCCTCCGCAAAGCTCTCACCATGCGCCGCCCCGCCCCAGGGCTGATCCACCATGCCGACCGCGGAGGTCAATATTGCTCGACGGGCTACCAGGCCGAGCTCCGAAAGCACGGCCTCCTGATCTCGATGTCGGGCAAGGGGAACTGTTATGACAACTCGATGGTCGAGAGTTCCTTCAAGACGCTGAAGTCGGAACTCGTCTGGCGCACCATGTTCGAGACCCGCCAGGATGCTGAGCGGGCCATCGGCCGCTACATCGACGGCTTCTACAACCCCGTCCGGCGCCACTCCGCGCTCGGCTTCACAAACCCCGTCCAGTTCGAGAAGATGGCCATCAACTGACGCAACGCCTCTCCACTAATCTGCAGCAAGTCCAGAACGACGCATCGGGAAGGGAGGAGAAACATGGCTGGTCCAAGAAAGGTCATCATCACCTGCGCCGTAACGGGCGCCATCCATACACCGACGATGTCCCCCTACCTGCCGGTGACTGCGACCGAGATCGAGGAAGCGGCGGTCGGCGCGATCGAGGCGGGGTGCGCCATCGTCCACCTGCATGCGCGGGATCCGGACGAGGGGCGCCCGTCGCAGTCCGTAGACCTGTTCCGGGAGTTCGTTGGGAAGATCAAGAGCCGGTGTGATGGCGTCATCAATCTGACCACCGGTGGCTCCCCCGCAATGACGGTAGAGGAGCGCCTGCAGCCCGCCCTCCAGCTCAGGCCCGAGGTCGCGTCCCTGAACATGGGGTCGATGAACTTCGGCCTGTTCCCGATGTTGGGGAAGTACACGTCCTTCAAGCACGCCTGGGAGCCGGTTTATCTGGAAGCCACGCGCGACATGGTCTTCCGGAACACCTTCCGCGACATCGAGTACATCCTCTCCTCCTGCTCCGGGAACGGCACGCGCTTCGAGTTCGAGTGCTACGATACTTCACATCTTTACAATCTTGCGCACTTCCTCGACCGGAAGCTCATCACGCCGCCTCTCTTCGTGCAGACCGTTTTCGGCATCCTCGGCGGAATCGGCACCCACCCGGACGACGTCGCCCACATGAAGCGGACTGCCGACCGGCTGTTCGGAAGCGAGTACATCTGGTCCGTGCTCGGCGCCGGGCGCTTTCAGATGCCAATTGCCTCCATGGCGGCGGGGATGGGCGGGAACGTGCGCGTCGGCCTTGAGGACTCCCTCTGGGACGGGCCGGGGCGCCTCGCAGAGAGCAACGCCGCTCAAGTTCGCCGGGTGCGCTCGATCCTTGAGGGTCTGTCGCTCTCCGTCGCGACGCCGGCGGAGGCCCGCGCGCTCCTGTCGCTCAAGGGCGCGGAGAACGTCGCCTTCTAGTCCTTCCGAAAAGTGGGGAAACCATCCATGGCCGGTCTCTACTACGAGCAGCTTGAGGTCGGGCGCGTCTTTCAGCACGCGATCCGGCGAACCGTCACCGAGATGGACAACGTCCTGTTCTCGGCCCTGACGCACAACCCGGCGGCGCTCCACCTCGACGAGGAGTACTGCCGGAATCAGACGGAGTTCGGGCAGCGTCTCGTCAACAGCGCCTTTACGCTGGGCCTCGTCGTCGGGGTCTCCGTGGGGGACACCACCCTTGGCACCACCGTCGGCAATCTTGGGTTCGAGGAGGTGCGCTTTCCCGCGCCCCTGTTCCACGGGGACACCGTGCGGGCCGAGAGCGAGGTCATCAGCCGCCGGGAAAGCGCGTCCCGCCCGAATGCCGGGATCGTCGTCTTCGAGCATCGCGGCTTCAACCAGAAGAACGTACTCGTCGCCCGGATCCGCCGCTCCGCCCTGATGCTGAAGCAGCCCGCCGCCTGACCCGAACCGCCAGCACGAGGTGACGACGTGTTCACGCCCCGATCATTCCTCTTCGTTCCCGGCGACAGCGCCCGCAAGATGGCGAAGGCCGGATCCAGCGGCGCCCACGCACTCGTCCTCGACCTTGAGGACGCCGTTGCCGCGGAGAGCCTGCCGGCGGCCCGCCAGCTCGTCCGCGAGTACCTTCTCGACCATGCCGACCGCAGCCGCCAGCAGATCTGGGTCAGGATCAATCCAGTGGACGGCGACCAAGCCCTGGCCGATTTGGCGCAGATTGTCGCCGGTGCCCCGGACGGTTTGCTCCTGCCGAAGTGCGGTTCGGGCGAAGAGGTGGTGCGCCTGGGGCACTATCTGACGGCGCTGGAGGCCCGCGAGGGGGTTGCGCCCGGCACCACTAAGATCGTGGTCGTCGCGACGGAGACGCCGGGATCCATCTTCGAGCTGGGCTCCTACAGCTCGGCCGGCCCCCGCCTGCACGGCCTGACCTGGGGTGCCGAGGACCTTTCGACCGCAGTAGGGGCTAGCACCAACAGGAACGACGACGGGACCTACGCCCTCGTTTACCAGTTGGCCCGGACCCTCTGCCTTCTCGGCGCCAAGGCGGCGGGCGTGCACGCCATCGACACGATCACGCCGGATTTTCGCGATTCCGAGGGCCTGGCGCGTGAGGTCCGGCGGGCACGGCAGGACGGCTTCACGGCCAAATTCGCGATCCACCCCGACCAGGTCGCCATCATCAACGAGGGGTTCCGCCCGGATGCGCGCGAGGTGGAGCACGCTCGTGCGATCGTGGCCGCCTTCGAGGCGGCCGGTCGCGCAGGCGCGGCGCAGCTTCACGGCATGATGCTGGACCGTCCGCACCTGACGCAGGCCCTGCAGATCTTGGAGGCCGCCGGCGCCGCAAGGTAACGTTTCCAAAGCAGATCACGGCAAAAAACAAAGGAAGCGTCCGGAATGATCATTGGCCGTCGAACCATCTCCCTCGCTGCCACATTCGCAGTGTCGCTGTTCTCCGCCGCAGCGGGAGCGCAGGAATCATTTCCCAGCCGCCCCATCACCGTCGTGGTCCCCTTCGGGCCAGGCACTGGGACCGACGTGATTACCCGCGTCATCGTCGAGGAGATGGGCCGGGCCATGAAGGCCACCATCGTCGTCGAGAACAGGCCCGGTGCGAGCGGCCAGATCGGCAGCGAATTCGTGGCGCGGGCCCGGCCGGACGGGTACACGCTCTTGGTTGGGACCAACTCCACCCATTCTGCGAACCCGTTCCTGTTCCGGTCCGTACGTTACGATCCCGTCAGGAGCTTCGCACCGATTGGCCGGATGACGATAAACCCACTCGCCTTCCTCGTGCGGCAGGAATCGCCCTTCAGCAGCCCCAGGGAGCTGCTGGACTTCGCCAAGGCAAACCCTGGCCGGCTGAGCTACGGCTACGGCAACACCGGAGGGCAGGTCTCGGCGGCGATGCTGGTGAACATGGGCCGCATCGATGCGGTCGCCGTGCCTTACAGGACGACACCGCAGGCGTTTGCCGACCTGATGGGAGGGCGCATCGACTTTGCCTTCGTGGACATCGCGGCCTCACAGGAGTTGATCGAGGCTGGCAAGCTGAAGGCGCTCGGGGTCACGAGCCCCCAGCGCTTCAGGGCCCTGTCGAGCGTTCCGGCGCTGCGTGAGACGACGGGCCTTCAGGACTTCTCGCTTTTTGCCTGGCTCGGCCTTCTCGCCCCGGCGGGTACGCCGCAGCCGGTCGTGGAGCGTCTCAACGCCGCGTTGCGCAACGCGCTGGAGAAGGGTGAGGTGAGGGAGCAGCTCGAGCAGCGCACCGGATCCATTGTCGAGCCGACTTCGGTCGAGGAGTTCTCGGCCTTCATGGAGGCCCAGAGTGCCATCTGGCAGCGTCGGATCGGCGAGGCGGGGATTCAGCCTGAGTAGCTTCTGGCCTGCCAGGTTTGTCCAGGGCAGAGACTGGCGTTGGATGCTGCGGCGGTGCAGCGGATGTCAGCCGGCGGGACAGCCCAGCCCCGTTCCCGCCTAGCCACCGCGGCTGCGCTTCCGAATGTCTGGGCATGCCGCTGGGGAGCGATGCGTCTTGCACTTGCCCGATCAACAAGTTCCGTCGTTGAGGACAGTTCGTGCGGTGCTGGAGGATGCCGGGTACTCTTGCCGCATCCTATAGTCTGGAGGATCGATGACCGGACCGCCGCGTGAGAAGCGCATCACGATGCCGAAGATTTCGGTACCGAAGCCTTACGATGTCCTGGCAAGCCGTCTGCGCGAGAGCATCCTGTAAGGGGAAATTGCGGAGGGAACTGTCCTGCCTGCAGAGCGGGAACTCGTTGCCCAGACCGGACTGACCCGAGGATCTGTCCGTGCCGCACTCCGCATGCTCGCAGCGGAAGGCATGATCCGGACGAGTGCCGGGCGCTACGGCGGGAATGTGGTGACGCTTCCCGGCGGTGAGTCGATGTCGGAAGCCATCGGCTTATTCGTGCATGGGCGTAGGCTGCCGCTACATATCTTGCACGAAACGCGGGAGGCACTCGAGCCATTCCTCGCGCGGTTGGCCGCGTCCCGCCGGACGGAGGACGATCTCCAGGAAATGACAGCCCTCCACGAGCTGCTCTCGACCGCGGTCGACGATCTTCGGGAGTTCTCTCTAACAAACGTCCGGTGGCACAACGCTGTGGCGAAGGCGAGCGGCAACGAGCTGCTCTGTAAGCGTTTACTGACGGCTACGGCTGTTGCGGGTTGACGGGGCTCAAGCGCTGTCTGGCCGCAGGTGCCATGGCGCCAGCTCACCGATGTGATTGATCGGGTGGTCTGGGATGCGTTCGAGCAGGGTGCGCAGGTAGACTTGCGGGTCCCAGCCGTTCAACTCCGCCGAGCCGATCAGGGTGTAG
>NZ_JACIJD010000055.1 GCF_014199205.1 Muricoccus pecuniae | reverse complement strand
GCCACACGCTCCAACATCGCGTCACCTCACCATCCGTGACGCTACCTCGCCGTCAGCACGCTCCAGGACAATACGGCCTCAAACCACCGCTTACGCTGCCGGCATCGGACCTGGCGTTCAGGACGGCTCCTATGGCGAGGAGGCTGAGGAAGCCGCACCCTCCCCTGCGTCCTCGGCGTCCGCCTTCCCATTCAGGCTCAAGCTACCCGCACTTGCGGCAGCCTTGAGACGCCCTGACGAGCGAGCCGGCCGAGCGCTCAACCGCTCTCCATCAGCCGGCGCAGATAGGCGCCATACCCGTTTTTATCGTATCGGCTTGCGAGGGTTTGCAGTCTTGCGTTGTCTATGAAGCCGAGCCGCCAGGCGATCTCCTCGGGGGAGGCGATCTTCATGCCGGTGCGCTTCTCGATGGCGCGGACGTACTCGCCGGCTTCCAGGAGGCTGTCATGGGTGCCCGTGTCCAGCCAGGCATAGCCGCGGCCGAGGCGGATCACGCGCAGGGTGCCCTCCTCCATGTAGAGGCGGTTGAGGTCGGTGATCTCGAGTTCGCCGCGCGCGGAGGGCTGGAGCGAGCGGGCGAGGGAGGAGGCGCGCCCGTCGTAGAAGTAGAGCCCGGTCACCGCCCAGTCCGAGCGCGGCCTGGAGGGCTTCTCCTCGAGCGAGACGGCGCGCGAGCCGCTGTCGAACTCGACGACGCCGTAGCGCTCGGGATCGGCGACGCGGTAGGCGAAGACGGAGGCGCCCGGGCCTGCGACGCGGGCCGAGGCGAGTTCGGCCTCGAGGTTGTCGCCGTGGAAGATGTTGTCGCCGAGCACGAGGGCCGAGGGCTGGCCGTCCAGGAACTCCTCGCCGAGGATAAAGGCCTGGGCCAGGCCCTCGGGGCGGGGCTGCTCGACATAGGAGAGCCGGATGCCCCACTGCTCGCCGGTGCCGAGCAGGCGCTGGAAGAGGGGTAGGTCGTGCGGCGTGGAGATGACGAGGATGTCCCGGATGCCGGCCAGCATGAGGACCGAGAGCGGGTAGTAGATCATCGGCTTGTCGAAGACCGGCAGGAGCTGCTTCGAGATGGCCAGGGTCGCGGGATAGAGGCGGGTTCCGCTGCCGCCCGCGAGGATGATGCCCTTCACGACATGGTCTCCGGAGGGGTGATGAGTGCGGCAAGGCAGCGAGAGAGAGAGCGCCGCCAGTCGGCGGGGTGGATCCCGTGCACGCGGATGATGCGCCCGCAATCGAGGCGCGCATCGGCCGGGCGGCGTGCGGGCGTCGGGTATTGCGCCGTGGTGATCGGAACGAGGCGCGGCACGCGCTGCCCGCGCTGCGCGGCCCCCTCGAAGATGGCGGCGGCGAAGCCGTGCCAGGTGGTCCACGGCGCGCCGGTCAGGTGGAAGATGCCGAAGGCGTCGCTCCCGGCCGGCGCCGCGACGAGCCCCGGAATCAGGCGGGCGATGGCATCGGCGAGGTCGTGGGCGAAAGTGGGCGCGCCGTGCTGGTCATCGACGACGGAGAGGCTCTCCCGCTCCGCCCCGAGACGCAGCATCGTCTTGACGAAGTTGTTGCCATGGGGGCTGCAGACCCAGGCCGTCCGGAGGATGATGCTGCGCGGATTGGCGGCGAGGACCGCCCGCTCACCCTCCAGCTTTGATTCGCCGTAGACGCCGGCGGGATCCGTGGGCGCGTCCTCGGCATAGGGCGCGCCGCCGTCTCCGCGAAAGACGTAGTCGGTCGAGACATGGACGAAGGGCAGGCCGCGCGCGGCGGCGGCGGCGGCCAGGAGCCCTGCCCCGGTGGCGTTCACGGCGAAGGCGAGATCCCGCTGGCTCTCGGCCTTGTCGACCGCCGTGTAGGCCGCGGCGTTGACGACGATATCGGGCGCCGTGGCCTCCACTGCGGCGGCGATGCCCGCGCTGTCGGCGAGATCCAGGTCAGGCGGTTCCAGCGCGGTGACGAGATGGCCGTCGCGCGGCAGGCGCTCCATCAGCTCGACGGCGAGCTGGCCCGTGCGCCCGGCGATGAGGACGCGCATCAGGCCGCGCTCGCCACGTCGTTGAGCAGGCCCAGCCTCTCGCCCGAGTAGACCCCCTCGCGCAGCGGCCGCCACCAGGCCTCGTTGTCCAGGTACCAGGCGATGGTGCGCTCGATCCCCTCCTCGAAGGTGACGGAGGAGCGCCAGCCAAGCTCGCTCTCGGCCTTGGCGGGATCGATCGCGTAGCGGCGGTCGTGGCCGGGCCGGTCGGCCACGAAGGTGATGAGCTCGCGCCGCGGGCGGGATGCCGGGCGCAGGCGGTCGAGCGTGTCGCAGATGGCGTTCACCACCGCCAGGTTCGTGCGCTCCGCGCGGCCGCCGACGTTATAGGTCTGCCCCGGCAGGCCGCGGGTCACGGCGGCGACGAGGGCACGGACATGATCCTCGACGAAGAGCCAGTCCCGGATGTTGCCGCCATCGCCGTAGACAGGGAGCGGCTTTCCCTCCAGCGCGTTCAGCGTGACGAGCGGGATGAGCTTCTCCGGGAAGTGGTAGGGCCCGTAGTTGTTGGAGCAGTTCGTGATGATGGTCGGCAGCCCGTAGGTCTCGTGCCAGGCACGGGCGAGGTGGTCGGACCCTGCCTTGCTCGCGGAGTAGGGAGAGCGTGGATCGTAGGGCGTGGATTCCGTGAAGCTGCCGGTCGGGCCGAGCGAGCCGAAAACCTCGTCCGTCGAGACGTGCAGGAAGCGGAACGCTTCCCGGCGCGGCGACGGGTAGCCGGCGACCAGCGCCCTCGCCGCCTCCAGCAGGGAGAATGTCCCCATCACGTTCGTCTGGATGAAGGGCGCGGCCGAGGCGATCGAGCGGTCCACATGGCTCTCGGCCGCCAGGTGCATGACGGCGTCGGGAGCGTAGTCGGCGAAGGCCGACCGCATGCGCTCGGCATCGCAGATGTCGGCCTGCAGGAAGGCGTAGTTCGGCCGGCCCTCGCACTGGGCGATCGTGCGCCGGTCCCCGGCATAGGTGAGCTTGTCGATGACGAGCACCTCATGGCCGAGATCGAGGACGAGGTGCCGGACGAGGGCAGAGCCGATGAAGCCGGCACCGCCGGTGACGATCACGCGCATGGGAGGGAACCTCAGAAAGCGTCGGGTAGGTCGCGGAGGCGGGGATGGCGGCGGTCCTTCTCCGACAGGACGAAGCCGCCGGGCAGATCGGGCCAGGGAAGCGCGAGGTCTGGATCGTCCCAGGCAAGGCCCCGGTCCAGGTCGGGCGCATAGACGTCGCTCACCTTGTAGGCGACGATCGTATCGGGCTCCAGCGTGACGAAGCCGTGGGCGAAGCCGGCCGGGACGTAGAACTGCTCGCCGCCACCGGCGGAGAGGCGACATGCGATATGCTGGCCGAAGCTCGGCGAAGCTCGCCGGATATCGACGACGACATCAAGGATCGCCCCCTGCAGCACGCGCACGAGCTTGGCCTGGGCGCGGGGCGAGAGCTGGAAGTGCATGCCGCGCAGCGTACCTGCCTGGACGGAGAGGGATTGATTGTCCTGCACGAAGACGTCATGCACGCCGACCGTGGCAAAATGGGGGCCGCTGTAAGTCTCCATGAGGTACCCGCGGTGATCGCGGAAGCGCCGTGATTTCAGCAGAAGCGGACCATCTATCAGGAAGGACCAGGCCGAAACGTTGCCGCTCATGCGAGGGTCTCGCACAAGTGGAGCGTTCGGATCAGAAGTGAGCGACATGGAGCAATACTAACACACGAGCGTGTGATCAGCGAACAGGAGAATTGTCTTAGAGGGTCGGGACTCATCGATTAGCTGTCCGGTTGTGAGACCTCCTTGGCGTCTTCAGCGATGAGGGGTGCGCCGGCGATGTCCTCTGGCCCGGCGCCGCCCTCAGGTGTTTCGGGTTTGGGGCGGGCAAGCTTTCGTCGGGCTCGGAGGCGCTCCTTGACGACCTGATCGGGCGTCTTGCCGTCGAGGACGCGCTGGCGCCGGGCATTATAGGCGGCGTTGAACCCACGGAGCAGCTGCTCGAGGTCGGCGTGGGACCAGATGGTGATGCCGAGCACCTCGCTACTCACCCGGCCGTTGAACCGCTCTACCATGCCATTGGTCTGCGGCGAGTAGGGCCGGGTGTGACGATACTCGGCGCCGAGTTCGGCGCAGACGCGGGCGAAGGCGGGTGTGAAGCAGCTGCCGTTGTCGGTCAGCACATAGGTGAGGCGGAAGGGGAAGGCCTTGGCTGCCTCGCGCAAGAAGGCGATGGCGCTGCGCTCGGTCTCGTCATCCTTGACGGCCAAGTGGACGGAACGCGACTGGCGGTCGTTGGCGACATACAGCCCGCTTCATAACGGCTGGGTTGGAGTGAGCGGCAGGGGTTATGCGCGTTCGGAGGATGTCTGAGGTCCTTCGAGGTGGCCCATGTCGACCCCTGCCGCCTGCGCAGCTTGCGCGCGGCTCCCAGCCCTATGCAACGTGCCTGACCGATGCCGAGTGGTCGGTGGTCGAGCCCTTCTTGCCGCATCCAGCGCGCACCGGGCGTCCGCGGAGCTGGCCGATGCGGCTGGTGGTTGATGCCATCGTCTACGTGCTTCGGACGGGATGTGCCTGGGCCCACCTGCCACGCGAGTTCCCACCCTCCGGGACGGTGCTTCGCTGGTTCCTGCGCCTCTCGCGCTCGGGCACCTTCGAGCAACTGGCGCACGCGCTCACCATGGCCGACCGAGACGTGTAGGCCGTGAGGCCTCGCCAACAGCGGCCGTGCTGGATGCCCAATCCGCCCGCTCGGGTGGGGTCGGTGTGGAGGGCGTCCGCGGCTACGACGCCGGAAAGAAGGTGACGGGGCGCAAGCGCCACGCCCTGGTGGACACCGATGGCAGACTCCTGCTGGCCGCCGTCTCACCGGCCGCCCTGCACGACAGCCGAAGAGGTGCGGCTCTGCTGGCCATGTCGCGCCGTCCGTGGCCGTTCCTCGCCCGCTGCTTCGCCGACCGCGCCTATGCCGGATCGCGCGTGGCCCAGGCCTCGCCGGTGGCCGTCACGAACGTCGGCCGTGCACCCGGCCAGAGAGGCCTCGCCGTGCAGCCGAGGCGCTGGCTGGTTGTTTGATCGCGACTGGGTTGGTCAATTCCTTTCTACTGCCGCTGCATCGCCGCCGGATCGTGGTTGTTTCCGCGGTCGGCCCTGCTGGCCGCCGCACTATGCGCCTCGAGACGAGACCCCTCCATGTCGAGCGCGCGGTCCGGTTGCCCGGCCGCAAGACCCACCGCGGGATGGCCTGCGTCGCGTCCCGGCGGGGACGCCTGCGTCCGCCTGGCCGGCGGAACTGGAAACTGCTGTTCTGTGTCGGTCAGGTCGCGGCAGGGAGGCCGGGCCAAGCCTGGAACGGCGCGTTGGCCCTCCACATGGCATGCAGCACGACGCTGATCTTGCGCGCGACGGCGACGGCCGCTCGCTTGAACCCAAGGCGCTGCACCAGGGCCAATCTCCAGGCCTTCAACGCCGATGCGCGCTGCACCCGGACCAGCAGGCAGGCGGCCGCCTCGAACAGGTAGCTCCGCAGCAGCCGGTTGCCGCGCTTGGACACGCCCGCGCTGCGGTCCATTTCTCCGGACTGGTGCCGCCTTGGTGTCAGGCCGAGGTAGGCGCCTACCGAGCGCGAGCGCCGGAAGTGCTCTGGTGCCTCAACGGCTGCGCTGAAGCTCGTGGCGATGACGGCACCCACGCCCGGGCAGGTCATCAGCAGCCGACAGGTTGGGTCATCCTTTGCGGCCGCCATGATACGGCGGTCCAGCCCGGCGATCCCATCCCGCACCGTCCGCCACACCGTCAGCAGCGGCTCGACCACGGCGGCCACCTCCGGCCGCTCCGCCATCGCTCCCCGCACCTTGGCCTCGAACACTCCGCCCGCCCGCCCCCGAACCCGCAGGCCAAATGTCTTGAGCACGCTCCGGATTTGGTTCGACAGGTCCGTCGAGATGCCGACCAGCTGGGACCGGGCATTCACCAGATGGCGCACCGCGTGTGCTGCCCAGCCCTTGACCCGTGCCTCCCGGTACCAGCCCGTCCGCACGAGCTGCGCCAGCGTCTCGGCGTCCCGCGCGTCGGTCTTGTTCCGCTGCAGGGCCGTCGCCGCCCGCGCGTGTCGGGCGTCGAGGCAGACCACCGGGATCCCGAGCGCCTTGAGCGAGTGGTACAGCCAGGGCGTTAGCTGCCCTGTCTCCAGGCCGACCCGCCGAAGTTCCGGAGCGTGACGGCGGAGCGCCGTGGCCAGGACCTCCGGCTCGCTCGCCCGCTTGCCCTTCCACACCAACCTGCCGTCCTCGTCGAGCACGTGAATGGCGGTGTCCTTGTCCGAAACGTCCAGCGCCGCGTACTGCACCATGACACCCTACTCAGGTGACCGCGGGCAGCCTTTCCGCCCGCTCCGCGCCCCGAGCTTGCCACCCCGGCCAGTCGGGTCGCGATCAGCGCATGTCGAGAGATCCTTCGCTTGGTTCGGCCGATGCCGACGCCTCGCCCGCGACCATGAAGCCATCGTCAGCTCCGCCGTCGCCTTCTTTACCCTCGCCGCCGCCATGCTCCTCGTCAGGCGTCTGGCTCGACCGTTATGAAGAGGGCACATAGAGGTATCGCTTGCGGCGCTCGCCATTGGCGGTCCGCCATTCTTGGCCAGTTCGGCCCGGATCTCCTTGAGGGTGATGTCGGAGGTCCGCTCGACCAGGCCCAGGATCAGCGGCGCATGCGCCTTAATCCGAGCCGTTCGACGATCACCGCCCAGCGGCCCCGGTGCGACCGACCCCACCTTTCGTGCCAGCGTGGCCCAGCGGATCGCGCTCGACGCGCTCACCCCAAAGCGGGCCGCCGCTGCCCGGCAGGACGCACCCGCGGTAATCGCTGCCACAACCCGCTCGCGCAGATCCACCGACAGCGCCTTCGACATGTCCCTGGCCTCCTTGCCAGGAGCACTGAATCATCTCTCCACGACCTCGTGGATCACAAGCGATTCAGTCAGGCCGGAAATCGCTCTAGTGCCCTGATCGTGAAATTCCTACGATTATTTAGGTGATCGGTAGGGGTACGGCGATGGGCAAGCCTGCGGTGTCGATCGTGCTGAGCGCGGCCGAGCG
>NZ_JACIJD010000054.1 GCF_014199205.1 Muricoccus pecuniae | reverse complement strand
CGGCTCGGGCCCGGGCCCGCTCAATTCATGCCTGTCTGCCGACGCGGCAGCGCATCAGTGCAAACAGGACCAATCCCGCGATAGCGGGTTCGTTCTTCGGCCAAACTCGGCCGTTCAGCTCCGAAGGGCGAGGACTCTCGGTGCGTTCTAACGCAGCACCAGTTGTAGCCACCTCCCCTGCCCCGCCAGGCACGAGATTGGGCGATTATGGTGCCAGGTCCGCACTTAACGGTTCAGGACGATGGACCCACGAGAAGCTCTCGTGGGTCCATCGCCCTCGAGGTTATTTATGCAGCAACTGCAGGTTGTCGCCGAAGCCCTGCTGCCGGCCCAGTTCGCTCAGCTTGTCACGATCGTAGCGCGGCAGCCCTTCCAGCTGCTCGCGCGTCAAGGCGAGGTGTCCCCTGCCATCCGCCTGGAACTGTATGCTGTTCATCGGGACAATCGCGCTGCGCTGGCCGATGCCGAGGAAGCCGCCCCACTCGACCACTGCGCCCCGAACACGTCCGGTGCTGTCGACGATGAGGTTCTCGATCTCGCCCGTCTTCTCGTTATTGGCGCCGACCAAGTTGGTGCCGACTAGCCGGCTTGCCTCCTCGCGGCTGAGGGAAGGTACCGCGGCCGCGTTGGCCGGGGCATTGGTGGCGACGGGCTGCGCCGGCGCCGGCGCCTGGCCACCCAGGGCCGGGCGCAGCCGCTCGACCGCGAAGGCCTGGGCCTGCTGCGCGCCTTCCACCACCGCCGCCATGCCGAAGAACTCGTGGGTGGTGCCGGGGTAGGTGCGCTGCTGCACGTCGACGCCCGCCTCCCGCAGCCGCGCCGTCAGGGTCTCGCCCTCGCTCCGCAACGGGTCGATCTGGGCGGAGACGATCGTCACCGGCGGCAGGCCGCGCAGGTCGTTGCGTCCTACAAGGTTGACCCGGGGATCCTGGGCTTGGGACGCGTTGTCGAAGGCGTTCTTGACGAACCACTCCATCGCGCCCCGCGAGAGCGGCAGCGCGTTGGCGTTCTCCTGGTAGGACGGCGTGTTCGTGTCGGCGCCGGCGATGGGATAGACCGCGAGGACGTGGTCCGGGCGGGTGAGATTGCCGTCCCGCGCCGCGATGGCGACGTTGATGGCGAGGTTGCCGCCCGCGCTCTCGCCGGCGACGGCCAGCCGCTCCGGGTTGGCGCCGAGCTGGCGGGCATTGGCGATGGCCCAGCGGTAGGCCGCGACCGCGTCGTCGTGGGCGGCGGGGAAGCGGTTCTCCGGCCCCTGGCGGTAGTGCACCGATAGCACCGCAGCGCCCGTCATGGCCGCGAGGGCGCGCGGGGTCGCGTCGTAGGTGTCGAGGTCGGCAACCACCCAGCCGCCGCCGTGCCAGTAGACGATCAGCGGTAGGGGCGCGGCGCCGGCCGGCCGGTTGCCGGGCGTGTAGAGCCGCGCTGGGAGCTGCCCGGCCGCGCCGTCCACCTGGAGGTCGCGGGTCTGCACCGCTGCGACGGCCGGCGGCAACTGAATGCCGCGGTCGCTGATCACCCGCTTTACCGCATCGGCCGGGGAGGGCTGGCGCCGCGCCTCGGTGGGCGAGAGCGTCTCGAACGGCTTGGCGCCGAGGGCGGTGAGGGTCTGGAGGACCGCGGCCATGTCCGACGCCGGGCGTGGCGCCTCGGAGGTGGCCTGCGCCGCGGCCGGCGCCGTCGAGGCGGACTGGGCGTGGAGTGCCTGTCCCATCCCGCTCAGGGCAAGGCATCCCGCCGTGGTGCCGGCAAGAAGCGCGGCACGAAAGGTCCTGCAGGTGTTTCTCGTCATAACGGTTGAGCCTCTCCGAGGATCTGATAGCCGGACGCCGCGGGCCAGGTCGGCGCGGGCGTCCTCGGGGAGGCCAAAGCCCTGGTGACTGCAGCGGGTTGCGCCGGCAAGTGGTGCATTGGACGCCGTGCCGGGCCTTTTGGACGTCCTGTTAGGTAGGCGGCTTCGCCGGGGTGCGACGCGCCGTGTTGGCACAGGAGGGCCCATCGAGCCCTGCCTCCAGCGGCTCCGGCCAGGCGTGGACGGCCAGGCTGCGGTAGGTGGTCGGGTCTGTTCCGTATGTTCCCCGAAAGGCCCGCGACAGCGAGGAGGGGTCGGCATAGCCGACCGCGGCCGCCACGACTTTCAGTGGCAGGTCGGTCGTCCCGAGCAGCCGTGCGGCGGCGCGGAGCCGCACCGACTGGACGAACTCCATGGGGCCGCTACCCAGCACGCGGGCAAAATGATCGGCGAACGAGGCGCGGCTCATTCCGGCCTTATCGGCAAGGCTTGCAACCGTGTGCGAAGCGCCGGGGTTCTCGAGCACCGCGAGGACGGCGCGGGCGAGGCGGGGATCCCCGGGCAGAGCCGCCGAGGGCGCGCCATGGTCTTCGCGCCGAAGGCGCCCGCGCAGCAGGGCGACGAGGCAGGCCTTCATCAGCGCCTCGGTCATCGCCGCCGTGCCGAGGCCGGGCAAGGCGATCTCCGCGCGCATGAGGTCGAAGACGCCACGGCCCACCTCGTCGGCCGGTGTCTCTACCGCCGCTTTCGTCAGGAGGTCGAAAAGGCCGAGGGCCCGTCCATGGGGCGCGGGGATGGAGCCGCAGAGCAACACCGTGCCAGGACCGTCACCCGCCGTGAAAGCCGCGAGCCCATCCGCGAAGGCACCGCAGTGGTCCTCAGCATCGACCTGTCTCGCCTCGGGCCTGGGATCGCCGACGACGTGGCCCTGTCGTGGAGGCACGACGATGACGCTGCCGGGGGAGTAGGGCAGCGGAGAAGCGTTGCCGACCTGCACGATTCCGGTGCCAGCAAGGACGTGGTGAACGGTAACAGCCTCGAAGGGCGCGAAGGAGAGGCGCCAGCCCTGTCCGATAGTACAGATCGAGGCCGAGTGGAGATGAACAGCGATGGTCGCCAGGAGCCGGTCGTGGTTGTTAGCTGTCATGGCTGAAGCCTAGCCCGCGGCGGAGACCGCGTCTTCACGACCCCCCTCTCCTACTCATCGTGCATGCCAGTAGGGGTTTATCGTGCCTAAGTGCCCGGCCAGAGAGGCCACGAGGCCTGATTTACAGGGTTCCACCGATAGGCGTGGGGGTCGGGTGCGAGGGTCTCGAAGAGGACCTCACGTAGGCGTACTGCTGTGCCGCTGTCCCAGGCAACGGGAGGATGGCACGCCGCGTCCCACCGCCGGGGCGGAGTGCTTCTGGGTCAGCGGTTAGCCGCCTTGTGGGTACCGACATTCTCGTGCCACTCGACCGGCATGCCGTCCCAGGAGGTGATCTGCTTGCCCGCCCACTTCTTGCGGACAAAGACCTGGAAGCCGTTAGCGGTGGCCTCAACGTAGCCGGACTTACCGTCCGTGAGCCGGAGGTGCTGGGCGAGCGCCTCGCCCTGGGTCTTCATGTAGTCGTCGCTCATGGTTCGCGCGGTCCTGATGCCCCGCCCAGTATAGCCGGCCTCCGTCGCTGTAGGCGTCCAGCACCTACCAATCACGGCGGCTGAAGTTGGCCGAAAGCTGCCATGCCGTTTCCGAATTCGAAGCGCCGGCATCGCGCCGCTCACGATAGTCCTTGTTGAGATTGGTGTTCCTCGACGGCCCCGCCTCGATCAAGTGCCCTGGCTCCGGGCCAGCTACCGTCCGCTATCATTTCCGCGACGCAATCGCGCATGAGGCCGGCGACCCGTGACACGGCGTCGGACCCCGCGCGTCCCCTCGCACGGGCGAGGAAGCGCTGCACCCGGAGATCTCCGATCGGCACGGCCTGAAGGGTGCCGCTCGCCACCTCAGCTCTCACGACGGCGGCCACCTCCACCATTGGCCCGACGCCCGCCAGGACGAGCTGGCGTCCGACCACAGCCGTATCGACCTGGGCGAGCGGCGAGAGGACCTGCCCCGTCTGAGCCTGGGCAGCCATCAGCATGCGCTGCATGGGACCATCCGGCGGGCCGGTGACCACCAGCGGCAGACGGCCCAGGGCCGCCAAGTCGATCCTGTCCGTGGCCAGCCGCGGGTCCGCGCGTAGCCCGATGATACAGACAGGCTCCTCCAGCAGCGGGGTCAGTAGAAAGCGGGAGGGGTCCGTTGGGCCATTCAGGATGGCTACCTCGACCCGTCCCTCGTGGATCCAGCTCTCGAGCACGGGGCTGGCCGCCGTCGTGATCCGCAGCCGAACATGCGGGTAACGGCGAAGGCTCAGCGCCGCCAGCCGTCCCCCGAAGAGCTCGGCCACGCTCGGGGAGAAGCCAAGGGTAACGGTCCCCTGGGGTTCCTTCCATTGCGAGCGCGCCTCGTCCAGTAGGGCACCAGCCTCAGCAAGAACCGCCTCGGCCCGGGACAACAGCACCTCGCCCTCCGCGGTCAGGGCCACGCCTCGGGCATGCCGCTCCAGGAGCTGGACACCCAACTCCGCCTCCAGCTTCGCGACCTGCCGGCTGAGCGCGGGCTGCGCCACCCGGAGCAGGGCGGCGGCGCGTCCGAAGTGTCGCTGGCGTCCGACGGTTGCGAAGTAGCGGAGTTGGCGCAGTTCCAGAGGGTTCCTCCATGCCGATTCGGCATCGGGGCTGTCGCCCGATGGTCTTGGACTTCTTGCGGATGCTCGCGCAATGCTCGCCGAAAATAAAGCCGCGCGGCGTCCAGGCCGACCGGCTCCGGAGGAGGCATCCACCCCATGGCGACAGACCAGCCGTCCAGCTTTCGCGATCTGGCATCGACCGGACAGAAGGCCGCCGGGTCAAAAGGTCCGGCCCGGTGCGGCCGGCGCGCCTTCCTCGGCGCCTCGCTTCTCGTCGGGGGCGGGATACCGGCGCGGCGGGCCGCCGCGCAGGATCCCTGGCCGTCCCGCCCCGTCAGCATCGTCGTCCCCGGGCCGGCCGGCGGCACGGGCGACGTGATCTCCCGCTCTATCGTTCCCATCCTCCAGCAGTCCTTCGGACGGCCAGTGGTGGTGGACAACCGGCCCGGTGCGAACGGCGAGGTAGGGAGCCGCTTCGTGGCCCGCAGCGCCCCTGACGGGTACACGCTGCTGATGGGCTCGATCGGCCACTTCGCCATCAACTTCGCCCTGCGCCCCAGCCTCAGCTACGACCCCGTGAAGGACTTCGACCCGATCACCCTGGTGGCGACCACGCCTAACGTCCTCGTCGTCAATCCGCAGAACCCGGCGCGGGACCTGCCCTCGCTCGTCGCGTGGATGAAGGGCCGGGGCGACCGGACCTCCTACGCCACCAGCGGCGTCGGCTCCTCCGACCAGCTGACGATGGAGTTGTTCAAGCAGCTCACCGGCACCCAGGCGCAGCACGTGCCCTATCCCGGCGGCCCGCCAGCCCTGACGGACCTCATGGCGGGCAACGTCGAGATGGCCTTCTTCAACCTCGGCAACGTCACCAACCACGTGCGCGAGGGACGGCTGCGGGCAATCGTGATCACCTCACCCGAGCGCTCGTCCCTGCTGCCGGACGTGCCGACGGGGGTGGAATCCGGGCTGCGCGACCTCGTCGTCACCTCCTGGCAGGCGATGATGGTGCCGGCTGGTGTACCGGCCCCGATTGTGGACCGCCTGCACAAGGAGATCACCGCCGCGCTGCGCCAGCCGCAGGTGGTGCAGCGCATGGCGGAGATCGGCTTCACCGTGTCGGCCAGCACGCCGCAGGAGTGCCGGGCCTTCCAGGTGTCGGAGATCGGCCGCTGGAAGGCGTTGATCGACCGCCAGGGCATTCGGCCGGAGTAGACGTGCACATGACCGATGTGACCGGGTCCGACCTCCTCCTCGCGGTGGGAAATCATCTGGCCGGACTGTCCCGGCACCATGAGCTGTTGGACGAGGGAGCCAGGCTCGTCCGGCCCGTGCGGACGGCAGCGTCATACCGCCTGCTGGCGCGGGCTGCCGGAACCAGCCCGAACCCAGGCCTCGTCGAAGCGGCACGGGAGGACGGGGTTCACATCGAGGGCGAGCTGTACGAGTTGCCGGCCGGCGCAGTGGGGCGGCTCGCGCGTCTTGTCCGCCCTCCCATCCGCCTCGGCCAAGTGGTCCTGGAGGATGGGACGGTGGTGCAGGGCTACCTCTGTGACCCGGCCGAGGCCGGGGAGGCCTGGGACATCAGCGAGCTTGGCGGCTGGCGTGCCTTCCTGGCCAGCACGAAGGTGGGGTGATCGGCATGCGCGTGGTTTTTGTCCTCTTCGACAGTCTCAACCGGCACGCCCTGGGCGCCTATGGCGGCACCGCCGTGCCAACGCCGAACTTCGACCGGCTGGCCCGACGCTCGGCGGTGTTCGACACGCACTACGTCGGCAGCCTGCCCTGCATGCCCGCGCGGCGGGATCTGCACACGGGGCGGCTCAACTTCCTGCACCGCGGCTGGGGACCGCTGGAACCCTACGACATCTCCTACGCCGCGCTGCTCGGGAAGGCCGGCGTGTACAGCCACCTCATCTCCGACCACTTCCACTACTTCGAGGATGGCGGCGCGACCTACCACCAGCGCTACTCAAGCTGGGAGTACATACGCGGGCAGGAGAAGGACAAGTGGAAGGCGCTAGTCGAGCCGCCGCTCGAGCGCTTCAAGGCCATGTACCACCCGCTGCAGCATCCGGCCGAGCACACGGACGGGCGGCTGAACTACATGGTCAATCGCGAGTACATGAAGGAGGAGGCCGACTTCCCGAGCGTGAAGTGCTTCGATGCGGCGCTGGAGTTCCTGGCCACGAACCGCCACGCCGATCGCTGGCTGCTGCACCTCGAGACCTTCGACCCGCACGAGCCCTTCTACGCGCCGCCGCGCCTGCGGGAGCGGTTCCAGACGGGGTATGAGGGCCCAATCCTCGACTGGCCCCGGTACAAGCGCGTGACGGAGTCGCCCGCCGAAATCGCCGAGATCCGGGCGAACTATGCCGCCCTGCTGACGCTCTGCGACGAGCAGCTCGGCCGCCTCCTCGACGTGTTCGACCAGGACGATCTTTGGAAGGACACGGCGCTGATCGTCACCACCGACCACGGCTTCCTCTTCGGGGAGCACGAGTGGTGGGCGAAGAACGTCATGCCGTTCTACGAGGAGATCGCGCGGATCCCGCTGTTCTTCTGGCATCCCAGCCACCGATCCGGTGGCCGACGGAAAGCGCTGACACAGACCATCGATTTGATGCCCACCCTCCTCGACTGCTTCGGGGTAGAGCCGCCATCCGTGGTAACCGGCCGTTCCCTCCTGCCTGTGCTCGACAGCGACGCCAGCATCCGCGACAGCGCCATCTTCGGTATGTTCGGCGCTGCGACGAACGTGACCGATGGCCGGCACACGTACTTCCGCTATCCGCCGGACATGCTGACACAGCAGCTCTACGAATACGTCCTCATCCCGCTCCACCAGAAGAACTTCTTCGCGACGGAGGAGCTGGCCGGGGCCAGCCTCGTGGAGCCCTTCGGGTTCACCCAGGGCATGCCGCTCCTCAAGGTTCCCGCGCGCCCCGGGCAGAAGACCCGCGAGCCACCGCACGGGCTCTTCGACGAAGCGCTGACCGTCCTCTACGATCTTCAGGCGGACCCCGGCCAGGTCTCACCGATTGCTGACGAGGAAGTCCTCACCTGCTTGATCGCGGGGATGACGGAGGCGATGCGCCTGCACGAGGCACCGGAGGAGGCGTTCCGACGCCTGAATCTCAACCCGGATCCTGTCCCTCAGCACTCTCGCAACCTCACAGGTGCCTGACGATGCCGCTGTCGCGTTGGCTCGCCCGACTGATCTCGCTCCTGACATCCAGATGGGCGCGCCGCTATCGACCGGAACGGCGCTACATGCGAGGAGGCTGACCAATCCGGCTGTCCTTGCAGGATGATGGGCTCCTCTTCACCGCCCTCTGGTTGGCAGATGCTGAAGCGGGTGGCGCCGCTGGGCTCCTCGGTCTGGGCCGTCCGCTTTGGGAGCGCCCACCGAGGGGTCGAAACGACTGAAGTGGGCGCAAAGCTGCCCACGCTCATCCTCATCGAGCCCTACCGTGACACGCGAGACGATTGTGGCGAGATCCCCTCCTCTGCCCTCCAGGCACGCCAGTGGGCGATTATCGTGCGTGAACGCCTGTTGGAGGGGCAGTTTTTACCTGGGATCGATCCCAGATGCCGCATCTGCTTATCGATGAAACTGTAGACGCTACGAGTGGCTGCGCAGGGTCGACAGGACAGCCCGGGTGGAACAATGGAACGCTCTGGCGGCATCGCCGTTCCGTTTGCCGGGCCACAGTGGCCGTTAGGACACCGCGATGCCGATCACCTCATCCCTCATGATATCGCGTCGATGGGCAGTCATATCCGGCCTGGGAGCGGCGCTGGGAGCCGTCGTCCCTACCGCCCGCCCAGTGCGCGCCCAACAGGTCTCGAATGGTCGACCTATTCGGCTTGTCGTTCCCTACCCCGCAGGTGGCGCCGTAGACTT
>NZ_JACIJD010000053.1 GCF_014199205.1 Muricoccus pecuniae | reverse complement strand
ATCCGCTAAATCCCCATACCGAGCGCCAACGGACCGCGGGTTCGTTCCTCGGAGACTTTCGGACGCCTGCGGCATCCGAAACCCTTCACGAAAGCAGAAGGTCTGCTGAAGAGGTGAACGTGCCGCAAGCAGACATACGGGTGTCCGCCTGCCTATCCGGTATCAGGCCGGAGTAGGCTACGATTCGGCCGCGGTTTAGTCTCACCGACGAGTATCCGGCCACGGAGGCTTCGGTCGCATAGGCTGGGAGAAGGGAGACCAAACATAAGGTCCGATCAGCCTCCTTTATCGCTCTCTCCTGGTGTGACTTATGTCGATCGGCACTAATTTGGCCACCTGACGTTCGAGCTTCTCAACTCGTTTCCTGAGAAGCGATGCCTCGGTGACGTCGGCTCCGTCGGAGAGGTACTCAAGACAACGCCAGAACCTCATCCACGCCGAGGAGACCGAGGAACGCCACCCTGCTTTCCTCCCGGCTTCCATCAAATGTCTCCTGCCAGTCTGGTTTGAACGGAGTGCGTCGAAGAGCAGTTCGACGCGCGTTCGCTCCGGCATCCGCTCCGCCAAGACGCGACGTCACGTGGCCGGGGCGCTACTCGCCATGACCGCATGTGTCAGGGGCTTCCTAACGCCGGAGGCTTCCGGCGAAGCCTGTGGAAGACGACGAAGTGCAGCGTCAGCAGGCTGGGGACGAGGAAGCCGGGGATGACGATCCAGGGCAGCACATTCATCGGACCGCTGCCCGGCTCGCCCATGAAGACCCGGAGGGGGCCCGGAAGGGAGGTCAGGCCGAGGCTCACGGCGGCGATCAGGTCGACCGCGCCGATCACGTTCCATGTGAGGATGGCGCCCCGACCGCGGTCCGGACGCCGCAGCGCCAGCCATGCGGCCGGGACGGCCAGGACGCCCGCCAGGATGTCCCCCCAACCGGCCACCGGCGCGAAGGGCGCGGGCAGGCGTCCAGCCGCGTGCAACACCACGAACCAGATGCCGAGCACCCGCACCGACTGCACGGCAACGAGGGCGGGGAGCGGCGCCCGGGCTACCCGCCTGCGTCCATCCTGTGTGCCAAGAAGCCAAGTCACCAGGACGGCGATCGGGACCGCCACCGCCCAGGCTAGGCCGGGCAGCCCGAGCCAGAAGGCATCCAGCAAGACCCGCGTCGCGCCGAGCCAGAGCACCCCACCGAGCCAGAGCGTCATGCTCGCGGCAATCAGGAAGCGCCCCGGGGCCGAGGTAGCGAGCGCGAGACTGTAGGCCGCCGTGACCCACGCGGCCGCGCCGCACAACGTGGCGGCCGCCAGAAGATCAAACATGTGGAGCCCTTCCAGTGCTGGGGATCATGGGCACGCCTTCACTCCGCAGGAGCAGGGAGTGGGCGGGATGTCGCGGCGGCATGGGCTCGCTCCGTCGGCGCTCCGTCGGGCCTCACGCGGAACCAGATGGCGTAAAGGGCGGGCAGGAAGACGAGGATCAGCACCGTTCCCACCGCCGTGCCGCCGATCAGCGTGTAGGCCATGGATCCCCAGAACACGGAGTGCGTCAGGGGGATGAAGGCCAGCACGGCCGCGAGCGCGGTCAGGATCACCGGTCGCGAGCGCTGCACCGTGGCCTCCACGACGGCGTGGTAGGGCGACAGCCCCTCGGCCTCGTTGTCGTGGATCTGCCCGATCAGGATCAGCGTGTTGCGCATGAGGATCCCCGCCAGCCCGATGAGGCCGAGGATGGCGTTGAAGCCGAAGGGCTGGGCGAAGAGCAGGAGCACCGGCACCGCCCCCACCAGGCCCAGCGGCGCCGTCAGCATCACCATGGCCGTCGCCGCGAAGGAGCGGACCTGGAGCATGATGACCGCGAGCATCAGCGCGATCATGAGGGGGAACACGGCGGCCAGAGCCGCATTGGCCTTCCCCGCCTCCTCGATGTCGGCCGCCGCCTCGATCCGGTAGCCCGGCGGCAGGGACGCGCGCAGCGGGGCGAGCGCCGCGATGATCTGGTTCGACACGTCGGGCGGCTGCAGCGCCTCGTCGATGTCGCCCCGGACGGTCACGGTCGGAACGCGGTCCCGCCGCCGCTGCAGCGGCGTCTCCATGCGGACCTCCAGCCCGCCGATCTGGTCCAGCGGGATGAGGGCGCCGGTGCGGGAGGTGAGCGTCAGCTCGCCGAGGCGCGCCGGGTCCAGGCGCGCCGGACCGGCGCTGCGGGCCACCACTTCCACCGTGCGGATCCCTTCCCGCATGCGCGTCACCGTGACGCCGCTGAGGAGGAACTGGAGCTGCTGCGCCGCCTCGGCCGGGGAGAGGCCGATCAGGCGCAGGCGGTCCTGGTCGAGGACGAAGTGGGCTGTGGGGCTGCGGGTGCCCCAGTCCTGGTCCACGCGGCGCATGTTCGGGTTGGCGCGCGCGATGTCCTGCACCTGGTCGGCGATGCGCAGCACCTCGGCCCTCTCCGGCCCCATGACCCGGAAGGCCACCGGGAAGGGCGAGTAGGGCCCGAAGACGAGTTGCGTGACGCGCAGGTCCGCCTCCGGCGCGAGGCCCGCGGCGATGCGTTCGCGCAGGCGGTGCTTCAGGGCCTCGCGCGCCGCGGGCGAGGGCGTGAGCACGACGAGCTTGGCGAAGGCCGGGTCCGGCAGCTCGGGCGACATGGCGAAGAAGAAGCGCGGCGCGCCCTGGCCGAGGTAGCTGGTCACGATGCGGGCCTCGGGCTGCTCGCGAAGCCAGGCCTCCACCTTCGCCACGGCCGCGCCGGTCACGCCGATGCTCGTGCCCTCGGGCAGGCGAACCTCGACCAGCACCTCGGGCCGGTCGGAGAGCGGGAAGAACTGCTGCTTGACCGCGCCCATCCCCGCCCCGGCCAGGCCGAGGGAGAGGAGGACGAGCCCGGCGACCAGGAACTTGCGCCGGACTGCCCAGGCGATGAGCGCGCGCAGCATCCGGTAGCCGCGCGTGTCGTAAAGGGCCGCGTGCCCGCCCTCCACCGGCTTGACCTGCGGCAGGAGGACCACGCCGAGATAGGGCGTGAAGGTCACGGCCACGATCCAGGACGCCATCAGGGCGAAGCCGACGATCCAGAAGATGTTGCCCGCGTACTCGCCCGCCGAGGACTGGGCGAAGCCGACGGGCATCAGCCCGATGACGGTCACCACGGTGCCGGAGAGCATGGGGGCGGCGGTGTGGCTCCAGGCGAAGGCGGCGGCCCGGATGCGGTCCATGCCTTCCTCCATCTTTACCACCATCACCTCGATGGCGATGATGGCGTCGTCCACCAGCAGGCCGAGCGAGAGGATCAGCGCGCCGAGGGTGATGCGGTCGAAGACGCGCCCCGTGTACATCATGATGACGAAGACGAGGGCGAGGGTGAGCGGCACGGCCGCCGCCACGATCAGCCCGGCGCGCCAGCCAAGGCTGAGCAGGCTGACGAGGAGCACCACGCCGAGCGCCATGAAGAACTTCAGCATGAACTCGCCGACCGCCTCGTCGATATTGACGGCTTGGTCGCTGATCTTGCTCAGGCTGAGGCCGAGCGGCAGCCCCGCCTGGATGGCGGACACCTCGCGCTCCAGGGCCGCGCCGAGTTCGAGTCCGTTCCAGCCCTCCCGCATGACGACGCCGAGCGCCATGGCGTCCTCGCCGTTGTGGCGGATGAGGAAGGTCGCCGGGTCCTCGTAGCCGCGCCGCACCTCGGCGATGTCGGAGAGGCGGAGGTTGCGCCCGCCGACGACGATCGGGGTGGCGGCCACCGCCTCGGCGCTCTCGTAGGCGCCGTCCAGCCGGATCTGCACCTGGGGGCCGTTGGTCTCGACGGAGCCCGCGGGCACGAGGCCGTTCTGGCGCTCAAGGGCGGCGAAGACGTCCTGCGCGCTGATGCCAAGGGTGACGAGGCGCGGGTAGGAGAACTCAACGAAGATCCGCTCCGGCCGCTCGCCGAGGATGTCCACCTTCTTGACCCCGGGCACGTGCAGCAGGCGCTGGCGGATCGTCTCGGCGTGCCGGGTCAGCAGGCGCGGCGGCATGCCGGGCGCCTTCAGCGCGTAGAGGCCGAACGTCGTGTCCGAGTACTCGTCGTTGACGAAGGGACCGAAGGCGCCGGGCGGCAGGCGCCGCGCCTCGTCCCCCAGCTTCTTGCGGGCCTGATAGAACTGCTCCGGCACCTCGGAGGGCGGCGTGTTGTCCCGCAAGGTGAGCGTCATGAGGGCCAGGCCGGGGCGCGTCATCGTCTCGACGCGGTCGTACCAGCGGAGCTCCTGCAGGCGCTTCTCCAGCGGCTCGGCGACGAGGTCCTGCATCTCCTGCGCGGTCGCGCCTGGCCAGGCGGCCGTGACGGTCAGGACCTTGATGGTGAAGGCCGGGTCCTCGGCGCGTCCGAGCTTGAAGAAGGCGAAGGCTCCGGCCGCCGCGATCATCAGGATGAGGAACAGCGTGAGCGCCCGCTCGCGGACAGCCAGCGCCGACAGGTTCAGGCTCACCGCGCGGCCTCCCGCGTGTCCACGCGCACGGCCTGGCCATCCCGCAGCAGGTGGGCACCGAGGGCCGCGACCCGCTCGCCCGGCCGGACGCCCTCCACCACCATCTGCTCGGCGCCGAGGCGCTGCACCCGGACGGCGCGGAACCGTACGGTCTGGCTCTCCGCATCCAGGATCCAGACCCCGGTGGCCCGTCCGTCGTCGCGCAGGGCGCTGACTGGAAGGACAGCCCCGTCGCCCGAAGCAGCGGACGAAACCCGCAGCGTGACCGTGCTGCCCAGCGGAGCCTGGGCCGCGTCGCCCTCAAGCACGTAGCGCGCCTCGTAGGTGCGGCTCGCGGGGTCGGCCGCGTCCGAGAGCTGGCGCAGCCGCGCCGAGGCGGCAGCGCCTCCGGACTGGCCGTAGACTGTCGCCTCCGCCCGGGTGCCGAGGGCGGGACGGAAGCCCTCGGGCAGGTTCACAACGGCCTCGCGCGGTCCGGCCTGAGCCAGGCGGACAACCGGCTGTCCAGCGGCGACGACGGTGCCCGGCTCGGCCAGAATTCCGGTCACGACGCCGTCGGTATCGGCGCGCAGGGTAGCGTAGGCTGCCTCGTTTGCCGCTACCTCAGCCTGCGCCTCGGCCGCGGCGAGGGAGGCTCGGGCGGTGTCGAGGCCTGCCCGGGTCGCCTCGTATCGCTGCCGGGACACCCATCCTTCAGCAAGAAGCTTGCGGTACCGGACCTCGTCCGCCTCGGCCTGCACGACGGTCGCGCGGGCGCCCACGACGGCGTTGCGTCGGGCGGTCAGGGCAAGGCCCAGGTCCTTGTCGTCGAGCCGAGCGAGGGACTCACCCCTCCGGACCGACTGCCCGACATCGACGAGCCGTGCTGTCACCTTGCCGCCCACGCGGAAGGCCAGATCGCTTTGGACTCTGGCACCAAGAGTCCCGGTGAAGGAGCGTTCGGCGCCCTCCACCGGCCGGGCCATGGCCGCGAGGAGGAGCGGCGGCGCCTGGCGAGGATCCTGTGCGAGAGGGATACCCTGAGCTGCCTCGGAGCCGCCGGAGCCGGTCACGACGTAAGCCGCAGCTCCGATCGCCATCGCGGCGGCGAGGCTGGCCAGGGTTATCCAGAGAGTTTTCCTCCGCATAGAGGAACCTCCTGCCGGTGTTGCGGAGGGAGGCACAGGGACAGCCTCCCGCGCGGAAAGTGCATATGCACCTTCTTGGATGGCCTCATAGGCCGCTTGGCTGTTCATGGCTGGGCGATCCTCTCAAAGGCGTCCCACACGGAGGGCAGCGAGGCGGGCGTGATCCGCGCCTTCATGGTTTCGTTGACTGTTCGCCAGCGCTCCAGGGCCTTGAGGAACAGGTCGCGCCCCTCCGGCGTCAGGAGGGCACGCCGGATGCGGCCGTCCTGGTCATCCGGCCTCATCGTCAGGAGCCCCCGGCGCTCCAGCACGCGAAGGTTCCTCGTCATCGTCGTGCGGTCCATCCCGAGTAGCAGGGCGAGCTCGTTCACGCTCGGCCCATCTGCCCCGCCGACGGCGGCGAGCAAGCTGAACTGCCAGTTGGTAAGGTTGAGAGGTCGGAATGCCTTGTCGTAGTGGCGGCCCACGGTGCGGCCAGCCCGCTGCACATGCAGGCAGACGCAGGAGGCTTCCACTTCGCCGACGACATCAGGATCAAGGGCTGTCACGTTCTCCATATCTCAAGCATAGTGCATATACACGTTTCTTCAAGAGCCTGGGTACATGCTTTCTATCGGTCTGAGGTGAAGAGGACCATGAGCCTCGGGATGTGCTCCATCCGGCCCTACTGCCAAGCTGAAAACGCCACTTCCGCTTTGGCGAGGGCGACGATGGCCCCCAGACGGCCGGAATGGGCGCAGAACGAAAGTCCCGATTTGCGCGAAGCCTTGCCGGCCGAGGTAAGCCTCCTGCGGTATTCGAAGATCGGTGTTCGAACGGGCTGCTCCAGATGTTTTTGCCTGGAGTTGCTCCCATCAATCGGCTCCGTGCTTCTGCACTGAACGGCATGGTCACTGGCAGAAATGCTGTGGCCTGCTAGGGCTTCCGCTCGAGCAGCATCCACCTGATCGGGGTGAGCGCTGACAGAACCCGCCCGTCCACGGATGCGAATGAGGATGTTCGATGCTCCCCAGTGATCGCCCCCTACTGCTGGCCACGCACAGCGGCACCTTCCACGCGGATGACTGTCTCGCCTACGTCATCCTGACCGGCGCTCTGGGTCTAGATGGTGCTGACGGCGCGCACGAGTTGGTCCGGACGCGAGATCACGCGCTCCTGAGGAGTGCCGATATCGTGTGGGACGTGGGTGGTACCGCCGACGATGCGACCTGGCGCTTTGACCACCACCAGCCCGGGGCACCGACGGCGCCGAACGGCGATCCGCTGAGTTCGGCCGGCCTGGTCTGGCGTGCCGTTGAACCGGAAAGCGGCCAGAGCCTGGGGCAGCTCTACGTGCGGAACACCCTCGCGAAATCCGGCTTCCCCGAGGTGGCCGACGCCATGGTTTCGCGCATCGCCGAGGGGATCCGGAGCAAGGTGGTGCGCCATGTCGATCTGGTGGACAACGGTGTGGAACGCGCGGCGCCGACCGATCTCACCTCGATGGTCGACACCTTCAACAGTGCCTGGGACGCCCCGAGCGGGTCCGATCCCCTCGCCTTCGAGGAGCACCAGCAGCGCGGCTTCCTTCGCGCCAGTCGAATGGTCGCCGAGGCGTTGGAGCGGCAGGTCGAGAAGGAGCGTGGCGCGGCCTTCGCCTACGAAGCTGTGGCGCAGGCCTGGGAGGACTGCAAGTCAGGGGTGAGCGGCATCCACCCCGACGTGCTGGAGCTGCCGCGCGGCATGCCGTGGCAGCGGCCGGCCTTCGACCTGGCGATGCCCGTCCTCTACGTCATGAGCCCGGAACCCGACGGCCGGTGGAAGCTGCAGGCCATGCCGGCCGAGAAGGGGAGCCTCGCCAACCGCCTGGACATGCCGGCCGCCTGGCGTGGGTTGCAGAACGGGGACCTGGAACAGGCCTGCGGCATCCCAGGGGCCGTCTTCGCGCATCGCGGCGGCCACTTGGCGATCGCGGCAACCCGCGACGCCACCATGGCCATGGCCAGGGCTTGTCTGGCCAACAAGCTCTCACCCCTCGAGGCTTTGCGGAAGGCCTGGAAACGCTAGCCGCCAGATGCCCACAGACCTGTCCCCAGCAACTGGGGACAACTTGCCCCGGTCGGGGGCGGGCGGCTGATCCTCAGGCCCGGTCCGCCTCCCCCAGCTCGCCCCAGATCCCTGTGTGGGGTTGTTGCGCCAGAGGTCGGCTGGTCTGAGGTAGCCGAGGGCGACGTCGGCGGAGCGGTAGCGGGTCTGTCGCATGACCTGGGCGGGCATTGTCACGTTGTTTGGGCACGAGGCTCTTTTGGACCGAGCGGCAGAGCTTGGCCAGCCCTACCCTGCCACTTGGACGCACGTCTCCCGCTTCCAGACCCGGAAGGCGTTATCACGAGCACGGCGGTACCCGTGGGCCATCATTAGGTGCCGCCGCGGCCGGAAATGGCCGTAGATCATGGCGTGTGCTGAGAGAAAGCGTTGCGCCTGCTGAGGTGACTTGAAGCGCTGCATCTGGCGCTCTCTGCCCCGCGTGGGCCGGTGCGAGTTCTCCGCCCGATTGTTGAGGTATCGGCTGACCCGCTGCCGCACCTCGGGCCTCACCTCGCGATGTGCCACCCCATAGCTGCGCAGGCCGTCGGTGACGAGGCGCTTCGGCTTGTAGCGCAGTCCCTTCGGCAGGCGCTTGAAGAAGCGCGTGGCCGCACTCGCGTTCCTGCGGGGCTGCACGAGGATGTCGAGCACGACCCCATTCTGATCCACCGCCCGCCAGAGGTAGTGCAGATCGTGACCCTGTACCCAAAACTGGTCCAGCTCCCGGGAGAGCCTTCCGGCTTCTTCAGGGGCCGTTTCGGGCCGCCTGGGCAGCAAACTCAAGGGGCG
>NZ_JACIJD010000052.1 GCF_014199205.1 Muricoccus pecuniae | reverse complement strand
GAGGGTGTTGTTGCCGGCGTTGCCGGTCAGGAGGTTGGCCTGGCTGTTGCCGGTACCCTCGAGGTCGGCGGTGCCGAGCAGGGTGAGGCGCTCGATCTCCTCGAGGAAGAGGAGGCTGAGGGAGACGGTGGTGCGCAGGGTGTCGAGCCCGCCGTCGGCCAACTCCGTGACCACGTCGCCCGCGTTGTCGACGAAGTAGAGGTCGTCGCCCAAGCCCCCGGCCATGGTGTCGGCCCCCTGCCCGCCGTCGAGCAGGTCGTTGCCCTCACCGCCCTCGAGCGCGTCGTCGCCCGCACCGCCCAGGAGGGTGTCGTTGCCCAAAGCCCCGGAGAGGGTGTTGTTGCCGGTGTTGCCGGTGATGAGGTTGGCCAGGCCGTTGCCGGTGCCCGAGATGTTGCCCTCCCCGAGCAGGGTGAGGTTCTCGACCTCGGCGGCGAGGGTCAGGGAGACGGTGGTGTGCACGGTGTCGCGCCCGCCGCCGGGAAGCTCGGTGACGACGTCGCCCAGGCTGTCGACGAGGTAGAGATCGTTCCCCAGGCCCCCGACCAGGGTATCGATGCCCAGCCCGCCGTCCAGCGTGTCGGCCCCATCGCCGCCGGTGAGGCTGTCATTGCCTCCGCCGCCGGTCAGGGCATTGGCGCCTGAGGTGCCGGTCAGCGTGTCATTGCCCTCGCCCCCGGTGGCGTTCTCGATGCTCGTGAACACATCCTCCTGCGCGAAGGCGGTGGTCGCGCCGGTTGCCGGATTGCGGTTGCTCAGCGTCACGCCCTGCGCCGCTCCCTCCGCGAGGGTCACGATGACGCTGGCGAACTCTCCCTGGTAGGAGATCGTGTCGCTGCCGGTACCGCCGCTGAGCACGTCGTTTCCGAAGCCGCCGAGGAGCAGGTCGTTGCCCGCGCCGCCGTTGAGCGTGTCGTTCTCGCTGCCGCCGAGCAGCGTGTCGTTGCCCTGGTCGCCGAAGAGCAGGTCGTTCTCGCTGCCGCCGAGAAGCACGTCGTTGCCCAGGCCGCCATGCAGCTCGTCATCCTGCACGCGCCCGTCCATCACGTCGTTGCCGATGGTCCCGACCAGCAGGTCGCGCGGCGCGCCGTCGCGGGGCCCGATGATCTGCTCGCCGGGCACGCGGGTGTCGAACAGGGCGCCTACGATGCCGTTCGTGTCCCCGCTGCCGGGCGCCTGCCCCGTCGTGGCCACGACCACGCGGCCATCGTCCAGCGTCGCCGCGGTGAAGCCGCCGCGGTCGAGGCCCACGCCCGAGCCGAAGGCGGGGAAGAGGCCCCCGATCTTCTCGCCGCCGGCGCCGAAGAGCTGGCCCGTGACGATGCCGTCGGCGCCCTCGACGAGCATGGTGAAGCTCGTGCCGTCGAAGTCGGTGGCGACGAGATGCTTCGCCCCGGCACCGGCGGGCAGCACCCCGAAATCGGCCAGCCCCGCCGTCTGATAGCCACCTCCCGCCGGGGTGTAGATCTGGGCGACGTAGTGGTCGTCCTCCGTCACATAGGCGATGGCGAAGTTGAAGCCGAGCCCGACCACCTCGGGCACCGAGCCGAGCTTGATGCCGGAGAGGGTGATCACCGCCGAGCCGCCGTCGAGCACGGTGTAGCCCTCGGCGTCGATCGAGGGCTCGAAGACCCGCACCTTCACGGAGTCGACGGGCTGCCCGTTCTCGTCCGTCCGCTCCACCCAGGAGACGACCACCTCGCCGTCATGCAGGCCGGTGATGCTCGCGTCGCGGCCAGAGGCGGAGAGCTCGATGGTTCCGTTGTCGCCGCTATCCCCGAGCACCAGGGCGGGGCGCCCGTCGAGCCCGACGGAGACCGGCGCGCGCTCCCCCTGCAAGTCCACGTCCCGGCCGGGATCGGCCGGCACGGAGAAGACGGTGAAGCGCTGGAGCAGGACGCGCCCGGGCTCCGAGGCGGAGGCGGATTCGGTGAAGACGACGTTGAAGCCGAGTTCCTGCGTGTCGTTGTTCGCGTCCACCACCTCGTAGCCGGCGACCTGCGCGCCGTGCTGCACCGTACCCGCGGCCGGCGGTGCCGTCGTGAACTCCCCGGGGCCGACGAGGCCCACGACGGAGGAGACGAAGCGGCCATGGATGCCGCCCCCCTCCTCCCAGACAGCGACGACGCTCGCATTGCCCGCGCCCGTCGCGACGACGTTGGAGACGCTGCCCACGCCGTCCGTCAGGCGGAAGACCTGGGCCGCCGCGCCGCCGAAAGCCGCGTCGGCGGCGCCCAGGGCGTCGTAGGCCTTGAAGTACACCTCGTCACCCGTCTGCCAGGCGAAGCCGAAGCCACCGAGCAGGCCCACGGCGCTGGGGGAGGCCTGATCCCCGGCGGCGAGGCTCACGCCGCCCAGCACGCCGGTGTTCACGGCGAAGGGCGCCGGGGAACTGATGCCCCAGCCGATCGGCGTGCCATCCGTCGGCGTGCCCGCCGGTAGGCCCTGGTAGGTGTCCGGCAGGCCCTGGAAGAAGACGGAGGTCTCGACCGGCACGCTGCCCGTGCCCGCGAGGTTCCGCGCGCTGCCGAGGGTCAGGCTGCCGGCCACGACGGTGCTGTTGAAGTCCAGCTTCTCGATGTCGACGATCCGGTCCTGCCCGTCCGCGCCGGGATTCGCGCCGCCGCGCATGTCCTTGACAGTAAAGCTGCCATCGCCGTTCACCGTGACGGAGTACTGGTTGCGCGCCCCGCGATAGGCCGCGCTGTCCGTGCCCTCGCCGCCGTCGAGGATGTCCGAGAGGCCGCCGCCGTAGAGGGTGTCGTCGCCCAGCGCGCCATAGGCCTCGTCCTCGGCCTGCCGGCCCCCGCGCGTGTCGGCGCGGTCGGTGACGAAGATGTCGTTCTTCACCGTGCCGATGAGGATGTCGGGCCGCGCGTCCACCCGCACCTCGCCGTCGCGCACGCGGTCGCCGACCAGCCTGATGCCGGTCGGGCTGGAGGGATCGACGATGCGCGTGTCCACGATCTGCGCGGTCACGTCGCCATTCTCGCCCCAGACGACGACGGCGCGCTCGCCGGTCAGGCCGCCCGCGGAGCTGCTGGCATGAACGCCGGTCCCGACGGGCACGACCGTCCCGGAGATGAAGCCGCGCTCGTCGAAGTTCAGCGCCTGGGCGGGGCCGCCCTCGACGCCGAAGCTCACCACGCCGCGCTCGGAATCCTCGCCGAAGCCGACGACGCTGAGATTGCCGTCGAAGGCGGCGGGAAGGTCCACGACCTTGTGGGCCGGGGCGCGCGGCACGAAGGTCGGATCCGCATCGCCGAAGATCCAGGTCTGGCCCCAGAGTTCGAGGCCACCGGCCTCGTTCTGCGCCACCCAGAAGATGGCGAAGCCGCCGACGCCGACCGAGGCCACGCGCACCACGCCACCATCGGCGAGGGCCGAGGCGCCCGCCGGAACGGGGAGGCGGGCATCGAGCACGACCTCGTTCGTTCCGGGATCGCGGATGAGGGCGCCGTCCGCGTCCATCAGCCGGGCGGCGACGTATTCGGGCCCGTCCGGGCTGTCGCGCCCGATCCAGGTGATCACCTGCTCGCCGTCATGGAGCGCGGCGATGCTCGGGCTGCGGCCGCCCAGGGCGAGCTGGACCGGCGCGTTGTCGCCATCGGCGACCTCGCCGGAGATGCCGGCGGGCACGGGGCCGCCCGGATTGCCGGCGGCGTCCAGCGGCACCTCGAAGCGCTGCATCATCACGCGGGTTCCGGCGACGCCGTCGACCACGACATCCTCGACCCAGACCGCGGTGAAGCCGACGATGATGGTGACGCCGTCCGCGAGGACCTTCTCCCCGCCGGACAGGGCGAGGTCGCGCTGCTCCGTCACGACCGTGCCGGCGGGGTAGAAGGAGGGATCCGCGATGTGGAACTCCTCGCCCGCCAGGGCCTCGGGCCCGCTCAGCCGCGCCTTGAGCAGGACAGGCGCGCCCTCTCCCGCCCTCTCGCTCCAGCCGACGGTGTAGCCCTCGATCCAGCCCGCCATGGCGAGGGGCCGGTCCTCCTGGATGATGCCGGCGCCGTCGCTCATGTCGATCGGGCCGGGAAGGAGTTCGTCCGGATTGGCCAGGGCGTCATAGAACCGGGCGGTGATGCGCGCCTCCGCGCCCGAGCCGTTCACATAGGCGACGCCGAAGAACTCCGCCCCGTTGTCGGCCACGACGGGCCGCGCCTGCGAAGTGGGGTCGGCGACGATGCCGAACCCGTCGAGGTCAGCCTCGGTGAGGCCCCAGGAAGTCGGTGTAGCCATCTCTCAGCCCTCCGCGAGCGCCTCGCTGGCGTCTCGCCTGTGCAGCGGTTTCGGATCGGCGCCCGCTTCCGGGCGGCGGTTAGGGAAGAGGCAATCGGGCCGGCGACGAGGCTCCTGATCCGGCCCCGCGAGATCAGCCGGCCTTCATACCGGTACTGTCGGAACGGCTGTTATTACTCGCGTCGCTCGTTTCTTTTGTTGAACGAAACGAATGACGGCATCTCCCGGCTCTGCTCTCGTCCGTTCGCCGGGAACACAACTTGAGGTAGAAAAGCCGTGCAACGTCTCTATTTGCTTTCATCGTCAGCCTGTTCCGCCCCTGAACGCCTTTGCGTCGATAAAACAATTATCGATTTGCAAACGGAAGGCTCAACAGTAATTATTGAGACGAGAATGGCGGGCTGAGATGCGAGAACGCGCGTCGGACGCCTCCAAGCTGTTGAAAACCATGTTTCAAAGATGAAAATTGGTTCAGTTCACAAAAACGAGAGGTAAGGCGGGATCGTTTCTTTCGGTGAACATCACGGCGACGTGATTTCTCCTTCGATACGAGATGCCCCCGATCGCCAACAGGAGTGCGGAAGAATGGCCACTATCAGCGCGAGCGCCTGGGGCAACTCGCTCGACATGCTCGACGGCTTCAACGTCAACGAGCCAAGTTTCGGGGCCGGCACGACCCATTCCGGGCCGGCGGTGGCCGGCAATGGGGGAACCCGCTTCGGCGTGGCCTACCGCCAGGATGTGCTCGATCCCATCACGGAACTGGTCATCGAGTCGCATGTCCGCCTGCAGGTGCTGGACCATGTGCTCGCTCCCGTCGCGGCGGCCGAGGCGGGGCCGCTGCAGCTCGACGACGGCCTTGGCACGATTCTCGGCGGGCCCTCCGTCATCGGCTGGGGCGGCGGCTACGCCGCGGTGTGGCAGGAGCGCGCGACGGCCACGGGGCCCATCACCTTCCACGCCCGTCTAACCGGCCCGGACGGTCTCGCGAGGACGGAATTCATCCTGTCCCCGCCCCAGGCCCGGCCGGGTCTCGTGCAGTACGACCTGGCCCTCGTCTCCCACGCCCTCCCTGCCGGGAGCGCCACCTCGCTCCCGGGCTTCACGGCGGCCTGGGTGGAGGAAGCGACGGGGCAGCCGGCGCGCGTGAAGCTGCAGCGCTACGGGCTGACGCTCGACGATTCGGGGCAGCCCGTCTCCGTTCAGCCGCTCGGCGCCGATGGAAGCCCCGGCGGTGCGAATGGCGACGCCGTGCTCGACCTCGGCCCGGGTCGCGATCCCTCACTGGCCATGCTCCCGGACGGCGATCTCGCAATCCTCTGGATCGGTCCGGACGGCCGGCTCCACGGGCAGGTCCGTGACGCCGAATCGGGCGCTCCACTCCCTTCCGGCGCGATCGACCTGGACAGCGCGCTCGCCGGCATCCTCGTCCCGAACGGGGCGATGGCCCGGATCGTCGCCCTCGGCGACGGCAGCCTCGGCGTGTTCTGGGTCGATGGATCGGGCGCTGTTCCGGTGATCAAGGGCATGCCCTTCGTCGTGGACACGGCCGGGGGGAGCTGGACCGCCGGCGCGGCGACGATCGTCGCCACCCTTCCTCCCGGCCATGGCGGCGATTTCGACGTGGCGGGCCTGGACGCCGCCGGGGGCGCAACGGTCTCCTTCGGCACGGCGGACGGCCGCCTTCTCGTCCAGCATGTCAGCCTCGCCGCCGGCTCGCCTCCCGCCTTCAGCATCCCGGCCGAGGAGCCCTACGAGGCTTTCCAGGGCGACGGCGCGATCGCTGCGCGGGAGCACGCGGTGACCGGGCTCGTCGGGGAGCGAGTCGTGGTGGTGACGCAGGACCCCAACGGCGACATCGCCGCGCAGATCCTGGACACGCGGGCGCCGAACCAGGTCCTGCTCGGCGACGGTGGGGAGGATGCGGCGCCGCGGGCGGACATCCTCGTCGGCACGGTGGGGGACGACCTGATCATCGCGGACCGCGCCGGGAGTGCGGGCGCGGCGGACAGCCTCCACGGCGCGCTCGGCGACGACACGCTCCTCGGCGGCGGCGGGAACGATCTTCTCGATGGCGGCGATGGGCAGGACAGCGCGGCCTATCGCGGCCCCCGGCATCTCTACTCCATCACCCTGAACGGCGACGGCAGCCTCACCGTGCGGGACATGCGCCCGGGCGCCACGGCGTCCCATGACGGGCAGGACATCCTCCGGGGCGTCGAGGAGATCGCCTTCGGCGTGACGGTGGCGGGCTCCGTCCTGCTGCCGGGCGGCGATGCGGTGTCGGCAGACCTCTTCTACGGCGTCAACGACCTGCCGCCGGGCGAAGCGATCACCGGCCCCGGCGACGGCGCCGCGGCCGACATCCTCACCGGCACGGAGGAGGCCGACCGGATCGACGGCCGGGACGGCGACGACGAGCTGCAGGGCGGATTCGGGGACGACTTCCTCATCGGCGGCAGCGGCGAGGACGAGATCCTCGGCGAGGACGGCAACGACACGCTCAGCGGCGGCGCCGAGGACGACAGGCTGGAGGGAGGCGCCGGCAACGATGTCCTGCTCGGCGGCTTCGGGGAGGACAGTCTCGACGGCGGCGAGGGCACGGACACGGTTTCCTACCGCGGCGAGTTCGCGGATTTCACCATCGACCTCCTCGCCGGCGAGACCCGGAGCAACCGCGATCCCGACACCGGCGAGACGATCGCCCCGGCCCTGGAGGACCGCTTCAGCGGAATCGAGAATGCGACAGGCGGCGAGGGAAATGACGTCATCGTCGGCGACGGCGGGGCAAATGTCCTCTCGGGCCGTGGCGGCAATGATCTCCTCACCGGAGGCGCGGGTGCCGACACGCTGTCCGGCGGCGTCGGCGACGACAGCCTGACCGGAGGCCTCGGCAACGACGTCTTCGACGGCGGCGCGGGCAACGACGTCATCACCGATCTGCGGGGCGAGGGCACGGCCGATGTCGTGCAGTACGGCGGGACCCGCAACTCCTACGCGATCGCCTACAACGCCCAGACCGGCGTCTTCACCGTGACCGACACCGAGGGCGGCGGGACCGACCTGGTCAGCGGTGTCGAGCTGTTCCGTTTCGGGGACGGGCAGTTCACCGACGGCCAACTCATCGCCCAGCTCACGACCACGGGGTTGGTCATCGACGGCACCGCCGATCCGGACCTGCTGGACGGAACCCTGGGCAATGACAGCATCTCCGGCTTCCAGGGCGCGGATGTGCTGAATGGGCTGGACGGCAACGACACGCTCGCGGGCGGGGCGGGCCGCGACACCCTCCGCGGCGGCGCGGGCGAGGACCGCCTGCTCGGCGGTCTCGGCGCGGACGTGCTGCATGGCGGACTCGGCCACGACACGCTCCTCGGCGGGGATGGCGACGACCGGCTGGAGGGCGGGAACGGGGCCGACCGGCTCGAAGGCGGGGAGGGCGCCGACATCCTGGAAGGCGGGGACGGGGCCGACACGCTCGACGGCGGCGCGGGGCCCGACACCATGGCGGGCGGCGGCGGAGCCGACATCTACATCGCCGACGATGCCGGCGATCTCGCCATCGAGATCGCGGGCGGCGGCAACGACACCGTCCGGTCCTCCGTCAGCTACGTGCTCGGCGGGTTCATCGAGAACCTGGACCTCACGGGTGCGGGCAATGTCGACGGAACCGGCAATTCCGGCGGCAATCTGATCCGAGGGAACCTCGGCAACAACCGGCTCGACGGCGGCGGGGGTGCCGACATCCTGGAGGGCGGCGCGGGCAACGACACATATGTCGTGGACACGGTGCTCGATGCCGTCCACGAGCTTGCCGGAGAGGGTGTCGATACCGTCGTCGTCTCGGCCGGCGCCCCTGTCACGACATGGGTGCTGGCCAGCACCTCCGGCCTCGCCACCAGCTTCATCGAGAGGCTCGTCCTGGAGGGCGCGGGGGATCAGGGCGCGATCGGGAATGAGCTGGACAACGAGCTCGTCGGGAACGGCGGACGGAACAACCTGATCGGCGGTGAGGGCAACGACACGCTGGACGGCGGGCTGGGGGCCGACACCCTGGCCGGGGGCTTGGGCGATGACGTCTACTTCGTCGACAATCTCGGGGACGCCGTAACGGAACTGGCCGGCGGCGGCACGGATGAGGTGCGCACCACCGTCTCCCTGACCCTGGCCGCCGAGGTCGAGCGCCTCACCCTGCTCGGCACCGCCAACCTCTCGGGCACCGGCAACGGCCAGGCCAACCTCATCACTGGCAATGCAGGCAATAACCGCCTCGAGGGAGGGCTGGGCAGCGACACGCTCCTGGGCGGGCTGGGGCGGGACACGCTGGTCGGGGGGCTGGGCGACGACACCTACTTCGTC
>NZ_JACIJD010000051.1 GCF_014199205.1 Muricoccus pecuniae | reverse complement strand
CTGGTCTGGATCTTGGTCCTGGTCACGACGGGCTGCTTCGCCCTCCTGAGTTACCGGCAGCGCCCGCTGGCATTTCCGCCGGGGCTGCTGGGCGAAATCACCGATCTTTACACGCTGGGCCGCTGGCTGAGCTTCGCGCTGGTAGCGATGCTGCTGGTGCTGTTCATCGCTCGCATCAGCAGGAACCTCCGCGCGCGAGAGAGCTATCTGGCCGCCATGCGTCAGCACGCGGCCGAGGAGGATCACATCGTCCGCATGGGTTTGTTCGCCTCAGGGGCCGCACACGAGCTCGGCACTCCTCTCGCCTCGCTCTCCGTGATCCTCAGCGACTGGCAGCACATGCCCAGGCTTGCATCGGATCCCGAGCTGATGGGCGAGCTGCGGGAGATGCAGGCCGAGGTGCAGCGCTGCAAATCGATCGTGACCGACATCCTCCACTTGGCCGGTCAGCCCAGGAGTGAGATGATGGGGAGCGTGGACGTCTGCCACTTCGTTGAGGACCTGGCGAGGTCGTGGCGTTCCGCGCACCCCACCGTACCCTTGGACCAGAGATGCGCCGTGACGGATGGTGCGACGGTGGTGGCCGACCCGGCCCTGCGTCAGGCGGTTTGGAACCTGCTTGAGAACGCGGCGGACGTGTCTCCACGGCAGGTCCACCTCTCGGCCGCCCGGAGCGGCGACATGCTGGTCCTAACAGTGCGTGACCACGGCCCGGGCTTCCCACCAGAGATGCTGCGCCACTTTGGCCAGCCCCACCGGTCCAGCAAGGGCGCAGGCCACGGCGTAGGCCTTTTCCTGGTGGTCACGGTGGCGCGGCGCCTTGGCGGCCGGGTGGAGACCACCAATTTCCCCGACGGTGGGGCCGAGGTCCGGCTCGTTCTCCCGCTCGCACCCGTACACGGAACGGAGGCCTGAGGTGGAGTATGCGCGCTCGCTCGTCATTGTGGAGGATGACGCGACCTTTGCCCGTGCGTTGCAACGCTCCTTTGAGCGGCGCGGCTACCGCGTCCAGCTCGCGGCGGGACCGGAGGACCTGGACGTCCTGCTGGATAGGGGCATACCAGGATTCGCCGTAGTGGACCTCAAGCTCAAGGCCGCCTCGGGCCTGCCCTGTGTGCGGATGCTGCACGCGCGCGACCCGGCCATGCGTATTGTCGTGCTGACCGGCTTTGCCAGCATCACGACGGCGGTGGAGGCCATCAAGCTTGGCGCCTGCCACTACCTCGCCAAGCCGTCCAACACGGACGACATCGAGGCTGCCTTCGAGAGAGTGACCGGGAACCCAGATGTCTCCGTGACCAACCGCTCCACAGCCTCGATCAAGACGCTGGAATGGGAGAGGATCAACGAGATGTTGGTCGAGACGGGATTCAACATATCGGAGACAGCCCGGCGTCTCGGCATGCACCGCCGTACGCTGGCCAGGAAGTTGGAAAAGCGTCACATACTGTGAGGAGAAGGGGCGCCCCGGCCCGGACTGCCCGAAGACTCGCCCGCCCGCCGTCGCGTAGAGGTTGCTCTCACGCCGACTTCCCCACCACAGCCGGCCAGGGCACGGTGTGGAGGGAGAGCGGATCGACACCCAGGTCCGCGACGGCCCCCGCGCTCGGGGCCGCGTCGGCCAGCCTCCCAATCAACTCGGGGATGCCCGCGGCCGGGATCGGCCGGCTGAACAGATAGCCCTGCAGCTGATCGCAGTCCTCCAGGGCGAGCTGACGCGCCTGCTCACTCGTCTCCACGCCCTCGGCGGTGACGGAGATGCCGAACGTGCCGCTGAGCCCGACCACCGCGCGCACGATGGCAACAGAGTTCGTATCGTGCGGCAGGTCGCGGACAAAGGAGCGATCGATCTTGATCTTGTCGAACGGGAAGGAACGCAAGTAGCTCAGCGACGAGTAGCCCGTCCCAAAGTCGTCCATCGAGATCTGCACGCCTAGTGCCTTGATGCGGTGCAGGCTGGACAGCACCGCTTCGCTGTCGTGCAGCAGCACGGATTCCGTGATCTCCAGTTCCAGCCGCTCCGGCGCGAGCCCGCTCTCCTCCAGCACCGCGCGCACCGCCTCCACTAGTTGCCGGTCCTTGAACTGAACAGGCGACAGGTTGACCGCGACCTTGACCTGACCTGGCCAGGACCGAGCGTCCAGGCAGGCCCGGCGCAGGGTCCACCGCCCGATCTCGCCGATCAGCCCACAGGACTCCGCGATGGAGATGAACTCGCTCGGTGCCACCAGCCCGCGCTCGGGATGCGCCCAGCGGATCAGGGCCTCAAAGCCCAGGATCTCGTGCGTGCGCGCATCCACCAGCGGCTGATAATGAAGCAGGAACTCGTCCCGAACCAGGGCCTGCCGTAGTCCCATTTCCAGCGCCCGGCGGTTCTGCAGCGAGGCGTTCATGGCGGCTTCGTAGAAGCATACGGTGCCACGCCCGTTTGACTTGGCGCCGTACAGTGCTGTGTCGGCGTTCTTTAGCAGCTCGTGCGAGGTAACGCCGTCCGCCTGTGCGACCGCCACGCCGATGCTGGTGCCGATGCCGACTTGATGGCCGTTCACCTCGTAGCCGGCGCTGATCGCCTTAATGATGCGCGTCGCGAGGGCGTTAATCTCCTCCGTGTCGAGGATGTGTGGCAGCACGATCGCGAACTCGTCCCCGCCCAGGCGCGCCACGGTGTCGTCCTGGCGCACGCAGGCGCGTAGTCGGTCCGCAACCTGGCATAGCAGCGCGTCGCCCACCGGATGACCGAGCGTGTCGTTCACCGCCTTGAAGCGGTCGAGGTCCAGGCAGAGCACGGTAAAGCCGCGCCCATCGGCCCGCGCCAGGCATTGCCGCACGCGATCGTGGAACAGCACGCGGTTCGGCAGCCGGGTCAGCGGGTCGTGGTGCGCCAGAAAGGCGATCTGCGAGATGTTCTCCCGAAACACCGCGAGCGAGCGCACAATGGTTCCGAGCTCATCGCCTCGGGCGAGCGACTCGAGTTCCGGCTCCGTGCTGCCCTGCGCTACCCGCTCGGTGACAGAGGCGATCTGTTTCACGCCGGACACTGTCCTGCGGGTGAGGACCGCCGACACACCGAACAGCAGCAGCGCGCCGGTCAGCGCCGCCCCTGTCAGCACTAGGTGCGCGCGCTGTGCCATGCCGGTCGACGCTGCTGCGCGGCCGCGCGCCTCCTCCACTGCCTCCGAGGCGAGGGCACCCATCTCCAGCAGCAGACGGTTGGCGTTACCGTCGAACGGAACGATGAACTCGACCGCGCTCGGGAAGTCGATCGCCAGCATGGAGCCGAATACGTCGATGGCCTCGGAGTAGATCCGGACGTCAGCAGCCAGGCCGAGCAGCCGTGCTGCGCCCTGCGGAGCGTTCCCGATCGCCTGCCTCTCTAGCCCAAGCGCGAGCGCGGAGGTGCGCTCCAGGAGAGCCACGATGTGCGCCTCGAGGTCGCTAACGGGCGAGCGACCGGCCTGGAGGGTGGTGAGACGGTACAAGGCGCCGTTGATGCCCTGCAGCTCGGTCGCGCTGGAGGCCAGGCGCGTAGCGGCTGCCAAGTCCTGCTCGACCAGCTCGCCGATGAGCTCGGCCTGCTGGCTCGAGGTAAGAATGCCGTGCAGCCCCATTCCCAGCAGGCCGACCATCGCCAGCGCCGGGCAGAACGCCATCTTCACAGCGAAAGGCCAGTTCGATAGCCGCACCGCCGTCCGCAGGCGGGCCAGTAGCCCCCGAGAGGCCGCCGCCCCGCTCACGACGGGTTCCTCGAGCTGGGTCGGACTGGTCGCGTCGATCCGGAAAGGCATGCAGGCGCGGCGGGCGCCCGGCAGTTGGCCGGTGCTCGGTGGAATGGGCGCGGGGGCGATCGACGCAAGCCATTGCCTCCTTTTCGAGGGGGCAATTCTCCCATTGCGATCCTTAAGAAACACTCCTCCGTCCGCCAAACGTCTTTAAGCCTCCGGCAACACGTTTCGCGGAGGATGGTTCCGCCGACAAAAAGGTGGGTCTTCGGATGCTGGATGCCGGGCGCGGGCTTCACCGCGGCGTTGGACGGGACGGTAAGAGCCCTCGCCCTGTGCCTCTCGCGCGCGCGGCAGCCGCAGTGCTTTGCGCGGCGGTATGCGCCGCGCCATGCGCCGCACCGGCCGCGGCGCAACCCAGCTTCACGCCAAAGGATGGCCAAGTGCTTGGCCGCACCATGGGCTACGTCGGCGTGGGGCGGACCGGTCCCGTGGTGGTTGCTGTCGTGTTCATGCCGGCGGACGCGCTCTCCTCGCGCGAAGCCGAGCGCGTGCGCGAGGTGGTCGGCGACGGGCTGACAGCAGGCCGGATCAGGCTTCAGGTGCGCCTGGTGCCGCTCGCCCAACTCCCCGAGCTGGGCGGCGTGGACGGGCTCTACGTGACGCAGGGCACCGCCGGCCACCCGGCGGTGCCACTCGCCGCGAGACGGCTGCGCGTGCCCACCGTTTCGGCCAGCATGGACTGCGTCCAGGCAGCCCACTGCACGGTGGGCTTCTCCAGCGAGCCGACGGTGCAGATTGTCATCAGTCGCAATGCCGCGGCGCGCGACGGGGTGGAGTTCACCCAAGCCTTTCGCATGCTCGTCACCGAGCGGTGAGAACAGCGATGCGCACCTCCTGCCCGATGCGGCCAATGCCGTCCGCGATGCCCCGTCCTCAATCGTCCGGGACCCGGCGCGTGCTCCTCGCCGGCGCCTGCTGCCTGGCCTGGACCGCCCAGGTCCGCGCGCAGTCGATCGACTACGGCGACATGGAGCAGCTCTTCGGCGAGCCCGTCACCACCTCCGCCACCGGCAAGCCGCAACGAGCGTCGCAGGTGCCGGCCAACCTGGAAATCATCACCGCGGAGCAGATACGCCGCTCCGGCTACGATAACCTCCCGGACATCCTTCGCCTGGTGCCGGGCGTGGACGTGCGGCGCACCGGCTTCGCCGCTGCCGACGTCAGCGTCCGCGGCTACAACCGGCCGTCCAACCCGCGCCTCCTCGTCCTCCTGAACGGTCAGCAGGTCTACATCGACCTCTACGGCGCCACACCGTGGTACGCCCTGCCGGTCGAGCTGGGCGAGATCCGTCAGATCGAGGTGGTCAAGGGCCCGAACTCCGCCCTGTTCGGCTTCAACGCCGTGTCGGGCGTGATCAACATCGTCACCTACGACCCTCTGCGCGACAACGCGAGCGGCGTCACCGCACGCGCTAGCACCCAGGATTATGGCAGCCTGTCCGCCTTTGGTACGGCAAGGCTGAACGACCGCGTCGGCGTGCGGCTCTCCGCTGGCGGGTTCCGCGCCGACGACTTCGACTGCGCAGGGCTCGACCCGGCAACCCTGGCAGCCCAGGTGCGGCCCCGGCGCGAGTCGATCGCCATGGACGCGCGCGCCCGCCTCGCCCCCGGGGTGGAGGCGACCCTCAGCGGCTCGGCCGTGGACCTCCGCACCTTCGAGCCGGTGGCTTCGCCCTACTATGCCGCCAGCCGCTATAACACGGACGCCGTGCGCGGCGCGCTGTCCGCCGAGACCGCTGCCGGTCTGCTAGGCCTCAACCTGTACCGTAACTCGGCACGCTACGACTATCGCAGCGGCTTGGCCACTGCCCGACTGGAGAACACCGTCACCGTCGTCCAGGCCAGCGACACGGTAAAACTTGGCGCCGACCACACGCTGCGCCTGCAGCTCGAGTACCGCGACAACGACATGGTGGAGCCGGCCTACCGCAACCGGTTCGGCTACCGGCTCTACGCCGGCAGCCTGATGTGGAACTGGCAGCTCGCCCCGGAGCTGTCGCTGACCAACGCCGTGCGCCTGGACCGCCTCGTGCTGGACCGTTCCGCTGTCCCGGGCGCGGGTGATGGCCGGGCCATCACGGACGTGTCCTTCAATTCGGGGGTGGTGTGGCACGCCACCGACGCCGACACCCTGCGCCTGACGATCGCGCGCGGCCTGGAGTCGCCCAGCCTCTTCGCGTTGGGGACCCGGCAGACGTCCGCCGCGGCGGGGCCGCTGCCCGAGATCCGCCTCGTCGGCTCGCCCCAGCTGGACCCGAGCGCCGTGACCCATGGGGAGTTGGGCTACGACCGCAGGCTGGACGCGGTGGCCTCCACGCTGCGCGCCGCCGCCTTCGTCCAGAGAACCAGGGATGTGATCGCTGATCCCTTCTCGGCCGGCAGGTCGTTGAGCCGGCAGGGCGTGCTGTACCGCTCGACCAACGTCGGCGACACCGACGCGATGGGTGGGGAGATCGGCATCCGCGGGGCGGCGTCGGGCCTGCGCTGGGATGCGAGCTACGCGTACATATCCGTCTCCGACAGCCTGGACCGCTCCTCCCGGCTGAGCTTTGAGAACGGCACGCCGACCCACGTGATCCGCCTGGGGGGCGGGTACACGCTGGACCGGCTGGAGTTCGATGCCCAGGCGCACTGGCAGAGTCGCTACCGCGACATAACCGTGGACGCGCGCACCACCCAGCGCAGGCCGGTCGACGTCCCGGACTACCTGCAGCTGGACGCCCGTATCGGGTACCGCCTGACCGATGGCGTTGAGGTGTCGCTCACGGGGCAGCAGCTCAACACTCCGAGCCTGATGCAGACGGCCGGCCCGCAGGTGGAGCGGCGGGTGTTCCTGACCCTGTCCGCGCGGTTCTGAGGACCCGACCGCCGTCCAGACTACGTGCAGTAGCGGGCGAGAGAACCGCCCAGGGCAGGGGAGGCTGAGGGCGACGAGGATGCCCAATCGGCATTCGGTGTAGAGGTAAAGACAGAGAAGCCGCTCCTTCGTACTCCCGCAACACGCATGCTCACCGGCAACCGGGCCGCCCTGTGTGGGATTTATAATGTCCGAAGATTTATTGCGGACAGACAACCCGCTGGCGGAGCTCGTGTATATTGAACCTGCCGTCGCACCACCACGCCAACCAACAGCAACTACGACTGATCCTCGCCGCCTTGCAGGACGGTGTGATCCTGATCGAGCCCGACCAGAGCATCTCCTGGGCCAACAAGTCCGCGCTGCGGATGCACGGGGTCAGCAGCACCGCGGACCTCGGCACCACCGTCTCCGAGTACCGCAAGCGCTTCGAGCTGCGCTACCGCGACCGGCACCGGGTACCGGAAGGTGGGTACCCGATGGAACGAGTGCTGGCGGGCGAGACCATTGACGAGGTGGTGGTCGACGTTGCTCCTGCCGGCCAGAACGAGGCGCAGTGGACGCACCGCATCCGCAGCCTGGTGCTCAACGACGCCGATGGCATTCCGGACTGCCTCGTCCTCATCCTGAACGACGAGACCGAGCGCTTCGACGCCGAAGAGCGCTTCGAGGCGACCTTTGCCGCCAACCCGGCGCCGGCCGTCATTCTTCGCCTCTCTGACCACCGCTACATTAAGGTCAACCGGGGCTTCCTGGAGATGACCGGATACGACGAGGAGCAGGTGATCGGCCGGTCGGCCCTCGAGATCGACGTGCTCGAGGGTGCTGCGCGGCGGGAGTTCGCCATCGAGCGGCTGCAGCAGGGTCGCACCATCCCGCAGATGGAGGCCGTGCTGCAGCTACCGGGTGGCGGCGAGAGGCGCGCGGTTGTCGCCGGGCAGCCGATCGAGGTCGGCAACACGGACTGCATGCTCTTCACCTTCGTGGACCTGGAGCGCCACAAATTGACGGAGGATGCCCTGCGGCAGAGCGAGGACAGCTTCGCCGCTGCCCTTCGCCTGTCGCCTGTCCCGGCCATTGTCTTGACGCGTTCCGATCTGCGCATGGTGATGGCCAACAACGCTTTTACCCGTGAGATTGGGTATCCCGAGGGGCATCTGGTCGGCAAAGGCGCCAGCGAGCTTGGTCTCTGGGCCGATCTGGCGGCAGGGCAGGAGATGGAGCGGAGGCTCGAGCGGGACGGCCGTCTGCGCGGCGCCGATGTGAGCCTCCGGACCAGGGATGGCAGCCTGCTCGACTGCGTCCTCTCCGCCGAGCCTGTGACCGTCGGCGGCCGAGCCTGCATCCTACTGCTCGCCCAGGACGTCGCCGAGCACCGCCGCGGCGAGGCGGAGGTCGCAGCGGCCATACAGGCTGTGATGCAGGACACCGCCTGGTTCAGCCACGCGGTGCTGACAAAGCTGGCTCAAATGAAGCGCCCTCATGCTGCCGACGGGCAGGCGGCATCCGGCCTCGGCGACCTCTCGGCCCGCGGCCGCGACGTGCTCGCCCTGGTGTGCCGCGGGATGCCGGATGCGGCCATCGCCCATAAGCTCGGCATCGCGCGCAACACGGTCCGCAACCACGTCGCGGCGCTCTACCGCAAGACCGGTGTGTCCGGCCGCGCGGCCCTCGTCATCTGGGCTCGCGAGCGCGGCTTTACCGGTGGCCCGCCGCGCAAGACCCCCATGCCGACGAAAGATTAGGGCTGGCCGGGGACTGGTCCGGTTCGGGCTCAACGGGGTCGGAGGCCGACTGCACGGGCACTGGTGCAATAGTGCTGGGGTTATAGTGCAGACATACTAGTGCTTGCGTTTTCGCCGGTGGAACCCTTTGGCTCCACAGAGGTTCTCGGGCCTGTGCCGCAACCGAACGGATTGCGGTGCCGGTCGAGCACCTCCGGGGGAGCAGATGAGCGACGATCGTACCTCTGATGCCGCCGCCCGGGCCAAGGGCTCCGTGAAGGAGGCCATCGGCAAGCTCATCGGTGACGCTAAAAGCTAAGGACAAAACCTCCTGAGCTGTCGGAGGCAGATGACGGCGCAGGCGAGGGTTGTCAGGGCGAGGTGGAGGTCGGCCCGGCGCTCGTAG
>NZ_JACIJD010000050.1 GCF_014199205.1 Muricoccus pecuniae | reverse complement strand
GCCACGCCTGGTCCACGCTGATGCGCACGCCAGACCAGATCGCCACCATCACGCGCCGCTCCTGGGCACAGGTCAAACTCTGAGGCGGTTGGTATCAGGACAGTCGTGGTTCAGTTCATCGTATCTACGCCGTCGCTCTCGTTTGTCGTACAGAAACGACTAGACTACTTGAGCCGCCAACTGCAGCTAGCTGCTGAGGCCATTTCGGCTCACTCACGACGCCCGCGTGGGATTTTCCACATTACGCCATCCGTAAAGGTGGCACCAAGGAAGATACTGCTGGAGCTTCGGATGACGTCTGCAGGAGGAGCAGGTTGAACGCGTTCAACTCGTCCAAACTGCTCCGATTAAGGTAGAAAAGAAGTGTTCTCTACCATCTCCGTGCCTATATTGCCCGTCAGCATGCGCTGGATTACACTCCTTGTTTCCTATCCTCTCCAGGTGTGCGCCGTATTGGCTGCCGTCAGTAGCACCCGCTCGGAGGCTTGCAGCAGGCCGTGGCGGCCTCGAGCATTTCTAGCTCTGCCCGCTGCCGCAGTTTGCGGGAGGAGCGTGGAATCCGATCAAGGCCCGGGCCGCCTAGATCCGGACAGCCTCGACGCTGAAGATCAACATGGGGCAGCTAGGCGACCCGATCTCGAAAGGTAGGCGGCCAGTCGCTTAAAGATCGCGAGGAACTTGCCGATCTCCATGTGGTCCGGCTTCTCGGCCGAGGCGGGCAGGTCCTCCATTTGCGGGATCGCTTCCTGCAAAGCGTCCAGATTACCACCGCAGTTCAGTGCAACAAAGGACCCGGCCTTCGCCTCGGTGATATGGTGCCCGGCAGGACCAGCCGCCCGTCGTAGCTGATGACAGGCGGCGCGGCCCGTGGGGCGCCGGCGCATCCAGCACCGCACCGACAAGGGTGTTCCCTTGGATGCTGAGCGTCATGGACAGGGCAGGCGCGTTCATCTTCCCTCTTTTATGTCAATGTGTCTTGAGATATTGAGGGGTAATGGACGAGCCGCAAGCACTCGATGCCCTCGGCGCCCTATCGCAGGAGACGCGCCTCCGGATCGTTCGCCTGCTGGTGACGGCGGGACCAGAGGGCATGGCGGCGGGCGCCATCGGCGAGGCCATGGGCGCCACCTCCTCACGCCTGTCCTTCCACCTCGCCCACCTCGAGGCGGCCGGGCTGGTGCAGTCGCGCCGGGAAGGCCGGTCGATCCGGTACTCGGCCGTCTACGACGCCCTGTCCGGCCTCATCGCCTTCCTCATGCGGGACTGCTGCCAGGGCCACCCGGAGGTCTGCACCCCCGCGGTCGCCGCCCTCTCGGCCTGCGCCTGCCCCTCTCCGGAGCCTGCGGCATGACCGTCACGATCTTCCACAACCCGGCCTGCGGGACCTCCCGCAACACCCTGGCCCTGATCCAGAACAGCGGCGAGGAGCCGGAGGTGGTCGAGTACCTGAAGACTCCGCCGGCCCGGGATGTCCTGGCCGACCTGATCCGGCGCATGGGCGTGCCGGTCCGCTCCCTGCTGCGCGAGAAGGGCACGCCCTACGCGGAGCTGGGCCTGAGCGATCCGGCGCTGACGGATGACCAGCTGCTCGACGCGATGATGGCGCACCCGATCCTGATCAACCGGCCCATCGTCGTGACGCCTCTCGGCGTGCGCCTGTGCAGGCCGTCCGAGGCCGTCCTCGACATCCTGCCGAACCCGCAGCGTGGCGCCTTCGCCAAGGAGGATGGTGAGGCAGTGGTCGGCGCGGACGGGCAGCGCGTCTCCAAGGATCCGGCGGCATGAGCGCGGCCATCGAGGGCGAGGCCGCCATCCGGCGCCGCCGGGCGGCGATGGGCACCTTCGAGCGCTACCTCACCCTCTGGGTGGCCGTAATCCGATAGGTGCAGAAACGGCTCTGCTCATCGCAGGTGACAGCCAACCCCTCTCCATAGGGCCGGCAAGCCCTGCCGCGGTAGCTGGAGCTACGGCTATGAAGCGTGATCGAGAGCCACAGGCGGAGGAGGCGGCCCGTGGGGGTACGGGTCGTGCCGGCCCCACTCACCGGTGAGGGTACCGGCGGAGGAGAACGGGTTCGCCCAGGGCGTGGTCAGCCGGTCCAGGAGGCCGTAACCGGCAGCGACGCCGAGGATGCCAAGGAGGCCCCACAAGGTGCGGGAGCGGAGGCTGGGAAACATGGTGCTCCCCTTCCGGAGGACATCATGTCACGGGCTTTCCGTCGCAACGAGCATCCGCGTGTCGCGCGAGTTAGCCCAGGCTCGGCCGAGCAGGGACTCCAACCCGCATCCCCCATCACTGGCCGGAGAACGCTCGAAATCCAGGCGTAACCCGCTCCGCTTACAGCCACTCGGGTACAACGATTCCTCTTCAGCGTGCCGGATCTGGCAGCACTGAGACCTGCTATTTTGGACTGTCGGTTCGTGGTTGCTTGTCATCTCGCCGTTTCACCTCTCTCCAGACCTCGATGATGGACTGCGCCGAGAGATCCACATCTTTTTCTGTGGTTGGCCAGGAGATCACTGAGAGGCGCAGCACCGTGCGGCCGCGCCACTGCGCACCACCAGCAAAGAGAACGCCTTCTTGCTGCAACCGCGCGACCACCTCTTTGGTCATCGTGTCGCCTTGCTCCAGCTCTTCATCGGTGCCGAACCGGACGATGATCTGGTTCAGCTCGACCTCGTTCAGGATCCGAATGCCGGGCTCCGTCGCGAGCGCCGCAGCAAAGCGCTGGGCCAATGCGCAGTGCCGTTCCACCATCTCCGCGATACCCTGTCGGCCCAGAGCCCGGATCATGGCCCAGGTCGCAAAGCCGCGCGCCCTTCGCGAGAGCTCGGGAACGTAGCGTGAAGGGTCCCTCTCGCCTTCGGCTTCGGCCGGCAGATAGCTTGCTGCGGCTGTCATGGCACGGCGGTGGACCTCGGTGTCACGGACAATAGCGTAGCCGCTGTCATAGGGGGTCTGCAGCCACTTGTGCCCATCGGTAGCCCAGGAGTCCGCAAGGTCGATCCCCTGTGCCAAATGCGCCTTTTCGTGCGAGGCGCGAGCCCATAGGCCGAAGGCGCCGTCCACGTGAAGCCAGGCACGGGGATGGCAGGCCACTGCGGCGGAGAGGGAGGCGAAGGGATCGAAGGCACCGGTGTTGATCTGGCCAGCCTGCGCTACGACGATCGAGGGGCCGCTGTCCTTTGCCAACGCAGCGGCCACCAAGTCTGCTTGCATGCGCCCGGCAGCATCGGTTGCGATCCGAGTAACGCGGCGGTGGCCAAAGCCAAGGACCTGCAGCGCCAGGAAGACCGTGGTGTGTGCGTCGTCACCGATGAGCACGCGAACCGACGGTGCGCCCTCAAGCCCATCCGCCTCAACGTCCCATCCGGCTGCCCGCAGAACGGCGCTGCGGGCTGCGGCAAGGCAAACGAGATTGGCGACGGTCGCGCCGGTCACAAAGCCAACCGAGCAGGTGGATGGAAGGTCGAGAAGTTCGAGTAGCCAACGTGCCGCCGTGGTTTCAGCGGCCGCCGCCGCCGGCGCTGCCTCATGATTCCCGGCGTTCTGCCCCCAGGCCGAGGTCAGCCAGTCGGCCGCGACCCCCACCGGGTGGGAGGCCCCGATCACCCATCCGAAGAAGCGTGGCCCAGTGGTGGCGTGCAAGCCCGGCGCCGCACGCGCGGCGAGGTCCTCGATCAGGGCCTGGTGGTCGGTCGCGGACACTTCGGGCAGAGGCCTATCGAATGCCCTGCGCATCGCAGCATAGTTCGCCTCCGGCCTCTGGGCGCCCTCCGGCAGGGCTTGCCTGAAGCTGATGGCAGCATGCGTTGCCGTGCGCAGGACTCGCGCAAGCTCATCTGTCTCCGGTTTGGGAGAGATCGCCATGGACAGGGCTTCCTTTCCGTTAGCGCAGATCGCCGAGCAGGGCGGCGACACCTCTCACCTGCTCGGGGGTGTTGTAGAGGTGCAGTGACAGGCGGACACGCCCGGCCCGTACGGCCGCGACCACCCCGGCCTCGCGGAGGCGCTCCGCGACGAGGGCTCCCCGCGGGGCACAGGCGAAGATGGTGGAGCCGTGCTCCGCTCCGTGGTCCAGGAAAGGCACACCACGTTCCAGCAGAGACTGGCGCATGAGGGCGGCGAGGCCGAGATTGTGGCCGTGGACCTGGGCGGCTCCCAGACCGCGAAGCACGACCATCGACTCCCGCTCGGCCAGAGCGTTGATCCAGGCCAGTGACATGTCCAGGCGCGATGCCGTGGCGGACAGCGTCATCTCAGGCCCATAGAAGCTCGTGAGCGGCTCTGCCGCAGCCTTCCAGCCAGCCCAGAGCGGCTCGAGGGCATCGCGCAGGGAGGGTTCGAAGTAGGCGTATCCCATGCCGCGAGTGCCGAGCAGGAACTTGTGGCTCGGAGCCGCCAAGGCATCGATGCGGGGCAAGGTGACGTCGAGGGGAAGGGCGCCGACTGCTTGCGCCGCGTCCACGTAGAGCAGGGCGCCGGAGCGGTCTGCTACCTCGCGCAGGTGGTTGAGGTCGACGCGATAGCCGGTGGCGGACTGGACCGCGCTAACGGCGATCAGCCGTGTTACACCGTCCGCGGCACGTTCGAAGCTTTCTGCCGGTACCCCCCCGTTCCGCTGAGGTAGGGTGCGGAGCGCGAACCCGCGCGCCTCAAGGAGACGCCATGGGAAGAGGTTGGAGGTGAACTCCTCTTCTCCCACGAGGATCGTGCCGCCTTCCGGAAAGCGCTTGGGCAGGTAAGCGGCCACTAAGCCTGCTACGGCACTGGCTGTCGGTACCAGTGCCACGCAGTCCGTCCTTCCGCCGACAAGATGCGCGAAGAGGACGCGCGCCTCCTCGCCGGCACGCTCGGCCTCCGCCCAATCAAGGCGGCCGCGGGCCCAATCGTTGGCCGCTGCCGTCAGCGCATTGACGGCAGGTCCACAACCCGGCGCGAGTGAGGCCGTGTTCATGTAGGTTGTGCCGCGCAGGTTGGGAAAGAGGCGCTCCATCTCCTCAGGCGACATGCTGTTCCTCCCGGCGCGTTGGGGCATCCCCGCAATTTCTGAATAGTCTGGGAGATTGCTGACGGTGGCCGACTGTAAGCGGCGGGATGTTTTCACGTCGAGCAAGAGTGTCGCTCAGGGACGGCCGGAATTTTGTCTCGTCGTCGTCGCCCCAGGGAGCAGCCTCAATTCCGGTCAGCTCTTACTGACCTCTCAACCGTTAAGTGACCGTTTGAGAATGGCTTGGCAGGGCGCGGGTTGGATGATTCAAGCTCGGGATGTGGACCCGAGAGACGCGCCGCCGGATGGCCGAGCTTGCCCGCAAGACCAAGCGCTACCCGTCTGATCTGACGGATGAGGAGTGGTGGCAGATCGAGCCGCTGATGCCGAAGCCCCCAAGGCGGGGCAGGAAGCCCTTGGTGGACCTGCGCGAGGTGCTGAACGCGATCCGCTATCTGGCACGCTCGGGCGGTGGCTGGCGGATGCTGCCGGTCCACTTCGGGCCCTGGCAGACGGTGTACTGGTGGTTCAGGCGCTTCGTCCGGCGCCTGCTGTTCAGGACGATCCACGATGTGTCCTTGATGCTGGACCGTGAGGCAGCGGGGCGGGAGGCGAGCCCCTCGGGCGGCGTGCTGGACAGCCAGACGGTCAAGGCACCCTTTGCCAAGGTGCGCGGCTACGACGGGGGCAAGCGCATCGTCGGACGCAAGCGCCACGTCGCCGTGGACACGGAGGGGCGGCTGCTGATGGTGAACCTCACGCCTGCCGACGTCTCGGACAGCGCGGGCGCACAGACGATCCTGGCCGCTGTTCGAAAGCGCTGGCCCTGGCTGAAGCACCTGTTCGCCGACGCGGGCTACGACCGCACGAAGCTGATGGACAAGGCCGCCTTCCTCGACTTCGTCGTCGAGATCGTCCGGCGTTCCGACCAGACCGGCTTCCACGTCCTCCCACGCCGCTGGGTCGTGGAGCGCACCTTCGGCTGGATGATCCGCTGGCGCCGCCTCGTGCGGGACTACGAGCGACGCCTCGATGTGTCCGAGGCCATGATCCACGTCGCCATGGGCGCCCTCCTCCTCCGCAGGGTTGCCCACCGCTGAATTCTCAAACGGTCACTAAGTTCACCGGTGCAGCAGAAGCGAAGCCAAGGCGGTCGGTCCAAAACGTTTATGCTGCTCGAGCAGGAAGCGTTCGTTGCTACGTGCCTCCGGGTCGTGCTGGAAGGCGCGGCTTGATCGCAACCGCCCTTTGTTGCGACTTGGGCGGGATAATCCCCGGATCTCGTGCCTGATGGGGCAGGGGGAGGTAGCTGCAACTGGCGCTGCGTCCGAACCTTCCCGGGTTCTCGCCCTGTCGAATTGGACCGCAGGATCTGGCCGAAGCGGCATGTCCGACATCTCGGGAGGACCGCAGGAAAGCGGACATCCGATCGCGGATGTCAGGCTGTCGCTGCTCCTCCGGCAGTGTGCTCCCTGGCCGCATGTCGAACGAGATCGGTGAAGTTCCGGATGACGGCCGAGGCTGCACCTCGGCGCGTCGCGAGGTCGAGCGGCACAACCGGGCGGTCCTCCTCCAGCAACTGGCGGTAGGTAACGCCGTCCATCTGGACGTGGCGCATCGAATCCGGGACGATGGCGATGCCAAGGCCTACCGCAACAAGGCCGAGGGTTGAGGTGATGCGCGGGGCTTCCTGCCCGATGCACGGGGAGAAACCGGCCTTGAGGCAGGCAGTGGCGGTCGCGTCGAACATGCCGGGCCCCTCGACACGGGCGAAGGCGATGAAGGTCTCGTCCGCGTAAGCGGCCAGGGAGCTGGGTGTGGGCGGACCCGCCGCGAGGGGATGTGCCGCGGGAAGGGCGACGACCATCGGCTCGCGGATCAGGCGATAGACGGTCAGGTCGGGGTCCTCGATCTCAGCGCGGACGAAAGCAACGTCGAGCCTTGCCTCCTTCAGGCCCGTTATGGCCTGTCGGCTGAGGCACTCGTCCATGGTCACGGTCACGCCAGGATAGGCCTCGCGAAAAGCCCGGATGACCTGCGGCACGAAGGGGTGGAAGGGTGCGGTCGGGGCGACGCCGACGCGGAGCTGTCCCTGCTCCCCGCGAGCGGCGCTGAGCGCGCTGCGCTCGGCCTGCTCCAGGCGCGCGAGGATGATCCGGGCCTCCTCCAGGAGGGCCGCTCCACCCTCGGTCAGCTCCACGCCGCGCGCCCTGCGGTGGAAGAGCCGCACTCCCAGCCGCTCCTCGAGCGCCCTGATCTGCTGGCTCAACGGGGGTTGCGCCATGCCGAGGCGCTCGGCGGCGCGGGTGATGTGCCCCTCCTCCGCGACGGCGACGAAGTAGCGGAGCTGTCTCAGGTCCAGCGTCATACGCCCAGCATATCGAAATCGTCCTCACTCCCGCATGGCTTACCGGGCGGTGCGCCATCAATCTCGACCTCTGGTTCCCGGCGCGGGGAGGCGCGAAATGAGGATCGAACGGCGCTCGCTGATGCGGCTCGCGGCAGGGGCGGCCCTTGCCCTGACCTTGCCGCCACGTCCCCGGGCACAGCCTCTCTCCGTGGCGGAGCTGCGGATCATCGTCGGCTTCCCGCGGGGCGGGCCGCTCGACATCGCGGCGCGGATCATCGCCTCGCCCCTCTCGGCCCGGCTCGGCGTGCCCGTGACCGTCGAGAACCGCCCGGGGGCGAGCGGGAACAATGCAACCCAGGACGTCGTCCGCGCCGCACCGGACGGAGCGACGCTGATCCTCTGCGGGCCGGTGAACACGATCAACACAACCTTGTTCCCCGACCTGGGCTTCGACTTCGTGCGCGACATCACCCCCGTCGCGGGTATCGCGCGCGTGCCGCTCATCGTGGAGGTGCACCCCTCCGTTCCGGTGCGGTCGGTGCCTGAGCTCATCGCCCATGCCCGGGCCAATCCCGGGGCGCTGCGGGTGGCCTATGCGGGGACGGGGACGCCGCAGCACGTCGCGATCGAGTTGTTCCAGCACATGGCCGGGGTGCGCTTCACCCTGGTGCCCTATCCCGGGTCGGCGCAGGCGCTTGCCGACCTGCTGGACGGGCGCGCGCAGGTGATGTTCGATCCCGCGCCCTCCTCCATGCCGCATGTCAGGGCCGGGCGGCTGATCCCTCTCGCGACGACAGGCCCGGCGCGTGCCGGGGTGCTGCCGGAGGTGCCGACGGTCGCCGAGACAATGCCGGGATACGAGGGTGGGTCCTGGTTCGGACTCGGCGCTCCGCGGGGGACATCGGCGGAGGCGGTCGCACGCCTGAACGCTGCGGTGAATGCAGGCCTCGCCGAGGATGCGGTCCGGGAGGAACTCGGGCGGCTGGGCGGCAGCCCTATGCCGGGGTCTCCGGCGACGTTCGGCGCGTTCGTTGTCTCGGAGACGGCGCGTTACGCTGAAATCATCCGCATCGCAGGCATTCGAGCGGGGTGACCCGTCCAGGGCCTGAGCCCGGAAGGCCCAGACCTGAATGCCGGAAGGTTGGCCTGACTGCCGCAGCACAGGCCGGTGCTCGGTCGGTGATGTCCGCTCTCGAGCGGTTGGGGATCTGCTTCCACTATTCAACAAGGGCGCGCAGCGGCACTCGGGGTGCGAGCGGCTATCTCTGCTGTACGCCATCTGCCGCGGTAGGCATCCATCGTGGCAGCGCCGCCGTTCAGACCTGGGCGGCGGTGAGCACCAGTACGAGTCCTTCTCGGACGTTCAAAGATGGCCGGCCACGGTACGCATGGACTTGTGCCCGGCCGCTGCTGTGGTCCATGACTTGCGCGATCAGTCGAGCTTCGCGCCGGAGGCCTCCACCAGCTGCCGCCAGATCGGCGTTTCGTGCTTGATCTTGTCAGCGAGCGCCCCTG
>NZ_JACIJD010000049.1 GCF_014199205.1 Muricoccus pecuniae | reverse complement strand
TGTCAACGGCTGGCCTCAGAGCCGCATCGACGAGCTCATGCCCTGGCACTGGCCCGCGACCACCTGACCACCAAGGGCCTCAGCACATCGCTTACACTACTTCGGTCACCTGACGATCATCTATGCTCGAGGGCAGTGCGTCCCCGATCACACGCCTCCAGCGAGGTATGTCGGCCTCGATTAGGGCGCGAGAGTTGTACCCAGACGCCTTCTACCAGCCCATGCGCCCCCGCTCGACGATGGTTCGAAGGTGCCAGTCACATTGTGTCGGTGCCGTCTCCGCCGTCTCACTCCGCAGGCCGACCTGCGAGCCAGCATCGACGTCCTTGTCGGTCAGCACCGACGCGACGATCTGTCCGGTGTCAACATCCGTACAGAGGTGGAGCTTGCGCCATCCCCGGCGCGTCCTGGTAACGTGTTTCCCAACCAGCCACTCGCAAGGGCCGCATAGCTTCAAGCCCGTGCTGTCCGCCAGCAGATGCACAGACTCTCCACTCGTCCCTGGCGCTGACTTCTGCACCTTCAGGGTTTCGGCTCGGCGGCTCAGGGTGGAATGGTCAGGCACGGCCAGGTCGAGACCGAGCAGGTGGAGAATGGAGCCGATCAGCCCTTCGGTTTGGCGCAGGGTCAGGCGGAACACGGCTCGCAAAGTCAGCGCCATGGTGATGGCCAGGGTGGAGTAGAGGAGCTGCCCACCCGGCGTGCTAGGTGGCTCCGCTTGCCAAGCCGAGACCGCCTCCTCCGTGACCACACGCTCAAGCTCCCGCGCTGCCGCAGACCAGCGTCGTAGTCAGACCAATTTGTCACTCTGTGCCGCTACTTCGGGATGTGATGCCGGCGGTCAGAATTGGTTTTGGAGAGCATGCTGGCACTCAAGTTGCAGAGACACTGACCTGACCCGTAGCTCCACGGCCTCCACCTCCAAGCCGCTGGTCCGTGTAACAAGGTCAGGTCTCATTGCTCAGGCGCGCCCAGCCTTTACAGCACCTCACCATTGCCGAAGTCGAGCGAGGCTTGGTGCGGGCGCCGTGAAGTTGGCACGCTGGCCTGTCGTGGCCAGGCAGGCTCGGGGTGCGTGCCGCCGACATAGAGGACGGGCGGGCCAAGCTCGGCGCATGACCGCCTAGGCGCTCGCCGCGTAGCGGTGTCCCGATGGCGGCGCGCGAACGAGGTCGGCCTCGGGGCGCCCGCAGAAGGGAGGGGAGGAGGGAAGACGTCTCGGTCAAGCAGAGTCGCGGAGGGCTCCCACCATGCTTTCCGCAGCGGTGCGGTAAGGCTCCGGTATACTCTCCAGACAAGAGGGCTCAATACGGAGCGCGCGGAAGGTGTGGACGAGCGTCGCCCGCTCCTCATTGAAGTCGAACAGGCAGCCGCGGTTCTCTTTGTGGAAGTCAACAGCGGGGTGCAGAAGTTCTTCGAGTACCTGGGCTAGCATCATCGCGGAAAGGCCAACCTCGAACGGGCGGTCAGCTTGCCGCGCAAAATCCCGCACGTCGGCCGCAGAGACGATCACAACGCTGTCGTCTGCCCAACTGAAAAAGTTCCAGAACGTCTCACCACCGTCCTCGAAGGCAATCATATCGGGGGTGAGCACGACTACCAAGTCGAAGCCAAAGGTAAGCCTTACCTGTGCACCGATGATCTTGAGGCGAGATGCTACGACGTTGCGCCGCAAATCTTTGGCGCTCCGGGCGACACGCCTGGAGTCAATTCGCTCGCGGGCCCAGGCCAGGGTAGACTCGCCACCAGTGCTCACCGCGCGCGGCACCGCAACGTCCACCATCTCGAATGCGAACACGTCCTGAATTGCATTCAGCCGCTCTAGCACGTCGGGCAGGAAGCCGGCATTGACCTCGAGATCCCAGACACCGACCCGACGACGGGCCGCAGAATTTTTCGAGGAGGGCCTTCCCGGCGCCGCGTCGGCGACCGCCGGCAGGAAGCGGTGGAGCGTAACCATTGGTCAGGCAAACTCCGGGAACAACAATTGTGCGGAGGGTGCGCGGTACAGCACCGGGATGCCCCACTCAATCGACGCCGTGTCCTCGTCGCCGCGGGCAAGTGTAGTGTGGCTTCTCAGGCGCCCCGCGTTTACCGCCTCGTCGATGTCGCCGCAGCGGAGCAACTTGTCGTAGAGCCCGCCGCAGAACTCGGCCACGGTATCGGCCGGGATGGCCATCTGGTTGGCAACAACCGCCGGCACACCGGAGGAAACGAGAGCCCTGGCCATGTTGGCGAACGGCGCCGCGACGGCGGGCTCGGCCGAGTTGCACGCCGTGAGCAGAACGAGCCGGGGCTGCACGCCCGAAACCATGGTGGCGAATTGCTGCGCGCGCATGGAGTCAATCCGGCCGGCATCGTTGGTCAGCAGCAGCACGCCGACCGGCGCGCCGGTGAACTGGCGCACCTCGCCGTGGCCGAGGTAGTGCATGATGTCCCAGGGCTTCTCTGGCTCCCTGACTGCGTCAAAGAAGGCTCGCTTGGTAGCGACTGCGCGCACTTCCAGAGTTACCCCGCCCGTAGGCATGCGCAGCGCGAATTTCCGTCGCAGAGTCGCTGTCATCTCCTCCAGTGGGACGAACGTATCTCCGGCCTCGCGCGAGACTGCGAGCAGTACGCGCAGATCCCTCTTCTCTGAGGAACGGAAGCGCGGCCCAGGCGGAGTTCGGCAGGCTACGATGCGCGTCACGGCGCGATCTGCATCCGGGGTAGGCAGTTCGCCGGGGCCGCAGAGATACTCCCAAGGAATCCGTTGCAAATCGCAGTCGTTGATCAGGAGGTTGACACGCACACCCTGCGCCCGGGCCTCACCATAAAGCCCACCTACGCCGCCACGTAGCAGCACCGCGCCGAGCCGCTCGGCGTAGCTATCTAGCTCAGCCTGCGGCACGGTGGCTGTGTTCAACAGGCACGCAACGATCCTCTCCCGGTAGGCCAGGAGTTCGCCAATCGTGTGGTCTCGCGGTAGTTCCAACATCGCGGCGTGGCCGTTCAGCCTAGCGACAACCCATGCTGGAAAGCAGCCTTGCGGTCCCGGCTTTGGCTCGTGACCACCAACGATGGTCAGATCAAGCGATCTGGCGAGCGGCAACGCTTTCTACGCCCCAAAATGTATACCATGTGTTCGGAAGCGTAGCATGCGTTGGTGGCCTTTCAATATTCAGTTCGCGGAGCACCGGCCCCAAACCGGGACTCTGTTGCAGAGTTTGTGACGGGCCACAGATGGTCTGGTCAGCAGGTAGATCAGGCAGAAACCTGGAACAGTGCGGCGATGAAGATGGTTTGGGCCCGCATGTCTCGTCTGTCGATATCCCGAACTTGCCCTCTCCTCATCATCGCCGTCGCCTCGTAGCCCGCCAGTGTTCGCTGTGTCGTATGGAGACCGCCGAAGCCGAGCCCCGGTCTGACCAGGCGTTTTACACGCCGATGGTCTTGTTCCACGATGTTATTGAGAAAGTTGCATTGCCGTAGGCGGGCGAAGCGCCACGGCTCGCCGGCCCCTTTCAGTTGCTCGATGGCACCGGGGTAGGCCGGGTGCTTATCTACCGTGATGCCGCGAGGGTTCACCGTATGCACCTGCCCGAGCACCTTGCGAAAGAAGCGCTTCGCGGCTTCAGCGTCCCGCTTGGCTGAGAGCAGGAAGTCGATCGTCTGGCCGCGGCTATCGACCGCGCGATAGAGGTAGGTCCAGCGTCCCTTTACCCGGATGTGGGTCTCATCGACCCTCCAGGATCCGTTGCTCGTCCGCAGTTGCGGCCGGATCCGCTTCTCCAGCTCTGGCGGGTAGGCCTGGACCTAGCGGAAGGACCTAGCGGAAGAGCGTCGTATGCGCGATCCCGACACCCCGGTCCTGCAGCATCAGTCCGAGGTCGCGGTAGCTGATCGGGAACATGAGATACCACCGGACCGCCCAGAGGATCACCTCCGCCGCGAACTGCCGCGCCTTGAAGGACCGCCCCGCCCCAATTCCACCCAGCTCTCGCCGTCTCGCCATGCCAAAGCATTGCTCCTATCACCGCCGGGCGCAAAACCTGCAACAGAACCCTATTAGCAGGCCGAGGTCTTGAGCCCTCCGCATGGTGCCCCTCCTCCTCCCGCAGTACCGCCGCACAGGATGGCGGTCCGCCTTGGTGGCGAGGGCTCATCCCGAAGGCCCCGATAGCTCTGCAAGCATCCTGGCTGCCTGGTCGGGGTCGAGCTGACCGGCCGCGTAGAGGGCAATCACCGTTGTCACGGATGCCAAGATCCCGTCCAGGGCCGCCTCCACCGGTGCATCGGCATCCAACTTCGCGGCATCCAACCGGTCCAGGCGACGATCGCGGACGGTGTCGTAGTTCGCCGCCTCCACCGCCAGCATGAAGCGCTTGGCAAGGAGATCCGCTGGGATGCTGCGTTCCAGGGCAAGAGCGCGGATGTCTTGCGCGCGGGGCTGCGCGGCCTCTCGCTCCTGCGCCAGGTCGCGCTCCTCTATGGCTTGCGCCCGGGCGGCGCTGTCATCCTCGCCCTGCTGCGGCGCCTGGCCTGGACCGCCACCGGCCTGTCAGGCCTCGACCTGTTGGGCAGGGCACTGGCCGATGGCACCCTTGCTCAGGCCCCAGTGCTCAAGCAGATCGCGGCAGCCCTCCCGGGCACGGGCCTCGCGGCTGTCCGCCTCAAGCGCCTCGCCGACGTCGCTGCGAAGGCATGCTCGCCGCTCGGGTAGGGACGGTACGACCGGGTAAGACGGCTTCGCTGGATAACCGGGCTGAGGTCGCGGAGGCTCCAGTTCCGGGACCGGTAGCGCTTCCCAGTCTCTCAGCCCCATTGTCCTCCCGCTCACCGACGGACCGCTCCTAAAAGGAAGGTCTGCGTGTCTGCGTGCCGGGAGCACCGTCACCGATCGAAGGAGGCATCGGGCTTACTGCCGCCTACGTGCAGCGCTGAAAATAGTTCTGTCATGTTATTGAAATTGTCGTCCTCCGACCCCATCTCTATTGAGGAAGGGCAAGCGAACTTCGACTCCTGACGCTTGTAGCCCTTCCCTCCCCCATCCTCATCTCGGCGGACCCGTCCACGCTTCGGCGCGGCCCGGGTTCGGCACCGCGCATCCGGCACTGAGCCGGCCGCCTCTGCGAACCCTCACCCTGCCAGCGGTGGCAGGAAGATGATCGCGATGGGCCCCGTCGGCGCCGCCCCTTCCCAGGAGCTTGGGCGTCGGCCCCGCTGCGTGCGCGCGGCGGATTGTTTCGTGTCTCCCGTTTGCTTTCCGTTTCCCCCGCCTTCGTCTCCTCTTCCGTCCCACTCGGGGGGGGGCGCCCCTCTATCGCGCCCTCCTCTCTCCTCCCCCCGCTTCTTCCTCTTCGCCCCCAGCGGGTTTCGGCAGCTCCGAGCCGACCGTCGTGGCTCCCTGAGCAAGGGCCGAAACCCACACTGGACATCCCTCATGCCCTTCACCGCCGACACCGGCACCTCCGCCCTCGCCTACGAGGGCCACCGCATCCGCCACCGCGGCGGCATGCTCAACCTCACCGACATGTGGACTGCAGCCGGACGCCCGGATCACCGCCGGCCGTCTGACTGGCTCCTCCTGGAGGACACCAACCGCTTCCGCACCGGGGCGCTCGCCGAACAGGACGAGGCCCTCTTGCCGCAGAGCCCGGATGCCGACGACGTCGGCGTCTGGGTCATCGAGCGCGACGGCCTCATCGCCTCACGACAGGGCAGCCGGGGCAGTACCTGGGCCCACTGGCAGCTCGCCCTCTCCTACGGGCAGTACCTGTCCCCGGCCTTCCACGCCTGGTGCAACACCGCCCTCCGCGCCGCCATGGCGCGGAGCGACAGAGACGGCCTGGCGGGCACCGCTGCCCTGCACCGGTCCATCGCCCGGCAGTTCCAGGCGATGAACCGGCGGCTCGACGCCCTCGAGCGCCACGTGCGCGACGGGCTGTTCCTCCAGCTCTCCGCCCAGGACCTGCTGATGGGGCGCCGCCGGCACTTCACCGGCCGCAGCCAGGGCCTCATGCTCGCCGTGCTGCGGGATCCCCCCTACGAGGGGCTCTGCCCCTGCTGCGGCGTCCATCCCGTCCTCGACGCGGTGGGCGAGCGCCTGCCGGGCGCCGAGTACGACCACGCCTTCCACCGCGGGCTGAACCGGCCCGAGCACGGATGGCTGATCTGCGGGGCCTGCCACCAGGACCTCACCAGCGGCGGCTACCTCGTCCGCTTCGAGCGCAGCGGCGCCTTCCACGCCTTCCAGGCGGCCGTCTCCGCCCGGCGACGCCGGCCGGGAACCGTCACAGAGGACACGGCCTTTTAGCCGCGCCCTCCCCCACAAACCCACGACCAGAGCCCCCCGGCCTCAGCAGAGGCCGGGGGGCTCTTTCCCGTTTCAGGCGTTCCTGACGCCGAGGTCCTGCACCGGACAGGATGGAGGGATCTTACTCCTTCTCGCGTGCCTTACGGAGCGCGTCGTGGAAGCGTGCAGCGGCTTCTAAGCCTTTCCCTCGATTGTAGTGCTTATGATAGACCGGCGCGCTGATCCCGAGCATCTCGACGGCTCCTCCCAGCCCTTCGGGGTCCATGGCGGACCCGGTCGTGCCGACGTCGTGGCGGAGCCGGTGCGGCCCAAAGACCGCCCCTGACCCGTAGTGCTTCTCCGACCGCCAGCGGATCCGTTTGTCGATCCCTCGGATCCCGAGCGCCTCTCCGCCCCAGTTCACCCAGAAGGCGTCGCTCTCCTTTCCTGCCAGCAACTCCCGCCGCTCCACCTCGACGTAGCGCGTCATCCAGGATTGCAGGCTCGGCGAGAGCGGATAAGCGATCGGCCGCCCGGTCTTCACGTCCTCCTCGTCGAGTGCGATGGACCACGTCCCAGCACTGTCCTGTGCCACTTGGTGGCCGAGGCGCAGCGCGGCCATGGAGCGGAGCCGCATCCCGCGCGTTGCGAAGATGGCGATGAGCAGGCCGTCGCGCAGCATCACCTGCCGCCGCCGCGGTCCCCTCTCCTCCAGCGCCTCGCGCATCATGCCGATCCCCCAGTCCCGTATCTCGGCAGCGTGGTGGACCGTGAACTGGCGCTTGCGCATGTCGAGCTGGTTGCGAAGGGATACGCCGCCCGGAGATTGCAACCACCGGAAGTCCCCGCTTGGCACCAGGATGCGCATCGCCCCCGCCAGCTCATCGAAGCGGCCCACGACAGTGTAGTCGGCGTTGCCGAGCGCGATCAGCTCGTCGAAATACCTGTCCGCCAGCTCAGGCGTCACCAGCTCGGCCGGGCCGACTTCCTCCCGCAACAGTCCATGCCAGGATAGGAAGCCGAGCCAGCGCCCGTAACCATCCCCGGTTTTCTCGATGCTCTTGTCGGCCAGGTGGGCGGCAGAGCCGCGGGTCGAGAAGCGCCGGCCCTTGCGGGCCATCGCCACTTCCCAGGCCGCACGGTGTGAGGCCGGCCACTCCTCCAGCTTGAGGCAGCGCCGGCGCGGATCCGGCGCGCTCAAGACTGAGCCCCCTTCCCCGCCGAGCCTTTTGGCTTACGCTTGCCGCCCCAGGCTTGCGCGACGATCGCGCGGCCCGCCTTTCGCTCCTGCAGCACGACGGTGTCGAAGCGCTCGGCGGCGACGGCCGTCTCGAAGCCGATATAGGCATTGATCGTCGTCTGCAGCGAGCGGTGCCCAAGCATGCGCCGCACGTCCTCGTAGTGTCCCGGGTACCGCTGCAAGTGCAGCCAGGCGGCGAAGTGGCGGAACAGGTGCACGTGCACGCGCACACGGACGTCGGCGTAGACAGTGTCGCGAAGCGCCTTCCCGAGGCCACCGTCGCTGTAAGCTCCCAATCGCCGTCCCGGGAAAACATAGGGATTGCGAGGGTCGGCGAGGGTCGGGCGGAAGTCGTGCAGGTAAGTCTCGATCAACTCCGCGCTCGCTCGCGGTACCGGCCACTCGATCGGCTCGCGGTTCTTCACGTCGGCCCCGTCCACCACGATGTGCGTGACGCGCTGTCCCTTCGGATCGAGCCGGCGGAAGTGCTGGTCGGCCCGCAGGTGACGGAGATTGTGCAGCCGCATCGGGCAGATCAGGAGAATTTCCAGAATTGCCGCCACGCGGGCCATTCTCGCGGCCTCGATATCGGTCGGGTCTAATGCCCGGGCCCGGCGCATCAGCTCCGCCGGCAGCGCTAGCAGGAGGGCACGATACTGCGGCTGGATGAGCGCCCGCAGCCGCTCCCGTACTTTCGGGGTCAGCCCATTCTGCTTGCGATGACCAGCTTCGTTGCACCACTTCAGGAGTTGCTTGACGGATGCAGCATCCAATTCGGCATAGTGCGTCCCGACCATGTGCAGCGCCGCCGCGACCGTCGCTAACTGCCCCCCGGTCTCCCGCTTCGTCCGCGCCGCGTAGAAGTCGAGGATCTCCCCCGCCCGATCGATCGGGTCGACCAGATCGCGAAGGGAGGTCAGTTCCTCAGGCCGCACGATGCCCTCGATCACCAGGGCGGACGCTGCCTGGCGCAGGCTGAAGAGCCGCGTCGCGATCGACTTCGGCTTGAGGGGCCGCTTGGGTCCACCCCCGGCACCGAACCGCCCGCCGGCCCTGCCGCCGCCGGCGAGGCGCCGCTCGAAGCGGGCGTAGTCGTCCTGGAAGCTCTGCGGGAAGGCCGTGATCGCCAGGACGTAAGGCGTCCGGCGGACCGGGGCCGTGAGGGGCAGAAGTCCCTCTCCCTTCCCCTCCTTAATGAGAGCGTTCCAGGCCACGGCGGCTGCCTCGACCCGGGTCCTGCCCTTGGTCCCGAGCCAGCGTCGGGCACTCTCGGCCGCCCAATCCGCCAGCTCAGCGTCATCCGCCGCAGACGGCTCGACGCCCCGTTCGGTGCAGCGCCGGGCGAAGCCGCGCAGGCATCCCCTGGCAGCTACATTTATGGGATGGCCCGCCCCTCAGTCCTGCTGGCGTAGGCTGGCCGGGCAACCGGGGCGTGAGGGAGCTGACCCATGACGGAGATTGCGGTTCTC
>NZ_JACIJD010000048.1 GCF_014199205.1 Muricoccus pecuniae | reverse complement strand
AAGGGCGACAACCAACACCGCGCCGCCCAGGAGACGCGCAGATCAGCCGATCAGGCCAGCGCCCTACAAGGCAGCTGCGGGATGACGCTTACGCTTGTGCGGCCCTACCCCATCCGGAGCGGAGGCCGCGTCGCTGAGGTCAAAGGCCCGAGTGAGTCGACACCATCATGCGTCCGCTCGCTCCGACCTTGGAGAGAACCGCCGCCCGGCAGGAGCGCGCATCTTCGCAGTACGGAGAAGAAGGGAGGATCTAACCTTCGCGCCGGGCCGGACGAACGATGCTGTAAGAACCGCAAGACGCGGGCCCGGGTTATACCCCGGGCCCAACATGTTCAGCCCTCGCCCGGGGTCGCCGGAGTAGGGGCGGCGGCCTCGGCCGCAGCGAGGCGGGCGTGTGCCCGTCCAGCCTCAATGAAGAGACGCCTCGTGGCCTGGTCGTCCGGGATCTCCGCCTGCTCCTCCTGGCTCAGACGCGTCGGCGGCCAAGCCTCACCGGTGTCCTTCGCCTGTCCACCCCCGATCGCCTCGGAGGCGAGGCCGGCCATGCGCGCGTAAAGGTGCGATTCCGCAGTCGACAATGGGATCGGCGCGTTGGCGTCGGCGTTCAGCGCCAGGCTCCAGGCCGCGAGACGGGCCGGGCGCGCAGGTGCGTCCGGATGCCCGCCCCCGAGGTGCAGCACCGTGAGGAGAAGGCGAACGCGCTCGGGCATCTCCGCCGGCCAGGGATCCGGAGCGACGCCGAGGGTCACCGCGAGCCGCGCCACCGCCCGGGCGCTCCCGACATCGTCGTGGAGCCTGCTGGTTGAGGCCTCCGGCACGCCGACGAGCGCCGCAACCGCTTGTCCATCAGCTGTCCAGGCAAGCAGGCATGAGGCCATCAGCGCTAAGCGGCGAAGTTCGGGATGGGTGAGGCGGGCGATGGGGGGCCGCCCCGTTCCGGGAGATGAGCGCAGGCGTGCCGCGAAGAGGTGGCGATCTTCCTCCTCATTGCTGCCGTCGGGCATTTCCGCCGAAGGCAAGCCGGTGTCCTGCGTCGGCGCGAACTGACCTAGCCAGTCCCGTCCGACAACGAGGATCGGGTCTCGCCAGTGCGATCCATGCTGCTCGGCCGGTGGGACCGATCCCGGTGTCGTGCCCGAAGCGGGCAGGGCGCCCGGGGCTACCGCGGAAGGGGCGAGCGGCTCCGCGCGGCCGGGGTCGGACGCCGCGCTGCCGCTCTCGGGGTGGTTCTCGTGGTGTTTGGTCATGCGGTGTCTCCGCTGAACGCCGCCCAAATCAACCCAATGTCCCCAGCGAGGGGGCCGTGAGAGGGGGCGACACGGGTGGCGCCCCCCGAACGGCCGCTCGCTGGGGACATGTTATTTCAGTATCTGCTGTTCTCCCGATCCGATCATCGGTCCCGCCCTGGCGCGCCCCCGCGGCAGGAAAGCGCACGCTTGGGTCCGAGGCGTGGGCAACTCTGGCACGCCCGCCTTCCTACCTCAACGGAAGGGGCTACCACGGGGAGGGCCGCTTCAGTCGCAAGAGAGGAGGGCCGTATCGATCCAAGAAGGCCGCGGCCGGCTCGCTATTGGACAGAAAGCCGCAGCGTGGAAGAGGGTGCTCTCTTACCTCCCGCTTCAGCCCACAGCGCTGCCGATGACGGCTCGCCAAACGGGTGAAAGGCCGGTCGACGCTGATGTGCCTTAACTCACGCCCGTAATCGAATGTGCGGAGTTGCATGACGACGTTTGGCCGTTAGCGGCATGGCCGCTCTCGAGATCTGGAAGCGGCGAAGCGGACATAACGCGCTGCCGAGATCCGGTGTTCAGCCTCCGCGGCGGGGTCGATCTGCGCCGGGATCGCGAACTCGACGTGCGAGAGCCAGCAGCGCGACCAGGGACAGCGCGGTGAGGGTACCGGACAGCAGGAGCGCGACGTGCGGCCCCAGCGTGTCCAGCACCAGCGCGAAGAGGAGCGGCGCCCCGCCCTGCAACAGGCGCGCGGGTGCCGCCAGCAGACCCGTCCGCAGCCCGTAGCCAGCCGGTCCGAAGAGGGCGAGCGGCAGGGTACCGCGCGCGATGGTCAGCAGACCGTTCCCGGCGCCGTGCAGCAGCACGAAGGGCACGGCGACGACAGGGCCCAGGAAGGCCAGCAGCGCCGCGGCGATGGGATGCAGGCCCGCGGCGAGCTGGGCCGTGACGAGGGGGGACACTCTCCGGAGGAGAGCGAACTCCGCCACCCGGGCCGCGACCTGCGCCGGTCCGACCAGGGACGCCGCGAAGATCGCCGCGGTCGGCGCCGCGCCCAGGGCCTCGATGATGCGCGGCAGGTGGGTGGCCATGGCGGTGGAGACGAAGGTCGTGGCGGCGAAGACGGCCGCCAGGATGACCATGGTCCAGGGCACCCCGCCGGGCGACGCGTCGGCCGGGGCCGTTGAGGGAACGGGCGGCGGCGCCTTGGCGACGAGGAAGCGGTTCATTGGCAGGGCCACGACCAGGTGCAGGACGGCCCAGGCAAGGCAGGCGCCGCGCCAGCCCAGGGCATCGATCATGAAGGCGCTGGCAGGCCACCCCACCGTGCTGGCGAACCCGGCGAAGAGGGTGATGCCGGTGATCGCGTTGCGGGCCTCCCGCCCGTACAGGCCGGTGACCGTGGCGAAGGCGGCCTCATACAGCCCGAACCCCATGCCGATCCTGATCGCTGCCCAGGCCAGGGCCAGGGTGACCGGCCCCGACGCCCAGGCCAGCAGCGCCAGCCCGGCCGCGAGGACGAGATTGGAGGCCGCCAGGACGTCCCGGCCGCCATAGGTGTCGATCAGCCGCCCCGCGGTCGGGCCGACCAGTCCGGAGAGCAGCAGGGCGCCGGAGAAGAGCCCGAAGAACCAGGTCCGGGACAGGCCCAGGGCCTCGCACACCGGATCCGCGAAGATGGCCGGGAGGTAGTAGGTGGATCCCCAGGCCAGGGTCTGCGTGATGCCAAGGGTGGTGGTCACCACCCCCCGGCGCCGCGCCAGCTCCGCGGTCCTCATGCGCGCTCGTACCAGCCCTTCGTCCGCATCACGATATGGACCACGGACAGCATGACGGGCACCTCGACCAGCACGCCGACCACCGTGGCCAGCGCGGCGCCGCTCTCGAACCCGAAGAGGGCGATAGCCGCCGCGACCGCCAGCTCGAAGAAGTTGCTGGCGCCGATCAGGGCGGAGGGCCCGGCCACGCTGTGCGCCGAGCCGCACTGACGGTTCAGCAGGTAGGCCAGCCCCGCGTTGAAGTAGACCTGGATGAGGATGGGCACCGCGAGCAGCAGGATCACCAGCGGCTGCGCGAGGATCTGCTCGCCCTGTAACCCGAACAGCAGCACCAGCGTGGTCAGCAGGGCCACCAGCGACACCGGGTTCAGCGCCTTCAGCGTGCGCTGGAGCGCCGCCTCGCCAGCGGAGGCGAGCAGCGACCGCCGCCAGACCTGCGCCGCGACGAGGGGCAGGACGATGTAGAGCAGGACGGAGAGGAACAGGGTGTCCCAGGGCACCGTGATGGCGGAGAGGCCGAGCAGCAGGCCGACCACCGGCGCGAAGGCCACCAGCATGATCGCGTCGTTCAGCGCGACCTGGGACAGGGTGAAGTTGGGGTCGCCATCGGTCAGCCGCGACCACACGAAGACCATGGCGGTGCAGGGCGCCGCGGCGAGCAGGATGAGGCCCGCGATGTAGCTGTCTACCTGTCCTGCGGGCAGCCAGGGCCGGAACAGCCAGCCGATGAACAGCCAGCCCAGCAGGGCCATGGAGAAGGGCTTCACCAGCCAGTTGATGCCGACCGTGACGGCGATGCCCCGCCAGTGCTGGGCGACCTGCCCCATGGCGGCGAAGTCCACCCGGAGCAGCATCGGGACGATCATTGCCCAGATGAGGACCGCGACGGGGATGTTGACCTGGGCCACCTCCATGCGGCCGAGCGCCCGGAACGGGCCCGGCAGCACGGCACCGAGCGCGATACCAGCGATGATGCAGAGCGCCACCCAGAGGGTGAGGTAGCGCTCGAAGACGCCCATCGCCGCCCGGCGGCGCCGGATGGCTGCCTCGCCCTCAATGGCCGCGCTCATAATGCCGGATCCTTGGAGACGCGCTGCCCGTCCGCGCCGACCACTGCCTCACCATCCTCCTTGGCGAAGGCGCCGCGCTGCGGGTTCGACAGGATGTCGAGGACGGCCTCGGACGGCCTGCACAGGCGCACGCCGAGAGGCGTCACGACGATGGGCCGGTTGATCAGGATCGGGTGCGCCATCATCGCGTCGAGCAGCTGGTCATCCGTCAGCGCCGGATCGCTCAGGCCCAGCTCCGCGTAGGGCGTGCCCTTCTCGCGCAGCAGGGAGCGGACCGGCACGCCCATGCGCCGGATCAGATCGGCCAGGACATCCCGGGCCGGCGGGGTCTTGAGGTACTCGACCACCTCCGGCTCCTCGCCGCTGTTCTGGATCAGGGCCAGGGTGTTGCGGGAGGTCCCGCAGGCCGGGTTGTGGAAGATCGTGACGGTCATGCCGCAGGCTCCGGAGAGGGGCAGGCGCAGGCCGAGAGGGCGGCGACCGCGGGGGTGCAGACCTCCGGGTGGCCCTGGCAGCAGTCCCGCATGAGGAAGGCGATGAGGCCGGACAGGGCGTCGTAGACGGCCGAGTACCGGATGGAGCGGCCGTCCCGGCGCGACTGCACCAGCCCGGCCGCCTCGAGGTGGGTGAGGTGGAAGGACAGGCGTGAGGAGGTGGCGCCCATGGCCTCGCCGATGGCGCCCGCCGCCATGCCCTCTGGTCCCGCCGTCACCAGCAGGCGAACGATCCGGAGGCGCGTCTCCTGCGATAGGGCGCCGAGGGCATCGAGTGCTTGCGTTTCATTCATGACCTCTTAATGTCTCAAGATAGGTTGAGATGAAAGAGGAAAAGATGAACGCGCCTGCTCTGCCCTTGACGGTCAGCTTCCAGAGCGATGCCTCGCTGGGCGCCCTGCTCGATGCCCTGCGGCCCTACGGCTCGCGGCAGCTGGTCATCAGCTACGACGGGCGGCGGACCCAGCCCGGCTACCACGTCACCGAAGTGAAGGCTGGGTCCTTTCTCACCCTGAACTGCGGCGGCAACCCTGACGCCTGGCAGGAGACGATCCTCCAGGTGGAGGACCTGCCCGCCTCGGCCGAGAAGCCGGACCACATGGAGGTCGGCAAGTTCCTCTCCATCCTGGAGAAGGTGGCCGCCCGGGTGAGCCTGCAGCCGGGCAGCCGGCTGACCTCCGAGGTCGGCCCGCCGGGCCGCCCGATGCAGATCTTCGACGTCGAGGCTATCCGGATCGAGGCGGCGGGCGTCGTGGTCGAGCTCGGCCCCCGGCCCGCCATCTGCAAGCCGCGGCACCGGGCGGAGCAGGAGGCCAAGGCCGCCTCCGCCTGCTGCGCGCCGTCGCGGGGCTGCTGCTGAAGCATGCTCCACACGTAGGGAGGGTCGGTGAGGAGCTTCCGCCACTAGGCAGCCATCAGCGGCATGTCGGTCCCGCTGTGGGCGCTCAGGGGCCGTGGTACGGTCGGCCCCAACCCGCCCTGCTCAGCCCCCGATATAGGCCGCCAGTTCGTCAGGGGTGCCTTTCGGGAATGCACCCTTGAGGTGTTCGAGGAAGGCGGAGACACGCGCGCTCAACAGCCGCCGCGAGGGGTAGAGCGTCCAGAGGGCGATGTCCGGACCCTCAGCATCGCCCCACAGGACCAGCCTTCTGGCCGCCAAATCGTGGCTCACGAGCGACACGGGGAGGCGTGCGGCGCCGACGCCCGCCCGGACGGCGTTGCGGACCATGAGGAGCGACGACAGGCGAAGCACGGGATCCACCGCGATCCTCGACGTCCCGGTCGGCGTCCTGACAGTCCATGGCCCGGTCGGCCCGCCCGACCCGCGCAGGACTGCCGGGACAGGAGAGCCGTCGGACGGTAGGGCGAGGGCCGGGGGCGCCACGACGACCAGCCTGTCGTTCAGGAAAACTCGCCCGACAAGGCTCTCGTCCGGATCCGGATTGACCCGGATCACCAGGTCGTATCCCTCCTCCACCATGTCGACGGTCCGGTCCTCCGTCGTCACGTCCAGCCGGACCTCCGGGAACTTCAGCGCGAACTCCGCGGCCAGCCGTCCCATGGCGGTCTGCGAGAAGAGCAGCGGCGCACTGACCCGCAGCCGGCCCCGTGGCCTGTCCACCCCTGAGGCCATCGCCACCGCCGCCTCGTCGAGCTCGGCGAGCAGCCTCCCCGTCCGTTCGTAGAGCGCCCGGCCCTCCTGGGTCAGCTTCAGGGTGCGGGCGCCGCGCTCGAACAGCCGCAGGCCGAGGCTGCCCTCCAGTTCCGAGACGCGACGGGACAGCGTCGCCTTGGGCCGACCGGCGGCGCGCGCTGCCCGGCCAAAACCCTCGTGGCGGGCGACGAGATTGAAGTCGGCCAGGGCGAGCAGGTCCATGCGTTCCACCAGTGAGACAGGTCGTCCAAATCCAGCGACTACCGGGCCAGGGATGGAACCGTCAATCTCCGGGATGTCAGCAGCCATCCTCCAAGGAGCGAACCCCATGACCATCCTCGTCACCGGCGCCACCGGCAATGTCGGCCGTCACGTCGTTGAACAGCTCGTCCGCCGCGGCGCCGACGTGCGCGCCCTCGTCCGCGACCCCTCCAAGGCCAGCCTTCCCGAGGGCGTCGCCGTGGTCCGTGGCGACCTGCTCGACGTGGACTCGCTGCGTTCCGCCTTCTCCGGCGTTTCGACGCTCTTCCTGCTCAATGCCGTGGTGCCCGACGAGTTCACCCAGGCGCTGATCGCCCTGAACGTTGCGCGCGAGGCAGGCATCAAGCGGATCGTCTACCTCTCGGTGCTCGAGGGGGAGCGCTACGTGAACGTGCCGCACTTCGCCGGCAAGTTCGCGGTCGAGCGCATGATCGAGGCGATGGGGCTGAACGCCACCATCCTGCGCCCCGCCTACTTCATCAATAACGACCTGACGATCAAGGACGTCATCACCGGCCACGGCATCTACCCGATGCCGATCGGCTCCAAGGGCCTCGCCATGGTGGACGTGCGCGACATCGGCGAGGTCGCGGCACTCGAGGTGATCCGCCGCGAGCAGGCCGCCGAGCCACTGCCGCTCGACCGCATCGACCTCGTCGGCCCGGACACGCTGACCGGCGCGGACGTGGCCGCCATCTGGTCGGACGTCCTCGGCCGCCCGATCGCCTACCCCGGCGAGGACACGGCCGGGTTCGAGGCAAACCTCCGTGGGTTCATGCCGGGCTGGATGGCCTTCGACATGCGCCTGATGGCCGAGCGCTTCGCCACCGTGGGTATGGTGCCCCAGGCAGGCGACGTGGAGCGCCTGACCGCGCTGCTGGGCCGCCCGCTGCACTCCTACCGCGACTTCGCGGCCCACATCGCCGCCTCGGCCTGAAGGCCGGACAGCACCCGACACCCGAGAGAAGGACACCCGTCATGATCTATTCGACCGCCACCGTCTCGGTGAACCCGGAAGGCGAGACCCCCCTGACCCGGGCGCAAGCGTGGGAGGGGCTGGTCCTCAAGGCCCGCGACGCCCGCCTGTTCCTTCCGCCCGGCCTCTGCACCCGCTGCGACGTCGTGGAGGAGAGCGCGACCCACATCGTGCGCGAGGCCACCATCGCGGGCACCGACCTCCGCGAGATCATCGCCTTCGAGCCGGGCAGCAAGGTCACCTTCTTCCAGGCGACCGGCCCGCGCGAGGGGGCCATCGTCAACGAACTCTTCGCGGACGCCTCCGGCGCGCTCCAGCTCCGCTTCTACTGCTACCTCGGCCTGCGCGGGAAGGAGTCGGACGGCCCCGAGGAGAGGACCGAGCAAGCGCAGTTCGACGGCGACAAGGGCTATCGGGCCGCTCTGCTCTCCACGCTGAAGCGCACGCGCGAGTTGCTGGCCGAAGGCCGGATCTGATCCCGCAGGGAACACGGACGCCGGGACCTTCCACGGGAGGTTCCCGCTTCCCAAGGAGGCATCGATGAACAACACGGAATCCCATGGCACCCCGGCCGCCCGGCCGAGGATATTGGTTATCGGGGCGACGGGCGGCACCGGTCGCCTGATCGTCCGGCAGGCGCTCGAACGGGGGCACGAGGTCACCGCCCTCGTCCGCTCGCCCGGGAACGGGCGCGACCTGGAGGGCGCGAGGATCGTCGTCGGCGACGCCCGCGACGGGGCGGCGCTGCGGGGCGCCCTCGCGGGCCAGGATGCCGTCATTAGTGCCCTGGGCACCCCGGCCAGCCCGTTCCGCGAGGTACCGCTCCTCTCGACGGCGACGCGTGCGCTTGTGGGCGCGATGAGGGCCGAACAGGTCTCCCGTCTGGTCTGCATCACCGGGATCGGAGCGGGAGACAGCGCCGGGCATGGCGGCTTCCTGCTCGACCGCATCATCCTCCCGCTCCTGCTCCGAAAGGTCTATGCGGACAAGAACCGACAGGAGGCTATCGTGCGGGACAGCGGGCTTTACTGGACCCTCGTCCGACCGGCGGTCCTGAACGACAAGCCAGGACACGGGGATGTACGGGCGCTCACGGACCTCGCCGGATTCCATGGCGGGTCCGTGTCGCGGGAGGACGTCGCACGATTTGTCCTGGACCAGATCGGCACCGACGAGTGGCTACGCCGGTCCCCGCTGATCACCTGGTGACCCTCTCAGTGCCGCTACGGAAAGCTGGCCATCCACTCCGAAAAGCTGGCGTGGCTCTGCGTCCTGGCAGCCGGGCTCCCTAAGCGTTCTGCTTCGGGAGCCCGGCTGTGGGCCGATCACGCGGCGATCTGCAGCACGATCTTCCCGCGGGTGCGACCAGCCTCGGACAGGTCGAACGCCTGCCGGATTTCGGAGAGAGGCAGCACCGTGCCGACGTGCGGCCTCACCTGGCCCCCCTCCACCAGGTCGCGGATGGACGCGAGTTGCCCACCGTCGGCCTTGCTGAACACCCGTCCCGCACTGACGCCGTATTGCGCCGCCTCGTCCTTGGGGAAGTTCACCGCGGTCACCAGGAAGCCCCCCTTCCTGAGAACCTGGAACGCCCGCTCGAAGGTGTCGCCGCCCACGGTGTCGAACACATCCGGCGGCTGTTTGGAGGAGGCTGGGGATGGGCCGGAAGAGGACGCACACGCCCGAGGAGATCGTCGCCAAGCTGCGGCAGGTTGAGGTGCTGACAGCTCAGGGCAAGCTGGTGGCTGAGGCAGTACGGGCGATCGGAGTGACGGACCAGACCTACTATTGGGGATTCCGACGATGTCGGCCGCCTGTTCCGAGGCGAAGTCGGCCACTGATTCCGACGTCATGTCGGCCGGCCATTCCGATTGATGTCGGCCG
>NZ_JACIJD010000047.1 GCF_014199205.1 Muricoccus pecuniae | reverse complement strand
GTCACGCGCGCCAACCAGATCTGGCGCCTGCCGCTGCACGCCGATGGCAGCGTCACGAAGGCGAGCATCTTCTGCCACCTCCACGGTGGGCCGAGTGGGCCGGATGGGATGGCCCTGGACGCGGAAGGTTGCCTCCTCGTGTGTCACTCAGGGTTTGGTACAGTCTGGCGCCTCTCGCCCCGGGCGGAACCCCTGGCACGCATCGCTTCTTGTGGCGGATGGTCCACCACCAACCTTGCCTTCCGACCAGGCACAGCCGAGCTCTTCATCACGGATTCGGAAACAGGCAGTATTTTGCACGCCAATCTTCCAGCGCCAGGGCTGGGCCTCCACTCTCATGCCTGAAAAGGGGAGTACGGCTTGATGGGGCAGGTTCACCGGCCTATCGATACAGGAATGACCAGCTCCTCTCGCACAAAGCCGTCACTGGAGGGCGTGGCATCCGCCGGCCGCGCCCTGACGGTACTCTCGGCGTTCCGCCGGGGCGACGATGCCGTGTCTCTGGCAGAGCTGGCCGAGCGTACAGGGTTGGTGAAGAGCACCATCATGCGTCTGACCCTGACGCTGGAAGAACACGGCTTCATTAGTGCCCTCCCGGACGGATCCTACCGATTAGGCGCAGAACTGTTCCGCCTGGGTTCGCTGTACCAGCAAAGCTTCCGCGTTGAAGCGCATGTCATGCCCGCACTAGAAGCTCTAGTAGCTGAGACAGGAGAGAGTGCCGCTTTCTACGTTGCTGATCGTCAGAAGCGCCTTTGCCTCTTTCGCGTCGACTCTCCGCACCCGCTCCGCCTGCATGTGCGGCAGGGCGATCGCTTACCCATGGATGGGTCTTCGATCGCTCAAGTCCTTCGCCTTTTTGGCGCCGTGCCACTCCCACCGGAGGCCGTGAGGACACCGGTCCCGTTCTACACAGCCGCTGCCAACGATCCTCACTCAGCAAGCATGGCGACGCCGGTCTTCGGGCCAGGTTCTCACTTCGCCGGAGCACTGTGCCTGACGGGGCCGATCACGCGCTTCACGCGCAAAGCGGCAGATGCCGCTACCCCGGTGCTCTTGCGCGTCGCGGCAGACCTGACCAAGAGCATGGGCGGTACACCAGTCTCCGAGTTGGCAACGTCACTCCGCCTTACCCGAACCGGCTAGAACACTCTGGAGGCGCAGGATGACAGGGCCACGTGAGTGAAACCTTCGCCTCCCCGACCCAAGCAGGGGCCGACCATTCCCGACCTGCTACCCCTCGTTGCCCTGCCTGCATTTTATGCGTTGGGCCTCGTCGGCAGCCTGCTCCTTGCCGGAGCCGCGCTCGGGGTTGGTCACACTGTCGTCGCCCCGCACGTCCGAATTTAGACCATTATCGTGCCTAACCTTCTTCCTCAATAATCTGCTGCATGCGGATTGCTCAGCTATAAAAGGATGAACTCGGAGAAAGATGCCTACGGGTGATTTCCGAAGGTCTTCGCACGCTTGACCTCTGCGCCTCTGCTTTCCCGGATCAAGAATCCGTCCTCGCCGATCAATCCATTTTCCGGCCCGCCTCCCTAGCATGTCCGAGGTGCCCGACGGCACCGTGACGCATCAAGGCTGGACCATGCCCGATCCCTTCCTGCTCGGCTTCCAGGACAAAGCGGCGATGCTGGACGCCTCCGCCCGCTACTGGAACCCCGACAAGACCCGCTTCTGGCAACAGGCCGGCGTGCCGCTCGTCATCGGCCAGCGGCAGGGCTACGAACTGACGGACATCGATGGCCACCGGTTGATCGACGTTCACCTGAACGGCGGCACCTACAACCTCGGCCATCGCAACCCCCGGCTGGTCGACGCCCTTGTCGAGGCGACGGGGCGGGTGGATATCGGCAACCACCACTTCCCCGCGCCCGGTCGCACCGCCCTGGCCCAGCGCCTGATCGAGACGGCCGGACCCGGCTTCAGCCGGGTCGCCTTCGCCACCAGCGGCAGCGAGGCAATCGACCTCGCCATCAAGAGCTCCCGCTTCGCCACGGGGCGGCGCCGCATCGTCTCGCTCCGCAAGGCGTATCACGGCCACACCGGCCTCGCCGTCGCTACGGGGGACGAGCGCTTCTCACGCCTGTTCCACGCGGACCGGCCGGACGAGTTCGCGCAGGTCCCGCTGAATGACCTCGAGGCCATGGCGGCGGCGCTGCGGGCGGCGCCAGTCGCGGCGGTGATCATGGAGACCATCCCGGCCACCTACGGCTTCCCCATGCCCCGCCCCGGCTACCTCGCGGCCGTCAAGCGGCTCTGCGAGGAGACGGGCGCCCTCTATATCGCGGACGAGGTGCAGACTGGGCTGATGCGCTCCGGCGAGCTCTGGGCGATCTCGCGGCACGGCGTCGTGCCGGACATCTTGGTGACCTCCAAAGGCCTTGGCGGCGGCCTCTACCCGATCGGCGCGCTGATCATGGCCGAGGCGCCGAGCGCTTGGCTGGAGCGCGACGGCTTCGCGCACATGTCCACCTTCTCCGGATCCGAGCTCGGCTGTGCGGTGGCGATGGCGGTGCTGGACATCACCCTGGACCCGAAGACGGTGGCCAACGTCGCCATGGTTTCGGGGCGGATAGCGGCTGGGCTGGCCGATATACGCTCGCGGCACGGCAACTGGCTCACGGGTATCCGGCAGGAAGGCGTCATCATCGGGCTTGAATTCGCCGACCCGGAAGGCGCCAAGCCAGTGATGGGTGCCCTCTACGAGCGTGGGGTCTGGGCCATCTTCTCCACCCTCGATCCCAGCGTGCTGCAGTTCAAGCCGGGGTTGCTGCTGACCGCGGCGCAGGTGGACGACATCCTGGAGCGACTGGAGGACGCGGTGGCGGCGAGCAGGCCGGAGACGCTGCGGTGACGGCCGGGACCGCCTCCGTCTGGGCCGCGGGCGACTGGCATTGGGAGGCGAACGGGGCCGCGGCGCTGCCTCTCTACGGCCTGCCCGCCGATGCCCCGTTGACCCTGCTCAGCTTCTCGGAAAACGCCGTGTACCGGGTCGACCTGCCGGAAGGCGAGCGCCGCATCCTGCGCCTGCACCGCCCGGGCTACCGCACGGGCGAGGAGATAGGATCGGAGCTAAGCCTTATCGCCACGCTCCGCGACAACGCGGTGCTCCGCTCCCCTGCGGTCCTTCCCACCCTGGCGGGCGAGCCGATCGGCGCCTTCGGCACGCCCGGCCGGACCCAGCTCGCCGTGCTGTTCGAGTTCGTACCCGGCGCGCCGCCTGACGAGACGCGGCTGCCGCAGGCTTTCCTGCAACTCGGCAGCGTGGCGGCGCGGCTGCACGCGCACGCGGCGGGATGGACGCCGCCGCCGGGCTTCGTCCGCCCGGACTGGGACGTGGACACGGCGATCGGCCCGCAGGGCATGTGGGGCTGCTGGCGCGACAACCCGGAGATCGGCGAGGCGGCCCGGGCGGTGCTGGAGGCGGCCGACGCGAAGCTGCGGCGTGAGATCGCCGCCTACGGCCGCCCGGAGGGCCGCTGGGGCCTGATCCATGGTGACATGCGCTTGGCTAACATCCTCGTCGACGCGGCGGGGCCCTGCCTCATCGACTTCGACGACTGCGGCTTCGGCTGGCACCTCTACGAGCTGGCCTGCGCCTGTTCCTTCATCGAGCAGCGCGAGGATCTGGACGACATCGTCGCCGCCTGGCTGCGGGGCTATCGCGCGGTGCGTCCCCTGGACCCGGCGGACCTCGCCGCCGCCCCGGCCATGCTCCTGCTGCGCCGCCTCCTGCTCGTCGGTTGGTTCGCGACCCACACCCACTCCGCGGAGGCGTGCGCCCTTGCTCCCGGCTTCGTCGCGGACTCCGTGGCCATCGCCCGCCGCTACCTCGCCGACGGCTACCTTCGCCGCGGCTTGGCCGCCTGACGCCCCACTTCCAGGAGAACCCTCGCGATGCAGCGCCGCTCCCTCCTCAGCGCCCCCCTCGGCCTCGCGGCCGGAGCGGGGCTGTCCCGGCCCGCCCTCGTTGCCGCGCAGGGTCAGCGCGTGCTGAAGTTCATCCCGCAGTCCGACCTCGTGGCCCTCGATCCCGTTTGGACCACCGCCTACGTCACGCGCAACCACGGCTACATGGTGTTCGACACGCTTTTCGGCACGGACGCGAACCTGCGCCCCGTGCCGCAGATGGCGGAGGGCGCGACGACGGAGGATGGCGGCCGCACTTGGCGGATCGTCCTGCGCCCCGGCCTCACCTTCCACAACGGCAGCGCGGTACTGGCCCGGGACTGCGTGGCCAGCATCCAGCGCTGGGGCCGGCGCGACGCCTTTGGCCAAGCCCTGCTGGCCGCGACGAACGAGCTGAGCGCGCCGGACGACCGCACCGTCCTGTTCCGCCTGAAGGCGCCCTTTCCGCTGCTGCCGAACGCGCTGGGCAAGGCGCCTTCCTTCATGTGCGCCATCATGCCGGAGCGGCTGGCGCGGACGGACGCATTCACCCAGATCACAGAGATGGTCGGCTCCGGCCCCTTCCGCTTCGTGGCGGAGGAGCGGATGGCGGGCGCGCGGGCGGTGTACCGGCGCTTCGAGGGCTACAAGCCTCACGAGGGCGGCACGCCCGGTTGGACCGGCGGCCCGAAGATCGCCCATTTCGACCGCGTCGAGTGGAACGTGGTGCCCGACCCCTCCACCGCCGCCGCCGCGCTGCGCTCCGGCGAGGCGGACTGGTGGGAGTTCCCGCTGGCCGACCTCATCCCCCTGCTGCGCCGGGACCGGAACGTGCGGGTGGAGGTGACGGACCCCACGGGCCTCATCGTTACGGCGAGGATGAACGCGGCCGCCAAGCCCTTCGAAAACCCGGCCATTCGCCGGGCAGTGCTCGGCGCAGTGAACCAGAAGGACGTGATGGAGGCGCTGGCGGGCAGCGACCCCAACCTCTACCGTACCCCGGTCGGCGTCTTCTGCCCCGGCACGCCCATGGCGAGCGACGCCGGGATGGGGACCCTGACAGGCCGGCGGGATCCCGCCGCCGCGAGGCGGGCGCTGGAGGCGGCGGGCTATGCCGGGGAGAAAATGGTCCTGCTCTCCGGCACCGACCAGCCCACCTCCAAGGTGCCGGCCGAGATCCTGGCCGACGTCATGCAGCGGATCGGCATGTCGGTCGACTACCAGGCGACCGAGTGGGGCACGGTGGTGCAGCGCCGCGCAAGCCGCGAACCCACGGACCGCGGCGGCTGGAGCATGTACTGCTCCGCCTGGAGCGGGACGGACCACATGGACCCGGCCGGGCATCTGATGCTGCGCGGCAATGCCGGCTTCTTCGGCTGGTTGCAGAGCGACCGGCTCGAGACGCTGAGGGACCAGTGGTTCGCAGCCCCCGACCTCGCCGCGCAGCAGGCGGTGGCGCGCGACATCCAGCGGCAGGCCCTGGAGGTGGACGTGCCCTACCTGCCGCTCGGCCAGTTCATCCAGCCGACGGCCTATCGTGGCCTCACCGGCGTGCTGCCCGGCTTCGCCGCCTTCTGGAACGTGCGCCGGGCGTAGCCGCACCGGCAGGCCGGCTCAGCCGGCCTGCCGGCGCCACTGGCGGGGTGGCATTCCGTACCAGCGCGAGAAGGCGCGGGAGAAGGCGCTGATCTCCGAGTAGCCGAGCCTGAACGCCACCTCGGAGACGGTGAGCTGCCCTGCCGCAAGGTGGCGGGGCGCCGCTTCCATGCGAACCGCCTCCACTAGATCCTTGAAGGTCGTGGCCTCCTGCGCCAGGCGGCGCTGGAAGGTCCAGCTCGGCTGGTCCAGGGCGCGGGCGACCTCCTCAAGGCGCGGGTAGCCGTCCGGGAGCAAGGTCTCAACGACCAGCTTCGCCCGCTCTCCCAGGGTCGCGGGAGGAACCGGGCCCTGAGCACGCAGCTGCTCCAGGCTGTGCCGGACGACGTTGAGCAGCATGGCGTCGCCCTGGGGCATCGGCGTCGCCAGAAGCGAGGCGTCGAAGACGAGGGCGTTGTGATGCTGCTCGAAGAGGGTCTCCGCCCCGAAGGCCTCGCGGTGCTCCATCCAGCCCTCCGGGCGCGGATGGGCGAAGTGCACCTCCAGCGGCGCCCAGCGCGGCCCGAGCGCCACGCGCAGGAGGTTGCGGAACATCCCCAACGACAGCTCGGCGTCGTGACGGCGGCGGGTAATGCGCGGGTCGCACACCGCGTAGCGCAGGACGGCGAGCCCGTCTTGCCGTTTCAGTGCGAAGAGGCTGTTGGCCTGATGCAGCGGGAAGGCGGCCGCCATGTTCGCCAGGGCCGTGCCGAGATCGGACGAGGCGCAGCCGAGATAGCCCCAGAGGCCGAGGCTTTGCGGGGCGAACTGCTGTCCGAACCAAAGGCCGAAATTGTCGTTTCCGGTAGCGACGGCGGCGTGGTCCATGGCGAGGCAGTAGCGGTCCAGCCGGATGGGGCTGTTCGGCCGCGCGGCCTGGCCGCAGCCCAGCCCGGCCCGTTCGAGCACGCCTTCCGCGTCCCCGCCGAGCCGGCGGATGAAGTCCTCCAGCCCCGTGGTGGTGGCAGCGAGGACGGTGCTGATCGCGGGCGGTGCGCTTAACATGGTTCTGCGCCCCCCTCTCCTGCCAATGACGAATGGCGATGGTTTTACAGGCAGGGTTCGGCGCAGCAAGGATTATGCCGCGCCCCCGGGCCTTTCGGTCAAGCATCTGTATTCCCATGCCAAGACACGGGGCCGCCCTCCGGCGCAGAGATGCCTCTCGCGGTGCCCCGCGCTGCCGAACCGACCGGAGTGCTCCGATGGCCGATGCCAGTCCCGTCCGCAGCGACGCCTTCCTCACGGCGACGGACATCTGGCGCGACGCCTGGGGCATCCCCCACATCCGCGCGGCGAACGACCGCGACGCCTTCGCCGGCCTCGGCTTCGCCCACGCGCAGGACCGGCTCTGGCATATGGAGATGATGCGCCGCAAGGCGGTCGGGCGCTGGGCGGAATGGGTGGGGGAGAGCGGGGTGGCCTCGGACAGGCTGGCCCGCATCGTGGGGGCCGAGGCCGCCGCCCTGCGGGACTTCGCCGCACTGGGCGACGAGGCGCAGTCGATGCTGGAAGCCTATGCCGCCGGGGTGAACGCCTTCCTCGCCCTCCCCGGGGAGCTACCGCTGGAGTACCGGCTCCTCGGTGCCGCGCCGGAGCGGTGGGAGCCCTGGCACTCCATCGCCGTCATGCGGCAGATCGGCTTCCTGATGGGCTCGGTCTGGATGAAGCTGCTCCGCGCCGCGGCCCTCCCGGTGCTGGGCCCGGAGCACGTCGGCAAACTGCGCTACGACGATGGCGGCTGTGAACTTCTCTGCACGCCCTGGGCGGCCGAGGCGGCACGCCCGGGAATGCCGCTGGCCGAGTTGCGCGAGGCGATTGCCGACTTGCTGCGGACGGGGGCGCCCGACCTCACCGCCGGCGGCAGCAACAACTGGGCGCTCTCCGGCACGCGGACCGCGAGCGGACGCCCTGTTTTGATGGGGGACCCGCACCGCGAGCTGGAGGTGCCTGCCATGTACAGCCAGGCCCACATCGCCGGCGCCACCTTCGATGCGATCGGGCTGACCGTGCCGGGCGTGCCAGGCTTTCCCCACGTGGCCCATAACGGGGCGGTGGCCTGGTGTGTCACCGTGTCTTTCATGGACCTGCACGACCTCTACCTGGAGGTCTTCCGGGAGGACGGACTGGAAGTCCGCACGCCTGGCGGGTGGGAAGCGGTGCGGCAGCGCCGGGAGACGATCCGGGTGCGCGGGCGCGACGACGTGGCGCTGACGGTAACAGAGACGCGCCACGGGCCTGTGATCGCCGGCGACCCGCGCTCCGGCCACGCGCTCGCCCTTCGCTCCGCCCAGTTCGACGCGCCGGACCGCTCCTTCGATTGCCTGCCGCGCATGCTGCGGGCGGGCGGGGTGGAGGCACTGCGCGAGGCGACGCGCGGCTGGGGGCTGATCGACCACAACATGGTCGCGGCCGACACCGCGGGCGCGATCGCCCACTGGGTGCGGGCCATCGTGCCGGACCGCCCCCGCGCGAACGGGTGGTTGCCCGTTCCGGGCTGGGTGGCGGAGCACGACTGGCGCGGCGAGGTGCCCTTCGAGCACATGCCACACCAGATCGACCCGTCGTCCGGGATCATCGTCACGGCCAACAACCGCGTCGTGGCCGACAGGGGCTGGCCCTACCTCTCCACCGACTGCCACCCGCCGCACCGGGCGCGCCGGATCGTCGCGCGGCTGGAGGCGCTGGAGCGGCCGGACATGGGCGCGATGGAGGCGATCTTCGGCGATGTGGAGAGCCTTCCCGCGCGCCTGTTCCGGGATCGGCTGATCCCGCTCGACCTGTCCGGCCCGGTTGCCGCGCTCCGCGACCGGATCGTCGCGTGGGACGGCGCGATGCGCGGGGCCTCGGAGGAAGCCGCGGCGTATAGCCGCCTCCGCTTACATGCCACCCGGCTTGTGGCGCGGCTGAGCAGCCTGTCCGACCCCCTGCCGCATCACGGGTCTCTGATGGCATCCTCCGCGATCCTCACGCATCTTTGGTGGGCCGTGCCGACCCTGCTCCGGGACGACGACACCGCGCTGCTTGGCGGGCAGGACTGGGCCGGGGTACTGCGCGAGGCGCTGGAGGAGACAGCCGGGGACGGCGCTGACGGCGCCGCGTGGGAAACACTCCACGTGCCGCGGCCCCGTCACCCCCTCTCCTCTCTCTTCCCGGACAGTGCTGCCCTTCTGGACCCGCCCTGCGCGCCCGTCGGTGGGGATTGCGACACCGTCATGGCCACTGGTTACCATGCCGGCGAAGGGCTGCGTGCGACCTACTCCTCCCTCGCGCGCTACGCCTTTGAGCCGGGGGACTGGGATGCCTGCCGCTGGATCGTCTTCCAGGGCGTGTCCGGGCATCACGATAGCCGACACCGTTCAGATCAGAATAAAATCTGGGCGTCTGTCGAGATGGTTCCCATGCTTTATAGATGGGACAGGATAGCCTCACTGGCTACGTCTCGGACATCACTGCGACCTCGGAGCGATGCTCGTAGTCGTCCTTCCAGCCCTCCTTCGGCACGCGACTGACGTCCAGGGGCGCCGTAACGTTCGCGGCTGCTCTTGCCTGCCCGGCCGGCGCCGTTTGGAAGATTGTAGAAACCGACTAGGATATGGCGTGTGCCGGAGAGGGAACGTTCCATGAGTTCAGTCATCCCAAGTGGCGCCACGCGCCGCGCATTCCTCGTCGGCGCTGGCTCGCTGCCCTTCCTCGCCCGCCGCGCCGCCGCGTCCGAGCTCACTGTTCTCTCCTCTGGCGGCCTCAACGCCGCCTATCTCGCCCTCGCCCCCGACTTCCAGCGCACGACCGGCCATACTCTCACCTCAGTCGGTGCCTCCTCCATGGGAGCCGCCCCGGATGCCATCCCCCAGCGCCTCACCCGCGGCGAGCCGGCCGACGTTCTCCTCCTCGCCGATGGCGGTGTCCCCCCGCTTGAGGCGCGCGGCTTCATCCGCCCTGGCAGCCGCGTGGACATCGCCCGCTCCCTCATCGGCGCCTGCGTGAAGGATGGCGCGCCGAAGCCCGACATCTCCACTCTCGACGCCTTCCGCCAGACGCTCCTGAACGCCCGCTCGATCGCCTATTCGGCCAGCGCGAGCGGCGTCTATATCGAGAACGAGATGTACCGGAAGCTCGGCATCCACGACCAGGTGATGCCGAAGTCCCGCCGCATCCTCTCCGAGCGCGTGGCCGCCGTTGTCGCCCGCGGCGACGCCGAGTTCGGCTTTCAACAGGTAAGCGAGATCATCACCGTCCCCGGCGTCACCTATCTCGGCACCATCCCCGAGGAGGTACAGCCTCCCACCATCTTCTGCGCCGTCATCACCGCGAACTCGCGACAGCCGGAAGCCGCGCAGGCCCTGATCCGCTTCCTCGCCTCACCCGAGGCCGCTCCGGCGCTGCGCCGGACGGGGCTGGAACCGTTGACCCGGGGTTGAGCCCCGCCTCACCAACGACCGACGCCGTTTCAAAAAGGCCCGCCATGCCGCATCTCGCCCCGTCCCGCCGTAATCTCGTCACCCTGGCCGGCGCCGCGCTTCTGCCCGCGCCTGCGGTAAGAGCGCAGCGCACCTTTCCCAACCGGCCCATCCGCCTCGTGGTCGCCTTCGCCCCGGGCGGCAACTCCGACACCCTCGCGCGCCTGATCACCCCCAAGATGGCGGCAGTGCTCGGCCAGAGCATTGTCGTGGACAACCGCGGTGGCGCTGGCGGCACGCTCGCCGCGGGCGCAGTCGCCACCGCCCCTGCCGATGGACACACGCTGCTGTTCGACGCAGCCTCCTTCGTCGTCGCTCAATTCGTCCAGCGGAGCACCCCCTTCAACTACGAGCGCGACTTCGCGCCCGTCGGCAACGTCGCGGATGTCCCCTACATCCTCGCCGTTCCGGCGAATGCAGGCGTGCGCGACCTCAAGGGCTTCATCGACAAGGCGCGCGCGGACCGAGAGGGTACCTCTTACGGCACGCCGGGGGTCGGCAGCCCGGGCCATCTCGCCGGCGCGCTGCTGGCGCACCAGGCCGGCGTGAAGCTCGAGCACATCCCTTACCGCGGCGGCTCCGAGGTCGCGCGCGACCTCGCGGCCGGGACACTCCCGGCGGGCATCCTCACCGCGAACTCGCTCAACCCCGTCGTGCAGGGCGGGCGCGCCGTGCCGATCGCGGTCACGAGCGCGAAGCGTGGCGGCATCCCGGGCGTGCCGACGATCGCAGAGTCCGGTATCCCCGACTTCGACATCACCAGCTGGAACGCCATCTTCTGCCGCAGCGGTACGCCGGAGGAGGCGCGGCACCGGCTGGAGGAGGCGATCAATTCCGCAACCTCCGACCCCGAGGTGAGGAGCCGCTTCGCCGAGATCGGCGCAGAGGCGACCGCCGCAGAGCCTGCCAAACTTGGCGAGCGGCTGGTGCGCGAGCGGGCGCTGATCCAGCGACTCGTCCGCGACACCGGGATCAGCCTGGGCTGACCTCCTGGCCGTGGCGAGACCGGCAGGCTTCTGGACCAGCTGACACATAGGGCCGTCGCCATTCGCGACGGCCCAGGCTTGTGTCCTGGCCGAGAGATAGCTAGCCACTTCGGGTTGGCTGTGATTCCCTGCGTTCGGCAGCGGAGTTCGGCCATGGCGGCGCCGAGGGCGGTTCGGATTGAGTTGTCGGCAGCCGAGCGCGGCGAACTGGAGGCCCGCCTGCGCCGCCGGAAGGTGGCACGTGGCGACGCGATGCGGGCGGAGATCGTGCTGCTCGCCGCGGAGGGACTGAGTAACCTGGCGATCGTTGAGCGGCTCGGGGTGGCGCGCATGACGGTCGCGACCTGGCGGCGCCGTTTCGCCGAGCAACGGCTGGACGGCTTGGCCGACGAGCCCCGCTCAGGTGCCCCACGGACCGTCACCGACGAGAAGGTGGCCGAGGTGGTGACCGCAACGTTGGAGACGCTGCCGGTGGGGCGGACGCACTGGAGTTCGCGCGGCATGGCCAAAGCGGCCGGACTGGCGCCGTCCACCGTGCAGCGCATCTGGAAGGCGTTCTCGCTTCAGCCTCATCGGGTGGAGACCTTCAAGCTCTCGACCGATCCGCGGTTCGTCGAGAAGGTGCGCGACATCGTCGGCCTCTACCTCAGCCCGCCTGAGCGCGCCCTAGTGCTGTGCGTCGATGAGAAGAGCCAGATCCAGGCACTCGACCGCGCCCAGCCGCTGCTGCCGCTGCGCCCCGGCCAGGTCGAGCGGCGCACGCATGACTACAAGCGCTGCGGCACGACATCGCTGTTCGCCGCGCTCGACGTGAAGGCCGGCACCGTCATTGGCCGGTGCATGCCTCGGCACCGGGCGGCCGAGTTCCGCCGCTTCCTCGACACAGTCGAGGCCCGTGTGCCGGCGGATCTCGATATCCACGTGGTCATGGACAACGCCTCGAGCCACAAGACAAAGCTCGTCCGCGACTGGTTCGCCAAGCGGCCGCGCTGGCACGTCCACTACACCCCGACTTCGGCTTCCTGGATCAATCAGGTCGAGCGGTTCTTCGCGCTGCTGACCGACGACGCCATCCGGCGGAGCGCGCACCGCTCCACGGCGGAGCTCGAGGCCGCTATCAAGGGCTACATCGACGCCCACAACGCCGAGCCGAAGCCGTTCACCTGGACCAAGAACGCCGACGACATCCTCGCCGCCGTCCAGCGCTTCTGCCAGCGCACCCTCACCGTCCAGGCAAAGTGCATGGGAACTTCAGAGTCGGGACACTAGCTCGACGCTAGCAGCCGGCCCGCTTCGAACCGGTCTCCGTCATGGCAGCTTCGCGCCCATGTCGGTCCTCCGAGTGGCACAGTCCGCATCCAAAAAGCGGACATAGTTGACGAGCGAGTCTGACCAGCAGAACTCCGACGACTGCGAGCGTGTCGGGCGTCACCGGCGCGTCCTCGCCCTGGACAACTCGCAGCGCTGCCAGGAGGCGGGGGACGATATCCTGGGTGGCGTAGTAGTCTCGAACCTGAGATCTTCCGGACATGGGCTGGCTCCCTTTTCTTGTTCTGCGGTCGCCTTTGCGAGTTCGGCCTGATCGTCTGCGCTACGCCGCAACAGGTTCCCACTCGGCACGTCCACCGCCGGGAAGGAATCCCGCTGCCGCCTCGGTCAGCAGGCCGACACGATTTCTCTTGCACTGGCCGTCCCTAGCCGCAAATCGTAAGCCACTCGAAACAAGAGCCCGGCAGGAAATCGGCCATGCCATCCGGAGGAGCTACCGGGTTCGAGGCGGCACGGCTAATCCAGGCAGCCGCCGATCTCGGCCCCACCATCGCTGGAATGCGGGACCAGATCGAGCGGGAACGCCGGTTGCCGGTGCCGCTGGTCGAGAGGCTTAAAGCTCGGGACAAAACTTGGGTTGAGGCGTTGGGGAGAGATGGCACTCCTCGTCGCTGATGACCTTTGGGCGGTGGTGGAACCGCTGCTGCC
>NZ_JACIJD010000046.1 GCF_014199205.1 Muricoccus pecuniae | reverse complement strand
CCGACATCAATCGGAATGGCCGGCCGACATGACGTCGGAATCAGTGGCCGACTTCGCCTCGGAACAGGCGGCCGACATCGTCGGAATCCCCAGTCGGGCGAGCAGGAGCTGGAAGGGCAGGGCGCTCGTGCGACGTTGCAGCCTGAGGTGGAGAGGGCTCGACAAGCGGCACCGCGGCCTTTGCCTGGGGCGCTGACGGTGTCGCCCCTTGGAGGCTGACCTGCTGGTCCGGTGCGGTGATCGCCGTCTGGCCCTCCTCAAGGATGAGAGGCAGCGGCGCGGCCGGGACCTCTCCGGCCTGTCTGAGCTTGGAGAGAATGGCGTAGATGTTGGCCGGGGTGCAGCCATAGCTGGCCGCCACCGCCGCGACCTTCTCCCCGCCGACCTCGATCCGCTCGCGGATCCTGGCATGCTCCTCCCTCGCGATCCGAGGCATGGGCCCTCCAAGAAGAACAATTCAGGAACGTGTTCTAACCCGGGATGCAAAGGACCGGTATATTCAAAATTGAAGTCGTGCGCGGTCGAGCGGATGAGGGGACAGGTCAGGTAGGGGCCAAGCGGGAGGGGAGATGGGTTGACGGACATCCAAGCGCCCTGTCGCCAGGTCCACGTGATAGGGTTGGTCTTTGAGGCAGCCGCGCCATATGTCACCTGCCCGCCCGGCGCCGCCGGGACGACGATCTGGACGAGGCGGTTCGGACAGCCGTCGTCTGGCTGCGCCTTCGCGTACGGCGCGGCGACACAGGTCAGGCCCACCAAGGCTGCCCTTCGGTCGATCCGCCCCTCACGCCCGGCCGGGGATGCCTGCCCGAGCGGCAGCATGCTATCCCAGGCCTGCCTCCTCCCTCCGGCGCCGGTCAAGTTCATCCCCGTAGCGGCGGAGAAGATGCGCCTCGGTCAGGATCCCGATCACCCGCCGCATCTCTTTGGCGTCCAGCACCGCCAGGACATCCGCCTCCGCAGCCTCGAACAGCGCGAGCGCCTCTTTCACGTTCATGGCCGGCAGCAGGGCCCGGTCCCCGAGCTGCAACAGGGCCGACACTGTCTCACCGTCGGTCGAGGGCGCGCGGGCATGAGCCTCCGCCACCGCGATCATTCCGGCGTAGCGCCCGGCCTCGTCTACCACCACGACCTGGGCGCTGGAGCCGAGCGGGAAGTCGCGCGTGAAGGCAGAGAGGCGCGTATCAGACCGAATGGTGCGCTCATTGCGGCGCATCACCTTGCCGACCGTGAGGTCGCGGATCCAGCCGATGTCGTGCGGCCCCCGGATCGCCTCCCCGCGGAGGTGGAAGCGCCAAGTGGCGAAGGAGTAGCCGAAGAGGCGTCGCACCACGATCGCGGCCGTGACCACGGCCACCAGCACCGGCCCTGCCACCGCGAAGTCGCGCGTCGTCTCGAGCGCGAGGAAGGTCATGGCGAGCGGCGCGCCGATCACCGCGGCCCCGAAGGCGCTCATTCCCACGATCGAGAGGAGCATGGAGTCCACGCTCGGCAGGAACGTGGCAAAGGTGACGGCCGCGAAGAGCTTGCCGGTGATCGCCCCTAACAGGATCGACGCAAAGAACAGGCCGCCACGGAAGCCCGAACCGATAGAGATGGCGGAGGCGAGCGCTTTGAGCAGGACAAGGATAACGAGGAAGCGGACAGGCAGGTCCGTCAGCAGCACGTCATGCAGGACGCCATGCCCGCTGGACAGCACTCCGGGCGTGACGATCGCCAGGGCGCCGACGAGCAGGCCACCCGCCGCGGGCCGCAGGGTCTGCCAAGGCACACCGCGCCGGATCAAGGCCTCAGCGACGCTCATTCCACGCATCAGCGCGATGCCGAGAAGCCCACACAGCACCCCCGTCAGCAGCGCGTAAACGTAGTCCCCCGCGTCCGGCGCCCCGATGGCGCCCGCCGCAGTCTTCACGCCGGCGTCGTCCAGCAGCCTCGCGGCGAGGGTGCCGGCCACCGCGCTCGCCAGCACTGGCGCGAGACTGCTGAGGGCATATGTCCCGATCACCAGCTCGAACGCGTAGAAGGCGCCCGTGAGCGGTGCGTCAAAGGAGGCCGCGATGGCGCCCGCCGCGCCACAGCCGACGAGGAGGCGCAGATCGCTCCGCCGCACCCCGAAAGCGCGGCCCATGCGGGACGCCGTTCCGGCCCCGAGCTGGGCATAGGCCGCCTCAAGCCCGACCGAGGCGCCGCCGCCGTTGGAGACGAGATTCTGGGCCGCGACGACCACGCCGTCACGGATGGAGGCGCGACCGCCATGCAGCGCGTTGGCCTCGATCGGGTCCACCGGCGCCCGGGGCGACCAGTGTGCCAGGGCCAGGTTGACAAGCCCGAGCACGACGCCGCCCGCGGCCGGCAGGAGCAGCAGCGGGAGCGGCTCGATCCGCCGCATGGCGCTCAATCCGTGTTCCGCACCCGGTCCGAAGAGGAGGACGTGGAGCCCGTCGGCGGCGCCGCCCAGTAGCCGGGCGAGGAAGCCGCTCGCGATCCCCGCCACGATCGCCAGGACCAAGACCCCGAGCTCTCCGCCCCGGACCCAGGCCCGCAGTACCGCGAGGCCTCGGGCCGGGTGGGTAACCGTCAGGCGCAGGCGGCGGGGCTGGCGGGCGCGCCGCCGGCGCCAGCCGGGGAGGCGGGCCGCAACGACGGCGCCCTCCATCAGCGGGCCCGTCGCGGACCGAACGTCTGCGCGGCGGCCCGGCTCATCAGTTGAGCGTGATGCCGGCGTCCCGGATCACGCCGCTCCAGCGCTCGCGCTCAGCCCGCAGGAAGGCGGCAAAATCCGCGGCGCCGCGGAAGCGCACGTCGGCGCCCTGGGCTGCCAGGGCCTGCCGCACCTCCGGCTCCTGCAGGGCGGCCTCCATGGCCTTCTCCAGCGTCGCGATAATCGCGGGCGGCGTGCCCGCCCGTGTCACCAGCCCCTGCCAGCCATAGACCACGAAGTCCGGCAGCCCCGCCTCGGCGGTCGTCGGCAGGTCGGGGAGGAGTTGGCGCCGCGCGTCAGACGTGATGGCAAGGAGCCGGACCTGCCCCGCCTCCACGATCGGACGCATGATATTGTAGGAATCGATCATCATCTGAATGCGCCCGGTCGCCAGGTCCTGCAGCGCCGGCGCGCTGCCGCGGTAGGGGACGTGGACGATCTCCGTGCCGGCGCGGCGGTTGAACAGCTCCAGCGCGAGGTGGGAGGGCCCGCCGGATCCGCCCGAGCCCGCGTTCAGCTCGCCGGGACGTGCCTTGGCGTAATCGATGAACTCGCGGAGCGAGCGGACCGGCAAGCGGCTGCTCACGGTGACGACGAGCGGAACCTCCACCGCCTGCGCGATCGGCGCGAAATCCCGCACCGTGTCGAAGCGGAGATGCGGGTAGAGTGCATTGGTGACGGCGAGGTTGCCGACATTGCCGAAGAAGAGCGTGTGGCCGTCGGCGGGCTCCCCGAACAGCACCTCCATCGCCAGATTGCCGTTGGCGCCGCCGCGGTTCTCGATGACGAGGGGCTGGCCGAGGCGCGAGGCGATCCGCGGCAGGACGATTCGGCCGACGATGTCCACGCCCCCGCCCGGCGGGAAACCGATGAGCACGCGCACGGGGCGGTTGGGCCAGGCTTCAGCCCCCTGGGCCTGGGCAGCGGAGGGGAGGGCGGGCAGCGCTGCCAGGAAGAGGGCGGTCATGGCGAGCCGGCGCCGGGTGAGCTTCATGCGTTCCCTCCTTCTGCCTGCTCGCATCCCCGGCGAGCGCCCCCGGGGCCGACCCGCGCGGCGGGACACGGCGGCGGCGTTCTCGCGCGTGGAGGGGCGGCAGGATGATTGGAAGATCGTAGCGCTGCGAGAGAGGGAGTCAATGCGGAGGAGGGCGTCGGCCCCTCAACTACTCCGGCGCTGCACCAGCTTGAATCCGAGGTCGATCGTCCCTGGTCTGTCCGGAGGCTCCGCCACGCCAAGGCGCTCCTGGATCAACCGCCCCACCTCCCGCCCGATCGCCTCGCTTGGCGGCCGGATGGTGGTCAGGGGCGGCACGCAAGAGGCGCTGAAGCCGAGGTCGCCGAAGCCCACCACGGCCAGCGCTCCCGGTACGTTAATTCCCCGCCGCTGGCACTCGAAGAGGGCGCCCAGGGCCATCAGGTCGTTCGAGCAGGCAATGCCGTCGATCCGTCCCGGAACGGCCAGCGCCTCCGCGAGCAGGCGGCCGCCTGCCTCCGTGCTCGCCCGCTCCCGGGTGCCAAGGATGAGGGGTGGGGTCAGCCCTGCGGCGGCCGCGGCCCCGGTGAAGCCGTCCGCCCGCTGCCGCGCCCGGCGGTCCTCCTCCATCCGCGCGCCGAGGAAGGCCAGTCGCCTCCGGCCACGCTCCGCGAGGTGTCGCAGCGCCGTCGCGCCGACTTCTCGGTGGTGGAAGCCCACCGCCGTGTCGATCGGGCTGCCGCCACACTCCCAGATCTCGAAGACGGGTGTCGGCGTCCCCAGCAGAAGCCGTTTCGTGCCGCGGCCGTGCTCCAGCCCCACCAGCACGATCGCCGCCGGCGCCCAGGACAGGGCGGTCCGCACCAGCCGCTCCTCCCGCGACGGATTATAGTCCGTGTTGCCCAGCAGGAGTTGGAACCCGGCCGGCTCCAGCATGGCCTGGAGGGCGGCGATCGTGCCGGCGAAGAAGTCGTTCTGGATCGTCGGCACGATGACGCTCACCGCACGGGATCCGGCCGCAGCCAAGCCGCCGGCGACGAAGCTCGGCACGTAGCCCAGCGCCTCCACCACCTCCGCGATCCGCGCCCCGATGGCAGGAGAAACCTGGCCCGGCTTGCGAAGGTAGAGCGACACGGTGGAGGGGGAAACCGCGGCGGCCTGCGCCACCTCGGCCATCGTCACGCGCTGCATGCGGCGCCGGCGGCGCGGCGTCAGCTTCTCCATTGGGCGATCCTTGGCATGGCCGCGCTCTAGCCCAGCATCCGGCCGCCTGCACGCGGGGAAACCTCAGCTTGACCCGGCTTGCATCGCAGCGCTACGAAATTTGCTGGGATCCCCGCCCGGCGGCGGGAAAAGGAGCACCACCCGTGGATCAGCCCGCATGCCCCAACATCGTCTTCGTCATCACGGACCAGCAGCGCTTCGACACCATTGCGGCCGCCGGTTTCGACTACATGACCACCCCCGTCCTCGACCGGCTGGCGAAGGAGGGCGTGCTCTTCACCCGGATGTACGTCACCTCGCCATCCTGCGCGCCGTCCCGGGCCAGTCTCTTCACCGGGCTCTATCCCCATACCAACGGGGTGTTCCGCAACGACGAGCGCTGGACCCACACCTGGGTGCACCAGCTCGCCGATGCCGGCTACCGCTGTGTGAACGTGGGCAAGATGCATACCCACCCCTTCGAGGAATCCTTCGGCTTCCACGAGCGGCACGTGGTGGAGAACAAGGACCGCGCGACGCCTCGCCTGCCCTACTTCATGGACAACTGGGACAAGGCCTTCTTCGCGAACGGGCTGGAGAAGCCGAGCCGCGTGACCTATGCCCGGCGCATGGACTACCGCGAGCGTCTCGGCGCCTTCGTGTGGGAGTTGCCGGAGCACCTGCACTCCGACAACTTCGTCCCCGGCCTCGCGGCACACTGGATCGACACTTGGCGCGGCACCGGCCCTTTCTTCCTCGAAGTCGGCATCCCCGGCCCCCACCCGCCCTATGACCCCACGCCGGAGGTGCTAGAGACCTACAAGGGCCGCGACCTGCCGAAGCCCATCGGGGACCGGGCCGACATCGAGAGCCAGCCAACCGCGCTGCGGAAGCTGCGCGAGCAGCACCTCTCCGTAGACCACGACGCGGTGGTGCACCTGGAAGCGCCGACGCCCGAGCAGACCCAGCGCCAGCGCGAGCACTACTTCGCCAATGTCACAATGATCGATACGCAGATCGGCCGGCTGATGGAGGCGCTGGAGCGCCGTGGCGTGCTGCAGGACACCGTGATTATCTTCACCTCGGACCACGGGGATTGCCTGAACGACCACGGGCACAGCCAGAAGTGGACGATGTACGAGGGGTCCGTGCGCGTGCCCGCCATTGTCTGGGCGCCGGGCCGGGTTGCGGCGGGGCGAAAGGTGGAGGACCTCGTCTCCCTCTTCGACTTCGGGCCGACGATCCTGGAACTGGCGGGGCTGGAGGCGCCGCGCTGGATGGAGGCGCGCTCGCTGCTACCCTATTTGACGGATAGCCAAGCCGATCCTCGGCCCCATGTCTTCGCCGAGCATGCGGGCGACCGCATCCTCAGCGGCACCGAGTTCATGACGATGATCCGGGACGATCGCTGGAAGCTGGTGCACTTCGTCGACAGCGAGGAGGGCCAGCTCTTCGACATGCAGGCCGACCCACAGGAGTTGCGGAATCTCTGGGACGACCTGGCGCACGAACCGGTCCGCCGCGCGCTGGTGAACGAAATTCTGAAATGGCGCATTCGCAGCGCCCTGAAGACGCAGGGCTGGACGGAAGCCGTCAAGAATAGCGACGGGCGCTGATCGACGTGGAGGAGATGGTCTGGATTGAGGGCGGCACGCTCCGCATGGGATCGGACCGCCACTACCCCGAGGAGGCGCCGATCCACGAGCGCTGCGTCGCGAGCTTCTGGATCGACCGGGCGCCGGTCACGCAGGGCGAGTTCGGTCGCTTCGTTACTGCGACCGGCTACCGCACCGTGGCGGAGCGGCCGCCCCGGCCGGAGGACTACCCCGGCGCAGACCCGGCGCAGCTCGTCCCCGGATCGGTCGTCTTCACCCCGCCCGCGAGCCGCGCAGCGATGCGCTTCCCGGGTGACTGGTGGCGTTTCGTGGCGGGCGCGTGCTGGCGCGACCCGGACGGCAGCGGCGCCGTGCCCGACCCTCGCCACCCGGTGGTGCAGGTCTGCCACGCGGACGCGGCGGCCTACGCCGCCTGGGCCGGTAAGGCCCTGCCAAGCGAGGCGGAATGGGAGTTCGCGGCGCAGGGCCTTGAGGGCGCGGAATTCGCATGGGGCGACGCGCTGGCGCCGGGCGGGCGGCACCTCGCCAACACTTGGCAGGGAGAGTTCCCCTTCGAAAACCGGCTGGAGGACGGCTTCGTCGGCACGTCTCCCGTGGGCAGCTTCCCGCCCGACCGGCGCGGGTTGTTCGACATGATCGGCAACGTCTGGGAATGGACAGACGAGGATTGGCGATCTGCCCACCTACGGCGGGAAGCGCGATCCTGCTGCTCCGTGTCCCTACCGCGCGCCGCCGAGCCCGCAAAGGGGCCGCTGGCCGGGCCCATGCTGCGCAAGGTGATCAAGGGCGGCTCGCATCTCTGCGCACCGAACTACTGCCACCGCTACCGGCCTTCTGCCCGTCAGCCTCAATCCATTGACACGGGCACTACTCATATTGGCTTCCGTTGCGTTCGGCGGGACCGCGCCCTTGCGAGCCGGGGCTGCCGCTGACAATCCTCGCCTCCGTGCCCTCTACCACTCGCCAAGAAATACTCCGGCCCGCTTGTGGCTGTCCGTCCGCAGCTCCGCCTCGGCCCAGGTGATGGTGGTGCGGCGCTTCAGCCCGCCGAACCAAGCGAGGAGGCGTTCCCGCATCTCCTGGCACACCGATCCCATCCCGGGATCAGCGCCGAGGTCGTTCAGCTCGCCGGGATCGGCGGCGAGGTCGAAGAGCATCGGTCGCAGGCCGTCGGTCCAGTGGACGTATTTCCAGCGCTCCGTCCGCACCATCCAGGCGTGGTGGTGCCCGGTGGGCAGGCCGAGGCGGCGGCGGGCACCGCGGAAGGTCCAGTCCAGCTCCGAGAAGGCGGCGTCGCGCCACGGCACGTCCCGCCCGCGCGTGAGGGGGAGGAGGGATCGCCCGTCCATCAGGTGCTGCGCGGGGTCCAGTTCCAGCGCTTCCAGAATCGTGGGCACCACGTCGATCGCCTCGGCGAAGCGCTGCTCCACCGTGCCGCGCGTCGCGTCCGCCTCGGGGGAGGGGTCGTAGAGGATGAAGGGCACGCGCTGGACGGGGTCGTGGAACAGCTCCTTCTCGCCAAGCCAGTGGTCGCCGAGGTAGTCGCCGTGGTCGGAGCAGAAGACGACGAGCGTGTCCCTCCAGCGACCCAGCCTCTCCATCGCCTCCCAGACGCGGCCGAGATGGTGGTCGAGTTGGGCGATGAGGCCCTGATAGGCCGGGCGGACGGTGTCCACGGTCTCGTCCCGCGCGAAGTTCTGCGCCACCTCCTCGTTCTGGAACTCGCGCAGCACGGGATGCGCGCCCGGCCCGCGCTCCGCCTCGCCCCGCAGGACGGGCAGGCAGTCCTCCGGCCCGAACATGGCGTGGTAGGGGGCGGGCGCGATGTAGGGCCAGTGCGGCTTCACGTAGGAGAGGTGCAGCACCCAGGGACTGTCGCCCCTCTCCTCCATGAAGCGTATGGCGACGTCGGTAGTGTAGGCGGTCTCGCTGTGCTCCTCCTTCACGCGGGCGGGCAGGCGGGCGTTGCGCATCTTCCAGCCGGAGAGCGGGCCCTCCGGCCCGTCCACGGCGATGACGTAATCCGTCCAGGGATCGGGGCTGTCATAGCCCTTCGAGCGAAGCCAGTCGGCATAGGCGGAGTCCGGCTCGCCGTGATGACCGTCATGGCGGTCCACCAGGGTGAACCAGCCCTCGTCCAGCAGCACCTTCAGCTCGCTCGCCCCGTCCACCTCCAGGCGCTTCTGGCCGCGCGCATCGGGCAGCACATGCGTCTTGCCCGCGAGCGCGAGCTTGCGCCCGGCCTCCCGCAGGTGCCAGCCGAGCGTCACCTCGCCGACCGAGAGCGGCACGCGGTTATGCGTGGCCCCGTGCGAGGAGACGTAGCGGCCGGTGTAGTAGGACATGCGCGACGGGCCGCAGATGCCCGACTGCACATAGGCCTGGGCGAAGCGCACGCCGCGCGCGGCAAGGGCGTCGAGGTTCGGCGTGCGGAGATGGGGGTGCCCGGCGCAGGACATGTGGTCCCAGCGGAACTGGTCCGCCATCACGAACAGCACGTTGCGCGCGCTCATGCCGGTCTTGTCTTTCCCCGTTTCCCGCCGCCAGGATAGGCGGCAAAGGGCTCTGCCGGTAGGCCGGGTGGATCGGGGAAACGGAACGGATGATCATCACCCGCCGCATGGCCGGGCTCATGGCGCTTGGCGCCTCCGCCGCGCGTCCGGCTCTCGCCCAGGGCGAGGTGACGCGCATCGTCGCCTCCTTCCCGCCCGGCGCCGCGCTGGACGGCGTGGCTCGGCTCCTGGCCGACGGCGCCTCCCGGGGCGTTGACGGCCGCCCGCGCGGGACGGTGGTGGTGGACAACCGGGCCGGGGCCAATGGCAACATCGCCTCCGCCCTGGTCGCACGCAGCGGGGCGGATGGCCGGACCCTGTTGTTGGCCATCGACACCACGTTCAGCCTCAACCCGCATCTCTACTCCAACCTCGGCTTCGACCCGCGCGAGCTGGAGCCGGTAGCGATCGCAGGGACCTACCCGGTGGTGTTGCTCGTGCATCCGTCTACGGGGATCACGGACCTCGCAGGTTTTGTCCGAACGGCACGGGAGCGGCCAATGCTCTACGCCTCGGCCGGAAACGGATCGCCGGGGCATCTGGCGATGGAGTTCCTGCGCAGCAGCCTCGGCCTGCCGGCGGGCTCACTCGAGCACATCCCTTTCCGCGGCAATGCCGAGGCGATGACCGACCTGCTTGCAGGTCGCGTCCAGGCCGGGTTCATCGCCGTTTCCGGCGGTGCGGATTTCGTGCGGGACGGTCGGCTGCGCGCGATCGCCGTCTCCGGCCCGCGCCGGCTGGCGATGCTGCCCGAGGCGCCGACGGTCGCCGAATCCGGGCATCCCGGCTTTGACGTGCGCTTCGCCTACCTCCTCATGGCCCCGCGCGGCGTGCCGGCGGAGGTGCGGCGGGATTGGTCCGCGCTTGTCGCCGCCGTTATGGCCGATCCGACGGCACGCGCCCGGCTGGACGGCTGGGCGGTGGAGCCGGAGGCCGGCAACCCCGAGCAGGCCGCCGCCTGGATCGCCTCGGCTAGCGAGCGCTGGGGGAAAGTAGCGCGCGAGACCGGGATGCGGGTCGGATGAACGGGCTTCGCACCGTGCTCGGGCGCCGCGCCGCGCTCGCCGCCACGCTGGGCACGCCGTTCCTGCCCCGCCCGGCGCGGGCCCAGGCGCAGGACGCCGTGCGCATCCTGACCGCCTTTCCGCCAGGCGCCGCGACCGACGGCATCGCGCGGATGCTGGCGGAGCGAATGATCCGCGACGGGTCCTGGGGCGGCACGGTGCTGGTGGACAGCCGACCCGGCGCCGGGGGCAACCTTGCTAGCGCCCTGGCCGCCCGCGCCCGGCCGGACGGGCGCACGCTGCTGCTGACGATCGACACCACCCTGACCGTCAATCCCCATGTCTATGCCGATCTCGGCTACGATCCGGGGGCGCTGGAACCGGTCGCACTGCTCGGCACCTTTGCGCAGGTGCTGCTGGCCCATCCCTCCGCCGGTGTCTCCACCCTGCCGGAGCTGCTGGCGGCGCTGCGGAACGGAGGCATGCCTTATGCCTCGGGTGGGGTCGGCACGCCCGGGCACCTCGCCATGGAAGCGTTCCGCCTCGCGGTCGGGCTGCCAGAGGCTTCGCTGTCGCATGTGCCCTATCGTGGCTCGGGCCCCGCCCTGACGGATCTCGTCGCCGGTAACGTGCCGGTCGGGTTCCTCGCCATCTCCGGGGCGCCCGATTTCGTGCGGGACGGGCGGGTGCGGGCGCTCGCCGTTTCCAGCGCCGAGCGTCAGGATACCCTTCCGGGGGTGCCCACCCTGGCCGAGCTTGGCTTCCCTGGCCTGGACATGGAGTTCGCCAACCTGCTGCTAGCGCCGCGCGGCCTTCCGGCGCCGATGCGGCAGCGCTTGGCCGCGATCGCGACGGAAATGCTCGGCGAGCCGCTGGTCCGCGTCCGCTTCGCGGCCTGGAACCTGACGACGCGGACAGAGGGACCGGAGGGGACGGCGGGCTGGATCGCGCGCGCCACGCCGCGCTGGGGGGCGGTGGCCCGAGCAACCGGTATGCGGGTGGTGTAGTGCCACCATCGCTCAGGAATTCACTTGAACCTGCTAATGTCCGCTTCGACCAGGGCACGCCAGTTGTAGCCAGATGCCTTCTGCCAGCCCATGCGCCCGCACTCAGCGATGGTCCGGAGGTGCTCGCCGTGCCGGGTTGGCGCTGTCTGATGAGACCTGTGCGCGGAAGGCTTGATCCGACACGACGTACTTTGATTCCATGCTCTTGGGAGCGGGACGGAGGTGGTCGTGGCGCGACGGTGTATTGGGCAGGAACAGCTGGCCATCGCTGGCGAGATCCCGCTTCGCGGCGGTACGTCGCTGGACGAGATTGCCGCCCTGATCGACTGGGCCGAGTTGGACGGCCTGCTCATGGACATCTCGGCACCCGCCAGGGGTGAGCTTGGCTGGCCACCGCTGGCGCTGTTCCGTGCGCTGCTGTTGGCCACTTGGCACGATCTTTCGGACGTTCGGCTCGCTGGGGCGCTGGACGACCGCGCCAGCTTCCGCCGCTTCTGCGGTTTCGCCGCCCAGGAACCGACGCCAGAGCGCACCGCCTTTGTCCGATTCCGCGCGGCACTGCTGCGCCGCGGGTTGGATCGGGCGTTGTTTGAGGCGGTCACCCGCCAGCTCGACGCCCACGGCGTGGTGGATGCGACGCTTCTGCCGTCGGCAAGCATCAGATGTGACGGAGAGGCGCGCTGGGCGGGGCACCGCCGACGCAAGCCGGTCCACGGCTACAAGGCTCATGTTGCCACTGACCAAGATGCCGGGCTGATCCGGGGTGTCGAGGTCACCACGGCCAACATTCATGATGCGGCGGAGTTGGCCGCGATCCTGCCGGACGGACCTGGACCCGTGTACGGCGACACGGCCTATTCGGGAAGCAATCCGGAAGCGGCTATCCGCGGACGGGGTAGTACGCCCCACGTCACACACAAGAGCACCTGGGGTGGACCCGCGGCACTGGCGCGCCTGGAGGCGCACAACGCCGAGGTACGCCGGGTGCGCGGGCGGATCGAGAAGGTGTTCGGCACGGCCAAGCGCTCCTACGGCTTGCGTCGGATGCGCTGGTTGGGGCTGGCCCGGGCGGGACTGCAAGTCCGGCTCGCGGCGATGGCCTACAACCTTCGACGCAGTTGGCGTCTGCTTAGGGATGCGCCTGCGTGAGAGGGGCTCGAACTGCGCCTGCTGAAGGACTGAAACGCCCGCCACAGGCAAGACCCGAGACCTCCGCCCCTCATCGACGCCCCGCAAACCCAAAACCTGGCCAGAACAGCTGAAAGCGACCGCCACCAAGCCTTCCGCGCACAGGTCTCATAACTACATTTCTGGCGCGAGCGCTGACAGAACCGGCCAGCCGAACGGGTGTCTTGATCAGTTACTCGGCCCTATCTCGCCGAGACTTGTTCTCACTGGCAGCCCTAAACCAGGAGAGGCGGACGGATCGGGTTGTGAGGAGCGGAGGCTGGCGAGCGGGGCTTTGACCGCCTGCCCGAGCGGGACCAGCAGCCTCCGTCAGCGCCGTCGTCGTCATGAACTGTACTCGCAGAGGGCATTCACTGGCGTGATCTCTCGTCCAACGCTGGAACGGAAGAGGTGCGACCGGAGCAAGCGAGACAGGTGGGGTGCACTCACCCGTATCGGCGGTTCAATGTATAACGAGAAGACACAACCCGTTCGGCTCGTACCAGCAAACAAGGCTGGGCACTATCACGGCCGACAACTCGGCGTGCCCGGGGATTGATGGGTCGGTGCGGGGTGTGGTGAAGCGGACCACAGGGTAAGCAGACGATGTGCTGCTGCGGATTTGCGCGGTCCATGACATGAGGGTGGCCATGAGGGACGAGGAACGTGGCGCGACCATCCCTGGCGAAAGCACGACCTTCGTCGTGACCGTGAACGGCGAGGGAGCGCGATGTGATCTCGTCATCGGGTTGGAGGGTGTGCACGAAGCCCTCCTTCGGGCGCTGTGGTCGGGGCCCCGCGAGGCCTTGCCTCGAGACCTCGCCGAGCATCTCGCTTCGCTGCGTGAACCCGCAGCCTGGGCCGTGCACGGCGCTGGGGATGGGCAGCCGTTCTGGCATTGGTGGGCTGGCCTTGGTGAACGCTCGGTATCGGTTCAGCGCCTTACCGGGCCGATGCCATTCCTCCCGAGCGCGAAGGCAGCGCTACAAGAGGCCGTCACGGCGCTGATCAGCTGCGCCGCCGATCTGCGCTTGGCCGTTGAGCAACGGAGAGGAGCATTGCGGATCTGTCGTGACAACGAAGCGCGATAGACGGAGCAGCAGTCGATAAGCTCGGCTTGGGCTGAAGGGCCGCCGAGGAGCGCACGTGCGGGGATCTAGAACAGGATGCTTACCTGACTGGTGAGATACTGCACCGCGTTCAGCGACCCCTCGCCGTGGCCCGCATCTCTGCTGTTGACCGTATGGCGCGCCCCGTGGGCGGCCTCCACTCCCCTCTCTTCCTGGCGGACCAGGCGTAGCGGGGGTCGTTGTCCAGCAGGTGGAGGTGGTCGGCCAGGCGGTTGCGCCCGAGCCAGGCCAGGGCCGCCTCCAGTTCCTCCAGGGTCATCCGTGCCCGCGCCTTGTCGCCGGTCACGCGCTTCAGGATCGCGTTGTAGCGGTGGTAGAGCCCGGCTCCCGCCACGCCGCCGCGCGGCCCGGCCAGGGT
>NZ_JACIJD010000045.1 GCF_014199205.1 Muricoccus pecuniae | reverse complement strand
GGTGGCCGACATCAAATCGGAATGGCCGACTTCATCTCGGAATCACTGGCCGACATCAAATCGGAAACGGTGGCCGACTTCCGTCGGAATCCGCAGCAGCGGATGATCTCCAGCTTGCTCGTTCCTTCGGCAGTGCGCCGCCGGACGTAATCGAGGGTGGGCTGGTGGGCCCGCATGCGGACGATAACGACGCGGTAGAGGGCGGCATCGCCTAGCGGCTGCCTTCTCTGAGGAGTATCGGCGGGAGAAGGCAGCTTTGGTTGCTGGTGGAGGACCGCGATCGGAGTGGGAAACGATGCAGCCTCTGGTGAACCCCATGCGAGCTGTGGGCCGGAACGATCCATGTCCGTGCGGCAGCGGCAAGAAGTTCAAGAAGTGCTGCCTGCACTGAAGACGAGCATCACGCCTCCCAACAGGCCAGCCCTAAGCTGGTGTCCCTATGAGATGGAGGACGAGTTCCCGCCGGTGCGGTGAGGTCCTGTGCTCGTAAAGGTAAATGCCCTGCCAGGTGCCAAGGACCGGCCGGGCGTTCTCCACGGGAATGGAAAGCTGGGTCTGCGTAAGGGCCGCGCGGATATGCGCTGGCATGTCATCGGGTCCCTCGTCATCGTGCCGGTATCGCACTTGCCCTCCATCGGGTACGAGCCGACGGAAGAAGTCCTCCAGGTCGGTGCGGACGTCTGGGGAGGCATTCTCCTGCACGAGCAGCGAGGCCGAGGTGTGACGGCACCAGACTGTCAGCAGTCCCGTGCGGATGTCCTGGTCAGATACCCAGTCGAGGATCTGATGTGTGACCTCATAGAGACCACGTGCTCTGGTAGGCACGACGACGTGGTTGATGGCCTGCTTCATGACCTGAATTTAGGTGATCAGAGGAAAGGGAACGAGAGGATGTCATGCATGCTTGGTGATGAACACCGCTTCTCTTCCAGCACGATCTCTCAATGAATGTCTCTCGTGATCTCAGTATGAACTCTCCGAGCATCCTGTGCTCTGACAGACTGACACCATTGCCGACCCTCGCGAGCGAAGATCAGCTATGATGCAGCTAAACGCGACCGGTTGGGTGAGGCAGCTCAGCGTTGCAAAAGCGCATCCCAGGTGGCCGCTATGGTGTGGTCCCGAGGGACGATCCCTTTAGACGTGGAAGGGTGCGAGGATCAGGCGATCGGCGCGCTCTGGACTGATGAACTTGGTCACATAGCCGAGGGCGCCGGTCAGACTGCTGATCGGCTCCACCCTTACGCTGCCGCTGGCCACCACCCCTTTCCAGAGCGCCTCCGCAAGACCGCCGAACTTGATCCACTGTCCATCTGCCGGGCTGACTAGCATGTGGATGTGCGCGTTCGTCCTGGGGTGCTCCAGCACGCTGAAGTGGCGGGTACGACGCTCGGATGGCTTCTTGGCCCAGCCACTGCCGAGAAGCTCGCGATCCATCCGGCCCAGGAAATGACTCAGGTCCCTCTCCACCACCTCCGGCGGGGTCTCACGGTTATACGCTAATGTCACCATGAGCGTGAGCTTATGGCGGTTCGCCATGGCGTAGAGCGCACTTTGAAATTGGCCTCTATGTGTTTCTCGTTCGTCTGCGGCGATGTTGGCCATCACTTTCTCCTTTTTTTATCTGCTCTGGCCGCTTGAAAATCCAGCAAACTCTCTAAAGAGCGTTTCGCACAATAAATACGACAGTTGCCGTATGTCTATTTATTCCCAAGGTGATCCATGACGCTCTTACACGATGCCTACGACGTTCTCCGACGATGCAATCTCGTCCGGAACCACGTCACTTTCTCGACCGCTTACCTCAATAAGGGTGCTCGGTACTTCGACCATCTGATCTGCAGTGGCCGGCAGCCTGGGACCGATGCCCTCTTCTCCCTGCACGTCCGGTGCAAGGCGGTCGGTGAAGCCTATCTGGCGTGCCCCGTGGCTGCCGAGCGAGGGCGGGAGCTGCTGGCGATGGCAGCACGAGCATGGGACGAGATGGAGCGGAGAAGCTGTTCCCTGCTATCGAGACATCGTTCACGTCTAGCCCCTACACGGGCCCTACACAGCCCTGCAGCCCTGGTGCGCGCCCCTGCCCTAAGTACGCTCCCCAAGGGCTGTCCGGCGGGTTCCTAGGGCTTCTTTTACCCGCAGGTTATCCCTTCCGGTTGATTTCCCTGCCGGTAGATTGACGGGCGCGCATCATACTCCCAGCAACTGGAAGCCCTCGCTGCCACAGAGTAATAAAGTTACTCAATCCACCTCTTGTTCGTACTGATTATCCTCCTGCCACTTTTTCTCCTCCTCAGGTCATATTTTGGTCGCTCTTTTTCTAAACGGCTATAGATCGAACGGCGGCAAGAACGACACAGGAGGCCGCAAATGTCCCTGAAGAATCTCACCCTCTCTAAGGCTGCTCCTACTGCGGTCCCCAGCGACGCCAAGGGCCGCGCCCGGGCCAAGGTGCTCGCCTACCTGGAGCAGCAAGCGGCGCTGCTCGCGGCTACCCGGGAGGGACGCACAGTCGATGTGAGGCGTCCGGTCTACCAGACCAATGAGGCCGGCGTTCGGGTGAAGGTTATGGCGCCCGTGCATGTCCGGCGCGGCTGGTTCGAAGACACAGCGGGCACTCTGCACTTCATGATCCGCTACGGGTCCAAGCCTCTGGCATTGGACAAGGCCGGGCACACAAGCGTGGCGGCTGGTAGCCTCGACGGGCTGCCCCAGGTGATTGAGGCTCTCAGTGCAGCAGTACGCGCTGGCGAGCTGGACGCGCAGCTTACAGTCGCCGCACAGGAGCGCCGCAAGGCATTCAAACGTCGAGGCACTGCCACGAAGTCGGTGTGACACCTCCAGGGAGTTGGTCAATTGGACACCTCTAAAAACCTCGCGCTTGCTGCGCCGAACTGATTCACTGGCCTCGGTCAGCGGAGACAGTGGCAGTGGCGGATCAGCCGGGCTTCTTCGATGTCGGCGAGCGGTATGCGGCCCTCTCTGCCGCGGGCGACCCGCTGGAACGCCTCGCCGCGGTGGTCGACTTCGAGGTCTTCCGCCCGGTGCTGGATGCGGCCCTGGCGCGGTCGGATCGCAGCCGCGGCGGGCGCCCACCCTATGACGCGGTGCTGATGTTCCGCATCCTGGTGCTTCAGGCGCTCTATAGCCTCTCCGACGAGCAGGCGGAGTTCCAGCTGCGCGACCGCTTGAGCTTCATGCGCTTCGCGAGCCTCGGCCTGCACCAGGCAGTGCCGGATGCCAAGACGATCTGGCTCTACCGCGAACGGCTCAAGCAGGCGAGCGCCATCGAAGGGCTGTTCCGTCGCTTTGACGCGGTGCTGGCGGACCAGGGCTTCCTGGCCATGGGCGGGCAGATCATCGACGCCACGATCATCGCCGCGCCGCGCCACAAGCTCACCCTGGAGGAGAAGGCCATCATCCGGGAGGGCGGTACACCCGCGGACTGGTCTCCAGCTAAGCGGGCACAGAAGGACCAGGATGCCCGCTGGACCCTCAAGCGCGGCAGGGCCAAGCCCAACTCGGAAGGCACGCCGCGCCTGGCCATCCAGATCGCGGTGCCGGTCTTTGGCTACAAGAGCCACATCGGCATCGACCGGCGGCATGGGCTGATCCGCCGCTGGACGGTGACCGATGCCGCCCAGCACGACAGCCGCAGCTTTCCGGCCCTGCTGGATCCCGGGAACACCGCCAGCCGCGTCTGGGCCGACACCGCCTACCGCACCAAACGCAATCTGGAGGTGCTGGAGAGGCGCGGTCTGAGCGAGCGCATCCAGTTCCGCCGGCCACCGCGCCGCGGGCTCTCCGAACTTCAGGCCAAGGCCAATGCCGCCCGTGCCCGGATCCGCTCCGGCATCGAGCACGTCTTTGCCGCGCAGAAGCATCGCATGGCGCTGTTCGTCCGCAGCATCGGCCTGGCCCGCGCGCAGGCGAAGATCGGGATGGCCAATTTGGCCTACAACTTCACCCGCTTGGCCTGGCTCAGCACCCGAACTGCGCCCGCATAGCTCCGCGACGCCATAAGAAGCGGTGCCGACCGCGCCAAGCTCATCATCCAGCCCCCTCAGCAGGGGCGCGTCATGACCACAGGCGACCATCCCGCTCACAAAGGCCACTCAGCAGCGGGTATTTCGAGGTGTCCGACTGGTCCTGGTTCGAGCGAGAATGGGCCGGCTTCTTCCCCGCCTCTGAGGGACGGCCTGCTACCAATCCGCGCCTGGTCGCCGGGCTGATGTACCTCCAGCACGCCTACGGGCTCTCTGATGAGGCGGTGCTCGCCCGCTGGGTGGAGAACCCGTATTTCCAGCACTTCACCGGCGAGGTCTTCTTCCAGCACCGCCCGCCCATCCATCCCTCCTCACTCAGCCGCTGGCGCGGCCGCATCGGCGAGGAGGGCGTGGAGTGGCTGCTGACCAAGACGATCGAGGCATGACGGGCCGCGGGTGCCGTGTCGGAACGGAGCCTCTCCGAGGTCGCGGTGGACACGACGGTGATGGAGAAGGCCATCGCGCATCCGACCGACAGCCGCCTCTACGAGCGGGCCCGCCGCTCGCTGGTAACGCTGGCCGAGAGGGCGGGCATTCGGTTGCGGCAGAACTACAATCGCAAGGCTCCGCGTCTGGCCGCGCAAGCGGGGCGGCACGCCCATGCCCGGCAGTTCCGCCGCATGCGCAAGGCGCTACGCACGCTCAAGGGCTACACGGGACGCGTCCTGCGCGACCTCGGCCGCAAGCTCGGCGCCGTCCCTGACGGGCGCCTGCGGACACGGATCGAGCAGCGCATCGCGCTCGTCACCCGCCTGCTGCGGCAGACATCCAAGAGCGCGGGCAAGATCTACGCCCTGCATGAGCCGGAGGTGGATTGCATCTCCAAGGGCAAGGCCAGGGTGCGCTACGAGTTCGGGACCAAGGTCAGCATCGCCACCACGCTCACCGGCGGCTTTGTCGTCGGCATGCGCTCCATGCCCGGCAATCCCTATGACGGGCACACCCTTCCCGACACCCTCCAGCAGGTCGAAACCCTCACCGGGCGATCCCCAAGCCTCGCCGTGGTCGACCGCGGCTACCGCGACCATGGAGTGCAGGGCTCCAGGGTACTCATCAGCGGCACACGGCGTGGCCTGACGCCGAGGCTGGCCAGGCTCCTCCGGCGCCGCAGCGCCATCGAGCCCGAGATCGGCCACATGAAGACTGATGGCCGCCTTGCTCGGTGCGCCCTCAAGGGCACCATCGGTGACGCCGTCTACGCCGTGCTCTGCGGCTGCGGGCACAACATCCGCAAGATCCTCGCCCACCTCAGGGTTCTCTTGGCCGCCATCCTCGCCAGCCTCAGCCAGGCCCACACCGCACAAGACCACTACCTGATCCTGCGCCAGCGAGCCTGAACGAGTTATTCAAGGCCGACTAAGAAGACGAGGACCAGAGCCACCCAGAGCCGAGCGCAGTGCCGGCAGGCATGGCCATGGCGCGAACCGGACCTTGCCAGAGGTGAGCATCGCACCGCTTCGTGCCCGTTACGATGTGGCACTGAGCTGCTGATACGCCGACTGAGCGATCGAGTGCGGCGTCAAGAGCTGACAGCACCACGCAGAAAGCGAAACTCGCCGTTTAAATGCTCTCGCTCGAAGAGACAAAGATCGGAAAGACCAGAGAGTGGCGAAGGATTGATCTCAATAAGAATAGGGTCACGTGCCCCTCTGTAGGCGAGGTCAAACACGACATCGTCAAGGTGACAAGCATCTCGGAATTTCGGGAAGAATGATGCTATTGCGCTTCTGATTTCGGTCTCGTGATCCATAATCTCATTGTACTGCTGCCCGCCCCGGTAATGGTACTGCGAAATTCCCCGCAACTCCCTCCCAATCATAAAGCAGCGGAATTCCCGCCAGGGTGCGATGTCAGTCCAATCTCGTAAAAACATGTATACAGGCGAATCTGCAAGAATGGAAACAGATAGATCAAATCGGACTCGCTCGCGTGATGTTAGTAAAACTGAAATGGCTTTCTGACCGTTCACCACTCTGAATCCACGCCTCTTTCCATACGCACTGTCTTTCGGACTACGAGAGCCGAGCCTCAGGTACGCCCCACGGTAATGTGCGCAGAGACATTTATCTAAGCGCGCCCTCAAGCCCTCCAAATTCTCCTTCGCTATCACCTTAAGACTAACTTCGCGCGACTTACCGCACCCAAAAACATTCAAATCTCTCCTGCGAAAATACCTAAGCAGCGTGCGACATTCAACGTCTGGAAGGCGTATCTTGGTTGAGCGAATCGACAACCTTCCTAGCGCAGGAGGCCAGTTTTCCAAGAACGTCGGCGAAGCCGCCCTCATAAATGCCTGGGCGCCAGCTCTCGAGGACGTTGCATCTGCAAAATTCATCTGTGACCGGCCAACACTTTCACCTCCGAATCTAACAGAATCGTTTCTGTCGATCAGCACATTCCTTAGCTAGCTGGAGAAGAAAATGCTAAGTTGATACGTGCGGTAGCCGCCGCCAGCCAGGTTCGAGATGCGCTCGGTCGAGATCCCGACAAGTGCGCCCGGGCGTTTACCAGCGCCCACCCCGCTCGTCGAGCAGCCATGTAAATGTACCAACGGACAGCCCCGGCTCCCTCCGGGCCGCCCCTCCGGTCCATCACTCATCGTACCGTAGGGCCATCTGCTCGTCGGCCTCGCGAGGGAAAAGTCAGGCTATACAGGCCGCGCCACATCACAGATTTCAGCGCCTGACAGCTCCAATCCATCAATGTTGTGAGTGGAAAAAACCATTACACGTCTCCCAAAAGAACCGACCAGAACCGATGAGACCTTGCTCCTCAGCGTCTTATCAAGGTGGTTTAACGGCTCGTCGAGAAGCGTTACAGGACGGCGTCGTAATAAGCACCTGCATATGGCCACCAATTGCCGTTCGCCTCCCGACAACTGGCTACCATAGCGCCCGACGTTGACGTCGAGGCCCCTACGCGCGTAGGCGAGTTCCAAGGCTTCGATGTTTGGATGGGTTTCGGTCAGCCGCTCCTGCCTCTTGCCAATCTCCACAAGCATGTCAAATAGTCCCGTTGATCTGATGACCGGGTCCAACAGCACGAGGTCAGGGTTTCGATCCAGGGCGTCGAGATGTAGGTTCTCATAGATGCTCCCATCGAAAAGAGTAGGATGTTGGGGCAGATAGGAAACTGAACCGGTTTCGCGAAGGTAAGACCATGTTATTCCGGCGCCATTGATACTGATGTTGCCCGTCGAGGGCTCTTCGAGGCCTGCAAGAGCTCGGATGAGCGTCGATTTCCCTGATCCGCGTGGACCCATGACTACCGTCGGTCGCAAAGATGCTGCCTCGAATCGCTCAAACACGGCGACATTCACTCCGTCGCGATTTACGTTGAAGCCTGTTACTGTAACTGACTCGATTTCCGATTCACGAGCTGTCCCGCAGAGAACACCCGCACCAGGACGCGCAGTTCTACAACCTACAGACAGGATCGTCCGAAGCCGGTGCAAGCTCACCAGGGAACTGGTGATCGAATGAACATTGGCGGTGACTTGCACCATATGGCCGAGCATGTTCGGCAAGGCCCACAAAAGTACCGGTACGACCACCGCGAGAGGCTCACTTTGCCTCTGGAAGGACGTCAAAAGGAATAGACCGAGTATCATACCGACGGGTGGCGTTACCAAATTAAGTGCCACTTGCGCTGATAGTATATGAGTCATCCTGAAGTAAGATTTCCGCCTACTGCGCATCAACTCGTCGGTCATGCGAGCCGAGACTTCTTCCTCGTGACAGGCAAAGATCTCATCCCCTGCTAGAAGATGATCCTCCGTGAGGTTCTTCACAGTATCTGATACGGCCATGAGATCCGCATCCCGGCGCGCCGTAAGTCGAGCTATCGGCGACTGAAGGCAGAAAAAGGCAAGTGTCAAAGCGGTGAGACCCAAACTTATCGAGAATGAAAACACGGCGAACCAAATTATATACGCCAACAGACACAGAGCGTTAACTCCGATGCTGAAGCTCGATGATAAGCCCGCCATAGTTCGGCCGAGATCGTAAGTGAGAAGCGAGAGTGTATGCGACGTGCCTATCTTGTTGCGAACCTCCCCTGCCGCCCGTATCGAGTGGCTTATCAATGCTTTCTCTTGCATGTCCCTGTATCTAATGGCTACGCTTGCCGATAGCCGCTCATAAAGGACGGCTTGAGCAGCATGGGTGCAGATCACGATAAGCAGCGCGATGCAGGTGTATGCCGCATCTACCCACGGCATACTCGACGGACCCACCACCGCCGAGAAGAGTTTGGCGACGAGAGAGTTGGCGAGCAGCACAAGTCCCGGACCCAGGAGTGCGATCGCGATTACTGCGGCGGTACCGACGCGCATTCCAGGCCTCAACACGGGACTTAATAGGTCCCAAACGGAGGAGGCTGCCTCATGATGGTGAACTTGCGTCATTGACAGGCCACCTTCGCTCGCGCACGGTTCTATCGCCGCGCACTTCTAGGCGCGGTACGGTGCGCACGCAAATGGAGGGCACTGACGATGACCTTAGAATTAGAAACACATTCCCAACAGCAGCCGATCGATTGCGACGACATTGACGCCTTCGGGCTCCGATTCATCGAGCCCGCCCCGACCACAGCGGGAGGCACGACGACCACCAAGACCGTAAGTGTTCCGTGGGACACTGATCCGGAAGACTCTGATATGTAATCGCGGGGGCCCTTGTTCTTCGCAGCACGCGAAGGTTAACGCGATGAGGACGTCGCGTGGCTTCGACGCGACGCTCCGTCCAGGGTCAAGTTGACCCTGGACGGAGTCCGGTCGTGATCAGGTCGAACCATTTAGCTCCATCGCGCGAACGGGAATGAAGCTGATGACAGTACTTATTCTCGGCGATGAGAATGATCCCCACGTTCAAGCGGTAAGGGAGGCAGCGGTAGGTTTCGGCTCCGAGGTGTTTCTGTTTAATTTTCGCAGTCGCGACTCTCGCGTGACATTTGTTGCCGACCGAAAAGTGAGCGCCTTATTCGTCAACACGGCCGGCGAGTTGCACTCATCGGCAATCACATCGGTCTGGTGGAGAATAAAGCCGATCCTTCCAAATACACCTCCACCGAACCCGATCGCAACAAACTTCAAAAATAGGGAATGGGAGTTCGTACTTCGGTCGCTTCCTAAATATATGGAGAAGACTGTTCAGTGGGTAAACCCGATTGAACGACAAGTCTTTCTGAACTACAAACCAAATCAGTTGGCGATCGCTCTTGAAGCTGGTCTTCTGATACCGCGGACTTTATTCAGCAATGACAGCGGATCCATCCTAGATGAATTTCAAGCGGAGGAGAAGATAGTTTATAAGACTATCAGCCCGTTTGTTGATCCCCCGGATGGCGTAATTATGACAAATTTCGTCCCCCGGGAGACCATAGCTCAGACCGCAGCGAACATAGCGGTCTGTCCGGGGACGTTTCAGAAGCCGATCGAGAAATCTTATGAATTGAGGGTCTACGTTGTCGGAGGGGAAATTTTCGCGTTTCGCGTAGACTCCCAACGGTCCCAAGCTGGCCGGCTCGATTGGCGGCGGGCTCAGGACGAGGATATATTTCAGCTGACTCGTCTAGATGAGGAAGTGGCGCGCAGAATTATGCGGTTCCATAGCCTTGCAGGGATCGTTTATGGAGCTTACGATCTAATCGTGTCTGTGGACGGACAGACTTACTTTCTTGAATGCAATCCTGGCGGTCAATGGCTTTGGTTAGAGCACGCGTTGGGAGTGAGCATCGCAAACAGATTGGGGGCCTTACTAGCGAGACGGTAGACAAGTTGGGCGTTGTTGCGCATACCTTGCAGGTAGTCGGCCATGAGGAAGGGTGCGGCGCAGGCTGATCGGCCGAGGAGGCGGTACCGGATCCGGAACTGGCGCGGTATGCCCGTGGTCTCATCGCGCGCGGTGACCTGACGGTCTGGCTGTCACCGGATCTGACCTGCCAAGTGCCGCAGGGCACGGGCAAGCGGGGTCGGCCGTTTGTCTTCAGTGATGCAGCCATCCAGTGCGTGCTGACGCTGAAGGTGCTGTTTCAGCTACCGTTGCGGGCGGCACAGGGCTTGGTGGGAAGTCTGCTCCGGCTCATGGGGCTGGACTGGCCGGTGCCGCACTGCAGCACCCTCTTGCGGCGACAGAGAGACCCGACCGTGACCATCCCCTGTCGTTCCCGGGGTGAACCGCTGCACCTCGTCGTGGATGGCACCGGGGTGAAGGTGCTGGGTGAGGGGGAGTGGAAAGTGCGACGGCACGGCGCCGACCAGCGCCGGGTCTGGCGCAAGGTGCACTTGGCTCTGGACGCCGAGGGTCACGAGATCCGTGCTGCCGAGATGAGGGACCACCGGCACGGTGACGCCGAGATCCTCCCCGACCTGCTGGCGCAGGTGCCGGAAGGGGAGGAGATAGGCTCCATTGGCGGCGCCGGGGCCTACGACACACGCGCGGCCTACGAAGCGGTAGCGGCCCGCAACGCGGCCTGCCTCGTGCCACCCCGGCGCAACGGCAAACCCTGGAGGACACGAACGGTAGGCGCGGACGAGCGCATCGAGACGCTGCGTGCCGTTCGGCACCTGGGGCGACGCATCTGGAAGCGCTGGAGCGGGTACCATCGCAGAAGCCTGGCCGAGACCGCCATGTCGCGCCTGAAACGTCTGGGCGAGCGGCTGGCCGCGCACGATCCCGCACGTCAGGTCGCCGAGGTGCAGATCCGCTGCGCGATCCTCAACACCACCAACCGGCTCGGCATGCCCGAGACCGTCACCCTCGCCTGATTACGCCACAGTAGAGGGGTGGTCGTGCCCATCACCTGAAGTCTGCAACAAAGCCCCTGACAAGTAGGATTTTCATTGCAATGTAGTGAGACACAGACCTAGCCTTCAAGCCCGTGTGGAAGAACCGAGGAAGACCGTGAAAATCACCATGCCGCGTTGTGTCCGTCTTCGCAGTGATGACGGATGCGAGGTTACAGTTGATCTTTCCAACGCACAGTTCTCCGAAGAGCAGTCAAATATCGTCGGGAAATTGTTTTTGGCTGGAGATCATGCCACTCTCTCGCGAGATGAGTGGGAGCAGATCAAAGATCTAAAATCAATCATCAAACAACCTGGCGGTGAGAGTGACCTAATTGTTCGTTTCGATTGGACTTGGGTGCGCATAGATGAGATGACGAAGAATTTCGATAGTTTGACTAAGCCGGGAGGAGGCGGCCAGCTCTAGAGTTTTTCATGTGGCGCGATGTTGTGGACCAAGTGATACTGTCGGAAGTTTTTAAGTCCCCTAGCCGATCGAGGGACGAGCTTTTGGTCGCGATCGTGGTTGCTGCGAACAGTGTTCCCGCATCGTCGCTTTGTGAGGCGGTGTACTCTGCCGCTGCAATACGTCTTGATCCGAGCTTCGAAGTAGTGCGAACAGGGGATAGTGATCAAAGCGCAAGCAGCGATACTATCTATTTCGCGACATCTCGCTTGGCTTTGCTTCAGCCTCGTGCAATGACCGCCATGGAACTGAAGAGCATCGCGCGTGACTGTTGCCTAGCTCTTCATGCCTGTGATCGCCGGAGAGCAGCGGACATTCTACTCCTTCTAAGGTCAGTTCAACTGCATGACTCTTTGTTGGTGCGCTTTCGTGGTCAGGCGCAAGCCTACCTGATAGCCACCGAGCAGGCTATTCCGGATCCTTATGTTTCCCGATCACTCCAAATGGCCGGGCATTTGTCGTGACCGCAGTTCCTCATGCGTCGACTCATATTGACGCCATCAGCTTGGCGCGAGGTTGGATTCTTAGGAACCAAGACGCCTTCGCTCTGCCTAGCATTCCCATTAATGATAGCGTTTTGGTTGCCTTCAAGCCAATTGGCGAGCTGGTCCTAGTTTCGGAGAAGATGCTGCGTACAGAGCGGGACGAGTTATGGCTGAAGCTCCTTGAGTGGGCTTGGAGTGAGTTCGAGCGGGGTGATATGATCTTGAGGGTTCTCACTGCCCGCCCAGATCTCGTAGTTCTATCTACGATCTATGCCTCTTTCGCACGGTCTGGCTACACCGATAATCGACTGGCGGGTTGGTTATCCTATTTAGAGAAGACTACAAGTTGTTCGGCACTCGAGTTTCCGCGCTGGAGAAAGCTCGATGTTGAGCACGCTTTTGCGTCACTGAATGCAGTGATGTTGCCGAAGGACTGCTTGAACGGAACGTGGTTTGCGGCCATGCCAGAGCCTTGGCTTATGACGGATGATTTGGCATACGCTACAACGCATGCAGTGTTCTATGCGACGGATTTCGGTCGCTATTCCGATGCCCTGCCAAGGCGACTGCATGAGTATCTGGGTCTATGGTTGCCTATCTGGCTACAACTCAGCCTCGAGAAGGAAAACTTTGATCTCTATGCTGAGTGGCTTATGGTTGCAGCCTACTCTGGCCATTACGCGATCTACGATGAGCATTCAACTCAATTACTGGCACATCAGCGTGGCGACGGCGCGTTTCCAGGCCCACATGACTGCGAAAAAGATCCGGAGAGTTCCTCGAGGATTTCGGACTTCTTGACAAACTACCATACGACTTTGGTTAGTTTATTGGCTTTGCAGGCTCAATGCTTGTGCAATGACCCGAGCGCATTTGGGAGCGAGATGGGCGTGCTCCATCGATGACGTAACACGGGCCCGCTAATTCATATTCCGCTTCCCCGACTAGTGTTCTGACCTAGAAATAGCTGGTCACTGCGGGTTGGCTGTGATTCGCTACAGCTGGCAGTGGTGTTCGGCCATGGCAGCGCCGAGTGCGGTTCGGATCGAATTGTCTGCGGCTGAGCGCACCGAGTTGGAGGCGCGACTGCGTCAGCGGAACGCCTCCGGCCGCCAGCATTCCCTTCGGTCGACCCAATAGGGGTCAATTAGGAGGAAGAACACGATGTTGTTCAAAATTTTACTGCCTCTGATGATAACAGCGCTCGGGATTGCTGAGCCTGCTTGGGCACAGCCTGGGCAGTTCTCACTCTCCCTCACAACGGAGCCTGTGTTGTCTACCAATCCTGGTCTATCCCGAAGATCCGAAGGCGACAGCCTGATTAGGAATGGCCTGACTGCGGAATATGCTGGTGAGGCGAGAAGCCTGTTCAGCTACAACCTTGTGGGTTCCGTTGATACGGAGCGGTACCGCGATCTTACTAGCAACGATGCAGACACTGCCAACTACGGATTGACCCTAACTCGAGAGGTCGCAGGGTTACGTTTGACGACAGCTGGCACACACACCTTCATTTATGGTCGGGGATTTGATCGCTTGGCGGCAAATGTAGTAGACTTCAGCTTTGGCGTCACGCGGCCTTTCCGTCTGGACGACGCTGGTTTCAAGGGCTGGACAGCCACCCCCGGTGTTGCCGTCGCGAGGCGTCTTTCCGCCACGGATATTTTGGAGCGGACCCAGATCATGCCGTCGCTGGCCTTCCGTGGACCTTTCCTGTCCGGAACCGTGAACCTCAGTGCGTCCTACGCCTTTCGGCGCTTTGACGTGGCCGAGCGACGTGACGAATATTTGTCCGCTGTGGCGTCTTGGAACACGAAGTTGACAGACAATCTTACCTTAGAGGTTGCGGCACGTTATCGCCTTAACGCCTCCAATCGTTCCGAGCGCTCCTATGACGTTTTCGAGTTTGGCCCGGCCTTGGTTTTGTCGTTCTCCACGCCATAACAGAGGAATTAGAATGAAGAAAATCCTTGCCATGCTGGCCTGCCTTGCATTGGTCGGCATGCCCTTTGCCGCCGTTCCGGCAAATGCGCGCGAAGTGGTGACTCGAGATCCGGGGGAAGTAGCTGACAGGGCTCAGCGCGATATGAGGCGTACCCTGCGGCTTCAGGATGAGCAGCGCGCCAGGCGCGAGGGAAGATCGCCCGACAGGGTCGAGGGTGACACACAAATCCGCACTGCGCCGAGTACACGACGCCCGGCGCAAGTGGCTCCGCCCTGACTAAAAGCTCGGGACAAAACTTGGGTTGAGGCGTTGGGGAGAGATGGCACTCCTCGTCGCTGATGACCTTTGGGCGGTGGTGGAACCGCTGCTGCCGC
>NZ_JACIJD010000044.1 GCF_014199205.1 Muricoccus pecuniae | reverse complement strand
CCGCGGCGCGCGGCCTTGGCCCGGTCGCGCCCTACTTCATCGACGTGGACGCGACACCTAACCCGGGCGGTTATCCCGTCGGCGGTTTGACGGTGGTCGCCTTCCGCAACAGCCATCTCGTCTACGCGTTGACATGGTTTGGGCTGGCGGCGCTCTGCCTGGGCGGGCTCTGGATTCTGAGGACAGGACGCGCCGAGGAGGAGCGGGCCTGATGGATACCCCACTTCTAGCACTGACCCGCCGCGGACGGTTCGCACTGCAGCCGAAATCGGCGCCGGACGCGATCGCGACTGAGAACATGCGGCAGCTGATCCAGCTGCGCTGGTTGGCTGTTGCCGGCCAGCTGTTCACCATCACCGTCGTGCACTTCGGGATAGGCGTGTCGCTGCCAGTGGGAGCGCTGCTTGGGGTGGTGGGGCTGCTCGCCCTGGCGAACCTGGCCAGCACGCTCATGCTCGGCCACCATCGCGTGACCGATCTCGAATTCCTGCTCGCACTGCTTTTCGACGTCAGCACGCTGACCACGCAACTCTACCTGACGGGCGGAGCCGACAACCCATTCACTGCCCTCTACCTCGTCCAGGTCGTGCTCGGCGGGATCCTGCTCAGGACAGGGCTGGTCTGGATCTTGGTCCTGGTCACGACGGGCTGCTTCGCCCTCCTGAGTTACCGGCAGCGCCCGCTGGCATTTCCGCCGGGGCTGCTGGGCGAGGTCACCGATCTCTACACGCTGGGCCGCTGGCTGAGCTTCGCGCTGGTAGCGATGCTGCTGGCGCTGTTCATCGCTCGCATCAGCAGGAACCTCCGCGCGCGCGAGAGCTATCTGGCCGCCATGCGTCAGCACGCGGCCGAGGAGGATCACATCGTCCGCATGGGTTTGTTCGCCTCGGGGGCCGCGCACGAGCTCGGCACTCCTCTCGCCTCGCTCTCCGTGATCCTCAGCGACTGGCAGCGCATGCCCAGGCTTGCATCGGACCCCGAGCTGATGGGCGAGCTGCGGGAGATGCAGGCCGAGGTGCAGCGCTGCAAATCGATCGTGACCGACATCCTCCACTCGGCCGGTCAGCCCAGGAGTGAGATGATGGGGAGCATGGATGTCTGCCACTTCATTGAGGAAGTGGCGAGGTCGTGGCGTTCCGCGCACCCCGCCGTACCCTTGGACCAGAGATGCGCCGTGACAGACGGCGCGACGGTGGTGACCGATCCGGCCCTGCGTCAGGCGGTTTGGAACCTGCTTGAGAACGCGGCGGACGTGTCTCCACGGCAGGTCCACCTCTCGGCCGCCCGGAGCGGCGACATGCTGGTTCTAACAGTGCGTGACCACGGCCCGGGCTTCCCACCAGAGATGCTGCGTCACTTTGGCCAGCCCCACCGGTCCAGCAAGGGCGCAGGCCACGGCGTAGGCCTTTTCCTGGTGGTCACGGTGGCGCGGCGCCTCGGCGGCCGGGTGGAGACCACCAATTTCCCCGACGGTGGGGCCGAGGTCCGGCTCGTTCTCCCGCTCGCACCCGTACACGGAACGGAGGCCTGAGGTGGAGTATGCGCGCTCGCTCGTCATTGTGGAGGATGACGCGACCTTCGCCCGTGCGTTGCAACGCTCCTTTGAGCGGCGCGGCTACCGCGTCCAGCTCGCGGCGGGACCGGAGGACCTGGACGTCCTGCTGGATAGGGACATACCGGGATTCGCCGTAGTGGACCTCAAGCTCAAGGCCGCCTCGGGCTTGCCCTGTGTGCAGATGCTGCACGCGCGCGACCCGGCCATGCGCATTGTCGTGCTGACCGGCTTCGCCAGCATCACTACGGCGGTGGAAGCTATCAAGCTTGGCGCCTGCCACTACCTCGCCAAGCCGTCCAACACGGACGACATCGAGGCTGCCTTTGAGAGAGTGACCGGGAACCCGGATGTCGCCGTGACCAACCGCTCCACAGCCTCAATCAGAACGCTGGAATGGGAGAGGATCAACGAGATGCTGGTCGAGACGGGATTTAACATTTCGGAGACAGCCCGCCGTCTCGGCATGCACCGTCGTACGCTGGCCAGGAAGTTGGAAAAGCGCGTCATCCCGTGAAGAGAAGAGGTCCGTTCCTGCTTAGCCACGAACTCGCTCCCCCCTCCCGCTACAGGCGCCGCGGTCGCGCCGAGGCCGGAAGCCTGTGGCTTGGGCGTAAGGGGAGCGATCCCAGGAGGACCGAATTGCCGAGCTCGCCTCCGAACCCACCACGACTTTTGATATTGATCTTTGGTTAAGATTTCGCGGCAGGGAAGTCGGGTTCCTACCTGCTGGTATTCTGTTGAACTGGCCAGTCACCCTTCGGGCTACAGTACTATGCCCGGTTCGGCGCCCGCAGCTTCACCCCAGCCCCACCGCCGGTTTTTTACAGCGAACTCAACGCCCGCCACCTCCAACTCGGTATGGACGGCGGCGGCGCAGCCACCCATGAGGGGGCCGGTGCGACGGGTACTAAGCGCTCAGGAAAAATCAGGCTGGGGACCTCTGAGCCGATCTTCCTCTAACGCCGCAAGGTGATCTTTCTGGACCTGAAGCAATGTCCGATGGCTCTCCAGAAGGATCAGGCCGGTGATGACGCCCTCCCCGCAGTTGGCCCACCCGAGGAGAGTGATTGCCTTGATACGCGCAGCAATCCTCTCCTCTGTTTCCCTGATCTGGCGTCGAGCCAACTCCAACTGTGCTTCCGTTGGGCACATAATCTCAATTCGCGTAGCTCTTTTATGCCGCAGGCCCGCTGCTTTGGCTGCTGCGGATCAGCTGCCCCGCTCCTGGCTCTTCAGCCGTTGGATGCAAGCATAGCAGCTTCGAGCTGAGCGCCCCATCCTCTCTCCAGCCCCACTTTCGGCGATAAACTCGACGTCCACGGAATCTGAAGTGGGTGGGCGCCGAGCTAGATTACGCAGGCGGACCTCCCGACCTTGCGCCTCTAGCCTCGATAAATCGCCGCAGGTCACCCAGCGTGTCCATCACCTCCGCCACCCAGAGCCCGTCGTCGTCCAACGGTTCAACGACCCGCGGTAGGACTTGGCTGGCAGGCTGGCGTATCTGCAGGCGGCGCAGGCCCTGCCAATTCACCGCGATACTCAGGCTGCCCACCGCTCCTGCCACGAAACCGAAGCTCAAACTGCCGAGCTCCGTATGGTAGGACATCTGGCCGGTATTGGCGTGAATGAGCCGGGCAAGATCGACGGCCATAGCGGCCAGTTGTGCCAGGCCCTCCGCAACACAATCCGGCTCGGGTGTCACCTCACATCACCATCGTCAAAGGGCGCCGAGGGCGAGCGCCATAGCTGCGAGCAACAGCCATAATGGCACGGCATCATCGAACACGATCACGGTGCCGATTCTGGCGCTACAGACAGCGATGCAGGTCAGGGCCAGCCAGGGAGGCAGGAGGCTGATCACCTCAGGCTGGCTCGCGGCTGATGTTCGCACGCCACCGGCAGAACTCGTCCAAAAGCGATGCAATCACCCGTGGCGATGAGGCCTCTCCACGTCCCAGGATCGCACCGTCGTCGGCAAACACGTAAACGTACCTGCCATCTACCTCGACAAAGCGGGATTCGCAGCCGGCGTAGGGCGGTTGCGGGAAGCGCTTGGATGACCGTGCCATGCTTTCTCGACACCTCGCTCTAGGCTCCAAGAACAAGGCGGGTAGGAGGGCCGCCGCCAGGCTAAGGGCGTGACACCATTAACATACGTCTATTCACACGCATCTGCCGGTTGATCAAAAATGTTGGAGGCCAAACCATCTCGGTTTGCCCAATGGGACTATCTGGCTCCAGGCATCCCTCAACTCGGTCAGGTCCATCCGATCAAACGCGAACCGATCGTATCTGGCAACGAGACGTGCACCCTCCCTTGGGTGGGCCCTTCCAACGTAAGAGCATCAGTATGGGGGATCGCTCGGCGCCCGCTTCAGTGGACCATGCCAGATCGGTGGACGTAAACGTGGCCTGGAACTACCGGCGCTACAGTCATGGCCCGGCGCTGCTGATGCTGGAGGAGGAGGCGCAGCGGGCGCGGTGCGAACAAAGGCCGGGATCAGGTCACCAGTGGGAAGGAGATCGCAAAGCCGGTGCCCACCAGCAGCTTCTCCCGTTCGATCCGGCCGCTCAACTGCTGAGCGAGGCGTTCGATCAGTTCTGACCCCGACCCGCCTGCACGCGGCGACCCCATGCCTACACCGTTGTCACGCACCTGGAGGCAGCCTTCGCCCTGTTCCGTGGTCCTGAACATTACCTTGATCTTGCCGCTCCGCCCTTCCGGGAAGGCGTACTTCAGCGCGTTCGTCACCAGCTCGTTCACAATGAGGGCGAGCGCGACGGCCTCCTCGTGCGGCAGCTCGATGGGAACCAAATCTGTCTCGATCCAGACATCTTCCCGGCGCTGCGCCAAGTTCCCGCAGAGGGACCGAAAATACTCGGCCAATTCGACCTTCCCTCCCCCTCCATTCGGCATAAGCTGGTCGTGAGCGATGCTGATGGCCGCGACCCGGTTCATGAGATGGTCGAAGCCTCGCCTGGACTGCTCGTCCGTCTGCTTGCGCTTCTGCATCACCAGCATGGCAAGGACGAGTTGAAGGTCGTTCTTGCTGCGGTGCCTCAGCTCCGCAAGCAGCGTTCGCTCCTTGGCTAGGGCGAGAGTGGCGTGGGCGGCTGCTTCGGCGGCCTGGATCAGCCCCAATTTGCCGTGCAGGGCCAAGCCGAGCGTATTAGCCAAGCCGGACAAAAACTGCGTGTCATCCACCCCGAAGTGCCGAGGTACGTTACTGTCCACCTCAAGGACGCCCCAGCCGCTTCCATCAAGGATGATAGGCACGTTCAGAGCTGAGACGATGCCATGCTCGTGGTCCTGACCCCGGAAACTGGTCCGGCCGGGGCGCAAGTTTTTCGGGCACTGTAAGCCCCTGAGGAGGGGGCGGTGCCATGAAGCAGAAACGGTACACAAACGAGCAGATCTCCTTTGCCCTGAGGCAGGCGGAGAGCGGCACGGCGGTCGCCGAGATCTGCCGCAAGCTCGGCATCTCGGAGCCGACCTTCTACCGGTGGAAGAAGCAGTTTGCCGGGATGGGGACGGCGGAGATCCGACGACTGAAGCAGTTGGAGGAAGAGAATGCCAAGCTCAAGCGGCTGGTCGCCGATCTGAGCCTGGACAAGACCATGCTGCAGGATGTGCTGCGTAGAAAATGGTGAGGCCCGCGGTTCGTCGAGAGGTGGTGCGCCATCTGCAGGGCGCCTACGCCATCGGTGAACGGCGGGCCTGCTACGCGACAGGGTTCCACCGCTCGTCGCAACGCTACCGCTCGCGGCGAGACCCGCAGACGGAGCTGCGGATGCGGCTGCGCGACCTGGCCGCGGCGAGGGTGCGGTATGGCTACCGGCGCCTGCACGTGCTGCTGCGGCGTGAGGGGTGGCCGGTGAACCACATGGCCTAATCGCATCTGGGAGGGGAGTAGGCTCCGTCCCAGTTCCACACGCTGGAGGATGCGATGATGCTCTACGTCGGTCTGGATGTGTCGCAGAAGGAGACGGAAATCTGCATCGTCGATGCGGAGGGCCGTCGTACCTGGCGCGGCAAGTGCCCCTCGCGGCCCGACGCTATTGCTGAGGTGCTGGGGCAGCGGGCGCCGGGCGCCATCAAAGTCGGTATGGAGAGCGGGCCGCTTGCCATCTGGTTGTGGCATGGCCTGAAGGCCCTGGGCGTCCCGATTGAGTGCCTGCATGCCCGCCATGTCGCCGCGGCCTTGTCGCTGCAGGTCAACAAGACCGATACCAACGACGCTCATGGCATCGCTCAGGTGGTCCGCTCGGGCTGGTACCGGCCGGTGGCGGTCAAGAGCATGCAGAGCTGCCGGGTACGGGCCATCCTCGCGGCACGGCGTCAGCTCGTCGAGGTGCGGACAGGCCTCTACAACCAGATCCGCGGCTTGCTGAAGACCTTCGGCGTCGTCCTGGGGGCGGGGACCGGAGGGACGTTCGAGCGGGCTGTGGACGCTGAGTGTCCGGATGATCCGATGGTACGCGACGCGATAGGTGCCCTGGTATGTGCCTGGAAGGCCGCGGGCGAGCAGAAGGTCGCACTTGAGCGGCAGCTTGTGAGGATCGCGCGTGACCAAGACGTCTGCCGCCGTCTGGCGACGGTCCCGGGAGTAGGCGCGATCACGTCACTGACCTTCGTGACGGCGCTCGATGATCCCACCCGGTTTCGGCGCTCCTGCGATGTTGGGGCCTATCTCGGGCTCACGCCGAAGCGTTACCAATCCGGCGAGGTCGACCTGGCCGGACGCATCTCGAAGGCAGGGGACCGCACGGCGCGCAGCCTTCTGTTCGAGGCGGCGAACGCGCTGATGACGCGCGTGCGCAAGGACTGCGCCCTTCGAAGCTGGGGCCTGAGCCTGGCCAAGCGGATCGGCAGCCGCAAAGCCAAGGTGGCCGTCGCCCGCAAGCTGGCCACGATCCTGCACCGCATCTGGCTGGACGGCACCGAGTTCGAGGCCGTACCGGCCCACTGAGCTCTCGTCTACCGGGCGAGGGACGTCCCAGCCGGGACGCTGGCCAGGTCACCCCGAGTTTGCTTGTGCGGCCCGAACGGGAGCGCGTGAATCACATCGGGGGACCAGCTGGCGAGGGCCATGATGAGGCGAGCTCGTCTCGACCTCGAAGACGACAAGGTCCGCGGCACAGGGATGTCCATCGGAAAGGAAGGTTGACCGCGATTAGACGACAAGCGTACCTACCGGCTGTACGCTGAGGAGGGCCTGGCGATCCGCTCCAAGCTGCCCCGCCGCAAGCGGGCCTGGCGCTACCGGCAAGGGCGTCCAGGGGCGGCAGCGCCGAACGAGATCTGGGCGATGGACTTCATGTCCGACCAGCTGTTCGACGGGCGCCCGATCCGGATCCTGACGGTGGTGGACATCCACACGCGAGAGGGGCTCTCGACTGCGGATTCCGGCGATGTCGGCATCCTGTTCCGACGCGATGTCGGCAGGTGATTCCGGATGATGTCGGCATGGGTGGCCGCTCGTCACCGGGCTGATGGTTGTCTTCATCGGGTGTGCGGTTCGGGTCAAGCCTCGATCGGTTTGGAGGACAGCTTTCGGCGCAGGCTGTCGCCGCGCAGATGGACGCGATGGGCATTGTGGACGAGGCGGTCGAGGATGGCATCGGCCAGGGTTGGATTGCCGGTGATCAGGTCGTGCCAGCGGTCGACGGGGACCTGGCTGGTGATCAGCGTGGCGCCACGGCCGTAGCGGTCCTCGACCAGTTCTAGCAGGTCGCGCCCCTGCTCTGGCCCGAGCGGCTCGAGGCCCCAGTCGTCCAGAATGAGTAGCTTCACCGCGCCGAGGGTGCGCATCAGCCGGGCATGCCGGCCATCGCCGCGGGCCAGGCCGAGATCGGCAAACAGCCGTGGCACCCGCTGGTAGAGCACGGAGTGGTTGTCGCGGCAGGCCTTCTGGCCAAGGGCACAGGCCAGCCAGGACTTCCCGACGCCGGTCGGCCCCTCGATGATCAGGTTCTCCCGCGCCTCGATCCAGCCGCCGAGCGTCAGCTTCTGGAACAGGGCGCGGTCGAGGCCGCGGCTGGAGCGCCAGTCGATGTCCTCGACGCTGGCCTGGTGGCGCAGCTTGGCGAACCGCAGCCGGGCCTTGAGCCGACGGTCGTGCCGGTCGGCGATCTCGCGGTCGAGCAGCAGGCCGAGCCACTCGGCCGGCGCCAGCTCGCCGCCCTGGGCTTGGGCAGAGAGATCCTCGAAGGCTCTCGCCATGCCGGCGAGGCCAAGCTGGCGCAGCTGGTCGAGGGTGGGGTGGGTCAGCATGGGCTGTTTCTCCTCAATGGTAGTAGCCGGAGCCCCGGATGTTCGGGTGCAGCAGGGGCAGCTCGTCGCCCTCCCGCGGCCGGCGTGGCGCCGGCTGGCGGTCGAGGCCGTGCTGCAGGATCGATTGGATGGAGCCGTAGGACCGGGCGCCGATCTCCAGGCCGCGGCCGCAGGCCGCCTCCAGCCGCTCCTGCCCGTAGGTCCGCAGCAGCCGCAGAATGCCCAGGCAGGCGCGGAACCCCTGCTCCGGGTGGGGGCGACTCTCGAGGATAATCGCCGTCAGCGCCGCGGTGGCCGGGCCAATGGCGGCCGCCTCGCGGCCGATCCGCTCGATGGTCCATTCGGCATGGCGCCGGTGCGCCTGCGGCATGTGCTCCGGCAGGGTGGTATGCCGGCCGCGCAGCCCGCCACGGACATGGACGGCGACGCGCTCGCCCTTGTGGAACAGCTCCACCGTCCGGGCCGTGACGCGGGCCTCCACCTGCTGGCGCAGCAGCCGGTGCGGCGCCGAGTAGTAGTGGCCCTCGACATCGACATGATAGTCGAGCCCGACCCGGCGGATGCGCCACTCGGCATAGACGAACGGCTCGGATGGCAGGGCCGCCAGGGCGGGCTGGTCCAGCTCCTCGAACAGCTGGCGGCGGCTGACCCCGAGCCGGCGCATCGGCCGGGTGTTCAGGTCAGCCAACAGGCCGGAGATGGCCGCGTTCAGCGCCGTGAGCGAGGCGAACCGCTGGTGCCGCAGCCGCGCCAGGATCCAGCGCTCGACCACCAGCACCCCGGCCTCGACCTTGGCTTTGTCACGCGGCCGGCGCACCCGCGTCGGCAGGATCGCCGTGCCGTAATGGGCCGCCAGGTCGACGTAGGTCGGGTTGAGCCCGGGCTCGTACCAGTTGGCCCGCAGCACGCCTGCCCGCAGGTTGTCAGGCACGATCTGCCGCGGCACCCCGCCGAGGAACTCCAGCGCCCGCACATGGGCGCCAATCCAATCCGGCAGCCCTTGGGTCCACACCGCCTCAGCATAGGTGTAGCTCGACGCCCCCAGCACAGCCACGAACACCTGCGCCGCGCGCACCTCTCCGGTGGCGGCATCGATCACCTCCACCGTCTGCCCGGCAAAGTCGACGAACAGCCGCTCGCCTGCCGGATGGGCCTGCCGCATCGTCGGCGACAGTCTGCCCTCCCAGCCCCGGTAGAGCTCGCACCAGCGGCTGTACTGGTACCCGCCTGGGGTGGCGGCCCGGTACTCGTCCCACAGCAGCATCAGCGTCACGCCAGGCCGGCGCAGCTCCCGGTGCACCTCCGCCCAGTCGGGCTCCGCCTTGCGCCGCAGTCCGCCAACCGCTCCGCCGCCGGCGAACAGCAGCGCCTCCAGCGCGCCGTCCGTCAGCGTCACCGGCAGCGGCCAGGTCAGGCCAGCCGCGGCCGCCCGGTCCAGGCACAGCCGCGCCGTACTGCGCGCCACCCCAACCGCAAGGCCGATCGCCCGGTCGGAGGCGCCCGCCTCATACTTCAGCCGCAGAATCTCTCGGACTCGTCGCATCGACACTCTCTCGGCTGGCATCCAGGCTCCCCCTCGCATCCAGCGAGAAGGGAGACCCGGGCCTCGCCCAGCGGTCGAGCAACCACCCACCCCAACAGGGGTGCCGACTTCAAATCGGAATGGCCGACTTCATCCCGGAATCAGGTGCCGACTTCAAATCGGAATCAGGTGCCGACTTGCTCCGGAATCCGCACTCTCGACACATCCGAGAGCCAACTTCAGGGCGGCTCAGGTGGTCGAGGTCCTGGATCAGCTCGTGCGCGCTCGGGGCAAGCCGAAGAGCCTGAGGGTTGATAATGGCCCGGAGTTCGCCGGTCGCCTGCTCGACCACTGGGCCTACCTGAACGGGGTGGAGACCGACTTCTCGCGCCCCGGCAAACCCACGGACAACGCGTTCATCGAGGCGTTCAACGCCCGGCTCCGGGCCGAGTGCCTGAACGCCTCGTGGTTCCTGTCCCTGGCCGACGCCAGGACCCGCATCGAGGAATGGAGGTGCCAATACAACGAGGAGAGACCCCACTCAGCGCTTGGGAACTTGACCCCGAGCGCCTTCGCCAACCAAGCTCAACCAGCCCGAGAACTTGCATAGAGCCCGGACCAAAGTTGGGGCGCAGACCATCGCCAGGATCCACTAAGATTTTGGCCGGACCTCCTCGTGGGGGCTGGTCACTCGCGCAGAACGGGTGGGTGGCGGAATTCAGGATCGTTCGGCAGGTCGTCGATCACGACGGGTTCGCGGGTTTGCAACGCCCGACCGGGTGCGGATGCGATGTCCGTGCCGAGGGTGACATGCCCCACCACACCTGACTTCCACCCGACGCCTGCCACGACCAGCAGATCACCTGTTTCAGGTCGGAAACGCATGATCTTGGAATGGGCAATGCCGATCCCACGCACTGCCTGAACACAGGCGAGCTGTAGAAGGCGGTCAATGCTACTGGCCTGGGGCGCTATCCGACCGAAGTCGGTCAGGATCTCCTGATAACGGCGGACACGCGCCATCTGCGGGTCGCCAGAGAAGGCGGCTTCCAGAGCCATTAAGGTTCACCCAGGGATCGTTCCGGTCCGCCTTACTGCAAGTTCAGGATCGCGTCGCCGCCCAGATCCGCAGCTTACATTAAGTTAAGGGGCGCTACCCCCGCCGTCCTCGGCTCCCTCCGCTGCCGGGAACTCGACTAGAGGGGCGGCGGCGTCAGCTTCAGACCCTCTCCTCAGCGGCGCTCCGAGCCGGTACTCAACTCCCTCGGGCAGCAGGGAGAGGCTGGCGTCTCCTTTTAGCTGACGCGGCAGGCCCTTTTCCAAGAGGCGCGATCCAAAGCCGGAGTGGGTGGCGGGACGTACCTCGGGACCACCGCGCTCCCGCCATTGGAACTCCAGCCAGGGCGTATCTCTAGGGCTTCTCTCGTCGCGCACTCGCCAGGTGATCTCGACGCGTCCGCTGTCCGCCGAAAGAGCGCCGTACTTGATTGCGTTGGTGCAGAGCTCGTGCAGGGCAAGCACCAGGGCCTGCGCCTGGTAAGGATCGAGCTGCACACCCTGTGGACCGGTGACCGAGATGCGGCTATCGGCGCGCCAGGGAGCGAGGGCAGCTCTCACGGCAGCATCCACATCGACGCCTTCCCAGTCAGCCTCGGTCAGGAGGTCATGAGCCTGCGCCAAGGTCTGCAGCCGCCCCGTGAGACTCTGGGCGAAGCGCTCGGGGTTGCCGTCCGTCCCGCGCAGGGTCAGGAATGTCAGCGACTGCACGGTGGCGAGCAGGTTCTTGACTCGGTGGTTCAGCTCTCCGACCAAGAGCTCCCGTCGGCGTGCGGCCTCACGCAGACCCGCTGCCGCCTCCTCTGCGGCGGTTGCGCGCCCTTCCGCCGCACCTTGGGCGCGGAGCGCGGAAACCGAGCGCCACAGCGCCTGTCGCAACGCTTCCACCTCCGCGATGCGCTCGGGTTCCACCGAGGTCGGGACCCCGCCCTGGGCCAGGCTGTCCGCGTCGCGCGCGAGGGCCTGCAACGGCCTCAGGAGCTTCCTGGCAATGAGAAGGGCAAGCAGGGCGGCCACGGCGGCCAGCAAGGCGCAACCGGCCGCGTAGCGCAGGGCCGGGCCGCGCCACTGCCCCACATAGGGGTCGAAAGGCGTGACCACGGCGACCACCCAGGAAGGGGCGCGCTCGAGGCGCTCGAAGGCGAGCAGGCCCCGGTGCCCGGCCAGCGACTGGTTCCCACGCACCAGCCCCTGGCTCTGGTTGCTGGTTGCCTCAACGTACCAGGGAGGCGAGACCTGGTTCAGAAATCTCTCATGCTCGGACGACCGGGCCATGACCCGGTTATTGCCGTCGGTCAGGACGACGAAGCCGCCCCGCTCCTCGAAGTGCTGACGCTCCAACAAGGCGGCAAGGCGGTTGGGGCTGAAAGCCAGGAGCAGTACCCGTCGCTTTTCCTCTGGAGCCCCGGCCATCCCAGGGTCGAGTGGCTGGAAGGTGGAGATCACGGGCCTGCCCGCGGTGGTGACCCTATACCCGAAACTGGTCCGGCTCCCGGGAGAGCCTTCCGACCTCTTCAGGAGCCATTTCGGGCTTCCTGGGCAGCAAACTCAAGGGGCGTCATGTGCCCCAGAGCACTGTGAGGCCGGGACGCATTATAGTCCCTCCTCCAGGCTTCGATCTTGCTCCTGGCGTCCTCCAGCGACAAGAACCAATGCGTGTCCAGACATTCGTCCCGGAGCCGCCCGTTGAAGGATTCAATGAAGCCGTTGTCGGTCGGCTTGCCCGGCCGGGAGAAGTCGAGCGTCACGCCGCGCTCATAGGCCCAGCGGTCCAGCACCTTCGAGACGAACTCCGGTCCGTAGCACATCGGGAAGGTTGAACCGGGTCTGGGATCGATCCGGTTCAAAGGCGGCCACGACCGGCCAGCGAGCCTCCACAGTGATGGTGTCCAGCCACATGGAGAGGAGCCAACCGGCCATGACCAGGTCCCAGCCTACACCCCCTGCTGCTGTCCTTGTCGCCATCGACGTCGCCAAGCTCAGGAACGAGGTGCTGATCGAGGTGCCCGAGGCTCGGCGGCGCCGCAGGATGACGGTGACCAACACCCGCCCCGAGCACGACCGGCTGGTGGCCGCACTGAACGCCCTGGAGCGCCCGGTGACCGTCGGCCTGGAGCCGACCGGCCACTACCACCGCCCGCTCGCCTGGCGGCTGGTGCAGGCCGGCTTCGACGTGCGGCTGATCTCCTCGGTCGCCCTGGCCCGCACGCGCGAGGCGCTCCACAACGGCTGGGACAAGAACGATCCCAAGGACGCCCAGGTGATCCTGCACATGCTCCGGATCGGAGCCGCCAAGCCCTACCACGACCCGCTGGAACACGGGATCAACGACATCCAGGAGCTGTCGATGACGCATGAGGTGGTGTCAAAGGCCAAGACCGAGGCGCTCCACCGCATCCAGACCCACTACCTGCCCCTGTACTTCCCCGAGGTCGACCGCTTCCGGAACAACACCCGCAGCGACTGGTTCTTCGCTCTCCTCGAGCGCTTCCCTGTGCCAAGCAGCATCACCGCCCTCAGCAAGGAGGCCTTCATCGCAGCCGCCTGGGACCTCGTCGGCCGCAAGGTCGCCAAGGCGCGCCTGCTCGGCGACATCTACGACACCGCCCAGACCTCCATCGCCCTGCCGATCCCGCCCGAGGCACCTGCCATCACCATGTTCCGCCTCGTCATCGCCGAGGCACGGCACCTGATTGCGCAGCGCGACACCATCGAGCGGCTCGCCGGCGAGCTGCTGGGCGAGCACGCCGACTTCCGCCGCCTGCAGCAGGTGCCCGGCATCGGGCCGATCAACGCGCTTGCCATTCTCGCCGAGGCCGGCGACCTGCGCCGGTTCGGGCATCACCGCCAGTTCCTGAAGTTCTGCGGCCTGGATCTCGCGACCCACCAGTCCGGCGGGTTCCGCGGCAAGACGAAGCTGTCCAAGCGCGGCAACGCCCGCCTGCGCCGGACGCTCTGGATGGCCGCCCAGGTCGCCATCCGCCAGCGGGAGAACGGCTTCCGCGCCAAGTTCGAGCGCTATGTCGCCAAGGACCGGGACGACCCGGACCTCCGGCGCAAGGCGTTCACTGCCATCACCGCCAAGATGGCCCGCGTGGTCCACGCGATCATCAAAGGCGGTGTCGACTACCGGCCCTTCGTCGAGGGACCGGTGCCAGGTGGAAGAACCCCTCTCTGTCGGAGCCGTGAGGGCGCATCCGCGACCCTGTAGATAATGTTCGGGTCTTCCACCTGGGTCTGCATCTCGTCTCGAGGACGGTGAGGGCCGCGGTGGCACCGGCAAGCGTGCGGGTGCCACCGGCGAACCCTGTGTTTGCTATGGTCGAGAGCTCCCCCATCACGGTGGAGGCCACCTGGTTTTGTGTTGCTGCGCGTTCTGACGTCAGTGCAAGCTGGCGATGGAGACTTGTTGGCCAAACCGTCCCGCGCCTTCTCGATCTAGGACGTTATCTACCCTGATCAGTCCCGGTGCGCCGCGCTGGGCCGCCACTTCCTCCACGACCTGCGCCACATGCTCGCCGCGGATGCTGCCGTCCACGACGATCGCGAGCGCCTCGCGGGTAAAGTTGTCGACCAGCGTCAGAGCCCGGATCCGGCGCCCGTCGAACAGCGCGTCCGACACGAAGTCCATCGACCAGTGCTGGTTCGCCCGCGTGGCGGCCTCTCGCTCCGTCCGGCGTGCGGCCGTAACGTGCCGCCTGGGCCGCTTGCGCCGTAAGCTCAGCCCCTCCAGGCGGTACAGCCGGTAAACGCGCTTGCGGTTCACCCGCCAACCTTCGCGCTGGAGCAGGACGTGAATGCGCGGATATCCGTAGCGAACCCGAACCGCCGCGATCTCGCAGATCCGCATCCGCAAGTGCGCCTGGCCGTCCCGGCGAGCGCGATAGCGCTGGGAAGAGCGGTGGAAGCGCAGCGCCGCGCAGCCCCGCCGCTCGCTCACCCCGAACACGTCCTGCACGTGGCGGACGAGCTCGCGCCGGCGACCAGGCGTCAGAGTTTTATGGGATGGCCCGCCCCTCAGTCCTGCTGGCGTAGGCTGGCCGGGCAACCGGGGCGTGAGGGAGCTGACCCATGACGGAGATTGCGGTTCTC
>NZ_JACIJD010000043.1 GCF_014199205.1 Muricoccus pecuniae | reverse complement strand
TGTCAACGGCTGGCCTCAGAGCCGCATCGACGAGCTCATGCCCTGGCACTGGCCCGCGACCACCTGACCACCAAGGGCCTCAGCACATCGCTTACGCGCGCCCAACCCCTCCCGCGCTTCTGCGCTAAGTGTGCGGGACCGGGACGTGGTCCTCTTCGACTTCGGGCGGGTAGGGGAGGGCGCTGCGAGCGGCTCGTCGGCCATCGATGCCGAAGCCGGGCGTGAGAGAGGTACTGACGTGACCTCCTCCTTGCTCACCGCGGCAGGCTAGGTGCGTCTCATTGCCGAACTCCATTGCCGCCGACGGCAACACGGCCATCAGCCCATCGGAAAAGCCTCAGCTCCTCACGCCTGTGGTGGCGCCCGATGAGGTGCTGCCTAGCACTATCCACTCCCGCAGCTTCGACCACCTTCGCCGCGTGTTCCTGTTCTTGACCGCGATGGCCAGCGCACGGGGCTGGCCGACGAGCACGACGAGGCGCTTGCCGCGGGTGACGCCGGTGTAGAGCAGGTTCCTGGCCAACATGGCGTAGTGCTGGGTGGTGAGCGGGATGACCACGGCCGGGTACTCCGACCCCTGGGCCTTGTGGATCGTGGTCGCGTAGGCCAGCACCAGCTCGTCCAGCTCACCAAAGCCGTAGGCGACCTCGCGTCCCTCGAAGCGGACGGTGAGCTCGCCCTCCTCCATGTCGATGGCCGAGATCACGCCGAGGTCGCCGTTGTAGACCTCGCGGTCGTAGTCATTGGCCACCTGCATGACCTTGTCGCCGGGGCAGAAGGTCCAGCCGAAGCGCTCGACCCGCAGCTCGCCCGGCGGGTTCAGCGCCGCCTGCAGCTCGATGTTGAGCGAGCGCGCACCGAGGCCACCCCGGTTCATGGGACACAGCACCTGGACGTCGCGCACGGGGTCCAGCCCGAACCGGGCTGGGATGCGCTCGCGCACCACCGTCATGAGCTTGCGCACGCCCTCCTCGGGGTCGCTCGCCTCGACGAAGTAGAAGTCCGAGCCTTCGGCCTGGCGGAGCTCGGGCATCTGCCCGGCGTTGATCCGGTGCGCGTTGACGATGACCCTGCTCTGGGCGGCCTGGCGGAACACCTCGGTCAGCCGCACCACCGGGAGGGCGCCCGAGCCGATGATGTCGGCCAGCACCTGCCCCGGCCCGACCGAGGGCAGCTGGTCCACGTCGCCCACCAGCAGCAGCGCGGCCTCGTCCGGCAGGGCCCTGAGGAGGGCGCGCATGAGGGGGACGTCCACCATCGAGGTCTCGTCGACCACCAGCAGCTGACACTCGAGCGGGCGCTCCTCCGTGCGCTTGAACCCGCCCGTCTTGGGATCGGTCTCGAGCAGCCGGTGGACCGTCCGGGCCTCCAGCCCCGTGCTGTCCGACAGGCGCTTGGCCGCGCGGCCGGTGGGGGCGCAGAGCGCCACCTCCACGCCCTTGGCCCGGAGCACCTTCAGGACCGAGTTCACCAGCGTCGTCTTGCCCACCCCCGGGCCGCCGGTGATGACCAGCACCTTGGAGCGGAGCGCGAGCGAGAGGGCCTCCCGCTGGCTCGGGGCGAGCGAGAGGCCCGTCCTGCCCTCCACCCAGGGGATGGCCCGCTCGGCATCGATCCCGGGCCAGGGCGGCTGCCCCTGGCTCAGGGCCCGCAGCCGCTCGGCGATGGCCCCCTCGGCCCGGTACAGGCCTGCGAGGAAGACGCAGCGCTCGCCCTCCAGCGTGTCGGCGACCACCTCCCCCTCCGCGAGCTCCAGCTCGAGGGCCGTCTCGATCAGGGCGGGCGGCACCTCGATCAGGGCCGCCGTCTGGGCGGTCAGCTCGCCCACGGGCAGGCCGCAATGGCCCTCCCCCGTCGCCTCGGCGAGCGCGAAGGAGATACCCGCCCGCACCCGAATCATGGCCGTGGGCTCGATGCCGAGCTTTCGGGCCACGAGGTCGGCGGTGCGGAAGCCGATGCCGCGGATGTCACGGGCGAGCCGGTAGGGGTTCTCGGTGATGACCTGGACGGCGCCTGCGCCATAGGTCTTGTAGATCCGCACGGCCCGCGAGGTGCCCACCCCGTGGGCGTGCAGGAAGAGCATGATCTCGCGGATCACCTTCTGCTCGGCCCAGCCCGCGACGATGCGCGACGCCCTCTTGGGACCGATGCCGGTCACCTCGCGGAGCCGCCCCGGCTCGGCCTCGATCAGGTCGAACACCGCCTCGCCGAAGGCGCGCACCAGCTTCCTGGCGTAGACCGGGCCGATGCCGCGGATCATCCCCGAGCCGAGGTAGCGCTCGATGCCCTCCAGCGTCGTCGGCGGGCTCGCCTTGAGGAAGCCTGCCCGGAACTGCAGGCCGTGGGCGCGGTCGTTGACCCATGTGCCCGAGAGCTGGACCCACTCGCCGGCCGCGATCGTCGCCGCATGCCCGACGACGGTCACCAGGTCCTTGTGCCCGCGCACCTTGACCCGCAGCACGCAAAAGCCGCTCTCGGCGTTGTGGTAGGTGACCCGCTCCACCAGCCCCGCCAGGGCCTCGGTCGGGGCAGTGGAGGCCCTCTGAGCGGCTGCCTGGCTCACAGCACAGTCCAGCCGTGGGTTAGGGACGCCGGGCCTGCTACCAGCGAAGTGCTCGTCGAGGACCTCATGTGACCCATCTCGCCTATGTGGATTGCAGTGACCTGTTCATCGAGGGGCAGAAGGTCAGCGCCGTGGCAAAGGGCATGGCGCGCAGCCTTGAGGACGCGAGGCAGAGAGGCGTGCTCGACTTCGACTACCGGCTGGACCTCTACCGACTCATGACCCTGATCGAGCAGCCGGAGAGCGACACGAGAGGAGTGGTGTTCGGCAGCGTCACGGACACCAACGGCGGCCTGTGGCGCCATGCGGCCAATGCAGGCTTCGAGGTGGTCACGGTGGAGCGGGGCTTCGCGGGCAAGGAGAAGCGCGTCGACACGAGCCTGGTCACCCGGATCTGCCGGGACGCGTACCGGTTCGCCGATCCCAGGAGCGATCGCGTCACGCTGGTAGCCGGCGACGGCGACTACGAGCCCCTCGTGAGGCAGCTGGTGGAGGACGGTTTTGCGGTGAGCGTGCTGTACTGGGCGCATGCCAGCCGCGAGTTACGGGACGCAGCGACGGCCTTCCACAGCTTGGACCGCTACATAGAGGATCTGGCACTTGGCTAAGACGAGTTGACGGCCCTCACAGAGCAGGCACGCGGAGGTACCGACGCGACGCTGCCTGAGGACAGCAACCCTGTCTGCCTCGTGCGTCACTAGGCCTTGCGTGGATCAATCTAGCAGATCAGATCCGCGCTATTGTCCTTGATTAACCCATCTTGTTGGGTTATCCGGTTGCACGGTCACTGTCCTGCGTGCCCACGGCCTGCGCGTGGTCATCTATGTCAACGACCACGAGCCGGCACATGTCCACGTCTTTGGTGACGGTGAGGCCAAGATCAATCTGATCGGGTCCGGTGGTTTGCCGGAGCTGATCTGGGCCGACCGTACGAGCCGCGGTGAGGTACGCCGCGCGATGCACATCGTGGTCGAGCAGAGGGCTGCTCTGCTTGCTCGCTGGAGGGATATCCATGGCTGAGTTGACCGACGCCCAGATCGATGCGGCCCTGGCCCGAGGTGCGGCCGCTCGTCAGGCCGAACCACGGGCCGTCACCGCGCGCTACGAGCAGCAACTCGGCCGAGTGGTGGTAGAACTGAGCAATGGCTGCACCTTTGCCTTCCCACCAAGCCTGGCACAGGGCCTGGAGAGCGCGACCGACGACCAGCTCGCGCAGGTGGAAGTCCTCGGGACCGGTTCAGGGCTGCATTGGGAGGCGCTGGACGTCGACCTTTCCCTTCCGGGTCTCCTGGCAGGCCTGTTCGGCACCAGAGCCTACCTGGCCCACCGTGCCGGGCGGGCGACGTCACCGGCGAAGGCCGCTGCAGCGCGAGCGAACGGGTCCAAGGGAGGACGTCCACGCAAGTCCGCATAGGGACCACGGCCGCGAGCACCGTCATGTAGCCAAACGGTGTTCAGGCCAATACGCGCATCAGCCCCCCTTGCTGACCCTGTGTGTCAACTCTTCCGCCGTCGCCTTGCCTTGAAAGGGATTTCACAACGGTCCTCATCACTATCGGGGCCACGCCATTGCCGAGCAGGCGGATGCGAGCGCGGCGCTGCCCGATGCTCTCCAGGCCATAACTGCCTCGGAATCCCATCGGCCTCCCCGAGGTCGTTGCCTCCGAGCAGCCCCACGAACCTGACCGGCGAGCCGACGTACGAAGCGGGCTAGCGCAAATCGTTGCGAACCGGCGCTGACTGCAAGGCGCCACGATACGCGGCCACCGCAGGCCCAGCGACCAGTACAACCCCGCCGTGGCGCACTCGGCTTCCGATTTTTCGTGCAAACCGGTGGCGAACACTTGCGGCCGCCAAACCAGCGGCATCTGGCTCCTAGTGATAGGAGGCAGAGTTGAGTCAGGAGCAGGACGGTTTCGATAAGTTGCGCGCGGTCCAGAAGGGCAGCGCGGAGCGATGCCTGGAGCTGCGGCATCGACCGAGTACACAATTCAGCGGCGAACGGGTTGGAACAGGACGGGCGCAACATGGGCCGCCATCCGGGGCAGCCGGCGCGGACATCGAAGGAGCGTCGCCGCCCCGGCCACCGGGAGGGCTCGCACCGGTGTGTGAGGCAACCGAAACCGTCACGATCCTCCGCACGATACCGACGCCGAAGGGCGCGCATCGCTGGGCTACCAAACGGTGGACGTGGGACGCAGACCCTATCGGATGGCGGAACGTTTCCTACGACGCCGGCGCTGTTTTCACGGTGCAGGAGCGCTCGGTGGCGTGCCTCGCCGACTTTGCCGGATTGCTGGAGACGCTGCGGCGCGATCCGTGCGCGTTCATCGTACGAGGCGAGCTTCTGCCCGAGGTTCGCGATCTCGCCGCCGCGAACCCGCGTCACCCCTTTCGACGAGCCAAGAACGTAGGCCGTAAAGGGCAACCGCCGACGCTGGCCGAGGTGCCGCGGCGGTGGCTCATGATCGACGTGGACAGCTACCCGCTTCGCTCCTCCGACGACCTCTTCGCCGATCCGGAGAGCGCGATCGAGGCCGCGATCCGCGATCTTCTCCCCGAGCCCTTTCACGATGCGGCCTGCTGGTGGCAGCTCTCCGCCTCCGCAGGTTTCGTTGCCGGGGTGCTGAAAGTGCACCTTTTCTTCTGGCTGGCCGAGCCGACCGGGAACGAGGAGCTACGGCACTACCTGCACGTGCACGCGCCAGCTGTGGACCGAGCGCCCTACAACGCCGCCCAGCCCCACTACATCGCGGATCCTATCGTCGAGGGTAGGCACGATCCTCTTCCCCGCCGGACGGGTTGGATCAAGGGAAGGGAGGACGCGGTGACATTGCCGACCCTCGACCTCGAGACCCTGCGCGCCGCGGTTAAGGAGCGCAAACAGAGAGCGCGTACCGGCGCCGGCCTGGATCCGTCGGCGGAGCGTACCGTCACGGGCGTCCTGGCCCTGCTGGGCGACGCCGAAGGGTTCGAGGGCTGGCACGAGCCGATCCGCCGCGCGACGCTCCTCTACGCCTGCCAGACGCCGCCGCAGAGCCGCGACGACGAGGCGATGAAGGGGGCATGTCGGGACGCGATCGCGGCGGCAGCGGCGCGCGAGCCCGGCAAGCACGCCACTGCGGACCTCGCCCGCCTCTCGTCCGACGCCTACCTGGATCGACTGATCGACGGTGCCTACGCGTGGTTGAAGTTGAACAGGCAGGAGATGCCGGAGGTCGTCGCGCCGAGGCATGCGGCTCCCGCCTATGACGCCGATACGGCCCGCACGCGCCTCCGGGCGCAGATGCGCGCATTCCTGGACAGTGCCGGGGCGTGGCACGCCGCCGAGAGGGACAGGCGAGGCGAGCCCCGGCGAGTGGGCTTTGCGGTGGACGTGGGCGGCGGAAAAAGCAGGGCTGCACGCGAGCTGATAGCGGAGTGGTGCGCGACACAGAAGGCGGCCGGGCTGCCGCATCGCGTGCTGTGGCTGAACCCGACCACCGCGCTCAGCGAGGCGGCGGAGCGGGGCCTTGTTGCCGAGCTCGCGCGCTACGGGCTGACCTGCGCGGTCCATCGTGGCCGTGAGCGCAAAGACCCCCTGCGCGCGGGCGACACGATGTGTGTCAACCTCGAAATGACCCAGCTCGCCAGGGCGGCGGGCGAGTCGGTAGGGACCGCCATCTGCGGCGTGAGAGGGGAGGGCGGCGCTGTCTGCCCGTTTCGGGAGGAGTGCGGCTACTACCGGCAAACCGCGGCAGTGGCCGCGGCCGACGTGGTCATCGCCGCGCACGAGACAGCGTTCCTCGCCTTGCCAGGTCGGATTGCCGAAGACCTCGCCCTGACCGTCTTCGACGAGGCTTTCTGGCAGGACGGCCTGACGATGGGTCGCGCTATCTGCGTCGCGGGGTTGGCGCACAACGCCACTCTTTACCCGGTCTACCGGCGCCTCCCCAGCGGGCGGCAGGTGAGAGACCCGGAGGGCACCGACGACCTGCGCGCGCTGCGCGCGCGGCTCGAGCAGGCGCTGGCGACGGCGCCGGCGGGCTATCTCCGTCGCGAGACGCTGGAGAAGGCCGGACTGACGGCCGAGGATTGCGTCAGGGCCCGCCAGCTCGAGGGCGCTCGCCGGCGCGAAGGGCTGATGCGCCCCGATATGTCGGGCGCGGACCGCCGAAAGGCTGTGGAGGGAGCTGGGGTCAATGCCCAGCTCTCCTGCTACGCCTCCTTGTGGACGGTTCTCGCGGATCTCCTCGCCGGCACGGCCGAGGCGACCGGACGAGCCGAGTTGGCACACCGTCAGGACAGCGCCGGGAACTCGCACTGGTCCATCTGCCTCAACCTCCTCTCACCCCTCTCCGACGCGATACTGGCAGCGCCGGTGATGGCGCTGGACGCGACCCTGCCGCCCGATCTGGTGCGACCCTATCTGCCCCGGCTGGAGGCGGCCGAAGCCGTGCGTATCAAGGCACCCCACATGCAGGTGCGTCAGATGCGCGGCGGCTGGGGAAAAAGGACACTCCTGCCCTCCGGCGCCCGCATTGTCCGCGATGCTGCCGGCGTCCTGACGGTTTCACTCCCTCGCGTACTGGCAGAGCTGAGGGATTTCGTACTAGGCCAAACGCGCGGGGAGCGATCCCTCGTCGTTACCTACGAGGCGGCCGAGGCGGCCTTCGTCGGCTTGCCGGGGGTGGAGACAGCGCACTTCAACGCTGTGGCTGGGCTGGACGACTGGAGCGACGTACGGCACCTGTTCGTCGTCGGGCGCCCCCGCCCCCAATCCGACCATGTGCGCCTCATAGCGGCCGCCCTGACAGGCGATCCGGTGGAGGTTGCCGAGAGCCACCGCGAGCCACGCGGCGTGCGGCTTTCGAACGGCGGGATCGGCATGGTGGAGGTGCGGGCCTACCCGAACGAGCTCGTTGAGATGATCTCGACCGCCATCACGGACGCCGAGGTCGTGCAGGCAATCGGCCGGGCTCGCGGCATCAACCGGACCGCGGACAACCCGGTATTCGTCTGGATCCTGGCGGACGTAGCGACGCCTCTGTTGCTGGACGAGCTGCTGGACTGGCGGGATCTGACCCCCTCCGCGGTGGAGCGGATGGCCTGCCGGGGGGTGGTGCTGGCGAGCGCGACCGATGCGGCCGCCGTTTTCCCGGACCTCTTCGGTACCTCCAAGGCGGCGGACCACGCCCTGCGGCGCGCGGAGGTCAGCGGAGGTGATTTCCTCCCCAATCCCCTTAGAAAGATCCTCTTAGGGGCGCGGGGAAGAAATCGACCCGTTGAGTTCAATTACAGGCCATCCGGTCGGGGTCAGCAGACACGGAGGGGCTGGGCCCGACCCGAGATGAGCTTGGAGGAAGTGCGGGAATGGCTGGAAGCCAAGCTGGGCAAGCTGGCGGTCTTCGCGCCAAACGGGCCGGAACCGCACTCCCCCACGCCCGCGAGCAAACCGCCCGCAGCTCTCGAGATCTGCGCCAGCGGAGACGGAGCGGCCGAGGTGTCCTGGCCGGTCTCGCTGGCCCTCTCCGACGCTTTCATCGCGATACGCTTGAACAAGGGCGCCATCTTGCTTCAGGCCTTGCAGGCCCCGCCGGAGGCGGCTCCGCTGTGGCAGGCTATACCCCCCACCGCCCTCCAGCCCAATCTCACAGAGCTGGCACGGCAGGGCGGCGGGGCTGACGGATGACGACGGGGTGACGGATGCGATCCGGCCCCAGCCGGCGCGGTCGATCGTCGGTCGAGCAGCAGCGCCACGGGAGAGCTCGCGACGACGCCGCTATCCGCCCCGCCCCTCAGGTCCTGCTGACGACCGCTATCGAGATGTCCTCGCTGCCCTGACGTCCGGGTGAACACGACAGCGCTTCCGTGTGCACACGCCGGTGCCAGCCATTGAGAACGATAAAGTCGGTTTCCCCGTCGGACCGCACTCTTACGGGAGACGACTGGAACGAGCTTCGGGGAGGGAAGGCGATGGAACACTGGGGGCGGGGGTTCGGAGGTCCCGATCGCGTTTGGCAACGTAACATGGGGAGTAGCTCTTGGCTCGATGCCGCGGCCCTGCCCAGCGGAGCCGCGACGCCATGGCCGGAGCGGGCCGCCGTACCGCGCGTTGCGCCGGCTGTACTCCCGACCCGGACACCACGGACCGAGGCCTGCTACGCCAAGGTGGCCGCCACTCTATCGCGACGGGCGCTCCGCGACGGCGTGCCCACGATCTCTGACGACCCGCTCGCGTTCGCTAGGTGGCTCACACGGCACGTAGCGGCCAGTTCAGAAGGGCCGGGTTGCAGTCGTGCCACGTGGCGGCAATACCGCGCGGCCGTCGCGCACCAGCTCCGGACCGACCGACCTGACAACTGGGAGGCCGCGGTCGAGGCTCTCCTAAGTGCGGCCCGAGGGCCTGGCGCTGCGGGCGGCTCGCCAGCCGGGCCGTGCCCGGAACTGCCGCCCAGAGCAACTCGCACGGCTAACGCGAGTGATGCGGCGTCTGCAGCCCAGTTTGGTCGGGATCGCCTCCCTCTGGCTCCACGCAGGACGGCTTACGGGCCTGCGCCCGTGCGAGTGGAGGGGGTCTCGTCTCGAGCGCGGGGGCGCCAACGGCCAGCGGCCCGTAGACGGCCCGTGGCTGCGGGTCCGCAACGGCAAGACGACGAACGGGCGCGGTGCCGGTCCGAGCCGACGAATTGACCTGGGCTCGCTCAATCCCTCTCAGAAAGAGGCCGTGGTACGCTGGGTCTCGATCGTTGGAGCACTCGGTCCGGGCGATTTCGACCGCCTGCAGCGACGCGTAACCGCCCTCCTCTCGCGTGCAAATGCGCTCGCTTTTCCCAATCGCCGCGCGAGTGTGACGCTCTACACCGCCCGCCACCTAGCCGCCGCCGCTGCGAAATGCGTTTTCGATCAGGCGGGGGTCGCGGCGCTGCTCGGGCATCGCTCCACAGCGACCGCGGGCGCGCACTACGGCCGGAGGTCACGCGCGCAGTTCGCGCCGCCTACGGCCCGCCCCGACCCGGCGCTCGCTGCACGGATCGCTGAACTGAACAGCGGTAGGGGAAACACCACACGGCCGATCACCAGCCAGCGGCCCGGCGACGCGACACCGGGCTGAAAGGTCTGCGACCGAGTTTCCGAGGCTGAGGCTACGCTCTGTGAACAGCACGGAGCGACCCTATGGAAACCTCGATCTTCTCGATTGTAACCTCTCTCGTGGCCCGTTTACTTCTGCTCCATGCCGAAGCCGATAAATGCAGAACGAGGCTTCGCGCCGCTCCTCCACCCGACGATCAGGTCGACCTACTTCGCCTGAGGGAGATCGGCGAGGAGGCGCGCTCGCTGGCCCGGGCCGCCGCTGAACTCGTAGGAGTCTACGCCGCGGAACCCGAGACGCTGGGCGCCGTGTACACGGCCGCGATCCTGGGTCGGAGCGTCCTGGAAATCCGGGCCAACGCCGAGGCGGGGAGAACGCAATCGGCGCTGGCGCAGGCGACGGGCCAATGAGGCGTGACGCACCGGACCGGCACGGCACGACAGGCGCGGTCGGGAATGAGGAGGAATTGCGCCGTGAGCGCGGGCTTACAGCGCTGCGCGAACTGCTATCTGACGATCTGATCTTTCGAGGTCTCGCTTGGTCATCGCTCGCCTACCTCGCTGCGCAGCTCGCCCATCTATCGCCAGAGGCAAGACGCGCCGTGTTGCGGCGATACCTGCGACTGATCCGACGATCTACACACCGGGGTAATACCGCTGCCCGGACCGCCACGGCTCGCGGTCACTACGTCGACACGGCGACGGACGCTGTTGCGTTCGGGCTACTCATGCTCGCCCTGCGGCTACACCAGATTGTCCTTTCGGCGAGTTGCAATACAACCGGCCCCATCAGGGACCGAGTGAGGATCACAGCTTCCCTCAATGAGCGGATGTTCGAGCATCGCTGAGATCTGCGTGAGGAGCCGTGGTGCAGACAGCGAGGCCGTTGACGGGACCGACACGATCCGATACGAAAACGGCATGTCGCATCGTTTCCGTATAGGCAGCTCCGCGCTGCCCTGGTCGTCGATTTAGCGGAGACGGATCGCGCGTCTCCGCTCGAGCTTGCGGAGACGTCGCTGTGCCTGACACAGGTTTCGAGTTTATGGGGGAGGACGCGTCCGAGGAGGACGAGCAGCCCCAAGACGCAGCACGTGCCGCCGCACGCGAGCTGATCAGGCGCGTGCTCTCGGAGCACGGTGGCGTCGACACCGTGCGGGGCCGCCTCCTCGTCGTCGAGGCCGCACAGGCCTGGCTCGACCCGGTCGCGACGGTCGTCGGGGACGAGGACGCCCTGGTTCTGACCGCGGATCACAAAATGCTTGCGACCGAAGCGAACCGCACGGTGCGCAACGCCCAGAACGCGCTGCAGCGGGGACGGACCGTTTACGTACTCACCCACGACCCGTCACTCGTCCCGCCAGATGTCCTGTCGGGCGCCGATCACAGAGTGGTCCTTGGCGATGTCGACGCTCGCGCCCTGAGCGCGGCGGCTCGTGCTGCCTGCAACGAGGAAATCACGATCTCTGACGAGCCGCCCGTCGGTATTTCGCCAGGGATGCTGCGGACCGCGCAGCGGGCGGGGCAGGGGGCGCAAGCTTACGTCGCCCGTGTGCTCGCGGTCGCGACCGCGGCGCAGGCAACCGCGAGTCCGGGGCCAGGTCTCGACGGTCTGCACGGGATGGACAAGGCCGTGGCGTGGGGGCGGGCACTCGCACGCGACCTGCGAGCCTATCGCGAGGGCAAACTCGCCTGGAGCGCGGTCGACCGCGGCTGCGTCCTGAGCGGGCCTCCTGGGGTCGGCAAGACGACCTTCGTCAAACGGCTCGCGGCTGAGTGTGGTGTGCCGCTGATCGCGACCAGCTACGGCGATTGGCAGTCGCACGGTGGTGGCTATCTGGGCGACGTGATCAAGGCACTGCGCGAGGCGTTCCGTCGCGCCCGCGCGCAAACACCCTGTATCCTTTTCATCGACGAGCTCGACAGCGTGCAGGCCCGTGGACGGGGCGCGCGCCATGACGATTGGTGGACGGCCGTTATCAACGCGCTGCTGGCCGAACTGGACGGCGCCGTTGGGCGGGAGGGCGTATTAGCAATCGGGGCGTCGAACCACGTCGAGCGGATCGACCCGGCGATCCGCCGCTCGGGCCGGCTCGACAGAGAGATCGCGATCCAGCTGCCGGACACGGACGCGCTATCCCGGATCCTTCGCGCCTACCTCGGGACCTCGCTCGATGGCGTGGACCTCGGGCCGGTTGCGATCCGGGCTCTCGGCGGCTCGGGCGCGGATTGCGAGCGCTGGGTGCGCGGCGCGCGGCGTCGGGCTCGGCACGAGGGACGTGAGGTCAGCCTCGGAGACCTGCTGGCCGAGATCGGGGGCGGGGAGGGAAGCGAGCTCCCGGCGGCTTACCGGGAGCGAGTCGCGATCCACGAAGCGGGGCACGTTGTGGCCTACGCTGTCCTGGGGATCGCGCGGGTGCTCTCGGCCAATCTCCACGCCGAGGGCGGGCTGGCCGGATCTGTCCAGATCGCCCAGGCCGAGCCGACGGCGATCGTGCCGGACGAGATCCGAGCGCGACTGGTGGCGTGTCTCGCCGGGCGCGCGGCCGAGGAGGTCCTTCTAGGGTCAGTCAGCGGGGGGAGCGGTGGATCCGAGGGGTCCGACCTTGCAGAGGCCACCCACCTCGCCGCGCTGGCCGAGTTCTCGCTCGGCCTTGGAACGGGCCTCGTGTGGTACGGCGCGGTCTCGCGCGCGGAGGTGGGCGGTGTCCTGCTGAGGCGCCCTGACTTAGCAGGGCAGGTCGAGGCGCGCGTGCATGAGGCCTATCGTGGTGCGCTCGATCTGCTTCACGAGCACCGGCTCGCAGTCACGCAAGTGGCGTCTGCTCTCGTAACGCAAGGTGCTTTGGACGGTGAGCAGCTCCGAAAGATCGTCGAAGCTACTATCCGGGAGCAGGAACCCTCGCAAGCGATGTGCTGAAGCCCTGGTGGTCGAGGCATTCAGCCCGCGCGAGCTGCATTCGGGTTACCCCCGCAGAAGCGGGGAAGGTAGCTAAGCGTCAGCCCGCGCGAGCCGCACTCGGGTTACCCCCGCAGAAGCAGGGAAGGTAGCTAAGCGTCAGCCCGCGCGAGCTGCACTCGGGTCACCCCCGCATACGCGGGGAAAAGGAATACACCCTTGCTCTCGCGAACTAGACATCCGGTTAGATGAACCGGAGTGCATTCTAATTACCCGGGTGCCGACGGTAAGTCAAGCATTATTTTCACATTCTCGTGCTCGATTGCGGGATGATATTGCCATTTCATTTCAAATGTGAATCCCAACATCAAGCAGTGACCCTCTCATCCTTGCTGCGGGCGAAGCGAGGGTGACCCGGGCAAGATGAGCGAGAGGCTCGCTTCGACAATCGTATCCGGCCCAACATGTGGCTCCTGCGAGGATACCTCATTCAGGGCGGGCCGGGTCGGGATGTTTGAAACCGTGGGAAGCACCTAGCGGCTGCGCTCGACCCGAACACGCCCTTCCCGCCACGGGTGATGCGCAGCCCCTCCCGACGCTGCTGGTCAGCATGGTTTGGCTGGCCCGGTTCGGCCTGGCATCCCCCACGGATCGTGGGAACAGACGCGGTCGATGTCCTTGTCCGAATCCCCGCTCCTCCGCGACGGTACGCCCGACGCGTTGCCAGTCCTGGCGGAGGAGGTGGAAGTGCTGGCCCGGGTCTCCAGGTTCGGGAAGGTCCGAGCGGCGGAGCAGTTCGACGCCTCCGGTTTCCCGCTCTTTCCAAGCAGCAATGAGGATGCCGTCGCGAGCTGGACGGCTGACGCCGAGCAGGCCTAACTCGTGCGCCAAGGCTCCGCATCCGGCGCTGCAGCCCACGCGGCGCGCCCGGTCCTGTTGCGGCCGGCAATCTTTACAACTCGCTGCCGGACGTGAGCACGGCTCCAGGCCCGGCTGTGGCGCTGGTCGCGCCCGCGAAGGGCCAAGCCACCTGTCAAAGCGAGAGGGCTCGATTGCCCGCGATAGGGGCGAGCCTAGCTACGGCTAGCCTGAGGCAGCCTTGCAGCCCCGCTGAGGCTTAGCTGGACTGCGGCAGGCCGGGATGACCGCCGCGCCGCACGATCCTGCACCGGCGCAGATGACTCGAGGGGCACGGGCCAGAAGCACTCGACATGGCCCTCCTCGCCGCGCAGGGCGAGGAACACGACGCGGCCGATCGCGCCGTCCTCGCCCGTCTCGACGGCCAGCCGGAACATGAGGCCGTCGGCGCCGACGCTGCCCAGGGCGAGGGCGAGTTGCTCCGCCTCGCTCTCCTGCTGGCGCAGGGTCCGCTTGCCTGGGTCCTCGGCGTCGCCGCGGAAGAAGCGAACGGGAACGCCGTCGATCAGGAAGACGAAATGGTGCGTGCCGTTCAGGATACCAAGCCAGGGATAGCGGCCGCTCTGAGCAGCGCGCGAGAGCTGGTGCTTGGAAAAGGCGTAGGCTCGGCACCCGATGGACCACGCGTCGTCGCCCGCCCACGGATCGGCCGAGGCGATCGCGTCCTGCCGCCCGCGCGCGAGCAGTCGTGCCGCCGCGGCCAGCCGCTCGGCGGTGAGCGACGGGTGCAGGTCCCAGGGCGCGAGGCGTCCGGTCGAGGAAGCAGGGGAGGAGGCGTCCGACATGGTCCTGATTCTAGCCACATCGAATCGAATGGATACGACCGCCTTTGTGAAAAGCAATTGAGCGGCTACGATCCGCACACGCCACAGGAGACGAGCGTGTCGAAGAAGTTCCTGACCGATGTCATCCAGGATTCCACGGACCTGACGGGAGCTGCAGCAGGGCGCCTGGCCGCGGACATCGTCGCGGCAATCAAGGCCGAGATCATCGAGAACGGGCGTTTCTCGCTTCCGGACTTCGGCTCCTTCACGGTGCGCGAGACGCCCAAGCGCACGGCGCTGAACCCCCGCACGGGAGAGAAGGTGGCGGTGAAGGCCGGCGCGACAGTGAAGTTCAAGGCCAGCCCCTCGCTGAAGGAAGCGGCCTTTGCCGGTGCCAAGAAGGCTAAGCGGAAGGCGGCGAAGGCCGCGAAGGGCTGACGAAGCGCTTCCTCTCAGCCTTCCGCATCACTCGCGAGAGATGACCTGTTCAGAAGGCGTCCTCCAGGGCGTCGAGGTCCACGGACTGGATGGAGAACCAGACGTGTTCTGGGCTGCGGGCCGCGTTGCGGAGGATGGGCTTAGCGGCCGCCAGGAGTCCGTCGAGGGATCGGAACGGGCTTACCGCCTCCTCGCCGTCGCCGGCCCGCATCAGCAACGCGTAACCTGAGCGTCCGCCGCGTGGGTTGGTGGACGGACCGCGGCTCTGCGAGGTCGGGCGTGCGGATTCCGACGGAAGTCGGCCACCGTTTCCGATTTGATGTCGGCCAGTGATTCCGAGATGAAGTCGGCCATTCCGATTTGATGTCGGCCAC
>NZ_JACIJD010000042.1 GCF_014199205.1 Muricoccus pecuniae | reverse complement strand
CGTAAGGGCGACAACCAACACCGCGCCGCCCAGGAGACGCGCAGATCAGCCGATCAGGCCAGCGCCCTACAAGGCAGCTGCGGGATGACGCTTACCTCGAGCGGGGTGGCACAAGCACAGCAGCAGCGGGGTGCCGTACGGCGACCTTACGGTAGCTGCCGTCCTGGCCGTAGGCGCCATCGGCGGTGAACGAGGCGATCGGGGCCGCGACCTGGTCGAGCAAGGGACCGACCTGCGAGGCGTTATCGACGTCGTGCGCTGTCAACTCGGCCGCGACGATCCGCCCGGTGCCGGCATCCACACCGATGTGCAGCTTGCGCCACGACCGGCGTGTCCTGGTCCCGTGCTTCTCAGCCAGCCACTCGCCCGGGCCACATTCACGCAGCCCCGTGCTGTCCACCAGCAGGTGTACGGGGCGAGCTCCGGGCCGGGGCGCAAGCCGCGCCACCTCCAACGTCTCGGCCCGGCGGCTTAGGGTGGTATGGTCCGGCACGGGCAGGTCGAGATCAAGCAGGGCAACAATGGAGCCGATCAAGCCTTCAGTCTGCCGCAAGGCCAAGCGGAACACGGTCCGAAGCGTCAGGGCCGTGGAGATGGCCAGAGCCGAATATCGCGGCTGTTTGCCCCACGTAGTCCGGGGCTCGGCCTTCCAGGCGCAACCGCTGCATCCGTGAACCACATTGTCAGACTGCCACGTCCGCGTCGGGCGGCATCGTACGTCGCCCAGTTCGTCGCCCGAAACCGATGCTTCGGAATGTGCTGGCGGCGCTCGGCGTTGGCGCTGAACGGCAAGCTGCACTCCCGTTAAGGATGACAGGCCGTCGACCCCTTAGGATCCTAATCTACCCAGACGGCCAAGCCGACCCGTGCACCACAGTGGTGCGAAGCCACTAGGATTGGATCCGCCGGGAATGGTCCGCCGTTTCGTGAACCAAAAGCGACTAACGAACTCCGTCCGCGGCGTTGCGCTTCTCACCCACGCACGTCAGCGCCACCGAACACGACTTGGTTGCGAACGCCTAGTTGGAGGAGACCGTAGAAAAACTTCTGGTCGCTCCCGCTCGCCGCGTCGAGTGCTTCCGCCTGCTCAGGCGTCAGGTCGAGGCTGAGCGCAGCCACGTTGTCGGCCACCTGTTCGGCTCGGCTCACGCCCATCAGCGTGGAAGCGACGCCCGGCCGTCCCACCACCCAGGCCAACGCGACGCGGGCAGGACTTTCGCCCATCTCGGCCGCAACGCGTTTGAGAGCCTCTACGATGACCCAGTTACGATCAGTGAACAGAGTGTCACCGAAGGGATTATCGCCATCCAGTCGCTTGTCGCCTTCCGGGCGGGGTCCGTCATCCACTTTTGCCTGGTTCGGCACGCCGCCTTGCCGGGGCGCGGCGGCCTCGACGGCGGCACGGTCGTACTTGCCGGTCAGAAGGCCATAGGCGAGCGGGCTCCACGGCACCAAACCCATGCCGAACGCCTGGCCTAGAGGGACGTGCTCGCTCTCCACGCCTCGCTCGATAAGTGAGTAGAAGTACTGCAGCCCGATGGGCGACGGCAGGCCACGCACCTGCGCCAGCGTGGCGAGCTGTGCGGCATACCAGGCGGGCGTGTTCGAGATACCCCAGTAGCGGATCTTCCCCGCCTGGATCAGTGCTGCCATGGTCTGGAGCAGTTCCTCCGCCGGGGTGATGCCGTCCCAGATGTGGATCCAGTAGAGGTCAATGAAGTCGGTGCGCAGCCGCTGCAACGAGCGCTCGACCGCCGCGTGGACATGCCGCGCGCCGTTGCCGCCCTGGTGGAATCCCTGGCCCGTGGCGAAGCCCGACTTGGTGGCGATCACCATACGGTCGCGCAGGCCACGTTCGGCGACGAACGTGCCGACCATCTCCTCCGAGCGGCCGCCGGAATACACGTCGGCGGTGTCGATGAAGTTGCCGCCCAGGTCGACGTAGCACTCGAAGATCGTCCGGCTGCCAGCCTCGTCGGCGCCCCACCGCGCGGTGCCGAAGGTCATCGTGCCCAGGGCGAGCGGGCTGACCAGCAGGCCCGAACGGCCGAGCGGGCGGTAGGTCTCGAGGTTCATCGGGCGCTCCTTTCTCCGTGCACCCTGCCGATGATGGACTGCAGCCCAGGGACCGATTAGTGCCTCAATGGCGCATGGGTTGCTGAAGGATTTTCAGGAATGGACCGCGAGGTCTGGTCGGGCTTGGCAGTGTTCGCCGAGATCGTGGAGGCGGGCAGCTTCGCCAAGGCGGCGGCCCGACTTGGCCTGTCCGCGTCCGCGCTGAGCCATGCCATGCGGACCCTGGAGGGCAGGCTCGGCATCCGCCTGCTGGATCGCACCACCCGCTCCCTCTCGCCTACGGGCGCGGGCGAGCAGCTCCTGTTGCGGCTACGTCCCGCGATGTCCTCTATGCAGGACATGCTGGCCGAGCTCGATCAGGCGCGCGATCGCCCGGTGGGTCGGGTCCGCGTCAACGCGCATCGGCCAGCGGCCATCCACGTCGTTCTGCCCCGCCTCGCGACGCTGTCGCAGCGCTACCCGGACGTTGCCGTGGAGCTGGCCGTCAACGACGGGCTGGTCGATATCGTGGCCGAGCGGTTCGACTGCGGCGTGCGGCACGCGGGCGGTTTGCAGGGGGACATGATCTCGGTGCGGATCAGCGAGCCGATGGAGCTCGTCTTCGCGGCGGCACCCTCCTATCTCGGTGAGCATGGTACGCCAGCGACGCCCGACGACCTCGGCGCGCATCGGTGCATCAGCTACCGCCATACCTCGTCAGGCGCGCTCCACCGCTGGGAGTTCGTGCGCGATGGCGAGATGTTCGGACGTGCGGTCCCCGAGACCTTCATCACCAACGACGCCGACCTGATGCGCGACGCGGCGCTGGCCGGGCTCGGCGTCGTGTGCCTGTTGCGCCTCCAGGCTGCTCCGTATCTGGACGACGGATCGCTGGCCGAGGTGCTGCCGGGATGGGCGCCGGTGCTGGCCGCCAACCACCTGTACTATCCGAGCCGGCGCCAGCCGAGCGCGGCATTCCGTGCCTTCCTGGAGGTGATGCGGGTTTGAGGGTCCAGGGCTTGGAAGGCAGGCTTCTGGCGACAGCCGCCTTCTCGCTTCGTCAGAACCGAGCACGTCGGGTCCGCTCACAGGAAGAGCGGCGCATGTAGCTGGCGATCGAGACGGGCGCTGAGCGGAAGCGACAATGCCCTGGCAGCGATTCCTTCATGAGGAACTTTGCGACTTGTTCGACGAAGGGAGCAGATTGGGTCGGTTGACGGAGCCACGCCTCGGACAGCCCCTCAGTGGAAGGAAACTTCGCCGCCTTGCAGGCGCGAATGGCAAGCCGCCTTCTCAGGGGCTTACAGTTCCTGAAGGCTTGCGCCCAGCGTTGACCTGCTCCGCGCACGCCCGCTTCCATTGCATCATTTCTGAACCAGATCAACGCTCTTGGATGGTACTGCTCTGTCACGCTTCAACGGTTGGGCCATTGACTCTCCCGGGCGGCAGAGCGCCCAAAGATGATCGACGTATTTCCCAATAACGCTTGTGTCCGCAAACGGCGGAAGGACAAGGCTGGAAAGATCCAATAGAACTTGCCCTCCCTCATCACGCACTTTGAAGCGAAGCCGTCGGCCTCCTTCCCAAACCTGAACTTCACAGGTCAGAGGCGAGAACGATTGTACCAAAAAGCTTCGGAGATCCTCCGCACTCATCATCACTCACCTCTGGAATCGGTTCTGTGGCTCGTTGCGATCGCGCCTTGCTTCATGCTGCTGACGGGGGAAGCACAATCACGGCCTGCAGCCCGCCGCTGGCGTGGTTCTGCAACGTGATGTCGCCGCCATGGGCGCGCACGATGCTGCGTGCCGAGGTGAGACCTAGTCCCATCCCGCCAGTGCTCGGCTGGCGTGCCTTGCTGAGGCGCCGAAAGGGCAGGAAAACCTGATCCAGCTTATCGTCGTCGATCCCGGGCCCGCGGTCACGAACCGTCACTTCAGCACCCCGTTGCGTCACTCGGAGAGTAATGCTCGGTAATGCCGCATGCTTTATGGCGTTCTCGAGCAGGTTCACGAAGACCCGGCGCAGCGCTTGAGGCCGCCCGCTCCATCTCGCGTGGTCCGGTCCGGAATATGCGATCTCGATCCCTTGGTCGCCGTAGTTGTCGATAATCGTCTTCAGCAGTTCTGCAAGATCGAAACTCGTTGCCTGCTCATGCCCTGCGTCGTCACGGAAGAAGGCAAGTGCAGAATCCACCATACTCTGCATCTCCTCGACGTCCTGGAAGAGCTTTCTCTGCTGCACCGGGTCGTCAATAAACTCGCCGCGCAACCGCATGCGCGTGAGCGGCGTGCGCAGATCGTGCGAGATCGCCGCGAGCATCATGGTGCGGTCCTCGACGAAACGTCGGATCTGCGCCTGCATGTTGTTGAAAGCACTGATCGTTTCGCGCAGCTCGGCCGGCCCCTGGAGAGGGAGCGCTGGCGCCCGTGGATTCGCACCGAACCGCCGTACGCCGGCCGCGAGCCGTTCCACAGGTGCTGCCGTGGCACAGGCCGCGGCGGTCGCGAAGATGATGGTGGAGAGCCCGGCGAAGAGCCCGATCAGGATGTAGCGGAGGGGCATGGAGATGCCCCAGCTGCGCTGTGACGCCGTGAACGTCAGCCAGGTGCCGTCCGTGAGCCGGACGCTTGTGAAGAACCGCAGCCCGTTGCGCAGCAGATCCTGCATGCGCTCCGATGACCTCACCTCTGGCATGTCGCTGTTGAAGAAGATGATGGTCCTGCTGGGGTCATCTAGCACCCTGCGGAACGCTGTTACGCCGCGCATGTACACGGTCTGCAGGTGCTCACTTGGATCGACCGGCGGCTCCACGCTCCAAATCACGCTGTAGGCCCCCGTACCTGCGGAGGAAGCGAGCGCCGCCCGGATACCCGGGGGTTGGGCCTCGGTGATGCGCACCGTGGCCGCGGCCGCGTCCAGCAAGCCGCTCTTCTCGAAGGATGGGCGCCCCCATACACCCGCCAAGGCCACGAAAAGCCCGTTCATCAAAAGGGTGGCAGCAATGGCGAGGAGGATAGTCAGGCCAAAGCGACGCGCCATCGTGTCGCCCAGCCAGCGCCGCACCTTCATGACCGCGACACCGGCGCCATGAGGATGTAGCCACCGTTCCGGACCGTGCGGATCAGCTCAGGGCTTTTCGATGAGTCCTCGAGCTTCCTGCGAAGGCGGCTGACCTGGACATCGATGCTTCGATCGAAGGCGGCGTGGCTCTCACCTCGGGCGAGGTCCATCAATACATCGCGCGTCAGCACTCGCTGAGGGTGCTCGGCAAAGGCAAGGAGCAGGTCGAACTCGCCGGCGGACAATGAGACAAGCATGTTGTCATCGGATCGCAGTTCTCGCCGAGTGACATCGAGTCGCCACCGGCCGAAGCACAGCATTGGCCGAGTGTCCCTGGGCTGGGGCGCATGGTTTGCCTCGCTTCGGCGGAGCACCGCCTTGATCCGCGCCAGCAGTTCGCGGGGATTGAACGGCTTGGTGAGGTAGTCATCCGCCCCGATCTCAAGCCCGACCACCCGGTCCGTGTGGTCGCTCACCGCCGTGAGCATGATAACCGGGACTGAGGAGCCGGTGCGGAGGCGGCGGCAGAGATCGAATCCGCTCTCGTCCGGCAGCATCACGTCCAGGACGATCACGTCCGCCCGCTTTGCCTCCAGCACGGCAAACATCTCAGCCCCGTCCCGCGCGACGGAGACGCGGCAAGCGTGATTCTGAAGAAAGTGGGTGAGTAGGGTGAGGATGTCCTCGTCATCATCCACGAGCAGGATATGCGGCATCGGGGTCATGGTCCTCCCTACCATCTCGGGCTGCCGCCGTTATGACAGGTTTTAGCGCTTATTTGTTTCTACCCGGACACACGGTGTCGGCCTGGTAATGGACCGCTCATCATCGGGACGTGCAGCCCCGGTAGCGTCGCTTCGACCACATCGGAGCCTTGTCGTGGCCCTCTTCTCCCCAGATCATCACTACTGCCAGGCGACCCCGCTGCCCCCGTCTGCCTTCTGGCGGGAATGGTGCGCTGCCCGCCTCAGTCGCCTCTCCCCGGACGAAGGGCGAGCCGCCAGGGGGAACCGGACCATCCCAGCCGAGGAGAGGACCTTGAATCGGACCGCTTGGTCCGCAGCAGCAGTCTCGGGCGTGAGCTGAGCATGGACCCGCTCGGTGATCTGATGGCGTGGGCGGCGCCTCTCGGGCTGGCGGGCCTCCTGGCCATCGGCGCGGTCGAACGGATTATTCCGATCCTGCCATCTTACGGGCTCCTCGTCGCGATCGGGATCGGCGCCGCTGATGGGCTCTGGCCGGCGCCGCTCGCCATCCTTGCCGTTACGCTAGGCGGCACGGCCGCCTGCCTGGCCTGCTACAGCATCGTGATGTCGATGGGCGAGGCCATGGCCCGTCGCGTCCTCCAATGGAGTGCGCGCATCCTTGGCCTCTCGCCAGGGCGGGTCGCTCAATGGGTGGAGGCCTGCCAGGACCGGCAGGTGCTGATCGCCTTCGGCGCGCAGCTCGTGCCGACCATCCGCTTGGTGACGCCCGCGATGGCCGGCATTCTGCGGGCAGAACCGAGGGCCTTCCTCCTGGCCACGGCCGCAGGGATCGCGGCCTGGAACGGGCTGTTCATCGGGGTCGGCTTCGTCGCGGCGCAGGTCTCCTCCGACATCAACGTCTCCTCCCTCGCCCTCAAGCTCCTCGTGGGCCTGATCGTCACTGAGGCCACCGTGGTCCTCCTGTGGCGACGCCACCGGCGCGCAGCCGCCGGCCCCGCTCCCCTCCACCCCCTACAGGACCATGCGCCATGAGCATCGCCACCCTCAGCGAGACCTACGGTTTCTTCAGAGCCTGGCTTTCCAATCCTCTGCGCGTCGCGGCGATCGTTCCCTCAGGACAGGCACTGGCAGAGGCCATCACGGCGGAGATCTCGGCCGCGACCGGTCCTGTCATCGAACTCGGCCCGGGAACGGGCTCCTTCACCCGGGCCCTGCTGCGCCGCGGAGTGCGAGAGGATGACGTTGCGCTGATCGAGTACGGCTCGGAGTTCGCGGCGACGCTGAAGCTGCGCTTCCCGCGCGCGCAGACACTCTGGATGGATGCGGCCCGCCTTCATCAAGTACGGCTGTTCGGAGGCCGGCTGGCCGGCGCGGTCGTGAGCGGCCTTCCCGTTCTCTCGATGAGGCCACGCAAGGTCGTTGGCATCCTGGAAGGCTCCTTTGGGAAGATGCAGCCGGGTGGAGCATTCTACCAGTTCACCTACGGGCCAACCTGCCCGATACCGCGCACCCTGTTGGATCGTCTCGGCCTGAAGGCGACGCGCATCGGCGGCACTCTGGCCAACGTGCCGCCGGCCTCGGTTTACCGTATCCGCCAGCGCCAGCCCCGGACCAAGAGCGATCGAACCTTCCTGCACTTGGTTCAGCAGGATGACGGGGGGCACCCGCAGGCCAGCAACGACCACCGCTGATCGGTGAACGAAGCACCCCTGTCGAGCCACCCTACCTGGACCCCCATGCCATGAACCCATCCACATCACGCCGTCATAGAAATCTTCTGCCGATCCTGGCCAATCTCCGGCAGGAAGAGATCAGGCCGGTTCTCATCGCTGCCCTGTTCTTCTTCTGCGTGCTCACTGCGCTGATGCTGCTCCGGCCCGCCAGGGACGCCCTGGGTATGCAGCGCGGCATCGAGGGCATCCGCTGGTTGTTCATCGGCACCGCCCTGGCCACGCTTGCTGTGAACCCGATCTTCGGTTGGCTGGTCAGCCGCTTGCGGAGACTGGAGTTCATCGGTGCAACCTACGGCTTCTTCGTGCTGAGCTTGGTGGGCTTCTGGGCACTTCTGACGATAGCCCCCGATGCGGTGGGCCAGGGCAGCGGCCAGGTGTTTTACGTCTGGTCCAGCGTCTTCAACCTGTTCGTGACCATGGTCTTCTGGGCGCTAATGGCCGATCGCTTCAGCAGCGATCAGGGAGAACGCCTCTTCGCGCTAATCTCTGTGGGAGGAACGCTCGGCGCCATCTTCGGCCCCTGGCTCACGGCGCGGCTGGCAGAGCCACTGGGCACGCCGAGCCTTCTCTTGATCTCTGGCGGATTCCTGCTGTTGGCGATAGCCACGGCATGGCTGCTCGTGCGCTCGGCGCCCGACCGCCACGGCGAGGCTTCCGCTCCCGCCTTCCCGGCCGAGGAGGAGCGGGTCGGCGGCAGCGCCTGGGAGGGCTTGCGCGCCGTATTCCGGTCCGGCTACCTGACCGCCATCGCCGGTTACATCATGCTGATGACGGTTCTCGCAACCGTCATCTACTTCACTCGCCTTCAGATGGTCGCGGCGGTGGCGGACAGCACGGATGCACGGGCCGCAATCCTGGGCAGCATTGACATGTGGACCCAGGTCGCGGTGCTGGTCCTGCAGCTCACCCTCACCGGGAAGATCATTAAGCGGTTCGGGCTCGGCGTGGCCCTCGCGATCCTACCCGCAGTCACTATCCTGGGGTTCATCGGGCTGGCGATCTACGGATCCTTCCTCGTACTGATCCTCCTGGAGGCCACCAGCCGCGCCGTGCAGCGCGGCATCACCCGGCCGGCGCGCGAAGCGCTGTTCACCGTGGTCGACCGCGAGGAAAAGTTCAAGGCAAAGGCCTTCACCGACACCTTCATCTACCGAGCCGGCGACGTGCTGGGCGCGCAGACCGAGGGCGTGCTCGGGCGGCTCGGTCTCACCCTCGGTGGGCTGATTAGCTTGGTCGTACCCTTGGCGCTGGCCTGGGCCGCACTGGGTCTCTGGCTCGGGCGCGCTCAGATGCGGCGCGCCGAGCGGCCAACGTCGGAGCCCCTCGTTCGTCACACCGCACCTGCCGGCGCCGCGGCGCCTCTATGACGCTGCCGGGCAACGGCGCAGACCCGTGACATCCCGGGATCAGGCTGAGGGCGGACTGGTAACGGATACGGCCTCTAGGATCCCCGGCTGCACACACCCTGACAACAAGGAGTCAGAGCAATGAACAATGCGACACGCATGAATTACGAGCATCCCGTTCGCCTGGGGCGGCGGTCGACTCTCCTGGCCATGGGTACGCTCTGGAGCGCCGGCCTCGTCACGGGCGATGCGGTTGCTCAGGACCACCCCAAACCCGACTGGAGCCTGGCCGACATGCCGTCCCAGACCGGGCGCATCTTCCTTGTCACGGGTGGGACCAGCGGCATGGGACATGAGAACGCTAAGGCCCTGACCGCCGCCGGCGCTACGGTCGTCATCGCTGCGCGCAATCCCCAGCGTGGAGAGGAGGCGATCGCCCGGATCAGGCAGGAGATCCCCAACGCACAGCTGCAGTTCGAGGCGATCGACCTCGCGGATCTAGCTTCGGTTCGCGCGTTGACCGACCGTCTCCGCGCGGCCCTGCCGCGGCTCGATGGGCTGGTGAACAACGCCGCGATCATGGCGCCTCCGGAGCGCAGCACCTCCGTGAACGGCCTCGAAATGCAGTTCGCCACCAACTACGCTGGGCACTTTGTCCTGACCGCCGGACTGCTGCCTATCCTTCGGAGGAGCGCCGCCCCCCGCGTCGTCACCCTGTCCAGCATCGCCGTGCACCGAGGACGCATCAACTTCGACGACCTCCAGTCCACCAGCGCCTATGATCCATACGCTGCCTACGCTCAGTCGAAGCTGGCCTGCCTCATCTTCGCGCTCGAACTCCAGCGACGCAGCGAAGCCGCCGGCTGGAGCATCCAGAGCATGGCGGCACATCCCGGGGTCGCCGTGACCGAACTGGTCGCGCGCGGACCGGGCCTCGACAGCGAGTCAGGACGTCTCTGGGCCAGCAGGCGAGAGCACTTCCAGACCGCTGCGCAAGGTGCGCTGCCCACCCTCTACGCCGCGACCGCTCCTCAGGCGCGCGGGGGCGCGTATTACGGACCGACGGGGCCGCAGGAGGTCAACGGCCCACTCGGCCTGGCCACTATTCCCACTGCGGCCAGCGACACCGGGGCGGCCGCACGCTTGTGGACCGCGACCGAGGAGTTGACCGGCACTCGGTTCCTGTCTCGCACGGGCTGAGGCCTCCGTACCGAGGCAACTTGAATCTCTGCCTGGGCGTGTCCCGCCCAGGCAGCAACACGGCACGTGCTCCAACGCGATCCCCTGAAAGGCGAAACCATGGCTCCCTGGACGGTGGCCGATATCCTGATGCCGGACGGCTACCATAAGGCCAGCCTCGCTGCCCATGCGAGGGCAGGGATCACCCTCTCGGCCAGCAGCGGGCCCGAGTGGCGATCCATCCTGCTGCGGCGCTACACGGCGCCGGCCGTGGTCGAGAGGGTCGCCTTGCCAGCTTCCGCCGACCAACTGCTCGTCCTGGTGACAGAGGGAAGCTTCGACATCGAGTCCTGGAACGGCCGCCGCTGGCAGGGAGCCCGCTACCGCGCGGGCAGCCTGGGCATGACGGCACCGGGGCACGAGACCGTCCTGCGCTGGCGGGGGGAGGCGCCGCACGAGTCCCTGCACCTGCACCTTCCGGCCACCTCACTCCGCCGCGTGGCCGCGGACCTCTCGGGCATGGATCCGTCACGGCTTCGCTTGCCGAACGAACTGGCCTACCACGACCCCCTCGTCGCGGGGGTGATGCTGGGCCTGTCGGACGCCCTCCGGTCCGGCGCGCCGGACCTCTATGCCGAGGCGTCTCGGGAGCTGCTGGCGGCACATATCCTGCTGCGACACACCGCGCTGCGGCCGAGGGCGCCGGTTCCGGCGCCGGAGGGGCGGCTGCGGCGGCTGGACGACTTCATGCGTGCCCACCTCTCCCGCCCGCTGACGCCGGCCGAGCTCGCCGAGGTGGCGGGGATGAGCGGGTTCCACCTCCTGCGGACCTTCAGGCGGGTGCATGGCGAGACGCCCATCCGCCGGCTGACGCGGCTGCGCATGGAGGCGGCGCGGCGACACCTCGAGGCCGGCCACGAGCCCGTCTCGGCCATCGCCTTCCTGTGCGGCTACGACAATCCCTCTCACTTCGCCACCGCCTTCCGCCGCATCACCGGGGTCTCGCCCACCGCCTATCGCAGGGGGCGCCGGTGACGCGCCCGGGGCGGCAATCCCGCGAGCATCCTCGGCAGGATCGCGAGCGCGGCCCCGCCTGACGGCGGCGTAGCCTGGGACTGGGAAAGCCCCGCGCAGCCGGAGACCGACGTGATGGACAGAACGCCCGACGAGCCGAGCGACACCCCCGGTGCGGTCAGCCGCCGGCCGCTGATGATCGGCGCGGCCCTCGCCGCAGCGCCCCTCGCCCCGCCGGGGATCGCGGCACCAGCAAGGGCGCAGGACGCCGGGGATGGCCGCCTGCGCGTGAACCTGACCGTGAACGGCGAGGCGAGACAGCTCTCGCTCGACCCGCGCGCCTCGCTGCTCGACACGCTGCGGGAGGGCTTGGCGCTCACCGGCGCCAAGAAGGGCTGCGACCACGGGCAGTGCGGCGCGTGCACGGTGCACCTGGATGGGCGCCGCGTCGCCTCCTGCCTGACGCTCGCCGTGCAGGCCGACGGCCGCGCCGTGACGACGATCGAGGGCGTCGCGCGGGAGGATGACGAGCTCCACCCGATGCAGCAGGCCTTCATCGACCACGACGCCCTGCAGTGCGGCTACTGCACGCCCGGGCAGATAATGGCCGCCATCGCCCTCGTCCGGGAAGGCCGCGCGGGCAGCGCGGAGGAGATCCGAGAGTACATGAGCGGCAACCTGTGCCGCTGCGGCGCCTATGCCGGCATCCTCGCCGCGATCCAGGACGCCGCGCCGAAGATGCGGGGGGCCTGAGGCGGTGCAGCCCTTCACCTATGCCCGCGCCGAGAGCGAAGAGGCCGCGATCCGCGCGGTCTCGGCGGGCGGGCGCGGAACCCGCTTCCTGGCGGGCGGCACGACCCTCTACGACCTGATGAAGCTCGGCGCCGAGACGCCGGAGCGGCTGGTGGACATTAGCGCGCTGCCCGGCCTGTCGGGCTTCGAGACCGCCGGCCCGCGCGAGCTGGTCTTCGGCGCGGGCGCGCGGATGAGCGACGTGGCGGCCGACCCCCGGCTCGTGCGGGACTACCCCGTGCTGTCGGAGGCGCTCTGGAAGGCCGCCTCGCAGCAGCTCCGGAACATGGCCAGCCTCGGCGGCAACCTGCTGCAGCGCACGCGCTGCGCCTATTTCCGGAACGGCGAGCCCTTCGCCTGCAACAAGCGCGTCCCGGGTAGCGGCTGCGCGGCGCGGGAGGGAATCGACCGCGGCCACGCGGTGCTCGGCGGCAGCGAGGCCTGCATCGCCACCTATCCCGGCGACTGGGCGGTGGCGCTCCTGGCCCTCGACGCGGCAGTGGACGTGGCCGGCCCGAACGGCGCCCGCACGATTCCGCTGGAGGCGCTGCATCGCGAGCCCGGCGCGACGCCGGAGGTGGAGACGACGCTCGCGCGTGACGAGATGATCCTGCGCGTCCGCGTGCCGGCCACGCCGCTAGGCCGCGCCTCGACCTACCACAAAATCCGGGACCGGGAGTCCTACGCCTTCGCCCTCGCCTCCGCCGCCGTCGCGCTGCGGATGGAAGGCGAGGTGGTGCGGGAGGCGCGGATCGCCCTCGGCGGCTTGGCCACGCGCCCCTGGCGGGCGCGGGAGGCCGAGCGGGAGCTGGCCGGCCGGAGGCTGACGCCCGAGGCGGCGCGCGCCGCCGGCGACGCCGCCCTGCGCGGTGCCCGCCCCGGCCACCACAACGCCTTCCGAATCGAGCTCGGCGCCCGCACCGTGGCCGATGCCCTCCTGATCGCCCGGCAGAGGGCCTGACCCGATGAGCGACACCTCTTTCCCTGATGCCCCGCGCGCCGATGCGCAGGACAAGGTGCGCGGCGCCCTGCGCTACGCCGCCGACGACGCGCGGCCGGGCATGGCGCACGCCGCCCTCGCGGTCGCGGCCGTGGCGCGCGGCACCGTCTGGCGCATCGACGCCGCGGCCGCGCGCGCCGTGCCCGGCGTGCGGCTGGTGCTGACCCACGAGGACCTCGGCGGGGTGAAGCCGCCGGGCTTCATCATGGGCGGCGGCTACGGCTTCCAGAGCATCCAGCCCCTTACCTCCCCGCAGGTGGCCTATCGCGGCCAGCCGATCGCCTTGGTGGTCGCGGACAGCCCGGAGGCCGCGGCCGAGGGAGCAAGGCTGGTCCGCGCCGACCTCGCGGCCGAGCCGCACCAGGTGACGCTGGACACGCCGGAGGCGGACATCGTCGCGCAGGCGGATTCCCCCCTGCCCAAGCCGATGTTCGCGGACGTGACGGTGGGCGACGCGGCCGCCGCCCTCGCCGACGCCGCCATCCGCATCGAGGCCGAGTTCCGCCACCCCGCGCAGCACCAGAGCCCGATCGAGATGCTCTCCACCGTCGCCGAGTGGCGCGACGGTCACCTCACCGTGCAGGAGGGCACGCAGAACGCCGAGGCGATCCGCCACGGGCTGGCGCGGCAGCTGGAGATCGAGCCGGCGCGGATCACCGTTCTCTCCCCCTCGGCCGGCGGCGGGTTCGGGCAGAAGAACTCCCTGCAGGCGCACACCGTGCTGGCGGCGGAGGCCGCGCGGCGCCTTGAGCGGCCGGTGAAGCTCGTCGTCAGCCGGGCGCAGGTCTTCCACGGCGGCAGCTTCCGCCCGGCCAGCCGGCACCGCATCCGGCTCGGCGCCGACGCGGAGGGCCGGATGACGGCGCTGGTCCACGAGACGGACTCGCAGACCTCGCGCCACGACCTCTTCCCCACCCAGTACACGGAACTCTCCTCCCGCCTCTACGGCATCGGCAACTTCCGCGGCCGGGAGCGGCTGGTGCGGAACGACGTGCAGACGCCGGGCTACATGCGCGCGCCCTACGAGCACCCTGCCGCCTTCGCGGTGGAGAGCTGCGTGGACGAGTTGGCCTACCGGCTGGGCCGGGACCCCGTGGCGCTGCGCCTGGCGAACGACGCGGCGGCGGACCCCGTCACCGGCCGCCCCTACTCGTCCCGCCACTTGGCCGAGTGCCTGCGCCGGGGCGCGGCGCGCTTCGGCTGGGAACGGCGCAGCATGGCGCCCGGCTCCATGCGGGCGGCCGACGGAGCCCTGGTCGGCTGGGGGGTCGCCATCGGTGCTTACAAGGCGGCGACGGCCCCGGCGGTCGCGAGGCTCCGCCTCCTGGACGACGGCACCGTCACCCTCGGCGTCGGCGGGCACGAGATGGGCCAGGGCATGCGGACCGCCATCGCCGCCGTCCTCCAGCGGCGGCTCGGGGTCGATCCCGGGCGGATCACGGTCGAGATCGGCAGCACCGGCGCGACTCCGCAGCACCTCACCGCCGGTTCCTGGGGCACGGCCACCGTGGTTCCCGCGACCGACGAGGCCTGCGACGCCCTGCTACGCGCGCTGGACGCGCTGCCGGCCAGCCGGACCCCGGCGGAACGGCTCCGCGCCGCCGGCCGTGCCTTCCTGGAGGTGGAGGTCAGCCGGCGCGCACCGGGGCAGCCGGAGGCGGTGATAGGCCGCCTCGCCACCGGCCTGCCGGCGGCGGCGGGGCCTGCCTACCCGGAATTCGTCAGCTTCAGCCACGTGGCGCATTTCGTGGAGGTGCGGGTGGAGCCGACGACGTGCCGCATCCGCGTGCCCCGCATAGTCAGCGTGGCCGATTGCGGTCGCGTGGTCAGCCCGCGCACGGCCGCCAGCCAGTTGCGCGGCGGTGTGGTCTGGGGCATCGGCGCCGCGCTCCGTGAGGTCAGCGAGGTGGACCCGCGGCACGGCGGTTTCCTCAACGCCGACCTGGCCGAGTACGTCCTGCCCGTGCACGCCGACATCGGCACGATCGAGGTGGAGTTCGTGGACGAGCCCGACCCGCGGCTGAACCGGCCGGGCGTGAAGGGGCTGGGCGAGGTGGCGATGGTGGGCGTGGCGCCGGCCATCGCGAACGCCGTGCACCACGCCACCGGGAAGCGGCTCCGCAGCCTGCCCATACGCGTGGAGGACCTGCTCTGACCACACCCGGCCGCCGCGGGGGCGTCGCAGGGGGCTGCCCCGCTCCCAGGGCACAGGCTGCGGCAAGGGGGGATCGCCCGCCCGGAGGCGTGCCGCGCGGTTGCCCGGCGGCTGCCGGTGACGCCGCAGGGCGCGCCTCGAGGAGAGCATCGATGCAGGAGGGTCCCATGTTCCGTGGTGCCGGCAGGAGCCAGTTGCGCCCGAAGCGCACCCGACCGGGCGTTGAGTGCCGCCAGGAGGTTCACGATCCCGGCCGGCGCGCGCTGTTGGGCGGCGCGGTCGCCTAGGTCGCAGGCCTCGAGCTGCCCCTTCGGGCGGGCGGGGCCGCTACGACCGCTGGCAGAGAGGAGACACGAGGAAGCATGGCCATGCAGGACGAACCGGATCTTCGCGAGGACGATCCCAGCCTCTCGGCGCGCGCACGCGCGCTGATTCGGATCGGCACCAGCGGGATCGCGCGTGAGGATCCAGAGGCCCTGGCGCGGTTCTTCCACCCGGACTTCCGGTTTCACGCCCCGGACGGAAGCACGCTGTCGCGCGAGGAGCTCTGGGCCTATTTCGCGGCCTGCCGTGCGGCGTTCGACGATTTCGCCGTAACCCGGCAGCAGATCTTCTCGGACGGCGGGCCGCATGTCGCGGCGCGAACGACCTTCTCCGCCCTCTTCGTGCGGCCGTTCACGGCCTCTCCGGTCGGGACGGTCATGCCCCATGGCAGACCCGTGTTCTACAAGATCAACAAAGTCTTCCGCTACGTCCCCGACGGCTCCCTGATGGAGGAGTGGGCGCAGTACGACAGTCGCCTGTTCCTCGAGCGCCTCGGCGTGGCGCTGACGCTGACGCTCAACAAGATCTGAGGCAGTTGTGCAGGGCTACCTACAAGGTTTGTGCAACAAGGTCGAACGGCGCCGCTGAGTGTCAGGCCAAGCGGCGTACCCTGCAACAAGGGAGTCGACGGAAATCGGGCCCACCCAGCCTCTCTGACCAGGCCTTTAGGCACGATAATCCCTCGATCTCGCGCCTCGTGGGGCAGGGGAGGCGGCTACAACTGTCGCTGCGTTCGGACTCACCTCAGCTTCTCGCGCTACCGAGCTGAACGGCTAGGTTTGGCCGATGGTTTTGAAAAAGTCGGTTGAGGCAGCCGCCTCAGGCTGATTCAGTTCTCCGAACTGCGGAGAGCATGGCGATGATGGGCGAGCGGCCGATCCGGCAGGAGGCTCTGTTCTACGGCTTCAGCCTGGAGGAGCACGTGCCCGCCGATCACCTGCTGCGCAGCATCGACCGCTTCGTCGAGCTGAGCAGCATCCGCAGCAACTCGAGCCTTTTTACAGCGCCATCGGGCGACCCTCGATCGACCCCGAACTGACGATCCGCATGCTGCTGGTGGGCTACTGCTGCGGCATCCGCTC
>NZ_JACIJD010000041.1 GCF_014199205.1 Muricoccus pecuniae | reverse complement strand
GCTGGACCAAGTCCGCCGACAATATCCTCGCCGCCATCCAGCGCTTCTGCCTCCAAACTCAGCAGATCGGAGGAACTACGGAATCAGGACAATAGCGGCTGGCAGGATCATCACCTTAGGGCCACGCCGTAACGAAACAAAATATGATATATCGGTGATAGAGCGGATCCCCGAGCCTGTCTGGACAAAATCATCCTGTATGGCGAAGCCTTGGCTGGTGATCCCACGAGCGTCGGGCAAGATTTAACGGTGAGGGGATGCCCGTGCTGATCAGGGACCGCTGCGCACCGCTCGGCGATGTGCAACCCCAGTCCAGGCCTCCGGCCTGCTCCTTGAACTCGGCACGAATGTCGCGCCGCTAGCATCATCCTCCCGCGTGGGCCCAGGTTGCCGTTCGCAACGCTGGTCGAGTTGACGAGGAAATTCCGACACTCGGCCGTGCCGAAGATATTGAGCAAAGCGCCGATAGTGGTCCGGAGGTCTTCCTCCATTTGGGCCCCAGCTTTTCGGAGCAGGGCCTCCGCCCGGCGAGAGCTCGTCGATGGGCTTGAGGTGCCACCATGAGGCCCGGACTGTGAGGCGACACGTCGCGGGTCCTGGCGTCGGTGGGCCTGATCGCCTCGTGCACACCCGCAGCCTCGTGGGCGATTGGTTGCCCGGGAGCCCCCTTGCTGGAGCCTTAGGTCCAGCTCCCCCATCACGATGCTGCCGAGAAACTTGAGGGCTCATCGGGGTGAGCGCTTGCCACCGATGTCAAACCGGGTCAGCCTTTCGACGCGGGTGCCTCGTAGAAACGCGGGGCCGACGCCAAGTCGATAGCCCGAAGGGCTGGCAGGAAGCGGTCATTGGAAGCGGAGCTATGGCGGCACGATACATCCGACCAAGCCTCGTCGGCGCCACGCCGCTGGCCGGCTCATGAATTACGTCTTCGAGTTCAGCCAAGTCTTCGAAGCTTGGGATGAACTGCTGGCGGGCGCGCTGCGCACGCTTTGGCTTTCCGCAATGTCCATGGCAATCGGACTCATTGTCGCCGTACTCGGTGCGCTCGGAAAGGCCAATGGCCCGGTCTGGCTGCGCTGGATCATAGACGGCTATATCGAGATAATCCGAAATACGCCATTCCTAATCCAGATCTTCATGGTCTTCTTCGGCCTGCCTGCGATCGGCATTCGACTTGAGGCGGATCAGGCTGCGCTGCTGGCCATGGTAATCAACTTCGGCGCATATGGGATCGAGATCATCCGCGCCGGCATTGAATCGATCCACAAGGGGCAGATTGAGGCGGGTCGCGCGTTGGGCCTCAAGCCGCTACAAATCTTTCGCCTTGTCGTGCTCAAGCCCGCGGTACAGGCGGTATACCCCTCCCTTACCAGTCAATTTATCCTACTGATGCTGAACTCATCCGTATGTTCGGCAATCGCGGCGAGCGAGTTGACCGCAGCGGGCAACGACATTCAGGCGCGTAACTTTCGAAGCTTCGAAGTCTACTTCGTGGTCACGGCGATGTACCTTGTGATGTCAATGTTTTTCTGGGGCGTCTTCGCCTGGGTTGAACGCGCTTTCCTTGCGCGACCAGCTTCGCGCTGAGGTGGTAGATCATGCGCGGCTTCGGGAGTAACGAGATCTGGTTCATCCTCCTCTCGGCACGATGGACGCTAATACTCTCGATGGTCGCCTTCGCTGGTGGTGCGGTCGGGGGGATACTGATCGCACTGATGCGCACCGGCCGCTTCGATTGGATGCGCTGGACGGCCATCGCCTATATCAAGCTGTTCCAGGGCACTCCCCTACTGATGCAGCTCTTCCTCGCCTTTTTCGTTCCGAGCATCTTCGGTTTCAACGTCGATCCCTGGGGCGCGGCCGCCATTGGCCTCTCGCTTCATGCAAGCGCTTTCCTCGGCGAGATTTGGCGGGGCTGCATCGAGGTGGTGCCTCGGGGCCAGTGGGAGGCCTCCTCCGCTCTCGGCCTGCGCTACTGGCGGCAGATGCGGCATATCGTCTTGCCGCAGGCTTTTCGTATCGCCATCCCGCCAACTGTTGGATTCCTGGTACAGCTCGTCAAGGCGACCTCCCTCGCCTCTATTATCGGTTTCGTTGAGCTAACGCGCGCCGCGCAGGTCGTAAACAACGCGACCTTCCAGCCCTTCACCATTTTCGGCTTGGTGGCGCTGACCTATTTCATCATCTGCTGGCCACTCTCGCTCTACGGACGGCGGATGGAACAGAAACTCGCCATGGCCACCAGGTGAGGCCGGCACATCAAAGAGGAAACGACAGCATGACCACCTCGCATGGGATCACCCGCCGTGGGCTGGGTAGTAGCATCGCCCTCGGCGCCGCAGGGACGCTGCTGCCGGTGGGCTTCGGTGCGGCGCGTGCAGCGACGCCTGAGGAAATCAAGCGGCGCGGACGGCTGATGGTCGGTGTGCTAACCGACTATCCGCCCTTCGGTGGCACCGACAGCAACCAGAATCCCGCTGGTTACGACGTTGACGTCGCCCGACTGTTGGTGAAGGAGCTGGGGGTAGAACTACAAATCGTACCGGTTACCGGCCCCAATCGTATCCCCTTTCTGTTGACCAATAAGGTCGACATGCTGATTGCCACCTTCGGCATCACTGAGGAACGTGCGAGGCAAGTACTCTTCTCCAACCCCTACAGCGCACTGGTCACCTATATTCTCGCGCCGAAGTCGATGCGCATCGCCGGGCCTGACGATTTGAAAGGTGTTCGTGTCGGCGTTGCGCGAGCCAGCACCCAGGATCTGGCCGTCAGTGCGATCGCGCCCAGGGAGATACGACTAATGCGCTTCGACGACGACGCAACCACCACGCAGTCGATTATCTCCGGCCAGACTCAGGCTATCGGCGCCAGCAACACCGTGCTGGCACAGCTAACGGCCGGCTACCCCAACCTGCAGATCGAGCCGAAGTTCACCTTGCGCGCTCAGGCAAACGGCATGGCTTTCCGGAAGCAGGATGAGGCACTGCGGGACTGGTCCAACACGTTCATCAAGTCGATCGTAGATACCGGCGAGCTGGCGAAGATTCACCAGCGCTGGTTCAACGCGCCGATGGAACCACTGCCGCCTATGCCGCAATTCTGAAGGCGGTACGCACTGATGGCGAGTTCTGCGGCGGGCTCGGCAACAGGATGGTGAAGGCTGCGAGGTGCAGATCGGCGAGGGTTTCGGGTAGGCCTTCGTAGTCGCGGGAGGGCGGTCGAAGCGGGCGAGCCGAGCGAAGGGGCGCTCGACCACCCACCTCCAGGGAAGTAGCACGAAGCCACGCGTGTTCTCGAACATTGGACGATCTTGAGCACGATGGCACTTGCGGCTCTTGCCTGTGCAGGCCCCCCCGCGGGTGCAGCCTCGATCTGCATAGGCGAGGTTCACGCGCGTCCCGGGCGCGTCCTTCGCCGTCAGCGGATCATCCGCGGGATCGCCAGGACCACCTCCGGCCACACCGTGATCACAACCTGCGTCACGATCAACGGGATGTAGAAGGGCACCAACGCGCGCAGCAGCTGGCGCATGCTGACCTCCGCGATATCGGCCATCAGGAACAGCGCCAGCCCCATAGGTGGCGTGAGCAGGCCGATCATCAGGTTGAATACCACGACTAGGCCCAGATGTACCGGGTCCACCCCGGCCGCTACCAGGGGCGGGGCAACGATCGGCACGATCAGCAGCGTCGCGGTGGTGCTGTCGAGGAACATGCCAGCCAGTAAGAAGATGACGTTGGCCAGAACCAAGAGGGTCAGCGGGTCGTTCGACAGGCCGGTGACGAAAGCCGAGAACTCCTGCGGGATCTGCTCCACTGACAGGATCCAGCCCAGCATCGCCGCCGCCGCCACGATCACCAGGATGGCCGCGGTGTTGCGCGCGGTGAGCAGGGCGGAGACCAGCACGTGCTGCCACGTCATCTCCCGATGCACGACGAAGCCCACGAACAGCACGTAGAGCACCGCTACGGCCGCAGCCTCTGTCGGGGTAAAGACTCCCATCAGCATGCCCAGGATGATCAGCACCGGCGCCATCAGGGCCGGGAAGGCAGGCAAGGTGGCTTCCCACGCTTCTCGCAAAGTCGGCCAGCGCGGTGCTCGAGGGTAACCTGCGCGCACCGAGACGATACCTGCAGCAATCATCAGGAATATCGTGCACACCACCGCCGGCAGGATACCGCCCAGCAGAAGCTGCACCACCGACACCGAGGTGGCGGAACCGTAGACGATCAGCGGAATCGAGGGCGGGAAGATCGGCCCAAGCAGCGAGGAGGAGGCGGTCACGGCGGCGGCGAAGGGTGCATCGAAGCCACGCTCGCGCATCGCCTTGATCTCCACCCGACCAAGTCCGGCGATATCCGCCAGCGCGGCGCCGGAGATGCCGGAGAAGATCAGGCTGCCCAGGATATTCACCTGAGCCAGCCCACCATGGATGCGGCTGAACAGCGTGTCGGCGAAGTTGAAGATCCGGTCGGTGATCCCCGATAGGTTCATCAGGTTGCCCACGAAGATGAACAGGGGCACGGCGACGAGGGGAAAGCTGTCCAGGGCGTAGGTCACGCGCTGCGCCAGCAACGTCAGCGGCAGGTCCTCGATCAGCACGTAGCCGATGCAGGGGATCAGGATTGCGTAGACGATGGGGAAGCCGGCTATGAACAGGGCCATGAAGCCGGCGATGACGAGATAGCCAAGCATCGCGGCGCGTCAGCTCGCGGTCACGATCTTGGCCTCGGACTGGGGTCGTCCCAGCCGCGCCAGGTGCAGCAGTGCTCCACCGCCGAAGCCCACCGCCGCGCCGCCCAGATAGATCCAGAACGGAATGCCCAGCGTCGGCGTGCGGTTGCGCGGGTTGGCGGCCAGCGCTTCCCACAGCGCCCAGACCATGCCCAGGCAAGCCGCCGCGCAGCACAGGCCGATCACCAGGTCGACGATCCGGAGGGCCTTGGCCGGCAGCGCCGCCTTGAACTCGCCCATCACCAGGTTCTCGCCGGCGTCGATCACCAGCGGGTAGGCCACGAAGACACCCAGGATCATGAAGAGCCGCGCCACCTCGTCCAGGCCGAAGATCGGCAACTGAAACACCTCGCGCACCAGGATCTGAACGGTCGGCAGGGCGACCAGCCCCAGCATCAGCGCGATCGAGAGCGCGCCGAGCACGGCCTTGAGGATGCGCATGGGCGTGGGTGGCTCCGGGCTGGGCGGGAAAGGAGAGGCCGGGCGGCGCAACGGCGCCACCCGGTGGTCACCGGCATGTCAGGCGATGGCGCCGATCCGGTCGATCAGGGGCGACCAGGCCGGGAAGTCCCGTTTCACCTGGGCCTGCACGGCCGTGCGGAAGGCGGCCTTGTCCAGCCCCTCCGCCTCGGTGATCACGGTCATGCCGCGCCCCCGCAACTCGGCCACCAGGGCCTGATCCGCTGCTTCCGCCCAGCCGAGGGACTCCTGCGCCTTCTCCGCAAGCGCCGCGGAGATGGCCTCGCGCTCATCGGCCGGCAGGCGCTGCCAGGTGCGCTCGTTGGCGAAGACCGCGAGAAGGGACAGCATGTGCCCGGTCAGCGACACGTGCGACTGCACCTCGTAGAGCCGGTTCGCGTTGATCATGGTCAGCGGGTTCTCCTGCCCGATCACCGTGCCGGTCATCAGCGCGGTGGGCAGCTCCGCCACCTCCACCGGGGTCGGCACCGCGCCGAATCCCTTCACCATGGAGACCCAGAGGTCGATGGGCACGGCGCGAAAAGCGCGGTTGCGCAGGTCCTCGGGCCGGCGCACCGGAAACTTCGCGGTGATGTGCCGCGGGCCGCGGTAAAGGCGCCCGATGATCCGCAGCCCGCCCCCGCGCACCAGCTTCTCGTTCAACTCCGCCAGCACGGGCGAGGCGGGGTCGGTGGCGCGTAGGGCATGGGCGCCGTCGCGGTAGACATAGGGCGCGTTGAACACGCCCAGCTCCGGCACGAACTTGGCCAGCGAGGCGAACTCGTGGTGGCCGGCGGCGATGGAGCCGGCCTGGATGCCGTCCACCATCTCCGACACGCCGCCGAGCTGGCTGTTGGGGAAGACGCGGATTTCGGTCTTGTTGCCGCTCTTCTGCCGCGCCAGTGCGGCGAACTCGGTGGCGAAGCGCGTCTGCACATCGCCCTCGGAACCGACATGCGCGTAGCGCAGCGTGGCGGCGAGGGACGGTCGGGGAAAGGACAGCGCGGCGGCGGCAAGGGTGCCTGTGGCCAGCGCTGCACGGCGGGTCATGCGGGTCATGGCGTTCTTCTTTCCTCCCTGTGTGACGATCGATGTCCTGCGGCGCCGTCGCGCGCCGCCATCAAGGGTCCGGCCGGTACAGGCGGATGACGGAAGCGCTGTCCACCATCTCGTTGCCCCGTGCCACGTAGTCGGCGAAGCGCGCCACCGCGGTTTCCACCAGCGGCAGCTCCAGATCCAGGTCGTGGGCGAAGGCCTTCACGGCCTTGAGGTCCTTCAGCAACTGGCGCGCGTAGCTGGTGGGCGGCTCGAAGTCGCGGCGCTGCATCTGCGCGTAGATCTTCTGCAGCAGCGAGCCGTCCGCGTGGCCGCCGGCGAGCCCGGCCGGCAGGGCGCCGGCGTCGAGCCCCGCCGCTTCCGCCATGGCCAGGGCCTCGGCCATCAGCACGAAGCCGGTGCCCACAATCGCCTGGTTCAGCACCTTGGTGGTCTGCCCAGCGCCGACCAGTCCCATCCGCGTGACGTTGGTGCCGAGGTCGCGCAGCACCGGGTCGAGGGCCGAGATCTCGTTGGGATCGCCGCCCATCATGATTGTCAGCGTGCCGGCGCGTGCGGCCTGGGGGCCGCCGGAGACGGGCGCGTCCACCCAGCCCATCCCGGTCTCCGCGCGCAGCCGCGCCGCCATCTCGCGCGTGGCCGCGGGATCCGCGGTGGAGTGGTCGAGCAGGACTTTGCCGGCGGCCGGTCCGGCCGAGGCTATGCCGTCCGGCCCGAAGACGCAGCGCGCCACGGCTTCGGTGTGCAGCACGCAGAGGATGACCACGTCGCTCGCCGCGGCGACCGCGGCGGGGGTGGGGGCGGCCACGGCGCCGTGCGGCACCACGCGCTCCAGGCGCTCCGGCTCGAGGTTCCAGGCGGTGACGGGATGGCCGCGCTCCAGCAGGCGCAGCACCATCGCCTCGCCCATGATCCCGATGCCGAGGAAGCCGATGCGGGGTTCGGGCATCACGAGGCCTCCCCGGCCTGATTCGTCAGGCGGTCATACACGCGGAACAGGGCCTGGTTGCCGTTGGCGCCCTCGCCATGCGCCCGGGCCTCCAGGTACAGGCTGGTCGCCAGGGCGAGGCCGGGCAGCGGCAGACCGTGCTGGAAGCCGAGCTCGCCGGCGAGGCGCAGGTCTTTCAATTTCAGGTCGATGCGAAAGCCCGCGCTCGGGTCCCTGGCGATCATCTTCGGCCCGAGGTTCTGCAGCATCCAGGAGGACGCGGCGCCGCCCAGCAGCACCTCCCGCAACAGTTCCAGGTCCAGCCCGGCGGCGCGGCCCAGCGCCAGCGCCTCGCAGATCGCCTGCAGGTTCATGGCGCAGACGAGCTGGTTGCACGCCTTCACCGTTTGCCCCGCGCCGGGCGGGCCCACATGGCGCACCGTGGTGCCCAGCGCGGCCAGGATGGGCTGCGCCGCCGCGAAGCCCGCCCCCGTCCCGCCGGCCATGATGGAGAGGCTACCGCTCTCCGCCCCCTGCGGGCCGCCAGAGACGGGTGCGTCCACCATCGCCGTGCCCACGGCTTCCAGCCGCGCCGCCATGCTCCGCGCGGCGGCGGCCGAGATCGTGCTCATGTCGATGACGAGCCGCCCCGCCGGCGGGCTCTCCACCAGCCCACCGGGACCGAGCACGACCTCCTCCACCTGCGGCGTGTCGGGCAGCATGAGCACCACGGCCTCCGCGTCGCGCGCCGCCTCGGCCACCGAGCCGGCGGCTTTGGCGCCGCGGGCGGAGAACTCCTCCACCGCCTCGCGCCTGATGTCGTGGACGTGCAGCTCGTGGCCGGCCGCGAGAAGGTTCGCCGCCATTCCCCGCCCCATGGTGCCCAGGCCGATGAAGCCGATACTCGCCATGCCGCTCAGCTCCGGTAGATGCGCTGGGCGCGCCGCTCGGCGCTGCGGGCGGCGTCCTGTGGCGAGGACTGCCCGGTTACGACCTCGCCGAACATGTCGGACACGATGTTCTCCGCCAGGGCCGCCGCGGAGGCCGTGCCGAGCGTGCCGGCATGGCCGACCGAGCGCCCCCGCGCCGCCACGTCGCGGAACACCCGTATCTTCGGGTCCCGGTCCCAGAGCGGGCTCGATTCATAGGCGCGCAGGGCGTGGCTGAGGTAGCCCACGGAGCCGTCCAGCACGCGCTCGTATTGCGGCTTCTCCAGCAGGAAGGTGAGGAACGCCTTCGCCGCGTTCGGGTAGCGCGTGTAGCGGAAGGCGATGAAGGGATAGACGAGGTGCATCTCGGTCGGCTGCGCGGCCGGGCCGATGGGCCAGTTCGCGTGGTCGATGTCGTCGGCGAAGGCCATCCGGTCCGCGCGCGCCTTGGCGTAGACGGAGACGGAATTGTTGGTCAGCCAGACCTGCTCGCCCAGGAAGGCGCTGTTGTTCGAGGCATCGGTCCAGGACACCGTACCCGGGATGAGGCTGGGCGCGAGGGCGCGCGCGTAGTCCAGGGCGCGCAGGGTTTCCGGGCTGTTGAGCGCGACGCGGTTGTTCTCGTCCACCAACCTTCCGCCATGTGACCAGAGCAGCCAATGGCAGAAGGAATTGCCGTCGCTCGGCGCGCGGCCGAAGGCGAAGCCCGCGGGCTTGCCGATCCGCTTCATCTCCGTGCACAGCTTCAGGAACCCGTCGGTGTCGGTCGGGAAGCTCTGGAACCCCGCCTCCTTCATCGCGGACACGCGGTAGACCGGCAGCACGCCGATGACGACGTTGGAGATGCCGATCCAGCGCCCGTTGCGCTTCCCGTACCCCTCGATCAGCGGGTACCAGCCGCCGTACTTGCCCCCGATGTGGTCGGCGACGTCCGAGAGGTCGAGCAGCTTGTCGGCGAAGAGGTGGGGCGTGGTGTGCAGGGTCCACGCAAGGTCGGGGCCGCTGCCGACATTGGCGGCGACGCTGAGCTGCGGCTGCACGTCGTCCTGCCACACGTTGTCGATGCGCACGGGCACGCCGGTCGCCTCGGTGAAGGCGCGGATGTTCTCGGTCGTGGCCTTGTCCTCGGCGTCGAGGAAGCGGCTCCAGCGGAGGAAGCGAAGCTGCGCCCCCGGCTCGGGCTTGAAGGGCTGCTCCTGCGCCCAGGCGCGGGACCAGCGGGACAGTGCCTCGCCGGTGAGGCCGAGCGAGGCGGTGCCGGCCAGGGTGGCGGCACGGCCGAGGATGCTGCGTCGTCCAAGCATGATACGGTGCTCCTCCCGTTTCGTGTTTTCCGTCGCGGGCCGGGGACGCAAGCGCCGGTGCGCCGCTCCCGTCCCCCTGGCGCGTTCCTACAGGCGGTAGATCCTCGCGGCGTTGTCGTGCAGCAGCGCGCGGCGCTGGGCCTCCGGGCGGTCGGCGATCGCCTGGAGGAAGCCGTCCACGATGGCGTCGAAGCGGCCGGTCAGGCCGTCCACTGGGAAGTTGCTGGCGAAGAGGCAGCGGTCGGGTCCGAAGACCGCGATGGCTTCGCGAATTACGGGAAGATTGGCCTCCGCCCGCCAGGGCTGGCCCGGCAGGCCGAGACCCGAGACCTTGAGCGCGACATTGGGTGCGCGGGCCAGGGCGTCGAGTGCGTTGCGCCAGGCACGCAGGGCATCGGGGCTCCGGTCCGCCGGCAGGCCGGTGTGGTTCACGATGACCGGCGTGCCCGGGAAGTCGCGTGCCAGGTCGAAGGCCGCGTCCAGGTGCCACCAGGGTGTCTGCAGGTCGAAGCTCAGCCCGTGCCGCTCCAGCATGGCGTAGCCGCGCCGCCAGGCCGGATCGTCCATCGAGCCCGGCGCCCCCCGTCGCGCATCCTCCGGCCGCGCGGCGGCGCGCGGCTTGTGGCGGATGCCGCGCACCAGGGGGCGGGCCGCCTGCGCCGCCAGCACCGCGTCCACCTCCGGATCGTCCAGCCGGGCCTGGCCGACGCAGGCGCTGGGCAGCCCTTCCCGCTCCGCCAATTGCTCCAACCAACTGGTTTCGGCGACCGGGTGGGCCGGGTCGAACTCGGCCTCCATGTGGACGGTGCCCACGACAGGAAGCCCGGCCGCGTCGGCCCGGTAGTCGGCGGGAAGATAGTTGCGGCGCAGCGCGCTGTAGTCGCCGTAGCGGAACGGGATCGGCTCGGGGTCGCAGAGCCAGGGATGGTAGTTGGCGTCCAGGTCCCAGAAGTGCTGGTGGGCGTCGATGATGGGCAGCACCGCGCTGTCACCCGGGGCCGTGCCCAGATCGACATTCTTGCGCCCCAGGAGCCCGTCGCCCTGCGCCTCGCGGGCCGGAAGGCAGTGCGTCGCCCCGGGGGGCATCGCAGAGGGGCTGGTCACCGGGCTGGTTCCGCCGCCTGCATCTGGAAACCCGGCCTCAAGGCGAGGTGTCCGGGGCTGCGATGGCTGTTCCACGGCAGGTCATGGAACCGGTCATGCACTGCGGGATCGCGCGGGGCGGTGCGACGGGAAGGAGGGCGCGCTTGCCCACCGTGTGCGGCTCCATGGTCGTCTCTCCCGGTAAGCGGAAGCTTTCCGGCGCGGCGGCACCGGTCGCTTCTCTGTTGCCCAACTCTGGCACGTCGTCCTATTGTAGGACAAGCAAATGTGGAGCGGAGAAGCAGCACGACCCTCCCGATAGGCGGCCGCCGACCGCCTGCAGGCCGAACGGAGACCTCCGCTTGAAGAACCAGGGCCAGTTTTCCAGCAAGCTGCAGGAGCTTCTCGGCCCTCAGGGAGTGGTCACCGATCCGTCGCGGCTGGCGCGCTACTGCGCGGACTGGTCCGGCGACCTGGCCGGGATCCCGCTTGCCGTGGCGCGGCCCGCGGACACGGCCGGGGTGGCGGCGGTGCTGCGGCTATGCGCCGGGGAAGGCGTGCCCGTGGTGCCGCAGGGCGGGCACACCGGCCTGGTCGGCGGCGCCGTACCATCCCCCTCCGGCAACGAGCTCGTGCTCAGCCTGGAGCGCCTGGACCGCGTGCGGTCGGTAGACCCCGTCAACTTCAGCATGGTCGCGGAAGCGGGCTGCGTGCTGGAAACGCTGCACTGCGTCGCGCAAGAGCATGACCTCCTGCTGCCGCTTTCGCTCGGCGCGAAGGGGAGCTGCCAGATCGGTGGCAACATCGCCACCAACGCCGGCGGGGTGAACGTGCTGCGCTATGGCATGGCGCGTGATCTCGTGCTGGGCCTGGAAGTCGTGCTGCCGGATGGCCGGATCTGGAACGGGCTGCGCAGCCTGCGCAAGAACAACACGGGCTACGACCTGAAGCAGCTCTTCATCGGGTCCGAGGGAACGCTCGGCGTGGTGACCGCGGCGGTGCTCAAGCTCTTCCCGCGCCCGACGCAGGTGCAGACGGTCATGCTCGGCCTGGACTCCGTTTCCGCCGCCATGGGCCTCTACGCGGCGGCACGGCGCGACCTTTCCGACCTGCTATCGGCCTTCGAGCTGATGCCGCGGGGCTGCATCGACCTCACGCTTCGCGCCATCCCGGGACTGCGGGACCCGCTCCCCACGCCGGCCCCTGTCTATGTGCTCATGGAAGCCTCGGCATGCGGGCTGGTCGATCTTGCCGAGCTGACGGAACGCTTCCTCGCGAGACGCATGGAACTCGGCGGGATCCTGGACGGCATAGTGGCCACCAGTCAGGCGCAGGCGGCAGATTTCTGGCGCATCCGCGAAGGCCTGGTGGAGGCGCAGCACCGGCACGGGCGACACCTGCGCACCGACGTGTCCGTGCCGATCTCCTGCCTGCCGGGCTTCCTGGAGCAGGCCGATGCCGAGTTGGCGCGGCATCTGCCGGCGGCGTTGCCGGTGGTGTACGGCCATGTCGGCGATGGCAACATCCACTACAACCTGCTGCCGCCGAAAGGGCTGCCGGAGGCAGAGGTGCACGCGCTTCTCGAACAGGGGGAGGCGCTGATCTTCGCGCTCGTGGACCGCTTCGGCGGCTCGATCAGCGCGGAGCACGGCATCGGGCGGGTCAAGCGGGAACCCTTCGAGCAGCGCCTGTCCGCGGAGGACCGCGACCTGTTGCGTGCGCTCAGATCCGGCATCGATCCGCACAACCGCATGAGCCCCGGGCGCCTGTTCGCGTAACATGGCGGATATGTCGGAAGGGCGATGAACGACCGCATCAGCCGGGCGCCGCAGCTCCCGTCCCGCGTCGCCTCGCTGGTGGCCGGGGCCATTGCCGAAGGGCGCTGGAAGCCGGGCGAGCGCCTACCCGCGGAGCAGGCGCTCGCGGATCTTTACGGCGTCAGCCGCAACGTGGTCCGCGAGGCGATCTCGCGCCTCCGGGCGGACGGGCTGGTGCAGTCGCGCCAGGGCGTGGGGGCCTTCGTCGCACGCGCGCAGGGAACAGGCGTGCTCCGCTTCGACGCGGAGCTGCTGAGCGATCGCACGACCTTCGGCAACGTCTTCGAGCTGCGCGCCATCCTGGAGATCCAGACCGCGGGATTGGCGGCGGAACGGCGGAGCGATTCCGACCTCGCGGCCATCGCCCACGCCTACGAGCGCATGGTGCGGGAGTCGGAGGGCGAGGCAGGCGGCGTTGACGCCGATCTGGACTTTCATCGCGCCATCGCGCGGGCGACCGGCAATGCGCAGATCGCCGCGGTTGTGAGCTTTCTGTCCGACCAGATCCGGGAAACCATCCTGGCGACGCGGGCGCGCCCGGGCAGTTTCGTGGGCCGGATCATCGAGGTGACGCTCGCCGAGCATGCAGCGATTCAGGACGCCATCTCGTCCGGCTCCGCAGGGGCGGCGAAGGACGCGATGGCGGCGCATATCAGGAATGCTGCGAACCGGATCGGGTACACGCTGTCCATCTGAGGTTTCGGAGCGGATCAGCTATGCTGTTGCAGGATCGCATGACGGTGCGGTCAGTCTCGGAAAGCGCGAACATAGGCGGCCGCGCACCGCGCACTGGTGCATCCTCCTCCGGACGCCAGCCCGGGTCGCCTCCATCCAGCGCCTCGCGCCCCTGCGTATGGAGACGCGGGTATCCCCTTCCCTTTCGCACCCCTCGCGCCATGGCCTGGACACGGTACACTGGACCCCATGACCCCTGGCACGATCGCGACATCCGGGATGGCGTCGGCATTCGCGCTCTTCCTGCCAGGGCAGCCTCTGCTACGTCAGGTCACCACCTGAAGGGATCATGCCGAATGAGCACAACGACCGCACCGCGCTGGCGCTCGCTCCTCTTCGTGCCGGCCCATGTCGAGCGTTTCATTGCCCGCGCGCATGAGCGCGGTGCCGATGGCGTGATCCTGGACCTGGAGGACGCGGTCCCGGCGGAGAGGAAGCCGGAGGGGCGCGCGATGCTCCGGGCTTCCATCGCCAGCATCACCCGCAACGGAACGGCGGCCATGGTGCGGGTGAACCACAATCTCCGGCATGTCGGGCAGGACCTGGAAGCCGCGGTGCTGCCAGGCTTGGCAGCGCTGGTGCTTCCAAAGGTGGAGGATGCGGGATTCGTCCGCGACGTCGCCGATACCGTCGCGGAACTCGAGCGCGAGCGAGGCCTGCCCGTCGGCGGGATCAGGCTGATCCTCCAGGTCGAGACTCCAGGGGCCCTGTTCGTGCTGCCGGCCATCGCCGGTGCCCACCCGCGCGTCGCCGCGATGACGCTCGGGCCCGAGGACTACTCCGCCGCCATGGGCGGCGTGCCGGAGCCGGACACGCTTCTGACGCCGAACTACGCCGTGCTCTGCGCCGCCCGCGCCGCCGGAATCCTTCCCCTGGGCTTCGTCGGCAGCATCGGCGCCTACTCGGACATACCCGCCTTCGCCGAGATGGCCCGGCGGGCGCGCCGCTTGGGTTTCCGCGGCGCGCTGATCGTGCACCCCTCCCAGGTCGGGCCCTTGAACGAGGCCTTCTCCCCGAGCGCGGAGGAACTGGACTGGGCGCGCCGGGTGGTGGCGGCAGATGCCGCGGCCCGGGCCGAAGGTCGCGGCGCCTTCCCGATCGACGGGAAGATGGTGGACCCGCCAGTCGTTCGCCGGGCGGAGGAGATTCTCGCCCTGGCAGGATAGCGCTGCTGCCGGGCAGGCCACGCAGAGGGCCGCCCGCGAGCAACGCCCACGCTGAACAAAGGAGGAAATGATGAACCACCAGATCCGACGCCGCGGCCTGCTCTCGGGCGCGGCCGCCCTTGCCCTGCCCTTCCCCCACGCACGGGCCCAGGGCGCCTGGCCACAACGGCCCCTCCGTATCGTCCTGCCCTATGCACCCGGCGGCAGCACGGACGCCTCGGCACGGCTGATCGCCACGCCCATGACCGCGTCCCTCGGCCAGCCCGTGGTGGTGGAGAACCGCCCCGGCGCGACGGGCACGATCGGCGCCGCCGAGATCGCACGCGCCCCGAAGGACGGGTACAATCTGCTGGTGGACGCGGCGGCGCATGGCTCGAACCACGCGCTCTACCGCAACCTGCCCTTCGACTACGCGCGGGACTTCGCGCCGATCACGCAGCTGACCGTCTCGCCGCAGATCCTGGCCGTGCACCCTTCCCTGCCGGTGAACAGCGTCGCTGAGCTGGTCGCCCTGGCGAAGCGGCAGCCCGGCACGCTCTCCTACGGCACCCCGGGCAACGGCTCGGCAGGGCACCTCGCCTGCGCCTCCCTGGCCTGGCATGCGGGGATGGACGTCACCCAGGTCGCTTATCGAGGCGGCGGCCCGGCGGTGCAGGACCTCCTGGCCAACCAGATCAGCTTTACCTTCGCCTCGGTCTCGGCCGTGCTGGCGCTGGTGCAGGACGGGAAGCTGCGCCCGCTCGCGGTCTCAAGCCTTTCCCGTATCGCGCCCCTGCCGCAGATACCGGCCATTGCCGAAACCTATCCGGGTTTCGACATCAATGAATGGGCTGGGCTCTATGCACCGGCCGGGACGCCCGATGCCGTGCTGGACCAGATCAGCGAGGCGGCCCGGGCCGCGCTCGCGGTGCCGGAGGTCCGGCAGCGGCTGGAGCAGCTTGGGGCGCAGGCTATGGGCAACCGCCGGGCGGAGTTCAACGCCTGGCTAGCCCAGCACCGGACCCGCATGAGCGAACTCGTGCAGGCGGCGGGCATCAAGCCGGACTGACGCACCGGCGGCCCCGGCAACCCAGGCGGCGATCCGGGGCCTGTTCGCGGGTCGGAGGTAGGCGGGGACACCCTTCCGGCTTTCGGACGCCCATCCTGCGAGCTCGAGCCCACCGATTCCGGCGAGCAGCACGCGCGCCTGCCGAGACTTGCCTGACGGGCTTTCGGCCTGCGGCGATCCATCGACCCGACCGGGCCGTGTCCGGTTGCCGGCCAAGCTGGACCATGCTGTGACTGGCCGATACGACCCTGTCTGCCGCTCAGGCCAAGATGGGGACGGCGCACACCGCGCTGGAACCCGTGGCACCGGCTTGATGAGATCGAACCTTTGATCATGATGGGTTGAGGCGAAGCGCATGACAGCTGTGGTGCAGTTCGCGCCGGATGGCCGGGGGCCGCTCGACGGGGTGCGGATCCTCGACATGTCGCGCCTCGTTGCCGGCAACATGACGACCCATGTGCTCGCCGATTACGGCGGGGACGTGATCAAGATCGAGCGCCCCGGGAAGGGCGACGACCTCCGCAGCTGGCGCGTCGAGGGCATCGAGACCTTCTGGAAGGTCTATTCCCGCAACAAGCGCAGCGTGGCGCTGGACATCCACGAGGCCGAAGGGCGCGAGTTGCTGCTGCGCCTGATCGACAGCAGCCAAGTCCTCGTCGAGAACTTCCTCCCGGGGACGCTGGAGCGCTGGGGGCTGGGGCCAGAAGCGCTGCACGCCCGCAATCCCGGCCTCATCATCCTCCGCATCTCCGGATGGGGCCAGACCGGTCCCTGGCGGCTGCGGCCGGGCTTCGGCACGCTGGTGGAGGCGATGTCAGGCTGGGCCTTCATGAACGGCCATCCGGACAAGCCACCCACCCTGCCGCCGCTCGCCATGGCCGACATGGTGGCGGGCCTCTACGGCGCCTCCGCCATCCTGGCGGCACTGCGCGCGGTGGAGCGGGGCGAGGCGCCGGGCCAGGTGATCGACCTCTCCCTGTTCGAGCCGATCCACGCCATGGTCGGGGCCGAGGCGGCGCATGTGCGCCTGACCGGAGAGCCGACCATGCGCTCCGGGAACCAGTCCTCCCACACGGCGCCGCGCAACGTCTATGCCTGCGCGGACGGTGCCTATGTCGCCCTCTCCGGCTCCATGCAGTCCATGGCAGAGCGCATCTTCGACACGATCGGCCGGCCGGAGCTGAAGACCGATCCACGGTTCCTGGACAATGCAGCGCGCGTCGCCAACCGGGACGAGCTGGACGCCATCATCGGCGCCTTCGTCGCCCTGCGACGCCAGGCCGAGAACCTCGCGCTCTTCGACGCGGCCGGGGTGACCGTCGGGCCGGTTCACTCCGTCGCCGAACTGCTCGACCACCCCTATGTGCGGGGGCGGGAGGCCATCATCGAGGTGGCGGATGAGGAGATGGGGGCAATCCCCATGCACAACGTCATCCCGCGCTTCTCCGCGACACCCTCCCCATTGCGCCGCCCGGCCCCCGGCGTGGGAGAGCACACCGAGGAGCTGCGCCGCGAGTTGGGATTGCCCGGCCCCGGCCTGGTAAGCGGCCCGGGGTGAGATCGGCGGCCCGCTCGGGGTAGCGGGCCGGCGGAGCTTGATCCACCGAGGGGAGTGGGAACGAAGCAGGGCCCGATGCTTTCGGGCGCTCGCTGGGTCAGGCCGGGACGAGTGTTTCTGCCAAAGGGCTCCAGGCTGCATCACGAAGGTAGCGGCGCATTGCCTCTTCGTCGGTCCAGCGCATTCCGGCGGGAAGGCGGATGGCTTCGCAGCGCAGTGTCAGCGTGCTCTCGCGGAAGGGCCACGGGTCCAGCGACCAGCGAGACGTCTCCAGCCGTACGAGCTTCATCTTGCGGGTGCTGCCATCCTGCATCGGAGCCTCTCCGGCCTTGTCCGGATCGGCAAAGCACAAGGCCAGCGAGAGGGCGTCGGTCACCGCGACGAGGGCGGAGTTCTGCTTCACCTGGTCGGGCGTCGCGCCGAGCTTGGCGATCCAGTCGGCCTGCAGTGCGTCCTCCTTGGCGGCATTGCGGTCGATCGCGGCGTGGTCATCCGGCGGCAGGCATTCAGGGTTCATGTACTGCGTATAGATACGCGTGCCGTGGAGTGAGATGAGCAAGGCGGGCCAAAGACCCCAGGCGGCACGGGCCATCTCCACACCCCTTGCCCACATGGGAGCATGAACCGCCGCGCCGAGGCTCGTGAAAGCATGGGGCAGGCCCGTCGCCGGGTCGAGGGTCGGAGCAGTTTCCCAGGACAGCCAAGCAATATCGTGCTGCCCGGCGGCGAGGATAACCTCGGGCGCCGGATCGGGCCGCGCGAAGCCTGGAGCGCGCCATTCGGCCATCATCTGGCCCGAGAGAAGGGCGTGGGAGGGCTGGGGGATGAGGAGGCGGGTACCGTCCTCAGGTCGTCGCAGGATCATGCGGCGTCAACGTGCGAGGGAGCTGCCGAGACGCAAGCCTTTTTAGGCAGATTGATTTTCAGCACAAGGCGGCATGGGTGACCTGATTTTGTCGCCATCGCCTCCTTCGAGGCGATGCATGCCCCTGGACTGGGCCGACAATGGGCTTGGTAGAAGATATGATCTCCACTGCCCACGAAAACCAAAAGCCCATCATCCCGCATTGGGCTGATGGGCTCCACCCCGCGTGGGTGATGTATCCGTTTTTTGATCCGGTCTGGTGGCCTGGCGCCGACCGACTCTCCCGCGCCTTAAGACGCAGTACCATGG
>NZ_JACIJD010000040.1 GCF_014199205.1 Muricoccus pecuniae | reverse complement strand
CGCCATGCGCTACGACCGATGCGCCCACACCTTCATGTCCGCCATCTGCCTCGCCGCTACCATCCTCTTCTGGATCAATGAGTCCTGACCCTAGACCGTCTTCGACAAAGACCAGCGGGTTACCCATGCAGCCGTTGTGGAGAACAAGCGGCTGAGCGAGGTCCTCGGGTATATTTAAGGTGCACAGGCGCTGATGCCGCTGCCACGGGTGAAGAGCAACAGCGAGAAGATGGGCTACCAGAAGAACGGCAGGAAGCGAGGGAGACCGCCGGGTTCACCCGGCAGGCTCACCGAGCCGCTGGATCGAGCCGCTGCCCAAGGGAGCGCCGTATGACGCGACGCATGATGCCATCTGCTCCGCTCGACAAGCGTCGAGAACGGCTACGCCAAATGGGGACCTTTCTGCTTTGAAGAACATCAGGACAACTCAACTTGGTTGCAACATCCGTTGTTGCAACCCGGTAGAAATGTCGGCGTGCCCAGCCTGCCGGCGCGCAACCTGCTCTTCCTCAACGACCCCGCGCGGCGCGGCCACCTCATCAACGCCACCCGCACCCACCTGCCGGAGGCGGACGATCAACGGAGGGTGTCGCGCTTGTGGATATGACTGGAGACGGCGACCTCGACGTGGTGCTCGCCAGCCCCGCCCACCGCGGGAGGTGCACGTGGCCGACGCGACGGGCGACGATCGGCCCGACATCCTGTTCTTCAACAGCACAAGCAACAACGCGGGGTCGGACAAGGAACCGCGGACGCGGCTGCTTGTGAACGACGGGCAGGACCGCTTCCGCGGCGGAGCGGCTGCCGGCGCACCACTCCTCCAGCTAGGCCGGCACGGTGGTGGACGTAGACGGGGACGGCGCGCCGGACCTGCTGGTCGGCGCCATCCAGGTGCCCGGCTTCGTACCCCTCCAGCTCCGCACCTAGCGGAACGGCGGCCAGGGGCGCTTTTGCGACATCACGGACGAGGTCGTGCCCGGCATCACCGTGGGGCGGAGCTGGAGCATGGGGCAGGGCGGCCCGGACGGCGACGAAAAGCCGGACGTGCTGATCGGCGGCTGGGGCACGCAGGCGAGCCTGCTGCTGACGGATAGCGACTGCTACCGCGTGTCGATCCCGCCGGTGACGCCGCTCACCCCCGCGGCACGGCGCCGGGGGTGGGCGTGGCCAGGATCAGCGGCCGGGCTTCGGGCCGTGGTCCTGGGCGTGCTCCCCGGCCAGCATCGCCACGAAGGCGGTGACTTTGGGCGGCCGGAAGCGCGAGGCGGGGAACACCGCGTGAACGCCGCCCGAGGGCAGGTCCCAGTCCGGCAGCAGCCGGACCAGCCGCCCGTCCCGGACGGGCTCCGTCACCAGGAAGTCCGGCAGGACCGAGACGCCGCCCCCCGCGAGCGTCGCGGCCAGCACGGCGGGCGTGGCGTTGGCGGCCAGGACCTCGCGCATCCGCACCGTGCGGTCGCCGCGCCGGTGGTGGACGAAGCGCCAGGTCAGCGGGTCGCGCAGCGCCCGGTTCGCGACGAAGGGTAGGGCCTGGAGCGCCTCCGGGTCGCTCGCCGCCGCGGCCAGGCCCGGCGCGGCGACGAGCCATTGCCCGAAGCCGCCAATCCGCTGCCCCTCCAGGCCGGGCTCCTCCAGCCATCCGACCCGGACGGCGAGGTCCACCCGGCCGGCGGCGAGGTCGATCCGCTCGTCCGAGAGCAGCAGCTCGATGCCGCAGCGCGGGTGGGCGAGGGAGAATCGCGCTGCCAGGGGCGCGATCCGGGAGGTCCCGTAGTCGTTCGGCGCCGCCACCCGGAGCAGCCCGGCCGGCTCCGACTGCGCGCTGGCGATCTCCGCTCGTGCGTCCTCGACCTCGCGCAGGATCGCGGCGCAGCGCGCGTGCAGCGTGCGGCCGGCCTCGGTCAGGGCCAGACGGCGGCTCGTCCGCAGCAGCAGCGCGGTCCGCAACTCCTCCTCCAGCCGCATCACCTGCTGGCTGAGCAGGGCTTTGGTGACGCCGAGCTGCCGGGCGGCTTCGCTGTAGGAGCCAGCCTCCGCCACGGCGGCGAAGTAGGCGAGGCGGTTTAGGTTCAACGCGGCCAGCGGAGGGTCTCCTGTCCCGGGATCGTCAATCCATAGCAGACGATCCGGTGCGGTTATCAAGATTTCCTCTCCTTCAAGCGCCGCCTACTGTGTTCCCCGTCCAAGGGCGCCGCCAGCCGCGGCCGGACCGCCCGCCATAGGAGACCCCGATGTGACGACCGACCGCTTCCCCGCGCCGGGCCATATCTATGAGGCCCGCTTCGGCGCGATGGCCTTCCGCCTGCAGTTCGATGCCGACGGCCGGACCATGCGCTTCGTGCCCGCCGACGCCCCCAATTTCACCGGGGCGCAGGCCGTCACCTATCAGGCGACCGCCATCCGCCCCGGCGTCTTCATGGTTACCTGGAAGGAGGCCGACGGCACCACCGTTACCCATGTCGAGGATTTCGAGCATGGCGAGGTGCGCACGAACATCACCCAGCCCGACCTCACCTTCCTCAACCTCGCCGGCACCTGGAGCCGGGTGGGCTGAGCCGCCCGACAGGAGAACGACCCATGATCTCACGGAGACACGCCATGACCGCCACCCTCGCCCTCGGCGCCGCAGCGGCCTTCGCCGCGGAGGGGGCCGGCCAGTCCGCCGCGCCGCGCCTGCGCCTGCGGCACTTCCCGGCCGGGCCGAACGGCTTCTTCCGCGCGCCGGTACTCCTGACCGGCCCGACGGAATCCCTGCTCGTGGACGGAGGCTTCACCTTCCCCGACGGCCAGGTGTTGGCCGAGGCGATCCGCGCCGAGGGCAAGCCGCTGAAAGCCGTTTACGTCAGCCAGTCCGATCCCGACTACTACTTCAGCCTCAAGCCTGTACTGGCGGTCTTCCCCAACGCCCGCGTGCTCGCCGCCCCCGAGACCATCGCAGCCATCCGCGGCAACGTGGAGAAGAAGCTCGCCGCCTGGGGGCCGCAACTCGGCGCCAACGGTCCCCGGAGCCTCGCGGACATCACGATGCCCGAGCCCCACAGCGCCCCGACCCTGACGGTGGACGGCGAGACGGTGGAGATCGTCCCGGCGCAGGCCGGGCTGGCCAACCGCCGCCACCTGCGCATCCCGTCGCTGAACGCCGTGCTCGGCGGCGTGCTCGTCTTCTCGGGCGTCCACGTCTGGACCGCCGACACGCAGCGCGCGGAGGAGCGGGCGGCCTGGGTCGCCTCGCTGGACGCCATCGCCGCTGTCCGCCCGTCCCTAGTCGTGCCGGGCCACATGGCCCCGGGCGCGGCGACCGACCTCTCGGCGGTGGCCTTCACCAGGGCCTACCTGCTCGCCTTCGAAGACGAGCTCGCGAAAGCCGCCGACGGCGCGGCGCTGAAGGCGATCATGGAGGCGCGCTTCCCCGGCCTCGGCATGGGCGTCGCGCTCGACATTGGCTCGAAGGTCGCCAAGGGCGAGATGACCTGGGGCTGATCCGGTCCGGCGCGGCCTGACACCGGCGCCTCCGTTCCGATCCTTTAGCGTACTGCCGTGGCCAGAGGGAGCTAGGAGTAATTCTTCTTCCCTCCGAGCCTCCGGTCGCGGTTTCTCCAAGAAAAGGAGAGTGACGCGGCGTCAGGGAACGCCCAGGCGCTTCAGCGCCGCGTCCACCCGGGCGCGGTCGTACCGCCCAGCGGCCGGTCTCCCATGCCCAAGGACTCCGTCGTGACCGCGTTCAGGCTCTCCCGCCGGCTGGATTACATCAGCGTCCCCGCTTCCATGGCCGTGACCCAGCTGGGCAAGGAGCTGAAGGAGCAGGGCGTCAGCGTGATCAGCCTCTCCCAGGGCGAGCCGGACTTCACGACCACGGCCCAGGCGGTGGAGGCGGCGCACCGGGCGGCGCGTGGGGGAGACCACCTACACGCCGCAAGAGGGCACGGCGGCGATGAAGTGGGCCATGCAGGCGACGCTGGACGAGGGCGACGAAGTGATCGTCCCCTCCCCCTACTGGGTCAGCTACGGCGACATCGCCAGGCTGTTCGGCGGGCGGCCCGTGACCGTGCTATGCCCCGAGGCCAACGGCTTCCGCCTTCGGCCAGAAGCGTTGGAAACGGCGATCACCCCGCGCACGCGCTGGGTGGTCCTCAACTCTCCGAACAACCCATCCGGCGCCGTGGCCGGGTGGGACGACATGCGCGCCATCGCCGACGTGATGCTGCAGCACCCGCACGTCCTGATCCTGACCGACGACATGTACGAGCACCTACTCTACGACGACGCGCGTTTCTGCACGACCGCGCAGGTGGAGCCGCGGCTGCGGGACCGGGTGCTCACCGTCAACGGTGGCTCCAAGAGCTATTCCATGACGGGCTGGCGGGTGGGCTTCTGCGGGGGCCCGATGGCGCTGATCAAAGGCATGGCGAAGGTCCAGGGGCAGTCCACCGGCGGCATCTCCGGGATCAGCCAGGCCGCGGCCGTGGCCGCGCTGGAAGGGCCGCAGGACGGCCTGCAGGTACGGGCCGCCATCTACCGCGGACGGCGCGACATGGCGCTGTCGATGCTGGCGACGGCGCCGGGCCTGCGCTGCCGCAAGCCGGGAGGGGCCTTCTACCTCTTCGTCAACATGGAAGGCTGCCTCGGCAAGGTGACGGCGGGAGGCGCGCGCATCGCGACGGACCAGGACTTCATGACCGCCCTCTTGCGGGAGCAGGCCGTCGCGGCGGTGCACGGCGCGGCCTACGGCATGAGCCCCTTCTTCCGCCTCTCCTATGCCACGAGCGACGCGCTGTTCCGGAAAGGATGCGAGCGGATCGTCAGATTCTGCGCTCGGACGCAGTGAGGTCGAGCGGGACTCGTTAATGCCGCTGTCCGGGGGAGCGGGCCCCCTCGAGCGCGGCGTCAGTCATGGGCGAGTGCGGCCGTCCCGATCGCGTGCGACAGGGCCGGGAAGCGCTCCAGGGCCCTCTCGATTTCCTGAGCCGTGTCGGTGATCGGCCCGAGCCGCGTGGCGACCAGCGCGGCCTCGTCGTTGCGCGCCAGCTCGGACGAGAGATTGATCGCCGCCACGACCCGCCCGTTCGTGTCGCGGACCGGCACGGCGATTGCCACGACCCCATACTCGAGCTGCTCCCGCGCGACCGCGTAGCCCCGGTCCCGGACGGAGGCGATAGCCTCCTCGAGGGCCGCCCGGGTATGCCGCGTCCGGCTCGTGTAGGCGGCATAGGGCGCCTTCGCCAGCCGCTTCTCCAATTGCGGCGGGTCGAGATGGGCCCAGAGCGCCAGCCCCAGCGAGGTCGCGTAGGCGGGCGAGCGGAAGCCGACCGAGCCGTTGTAGCGGATGCGCCGGTTACTGGGGGCGTGTGCGACGTACAGCACGCTGTCGCCATCGAGCACCGCGAGCGAGGCGGAGTCCTTGAAGCGGTCGGCAATGGCCTGGAGGGAGGACTGCGCGATCTCGCGGATGTTCATCGAGCTGAGGAAAGCGGAGCCCAGCCCTAGCACGCGGGGCAGCAGTAGGAAACGCTTGCCGTAGGAGCCGACATAGCCGAGGTGCTGGAGCGTGAGCAGCGCGCGCCGCGCCGTGGCGGGTGGCAGCCGGGTGCGCTGCGCCACCTCGCTGAGGGTGAGTTCTGGGGTGTCGGCCGAAAAGGCCTCGATGACGCTCAGCCCCCTCGCGAGGGCCGTGACGAGTTCGGATTTCCGGCCATCCTCGGACCGGCCGTGCAGCGTGTCTCCCATGGCCCGTCTCTACCGAACTTCTTCGCCAAGCGAAATAGCGTTCGCTGCATGAAATAGCTGTTGCGACCTCCTTCGCCCCACCCTAGCCTATCACAAATTACGAAGAAACTTTCGCTGTGCGAAAATGAGGGGAGCAAGCGCACTGATGAGTGGATCGACCGGTCCTCGCACATCCATCGCCGTGGCCGAGCTGCGCCGGATCGAGGTGCGCGGCCGAGACCTCTGCGACGACCTGCTCGGCCGGGTCGCCTTCACCGACTACTTCCTGCTCCTGCTCACGGGCGAGATGCCGGACGAGCGGCTGCGCCGCGTGACGGAGGCGACGCTCGTCGCGATCGCCGAGCACGGCCTCGTCCCTTCGGTGGTCGCGGCCCGCATGACGCTGGCGGCGGCGCCGGACGCACTGCAGGGCGCGGTCGCCGCGGGGCTGCTCGGCTGCGGCTCCGTGATCCTCGGTGCCGCCGAGACCGCCGGCGACATGCTGGCGGAGGTCCTGGCGCAGGAGGCCGAGGCCGGCAGCCTGGACGAGGCCGCGCGGCGCGTGCTGACCCCCATCCGCGCGGCGCGGCGCGCGCTGCCCGGCTTCGGCCACCCCATCCACCGCGAGGGCGATCCCCGCGCCGCGAAGCTGCTGTCCCTGGCCGAGGAATGGGGCACGGCCGGCGCGCACTGCGCCGCGCTGCGGGCCGTCGGGGCGCAGGTGGAGGGGATCTGGGGCCGCCCGCTGGTGCTGAACGTCTCCGGCGCCATCCCGGCCGTGCTGCTGGATGCCGGCTATCCCCGGCGGGCGCTGCGGGGCATTCCGATCCTGGCCCGGGCCGCGTCCCTCATCGCCCACCTGCTGGAGGAATCGCAGCGCCCGACCGGCTTCGCCATGGCGGACGCGGCCGCGGCGGCCGTCCCCTACAACGGGCCGCGCCCGTGAGCGCCGACCCTACGGCGGGGCTGACGGCGCCCCTCCAGGTCATCGCGCGCTTCCGCGACCACGACTTCACCCTGCACGACTTCCTGCGGGCGCGCGTCGAGGCGCAGCCGGACGGCACCGCGCTAGAGTTCGAGGGACGCGCCTGGAGCTACGGGCAGCTCGACGGGCTGGTGGCGCGCTGGGCCGGCTGGCTCGCGGCGAAGGGGGTGGCGGCCGGCGACACGCTCGCCGTCATGGCTCAGAACGACCCGAACACCGTCGCCCTGCTCTTCGCCGCGGCGCGGCTGGGCGCGATCCTCGTGCCGGTCAACCCGGATTACGGCGTGCCGGAGGCGCGCTACGTCCTTGACCACGCGCAGGTCCGCGGCGTGGTGGTCTCGCCGGACCGGCAGCCGGTCGCGGAGGAGGCGCTGGAGGCGGTGCCGAACGCGCAGGGCAGCCCCGCCTGGGTGGCCCCGCTGGGCGCAGCGTTGGAGGCGGAGATCGCCGCGGCGGCGCCCTGGACGGCGGGCCGGGGCGACGCCGACGACTGCTGCCTCATCATCTACACCTCCGGCACCACGGGCTTCCCGAAGGGCGCGATGCACGGGCAGCGCGGCTTCGTGCTGACGGCCGAGGCCTTCGTCGAGCGGCTCTGGCTGCAACCGGACGAGCGGGTGATGTGCGTGATGCCGATGTTCCACGTCAATGCGCTGATGTACTCCGTCGGTGGCGGGCTGGCCTGCGGCGGGACGATCGTGCTGGTGCGGCGCTTTTCCGCCTCTGGCTTCTGGCGGACGGTGGCCGAGACGCGCTCGACGGAGGTGAACCTCGTCGCCGCCGCCGGCTCCATCCTCGTGCAGCGTCCGCGCAGCGAGTTCGTGCCCGGCCACGGGCTGGCGAAGATGTTCGTCGCGCCGCAGACCCGCGCCATGGTGGACAGCCTGCGCGACGAGTTGGAGGTTCCGCTGCTGATCGAGTGCTACGGCATGACGGAGATCCCCGGCGTCATCAGCAATCCCTTTGCCGGGCCGCACATCCTCGGCACCATGGGCGTGCTGTGCCGTCACCCGGACCCGCGCATCGAGCGGCCGCGGGCGCGGATCGTGGACGAGGACGGGCAGGACGTGCCGCCGGGCACGACCGGCGAGCTGCTGGTCCGCACGCCGACAGTGATGCAGGGCTATTACCGCGACCCCGGCCAGACCGAGGCCGCCTTCCAGAATGGCTGGTTCCGCACCGGCGACCTCGTGCGGCTGGGCGAGGATGGGTTCTACCGCTTCGTCGCCCGCAAGAAGGACATCATCCGGCGGCGCGGCGAGAACGTGGCGAGCGCGGAGGTGGAGCGGACCATCGCCGAATGTGCGGGGGTCGCGGACGTCGCGGTGATCGGCGTGCCCTCGCCGCTCGGCGAGGAGGACATCCTCGCCGCCGTCGTCCCCGCTCCCGGCGCCCCGCACGACGCGGCGGCGATCATTGCGTGGACGCGGGCGCGGCTGAGCGCGCCGAAAGTGCCCCGCTACGTGGCCTTCGTGGACGCCATCCCGCTGACCCCGACGCACAAGCCGGCCAAGCACCGGCTGAGGGAAGATCCGACGCTGATGCAGCGCGCCATCGACATGGCCACGCCGGCGTGACGGACAGGAGAGGGACGGGTCCATGAACGAGTTCTGCCAGCGTGCCATCGCAGCGATGGACCCCGGCGCGCCGGGCGCGGACCCGGCGCTGCAGCGCCAGGTCGCGGTGGTGCTGAAGCACCTGCACGCCATGCTCGACGAGCTGCGGACGGACGACGCCGATCTGTACCGCTTCATGGCCTGGCTGGAGCGCGTCGGCCGGGACGGGGACTTCGTGATGCTCTGCGACCTGCTGGGCCTGACGATGCGCTCCGTCCAACTCACGCACGGCGTGGAGGGCGCGACACCACCGAACGTGCTCGGCCCCTTCCCGAAGGACGACGTGCCCGTGCAGCCCAACCCCGTCCTCCTCGCTGGGCCCGACGAGGCGGGAGAGCGGGTTGAGTTGCGCGGCACGGTGCGCTCCGCCGATGGCGGTGCCTCCATCCCCGGCGCCCGCCTCGTGATCTGGCAGACCAACCACGCCGGCAAGTACGAGAACGAGGATCCAGACCAGGTGCCCGACAACTTCCGCGCCCGCTTTGTGGCGGACCAGGACGGGCACTTCTCCATCTCCACCATCCTCCCCGGCCCCTACGAGATCGGCAGCCTGCACAGCGCGGTCGGGGAGATGATGGCCAAGCTCGGCCGGCACCGGCTGCGCGCGCCGCACCTGCACTACAAGGTGGAGGCCCCGAGCTTCCGCCCGCTCGTCTCGCAGATCTACTTCGAGGGGCAGCCTTCCAACGAGACCGACTGCATCTTCAGCCCGCACCCCGCGATCACCGTGCGGCCGGAGGCGCATCCGGACCGGCCGGGGCAGCTGTTAGCGCGGTACGACATTTTCCTGGCCGCCGCATAGGATCCGCGCCGTGAGCATCATCCAGTACCTGACCCAGGTCAGCCTCGGGCCCGGCGCCATCGCCGGGCTGGCTGACGGCATCCGGAGCCTGGGCATGGAGCGGCCGCTGGTGGTGACCGATCCCGGCCTTCGGGACTCCGCCATCTTCCGGCGGATGATGGAGGCGGCCGGGCGGGAGATGCCCGTGTTCAGCGGCACGCCGCCTAACCCGACCGAGGAGGCCGCGCTCCAGGCCCTGGACACCTACCGGGCGGAGGGCTGCGACGGCGTGCTCGCCTTCGGCGGCGGGTCGCCGATCGACCTCGCCAAGGCGGTCGCGATCCTGGCGACCCACGAGCCGCCGCTTGCGCAGTACGCGCTGATCCTCGGCGGCCTCTCGCGCATCACGGCGCGGGTCGCGCCTATCCTCGCCGTGCCGACGACGGCCGGGACGGGCTCCGAAGTGGGACGCGGCGCGCTGATCACGCTGTCGGACGGGCGAAAGCTCGGGCTCATCAGCCCGCACGTGATCCCCGGGCTGGCAATCTGCGACCCGGAGCTGACGCTCGACCTGCCGCCGCGCCTCACCGCCGCGACCGGAATCGACGCGCTCGCCCACTGCGTCGAGACCTTCCTCTCCCCGCGCGAGAACCCGGTGGCGGACGCCATCGCGCTGGACGGCGCGGGCCGCGCCTACCGCCACATCGAGCGCGCCTGCCGGCAGGGCCGCGACGTCGGGGGGCGACTGGAGATGATGACGGCCGCGCTGATGGGCGGGCTCTGCTTCCAGAAAGGGCTGGGGGCGGTGCACTCGCTCTCGCACGCCCTCGGTGCCATCAAGGAGCCCTCCTTCCACCACGGCACGCTCAACGCCGTGCTGATGCCGGCGGTGCTGCGCGCCAACGCCCCGCATGTCGGGACGAAGATGGAGCGGCTGAAGGCGGCGATCGGCCTCGCCGCCGCGGACGACCTGCCGGCGGCGCTGGAGGCGCTGAACGCGCAGCTCGGCCTGCCCGCCACGCTGGCGGAGATGGGCGTCACCCGCGCGATGCTGCCGGACGTCATCGAACGGGCGCTCGCCGACCACTCGCACGCCACGAACCCCTTCCAGCCGACCGCCGACGAGTACGGGCGGATCCTGGATGCCGTGATGGGCTGAGGCGACCCGGCCGGGAACCGGCTGGGCAACAGAAGCAAAAAAGCAAGGGAAGAACGGACGTGATGAGAAGGCTTTCAAAGATCACGCTGGCGGCCGCGGCGCTGGCCGCGTGCCTTCAGGCGGGCGGCGCGCTGGCGCAGGAGAAGCTGCGGATCGCCGTGGTCACCCCGTTGACCGGTCCGCTGGCCTCGGTCAACGTGCCCGGCCAGAACGCCGCGCGCATCCTGGCGGAGGCCATCAACGCGGGCACCCTGCCCGCGCCCTATTCCGGCCGCCGCGGGATGGGAGGCGCCGAGGTCGAGCTGTTCTTCCTCGACGAGAACGGCGGCAACGCGAAGCAGGTCTCCGAGTTCCGCGGCCTGGCCGAGCGGCGCGGCGCGGACGTGGTGATGGGCTTCGGCTCCGCTGCGACCTGCCTTGCCGTGGCGCCGGTGGCGGAGGAGCTGAAGGTCCTCACGGTGATGTCGACCTGCGCCACGCCGCGCATCTTCGAGGACGCCAGCTACGAGTACGTCTTCCGCACCACCGCCCACACCACGATGGACAGCGCGGCCCTTGCCCTCTACGTCCGGCAGCGCCTGCCGGAGGTCCGTACGGTCGGCCACATCAACCCGAACTTCGCGCTCGGCCAGGATTCCTGGCGCGACTTCGCCGCCGCCATGAAGTCGGCGATGCCGGCGACGCGGGTGGTGGCGGAGCAGTGGCCCACCATGGGATCGGGGCAGTACACGGCGGAGATCTCCGCCCTTGCGGCCCGGCGGCCCGACCTGATCCACACCTCCCTGACCGGCACGGACATGGAGGCCTTCATGACGCAGATGTCGGCCCGCGGGCTGCAGGAGCAGTCGCGCATCGTCGCGCCGCTGCTGGAGCTGGCCATCAACCGCATGGGGCGGCAGATCCCGGAAGGCATCATCTTCACCGCCCGCGGCACGAACGGCCTCTTCGCCCCGCCCTCGGCGCTGAACACCTGGTTCACCGACATCTACCGCGGCCGGCACAACGAGATGCCGGTCTTCACGGCCTACCAGTACGCCGCCACGCTCCTGGCCCTGAAGGCGGCCTACGACAAGGCCGCGGGACCGGCAGGCGCGCGCCCGGCCACGCGGGACGTGATCGCCGCCCTGCGTAGCAGCACCTTCGAGGCGCCGGGCGGGACGATCCGCATGGCCCTCGGCAACGGGCATCAGGCCATCCAGGACACCGCTGTCGGGGAGTTCGGGTTCGACCGGCGCGCCAACGTGACCACCGTCCGCAACGTCACCGTCTTCCCGGCCGCCTGCGTCAATCCGCCGGCGGGCGCGCGGAGCGAGGCCTGGCTGCGCGACGGCATGCCCGGGGCGGACTGCTCGGGCATCGTCAACCGCTGACGGCCGGGCGCGATGTCGACGCTGATCGCGATCGCGGTGGACGGGGCCATCCACGGGGCCTGGCTCTTCCTCGTCGCGGTGGGGCTGACGCTGGTGTTCGGGGTCATGAAGATCCTGAACATCGCGCACGGGAACCTCTATGCCATCGGCGCCTATGCCGCGGCCACTGCGCTCGGATATTGGTTCGCCTCGCACCCGCCCTCCGCCGCGGCCCTCGCGATCCAGGTCGGGGCGGCCCTCGCCGCCGGCCTCGTGCTGGGCCTGCTGCTGGAGGTCGCCGTGCTGCGGCACCTCCACGGGCGGGACGAGGTGTCCGTCGCCCTCGCCACCTACGCGCTGCTGCTGATCCTGGATGACGTGATGCTGATGATCTGGGGGACGGACCCGCAATCCGCCGCGGCCCCCTACCTCCTGCTCGGGGCGTCGCGCATCGCCGGGATGCGCTTCAACAACTACGAGTTCCTGGTGATGGGCCTGGCCATCCTCGTCGGCCTGCTGATCTGGTGGGTGCTGACGCGCACCGGCACCGGCCGCCGCCTCACGGCCGTGATCCACGACCGGGAGATGGCTGCGGCCATGGGCATCAACGTGCGGGCCGTCCACGTCGCCACCTTCGTCGCGGGCGCCTGCCTCGCAGCCCTCGGCGGGGCCTTCACGGCGCCGATGATTCCGGTGGCCCCCGGCATCGGCGCGGAGATCATCGTGGTCACCTTCGCCGTGGTCGTCATCGGCGGCATGGGCAGCATCCCCGGCGCGGCGGTCGGCGCCCTCGTCGTCGGCCTGGCGCGGGCGGCGGCGGTGCACCTCTATCCGCCGGCCGAGGTGTTCATCGTCTATGCCGTGATGGCCGGGGTGCTCTGCTTCCGCCCCAACGGGCTCTTCCCGCAGGCCGCAGTCAGAAGGATCTAGGATGTTTCGACGCGCCGACCTCCGGCTCGCCGCGGCGGGCGCCGTGCTGCTCGCCGCCACCAGCCTCATGCCGGGATGGCTGCTGGTCCTCGCCGCCACCGCCCTGGCCAAGGGCATCGTGGCGCTCGGGCTGCTGCTGCTCATGCGCGCCGGCCTCGTCCCCTTCGGGCAGGCGATGTTCTACTGCCTCGGCGGCTACGCGGCGGGGCTCGGCTCCCTCTGGCTCGGGATCCGGGACGTGCTCCTCCTCCTCCTCCTCGCGGGGCTGGCCGCTGGCGCCGCGGGCTGGGTCGTCGGGCTGCTGATCCGGCGCTACCGCGGGATCTTCTTCGCCATGCTGAGCATGGCCTTCTCGATGATCCTCTACGGCGTCCTGCTGAAGTCGCAGGATCTCGGCTCCTCCGACGGCTTCTCCGTGCCGCGCCCGACGCTGCTCGGCCTGACGATGACCGGCACGCCCGCGCTCCGCATCCTCTTCGCCGTGACCGTCCTGCTAACCGTCCTCCTCGCCTGGGGCGTGTCGGCCTATCTCCGCACGGCGATGGGCCAGATCGGCCCGGCCATCCGCCAGAACGAGGTGCGCGTCAGCTATCTCGGCTACGAGCCGGACCGGCTGATCCACCGCGAGTACGCGGCCTCCGGCCTGCTGGCGGGGGTGGCCGGCGCGCTGGTGGCGATGCTGGTGGGTCAGGTGGACCCGGGCATGGGCTTCTGGATGACCTCGGGCGAGTTCGTTTTCATTGCCATCCTCGCCGGCACGGGCGGCATCTGGGGCTCGCTCGGCGCCGCCTTCATCCTGGAGGCGGTGCACGCCATCGCCTTCGACGTCGCGCCGACCTACTGGCGCCTGATCCTCGGGGGCACGCTGCTGGTGATGATCCTCCGCTTCCCGGCCGGGCTCTCCAGCCTGGCGCCCCGGCGGGTCAGGCGCGCGTGATGGCCGACGCGCCCGCCCTGCTCGAGGCCCAGGGTCTCGTCATGCGCTTCGGCGCCTTCACCGCGCTGCGCGGCATCAGCGCAACCATCCGCGGCGGCGAGGTGGTGGGGCTGATCGGCACGAACGGCGCCGGCAAGACTACCTTCCTCAACATGGTCACCGGCTACCTCCGCCCGACGGAGGGCCGCGTCCTGCTGGAGGGCCGGGACGTGACCGGCACCGGCCCGCGGGAGATGGTGGGCCGCGGCCTCGCCCGCTCCTTCCAGGTCCCGCAGCTCTTTCCGGAGATGACGGCGCGCGAGCACCTGGTGCTGGCCGAGGCGCTGGCCGACCAGGGGCAGCGCAGCCTGCTCGGCCCTCTGCCGGAGGGCGGGCGGGCGGAGGCGATGCTGGCGCGCTTCGGCCTCGCCGCCATCGCCGACACGGCGGTGAGCCTCGTCCCGCAGGGCCAGCGCAAGCTGATCGACATCGCCATGGCGCTCATGCTGCGCCCCCGGCTCCTCCTGCTGGACGAGCCGACCAGCGGCGTCTCCTCGGCGGAGAAGGGCCCGCTGATGCAGACGGTGTTCGAGGCCATCCGGGCCGGCGGCGTGACCGTGCTCTTCGTCGAGCACGACATGGAGATCGTCGAGCGCTACGTCACGCGCATCCTCGCCTTCCGCGACGGCGAGCTGCTTGCGGACGGAACCCCGGAGGCGGTGCTGCGGGACCGCGAGGTGGCCCGCAGCGTGCTCCGCAGGAAGGAGGTGGCGACGTGATCGAGGTCGAGGGACTCTGCGTCTCGATCGGCTCGGTGTCGATCCTCGAAGGGATCGCGCTGCGGGTCGAGGCCGGGACGACGGTCGGCGTGGTCGGGCACAACGGCGCCGGGAAGACGACGCTGATGCGCGCGCTGATGGGCCTGCTGCCCGCCCGCGCCGGCACCGTGCGGCTCTGCGGCGCGGAGGTGTCGCGCGCCGCCGTGCAGGCGCGCGTGCGCCTGGGCGTCGGCTACATGCCGGAGGACCGGCGGCTGGTGCCGAACCTGAGCGTGCGGGACAACATCCTTCTCCCGATGGAGGTGGCGCGGCGCGCGGACGCGGCCGCGTCCCTCGACCGCGTGCTGGACTGGATCCCGGAGCTGCGGCCGCTCGTCGGGCGGCAGGGCAGCCAGCTCTCCGGCGGCCAGCAGAAGCTCGCGGCGCTGGCGCGCGCCATCTGCTACGGCACCCGCATCCTCCTGCTCGACGAGCCCTTCGAGGGCGTGGCGCCGGCCCTGGTGGAGCGGCTGGGCCTTGTGCTGCGCGCAGTGGGCGGGACGGGCGCCACGGTCCTGATCACGGATTCGGAGGGCGAGAACCTGCGCGGCCTGTGCGCGCACCGCTACGAGATCGAGCGGGGCGCGCTGCGTCCCGCGCCGGAGGAGGCCGCCCATGCCCGAGCCCATGCCTGACTCGCTCCCCGATTCCGGGGCCGGCGACAGCCCACGCACACTCTACGACAAGCTCTGGGACAGCCACGTCGTCCACACCGAGGCGGACGGCACCACGCTGCTCTACGTGGACCGCCAGCTCATCCACGAGGTCAGCAGCCCGCAGGCCTTCGAAGGGCTGCGCGAGGGGGGGCGGAGCGTGCTCCGCCCCGGCCGCCACCTCGCGGTTGCCGACCACAACATCCCCACGCTGGACCGCCGGAACGGCATCCGCGACCCGATCTCCCGCCGGCAGGTCCAGGCGCTGGAGGGCAACGCGCGGGAGTTCGGCATCGCCTTCGTGCCGGTGCTCGACCCCCGTCAGGGGATCGTCCACGTCATCGGGCCCGAGCAGGGCATGACCCTGCCGGGGACAACCCTCGTCTGCGGCGATTCCCACACGAGCACCCACGGCGCGCTCGCCTGCTTGGCCTTCGGCATCGGCACGTCGGAGGTGGAGCACGTCCTTGCCACCCAGTGCCTCCCGACGCGGCGCATGAGAACCATGCGGATCCTCCTGGAGGGCACCCTGCCGCGGGGTGTCTCGGCGAAGGACCTCGCCCTCGCCCTCATCGGCTGGATCGGGACGGCCGGCGGCACAGGCTACGCCGTGGAGTATGCCGGCCCGGCCGTGCGCGCCCTCTCCATGGAGGGGCGCATGACCCTGTGCAACATGTCGATTGAGGCCGGGGCCCGCACCGGCCTCGTCGCGGTGGACGAGGTGACGATCGACTACCTCTGCGGCCGCCCCGCCGTGCCGCGGGGCGCGCTGTGGGACGAGGCCGTGGCGCACTGGCGCACCCTCGTCAGCGATCCCGGCGCCCGGTTCGACCGCGAAATTGTCCTGGACGTCACGGCGCTGGCGCCGCAGGTGACCTGGGGCACCTCCCCCGAGATGGTCGTGGACGTGACCGGCCGCGTGCCGGATCCGGCGGCCGAGGCGGACCCGGCCCGGCGCGAGCAGATCCGGCGCGCCCTCGGCTACATGGGGCTGCGGCCGGGCCAGCCAATGCAGGAGGTGGCCATCGACAAGGTCTTCATCGGCTCCTGCACCAACGGCCGGATCGAGGACCTGCGCGCCGCCGCCGAGGTGCTGCGCGGGCACCGGATCGCGCCCGGCATCCGCCAGGCGTTGGCGGTGCCAGGCTCCGGCCTCGTGCGCGCCCAGGCGGAGGCGGAAGGGCTGGACACCGTCTTCCGGGAGGCCGGCTTCGAGTGGCGCGAGCCCGGCTGCTCCATGTGCCTCGCCATGAACGAGGACGTCCTCCTCCCCGGCGACCGCTGCGCCGCGACGAGCAACCGCAACTTCGAGGGCCGTCAGGGCGCGGGCGGGCGCACGCACCTCGTCAGCCCCGCCATGGCCGCCGCCGCCGCCGTGGCCGGCCGCTTCGCCGACGTGCGGAAGATCCTGGCATGACGCCCTTCCTGCAGCATGACGGGCTGGTGGTCGCCATCCCCGCCGCCAATGTCGACACCGACGTGCTGGTGCCCAAGCAGTACCTCAAGCGCGTCGAGCGCACGGGGCTGGCCGACTACCTCTTCGATTCTTGGCGCTACCTGGACCGGGGCGGCGCGGGCGACGACCCCTACGCGAGCTGCGCCGGCCGGGCGCCCGATCCCGGCTTCCCGCTGAACCAGCCGCGGCACGCGGGCGCCAGCATCCTCGTCGCCCGCGCCAATTTCGGCTGCGGGTCCAGCCGCGAGCAGGCCGTCTGGGCGTTGGCGCAATGGGGCATCCGCGCGCTCGTCGCGCCCTCCTTTGGCGAGATCTTCCTCAACAACTGCTTCGCCAACGGCGTGCTGCCCATCGTGCTAGAGGCGGCGGCGGTGGAGGATCTCATCACCCGCGCCGGCGTGCCCGGCTTTCGCCTGACGGTCGACCTGCCGGAGCAGGCCGTGTCCGACGCCGTCGGCGGCCGCTGGGGCTTCGAGATCACCCCCTTCCGCAAGGCGTGTTTGATGCAGGGGGCCGACGCCGTCGTGCTGACGCAGCGGCACGACGCGGCCCTCGCCCGCTTCGAGGAGCGGCACGCCCGGCGCTTCCCCTGGTTGTCCACCACCCCGGCCGATGCCGGCTTTGCCCCGCCGGACGCCCAGCCCTAGCCCCCGTCCTGGATTTCAACCGCGCTCACGCCGGCCCTTCGGCGCCGAGGCCGCGCAGGAGCGCGCGCAGGCCGTAGCGCCAGGGCTCGCAGTCGGCGCAGCGCCGCATGGTGTTGACGAGGCTGCCGAGGCGCGGCGTGGAGATCGTCACCACGTCGCCGATCTCGTGCGTGAAGCCCTGGCCGGGGCCGCGCCGGTCCTGCACGGGCGCGAACATCGTGCCGAGGAACAGCACCGCGCCGTCGGGGTTATACCAACCGCCTTGGCCACTGACTCGGATGTGATCCCACCCGTGCGGCGGTTGTGATTCGCTCCTCCTCACCGCTGATTTTCAGGAGGCTGAGATGGCGTTGGCGATCACGAGGCAGGATTTTTCGGCCGCCAAGCTCCGGAAGTCGGCGGCGCGGAGCCGTGATGCAAGTGCGGCTCGCCGGATGCTGGCGATCGCACTGGTGCTGGAGGGATCGTCCCGCGGGGAGGCAGCCGAAAGCTGCGGCATGGATCGGCAGACACTGCGGGACTGGGTGCACCGCTATAACGCCGAAGGGCTTCCTGGGCTGGTGAACCGGCGCGCTCCGGGTCCAGCGCCACGGCTTTCGAGCGAGCAGGAGGGGTTGGTGGCCCGCTGGGTGGAGGAAGGACCAGAGCTGGAGCGTGACGGTGTCGTGCGCTGGCGCTGCCGTGACCTGCAGGCGCCTATCAGAAGCGAGTTCCGGGTCAGCCTGCACGAGCGCACGGTGGGCAAGCTGCTGACCAAGTTGCGCTTCCGCCGCCTGTCGGTCCGGCCACAGCACCCACAGAGCGACCCTGCCGCACAAGCGGCTTTTAAGGGGGCTTCGCTGATCGGGTGAGGGAAGCCGGCGGCGCGGTTGCACCCGGCACGCCCCTCGAGATCTGGTTCATGGACGAAGCCCGCGTCGGTCAGCAGGGCACGCTGACACGGATCTGGGCCAAGCGGGGCACGCGCCCGCGTGCCGTGCGCGATCACCGCTACACCTGGGCCTGGCTCTTCGGCGCGGTTTGTCCTGAGCGTGCCGTCGGCGCCGCTGTTGTGCTGCCTGAGGTCAACGTGGAGGCCATGAACATCCACCTGGCCGAGATCAGCCGCTGCGTCACAGAGGACGCGCATGCCGTTCTCGTGCTCGACGGCGCGGGCTGGCACACCTCACCCAGATTGAGCCTACCCGAAAACATCACCCTCGTCCCGCTGCCGCCGAAGTGCCCCGAACCTCCGAGGCAGTGCCTCGAAGCCGGTCGAGAAAGTCTGGACACGGGACCGCTGAG
>NZ_JACIJD010000039.1 GCF_014199205.1 Muricoccus pecuniae | reverse complement strand
GAGCGGATGCCGCAGCAGTAGCCCACCAGCAGCATGCGGATCGTCAGTTCGGGGTCGATCGAGGGTCGCCCGATGGCGCTGTAAAAAGGCTCGAGCTGCTGGCGGATGCTGCTCAGCTCGACGAAGCGGTCGATGCTGCGCAGCAGGTGATCGGCGGGCACGTGCTCCTCCAGGCTGAAGTCGTAGAACAGAGCCTCCCGCCGGATCGGCCGCTCGCCCATCATCGCCGTGCTCTCCGCCCTCCGGGGAACTGAATCAGCCTTAGGCGGCTGCCTCAACCGACTTTTTCAACACCATCGGCCAGTGCTGGACGGTGAGGCTGTCCGGCGCATTAGGGCCGGACAGCCTCAAGGGCACGCTGGGCGTCCTGCTGCAGTCGCAAGATCTCGGGCAGCATGGCTGCCGCGGCCGAGCGGAGTTCCGGCGGCGCTAACCGAGTGGCCGCCTCATAGCCGCGCTCTTCCTGCTCGAGGGCTTGCATCTGAACCTCCATGTAGCGACGGCTGAGGGCCAAATAGTCCAGCGGCTCCAGGTTTTCGAAGACGACCTGGTGTTCTGCCTGTAGGGCGGGTGCGACCGCTCCACGGAGAGTCTCCAGCCGTTTCAGCTGACCCTCCCGGTACCTCATCATCTCCGCGGCGAAGGCCTTTACCTCAGGCCTGGTATCCCGCTCGGCGGCCAGGGTTGCCGCGCGCCGCTGGAACTCGGCAGAGCTCGCCGCAAAGCCCAGGAAGCGGGCCGGGTCGAAGGGCTCTGGCCCTCTGTCCTGGGCAGCAGCGAGGCGCCCGAGGAGCAGCGCCGGCAGGAAGCCGGTCATGACAGCACGCCGGCGCGCGACCCGTTTCATATCAGTGCCACCCCGGCACGCCGGTCATGTCCGGCAGACGGTGAGCGATGCCCTTGTGGCAGTCGATGCAAGTCCGGTCGCCGGTGAAGAGGAAGCGCTCATGGGCGGCCGCTGCCCGCGGGTTCTGCTTCGTCAGGTCCATCGCCTCGGTGGTGTGGCAGTTGCGGCATTCGAGACTGTTGTTGGCCGACATGCGCGCCCACTCCCGCTCGGCCATGTGCCGGCGCAGCCCGAGGAAGTCCTCGCGCGTGGCGATCGAGCCGAAGATGTGCCCCCAGACCTCCTTGGAGGCCTGCATTTTACGGGCGATCTTGTCGGTCCAGTTGTGCGGAACGTGGCAGTCAGGGCAGCCGGCGCGGACACCCGAGCGGTTGGCAAAGTGGATGGTGCCCTGGAGTTCCTCAAACACATTGTTCTTCATCTCGTGGCAGCCTACGCAAAACTCGGTGCGGTTGGTGGCTTCAAGGACGGTGTTGAAGCCGCCCCAGAAGATCACGCCGGAGACAAAGCCTCCGAGGGTGAGGAAAGCTAGGCTGAAGGTCGTGGTGGGGGAGAGCGCTACCCGGACGAGGGGGATCCCCATGAACCAGCGCCACAGGCGCACGATGAAGTTCGGCTTCCGGGGGGTTCCGGCGTCGGGACCTCCGGTCAGGTTCGGGGTCGTTTCAGCGCCCGACATCAGCGGTTGCTCCGGCCGCCGGGGTGGCGCTCAGGCTCCGTGAGGACGTCCATGTCGATGAAACGGTTCTCGACCAGGGGCCGCGCCTCGGTCTGCGGGACATGGCAGGCCATGCAGGCGTAGCGACGGGGGGCGAGGCCGCCCAGGGTGTTGCCCTCGCGGTCCTGATAGTGCGTCACCGAGATCATCGGGGCCTGGCTCTGCTCGGTGAAGCGCCGGGCGTGGCACGACATGCACTTGTTGGCGTTGAGGTCCAGCGCGTAGCCCTCGACCGCGTGGGGGATGAGCGGTGGCTGGTCGGGGTAATTGCGGCGGACCCGGACATCGTTGGTGACAGCGCGCTGCATCGGCGGCGCGGCCTGCTCCTGGGTGAAGGGCTCGGGCCCGCGCAGCCGCGGGGCATCCTGGGCGAGGAGGGCCCCGGCGCCGAGGCAGGCTGCGACCATTACGGTAATGAGAAGGCGCGGGCGCATCAGCGGGGGGCTCCTCTGACGTCAGGCGCCGTGGGCCGGGGAGCGCTCGCCGGAGTCGTGAGAGCAACGATCTTGACCGCGCACTTCTTGTAGTCCGTCTGCTTGGAGATCGGGTCGGTCGCGTCCAGGGTCACCTTGTTGATCAGCTGGCTGGCGTCGAAGAAGGGTACGAAGACGACCCCGCGCGGCATCCGGTTGCGGCCGCGGATCTCGACCCGGCTCCGGATTTCGCCGCGGCGCGAGACGATCCGAACCTCCTGGCCGCGGTGCAGCCCGCGCCTCTGGGCGTCCTCGGGGTGCATGAAGAGAACGGCGCCCGGGAAGGCCTTGTAGAGTTCGGGCACCCGGAGCGTCATGGAGCCGGAGTGCCAATGCTCGAGCACGCGCCCGGTCACCAACCACATGTCGTAGTCGGCGTCCGGGGTCTCGGCCGGCGGCTCGTAAGGGGCTCCGATCAGGTTCGCCCGCTTGTCCGGGTTGCCATAGAACTGGATTCCGGAGCCCTTCTCAACGTAGGGGTCGTGGCCCTCCCGGTAGCGCCAGCGCGTCTCCTTGCCGTCCACGAAGGGCCAACGAAGCCCGCGAGCCTCATGGTAGGTGTCGAAGGGTGCGTAGTCGTGCCCGTGGCCGGCGCCGCAGCGGATGTACTCCTCCCAGATACCCTTCTGGACATAGAAGCCGAAGTGCTTGGCCTCCTGGTTGTTGTGGGCTGGGCTGAGTTCCGACAGCGGGAAGCTGTCGACCTGACCGTTTCGGAAGATGACGTCGAAGAGCGTCTTGCCCCGGTACTCGGGGGAGGCGGCGAGGATCTCGGCGGGCCAGACCTCGTCGGTCGTGAAGCGCTTGGAGAATTCCATCAGCTGCCAGAGGTCGGACCGGGCCTCGCCCGGCGCGTCGACGAGCTGTCGCCAGAACTGAGTCCGGCGCTCCGCATTCCCGTAGGCGCCCTCCTTTTCCACCCACATGGCCGTGGGCAGGACGATGTCGGCCGCCATGGCCGTGACCGTCGGATAGGGATCCGAACAAACGATGAGGTTCGCGGGATTGCGGTAGCCGGGATAGGTCTCGTTGTTGGTGTTGGGCGCCGTCTGGAGGTTGTTGTTGCACATGATCCAATAGGCGTTGAGCTTGCCGTCCTTGAGCATGCGGTCCTGCTGGACGGCGTGGTAGCCGACCTTGGCCGGCAGGAGCCCGGAAGGCAGCTTCCAGATCTCCTCGACCAGCTTGCGGTGGTCAGGATTGGCGACCTGCATGTCGGCCGGCAAGCGGTGGGCAAAGCAGCCAACCTCGCGCGCCGTGCCGCAGGCCGAGGGCTGGCCGGTGAGGGAGAACGGGCCATTCCCCGGCTCGGAGATTTTCCCGGTCAGCAGGTGGATGTTGTAGATCATGTGGTTCGCCCAGACGCCGCGGACGTGCTGGTTGAACCCCATGGTCCAGAGGGACATCACCTTGGTCTTGGGGTCGGCGTAGAGGCGCGCGAGTGCCTCCAGCTGCGACTTGGGCACCCCGGAAAGTTCGTGGGCGCGGTCCAGCGTGTACTCGCTCATCAGCCGGGCATAGGCATCGAAGTCGGAAGCGTGCGACACGGCCGCATCGTTCGCGTGCTGGGCCCGAAGCTCAAGAGTGTGGTCCGGGCGGAGGCCGTAGCCGATGTCGGTGTTCGCCAGGCGGAAGTTGACGTGCTTCTCGACGAACTCACGGTTCACTGCGCCCGTGCGGATGATGTGGTTCGCGATGTAGTTCAGGATGGCGAGGTCCGAGCCCGGCTTGAAGATCAGCCCGGCATCGGAGAGGTCCGTGGTTCGGTGCTCGTAAGTCGAGAGCGTGTGGATGCGGACATGCTCGCGGCTGAGGCGGCGGTCGGTGATGCGCGTCCAGAGGATCGGATGCATCTCCGCCATGTTCGAGCCCCAGAGCACGAAAGCATCGGCGTTCTCGAAATCGTCGTAGCAGCCCATCGGCTCATCGGAGCCGAAGGTCCGGATGAAGGTGACGGCAGCCGAGGCCATGCAATGGCGGGCGTTGGGATCGAGGTTGTTGGAGCGAAAGCCGGCGCGCATCAGCTTACTCGCCGCGTAGCCCTCGAACATCGTCCACTGGCCGGAGCCGAACATCCCAATCGCCTCCGGGCCCTTCTCGCGGAGGATCTTCTTCCAGTGGGCGGCCATCGTGTCGAAGGCGGCATCCCAGGAGACGGGCTGGAGTTCGCCCTCCTTGTCGAAGCGCCCGTTCCGCATGCGCATGAGCGGGCGCGTGAGGCGGTCGGCCCCGTACATGATCTTGGAAAGGAAGTAGCCCTTTACGCAGTTCAGGCCACGATTCACCTCGGCGCGCATGTCGCCGTGGGTTGCCACGACACGGCCATCCTTGACGCCGACCATCACGCCGCAGCCGGTACCGCAGAAGCGGCAGGGTGCCTTGTCCCACTTCAGGCGCAGCTCGTCGCCAACGTTGATGTTCTGGGCCTGGGCGGGCAGCGCGACATTCGCGGCGGCCGCAGCTGCGGCGGCGGCCTGGGCCTTCATGACGTCGCGGCGGGACAGATCCATGGTCAGGCGTTCCCTGCGGTGAGGTTTGGCTGGGCAGGCTTGTCGAACTGGTGAAAGACGAGGGTGGCCGCGAGGACCCCGTTTATGAGCTGGACGACGTTGAGCCGCTCGACGATCTCGCTCTCAGTGACGGTCTCGAGGGTGACGATGAGCTTGCCCTCCTCGACGCCACCGTGAACCTCCATTCCAGGCATCTCACCGATGCGGCCGGCGATTGAGGGGGCCAGCTCGCGCCGGCAGTGCACGACGAGGCTCGAGATATGGAATTCCTCAGGCATCGGCGGTCTCCTCCATGGGGCGGGGCACGATGGAGATGGCCGAGGCCGGGCAGCCGGGCACACACTCGCCGCAGCCCGTGCAGATGCCAGCCTCCACTCGCGGGCGGGCGCCGCCGATCGCGAGGGAGAACCGAATGGCACCGGGCTCGCAGGCATCGCGGCAGGTCATGCAGGCCGTGCCCCGGAAGGCGAGGCAGGAAGGCGCGATCTGCGCTAGCGGCGCGCACGCGGGGGCGGTTGTATCCTGAGAGCGGAAGAGGAAAACCCGGCGGCCCAGAAGGCGGTGAGGTTGGTCGGACATGGCGGCCTCCCTAAACAGGGCCAGGCGGGCCGGTGAACAGGTAGTACATCCAGACCAGGAAGCCCCAGCCGGCAACCACCCCGACCGCGATGATGGGCCAGATCAGAACCGCGAGGATTGCGAAGGCGACAGCTTCCAAGCGGCCTCGGGAGCCGATGGGCAGGTTGGAGGCCGCAGACCTTGCCTGTGCGTCCGGAGGCGAGTTCACGGCATGGCGTCCCCAGGTACAATCTGCAGAGTGCTACAGACCACCCACCAAAGGTTGCGGTAGCGCGTGCAACACACTCTCCAGCGGAAGCTCGCTTAGGGGTTAGTAATAACTAAAATGACAAAAGAGTGAGCGCATCTGGTCCCCAGCCGCTGCTGCACCAATCCCGCCAGGCCATCAAAGCCCTTGCGCATGTCCGTCACGCCGGCTGCTAGCCGGACCCGCACGCTGGAAGGAAAGGCGATCACGCCTCCAGTGCCGCCACGAACGCCACCAGCCGCGCCGGTTCCGTCGTGGCCGACATCCGCAGCACCCGGCCTTTACGCAGGACTACCTCCATCATCCCGGCGACCGCGCGGCCAGGCCGTGGCGCCGCCGCGGTCGGAGGGCCTGACTCAGCCTCCTCGACAATTACTGGCACGAAGGAGGGCGCTACAGCCTCCGAGCACCGTTTCGTCATCCGGCTCCGCCAGGTGAGGATGAGGCTCGACGCAACCTGGTACCGGCGCGCCACCTCAGCCACCACCGCCCCAGGCGCCAAGGCCTCCTCCAGGATCCGTGCCTCGGCCGCCTCGCTCCACCGACAACGCGGCTCCCGCGCCAGCATCACCTCAACCGACGTCCCGCTGCGATAGGTCCTGCCATCGTCGCACGACCAGTCGCTCACCAACTGGCCGGCATAACTCCCACAGAAGTCCACACCTCTCCGCCACCTCACAAGGCGGTCATCACCAGTCGCATACGTTGCAACACTGATTTCGTCAGCTGCTTAACGGCTGCTTCTGCAGCCTCGCCGCCCTGAGGGAGCGAAAACCACCTCATCTTTGATCCAGATCAAGGACCTTTTGGGCCCGGAGAGCCAGATAGCGGCCCGGCATCGCGGGACAGAAACCCGCCGACCCTGCGGACTTGGGATGGGGCATCGAAAGACACCACAATGCGCGAGCAGCTCGTTAGTCTCATCGAGAGATCCAGCCTGCATCGCTACATTCGCGACCTCAAGAAAAACGCCGAACTCCTGGAGTGGGTGGTTGCCCAGAGCTCCGCTCTGCCACCGGAAGCAAAGCTTTCCGAACGCGTATACGTAGCATTGCACGGGATCGAGGAGGCTGTTTGCAAACGTGGCAAGCGCAAGACCTTCAACGCCCTAAACAAGGGTTATCGCTTCTGTGCGCCAGCGTGCGAGTGCCGTCGTGAGGAGCATTCTCGGATGATGGGCGCCCATATGGCCGCGATAGACGGAATCGAACGCACGCGGCGACGAACCAAATGGCGGGAGACGCTGACGCAGCGGTACGGTCAGGAGAACCCAATGAGGGTCACAGACATCCGTGCGCGCAAGCTGCGGACGGAGGCTGCTCGCCGAGATAAAACGCCCCCTGCGGAGTGATCGATCGGGCCCGGTTCGCCCGCCTAACGATATGCGCCCTCAGCAAATACTGAATCGTAGAATTATACCTCCCGCAGATACAATGCATCCCCGGCCGGATCCCGGGCTCGGAGCGAGTTGACTGTAACAACCAAGGAGGACGAGGCCATAATGACCGCAGCGATGAATGGTGTGGCTATGCCAGCCATCGCGAGCGGCACTGCTACGGCATTGCAAGTGAGCTAAAACGCGATATTCTGCCGCATCAAGCGTTGGGCGCGACGCGCCGTTACGATCGCCGAAGTGAGAGAGCCAAGCTCCTGACGGCACAAAACGAGGTCCGCTGCTTCTTTTGCAAGGTCCGCTCCCTCTCCAACGCAGATCGAGACATGCGCGACCGCCAATGCTGCAGCATCATTGATACCATCACCGACCATCAGCGGGCGAGCACCAGCTTTTCGCAACTCTCCTACCCGGGCTGCTTTCCCTTCAGGGCCTGCCTGGGCGGTCCATACCGCGATGCCAACCTCCCGGGCTGCTGCAGCAACAGCAGGGGCGACGTCACCTGAGAGTAGCTCGACCCGCAGCCCCAGTGCGCCTAGCCGTTGTAGGGCCTCCTTGGCATTAGGGCGTAGCGCATCGGCGAATCGGAAGGCAACGGGCGCGCTTTCACCCTCGCGGAACCAGAGTGTGGGGCCGTCGCCCAACTCGGGAGCGCCAACGAAAGATGCGTTGCCCAGCCACGCGTCTTTCGCTGAAAGGCCCTGGCCAGGCACCTCCCGCACCTCCTCCCGCAAGGGCGCGTCTGGGCAGGCAACGATAAGGGCCTGGGCAAGTGGATGGCGGCTGGCGCGCGCGAGGCTGGCTGCCGCATGCAGCTGCGCCGCCGTCCACACGCCCGGAAGGAGTGACGGCCTGCCAAGGGTCAGGGTGCCGGTCTTATCGAGCACGGCATAATCAGCGGAGGCGAGGCGTTCGAGCGCCGTCCCGCTGGCCACGAGAATGCCACGACGGAACAGCGCACCCACGGCGACAGATTGCACCATCGGTACGGCGAGAGCGAAACCGCAGGGACATGTGACGATGAGCGTCGCGACCGCGGGAACCAGCGCGGCCTGCCAGCCTACTCCCGCCAGTAGCCACCAGCCGAGGAAGGTCGCGGCCGCTACTGCGTGCACAGCGGGCACGTAGAAGCGCACAGCACGCTCGGCGATCTGAACGAAGCGCCCACGTGCCTGTACGCCGTCAGGGCTCATGAGACAGGCAGGGGTGGTTGAGGAGGGGAGGATTTCTGGCTCATCGTAACCAGCAGGGAACAAGCCATGAGCCATAAATCCGCCGCCCCAAAGACGCCCGCTGAGCGGGTGGTGCGCGACCTTCGCCGAGCGACCCGCGAGCACTACTCGGCCGAGGACAAGATCCGCATTGTGCTGGAGGACTGCGCGGGGAGGAGAGTATCGCAGCCCTGTGCCGACGGGAGAGCATTGCCGAGAGCCTTTACTACACGTGGTTTAAGGAGTTCCTCGAGGCTGGCAAGCGCCGCCTGGCCGGGGACACGGCCCGGGCGGCCACGACCGACGAGGTCAAGGATCTGCGCCAGGAGGCCCGCAGCCTCAAGGAGGTTGTGGCGGAGCAGGCGCTTGAGCTGCGGCTACTCAAAAAAAGTAAGATCGCGGATGGGGGCGACCGCGAATGAGGTATCCGGCCGCCGAGAAACTCGAGGTCATCCGGCTGGTCGAGGGGACCCACCTGCCGGTCCGCCGCATCCTGGCGCGGCTCGGCATCCCGCGCGCGACCTTCTACCGCTAGTATGACCTGTACCAGAACGGCGGGCCAGAGGCGCTCGAGGACAAGCCCTGCCGGCCCGACCGGGTCTGGAACCGCATCCCCGACCAGGTGCGGTCCCGGATTGTCCACCTGGCGCTGGAGGCACCGGAGCTGTCCCCGCGCGAGCTTGCGGTGCGCTTCACTGATACTCAGGGCTATTTCGTCTCGGAGGCGTCCGTCTACCGTCTGCTCAAGGCACAGGACCTGATCACCAGCCCGGCCTTCATCGTGGTCAAGGCGGCCGACGGGTTCCACACCAAGACCACGGCGCCGAACCAGCTCTGGCAGACAGACTTCACCTACCCCAAGGTCACCGGCTGGGGCTGGTTCTATCTCTCCACCGTGCTCGATGACTTCTCCCGATACATCATCGCCTGGAAGCTCTGCGCCACCATGGCGGCGAGCGACGTCACCGAGACGCTGGAGCTGGCACTCGCCGCCTCAGGCTGCGACCAGGCGCGTGTCCTGCACCGGCCACGGCTGCTCTCCGACAACGGCCCCTGCTACGTCGCTGCCGACCTCGCCAAATGGCTCGACGAGGAGCGCATCGAGCACGTCCGTGGAGCGCCCTGCCATCCCCAGACCCAGGGCAAGATCGAGCGCTGGCACCAGACGCTCAAAAACAGGATCCTGCTCGAACACTACTGCTTGCCCGGCCATCTCGACGCGCAGATCGAGGCCTTCGTCGGGCACTACAACCACCAGCGCTACCATGAGAGCCTGAAGAACCTTACCCCGGCCGATGTCTATCTCGGCCGAGGACAAACCATTCTGCTCGAACGCGAACGCATCAAGCGCCACACCATCCAGCAGCGGCGCTTGCTCCACCACTGCCAAGCCGCCTAACGTCAGCCACCAGATGGGCCAGAGCCCCCGCTAAACCAGATCCCTCATTGTCCCAAAGCATTCGACGACGGACATCCCAGGGCGGCACCCTTTGCGCTTCGGGCAGCGCCCACAGCTCGCGCCTCGTCCTCCAGCACCAGCAGCGCCGGATTCCGGCTGTATGCCGGTAAACCTAGGCCGCCCCGAGCTCGACCATGCGCGCGTTCACGGCCACCCGCCCGGCATAGACCCGCGTACCGGGCGCTTTGGGCGAAGGCGCCGGTGCGCTCCACCCTCTAGGGCGCCGCGCCCGAACGCGGACGGGTGTCGCGGGGTGGCCACCCCTCGCGTTGGCTCTCGCGCGCCTCGTCGGCCTGCTCGGTCTGGTCGTGCAGCAGCAGGGTGCGCGTCGGGAAAGTCAGGTCGATGCCGGCCTCGCGCATCGCGGCGCGCACCGCTCCCATCACCTTGCCCTGTGCCGACACCACCGCGCTGCGGCGGGAGTCCGTCCACCAGCGTAGTCGGATGACGACGGTGCTGTCGCCGAAGGTCCAGGGCATGCAGTCGGGTGCGGGCTCGGCCTTCACGCCCTCCGCGGCACGTGCAGCCGCGAGCAGGACAGAGACCGCGTGCTCCACGTCGTCGCTGTGACCGATACCGATGTCGAGCTCCGAGCGGCGGACGGGGAAGTGCGTCCGCACGGTCATGCCGCGCGTGTAGAGATTGCTGTTGGGCACCAGCACGCGCTGGCCGTCATAGGTCTTGAGTAGGGTGGCGCGCGCCTCAACCCGCTCCACCGTGCCCTCCCACTGGCCGGAGACGATCTGGTCGCCAACGCGGAAGGGCTGGCCGTAGAGGATGAGCAGGCCGGAGAGCCAGTTCTGCAGAATGTCGCGGAAGGCGAGCCCAACCGCTACCGATCCCACCCCTAGCACCGACAGCAGGTCCGATGGCTTGATGGAGGGGAAGACGATAGTGGCGAAGATTAGCGCTCCCACCAGGATCGATCCCCAGCGCAAGAAGCTGCCCAGCAGCATCCCGAGATCGCCACGTTGGCGGCGGCTAAAGCCAAAGGTCACGGCCCGGCCAGCAGCCCAGCCCCCGAGCCAGAAGCCGATCAGCACGACCAGGCCGATACCGACGTTCGGGAGGACCCAGTAGAAGCCCTCGATCATGCTCTGGATCTTGCTGGTGGCGAGCTGCTCCGGCTGCTCCATCGCTCCCTCCTGGCCACCACAGCCCCGACAGGCGGCCCGAGGGTTTAGGCGGGGCAACCGTGTCGAGCAAACCGCCGCCCCCTCGCGGAGGGGGGATCGGGTCAGGGCCCACGCCCATCGACCCGCCCCGGCCGGTCCCCGCCGGCCGTGTGGTCTCGCAGTGGCGGCCCACGGAAGACGCGGTAGTTCGCTTGCGCCAAGTGCACAACCACCACAGCGGCCAAGGCCCGCCCATCCTCTCGGATCCGCTTCCCATGCGGCTTGCCTGTCAGCCCGAAGCGGAGGGCGTAGTGCACTGCCTCCTCCAGATCGGCCGGGTCGGCGGGGGTGAGGGGAGGGGTCACTCTGCTGTTTCGACCTTCCCGTGCCGCCCCGTGACCTCGGCTACCGCGCGGGCCTGGGCCAGCAGCATTCGCCGCCCGTCCGCGTCCAGGCCGTCCCAGATCTGCACCAGCTCAGAGCGGCCGGCATCCCGGGTGACAGGGCGAGGAGGGGTGGGGAGGATAGTGAGGGCCATGATCGAACGAGGCTAGACCGAGCGGGAACGATTCGGGAACACGTTCCTATGTTCGATTAGGCTCGGCAGCGGGCGGCACGTCACGAAAACTCACAGTTCTGGCGTGGCGCCTCTGGATGGCACCCCGTACACCCCGACGCGACCCAGCCTTTCACTGGGCTGGTTAGGACTGATGGCAGACGAGGAGACGTCCTGCCGCTCGCCATCGGTCCTTGTGTTCCTCGCGAGTGGGCGGGGGCTGGAACTCTTCGGCGCTCCCTCGCCGCGGACTTCGACCCTCGTCGCGCGCGGGCTAGCTGCGGGTGGATCCGGAGGCGGATCCGGCAACCTGGTCCCCCATGGGGTCGCTCCCTCACGACCACGCCCGCTGTAGCCCCTCTCCTGCACCAAAGGTGGTTTGCGGCTGGGTGAGCCGGAGACTGACTGGCCGCCCTGCGGTCGTATTCCGCTGGTGATCTCCCGGCGCCTCGGATTCAACCCCTCCTCTCCGGTCAGCGTTACGGCGAAAACCACCGCGGGGAGTCCCTATGTCGAAGGCAGGTTATTTCGCGCGCCCGATCGCGGCGGACGGCAAGCACCACCCGCAGGGCACTCGCCACGAGGAACAGGAGCCAGCGCGGTGGTCCGATACCGTCCACAAGGTGGCTGACACCATCCGGAGTTGGGTGTCCTCCTCCGAGCCTCCCGAAAAGGCTCGCGAATGAGTAAGTGGAGCCGGGAACAACGCTTCGACATGAGGGTACTAGCCGCCCTGGCGCTGGTATTCCTCGTGGCCATCGTCGTCATGCTCACGTTCGCGAGCGACGTATTCTGGGAAGCGGTTGGGTAGGGTCAGGACGCCCAGTGTTTTGGGTAACCGGGCGCATGCCCGGACGGCTTGACAGCGTCTGCGCGGCTTAACCTGCAGCGAGATGTAGGCACGACCTCTACCGCCGGTTTCCACCGAGGCCGTGGCAAAACAGGCTGACGGGTTGATTGCGTCGGCTTGTAGCTGTTGCGGCGGGGTAGTCTGCCGAGAAGGCTCGGGTGATCAGGCCTGTATAGCCTGCATCAGCGGCCCGGCGCCCAGGACCGCGATCACCCGCTTCATGTTGTAGGCCAGCACATGCAGGCTCATCTCGGTGCTGACCCGCTTGAGCGTCCTGGTCAGGAAGTGGGTGGAGCCCATCCAGGCTTTCAGCGTGCCGAACGGGTGCTCCACGGTTTGCCGACGAATGCGCATGCTGTCCGGCGCCTGGTCGAGCCGGCGCTGCATGGCGTCCAGCATGCCCTCGTGCTCCCAGCGCCAGACACGGCGCATCTTGGCGGGCGTACACTGGGCCTTGATCGGGCAGTCCGAACACCGTGGCATCGCGTAGTAGCGCAGCGTCATGCCGTGGTCGTCGACGCGGTTGAAGCTCCACTTCATGGCTTGGCCTGCGGGACACCGGTAGGCGTCCTGCTCCGGCAGGTAGACGAAGTCCTGCTTGCCGAACCGCCCGTCGGCCTTGGCGCCCGAGGTTAGAGTCCTGGGCACCAGTGGCGTCGCGCCGCCCTGCTCGCACAGCACGATATCCTCGCCCTTGTAGTAGCCGCGGTCGGCGATGACGGTGATGGCCTCACGACCCATCGCCTCGCGTGCGTGCCGGGCCATGCCGGAGAGCTGGCCACGGTCATGGCCCTTGTTGGTGACCTCGTGCGCCACGATCAGGTGGTGCCGGGTGTCGACGGCGACCTGCACGTTGTAGCCAACGACGCCGGTGCCCTTGCCGCTGGTGGCCATCGAGCGCGCGTCTGGATCGGTCAGCGACACCTGCCGGTCGGGCGCCTCCTCGATGGTCTGCTCCATCGCGCGAAACTGCCGGGCCTGCTCGCGCAGGGCGGCGATTTTGTCCTTGAGCCGCACCGACTTCGCCTGGGCGACCTCGTCCTCCTGCCGGTCGGCCGCATCCATGGCGGCCATGTAGCGGGCGATGTTTTCCTCGACCTGCTCGATCCGGCGCTGCAGCTTGTAGGGCGTGTAGTTCTTGTCGCGGTTGTTCACCGCCTTGAACTTGCTCCCGTCGATGGCGACCACGGCGTCGGTGAAAAGGTTCAACTTGCGGCACAGTAAGACGAACTGGCGGCACACCGCCTGGATGGCCGGACCGTTGTCGCGGCGGAAGTTAGCGATGGTCTTGAAGTCCGGCACGAGCCGGCCGGTCAGCCACATCACCTCGATGTTGCGCCCCGCCTCGCGCTCCAGTCGCCGGCTCGACTGCACCCGATTCAGGTAGCCGTAGAGGGTGAGCTTCAGCATGGTCGAAGGGTGGTAGGCGGGTCGACCTGTGACTTCGGGCACCACGCCCTCGAAGCCCAGAACGCCCAGGTCCAGTTCGTCAATGAACACCTCGACGACGCGTACTGGATTGTCCTCCGTCACGTAGTCGTCGAGGCAGGGCGGCAGCAGCGTCACCTGGCGTCGATCAGCACCCTCGACGAAACGCTTCATCCCAGCCTCCCGAACCGCAGGACATCAGCGTAGCAGAGCAAGGCCTTTTTACACGGCCTGGACCCCTAGCGGACATACATCTCGGGGCCGCCTCGCATCACCATCAAGGCGAACGTCCTGCCTCACGGGACAGCAGTGGAACAGCAGTTGCTGCGACCGGCCGGTGGGCGTCGAGTTCAGCGCCGAGGATCGGGGCGTGTGGCTCAGAATGCCTCAGGTCTGTGTTCGCTCGCAGAGGGTGTTGCGCTGCTCGCGAAGACCACCTGCACATAGCCTGGCCAGTTCGCGAGGCGCTCCACAGTCGCCGTCGCGCCGTTCTGCTCCCCGAAACGTTCCGCAGTATGGGCAAGGCCTTCCTCGTCCTCTCGGCTGCATGGGATGCCACTCACACGACCGGACGACTTCGCCGCTTCTTCGAAGCGACCCCGCCACGAGTACCAACGAGAGGAGTGGCGTGCATTAGGCTTGTCGACCATCTGGACTCACCTGGGGCATGAGCACGACAACAACTACTCAGTGCAGCCTCGCTCCGACAATCACGCGAGGGATAGTCACCTGATCTTGAGTGGCCCAGGGTAGGAATCGCGATCGTCGGATCGCGGGAGACGTCATGTGCCGGACCAAGCACCGCTGCCGCAGCCTTTCGGCCATACTTGCCCGACCTGCGGTGGGGTTATGCGGCAAGGGGAGAACCAGCTAGGGCCCTGGTTCCTCTGCCACATAGGCCACGAGTTCTCCGCCGCCGACATGGACGTCCGACAGATGGCTGCTGTGGACCATGCACTGACCTTCGCACTCCGAACCCTGAACGAGAGAGTGCTTCTGTGTGGACAGTTCGCAGACGCAGCTGCTCGGGCGCACAATACCGACTTGCAGAGACACTGGCTTGACCTTCAGCTAGAGGTCGAGATGAAGGCCCGTGTCGTCGCGGGATTGATCGACCGAGCTTGGGATCTGGACCGCTCGCGTACAGGGTAGGGATCAGCGCCGAGAACGGCGAGGGTCAGGCCAGCTAGGAGAGCGTCCGCCGAATGAGTGCCGAGGTTTCCCCGTGCGACCTCGCCCTGGCCATCCCCCTTCGGTTCCAGGCGAGGTGGTCGTCCTGGCTGAGGACGGGCCGGAGGGCGGCCCCTGTTACGAGTACCGAGGCGCCGCCATTTACGCGAACGCCGGCAGCACGGTGCACAAGCTCTTCCTGCCCGGCCTTCCGGGCTGCGAGGACGGCCACTGGCGCCGAGTGGGCTGTCTGGCAGAGGCCATGGCCGTGCTCGATGCTTGGCTCGACCTGGGCGAAGCAGTCCACCAAGCACCGCGAACTCCATGGAGCGTTGATCCAGATTAGCTCTCGCGGAGAACGGGGGTGGGGCGGTGGTGCGGCCAAGAAACATGGGAGAGGACTAGAGGGTGTCAAACATCGGAAGGTTCGGGCGTGTGCCGGCCGACTGGGCAACCTCAAGCTCCACGCTGGGTAACATAGGGTTGGTACTCGTCCTCAGCCTCATTGGCGGGTGGATCGGATCGCGCCGACCTTCTCTGGGCACGCCTGCAGGGTTCGTCCTAGGTGCCTTCTCCAGCCTCGGGGTGGTGCTAGTTTGGGCGCTCGTAGGCTGAGGGGAAGCTGCCACGCGCCTGATCCCAGAGAAACAGGCCGGAGAGTGAAATGCGGAAGCCGAATTACAGCCAGGATCGTGCACAGCGCGAGAGGGACAAAGCCGCGAAGGCCCAGGCCAAGGAACAAAAGAAGCAGGAGCAGAAGGCTGCAGCGGCCGAGGCGGCGAGCAAGCAGCAAGATCGTCAACCGGATCGCGATGACCCAGCGAACTGAGGTCGGCTCGTGACACCCAACCAGTGCTCCTCCGCTCCACGGTTGATCGAGACACTCCGCAAGCGGACGGTATCCGCAGATGGGGTGCATGATGACGACAGAGAGGATGGACGCGGCCGCTCCTGGGCGGGGTGGCCGGATGTCACGGCAGCGCAAGCGGGATGCGGTGCTGCGGCTGCTCCGGGGCGAGGACCTGGAGACAGTCTCGCGGGCGCTGGGTGTGACCGCGGCGACCCTGAGCGGCTGGCGCGATGCCTTCCTGGCGGGCGGTGAGGCGAGCCTGGCCACGCGACCGGCTGATGGCGAGGCGCTGGAGAGCGAGCGGCTCAAGGCCAAGCTGGGCGAGATGCTGCTCGAGCGCGAGCTGCTGGAGGCCAAGGTCGCGGCCCTTGAGGGTGGCCGCCCTTTGGCCCGGCGGAGGTCACGGCCATGAGCCTGACCGCCTCGCCCAGCAGCGGCAGGCCCTATGGCCTGGCCCGGGTATGCCGGGTCTGGCGCGCAGCCCGGGCCACTGTCTATCGCCATCGCTTGCCGCCCCGGACGGAGCCGCCCAGGCGACGTGGCCCGGTCGGGTCCATGCCGGATCCCGAGTTGGTCGAGGCGATCCGGGCTGTCCTTGTGGCCTCCCCCTTCCATGGCGAGGGGCACCGGAAGGTTTGGGCGAGGCTGCGCATGCAGGGCGTCCGAACTTCCCGGCGCCGGGTGCTGCGGCTGATGCGCGAGCACGACCTGCTTGCACCTTCCCGGGTCGGCAGCCCTCGAGGCCCGCGCAACCACGACGGCACCATCATCCCTGACACGGTGGACATGATGTGGGGCACGGACATGACCACCACCTGGACCGGCGAGGGCCAGGCGGCGGTGTTCGTCGCCGTCGACCACCACAGCGCCGGGTGCGTCGGCCTCCACGCTGCTCGGCGCGGCACCCGCTTCGAGGCCCTCGAGCCTCTCAGGCAGGGCATGCGCCAGCACTTCGGCGGCTTCGCCAAGGGCATCGCGGCGGGCCTCGCACTCCGTCATGACCACGGCAGCCAGTACATGTCCGACGCCTTCCAGGGCGAGCTAACCTTCCTCGGCATCGAGAGCTCGCCCGCCTTCGTCCGGGCGCCCGAGGGGAATGGCTGCGCCGAACGCTTCATCCGTACCCTGAAGGAGAACCTCCTGTGGGTCCGGACCTTCGACACTGTCGAGCAGCTCCGCCAGGCGCTGCTTGAGTTCCGCCGCACCTACAACTCAACCTGGCTCATCGAGCGTCACGGCTTCAGAACGCCGGACGCCGTCCGCCAGAATCAGCTTTCAACCGCGGCTCTCGCCGCATAGGCTCCACTCAGGTGTCTCAACAACCGCGGGCGGTACACTGGCGGCCCCTTCATCGACCGCCGTAGGACGCTCACCGCCTGCAAACAGTGCTGCGTGCGGCATCCGAAGCCGCTGTCCCGCGCTTCATGACTACAACGGAGGCCCGAGATCATGCCGCAGATTATTACAGGCTACTTCGACACCCGCCGCGATGCGGAGATGGCCGTGGAGCACCTCGTGCAGGACCACGACCTCGACCGGAACCGCGTGCAGGCCATGGCGGAGGGAGAGGAGAACTCGTCCGGCACCGTGATATCAGGCGCGGACGTTGCCCACGCCGCTGAGGGGGACCGACCGGAGGGCCTGCGTCAGGGCCGGATCGTGGTGAGGGCGGAGGTGGACGACGACCTGATGGAGGCCGCGCTGGCCAGCTTCCGCGATTGCAACGTGGTCGAGTTGAAAACGGGGCAGGGCTGAGAGCTCTGGTTTTGGACGGCAGCCAGGCGGCTGATCATGTAAGCGGCGGTCGAGGTTCGGGCGGGAAGCAGCCGGGGTCTTGACCCAGGCCACAATGGGCGCCCAGGGCTCATCACGCCTCACCGGATGTCACTCTCATGCATGTCTTTGAACTGCTGCTCGTCCTCCTCGCGGCCTGCGTCGCCCTTGCGGTTCTCGCGAACCGGCTGAACCTTCCCGTCGCTGTCACCCTTGTGCTTGGTGGCATGGGGCTGGCTTTTGTCCCGGGGCTGCCGCCGCTCGTGCTCGATCCCGAGCTCGTGCTGGCCCTGTTCCTGCCGCCGCTCCTGCAGGTCAGCGCCTACCGCACGGACTGGCCCGCCTTTCGCAACCATCTCCGTCCCATCCTGCTGCTGGCAATCGGGGCGGTGTTCTTTACGGCAGGGCTGGTGGCCGTTACCGCCAAGCTGTTCGTGCCGTCGCTGCCCTGGTGGGCCGCAGTCACCCTCGGCGCTATCGTGGCCCCGCCCGACGCCGTCGCCGCCGCGTCCGTCCTGAGCCGCTTCAAGCTGCCCAAGCGGATCGTGACGGTGCTGGAAGGCGAGAGCCTGATCAACGACGCCTCGTCGCTCGTGCTCTACAAGTTCGCGGTCGCGGCCGTCGGCGTCGGCACGGTCAGCTATGGACAGGGCGCGCTGCAGTTCTTCGGCGTGGCAATTGGGGGAGCGCTCGTGGGCTGGATCGTCGGCCGGGCCGCGATGTGGATCTTCACCCATCTTGAGGACACGTTGCTCGACCTGACGATCACCATCCTTGCCGGTTTTGCTGCTTATCTCGCGGCCGAGGCGATCCACGCCTCCGGTGTGCTCGCGGCCGTCACCTGCGGTCTCCTGCTCGGGCGACAGCAGCACGGCGAGTTCACCGCGCGCACGCGGATCGAGCTGGTGGCGGTCTGGAATTTTCTAGAATTCACCCTGACCAGCCTCGTCTTCATCCTCATCGGCCTGCAACTGCGCGGCATTGTCGCGCGTCTGGCCGATGATGACCTCCGGCCGATCGCCCTGCTGGCAGTGGCCATGTCGGTCACCCTCATTGCGGGTCGCTTCGTCTGGGTATTCGCCTCGACCTGGGTACCGCGCGCTCTGTCGCGAGAGCTCCGGGAACAGGACCCGACACCCTGGCGCCACGCGGCCGTCGTCTCCTGGACGGGAATGCGCGGCGTGGTCAGCTTGGCTGCGGCACTCGCGCTGCCTGACCCTTTCCCGGGTCGCGACATCATCCTGTTCCTGGCCTTTTGCTCCATCTTCGTTACCCTAGTGATCCAAGGGACGACCCTGGGCTGGGTGGTCCGGCGGCTCGGCGTCATCGAGGAAGCGGCCGCGCTCCCTGAGCCCGAAACGGCGCAGGCCCGGGCGGAGATCACGACGGCAGCGCTGAGCGCCATCCGCGAGCACCTGGACGTCTCTGAGGCTACCGAGCACACCGAGGCCGCGGCCGAGCTGGTGCAGGAGTACGAGGTCCGCGCCGATCGGGCGAGCATTGAAGGGCAGGACCCCGAAACCAAGAGCGGCCAGTTGGAGGCACAACAACGCTTACGACTTGTGGCCATCGCGGCGGCCCGCGAGAAGCTGGCCGAACGGGCCGAGACGATGGATGCCGAAGCTCACCGGGCGCTGGGCGAGGAGCTCGACCTTGAGGAGCAGCAGATCAGACGGGCGCTCGACGGTGCCTGATCTCCTGGGCATCGGCGGGCACAATCGGCGCCCTATAGCTCGGATGGATACCGGGCTGGACCTGGAGGTTGTCGGTGCTGTCCCGCATAGCCTTCCGGTCGTCGCGGATAGCCGCCTCGCCGAGTGATCGCTCCAGAGATTACCCATGCCGGGAGCGCTTGAGAACGACGCGCCACGGGACCAGCATGGCCCGCGGCGCGTGGCTCACCTCAGGCCTTCGCCTTCTTGCCCTGCGAGGCGCGCTTCGGCGCAGCCTCATCCTCCTGCGGCATCTCCTCGCCCCCCTCCTCGTCGCCCTCGGGGGCGTCGAAGCCTTCGGCGATCTGAGTCAGAAGAAGGTCGGTGCGCTTCTCCTCCTCAAGAGTCTCACCCAGCAGCGTCTCGGCTTCGGGGAGGCCGAGCTTGCGCGCCCAGGTCTTGAGCAGGCCGTAGCGAGCGATCTCATAGTGCTCGATCGCCTGGGCGCAGCCGATCAGCACGTCATCCGCCGCCTCAGTGCCGCCGAAGTCCTCCAGGTCCTCCTCCATCTCCGCCGACAGCCCCTGCATCGCCTCGCAGGTCTTGCCGCGGGCGGGCTTGCCGAGGATCTCGAACACCTGGACGAGGCGCTCAACCTGGTTGGCACTCTCCTCGGCATGTTGGAGGAAGGCTTCCTTCAGCTCCGGCGCCTGCGCCGCCTTGGCGGACTTCTTCAGCGCCCGCACCGACTGCTTCTCGGCGTAGTAGACGTCTTTCAGCGTCTCGTGGAACGCGTCCCGCAAGGTCTTCTCAGCCATGTGACAGCCTTCTTCCCCTCCGGCACCAAGAAGCGGTGCCCATTCCTTGCATGAACGCTGCGACGGGCGAGTAGCTGCCCCTGGCCGTCATCCGGTCACCGCAGGTACTTCCAGCTGCCAAGGCAGGCTGAGGACCCCCGGCCTGGAACCACCGTAGTGTAGCAACTGTCGCCGGAGCCGCTTCGTGCGGGTGGATCGGGCCGCTGAACGCGACGGCGCTGGTTGTGGCGATCGGCAGGGTTGAGACCTTCCGGCGAGGACAGGACCTCGCCGCCTAGCTAGGACTGGTGCCGCAGCGGATGGCAACCGGCGGCCCATTCTGGCCGCAAGCCCGGGAGTGCGCCTGCCTTCAGTCACGCCATGTCTGCTCGGAGATGACGACTTGCCGGACCAGGTCGGCCACCGGCAGGTCCAGCTCCGCCGGCTTCAGCACCGACACAATCTGCTCGACTGAGAACCGCTTCGTCCTCATGGCCAACCTCCTCATCCAACGTGGAGAAATTTGCCGAAAAACATACGCTTCTACTGGACAGCCTTTGCCGGATCACCTCAGGGGCATCACTGCCTGCCGTAGGTGGAATACACATGGGGCAGTCCGGGAACGCGAAATTCTGCTGGAATTACACGTTGAGGTTGCATAAAAGCCGTCGCGACCCGGCTCTGGTCCTCAGGGCGGATAGGACTGCTGGCGGTTCGGTCAGTGATGACTAGCCGTCAGCGGTCTTCGTCCTGGCGACGTTGCCGGCTAAGGCTTTGCAGTGCGTTGCGAGGATTGTGTAACTTGCCGCGTTTCTTCTTCGACACCTACGACGGGCAGGACTTCAGGCGCGATACGGAAGGCTTGGTGCTGCCGGATAGGCCAGCGATACAGAGCGCGGCCATGGCTCAGTTGACTGCTCTGGTGAGCAGCCTCCTACCCGAGCAGGGGCACTGCGACATCATCACAAACGTGAAAGATGAGGAGGGTCAGCAGGTCTACACAATGAGCGTGTCGCTGGCGGGCCGCTGGGTAAGGTGATGTAGGTCATGCGGGCAACGCTGATCACTATCCTGCTCCTCGGATTGGCGGGCGCGTGTTTCTTGTCCATGACTTCCGCAAAGCATGAACATACGGCTCCGGTTCAGGTAGAGCGCCCCTACGATCCGCTGCACTAACTGTTTGGTCGCGGAACATTGTTGGGATCCTGTTGGGCTGGCGATTGTAGATTACACGTACCGCTTCGGGCGCCTAAACGGCGTCGTGCCGGGAGCAACGTGAGCGGTGCTCCAGATCCATCCCAATGCCCGCACCACCCCCGCCGTCCGGGTTGAGATCGCCCGCTCCTCCGAGCCTTCTAGCGTGCTGGCCCGGCGCTTTGGGGTGAGCAGCGAGACGACCCGCAAGTGGTGCAAGCGAGGATCCTCGGACTGCCTCGACCACTCGGCCCGGCCTTGAAGCCCTGGAAGACCAGTGACGAGGAGCGTGCCATGGTCTGTGCTCTGCGCCGGGCCCCCAACTTCGCCCTCGACGACCTCACCTTCGTGGTGACCCACTTCTTGCGCCACCTGAACCGCGACAGCGTCTGGCGCATTCTCCGGGCCGAGGGCCTCAGCCGCAGGCGCCCTCCCGTGTCGGGGCGACCGGTCCGGGGCAAAAGTACCTTCCGGGATGTCGGTAATCCGTAATCAGGAGAACGGCCTCGCAATCAAATTATACCAAGTCTCACGGGGTCTGACTCACGAGGGGGCTTCCCCGACGCTGCGGCGATCTGATTCATGTGTGGACATCGGGTAATCGCGGCTGGGGCAGTGGAGCTCCCATGATGCTGCGGTCCGGGCGTCGTTGTCCGGCGGCTCGCATGGGGAGGCTGCTCGATGGCCCATTTCGTTGGTTCAGACGTGTCGCAGAAGCTGACGGCGATCTGCGTCGTCGATGAGACGGGGCGCCGGCTGTGGCGTGGGCAGTGCGCCACGGACCCGGAGCGGATTGAGCGAACGGTGAGAGGTCATGCGGGAGAGGGCGCAAAGGTCGGCGTCGAGACCGGGCCGATGACGCCGTGGCTCGTGCACGAGCTGCGCGGTCGGGGACTTGGCGTTGCTTGCTTAGACTGGGGATTCCGACGATGTCGGCCGCCTGTTCCGAGGCGAAGTCGGCCACTGATTCCGACGTCATGTCGGCCGGCCATTCCGATTGATGTCGGCCG
>NZ_JACIJD010000038.1 GCF_014199205.1 Muricoccus pecuniae | reverse complement strand
GTGGCCGACATCAAATCGGAATGGCCGACTTCATCTCGGAATCACTGGCCGACATCAAATCGGAAACGGTGGCCGACTTCCGTCGGAATCCGCACCGCAGCACTACCAGCAGCGTTGCCGCGGCGAGGGCCACGCGCAGCCAGACGAGGGTGAGAGGGGGAAGGTCGCGCAGGGCGACGGCGTTGAAGAGAAAGGAGCCGCCCCATAGCAGGGCGAGGGCGAGCAACATGCCCCATTCCCGCCCGCCCAGGCACGAGGAAGGGGATCGGCCAACGGTCATGAGGGTGGACCTTGACGTCTATCGTATGTGGCGGGTGGTGGATGGCGCTCGGGTCACGCCTCAGCGGGCAGGCGCGTCACCATGGACAGCAAGCAGCCCGGGCGGCCCGTGTGGATGTTCACGAAGGCCGTCCTGGGGTCGCTAAGAGCCCGTTGGAGCGGGGCGTCTACGTCATCGCCTGCGCAGACCTGCCCCAGCTCGTAGAGGCACTGATCCGCTGCGTCGTAGGCCCGGACGGAAACGAGGGAGTTGGAGCGCACGATCGGGGCCACCTCGTTCCGCGCCTCGGCACGCGGGCAGGCGGCCTCGTGCAGGAAGATCGGGCTGGGGGTCCAGTAGATGCCGCGCGGCCGCGGTAGGTTGTAGGACCCCAGCAGCACGGCCTGACCGGGCTCGGCCGGGCGCAGGCAGTGGCGGCAAGGGAAGCCGCCTCCCGGTGTGGCGACAATCCGGCGGATTTTGTTGCCGTTGTCGTCTCGACCAGTACGGCGGAAACGCTCGGCCGTATCGGTTGGGATGGGGATGCACTGGAACGCGGTCATTTAAGTACCTCCTCGGCGCAATCTGACCGGCCACGAGGAGGGCGAAACTCCGTTTGTTGCTTTCGAATCGAAGTTTCGGTCGGCGGGAGGCTGCAAAAGGTCGGCGGCGTCCTTGTCGCCATCAGCCCGTCCGCTGCCCTGGATGGTTCTCTCGCCGCGCTGCGGGGCCTGTCTCTGGTGCGGCAGGTGGCGGCGCTGCACGGCCTGCGCCCCGGCGCTGCCGCGACCCTCGCCCTGCTGCGGCGCGTGGTCTGGACGGCGGCCGGCACCTCGGGAGCCGAGCTCCTGGGCCAGGGCGTGGCGGACGGGGTGCTGTCCCACCTCCCCGTGCTGAGCAAGATCGTCGCCACTGTCCCAGGCTCCGGCCTCGCCGCCCTCCGTCTCCGGCGCCTCGCCGACGTCACGGCGCAGGCCTGCTCTCCTCTCTGAACAGCGGTGTTGCGGCCCGAGCCAACAGCGTTAGCCCGGGCTACGAACCTTAGTTACGGGAAGAGCGCCGCAGAGGGACACATCGTCAGCCACTCAGGACCGCGACTTCTTCCTCGCATGTTTCTTGGCCGCCGTGCCGGTCAGTGCCGCCGTCCAGAGGTCAGCCACCCCCTTTGCTGCCTGGCGTGCTGTGACAGCCCCCTGGCGCTTGGCCTGGCTGGTCATGATGCCCCGGGCGGCTCCGGCCCAGGCGTTGGCTCCGCTCAGCATCATGCTCAGCAACGGGTTCCTCTTCGCCCACGGGTTGGCCATAGGACCTCCTGGTATGTGCGGCCCTTCCCCAGAAGAGGAGGGTATTGCCTTCTCAAGCAGGCCATCTGACCAGGAGTTTCCTCACGGCAGCCTTGGCAGGCCGCCCCAGCTCGGGGTTGACCGAACCCACCTCTGCTGCCGCGCCGAGGTCACGGTCCAGGCCTACTGACCTCTCAGGGATGGGTCGCAGGATGCACCCCGGAGCAGAGACCACACCCGGACCTAGGTGACGATAGTGGCCGGCACGAATCGTGTTCCCTTTATGTTCTATTGCGGATTAGGCTCTGTCCATGAGCCACCTCCACGACACCCTCGCCCCGCCTCCTGACCTCGATGTGCTGGCCGCGCGCCGCGCCGAACTCGTCTACCGCTTGGCTGCAGGGCGAGGTGTGCCGAAGTGCCAAGCCTGGGAGGAGGCGGTGTCTGCCTTCGGTGCCCATCACCCGAGCTGGCCGCTACCCCTGGTCGAGAGGGAGGCCGCGCGCACCGTGGGCGCGATGGTGCTGCAGCAGATGGTGGCCGAGGCAGAGGTGAAGCGCGAGACGCGCAGGCCCCCTCTGGACCTGCTCATTGACCTTGCCACGCCCGAGACGGCCGAGCGGATGCGCGCCGCCTCCCGGATCATGACACTGGGTCAAGGTGCGCCGTCGATCTTCCGGGGTGCCTGGAAGCTCGTGCCCGACGCGCGGCCGATGGTTTCTCGCCTGCCACTCGGGCGCCTGCCAGCCACCGAGAGGCTCCGGGCCTGAAGATGGCTAGCGCGGGGGCTGGAGCGTGTTGCCCCGCTCCGCGGCCCGCCACTCCCAGGGTGGCGTGCGCTGCGCCTCGGGCAGCGCCCAGAGCCCGCGCCGTGCGGTCCTGGCCTCCGTCTCCAGCCGCAGCAGCTCGGCGTCGCGGCTGTACTGGCAGTACACCCAAGCCGTCCCCTGGCGGACCATCTCGGCGTTTACGTCCACCGGCCCCGCGTAGACCCGGCCCACCGTCCGGCCGTAGCGGTCAGTGTCCTGCACCGTGACGCGTACCCCGTCCGCGAGCCCGACGACCCGACCGGATAGATCGGCGGCCCAAGCAGCCAAGCCTGACAGTAGGGAGGCGAGAAGGACGGAGATAGCGACGACACGGGACGGTGCTGCGAGCATGCTCCATCGTGTCACGCGTGCTGCCTTCGGAAAGGCTGGGACTCCGCATGCCATTTTCGGATCGTGCGCCTGCCGCCCTCTGCTCAAGCTATTCCGTATCGGCCAAAGACATGCCTGGGGAAAGGTTGGTGCCGAAGGGGAACTGGCCTGACCTAACGCTGCGACAGCAGGCCACTCCCGCCCTTAGCAATCTTTCGATCACCCTCAGTTCGACTGCTTCGCAACCGTCACGCCGGGTTCGATGACGACAAAGCGCGACAGAGCACGAGGAGCGTCAAGGCCCTATCCCTTCTTCAAGCGCCCAGACGACGGCCCGCGATAACCCCGCCCAGCCGTCGAAGAACATGCCTGCCCTCGCCCGCGTCCCGTGCAAACAACCTTCGGGGTGGACCGCCGTTGCGACCGGAAACGTGGCAGGAGAATACCCCTGGATCCACGCCCATGCGGGAGAAGCGGAGTGGGGCGATGATGAGGACCGATGAGGGCCGCACCCTCGCCTGGGCACTCGCCAGCCTGCTGCTGGTCGCGAACATCGCGGGCTATGCCTTCGACCTGTACGCCGCCTTCTGGTGGTTCGATCGGGTGCTGCACGCGGCAACGATTTTCGCACTGACGTTCTGGCTGGCGGTCATCGTCTTCGGCGACGCGATCCGGGAGGGGCGTGACGTTCTCTTTGTTGTCCTCGTGGCATCCGCCGGAGTCGCCGTCGGTGCGCTCTGGGAGGTAGCGGAGTGGATTTTCGACCGCTTCGCCTCGGGCGACGTCATCAAGGGGAAGGACGACACGGTGATCGACATCGTGATGGACACGCTCGGCGCGGTTGTGGCCGCTCTCCTGGCGCTACGGTTCCGACCCGGCGTGGGGCATGAGGTGACATCCCCAGGGGAGCCCTCGCGTGTTCGCTGAGGCGACGAACCGGCTGACGGAACTCGGTGCCTCGGCGCTCGCGATCCCGCGGGAGCTTGCCGTCGGCCTCCTCAGCCTCGGTGTGCTGATCGCCCATAGGGTGCGGGCGGGAGGCGGCGGGCACCCCCCTGCGGCAGGCCATGGCTGATGTCGCAGGGGTGCTCGGCCGCACCGCGGGAGGTGTCGTGATCCTCCTCACCCTCCTCGCCGCCTCGTTGGAGGCGCTACGCGGCACGCGGGGCTTGCTGCTGGACCCGCCGCCGGCGGCGCTCGTGACGGACCTCGGACAGTCCGAGGTGGACATGACCGCCCGCATCTGGATCGATTCGCCGCGTCGGCGGGAGGCGGTGCACGCCCTCGACGGCGCGGTGAAGGCAGAGGAGGCCGCGCCGACCGGGGCAGGCGTGGGCCTGCCCTACCCAACCTCGCAGGCGCTCCTCCGGGATCGGAACGAGGAGCCCCATGGTGACCGCCCCCGGCGCCGTGAGGCCTGGCCGATCACGGGGGACGAGGTGCCGCGCCCCCGATCGTTCGTGCGGAAGGAGACCCGGCGGGAGTGGGGGTCGGACCACAAGGCAGAGGAGCGCGCAACCCGCTCGTCGATGCCATGAACGGCACCCTCCGCGAGCGACTTGAGGCCCTCGGCGAGGCCTTCTGGCTCCGCCCCGGAATGTTGGTGTTGGCGGGCGTTCTTCTCGGAGAGGGAGTGGTCCGGGCCGAAGGGACCGAATGGCTCCGGTCCATCCTCCCCGAGGGCTGGATCTACGCCGGGGGTGAGGCGGGAGCGCGGTCGCTCCTCAGCGCGGTGGCCGCTTCCACCATTGGCGTCGCGGGAACTGTCTTCTCCATTACCGTAGCAGCCCTCACGCTCGCCTCGGGCCAGATGGGACCGCGGCTGCTCCGCAACTTCGTCCGCGACGGTGGGAACCAAGCGGCGCTCGGCATCTTTCTCGGCACTTTCGCCTACGCGCTCGTCGTGCTCCGGACCGTCCGCTCGACGGAGGAGGGGGCTTTCGTCCCCCATCTCGGGGTTACGGGTGCCCTTCTCCTCGCACTGGTGTGCGTCGCGATGCTCGTCTGGTTCGTCCACCACGTGGCCTCCGGCATCAACGTCGAGACGGTTATCGCCCTCGTTCACAACGACCTGTGCGCCGCCCTCGCACGGCTCAGCCTCGACCGCCCCGACCCGCCCGCGCCACCGCCGCCAACCGGTGGGCAGGTCGTCGCGCTACCGGAGGGCGGCTACCTCCGCGCCCTCGACGAAGCGGCATTAGCAGATTGGGCGGCGGAGGCAGGGGTGGCCGTCGTCCTGCACGTTCGGCCGGGCGACCACGTCTTTCGTGGCGTCCCCGTCGCGCAGGTCGTTCCCGATGCGGGAGGGGACGCGGTAGAGCGGGTGCGGGAGGCGCTCACCCTCGGGCCGCGGCAGGCGGCGGCGCAGGACCTGGAGTTCGCGGTCCGGCAGCTCGTGGAGGTTGGGGTGCGCGCGCTGTCCTCCGGGATCAACGACCCGTTCACGGCGATGGCGGTCTTAGACCACCTGGGCGACGCGCTCTGCAGATTATGTGGTCGGCACTTGGCGGGAGCGGCGGTGCTGCGAGATGGGCGGGCGGTGCTGTTCCGGCGGGTGACGGACTACGACGGACTACTGGACGCCATGTTTCACCTCGTTCGCCAGAGCGGGACGGGATCGGCGGCGGTCCTCATCCATCTGTTGGACGTGCTCGCCGCGGTGCTCACGGCGGAGGACAATCCGGGGCGGCGCGCGGCTCTTCTGCGACACGCCAACCTCGCGCTCGCCGCCGGCCGCGAGGGATTACGGGACCGCGCGGCGCTCGCCGCGCTGGAGGCACGCCACGCCGCCCTGCCGGGGGGCTCTGGACCATTGCCCTCTCCGTCGTGAGGAGGATCGCCGCCATGGCAGCACGGGACACCGTAGAGCAGGAGGAACGCTGGAGCACGCTACGGGACTTGGACGAATGGCTCCGTACGCCGATGCTCGTCCTCTCTTTCCTCTGGCTCGTCCTGGTCGTGGCGGAGCTGGCCTGGGGGACGTCACAGGCGTTGGAAACCTTCGGGACGGCGATCTGGGTCGCCTTCCTGGCGGAGTTCATGCTGCGATTCATCCTCGCCCCGGCGAAACTCGCCTTCCTGCAGGAAAACTGGATCACGGTGATCGCGCTGATCGTGCCGGCCTTCCGGCTGTTCCGGGCGGTGCGGGTGCTGCGGCTGGCGCGCGCGGCACGGGGCTTCCGGCTCGTGCGGATCGTGGGCACAGCGAACCGGGGCATGAACGCGCTGCGGGCGAGCCTGCGGCGGCGCGGCCTCATCTACGTGCTCGGCATCACCGTCCTCGTCGTCATCCTCGGCGCAGGCGGCATGCGAGCCTTCGAGGCGGCGAGCGAGGTCGAGGGTGGCTTTACCTCCTATGCCGACGCGCTGTGGTGGACGGGGATGGTGGTCGCCACCATGGGGTCGGAGTTCTGGCCGAGGACACTGGAGGGGCGGGTTCTCTGCTTCCTTCTCGCCGTCTACGGCTTCGCGGTGTTCGGCTACATCACCGCGAGCTTCGCGTCCTTCTTCGTCGGCCGCGACGCGGCTTCGGAGGAGGCGGAGACGGTCGGCGCGGCAGACATCGTGCGCCTGTCGGAGGAGATCGCGGCACTGCGGCGGGAGCTGGTGGGCCGTCACCTCACAGAAAAAAGCGCGCCGGGTGTGGCGGATGAGAGCAAGGAGGGGCGGGGCTAATGCCCCATAAGGCATCGAAGCTCCAAAATAGCGGTCACAATGGCGCGCTGTAGGAGCCTCGACGCCTCTCTCAGAGAAGGCGGTGTTGACGTAATGTAATGAACCGACCCGGGGTGAAGGGTGACACCCTACTCACACCCAAGTAGAATGTGTGAATGCCCGCCCGCCATACCCTCCATGTCGCCCTCACGGCCGAGCTCTGCGACTTCGTCTCGCGGCTGGTCGCGTCCGGCCGCTACCAGAGCTCGAGTGAGGTCGTCCGCGCTGGGCTGCGCCTGCTCGAGCGGAGCGATGGAAGGCCGATCCTGTCCCACGGAACCGATGTTCCCCGCCTTTGCACGAGAGAGCTCGATGAGCAGGCAGCCGGTTAGCCCATCCCGAATGCAACCGATCGACTCGGGGCGCCTGGCGCAGTTCGTTCTGGATAGCGCGGCGGACTTCGCGATCCTGACGACCGACCTCGACGGTGTCATCACGAGCTGGAACAGCGCGGCCGAGCGAACCATGGGCTGGTCCGAGGCCGAGGCCTTGGGCCAGCACGCTTGCATGATTTTCACGCCCGAGGATCAGGCCGAGGACGGCTGCGGACAGGAGATGGCTAAGGCCAGGGCGAGTGGCCGCGCGATGGACGAGCGATGGCACCTACGCAAGGACGGCACCCGCTTCTGGGGAGCGGGCTCCATGACACGGCTCGAGGACAGCGAGACCGGTGAGCACATCGGCTACTGCAAGATCGTCCGGGACCGCACGGAGCAGCACGAGGCCGGTCAGCGGCTCGAGGCCAACGAGGCGCTGCTGCGAAATGTTCTGGAGAACACCCCCGACTGCCTGAAGCTCCTCACCCTCGATGGGCGGGTGAGCTTCATGAATGGCTCGGGTCTGAAGCTACTCGAAGTTGGTGGATTGCAGGACGTCAGCGGGAGGGCTTGGCCGTCACTCTGGCCGGCGGAGGAGCGGGGTAAGGTAGAGGCGGCTCTCGCCGAAGCCTTGAGTGGGCAGGTTGCCCGGTTTCAGGGCTACTGCCCGACGGTCAAGGGGACGCCGAAGTGGTGGGACGTGCAGGTTACCCTCGTGCCGGGCGCGGAGGGGGCGCCTGACCTCCTGCTGGCCTCCTCACGTGACGTGACCGAGCAGCGAGAGGCTGAGAGGGAGCGGCGTGAGACCGAAGCTCGGTTTCGCGGCTTCGCGGAGAACTCCACGGACGTGCTCTGGATCGTCGATGCTCGGGCACGGCGCCTGGAGTATCTGAGCCCGGCCTATGAGTATATCTGGGGCGAACCACGTGCGGCCGTCCTGAACGACCTCTCCAGGTGGATCGACAGGGTGCACCCCGCGGACCGGGCGCAGGTGTCAGGAGCCATGCCGCGCCTGATCAAGGGCGAGATTGCCGCGGTCGAGTATCGGATCGTGCGGCCCGATGGGGGTATCCGTTGGATCCGGGATACCGGCTTCCCCATCCGTGACGCCGACGGCGCAATCCTTCGTGTGGCCGGCATCGCGCAGGACGTCACTGACCGAAAAAAGGCCGAGGAGAGTCGGCAGGAGAGCGAGGAGCGCCACCGTCTGGCAGTTCGAGCCACCAACGACGCTATCTGGGACTGGGACATACGAGGCAATAAGGTCGACTGGAACGAGGCCCTGCAGGAGTCCTACGGATACAAGCCGGAGGAGGTTGATCCTAACGGTGACTGGTGGATCGAGCATATCCATCCAGGCGACCGTGAGCGCGTGAGTCAATCCATTCACGCTGTGATCCGCGGGACGGGCTCCCGCTGGTCGGATGAGTACCGCTTCCGGCGCGCCGACGGCACTTACGCCGACGTGTTGGACCGCGCCTTCATGGTCCGCGGAGCTGATGGCGAGCCACTTCGGCTGATCGGCGCCATGCTCGATGTGACCGAGCGGCGGCACTCCGAGCGGGAGCTACGACGTCTGAACGAGCACCTCGAAGTAGAGGTTGCGAACCGGACCGAGCAGCTGCGGCGACAGGAGGATGCTCTGCGCCAGAGCCAGAAGCTCGAGGCCGTCGGCCAGCTCACCGGCGGCGTCGCGCACGACTTCAACAATCTCCTGACAATCATCCGCTCTTCGGCGGGCCTGCTGCGCCGCCCTAACCTCGCCGAGGATAAGAAGCAGCGCTATATCGAGGCGATCTCGGACACGGCGGACCGGGCCGCCAAGCTCACCGGGCAACTCCTGGCCTTCGCGCGTCGCCAGCCGCTGCGTCCCGAGGTCTTCCCTGTCGAGGAGAAGGTCCGCGATGTCGCTGAGATGATCCGCTCTCTCATGGGTGCGCGCATTCAGGTCGACACTCGTTCCGAGTGCTTGGATTGCTATGTCGAGGCAGATCCCAACCAATTCGAGACGGCGCTGGTGAACCTGGCGGTGAACGCTCGGGATGCGATGGGCGGTGAGGGTCACCTGTTTATCGGGGTGAAGTGCACGGCGGCGGTCCCGGCGGTGCGTGGGCACGCTGGCGCCTCGGGGAACTTCATTGCCGTGTCTGCCTCCGATACGGGCTCCGGAATAGAGCCGGAACTGCTGGAGCGGATCTTCGAGCCCTTCTTCACGACCAAGGAGGTCGGCAAGGGCACCGGGCTCGGATTGTCGCAGGTCTATGGCTTCGCCAAGCAGTCTGGAGGCGAGGTGCAGGTCGAGAGCCGGATCGGCAGAGGCACGACTTTCACCCTCTACCTTCCCAAGGCCGAGGCCAGGGCTGTCGTCCCGCCATCTCTCCCAGCCCCGAAACCTGAGGAGCTGACGCCCGGGCGGCGGAATGTGCTGTTGGTCGAGGACAACAATCAAGTCGGAGACTTCGCACGGCAGATCCTGGAGGATATGGGCTACGTTGCCACCTGGGCACCGAACGCGGCCTCTGCGCTTCACCTGCTGGAGGAGGATGCGGGGCGCTTCGATGTCGTATTTTCGGACGTGGTCATGCCCGGGATGGACGGAGTCGAGCTCGGGCACGAGATCCGGCGCCGGTGGCCCAGCCTGCGGGTGGTTCTGACCAGCGGCTACAGTCACGTTCTCGCAAATGGCGGTGCGAAGGATTTCGAACTCATCCAGAAGCCCTACTCGGCCGAGGGCTTATCGAGAGCTCTGCGCTCTCGGTAAATGTTGCTTCATCTGAGGTGGGATGGGCAGCGCGTCAGTGTGAGAGCAGGGCGCGCACAGCAGTGAGCAGTTCCTCGCGTCTGAACGGCTTAATGAGTGTGCGCTCCTTTTCTGAGTAGGAGCGCCCGTTGAAATGACTGGGACGACCAGAGAGAAACAACACAGATAGGTCCGGCGTATGGTGCCGACCTCGCGCCGCGACCACGAACCCATCCATCCCGGCAACGCCAAGGTCGATATCGGTCACCAGCACGGAGCAGCCCGCGGGTCCTTCCATGAATCGGAGCGCGTCCTCCGGGGTGGCCGCCTCGCGTACTGCGAGGCCCTCATCCTCCAACATGTCGACCAACACCATCCGCACGATCGCTTGGTCTTCAACCACCAGCACGTCACACATAGCGCCCCACTCGGCCAAGCAATCAACTGCCTCATAGGTTAACGTTCGACTTGGACGCGCGATGCAGCACCTCGGGATCCTGGTGTGACGAGCGATCTGGCCCCGGGTAGAGGCACCGTTGATGACCCGGCGGTGATCGACAGGATCGCGAGATGTGTGTTGGCCGTCGGCACGATGGAGGAGCCGGGCGGAGAGCGTCCCCACCCGACCCGCTCAAAGGCAAAAGTACTCAGCGCTTGGTAGGATTTGCGCCGCTGATGTTGGTCCCCAGCGCGTCATCCGCCGCGCGGCTCGCCGCCGTACCGGGCGGGTTGTCCTCGGTCGAGCCAGCGGTGCTGACAGCCCCGGCCGTCGTACGGGACCTATCGGTAGTGTTGTCCTCGACCTCCACCTCGGTGCGGCGCACGGTGCCGTTGACCGTCTCGGCACGCTCGGAGGCCTCCTTACGGATCACCAACTCCTCGGTGACTCGGGCCTCCTTGGAAACGACCGCCTCCTCGGCATGCTCGGTGGCCTCTATAACGCGCTCGCGGAAGGCATCCTCAGCGTCGGTTAGCGGCCTGTCGACCGGGCGGCGGGTCACATCGACGTGCTCCTCCCGAAGGGTCACCTGCTCCTTGACAGGTATCTCGACGACGTAGGAGCGCACCCGCACCCGGCCGTGCTCGACTTCGCGCTTCCCGACCTGGATGTGCTCCTCAACGATCGGGATGCGCGCTTCGGAGGTCGCTGCCCCGAGCTTCTCCACCTGGCCCCCCGTTACTCCGGCTCCACTGGTGGCGGCTGTCGTGGTTGCCGCAGCCGATGTCTGGCCGGTGCCCGTGGCCGAAGAGCCTGTCCATCCTTCCTGGCGCCACGCCGCTTCTTGCTCATCGAGGTCGGCGGCACCACTCGCCTCCAGGGCATCGGCGACGGCATCGAACTGATCGTCCGGTACTTCGGCGTAGACGACCGCACCGCCCCGTCGAACTCCCTCCAGCAGGGATTCTACGTCACCCTTGGGAAGGGACAGGGCGTTGAGACCGGTGTCAGCGGTTCCTGCGTCGAACACCTGGGCCCGCACACCGCTGACCTGCTTCGCCAAGCCAAAGGCGGCCTGTTCAGCGGTTTCTACTGACCGGAAATAGGCTGTCACGGTTCTGGTCATCATCTCGCCTCTTACTATGGGGGTCGGAAACCGGGCTGGGGCGGAGCCCCCCTGGGTGCTCGGCAATCATGCTGGACGAGGGCACCGGCCTAGGGAGGGATGATCCTCAGCCTGTGGCCACGGAACGGGTTGTGCTGGGAACGGGTTTCGCTCTGGCCCAGCGAAGGCGCTGGGCGGGGCAGTGCCCCGCCCAAACCGTTCGTGGGCTGAAGGTGCTCAGCGCTTGGTGGGGTTGGTGCCGCTGATGTTGGTGCCGAGCGCGTCGTCCACCGCACGGCTCGCCGCCGTGCCGGGCGGGTTGCTGGCCGTCGTACCGGTGAGGCCAGCACTTCCCGTCGAGGTGCGGGACGCTTCCGTGGTGGTATCGTCGACCTCCACCTCGGTGTGGCGCACCGTGTCGCTGACCGTCTGTGCGCGCTCCGACGCGTCCTTGCGGATCACCATCTCCTCGGTAACCCGGGCCTCCTTGGCCACCACTGCCTCCTCGGCATGCTCGGTGGCCTCGATGACCCGCTCCTGGAACAGGTGGTCGGCATCGGTGACGGGCCGGTCGACGGTACGGCGCTGCACGTCCACATGCTCCTGGCGCAGCGTCACCTGCTCGGTCACCGGGGTCTCGACAATGTAGGAGCGCACCCGCACCCGGCCGCGCTCCACGTCGCGCTTGCCGATTCGGACTTGCTCCTCGACGATCGGGATGACCTCCTCAGCACCAGTGCGGGCGGTGGTGGCCGCTGTCGCTGCGGGTGCCGTGCTGGCAGTCGGGGTTGCCGCGGCTGCCGTCCCGGTCGCGACCACGCCCAGCTCGGGCGTCGTGGGCGAGCTCGCGACGGCGGATGTCGTGCCGGTGCCGGCCTGGTCGCCGGTCCACCCCGACTGCCGCCACTCGGCTTCCTGGGTATCGAGATCCACGGCACCGTTGTTCTCGAGGATGTCCATGGCATGGTCCAGCATGCCCTCCTCGACATCGGCCGAGACCACGAACTGCCCGCGCCGGATGCCCTCGGCGTAGGTAGCGCGGTCCTCGTCGGGAACAAAGAGGTCCTTCAGAGAGGCCCAGAACCCCGTATCCGCCCCGGCCGAGGTGCCCGTCGACCCGGACGTCGCCGTCTCGGCGGCATGAACCCGGACCTGATCGGACCCGAGGTCGAGCTCGTGGATCAGCTGGCGGATTGCCGCATCAGCTGCAGTGCGATCGCTGAACATGGCGGTAATGGTGCGCGTCATCATGAGGTCTCCTTCGTGTTGTCAGGGGGGGTACCAGTCCATTCCACCGTCCCAGGAGGCGTATCCGGCCCAGGCGGTAGCCTCTCCACTGTGGCGCGCTGCAGCCGCCGCTCGACGGCCTGCTCCACGGTCTCCTCGCCATCGACAAAGTGCAGCCGGATCTCCTCGCGGAGGATCAGGCGCTTCTCGATGACCAGGATCTCCTCGATCACGGGAACGATGAGAACACCGTTCTCCTCGCGGGTGGCTGGCGCCTCCGCGACCTCCTGATCGATGGCCACGCGCTCCACCTCGGCACGCCGGGTGCGCAGGGTCGTGCGCACGAGCTCCTCGGCCGTCTCCGTCGAGACCGAGACGCGGACGCGCCCGGTTTCGACGGTACGCTTGCCAAGGCGGAGGCTCTCCTCGACCAGGGGGATGGCCTGCTCGGTCGCCTCCCCGGTCACTTCGACCGAGGAGGGTCGAGCGAGGTTTTCGCCCTGGCTCAGAACGTCCGGGTCAGCCGACACGCGCAGCTCGGAACGTCAGCAGGTCACGGGTACCGCGGCGAGCACCGAGCACCGAGGCCAGGGCACCCAGGAGCATGATGCCGAAAACCGAGAAGGCGGCGACGGAGGCTCCGGAGGCCGCGGCGTCCGCCGCGCGCCGGGCGGTCTCCTCGGCCTGCCGGGCGGCCTGGGTGGCCTGCTGCTCTGCCTGCTGAACCCGCGACTGCGCATCCTGCGGGCTGATGTTGTACTCGGCGGCGACCAGCTGGTTCAGGCGGTCGCGATCCGACTGGGAGAGCTGGCCGTCCGTGACCCGGCGCGTCACCAGCGTGCCTATCTCGGCCTTGCGCTGGTCAGAGGTCATGGCCGCGGGATTGCCGCCGTTGCCGCTCAGCGCGCCCTGCACGCGATCCACCAAGCCCTGCGTGGCGGACTGCAGCGTGCCCGTGTCAGTGCGGTTGGCTACCTGCTGACCCACCGCGGAGACGGCTGACCCGGCACCCCGTGCGGCGCCACCGAGCAGGCTGGAGGCCCCAGCGGTGGCCGTGGAGGCGATGCCGGACACCAGATTGCCCAGCAGGACGGCGGAGATCAGGAAGGTGGTACCCCAGACGGCCAAGCCGTGCAGCGTGCCGTCGGTGTTGTCGGAGGTGCCCGACAGCCTGGCCGCCACGTAGCCGCCGGTGGCGAGGCCGATCAGGTTCGAAACCAGCACCCAGATCGCCGCACCGATCCCGAAGGACGAGGCCGAGGGCGTACCGCGGGCGGTAGCGTCAACCGCCGTGGCCCCGATCCCGGCACCGAGGGCGTTGAGCATGAGGCCGATGGTCAGCGCGACAACAGCGCCGGCGATGACCGCTCCCCAGGAAACCCGGGTCGGCAGGGAGGGCGCGCCCTCGGGCAGGACCGCGGTCGCAGCGGTCGTGCGGTCGTGCACGCTTTGCGTGGGTGGCATCGGCATGAGGGGGACTTCCTTTTTGCTCTAGACGTGCTTTGACCTGAGTTGCTCCGATGAGCCGCTCACAGGTTGTGGTGTACCGGCCCGCTACGTGGCCGAGGCTTTCCGGGCACCATCCTCGGCTTTGCCCGCAGAGCCTTGAGCCCTATCCCCGGCCTTCTCGGCAGCGCCCTCTGCTTCGGCCTTGGCGTCGCCAGTGAGCTTGCCGATGGCCTCCTTCACGGAGCCCTTCGCCCGGGCGGCGGCGTCAGAGGTACGATCGTCGTTCATCTGCTCCCCCGGAGGCGCCCGAGCGACACCACAATCCGTTCGGTCGCGTGGGTCGCGGCACAAGCCCGAGAACCCTCGCGAAGCCGCAGAGTTCCACCACTCGGAACACAGGCGTTAGTGCGTTCGCACTACACTATCGGCGCCGTTGCACTATCCTACCTGCAGGCGAGGTTCCGCCCTGGTGAGGCCCGGTCCGGGGTACCTCCGCGGCCAGCCCTAATCTTTGGTCGGCATGGGAGTCTTTCGCGGCGGGCCACCGGTGAAGCCGCGCTCGCGAGCCCAAATGACGAGGGCCGCGCGGCCGGAAACGCCAGTCTTGCGATAGAGCGCCGCGACGTGGTTGCGGACCGTGTTGCGCGCGATGCCGAGCTTGTGGGCGATAGCCGCATCCGGCATCCCGCGGCACACCAGGGCGAGCACGTCGCGGCCGCGGGCCGAGAGGTCGCCGAGGCCGGATGCCGCCTGCCCGTCGGCAGCATGAGGGCGCTTCATCTGGGCCAGCTTTGTCAGCACCGCGTGGCTGAACCAGGCGGTGTCCTGCATCACGGCCTGTATGGCTGCTGCGACCTCCGCCTCACTGCGGCGGTGCTCGGCGACATTCTGGGCGAGCACCAGGAGGCAGGCTCGGCCGCCGACGGTCACAGGCTCCGCGGAGAGGACGCAATCGAGCCGGCTGCCATCCCTGGTCCGGAGGCTCACATCGGCGCCGCGCAGACGGCCGTCCCGCTCGAGCCTCCGCTCCATCTCCTGCCCTGCCACCAGATCGCCCCAGAGACCAAGCTCGATGGCGCCTTTGCCGACCAGATGCCCCTCGGGATACCCAATCTCCCGGGTAAAAGCGTTGTTAGCCATCACCACGCGCAAGTCGGAACGTGCCAAGACGAAGGTCGGGACAGGCGACAGGCGAAGGGCGGCGGCGAAGCTGTCCTCGCTCTGCCGCAGGGCGTCCTCCGTCAGCTTGTGACGCTCCAGGTCCACGAAGGTGAAGAGCATGCAGTCCGTGTTGCCGACCTCGATCGGCTGCCCGGCGACAACCGCGCGCCTCTCGCCACCACCCGGTAACTGCAGCACGGCCTCCATCTGCGGGATGGTACGACCCTGCTGCAGCCGCTCGATGGCAAACTCCCGCCGCGCAGCACCCTCGAGCACGTCGATCTCGAGGGCCGACCGGCCGATCACCTGCCCCTCGTCGTATCCGGTCATCTCCAGGAAGCCCCGGTTGACCTTGATGTAGCGGTGGTCAGAGAGGCGAAGAATGACGGCCGGCGCCGGGTTGGCGGCAAAGGTCGCCTCGAAGCGCTCCTCTGCGTCGAAGCGCTCGGTCTCGTCGTTCAGGATGAGAACGAGGCAGTCAGGCACACCACCGGCGTCGTTGAGCACCAGGCTGCGGATGCGATGCGTCCACTGCGCCTCGTTCTGACCGGCAGGAGCAACGTCGACCACTACTTCGTCAAAGGTCTCGCCCGTCAGCACTCGTTCCATCGGATACCCACCTTCCGGCACCCGGTGGCGGTTCCGATAGCGCAGCTCGAAGCGCTTGCGGTACTCGGAGACGGTGGTGCCGAGGTCAGCGATGCTGCTGACCCCGTGCATCCGCAGGGCGGACCGGTTGGCCCAGGAGATGCTCTGATCGGGCTCGATCAGGATCACGCCGTCCTGCAACGCTGCAAGGATCAGTCGTAGTTGCTGTTGGTTGGCATGATGGTGCGACGGTAGGTTGGGCACCTATCAGTGCCGATCCTGATTGGCCACCGTCCCAACCGTCGTACGGCTTAACAGCTGTTTGGTTAGTGGGCGCTCGCTCCCGAGCGTCTCGGCGGACGACGACGCGACGGATCCACGTCGCGCGCCAGTGGGTGACCCTCCGCAAACAGACTTCAAGTGCATGGCCTCCAGTATACGAAGTTGCGCACAGCGCAACGACTCCAGATCGAAGCCAGGTGACCGGTCCTTTCCTCGCGCGCATTCGGCTGCGAGCTGGGCCAAAATGCTCAGAGGTCCGACGCGAAGCTCGCGTCGGACCCTCTCAAACTAGATCTTCGTTGCCGCCACGCCGGCCGGGGGCGTGGTGGAGGTCTGCTCGGTCTGCGCGCCACCATCGGGGCGTGCGGGGGCGAGCTGGGGAACCTCGCCCAGCGGCTTGGAGAGCATCGGCTCGAATTGGCCCTTGCCGTCGAGGGAGGGACCGGTCGTCCAGCGGCCCTCGGGCACCTTGCCGTCGGCGTCGTGGACGAAGAAGGCGTAGGCGAACTCGCTCTTCTCCTGGGACTGCGGGAAGCTGTTCGGGATGGGCAGCTGCGCCTCCAGTCCGCCCAGCTCCTCGATCACCGCGAGCCACTGCTGCTGGTGCATCGTGTCGCGGGCGATCAGGAAGGAGAGCATGTCCTTCATGCCGGCATCGTCCGTCATGCCGTAGAGGCGCGTGGCGAGCGCGCGGCCCGTCGCCTCGGCAGCGACGTTCGCGTACATGTCGGCAGCGAGATTGCCGCTTGCATAGACGTGGCTCGCGTTGAACGGCACGCCGTTGCAGTTCTCCGGCGTGGCGCCAAGCCCCGTCGAGAGGATGTGGCGGAGGTTCATGCCGTTGAGCACCGCGCCGCCGACGGGGTCGCGCGATGCCTCCTCCTGGAAGGAGAGCGGCGCGCCCTCGAGGTTCATCGCGACGGCCGTGGAGAGCATCTCGACATGGCCGATCTCCTCGGTGCCCGTGTTGAGCAGCATGTCGCGGTACTTCATCGGGCCGCGGGAGCCCCACGACTGGAAGAGGTACTGCATCATCACCCTGATCTCGCCCTCGACGCCGCCGATCGCCTGCTGCAGCGCGCGCGCGAAGACAGGGTTGGGCTTATCGACGCGGACCGGATACTGAAGGCGAGCGTTGGCGAAGAACATGGCGACTCTCCATGACCGTGGATGCGATTGCGACTGGGGGGGAGGCGGGGCGACGCGATACCGATGCTGGGCATCGGCAGGTGCCTGCACGAGCGCCATAACGCCCGGAATTCCTAACGGTTGAGGTGTACGTGCTGTAACCTGGGTTCTACCGCGATCGCACGGAGCCCCCCGAGCAGGTACAAACCTATCTGGCAGTCTTTTGGTCCTTACGAATCCCGGTCAGCAACTACGCCTCCGACCGATGCTCGCGGACCGTGATGGTGGATCTCACGTACACTGGTCTGCCCCTAACTCTGGTCCTGACCATGTACCCGAAAGTGGTCTGGCTCACGGGAGAACCTTCCGACTTCTTCAAGGGCCATTTCCGGCCGTTTGGGCAGCAGACACAAGGGGCGTCAGCTCCCGCAGGAACGCCTCCTGCCCAGCCAGCAGCGGCTTACGGCAGCCACCGATCTTGGCCAGTGCCGTGCTGCCGGTCTGGCGCACCCGCTTAATCGCGGCCGAGGCGCTGACCGCTAAGGCCTCGCTGCTCCGCCAACAGCGTTGAATTAGAACGCGCGAGTCCGTGCAAGCCGGAAGTGCTCTAGGATACGCCCGCGCAGCATCGCGAGCTAACTACCCGGAGGCCAGCCTCATCGGTCTGCTGCATCGCCAGGAACTCATAGGCGGCTCTGATCCAGCCTCGTCGCCGCATGTCCGTTTCTTTTGCGCCCGTCCTCGCCTGCAGACCGGCCGCTTTCGACCACCCTCTGAAGGGCAGCTCCCATCAGCAACCGGCTCCAACAGGACAGCAGATACATCGGGGAGATGCGCCGCAACTTCAGCACCAAGAGGACGTTTTCGAGCGATGGTGTGACCTTCTCATACCTGATTGTCCTATCAGCCCGTACTGAAGCTCGGATATGCCTGCCAGCGACCCATTGACCGTTTCCCTGACGCCGGAGCTTCGACGCTTCATCGAGATTCAGGTAGCGACGGGCCGCTACCAGACCGCGAGCGAGGTGGTCCGCGCTGGTTTGCGGCTCCTCACCGCGGTTGATCCGCCACGGCACCTCGATCACGCCCAGGCGCATATGACCGTCATCCAGAAGAAGCCCTGACCTACGTGACCGAGCAGAAGGACCGGTCCTGGACCGATGCCGAGCGCCTGGCGGCGTTGGACCGCTACTCCGTCCTCGATACCCCGCCCGAGCAGGGCTTTGAGGACCTGGCGCAGCTCGCCGCCAGCCTTCTCGGAGCGCCGATGGCGGCGGTGAACCTGATCGCGGAGCACCGCCAGTGGTTCAAGGCCGAGGTGGGCCTTGGCGTGCGGGAGATGCCACTCGACAATTCAATCTGCGCCCGAGTGCTGCTCCAGCCCGGCGAGCTGGTCATTCCGGATTTGCTCGAGGACGAGCGCTTCAACTGCAATCCGCTGGTCACCTCAGGGCCAGGGCTGCGGTTCTACGCTGGCGAGTTGCTGGAAACCCCTGACGGACTGCCCCTAGGTACCCTGTGCGTGCTGGACACCAAGCCCCGGCCCGAGGGCCTGACGGACCAGCAACGCTTCATCCTTAGGGCACTGGCCCGCCAAGTCATGGGGCAGTTGGAACTACGCCGGGCCATGGCGCAGCAGGCCCACACGGAAGCGCTCCAGCGCCAAACCCTCCTCAGCGTCACCGACTTCGCGATCATCAGCACCGACCTGAAAGGAGGGGTGCTCGGGTGGAACCCCGGTGCTTCGAAGCTGATGGGATGGACCGAGGGGGAGATGGTGGGCCAGCTCGCCGACCGGATCTTCACGCCGGAGGACCGCGAGAAGGGCGCGCCGGATGCGGAGCGGGGTCGTACCCGCCTGTTCGGCCGGGCAATTAACGAGCGCTGGCATCTCCGTAAGGACGGCTCCCGCTTCTGGGGCAGCGGCGAGATGATGCAGCTCCGGGACGAGGCGGGCACGCATGCCGGCTACGTCAAGGTCATGCGCGACCGCACGGAGCAGCACTTGGCTGGAGAAACCCTGGCCGCGCTCAACGAGCGCTACAGGCTGGCGTCGCGCGCCACCAACGACGTGATCTGGGACTGGGACCTGCGGGCCGACACGATCCTCTGGAACGAGGCGCTGCAGGACGCCTACGGCTGGGCACCCGAGCAGGTGGACCCGGCGGGAAACTGGTGGCTCGCAACGATCCATCCCGAGGACCGCGAGCGGGTGGACCGCAGCATCCACGCGGTAATCGACGGAAGGGGTACGAGTTGGACGGACGAGTACCGCTTCCGGCGGGCGGATGGCAGCTACGCTGACGTGCTCGACCGTGGCTACGTCATCCGGGAGCGCGATGGCCGGGCGGTCCGCATGATCGGGGCCATGCTCGACCTGAGCGAGCGCAAGCGGGCCGAGACGCGGCGGGCAGCACTGGCAACACTGTCGGACCGCATCCACGACCTCGACGATCCCAAGGACATCGCCTACGCCGCCACCCAGGTGATCGGCGAGGTCCTGTCGGTGAGCCGCGTGGGCTACTCCACTGTCGACCCTGTCTCCGAAACGATGCTGACCGAGCGGGACTGGACGGCGCCCGGCGTTCCCAGCATTGCCGGGAATCTGCACCTCAGGGACTTCGGCCAGGTCATTGACGTACTAAAGCGCGGCGAGTTCATGAACGTCGCGGACACGACCCTGGACCCCCAGACTGCGGGGGGAAGTGAGGCGTTCGTTGCCCACCACGCCCGCTCGATCGTCAACGTGCCTATTCTGGAGCACGGAGAGCTCGTCGCATTATTCTTCATCAACGACGCGAAGGTCCGGCACTGGAGTGCGGAGGATCTGGCATTCATCCGTGAGGCCGCCCAGCGCACCCGTACGGCGGTGGAGCGCGCCCGCGGCGAGGCCGCTCTCCGGGAAAGCGCCCTGCAGCTGCAGGAGAGTGCCCGGCGGCTGCGGGAGATCAATGAGACCCTTGAGGCCAGGGTGGAGGAGCGCACGGCCGAGCGCGACCTGATGTGGGCGACCTCGCCGGACCTCCTGGTGGTGATCGACTTCGACGGTGTGTTCCGGCGCGTGAATCCGACCTGGACCACGCTGCTGGGCTACACGCCGGAGGAGCTCGTCGGGCACCACGTCAACGAGTTCGTTATTCCCGACGACCACCCCGAGACCACGGAAGCCTATGAGCTGGCCGCCCGGGGCGGGCGACCCCGGATCGCGAACCGTTACCGGCACAAGGATGGCTCCACACGCTGGATATCCTGGGTGGCTGCACCCGCTGGCAGCATGGCCTACGCCACGGGACGCGACGTTACGGCGGAGAAGGAGCAGGCCGAGGCGTTGAGGAGGACCGAGGCTGCCCTGCGCCAGAGCCAGAAGATGGAGGCGGTGGGCCAACTGACGGGGGGCATCGCGCACGACTTCAACAACCTGCTCACCGCGATCAGCGGCAGCCTCGACCTGCTGACCACGCGTATCAGCCAGGGGCGGATCAAGGACGTCGATCGCTACGTCAACGCCGCCCAGGGTGCGGCCAAGCGGGCGGCGTCGCTGACCCACCGCCTGCTGGCCTTCTCCCGCCAGCAGACGCTGGAGCCGAAGCCGACCAACGTGAACCGGCTGGTGAGGGGGATGGAGGAGCTGATCCGTCGCACGGTCGGGCCCGAGGTGGACCTGGAGATGGTGGAGGCGGGCGGGCTGTGGACGACGCTGGTGGACCCCGGCCAGCTCGAGAACGCCCTGCTGAACCTGTGCATCAACGCCCGCGACGCCATGCCGGGCGGCGGCAGGATCACGGTCGAGACCGGCAACAAGTGGCTCGACCGGCGAGCGGCGGGGGAGCGTGAGCTCCCGCCGGGGCAGTACGTCACCCTCTGCGTGTCCGACACCGGGACGGGCATGACGCCGGACGTGATCGCCAAGGCTTTCGACCCGTTCTTCACGACCAAGCCCATCGGCCAGGGGACGGGCCTGGGTCTCTCTATGATCTACGGCTTTGTCCGGCAGTCCGGTGGTCAGGTGAGGATCTACTCGGAGGTCGGGCAGGGCACGATGGTGTGCCTCTACCTCCCGCGCCACCTCGGCGCCGAGGAGCCTTCTGAGGAGCTGCCTGAGCTGGCCGGCGCACTCGGGGCCGAGCAGGGCGAGACGGTGCTGGTGGTGGATGACGAGCCCACGGTGCGCATGCTGGTCACCGAGGTGCTGGCCGACCTGGGCTACACGGCGATCGAGGCGGCCGATGGCCCGGCGGCGCTGCGGGTGCTGCAGTCGGACGTACGGCTCGACCTGCTGGTGACCGATGTGGGGCTGCCGGGGGGCATGAACGGACGCGAGGTGGCGGATGCGGCCCGAGTGTCACGACCCGGGCTGAAGGTGCTGTTCATCACGGGGTACGCCGAGAACGCCGTGCTCAGCCACGGGCACCTCGACCCTGGCATGCACATCCTGACCAAGCCGTTCCCGATGGAGACCCTGGCAACCCGTATCCGGGAACTCATCAACGGTGGATGAGGGGCTATCCTGGCGAGGATCGAAGACGCCCCCTCGTAGGCCATTCTCCGAGGCAGAGAGCAGAAACCGTCGCTGAGGCTCACGCTTACAGGAAGTCGGCAGGGTACTTGGTCAAAGGTCCAAATGAGCGCAAGCGTGGAGGAGGGGACCAGCGAGAGCCCCGGGAGGGTCAGTCCCATCCGCGCGGACCACGGTGCGCCCCCTGAGAAGCCCGGCTCGAGACGCGCAGGCCTGCGGACCTACCTCGTCCTTCTTGCAGCCCTGGTGCTCGCTCCAGCCCTCCTGCTCGGCGCAGTCACGACATGGGAACTCGGCGCTGCTTATCGCCGCTCGGAAGAGGCCGGGCTGGCCAGCACCGCGGAGGCACTGGCAACCGCACTCGACCGCGAAGTCGAGATTGCGCTGACGGCTCTCTCCACCCTGGCCGCGTCGCCCAGCCTTGAGGCTGGCGACATCGCGAGCGCCTACACACAGGCCGGAGCGGTGGGGCGCGCCTTCGGTGGCTGGGTGGCCATGCTGGACGAGGACTCCCGCCAGATCTTCAACACGCGCCTGCCGCTTGGCACCGACCTCCCGCGCGGATCTGGCGAGCCATTCATCAGCCGTGCCATCGCCACCGGACGCCCCTTCATCAGCGACCTCTTCGTGGGCGCCACTGACCTTGAACCTGGATACTGGTCCGGGCTTTCTGAGAGTTTTCCGGCAGGGATGTTGACCTGACGGAGGACGGTTCGGTGAGGAAGAGCCACTACACCGAGGAGCAAATCGCCTTTGCGTTGAAGCAGGCGGAACTGGGCACGCCGGTGGCGGAGGTCTGCCGCAAGATGGGGGTGTCGGAGGCGACCTTCTTCCGGTGGAAGCAGAAGTACGGGGGTCTAGGCCCGTCCGAGCCGCGGCACCTGAGGCAGCTGCAGGAAGAGAATACGAAGCTCAAGAAACTCGTGGCCGATCTCAGCCTGGACAAGGCGATGCTGCAGGAGGTTCTGGCAAAACGTATGGCCCGCCCCGTCCGCAAGGGCTTTCACGACCTGGTCTGATCAGTCTACGCCAACGTATCCGGTCACAAGGCACATCGGCC
>NZ_JACIJD010000037.1 GCF_014199205.1 Muricoccus pecuniae | reverse complement strand
GAGGTGCAGGAGGAAAAGGAAGCCCTGCTGGTCGACCTCGCCGCCCGGACGGTGGCGGAGGACAGGGCCGACGTGGTGATCCTGGCCGGCGCGCCATTGGCGGGCTTGGCCGCACGCGTCGCGGACCGGGTTCCGGTGCCGTTGGTGGACGGCGTGCAGGCGGCGGTGAAGCAGGTAGAGGCGCTGATCTCCCTACGGCCGCGCAAGGCAACCGCTGGCAGCTATCGGCGCCCCGCCCCCAAGCCCTCCCTCGGTCTACCGTCCTCGCTGGCGCGCCGCATCTCGCACGGGTGAGTGGCCGGCACCGCGGCGGCGTAGGCGCGGGCGATCGCGTCCCGCCGCGCCACCCAGATCCTGTCCCCACGTGCCGCCAACGTTCGCAGCGTATCGCGGAAGGCCGGAAAGCGGGCGGGGCGGCCACAGATCCGCAGGTGGAAACCGATGTTCAGCAGGCGCGGCAGGCCACGCGCCGCTTCCTCCTCCAGCACGTCGAGCGCGTCCGTGACGTAGTCCACCATCTCCAGTGCACGGACGAAGCCGTTGGGGTGGAAGAATTTCATGTCATTGGTGTCGAGCGCATAGGGCACTACCAGCAGGGGTGATCCGCCTTCCCAGTCGTAATAGGGCAGGTCATCGTCGAAGGCGTTGGAGGCGTAGAGGAAGCCGCGCTCGCGCAGCAGGGCACGAGTCCAGGGGCTCTCGCCGCCCCGGCAGAAGAAGCCCGCCGGCGTCTCGCCCGTGGCATCCCGGATGGCGGCGATGCAGCGGTCGAGGTCCGCGGCCTCCGCCCCCGGGGTGGCGTAGTCGGCGTGGGGGCGCCAGCGCCAGCCATGGGCGGCGGCCTCGTGCCCGCGGGCCACGCATTCCCGCGCGAGGTCCGGGATGCGCTGCACAGCGCGGCCGCAGAAGAAGATCGTGGCGGGCAGCGCCGTCCCTTCCAGCGCGTCCAGCATCCGCCACAACCCGGCGCGGGGACCGTAGCCGAAGATGCTCTCCTGCCCCCCGTCCCGCACGCCGGGAGGGACAACGCTCATCACCTCGCCCATCGGCTCGCTGCGCGGGTCGCCGTCGCCGACCTGCTGCTCGGACCCCTCCTCGAAATTCACCACCACCGAGACGGCGAGGCGAGCGCCATTGGGCCAGCGGAAATCGGGCCATCGGCCGGCATAGCCGCGGAGGTCACGGGGTTCGGGAGAGATGCTCATGTGCGATCCCTGGCAAGCACGGGGCCAGGAGGAGGGCCGGCGGAGGAAGTGGCATGTGGGGTGCAGGGATGGCGACATGACGCCCGATCCCCTGCTGCCCGAGCTGGCCCTCGCCGCAGACCTCTTCGATACCCTTCGCGCCGCCAGCCTGGACGAACCGGGTGTCACCCGCGCTTCCTACGGTGCGGGAGAGCGGGCAGCGCACGCGCTGATGGAGGGAGCGGCGCGGCAGGCCGGGCTGGAGACGGAGCGGGACGCCATCGGCACGCTGCGCCTCACCTTGCCCGGAAATGACCGGGACCTGCCGGCGGTGGTCATCGGCTCGCACCTCGACAGCGTGCCGCACGGGGGAAATTTCGACGGCACGGCCGGGGTGGTGATGGGCCTCGCGGCGGCCGTGCACCGCGCCCGCCTGGGGCTGCGAGGCGCGCGGGACCTCATGGTTCTGGGTATCCGGGCCGAGGAGATGTGCTGGTTCCCTGAGCATTACCTCGGCAGCCGGGCCGCCTTCGGACTGCTGCCGACCGATGCGCCGGACGCCCTGCGCCGGGCCGATACTGGCCGCAGCCTGGCCGAGCACATGGCGGAGGAGGGCTTCGACCCGGATGCGATCCGCGAGGGCCGGGCCACGCTAGACCCTGCCCGCATCCGCTGCTTCCTGGAGCCCCATATCGAGCAGGGCCCGGCCCTGCTGGCCGAGGGACTGCCCGTGGCAGTGGTGACGGGCATCCGGGGCAGCCTGCGCTACCCGCGCGCCGCCGTTCATGGGGAGCACGCCCATGCCGGCGCCGTGCCCCGCGCCCACCGGCGCGACGCGGCGCTGGCGGCGGTGGCGCTGGTCGCGGCGTTGGACGCCCGCTGGGCGGCATGGGAGGCGTCGGGGCGGGATCTCGTCGTCACTGCCGGTATCCTCTCGACCGATCCGGCCCACCATGCCCCCACCAAGGTGCCGGGCATCATCCGCTTCAGCCTGGACATCCGCTCCGAGGACACGGCGCTGCTGGCGGAGATCGATGCTTGGCTGCGGGGGGAAGCGGAGCGGCTGGAGGCGGCGCGGGGCGTGCGCTTCGACTTCGGCCCCGGCACCCATGCCGCCCCGGCCGCGATGGATCCCGCGCTGCGTGCCGCCCTGCGCGAATCCGCCGCCCGCGCCGGCGTGCCCTACCGCGAGATGGCCTCGGGCGCGGGGCATGACTGTGCCACCTTCGCGGGGCGGGGCATCCCCTCGGCCATGCTGTTCCTTCGTAACGCGAAGGGCAGCCACAATCCCGAGGAAGCCATGGCGATGGAGGATTTCGGCGCCGGGCTGCGGGTGCTGTGCGGCGCGCTGGACGGACTCCTGGCTTGACAGGAGGTGCTTGCATGCAAGTTTGGCGAGGGCCCTGGCCGCCTCCTGCGCGAGCAACCGCATCATCCTGCGGGAGTCGCTAACGGGACTCGCGGCGCGCAGCTCGGAGGGTGTCAGGAAGCGGCATGGCTCGTTCCTCGCCGATCCCTCACTTGAGGAGGTGCGAAAGGTCGATGGGGAGCGGCGCACCATCAAAGCCGGCCTGTTGCGCGCTGCCGTGCTGGCACGGCTGACAGGGCACGGCACTTCCATGCTGGCGAGCCCGCCTCCCGCAGTCACCTGCCGGGTGAGCTCCGCCGTGAACTGACCCTCCGCCTCGGCAACTCCCTGCTCGCCACGACGCTGCGCGACCTGTCGCGCGCACCACCCTCGGACCCGCATGGAACGCCGTGGCTGGAGGGCTGAGGGGCAGATCTGGCACGCGGCTTGCTGCCTTCCTGCCTACAAGGTCGCACGACCGCCTGGACGGAGTTCCCATGCCCTTCCGCCACCCTTTCCATGGCTGATGCCTCTCCCGCCGCGGCCGCCATGCGGGGACATCAGCTAGACATCGACGGCGTGCATGTGCGCTACGGTTCTTCCACCGCGGTGGACGGCGTGTCGCTAGCGGTGAAGCCGGGGGAGATCCTGGCCCTTCTCGGGCCCTCGGGCTGCGGCAAGACGACGCTGCTGCGAACGGTAGCGGGCTTCATCCGGCCCAATGCGGGGCGGGTGACGGTGGATGGTCGCCCGATCGACCACCTGCCGCCCGGCAAGCGCGGCGTGGGCATTGTCTTCCAGTCCTACGCGCTCTTCCCGCACATGAGCGCGGCGGAGAACGTGGCCTACGGGCTGGAGGCGCGCCGCCTCCCAAAGGCGGAGATCATCCGCAAGGTGGAGGCCGCCCTGGCCGCCGTGCGGATGGAGACCTTTGGAGACCGCCGCCCGCGCAACCTTTCCGGCGGGCAGCAGCAGCGCGTGGCCCTGGCCCGCGCCCTGGCGATCGAGCCGTCCATCCTGTTGCTGGACGAGCCCTTCGCCGCGCTGGACCGCGCCCTGCGCCTAGATCTTCAGCTCGAGATCAAGCGCATCCAGCGCCGCTTCGGCGTGACCGCCGTACTTGTAACGCATGACCAGGACGAGGCGATGAGCATGGCTGACCGGATGGCCGTGATGCGCGCCGGCCGGGTGGAGCAGGTGGCGGCGCCGACGGAGGTCTATGACCGCCCCGCCACGCCCTTCGTCGCCGGCTTCGTCGGCACCACCAACGCCCTGCACGGGCGGGTGGAGGAGCGCGACGGCACCGGCTACCGGGTGCGGCTGGACGTGGGCGCGACGGTGCCGGTGGGAAGCCCGCGCGGTTTCGCCGTGGGCGACCGCGTCGTGCTCTGCGCGCGCCCGGAGCAGCTGGCGCTGCGTGACGCGGCGGTGGCCGACCCGGCCGCTTGGCCGGCGCGGCTGCGGCTCTCGCTCCCTCTCGGCCCCTCCGTCGTGCACGACTTGGAGTCGGGCGCGACGGAGATGAAGCTGCACGAGGCGCGCCGCGGTGCGCCGCCCGCGCCCGGCCCGGTGCGTGTGGCCCTCGCCGCCGGCGCGCGGCCAGCCCTCTTTTCCGCAGGAGAATTCGCATGATCCGGATGAACCGCCGCGCGCTGCTGGGCGCGAGCCTCGGCGCCCTCGCCATGCCCGCCCTGCCGCGGACCACGATGGCGGCCGGCAGCATGTCGGCTGCCGTCTACCCCGGCGGCTGGGACGAGGCGCTGCGCGGCGTGCTCGCGCCCGCGCTGAAGCGGGCGCATGACGTGGACGTAGCCTTCGAGCCGCTCTTCGCCGTGGACCAGATCGCCAAGGCGCGCGCGGCACGTGGCGTCGCGCCCTTCGATGTCTTCGTGCTCGACCCTGGGCCGCGCGTGCAGGGCATCGATCTCAACCTCTTCGAGTCCTTCGACCCTTCGAGGCTCGCCAACCGCGCGAAGCTGCCGGAGGGCTACGCGGACCGCCACGGTGCGGGCGTGGCGGCGCAGGTGGTGGGCATCGCCTACAATCCGAAGAAGCTACCCAAGCCCGCGGGCTGGCGCGACCTGTTCAAGCCGGAATACGCCTCCCGCCTCGGGCTGACGGGCTTCGGCACCACTTTCGGGACGGTCTCCCTGATCGAGATGGCGAAGGTTTGGGGGGGGTCGGAAACCGATGTGGAGCCGCTCTTTACGGAGCTGCGGAAGATCCTGCCGCAGGTGGCGGCCGTGGCGCAGCCCGCAGCCATACCGGGCCTGTTCCAGCAGGGGCAGATCGACGTGATGTACACCAACACCTACACGGTCAGCCTGCTGAAGTCGCGCGGCGTGGTCATCGAGTTCGCCCTGCCGGAGACGGGCGGCGTCGCCTTCGGCACCACCATGCACATCGCGAAAGGGGCGAAGAATATCGAGCAGTCCTACCAGTACATCGACACGATGATCGCGACCGACGTGCAGTCCGCCCTGTCCCAGGCGCCCTACTTCTTCGTGCCCGTCAACACGGAGGTGACGCCGGGGGCGGAGGTGCCAATGCGCTCCATCGCGGACCTGTCGAAGTTCGTTACGCATGATTGGTCGAAGATCAACCCGCTGCGGCCGCGCTGGATCGACCGCTTCAACCGCGAGATGGCGAAGTAAGGTCATGGAGCCGAAGGGCGCGTGGCGATTGGCCCTGCCGCTCGCCCTGGCGCAGGTCCTCTTCTTCCTGGCGCCGCTGCTGATCCTGGCCGCGACCTCGCTGGCGACGGATGAGAACCTCTCCGCCGTCAGCGGGCAGGCCTGGGCCGAGGTGCTGGGCGACAGCTTCAACCTCGGCGCGGCGTGGAACACGCTGCGCCTGGGGGCGATGACAGTGCTGGCCACCACCGTGCTGGCGGTGCCGCTAGCGCTGCTGCACTTGGCGGCGGGGCCGGGGCTGAAGAAGCTCATCCTGCTGGCCGCCGTGCTGCCTCTCCTCACCTCCGTGGTGGTTCGGACCTTCGCCTGGATCGCGATCCTGGGGCGGGAAGGGGTGATCAACAACGCGCTGATTGCGACGGGCCTCGCCACCGCCCCCGTGCCACTGCTGCAGACGGAGCACGGGCTGATCCTGGCGCTGACGCAGATCGAGATGCCGCTGATGCTGCTACCGCTGATCGCGGCTATGGCGCGGATCGATCCGGTCCTGCTCGACGCCTCAGCCGCGCTCGGCGCCTCGTTGCTCCGCACGCTGCGCCGCGTGGTGCTGCCTATCGCATTACCGGGGCTGCTGGCCGGCGCCACCCTCGTGTTCGCCTCCGCAGCAACGGCCTTCATCTCGCAATCCGTGATTGGTGGCGGGCGTTTGGCCTACCTGCCCTACCTCGTCTGGCAGCAGGCCATGGTGGTGTTCAACTGGCCGCTCGCCGCGGCGCTAGCGCTCACGCTGATGGCCTCTGTGCTAGCAGTTGTGACGGCGCTCTCCGCCCTCGGAAGGAAGGTGGCGCATGTCTAGGTTGCTCGCGCCCGGTGACAGGCTGCCCGCGATCCTGATTCTGGCCCTGGCGGCCCTGGCGCTGCTGATCCTGATCGGGCCGGTTGTGGTGGTGATCGTCACCTCCTTCACCACCTCTCAGGCGCTGCGTTTCCCGCCGCCGGGGCTGACCTTCCGCTGGTACCAGGAACTGTTCGACCCCGTGCGCTCGGCGCAGATTCACCGGGCGGCGGGGAACAGCCTTCTCGTCGCGATCACGGTAGCGGCTTTCTCCACGGGGCTAGCGACCGCGGCCGCTCTCGGCATAGCCCGCAGCGGGGCGCGCTGGGCACGGGCGGCGGAGGGAACCTTCCTCGCACCCCTGGTCCTTCCAGGCATTGCCTACGGGCTGGCGACGCTGATGTTCTTTTCCTGGCTGCGCCTGCCGCCCTCCTTCTGGTTGTTGGTGGCAGGGCACGCGATGATCGCGACCCCCTTCGCGCTGCGCACGGTGGGGGCCAGCGCGGCGGGCCTGGACGGTTCGCTGCTGGATGCCTCGGCCGCGCTCGGCGCTTCGCCGTGGCGAACCTTCCACAAGGTCATCCTGCCGCTGATCACGCCGGGGGTCGCGGCGGGAGCCTTCCTCGCGTTCATCTCATCGCTCGACAACGTGCCTGTCTCGCTCTTCCTCGGCTCCGCCAGCAACGACATGCTGCCGATCCGCTTGTGGGGAATGATGGAAACTTCGCTGGACGTGCGCGTCGCCGCGGCATCCGGCGTGCTGGTGGCGGTTGCCTTTCTGCTGCTCTTAGTGATGGACCGAATGGTGGGACTGGTGCGGAAGATGGCGGGATGAGGATGCTTCCCCTAACGGCCGAGGACTTCGCGCCTTTCGGCGATGTGTTGATGGTACCCGTAGCGCCAGGCCGCACCTATGTTGAGCGGTCGCTGGCCAATCTCCGGCCCGATGCGCGTCCGAGCCTGTCCATGGTAGCAAAGGAGCCGGAGGCCACCCCCATTCGCGTGCACCGGATGGAACGGCATCGATTCTCCTCACAAAGCTTCATCCCGCTCTCGCCCGCGCGTTTCCTCGTGCTGGTAGCGCCGCATGCCGCGGGGGGCGGCCCGGACATGGGGCGCGCCGTCGCCTTCCTGGCCACACCGGGCCAGGGCGTGACCTACGGCGCCGATGTCTGGCACCATCCGTTTACTCTCCTAAGCGCGCCCGCTGCCTTCGCTGTGACCATGTGGCTGGACGGCACTGCCGATGATGAGGAGTTCGTGGACGTTACCCCCTTCAGCCTGGAGGTTCCTGATGCGCTATGAGGTGAAGCGCGACTTTCGCGGCTACGGCGCCCATCCGCCCGACCCGAGTTGGCCAGGCGGGGCGCGGATCGCCGTGAACTTCGTGATGAATTACGAGGAGGGTTCTGAGCCCTCGATCGGTGATGGGGAGGACCATTCCGAATCCGGCCTGACCGAGGCCTTCGGCCTGGGCCAGATCCCAAAGGGACGTGACCTCGCGGCGGAGGGAATGTTCGAGTACGGCTCACGTGTGGGTTTCTGGCGCCTCCTGCGGCTGTTCCAGGAACGCGGGATGCCGATGACCATCTTTGGCTGTGCTCTCGCCCTGGAGCGGAACCCGGAGGCGGCCGCGGCCATTCGCGAGGCCGGCTACGACGTATGCTGTCACGGCTGGCGCTGGGTGAAGCACTTCGAGCTGAGCGAAGAGGAAGAACGTGCCCATATCCGACGTGCCGTCGCGTCCTTGGAGAGGACCGTCGGCGCCCGCCCGGACGGCTGGTACTGCCGTTACGGCCCGTCGGTGAACACGCGCCGCCTAGTGGTGGAGGAGGGGGGCTTCTTCTACGACTCCGACAGCTACGCGGATGAGCTGCCCTGGTGGGTGACCGTGGAGGGCAGGGGGCATCTCGTCGTGCCCTATTCCCTGACGCACAACGACGGGAAGTACGCCGGATCAGTAGGTACGTCGGATGACTGGTTCTCCTTCGTGCGCGACGGCTTCGACACGCTCTATGCCGAAGGCGCCGCGGCGCCGAAGATGATGTCAGTCGGGCTGCACATGCGCCTGATCGGCCATCCTGCCCGGGCAGCCGGTCTCGCCCGCCTGCTGGACCACATCGGGCGGCACGAGGGCGTCTGGGTGACCCGGCGCATCGACATCGCTCGGCATTGGGCGACGGTTCATCCCTATCCGGGGCATGGACTGAACGAGGTCTGACTTGCATGAGGCAGGTGACGGTTGTTCGGGACGGATCATCCATCAGAATGGCCGGAACCGACGCGGGCCGGCGATGCTCCGTGCCGACTGCTTCGGCTATGCGGAAGCTGGTTGCGATGACCGTGCACCAGGCCCGCAGCACCGCTCGTCCGATACCGCTCGACGAGGCGCCGTGGCACCGTCAACTTGCTGGCGAAGGCGACGAGGTTGACTGGTCGACGGCGGGATCAAGGGTGATCAAGCTCCCGCGGCGACCCCGCTGATGTCGGACCATACCTCGAACGCACGCGCCCTTGCAGCACGGTACTCGCTGGCGCTGACATAGTTGTGGCGAACATGAAAGAGGTTGTTGATCCCGTCATGGGCGGAGAGGAAGGGCTGCGCTTGGCCTGCTGATTTGAAGCGCTTCACCTGTCGCTCTCGTCGTCGTGTCGGCTGATGCGAGTTCTCCGCCCGGTTGTTCAGCCCCTTGTGCTGCCGGTGCTCGACGGAAGGCATCACCACCTTCTTGGTGGCGCCGTAGCTTGCCAGCTCGTCGGTGATCATGACCTGCGGTGCCCGCATGCGCCGCTTCAGCAGCTTTCGAAAGAGCCGCTTGACAGCTTACTCGTCCCGTCTGCTCTGCATCAGCACGTCGAGTACCATCCCGGCCTGATCGATGGCGCGCCAGAGCCAGTGCGTCACACCGTTAATCTTGAGGACGACCTCATCAAGGTGCCACTTGTCACCCGCGCGAGGCAGCCGACGGCGGATCCTATTGGAGAAAGCCTGGCCGAACTCGCGGCCCCACTGGCGCACCGTTCCGTGACTGACCACGATGCCGCGGAAAGCCAGCATTTCCTCCACCATCCGCAAGCTGAGCGGAAAACGGAAGTAGAGCCACACCGCCTGGCTGATGATCTCGGCCGGGAAGCGATCCCCGGCGAAGCTGGGGCAGGCGGGGGCAGTCATCCCACCGCCTACCCGGGGGTGAGCCGCTCGGGCAAGCCGGCAGTCGGCTAACTTGACGACGCCGCTGAGGGCAGTCTGGCCGCCTCGCGCCAGCGCCAGCAGGCCGCGCCGTGCGGGCCGGTGAAGTCCAGGGCCGGCTCCTCCGCGCAGACCGGCGCGGCGAGCGGGCAGCGGCCGCGGAAGCGGCAGCCGGCCGGGATCTCCGATGGGTCGGGCGGCTCACCCTGCAGCGTGAAGTTCTCCGTCACGCGCGGCCCGCCGATGCGCGGCGCGGCGGCCAGCAGGGCGCGGGTATAGGGGTGGCGGGGCGCGGCGAAGAGTTCGGCCGCCGGCGCGATCTCCACCACGCGGCCGAGATACATCACCGCCACCCGGTCGCACATCGAGCGCACCACGGCGAGGTCGTGGCTGATGAAGAGGTAGGTCAGGCCGAACCTTTCCCGCAGCTCCCGGAAGAGCGCCAGCACCGCTGCCTGCACGGAGACGTCGAGGCCCGAGGTCGGCTCGTCCAGGATCACCAGCCTCGGCCCCAGGCAGAGGATGCGCGCGAGGCCGATGCGCCGCTGCTGGCCGCCGCTGATCTCGTGGGGGTAGAGGTCGAGATGCGTCACCGGCAGGCCGACCGCGGCGATTATCTCGCGGATCCGCTCCTCCCGCTGCCCGCGAGAAAGGTCAGTGTGGATCACCAGCGGCTCGTGCATGGAGCGGCGCAGCGTCCAGCTCGGATCGAGCGAGGCGCCGGGGTCTTGGTAGACGTATTGCAGCCTTGCCCGCAGCGACTTTGGCCGCGGGTGTCCGGGGGCCGCGACCCGCACCCCGGCGAAGCGGACCTCACCCTCGGTCGGCTGATGGATGCCCATGATCGTCTTGCCGAGGGTGGATTTCCCGCAGCCGGACTCGCCGACGATGCCCAGCACCTCCCCCGCCTCGACCGCGAGGTCCACCCCGTCCAGCGCGCGCAGCGTGCCGATCCGACGGTTCAGCAGGCCGCGCACGGCGAAGTGTCGCTTGAGGCCGCGCGTCTCGAGCAGAGCGGCATCAGGCATCGAGCAGCCCCTCCTCGGGATGGTGGCAGGCGTAGAGATGCCCGGACGCGCCGCCCAGCACCGGCCGCTGGCTGCGGCAGATACCGGTGGCGCGCGGGCAGCGCGGGTGGAAGCGGCAGGCCGGCGGCGGGGCGAGTGGCGAGGGCACGTTGCCCGGGATGCCCACGGGATGGCGCCCCTCCTCGGGTAGGCTGCGCAGCAGCAGCCGTGTGTAGGGGTGGCGTGGCGCGGTGAAGAACTCCTCCCGGGGCGCGATCTCCGCGGTCTGGCCAGCATACATGACGACGATGCGGTCGCAGATCTCCCAGGCGGCGCCGAGGTCGTGGGTGGTGAAGAGGACGGCGACGCCGCGCTCCACCGCCAGGCGCCGCAGCACGCCGAGGATCTGCGCCTGGACCGTGACGTCCAGCGCGGTGGTCGGCTCGTCGGCGATGACTAGGCGCGGCTCCGGCAGCAGCGCCAGGGCGATCATCACGCGCTGGCGCTGGCCGCCGGACAGCTCGTGCGGGTATTTCTGTAGCAGCCGGGCCGGTTGCGGCAGCTGCACCGCCTCCAGCATGGCGATGACGGCGTCGCGGTCGGCGCGGCGGCGCGCCAGGGAGTAGAAGCGCCGCCCGGGCCGGCGTCGCGGGGACTTCCAGCGCATCAGGTCCATGACCTGGGTGCCGATGCGGAACAGCGGGTTGAAGCTCGCGAAGGGGTCCTGCGGGATGAAGGTCACCGCGCGGCCGCGAACCTCCTCCGCCCCGTTGCCCGCCAGCATGTCCGCCCCGGCGAGGGAGACGCTGCCGTGGCTGACCCAAGTGATGGACTTCGGCAGGGTGCCGAGGATGGCGCCGGCGAGGGTGGTCTTGCCGCAGCCGGACTCCCCGACCAGCCCGACGATCTCGCCTGGACGGACCGTGAGGTTCACCCCATCTAGCACCCTGGCCTGCCCCGTTTCCGTGTGGAAGCCGAGGGCGAGGTCGCGCACGGCGAGGATCTCAGCCATTGCCGGCCTTCCCCGCGCCCGCGCTGCGCCGCGTGCGGGGATCGAGGATGTCACGAAGCCCGTCGCCCAGCAGGTTGAAGCCGAGCACGGTGAGGAAGATGGCCAAGCCCGGCGCCAGCGCGTACCACCAGGCCTCCGGCAGGTACTCGCGGCTCTCTGCGATCATGCGCCCCCATTCCGGCGTCGGCGGCGGCGCGCCGAGGCCGAGGAAGCCCAGCGTCGCAGCGGTCAGGATGGTCGCCCCCATGCCGATCGAGGTGCGCACGATGATGGGGGAGGCGATGTTGGGCAGGATGTGCAGCACCATGACGCGCAGCGGCGAGGCGCCGAGCGCGACGGCGCTCTCGACGAAGACCTCGTTCCGCATGGAGCGTGTCTGCGCGTAGACGAGCCGCGCCCAGAAGGGCCAGTAGGTGATGGAGAGCGCGAGGATGACGTTCTCGATCGACGGTCCCAGCGTCTGCGCAATGGCGATGGCCAGCACGATCTGCGGCACGGCGAGGAAGATCTCGGCGATGCGCATCAGCAGCTCGCTGACCCAGTTGTCCCAGTAGCCGGCGACGAGCCCAATAGGGACTCCGATGACCACCGCAGACCCCACGGCGATCAGCGACAGGGCCAGGGTGATCCGGGCGCCGAAGAGGATACGGCTGAACACGTCACTGCCCATGCGGTCCGTGCCGAAGAACCAATCCGCGCCGGGCGGCTGAAGGCGGTTCTGGGTGTGGAACTGCCAGACATCCTCGGGGAAGGGGGCCAGCAGCGGCGCGAAGGCCGCGACGAGCAGCAGGAAGAGGATCAGCAGCCCGCCCAGCAGGGCCGCTCGGTCGCGGGCGAAGCGGCGCAGCATCTAGCGCGCACCACGGGGGTCGATGGTGGCCTGGAGCAAGTCCACCAGCAGGTTGACCAGGACGAAGATCGCCCCGGTCCACAGGGTGAATCCCATCACGGCATTGTAGTCGGACTGCAGGATGGAGCGCACGGCATAGGCACCGATCCCGGGCCAGTCGAAGACTGTTTCCACCACCACCGCGCCGGCGAGCAGGATGCCGAAGATCAGGCCGAGCTGCGTGACCGTTGCGGTGATCGCCATGCGCAGCACGTATTTCCAGACCACTTGGCGGCGCGGGTAGCCCATGGCGGTCTGGTAGGCGACGGAGGGCGAGTCAATCGCGCCCAGCACGCCGTTCCGGGTGAAGCGCACCATCGTGGCCGCGGCCGGCAGGGCCAGGGTGATGGCGGGCAAGACGATATGGCTGACGGCGGAGCGGATGATCTCCGGATCGCCGTCGATCAGTGCGTCGAGGATCACCAGGCCCGTCACCTCCTCGGGCGGGAAGCCCTCGATCCGGCCGGAGAGCGGCAGCCAGCCCAGCTTCATCGAGAAGAGGAACTGCAGCTGCATCGCCAGCCAGAAGGAGGCGACCGCGAGGCCCGAAACGGTGACGATGCGCAGCCCGTGGTCCAGCCAGGAGTTGCGGTGCAGGCCGCAGAGCACGCCGAGCGGGATGCCCAGCCCGGTGGCGATGAGGACCGCCACCAGCGTCAGCTCCAGCGTCGCCGGCAGCCGGGCCGAGAGGTCGTCCAGAATGGGTTGCTGGGTGAAGAGGCTGGTGCCGAAGTCGCCCCGGGCCACGTCGCCGACATAGCGGACGAACTGGACCGGCAGCGGCCGGTCGAAGCCGAGCTGCTGGCGCACCGCCTCGATCTGCGAAGGGGAAGCGTTCTCCCCCGCCACGAGCCGAGCCGGATCGATCGGCACGACGCGGGACAGGAGGAAGACGATCACCAGCAGGCCGAGCAGCGTGGGAACCAGCCAGACCAGCCGGTTCAGGATGATGTTGAGCCAGACCACCTCTGTTTCTACCGGCTATTTATGGGCCTGGGCCCAGCGAAGATCCTGCCCGTTGCTGACCGGCGAGAAGCGGATGTTCTCGATGTCGGCGGCATAGGGGCCGTACCACTTCGTATTGTAGATGAAGATGCCGAGGGCGAGGTCGTTCACGGCCTGGACGACCTCCTCGTAGATCCTCTGCCGCTCCGCTTGGTCGCTCATGGCGAGGGCCCGGTCCAGCTTGGCGTCCAGCTCGGGATCCTTGTAGTAGCAGAAGCTGCGCGTGCCGTGGTAGCGCGAGTTCACGAGCTCCCCGACCCAGTTGTTCGGATCGACGTAGTAGGTGCTCTTCCAGAGCGGCACCAGGTCGGCCTGGGTCTCGGGCGAGCGCATCCGGCTGGAGACGACCGACCAGGGCGAGACCTCGACCCTCACCTCCACGCCGATCTGCCGGAGAGAGTTCTGGAACAGCACCGCCGCCTGCTCGGATTCCGAGAAGCCGGCCAGGGCGTTGATGGTGATCGGCCGCAGCGGCGCCTTCACCTGCCGCAATTCCTCGCGCGCCTTGTCGAGGTCGTAGGAATAGCCCGCGAGCCCCTTCGGCGTGCCCCAGATCGGGTTGGGCAGTGGGCCGGGGTTGCGGGCGACCGAGCCCTTCATGATGTCGCGGATGAAGCCCTCGTAGTCGAAGGCATGAGCGAGGGCGCGGCGGAAATGCACGTCGTCCAGCGGCGCCTTGGTAGTGTTCACCGCAAACTGAAAGACACGGAGCGATTCCTCCTCGACGATCTGCACGTTGTTCGACCCGCGCAGGCGCTGAATCTGGTCGTAGGGCATGTAGCCGTCCACGCCCTGGAAATCGCCGCGCTGCAGGCCCAGCACGCGGGTGTTCGTCTCCAGCACGGTGCGGAACTCCAGCTCCTCGAAGGGGCGCTCCCCGAAGGGTATGAAGTGGTCCCTGAAGCGGCGCGCGCTGAAGCCGACCGCGGGATCGTAGCGGCGCAGCGCGTAGGAGCCGCTGCCGGCCTCGTTGCGTGCCAGCCAGGGCTCCGCCCAGTCGCCGTTCCGCTCGTTGCGCCTCACCAGCGCGCTGTTGACGATCAGGATGTCCGGCACGGTGCCGAGGAAGATCGCCGAGGGCGCCGTCAGGTTGAACTGCACCGTGCGCGCGTCCAAGGCCTTGGTGGTGCCGGGCTTAACGGAATCGATGTAGAGGCTGGCCGGCCCCTTCTTCAGCGCGATCATCCGCTCGATGGAGTAGACCACGTCCTCGGCGGTAATGGGCTTGCCGTCATGGAACTTCGCGTTCTCGCGCAGCCTGAAGGTGTAGACCTTGCCGTCGTCGGAGACGGTGTGGCTCTCGGCCAGCCAGGGGATCATCTGCGGCGGGTTGCCGACCCAGCGGTATAGCCCGTCATAGAGGTTGAAGCGGGTCGCCTGCCTGGCGATGTCGAAGACCGTGTGCGGGTCGATGTTGTCGTAGGGACTGTTGTTCGCGTAGACGAACTTGTCCGTGCTAGCGGCCCGGGCCGGCAGGCCGCCCGCCAGCGTCGCCGCCCCGGCCAGGGGCGCGGCTCCTGCTAGCTTCATCAGGTCTCGACGCGTCGCCATGGTCCCGAACTCCTTGGTGGTCGCGATAGGTGGTCTACGGGCTGCCAGTCACCGAGAGGATCTGGCCCGTGATGAGGCTCGCATAATCGGAGGCAAAGAACATCGCCGCGTGCGCGATGTCCTCCGGCGTGCCGGCGCGGCGCATTGCGGTGCCCTGGATCAGCGCCGCCTGGCGCTCGGGCGAGTAGTCCTGCCACTGCCGCTCGTAATCCGGGCTGGTGCGCTGGAAGCCGGGCGCGATGCCGTTCACCGTGATGCCGAAGGGGCCGAGTTCCTGCGCCAGCTGGCGGGTCAGCCCGATCTCTCCCGCTTTGCCCGCCGCATAGGCCTGGATGCCCGTCAGCGAGGTCCGCAGCCCGGCACCGCTGACGATGAGGATGATCCGGCCCTGGCCCTTCGTCTTCATCCCCGGCACTACCGCCTGGGCGGTGAGGAAGGCGCCGGTCAGGTTGATGTCGACGATGGCGCGGAAATCGGCCTCGTCCACCTCCTCCACCGGCTTCGCCGCCTGGCCTAGCACGCCGCCGGCCACATAGACCAGCACGTCCGGTGCCCCGCCCGCGCTCGCCACCCAGTCGCAGACGGAGCCGCGGTCGGTCAGGTCCACCACGCGGGTGGCCGCGGGCAGGCCGGCCAGCTCCGCCTCCAGCCGGTCGCCCGCGAAGACCGAGGCGCCGGCGGCGGCGAAGCCCTCGACCATGCCGCGGCCGATGCCGCGCGCGGCGCCCGCGACGAGAACGGTCCGGCCGGTGAAGTCGATCCTCACGCGGCCTCCCTCCGGGCGAGGCCGATCTGAGGGTGCCGCGCCGCGGCGGTCGCGAAGCCACGCTCGACGGCCGCGACAGGATTGGCGGCCGCGCCGGCATCCCTCGCCACCTCCGCGAAGGCCTGGTGCTTCATGAAGAAGCGCCATTCGACGGGCAGGGCGAAGAGAAGCTCTGAGAGGCGGTCCCAGGCCGCGTCGGACCAGACCGTCTCGAAAGCGAGGCGGGCGGGGTCGAAGGTCATGCCCGCCGCGGCGGGGCGCGGGCCGGCGCGCAGCGCGGCGGTCGCTGCCGCGTCGCCCACCACCACGCCGTAGGCGCGGGCCCCGGCCTCGGTGACCTTGCCCTCGGCCAGGTCGCGCATCACCTCGTCCACCGGGCGCGCGAAGGGATCGCCCCAGCCGCCGGCGCCGGCGGCGCTGATCGTCAGCACGTCGCCGGGGTCGCAGCGCACGACATCGGTGTTGCCGAGGTCCTCGGCCCCCGGCGTGCCGGGGTTGCGGGTGAAGCCGCAGGTCGCGCCGGGCAGCCCGCCCTCCAGCCCCCAGGAGGAGAAGCGCACGCGGTCGCGGTTGCGGGCGGTTACCGCGGAGTTCGGCGTGAAGACCTGGAAGGTCATCTGCACCGCCAGGCCGCCGCGATGGCGCCCGGGGCCGCCGCTGTCGGGCAGCAGCCCGTAGGAGAGGACGTGGATCGGCACCTCCGCCTCGGTGATCTCGACAGGCGTGTTCTTGAGGAAGCTGTTGGACCCGTCCAGCCCGTCCCCGTTAGCCGCGCCGCCGCCTCCGCCGGTGATGGGGTTGATCGAGGCCATGGCGAGCCGCCCGGTCCGCGTGTCCGTCGTGCGGACGTTCAGGATGCCGCCACCCCCCGAGGGACCCGCCGGTAGCCTCTCCGGCACCGCGCGGGAGAAGGCACCGATCACCATGCCCTGGATGCGGACGCAGGTCAGGCTGCGCATGCCCGTCGCCGCCGGGTGGACCGGGTTGACCACCGACCCCTCCGGCAGGATGCAGCGCACCGGCCGCGACAGGCCGCAGTTCAGCGCAACCGTGGGGTCGAGCGAGTAGATGACGTAGTTGTAGCCGACCAGCGCCAGGATGTGCCGCGGCAGCCCTCCGGTGGGCATGTTGAGTGCGGATTGCAGCTGGGGATCGCTGCCGGTGAAGTCGAAGACCGCCTCCTCCCCCTGGATGCGCAGGGTGAGCTTCAGGCGGCAGGGGACGCCACCCGGGCTGTCCTCGTCGATGTAATCGGTGAAGGTGTAGTCGCCGTCGGGAATGCTGGCGAAGAGCCGCCGCGCCTGGCGCTCGGCAAGGTCGAGCACGCCGTACATGCCGGCCGTCACCGTCTCGGTCCCGAAGCGCTCGACCGCCTCCAGGATCTTGCGCTCGGCGGTCTTGAGGGAGGCGATCTGTGCCTTCAAGTCGCCCCAGTTCTGCTCGGGCATGCGGACGTTGCGCAGCATGACCTTCAGCAGGGTCTCGTCCATCACGCCCTGGGATACCAGCTTGCTGGGCGGGATGCGGATGCCCTCCTGGTGCACCTCGGTCAGCGCGCGGGACAGGGAAGCGGGCACGGCGCCGCCCATGTCCGTGTTGTGGACGTGGCCAACCGCGAAGCAGACCAGCGTCTCCCCGGCGAAGATCGGCATCCACAGGTGCATGTCCGGCGCGTGTGTGCAGACGAAGCCCGAATAAGGGTCGTTGGTGATGCAGATGTCGCCCGGCCGGTAGTCGTCGATCGCCTTGATGGCACCTGCATAGTCCAAGCCGATGAACCAGGTGGCGCCAAGGTCCTTGGGGCTGGCGAAGGTCTGCCCGTCCGGCGTGGTGAGGCCGGACGTAAAGTCCTCCGTCTCCTTGACGAAGGCGGAATGCGCGGTGCGCAGCAGCGTGTAGGCCATGCTCTCGGCCGCGGCCTCGAAATGGCTCTTGAGAACCTGCAGTGTGACAGGATCCATGACCATGGCTCAGCTCCGCCGCAGGATGAGGTTGCCGAAGGCGTCCACGCGGCCGGCGAAGCCGGGCGGCACCCAGCTCGTGGCGTCGTCCTGCACCACCACCGCCGGTCCGGCGAAGGCGGCGCCGGGCGGCAGCGCCTCTCGCCGGAACAGCGCCGCCTCCACGGTCATGCCGCGATGCGCGACCGGCACGCGGCAATCCGGCTCGGGGAGGCTCTCCGCGACCGCGCCGGCGGGGAATTCGGGCTTCGGCGTCACCCCGGCGATGACCACGCGCAGCGCGACCAGATGCACCTCCGCGCTCTCATCGGCATGGCCGTAGATCTCGGCGTGGCGCGCGTGGAAGGCGGCGGCAATGCGGCCGGGCGCGGGATCGGTGATCCAGGCGGGTTCCAGCGGCACCTCGATCTCGTAGGACTGGCCGCGGTAGCGCAGGTCGGCCGAGACGGCGATCAGCCCCTCGCCCTTATGTCCCTGGCTGTCGTGCAGCCAGGCCCGCGCCTCCTCGACCAGTGCGGCATAGATCGCCTGCAGCGCGGCCATGTCCCCGGGCACGACGTCGAGGAAGACGACGCGCACGAAGTCGCTGCGCACATCCGCCAGCAGCCCTCCGAGGGCGGCCAGCACGCCGGGCGTGCGCGGGACGATGACCGCCCCCATGCCCATCTCCTCCGCCAGCAGGCAGCCGAGCATGGGGCCGGCGCCGCCGAAGGCGAGCAGCGCGTAGCCGCTGGGCCCCTCCCCGACCTGGGAGAAGAGCCGGCTGACCTCCCGGTACATGTTGGCGACCGCCACGGAGACGACGGCATCGGCCGCTGCGGCCGCGTCACGCCCCAGCGCCGCGCCGACGCGGCCCAGCGCAGCCTCGGCGGCCGGCCTGTCGATGGTCACCGCGCCGTAGCCGAGTTCCCCGGCTCCCAGCACGCCCTTGGCCGCGAAGGCATCGGTGATCGTCGCCTGGGTCCCGCCGCGTCCGTAGCAGGCCGGGCCGGGCACCGAGCCCGCGCTGTCCGGCCCCACGCGCAACACGCCGAGCGAGTCAACCGCGGCGACCGAGCCGCCGCCCGCGCCGATGGAGGAGACGGAGACCGTGGGCAGGTAGACGGGGTACTCGCCCACCAGCTCGCCCGCCCGGAAATCCGGCACGCCGTCGCGCAGCAGGGCCACATCCGCGCTGGTGCCGCCGACGTCCAGGCTCATCACCCGGGCGAAGCCGGCCTGGCGCGCCACGAAGCCGGCGCCGATCGCGCCGGCCGCCGTGCCCGACAGCAGCATCTCGATGCCGCGGGTCTTGCCGGCGGCGGCGGTCATCACGCCGCCGTTCGACTTGGTGATCATCGGTGCCGCCGGCACGCCGCGCGCCGACAGCGCCGCTTCCAGCCGGGCAATGTAATGCGCCACACGTGGCTGCACGGAGCCGTGGATGCAGGCGGTGATGCTGCGCTCGTACTCCCGCACGATCGGCCAGACCTCGGCAGAGGAGAAGACCGGGAAGTCCGGCCTCGCCTCCAGGATCATCGCCTTCACCGCCCGCTCATGCGCCGGGTTGGCGTAGGAGTGGAGGAAGGCGATGACGATGCCCTCGGCGCCCAGCGCCTCGGCCCGCGCCAGCACCGCCCGCACGTCCCCGGCCTCGGGCGCGGTCCCGGCGCTGCCGTCCGGGTTCATGCGCTCCCGCACCTCCAGCACGCGGTCGCGCGGCACGATCGGGTCGGGGCGGCGAGAGAAGAGGTCGTAGGGATCGGGAATCTTCAGCCGCGCCAGCTCGAGGACATCCCGGAAACCCTTTGTCACCAGCAGGCACAACCTCGCGCCCTTCTTCTGGATGATGGCGTTCACCCCGACCGTGGAGCCGTGGGTGAAGTAGGTCAGCGTTGAAGGGGGGATCCCGAACCGGCGCTCGATCTCGGCCAGGCCGTGCATCACCTCCTCGCCCGGCGCATCGGGGCGGGAGAGCACCTTAAGCGTGTGCAGCGCGCGGCTCGATTCGTCGAAAACGCAGAAGTCGGTGAACGTGCCGCCGATGTCGACGCCGATGCGGTATCCCAAGCTTCAGCTCCTCCGCAACCCAGGCTTGCCGCCCAGCCGCGTCGTGATCGTGTCCGCGGCCTCGGTGACCGCGGCGATGAAGTCGGCCCGGTGGCGCTCGTAGCGCGCGGTCAGCGTGGCCAGGTTCAGCGCCGCCACCGCGCGCTCCGTGCGGTCAAAGACCGCTGCGGCCACGCCCGACCCTTCCTCGGCGAACTCGCCTTCGATCTCGGCGAAGCCCTCGGCCCGTGCGCGGGCTAACAACGCGCGGATGCGCTGCGGGTCGGTCTCGGTGCGGGGCGTCAGGCGTGCGCGAGGCAGGGCCAGGCAGAGATCCAGTGTTTCCGGCGCCGCATGCGCCAGCAGCACCCGCCCCATGGCGGTGTAATAGGCCGGGCAGTCTTCCCCGGCGGGCTCATAGCGAATCTCCTGCGGGCTCGGTACCTGGACGAGGCGGCGGATCATAAAGCCGCCGACCATGGCGCCGAGATTCACCGTCTCCCGCGTGCGCTCGACCAGCAGATCGATGACTGGCCGGGCGACGGCCGCCACTTGGCGCGGCATCCCGCCGAGCCAGTCGCCTTCCTCCCGCCCGAAGGGCTGCGCTAGGGCGTAACGGTCATGTTCGTCGCGCAGCACGTACCCGCGGGCCACCAAGGTGCGCAGCAGGGCGAGGGCGCTGCTCTTTGGAATGCTCAGCTCCTGCGCGATTTCGAAAAGGGCGAGGGGACGCGTGACGCAGCCAAGCGCTTCCAGCATGTCAAGGACGCGATCGGCTGACTTCACCACGGAGGTCAACCGACTGCACGCTGTTTCCATCTGTGAACGGTGCAGTGTCGTATCTCCACTGTCAAGCGTGCTTCGCGACTTGTCTGTGACGGGCATTGTCAGGTTGCCGCTTGCGGGCCGGGATGGGACGGGGTGGCCGAGGCGGCATTGATGCTCCTACAGAGGTCAAGCAGGGACTTGTGCTGGGTTGGTGGCTCTGGGCGTGCGGCAGAGATAGCCGAAGATTTCCCGTGCCACGAATCGCTTGAGGCAGCGGGCGCTGGATCAGCTGGTCGGTGCGGCGAGTTGGTGCCGGGTGGCGCCTTGCGCGGGACCCATGGCGAGCGCGGAGAGGAGCGTCATCAGAACGGCACCTGCCAGCCGCTTGAGGTTGATGACGGCGGCGGTCAGGAAGGCCTGGATCTGCATGTTGGCGAGGCCACGCCGGATCGCGCGTGCAAGGCCATGCCAGGTCTTTGCCTCGCCGTGGACGCCTTCGACCAGGCCACGGTGGCGGTGGTAGAGCGCCCGCTCGCGTAGTTCCCAGCGGGCGTATTTGCAGCGGGCGCGCAGCAGGGCTGGATGGTCCTTGTGCGGCAGGATGGCGCGCCGGCGCATGGTGGTGCTGAAGCAGATCGCACGTAGGCGGCAGGGCTCACAGTCCGGGATGCGAGCCCGGTAGTGCTGGAAACCGTCGCTGTCGGGCACGCCATGCGGGCGGAGGATCTTGCCAGCCGGGCAGCGAACGAGGCGATGCTTGGCGTCCAGCCTGAAGAGAGGTGGCTCGGGGAATCTGGACAGGTTGGATGAGTGGAGTTTCTGCCTGACGACGGCCAGGATGGCTGCAGAGTAGGAGAGACGATGAGCAAGCGACCTCGGCGGAACCATTCCCCGGCTTTCAAAGCGAAGGTGGCGCTGGCTGCTGTGAGGGGCGAGAAGACGCTGGCCGAACTGGCCCAGCAGTTCGACGTGCACCCGAACCAGATCACCACCTGGAAGGCCAGGCTCCTGGAGGGAGCTGCTGGGGTGTTCGGCTCCGAGGTGAAATCGGACCCGACCACGCCGGCGGTGGACGTGAGGACGCTCCACGCGAAGATTGGGGAGCTGACGCTCAGCAATGATTTTTTGTCCGGCGCGCTCAGCAAAGCCGGCCTGCTGAGCGCAAAGCGATGATCAACCGCGAGCACGGCCTGCCCATCGCCAGGCAGGCGAGCCTCCTCGGGATCAGTCGCGGCAGCGTTTACTACCTGCCCCGGCCGGTGCCGGCGGCCGATCTCGCCATCATGCGCCGAATGGATGAGCTGCATCTGGAGTTCCCGTTCGCGGGTAGTCGAATGCTGCGTGATTTCCTGAACAAGGAAGGGATCGAGATCGGCCGATGCCATGTTGCGACGCTGATGAAGCGCATGGGCATCGAGGCGATCTACCGCAAGCCGAACACCTCAAAGCCAGCGCCGGGCCACAAGATCTACCCGTACCTGCTGCGCGGGATGAGGATCGAGCGCCCGAACCAGGTCTGGGCCATTGATATCACCTACGTGCCGATGGCGCGTGGCTTCGTCTACCTCGCCGCCGTGCTCGACTGGTTCAGCCGCCGGGTCCTGTCCTGGCGGGTGTCGATCAGCATGGACGCATCGTTCTGCGTCGAGGCACTGGAGGAGGCAATGGTCAGGCATGGCCAGCCTGACATCTTCAACACGGACCAAGGATCGCAGTTCACCAGCCAGGCCTTCACCGAAGTGCTGCTCAAGGCCGGTATCGCCATCAGCATGGACGGCCGAGGCGCCTGGCGCGACAACGTCTTCGTCGAGCGGCTCTGGCGCTCGGGCAAGTACGAGGAGATCTACCTGAAGGCTTACGAGACCGTCAGCGAGGCCCGCGCCTCGATCGGCCGCTATCTGGCCTTCTACAATGGCCGCAGGCCCCATTCGAGCCTCGACCGGCAGACGCCCGATCAAGCATACTTCACCCGGCTCCCGCAGATTGCGGCAGCCTGAACCCGGCAGGGCTCCACCTATCCCAGCACCAGCTGCTGTTCAGACAAACCGAGCCACCTCTTTGGTAGGGCTCTCGTCGGCTCCAAATACGGCAGCCAGCCAGTCCGGACTTGCTGCGGGTTGTTGAGCCGTCCGATGATGGCATGCCCTGGGCGAAAGACCTGACGTGTATGCTGAGCGACCTGAAGCATTTCCACGAGGCCAAACAAATAACGTCCAAGCGCGAGCCTCGGTGATGGCCACCGCCCATGAAATCGTTGATGCCTCAGGGGCCTCAACAAGCTTGGGCACATTGCAACTGCATGCGCCAATGATCGTGATCTTCGCGATCTTAGTTCTGGCATTTGTCATCTTGGCAGGCGGATGGTTTTTGATGGGCTCCCAGAAGTCGCCATGGTTAGCAAAGCTGGCGTTTCCCATCGTCATTGTACTGTGCTGCACCGCCTTGTTGCTGATCGTATTCAACCTTTACTTGTCAGATATGGTGGTGTTGCGGCTGTAGTATCCAGCACCGGCACGACCCTCTGGCTCTCAGTGATGGTCCTATCTGGCGCGTGGCTCAGCTAGGAGCTGCGAGCGGGAGTTCATTGCCGAGAAGCGCGGCGCTGCAGGGGCTATGCCAGAGGAAGGCGCCCGAAGGTACAGGCTCGTAAGCGAACCCTTATACCAAGTCCCGGAGAGGGCGACTCCTCTGGGATTCCCTTGGTGTCGCTGATCTGATTCAACATGGCGATCCTGGGAGGTTCGCCATGCCCATTCCGCTCCGGGCTGATTTCGACGCGGCTGGTCTGCGATCTGCGGCCCGTCGGACGAGGGACGCAGCCCAGGCCCGCCGGCTGCTGGCCTTGGCTGCGGTCTACGACGGGGCCACCCGCAGCGAGGCGGCCCGGATCGGCGGGGTGACCCTACAGATCGTGCGGGACTGGGTGGTCCGGTTCAACGCCGAGGGGCCGGCCGGTTTGGTCGACCGCAAGGCGCCAGGCCAGCCGTCACGCTTGAACGACGCCCACCGGACGGCGCTGGCGGCGATGCTTGAGAGCGGCCCGACGCCGGCCATTCACGGCGTGGTGCGCTGGCGCCTGATCGATCTGTGCCAATGGCTCTGGGAGGAGTTCCAGGTCTCGGTGGCCAAGCAGACCTTGAGCCGAGAGCTGCGCGCCCTGGGCTGGCGCAAACTCTCCGCTCGGCCGCGCCATCACGCCCAGGCCGAGGGAGCGGTCGCGCTTTTTGAAAGACCTTCCCCGCCGTCCTGGAGGAGGTCGCCCGCGAGAAGGGCGTCGATCCCGGCGCTGTAGAGGTCTGGTTCGCCGACGAGGCCAGGGTGGGGCAGAAGAACAAACTCACCCGGCGCTGGGCCAGGCGCGGTACCCGGCCCGCGGCGCCACAGGATCAGCGCACCGCCTCGACCTACCTCTTTGGTGCGATCTGCCCAAAGGCGGGCAAGGGTGCGGCTCTGGTGCTGCCCCACTGCAACCTCGCCGCCATGACCCTGCACCTCGCCGAGATCGCAGCCGCGGTGGCGCCCAGTGCACATGCCGTGCTCCTGCTCGATCAAGCGGGATGGCACCTGTCAGACAGGCTCGTCGTTCCGCCCAACATCACCCTCGTCCCGCTGCCGCCGAAGTGCCCCGAACCTCCGAGGCAGTGCCTCGAAGCCGGTCGAGAAAGTCTGGACACGGGACCGCTGAG
>NZ_JACIJD010000036.1 GCF_014199205.1 Muricoccus pecuniae | reverse complement strand
CTTCGTCGAGCACGCCAAGCGGGTGTCGCCGACCTGCCTCGTGCACTTCGAGAGCAACCGCCACAGCGTCCCGGCCTCGTTCGCCAATCGGCCGGGTCATGCTGCGCGGGCTCAAGATGGACGGCCTGGCCCAGGCGGTCGCCGCGCTGGTGGAGCAGGGCGCACCGGCGTTCGAGGCGGCCGTGCCGGTCCTCTCCCAGCTGCTCAAGGCCGAGATGGCCGAGCGCGAGGTGCGCTCGATCGCCTACCACACCAAGGCGGCCCGGTTCCCGGCCTACAAGGATCTGGCGAGCTTCGATTTCGCGGCGAGCGAGGTCAACGAGGCCACGGTCCGGCAGCTGCACCGGGGGGAGTTCACCGAGCGGGCCGACAACGTCGTGCTCATCGGTGGACCCGGCACCGGCAAGACGCATCTCGCCTCGGCCCTCGGTGTTCAGGCCATCGAGCACGGCCGCAAGAAGGTCCGGTTCCTCTCCACCATCGACCTGGTGAATGCGCTGGAACAGGAAAAGACTGCGAACAAGGCCGGGCAATTCGCCGGCCGCCTGCTCCGCCTCGACCTCGTCATCCTCGACGAGCTCGGCTACCTGCCGTTCAGCTCCTCGGGCGGAGCTCTGCTGTTCCACCTGCTCAGCAAGCCCTACGAGCGCACCAGCGTCGTCGTCACCACCAACCCCAGTTTCAGCGAGTGGGGTGGCGTATTCGGCGACGCCAGGATGACGACGGCCCTGCTCGACCGTCTCACGCACCACTGCCACATCCTGGAGACCGGCAACGACAGCTTCCGATTCAGAAGCAGCTCGGCCGAACCCAGAAACAGGAGAGCCAAAACACCCGCTTGACCCGCGACCAAAGTCGGCGGGACATATCCCTGCACGGGTCAGTTCTCGATGAAAACGCCGGGTCAGTCCTCAGCGAAACTCAACACAGACGGTCGTCCGAGAGCTGGTTGCGGCCGAACGTCGCTCCGCGCCTGACCGCCTTTTTCGAGAACCGCACCGCGGTGAGGGCCGTCTTTCCTTCCTTGTCTCGCGGCAGAAGCTTGCCGAGCATCGACTGCAGGCTCGTCAGGTGCTTGTTGATCGTGGCGACGGACAGGCGGGGCACCTTCCGCATCTCCTCCGGATCCTTCCCGGCGTGGATCGCGCCGCGGATGGTAGCTGCGTCCGCCTCGTCGGCCCACCGGATGGCCTCCAGCGCCGTGACACCCCGGAGTTCACCCGGCCTGCCGTGCATCACCGGCACCCGCGCCGCACGCTCCACGAAACCGGTGGCAACCTCCTTCGTCACATGCGCGGGCGTGAGATCGCCACAGAGGTCCACGAACAGGCGCCCCGCGACCATCCAGTCCCCGATCAGCTTCCCGCTCTTCTCCTTCTCCGGCTTCCTCTCGAGGGCAGCGACGCTATCCCGCACTACGTCCGACACCCGTCGTCCCGCCTCGATCGGCTTTGCGGGCTCGACCAGCGGCGGCAGTTCGGCGGGCTGCGCCTCGGAAGACATCGATGGCGCTTGAGGCTCATACTCAGCCCGGTCGGCGAGAGATCGGGGCGGCTGAACGATGGCTCGACCGGCCATCGGCATTGACAGCACGGGATCCCCCTCGGCGGGCGGGTAATCCCCTGTCTCCCGCCGGGCGCGCTCGCCCTCGACCTCGGCCAGCACGCGCAGGGCATAACGGAGGAGGATGGGGCGGACCGCCTGATCCACTTCCAAGCCCTCCTCGGCCGCGAGGCGGTCGACCACCTCCTCACTGATGGAGGTCTCGTTCGTCCGGAACGCGCGCCGAAACAGCATCGCTCGCCCAAGAGCCGCCGTCGCGCGCGCCTCCGCCCCGCCCGCGACCGTTGACCGCACTGCCACCCGGCACGGCTTGGCGGCCGACGCCGCGATCAGCCGGTCGGCCAAGCCGACGGGCAACTCGCCGGGGTGATCGGTTTCCGCATCGCCGAACCCGGCGAGTTCCCGCACCGCGTCCAGGGGCATGTCCAACTCGATCACGGGGAGGTTCGCGCCCGGGGACGCAGGCTTGCCTGCCGCCCGCTTCGCCTCGTTCCAGATCACGGTGCGGTTCCGGAGGGCCGCGAGGATCTCCCCGAGGAACCGCCCCGCCTCCGGGTTCGCGAAATCACTCATGACGACCAACCTCTCGAACTCGGCGTCGAGGAGGGCGGCCCGAATCGCCGCCACCACCCGATCCCCCGTCCTCAGGGCTGTCCGGATCTCAACCGCGCGGCACGGAAAATCAGGGGTGGACCGGTGCCTCAAGAGCCGGACGGGCAGCCGTCGCCTCCAGCACCAGCGGCCGTCCCGGAGGAGCAGGTGGGCCCTGTGGCGGCGTGGCCGCCGGCGCGCGGTACCCGGTCCTGTGTGACGCTCTTGTGTGACGGTGATGTGTGACACGGGCCGCCACGCCGCCTCCCAGGGGGTGGTGGACGACGCAAGCACCTGATCTACAAGGAAATCCGATTCGCTGGTTGGGGCGCCAGGATTCGAACCTGGGAATGGCGGTACCAAAAACCGCTGCCTTACCGCTTGGCTACGCCCCACCGTTTCCGCGCCTTAGGCGGGCCGGAACATGTCTCCGACCGCGCCCGGCGTAAAGCCCCTACCGCATCATGCCGCGCGCACGGCCCCGCCCCAGCGCCACCATGCGGGAGGAAGCGCCTCGGCCGCCCGCGCCGCCGCTTCCGCCTCGGCGAAAAGGGCGAAGCAGGTGGCGCCCGAGCCGCTCATGCGCGCCAGCAGGGCGCCGGGCAGCGCGCGCAGTGCCGCCAACACCTCTGCGACAGCAGGGCAGAGAAGGATGGCGGGCGGCTCGAGGTCGTTCCGCAGTTCCCGCAGGGCGGACGCCATCGCCGCCGCATCCGTCCAGGCCTCGGGCAGCACGGCCGGGGGGGAGAAGGGGCCGGTGCGGGCGGCGAAGATGGGCGGCGTTGGCAAGGAGACGCGCGGGTTCGCCAGGACGAGCCCGAAGCCCGGCAGCCGCGGCGCGGCGGAGAGAAGCTCTCCTACCCCCGCCATGCGCGCGGGGCGGGAGGCGAGGCAGACGGGCACGTCGGCCCCCAGGCGAAGGGCCAGGGCCTCCAGCCCGGCGACCCCGATCCCCAGGCCCCAGAAACGATCCAGTGCCCGGAGCGCCGCGGCCGCGTCGGCCGAGCCGCCCCCGATCCCGGAGGCTACCGGCAACCGCTTCTCCAGGTGAAGCGCGGCCCCGGGCAGCGGGCGGCCAGCCACTTCGGCCAGAAGGCGCGCGGCCCTGAGCACGAGGTTGTCCGGCTCCGCCGCCAGGACGCCTCCCTCCGGCCCGCCGATCGTGAGCGACAATCCCTCCGCCGGCGCGAGGGTGACGGTGTCGGCCGCTTCCGCGAAGACGACGAGGCTGTCGAGCAGGTGATAGCCGTCCGCCCGCCGCCCCGTGACATGCAGGTGCAGGTTGATCTTCGCGCGCGCGGTCTCGGCCAGTGCCGGGCCAGCCGCGCCGGCGGGCGGCCCCATCGTGGAATCAGGCGTCATGCGGCGGGAGCCTGCCTCAGCGCATCGCCGTCGTGGAAGGCAGGCCGTCGCGCATCTTCGCCTCGATCCGGCCCGTCTCGCCCGGCTCGGGGTCCAGCCCCAGGGCGCGGCGCCACTGGAAGCGCGCCTCGGCCTGCCGCCCGGCCGCCCAGTAGGCATCGCCGAGATGATCGTTGATGACGGCGTTGCGCGATTCGAGCTCGGCCGCCTTCTCGAGCCAGTCGATGGCGCCGCGCAGGTCGCCGAGGCGGAACAGCGCCCAGCCCAGGCTGTCGGCGATATGGCCGTCCTGTGGCCTCGCGGCCGCCGCGCGCTCGAGCATCCCGCGCGCCTCGTCCAGCCGCTCGCCGCGCTCCACCCAGGCATAGGCGAGGTGGTTGAGGAGAACGGGCTCCTCCGGCGAGAGGGCGAGGGCCTGGCGCAGATCCGCCTCCGCCCCGGCCCAGTTGCCCGCCCGCTCGCGCGCGACCGCGCGGGCGTGGAAGAGCGGCCAGTCGGCGGCGCCGGGCTGGGGGAGGCGCGCGATCGCGCGGCCATAGGCCGTGGCCGCCTCGGCGGGCCGGCCCTCGCGCCGGAGAAGGTCGCCCATGGCGATGGCGGGCTGGGGCGCGGCGGGATAGGCCTCCGCCAGCCGCCGCAGCAGCGCCGCCGCCTCCTCACCCCGGTCGAGCCGGCCGAGCAGGCCCGCGCGGCGCAGCGCGGCCAGCGGAGCCATCGGGTCGCCCTCGGGCACCCCTTCCAGCACGGCCAGGGCGGCGGCGACGTGGCGCTCGTCCGCCATGCTCTCGGCGGCCAGGATCTGGGCGGGGGCGAAGCCCGGGCGCAGGCGCAGGGAGAGCCGCGCGAGGATGAGCGCCAGCTCCGGCGCCCCCTGCCCCCGCAGCGCGGCGCCGAGCGCCACCTGCGCCTCGGCCATCCCCTCCGTCGCGGAGGCAACGGCGCGGCCGGAGAGCGCCGCCCGCCGCGCGGCCGGCCCCGCCGTCAGCGCGATGTCGTCGGAGCCGAGGGACATGGCGTCGAACAGCCGCGCCCCGTCGGCCTCGCGCCCGGCGCGGGCGAGGATGCCGGCCGCGATCGTCGCCAGCCGCAGGTTCGGTTCCGGCGTCTCGGCCACGGCAATGCGGACCAGGCGCTCCGCCTCGCGCGGGCGGTTGGCGAGGTCGGCGATCATCGCCCCGTGCAGGGCGGCGACGCCGCGAAGCTGCCCGCCCTCGCTGAAGGGCTTCAGCGTGGCCAGGGCCGTGTCGGCGTTCCCGCGGCCGGCCTGGGTCCAGGCGAGGAGAAGGGGCTGGAGAATCTGCGCGCTGCCCTGCCGCGGCAGCCCGCGGATGCGCGCCTCGGCCCGCTCCCACCGGCCGGCCTGGGCATCGGCGCCGGCCAGTAGCAGGGCGGCGAGCTGGCTCTCGGGCAGGCGCCGGGCGAGGCGCACGGCCTCGGGGCGGCCGTCCATCACCGCGGCGTTGAAGGCGCGGGTGAGGATCTCGGCCTCGTCGGGATCGGCGGCGAGCGCGGTCAGCAGCGCCTCGGCCGCGGCGCCCGCATCGCTCTCATTCGCGGCGAGCCGCCCGGCGAGATAGGGGCCGAAGACACCGGCGGGCCCGAGGGCGGGCGCGGCGCGGCGCGGTGCCGGCACCGGGGCCGGCGCTTCCTCGGCCACTATCGCCGGACCCTCGCCAGCCCCGGCGGAGGCGGCGCCGGAGCGCTCCCCGGCCGCGCAGCCCGCCAGCAGCGCCGCGGCGAGGAGCAGGGCCCTTTTTCCACCGCGCGGGCTTCCGCCCCAGGCACGGGGGGGATGGGGCAGGAGGGACCGGAGCGTGGCTTCGGACGGCTTCATGCGATGCAGCGTAAGATCACCGGAGCGTGATATGCCAGCCTCTCCTGCCCCTTCGTGCCCGGCCGCGACGGAGTGTGGCATTTCTGTGCTGGATGCCCGCTGCCGGGCGCCGCCATCCGGGCCGGGTTCCCGGCCCTCACGCCTTCGTTCACCCGATGTTCTTGACGAGTCGCGGGTGGCACCCCCAAATCAGGAGAACACAAGGTGAACTTCTGAGGAGGCCATCATGCCGGACGGCAGCCTGGGCAGCCCTCTGCTGAACCGCGGATCGACCCTGCCCGGCCTCCGGCGCGGCCGCGGCGCCGTCTCCAACCCGGACAACCGCTTCGAGCGGCGCCGGACCGATGCGTTCGACGATGGCTGGGGCACGCTGGCCGAGGCGATGGCGGACCTGCCGCCGCTGGCCACCTCCCTGACGCGCGACGCCTCCCGCTCGGCCCTCACCTGGAACGACAGCCCGGATATCGGCTTCGACCGCTCGGTGAATCCCTACAAGGGCTGCGAGCACGGCTGCATCTACTGCTACGCGCGCCCGACCCATGCCTATATCGGCCTCTCCCCCGGCCTCGACTTCGAGTCCCGCCTCCTCTTCAAGCCGGAGGTGGCGATGCTGCTGGAGAAGGAGCTGCGCAGGCCGGGCTACGAGCCGCGCCCCATCGCGCTGGGCTCCAACACCGATCCCTACCAGCCCGTCGAGCGCACCCTCGGCCTCACCCGCCAGGTGCTGGAGGTGCTGGACCGCTTCAGCCATCCCGTGACCATCGTGACGAAGTCGGCCGGGGTGCTGCGGGACATGGACATCCTGACGCGCATGGCCTCGCGCAACCTCGTCCAGGTCTGCCTCTCCGTCACGACGCTGGACAACCGCCTCGCCCGCATCATGGAGCCGCGCGCGGCCGCCCCGCTGCGCCGCCTGGCCGCGATGCACGAGCTGTCCCGCGCCGGCATCCCCGTGGGCGTGCTCGCCGCGCCCATGATCCCCGGCGTGAACGACGCGGAGATGGAGAAGATCCTCGAGGCCGCCCATGCCCATGGCGCCCGCGCCGCCGGCTACGTGCTGCTGCGCCTGCCGCTGGAGATCCGGCAGATGTTCGAGGACTGGCTGAACGCCCACATGCCGGACCGCGCCGCCCGCGTCCTCGCCCTCATTCGCGAAACCCGCGCGGGCAAGACCTACGACCCCCGCTTCGGCACCCGCCAGACGGGCACCGGCCCCTATGCCGACATGCTCGCCCGGCGCTTCGCGGTGGCGATGAAGCGGCTGGGCCTGGACGGGGCGCGGGAGAACGGCTCCCTCGACTGCAGCCGCTTCGCGGTGCCCGGGGTGGAGCAGCGGCAGCTGGAGCTGCTCTGACCCCCGTTCGGCGAGAGGCCCTGCCTCCCGCCCGATAGACGCGGCGGCCGCCCGGACCGTCGCGCCCCGCGCCGCCTCAGCCGGCCGGAACGGGCTCCGCGGCGAAGCCTGCCGTGGCGGGCGCCCTCTCGCCGCGCACGCTGCGGTAGATCGCGATCACGCCGAGCGAGGCGGGCAGCACCGCGAGGGAGGGCACCGTCGCCACCGCGGCCACCGCCGCCGCGGCGAGGCAGCCCGCCGCCGCCCCCGTGTCCCACCCCGTCTCCGCCGCGAAGTGGAAGGCGTAGGCCGCACCCGAGCGCTTGGCCCGGTCGTAGATCACGCTCATCAGCACGGGGACGTAGAGGCACGACACCGCCGCACCGGTGGCGTTGGCGATGGCGGCCGCGGCCGGGGACCAGCCCGCGCCGGCACGCAGCGCGAAGCCGAGCAGGAGGGCGAGGCAGACGAGGAGGAGGTAGCGGTCCCGCTGCCCCCGGTCGATCGCGCGCCCGCAGAGGAGGCCGGCCACTGCCCCGACGAGCCCCGCCATCGCATTGGCCATGCCGAAGGCCTCGTAGCCCGAGCCGAGGGCGGTGAAGAGGATCATCGGCCAGGCGAGGGCGAGGCCGGAGGCCATCCAGCCATCGGCCGCGAAGGCGGCGATGCCGGCACGGTCGAAGCCGCGCACGGCTTCCCGCAGGCTCGGCACGGCGCCGGCCGGGATCTCGCCCATGGAGAGGAGCGGCAGCACGGAGAGGAGGGTGAGGACGGAGGCGATGCCGAAGCCCACCGGCGGCCCGAGGTGCTCCAGCAGGAAGCCGCCCATCAGCGGCCCCACGATGCCGACGAGGGCGCAGACCGCCGTGCGGATCCCCAGCTCGCGCCCGCGCGACGCGCCACCGCCCGTCACCGCCGCCGCGGCGTGGTAGACGGGCCAGTAGACCGCCTCCGCGAGAGAGGCGAGCAGCACCCAGGCGAGCAGCCCGCCCATCCGGTCCGCCCCAATGAGAGGAAGGAACTGCAGGGCGCTGAGCGCCGCGCCCGCGATGACCGTGCGGCGGTAGCCCAGGCGCCGCACCGCGCCGAGCGCGACGAAGCGCAGCCCGAAGCGGATCATCAGCAGGCCGGCATAGGCGACCAGCGCGAAGGAGAGGCTGAAGCCGAGGCGCATGAGATAGGCGCCGATGAAGCCGCCCGCCGAGGCCACCGCGAGCTGGAACAGGGCGTAATGCGTGGTGAGCAGCCGGAACTGGCCGTGACGGGGCACGATGGCGGATCCTTCTGGAGGCCGCGATCGGGTCCGGGAGGAGGCGTGGAGACGGACCGGAGCGGCGCCCTGGATATCGCTCACATCTCCGTGATTGTCAAATAATCGTGAGTTTCATTCTATTTCTGCGGGTCCTCGCCTGCCCTTCGAAAAGGGCCTGCTGAGGAAGGGCGAACCCGCCAGGCCGAAGCGCCACGGCGCCTCCATCCCGCGGCTGATCCCGATCCTGGGGCCGCTCACCACCTCGGCCACGGCCTCGCGGGGGAGCAGCAGGAAGGGCTCCCGGACCACCGGGAGCCCGTCCATCGCGCCGGTGACGCCCAGCGCCCCGCACAACCGCCCCGGCCCGCTGCACAGCAGCCTCTCAGCCAGCACGCCGCGCCGCTCCCGCATGGCCTCGATCCCGCGCACCGGCCGGATGGCCCGGATCAGCACCGCGTTGCCGGTCGCCCCGGCGCCGCAGACGAGGTTGAGGCACCAGTGAAGCCCGTAGGAGCGGTAGACATAGGCGTGGCCGGGCGGGCCGAACATGGAGGCGTTGCGCGGCGTCGGCCCGCGGAAGCTGTGGGATGCCGGGTCCTCGGCCGTGTAGGCCTCGGTCTCCACCACCACCCCGCCCACGCCGCCGACGAGAAGCGTCGTGCCGATGAGGTCGCGGGCCAGCTCGGGCGCGGGGCGCTCGAAGAAGGAGGGGGGAAGCGGGGACACCGGACAGGGAGGCCCGGGCCGTCAGGCCGCGGCCCCCAGGGGCCGCCGCGTCCCGCGAAGATACACGCGCACCGCGCGCCGGATGCGCTCCCGCACCGCCGCGGCCGGGAAGGCGGGGACGACCCCGATCAGCAGCTCGTGGTGAAAGGCCCCGAACGCCGCGCCCATGAGCATCCGCGCCTCGTCCTCGGCCGCGAGGATCTCATGCCCTCCCCCTCGCCCGAGCTCCTCCAGATAGGCTTCCAGGGAGAGCCGCGCGGTGCCCACCCCGCGACGCTCGGCGGCCTCCAGCAGAGCGGGGCTGTGGGTGTACTCCGTCAGCGTCATCCGCGTCAGCGCGATGGCGCTGGGGTCGAGGATATGGCCGGCGACCTTCTCCATGAACTCGACCAGGGCCGCCTCGGGCTCCTTCGTCCGGTCGATGGCGACGGAGCAGACCTCCCCCTTCGCCCGGTCGAGAAGCGCGAAGAACAGGTCCTCCTTCGAGGCGAAGAGCTTGTAGATCGTCTTCTTCGAGCATCCGGCGCGGCGCGCCACGGCATCCATGGTGGCGACGTGGAAGCCCTCGGCCGCGAAGACATCCCTCGCGGCCGAGAGGATGCGGTCCCGCTGGACGGCACCCTCCCCGGGCAGCTCGCAAGGGATGACGCCTGCTTCCACCGGTGATCCTCCTCACGATGCTGCGATGCAGCATCGGCTTGACCTTCGTCCCCGGTCTAACCAGTTTCGAGCGGCGCGGAAACCCGCGAGTTTCTGCCCCTCCCTCGTCGGAAGCCAGCGATGCGCCGAACCTCTTCTCCCCCGGCCGCCTCCCGCCGCGTGGGCAGCCGCTCGCGGCCCTGGCCGCTGCTGGCCCTGCTCCTCCTCCCCTTGCTGCTCGCCGGCTGCAAGGACGAGGTCCAGGCCGCCCCTGCCCCCGCCCCGCCCCCGGCGACCGTGGTGCGTCTCCAGGCCGGGCCGGTCCCGGTGCAGACGGTGCTGCCCGGCCGCACCTCACCGCTGCGCGTCGCCGAAATCCGCCCGCAGGTGAGCGGCATCCTGCAGCAGCGCCTGTTCCGGGAAGGGGAGGCAGTCACGGTCGGCCAGCCCCTGTTCCAGATCGACCCCGCCCCCTATCGCGCCTCCCTCGCCAGCGCGGAGGCGAACCTCGCCCGCGCCACGGCGGCGCAGCAGAATGCGGAGGCGACGCTCGACCGCTACCGGCCGCTCGCGCGCCAGAACATCGTCAGCCGGCAGGATTACGACAACGCCGTCGGCGCCCAGCGGCAGGCCGTGGCGGAGGTGGCCTCCGCCCGCGCGGCGCTGGATTCCGCCCGCATCGACCTCGACCGCACGCGCATCACCTCCCCCATTCCCGGCCGCACCGGCCGCACGCTCCTGACGGACGGCGCGCTCGTCACGGCGAACCAGGCCGCTCCGCTGCTCACCGTCACCCAGCTCGACCCCATCCTGGTGGACCTGAACCAGCCCGCCGGCAGCCTCCTGCGCCTGAGGCGGGAGCTGGAGGCCGGGCGCCTGCGCCGCGGCGAGGCGGGCGAGGCCGAGGTGCGCCTCCTGCTCGACGACGGCACGGAGTACGAGCACACGGGCCGGCTGAAGTTCTCCGAGGTGACGGTGGATGCCGATACCGGCTCCGTCACACTGCGCGCCGAGTTCCCCAACCCGGACGGCCTCCTCATGCCCGGCCTCTTCGTCCGCGCGCGGCTGGAGAGCGGGGTCGCGCCCGAGGCGGTGCTCGTTCCCCAGCAGGCCGTGACGCGCAACGGGCGCGGCGAGGCCGTCGCCTTGGTGGTGGACGCCGAGGGCACCGTGCGCCAGCGCCTCGTCCGCACGCGCCAGGCGATCGGCAACAAGTGGCTGGTGGACGAGGGGCTCGCGGATGGCGAGCGCGTGGTGGTCGAGGGCGGGCAGCGCCTGCGCGACGGGGTGAAGCCCGAGTTGCGCGAGGTGACGGTGGAGGAGCTGGACCGCGGCGCCGCCCCGCCCCGCCAGACCGCCCAGGCGCAGGGCTGAGCCGGGATGCCGCGCTTCTTTATCGACCGCCCCGTCTTCGCCTGGGTGATCGCCATCGGCATCATGCTGATGGGCGGCATCGCCATCCGCGGCCTGCCCGTCGCGCAGTACCCGACGATCGCGCCGCCCACCATCGCGATCAACGTCACCTATCCCGGCGCCTCGGCGCAGACGGTGCAGAACACCGTCATCCAGGTCATCGAGCAGCAGATGACGGGGCTGGACGGGCTGCTCTACTTCATCTCCCAGAGCAACCGGGACGGATCGGGCCAGATCGCCCTCACCTTCGCCCAGGGGACCGATCCCGACACGGCCCAGGTGCAGGTGCAGAACAAGCTCTCCCTCGCCCAGCCGCGCCTGCCCCAGGCCGTGCAGCAACAGGGCATCCGCGTCGCCAAGGGCGCGACGAGCTTCCTCATGGTCGCCGCCTTCGTCTCGACCGACGGGCAGATGACGACGAACGACATCGCGGACTACATCGGCTCCACCGTCCAGGACCCGATCACCCGCACCTACGGCGTCGGCAACTTCAACCTCTTCGGGTCGCAATACGCGATGCGGGTCTGGCTGGACCCGGACCGGCTGAACGCCTTCGAGCTGATGCCGGCCGATGTGACGGCCGCCATCGCCGCCCAGAACGTGCAGGTCGCCTCGGGCGAGCTGGGCGCGCGCCCCACCATTCCGGGGCAGATGCTCAACGCCACGCTCATCGGCCCCTCCTATCTCAGCAGGCCCGAGCAGTTCGGCTCGATCCTGCTGAAGGTGAAGCCGGACGGCTCCCAGGTGCGGCTGCGGGACGTGGCGCGGGTGGAGCTGGGCGCGGAGAACTACGCGCTCAGCAACGTCCATAACGGCCGCCCAGCCGCGGGCATCGCCGTCCAGCTCGCGCCCGGCGCGAATGCCGTAGCGACGGCGGAGGCGGTGCGCGCCACCATCGACGGCCTGCGCCCGACCCTGCCGCCCGGGGTGGAGGTGCAGTACCCCCTGGACACCACGCCCTTCGTGAAGATCTCGATCGAGGAGGTGGTGAAGGCGCTGGCCGAGGCGATGGTCCTCGTCTTCGTCGTCATGTACGTCTTCCTGCAGAACTTCCGCGCGACGCTGGTGCCGACGCTGGCCATTCCCGTCGTGCTGCTCGGTACCTTCGCCGTGCTCTCGGTGGCTGGTTATTCCATCAACACCCTGACGATGTTCGCCATGGTGCTCGCCATCGGCCTGCTGGTGGACGACGCCATCGTCGTGGTGGAGAATGTCGAGCGCCTGATGGAGACCGAGGGCCTCTCCCCGCTGGAGGCCACGCGCAAGTCGATGGACCAGATCTCCGGCGCCCTCGTGGGCATCGGCCTCGTCCTCTCGGCCGTCTTCCTGCCGATGTTCTTCTTCGGCGGCTCGGCCGGCGTGATCTACCGCCAGTTCTCGCTGACGATCATCACGGCGATGACCCTCTCCGTCCTCGTCGCCCTGACCTTCACCCCCGCCCTCTGCGCCACCATCCTGCGCCCGCCCGCGCATGGGGAGCGGCGCGGCTTCTTCGGCTGGTTCAACCGGGGCTTCGACCGGACCACACGCGGCTATGTCGGCGGTGTGCACGGCATCGCCTCGCGCCCTGCGCGCTTCCTCGTCATCTACGCTGGCCTCGCGGTCGCCATGGGCGTGCTCTATGCCCGCCTTCCCACCTCCTTCCTGCCCGACGAGGACCAGGGGGTGATGTACGCCCAGGTCGTCGCGCCGCCTGGCGCCACGGTGGAGCGCACCCAGCGCGCGCTGGACGAGGTGATCTCCTACCTCCTCAATGAGGAGAAGGAGGTGGTGGATTCCGTCATGGGCGTCACCGGCTTCAACTTCAGCGGCCGCGGCCAGAACGCGGCCCTGACCTTCATCCGGCTGAAGGACTGGTCCGAGCGGCCGGGCGAGGAACGGTCGGTCGCCGCGCTCTCCCGCCGGATCGGGGCACGCTTCGCGCGCTATCCCGACGCGCAGATCATCGCCTTCGCCCCGCCCCCGGTCAGCGAGCTGGGCAATGCGAGCGGCTTCGCCATGCAGCTCCTCGACAACGGCTCCCTCGGGCGCGACGCGCTGGTAGCGGCGCGGGACGGGTTGCTGGCCGCCGCCGCGCGCAGCGAGGTGGTGGCGGGCGTGCGGCCGAACGAGCAGAACGCCGAGCCGCAGTACCGGCTCGACATCGACTGGGAGCGCGCAAGCGCCCTCGGCCTCACCATCGCCCAGGTAAACAGCACCCTCTCCGCCGCCTTCGGCGCCTCCTATGCCGGGGACTTCATCGATCGCGGGCGCATCAAGCGCGTCTACATGCAGGGCGACGCGCGGGCCCGCATGCAGCCGGACGACCTCTCCCGCTGGTACGTGCGGAATCTCTCGGGCGACATGGTGCCCTTCTCCGCCTTCTCCAGCGCGAGCTGGGAGCTCGGCTCGCCCCGCCTCGCGCGCTTCAACGGCATCGGCGCGATCGAGATCCAGGGCAACGCCGCCCCCGGCCGCACCACGGGCGAGGCGATGGCGGAGATGGAGCGCCTGGCGGCGGAGCTGCCGCGCGGGATCGGCGTGGCCTGGACCGGGCTCTCCTACGAGGAGCGCGCCTCGGGCTCGCAGGCCTTCGCCCTCTACGGCATCTCCATGATCGTCGTCTTCCTCTGCCTCGCCGCCCTCTACGAGAGCTGGGCGATCCCCGTCTCGGTCATGCTCGTCGTGCCGCTCGGCGTGCTCGGCGCCGTCTCGGCCACGCTGCTGCGGGGCATGTCGAACGACGTGTACTTCCAGGTCGGGCTGCTCACCACGATCGGCCTCTCGGCGAAGAACGCCATCCTCATCGTCGAATTCGCCAAGGAGCACTTCGAGGCCGGGGAGAGCCTGCTCGACGCCGCCCTTCACGCGGCGCGGGAGCGGCTGCGGCCGATCCTGATGACCTCGCTCGCCTTCGTTCTCGGCGTCGTGCCGCTGGCCATCTCCACCGGCGCGGGCGCCGGCGGGCGGCAGGCGATCGGCACGGGGGTGATCGGCGGCGTGGTCACGGGCACGGTGCTCGCGGTGTTCTTCGTGCCGCTCTTCTTCGTCACGGTGCTGCGCCTGTTCCGCACCAAGCGCGCCTCCGAGCGGGCAGGCGCGAGCCCCGCCCCCGCCCCGGCGGAGTGAGGCGGGGCCCGCGCCTGCCTTGCCAGGGCCGGCGCGGGCTCATTGCGGTGCAGCACAACCTTCGGTAGCCTGCCCCCACTCACCCCGGACCTGGTGCAAGCCCAGGTGGCTCTTCCGGCCGCCGATCCGCCGGACAATGCGGCGCGACGCCAGGACAGAGGCGTGCCTCGCGCCGCCTTCGAGATTCCACAACATGAAGACCCCGATCTTCTTCCACGACCGGGCCGAATGGTTCAGCGGCGTCGGCGACCTGCGCCGCGACGTGCTGGCCGGCATGGTCGGCACCTTCGCCCTCATCCCCGAGGTGATCGCCTTCTCCTTCGTCGCCGGCGTCGATCCCGAGGTCGGCCTCTTCGCCTCCTTCGTCATCAGCGTCGTCATCGCCTTCACCGGCGGGCGGCCCGCCATGATCTCGGGGGCGGCCGGCTCGGTGGCCCTCGTCGCGGCGGCGCTGGTGGCGAGCCACGGGCTGCAATACCTGCTCGCGGCCACGGTGCTAGCGGGGCTGCTGCAGATCGTCTTCGGCCTGCTGCGGCTGGACGTGCTCATGCGCTTCGTTTCGAAATCCGTGCGCACGGGCTTCGTCAACGCGCTGGCCATCCTCATCTTCTCGGCCCAGGTGCCGCAGATGCTGGGGGTGACCTGGCACACCTACGCGCTGATCGCGGCGGGGCTGGCGATCATCTACCTCGTCCCGCGGCTGACGACGGTGATCCCCTCCCCCCTCATCTGCATCCTGGTGCTGACGGGGCTGACCATGACCGTGCCGATGCCGGTCGCCACCGTAGCCGATCTCGGGCGGCTGCCGGAATCCCTTCCCTCCTTCCTCATCCCGCAGGTGCCCTTCAGCCTCGGGACCCTCGCCATCGTCGCGCCCTACGCGCTCGCCATGGCGATGGTGGGGCTGCTGGAATCCATGATGACGGCGAGCGTGGTGGACGACCTGACGGAGACCACCTCCTCCAAGGCGCGGGAATGCACCGGCCTCGGCCTCGCCAATCTCGCGGCGGGGCTCTTCGGCGGCATCGCCGGCTGCGGCATGATCGGGCAGACCGTGGGCAATGTCCGCTTCGGCGGGCGGGGCCGCGTCTCGACGCTCACGGCCGGGGTGTTCCTCCTCGTGCTGATGGTGCTGCTCCGCCCCTGGGTGGCGCAGGTGCCGGTGGCGGCGCTGGTCGCCATCATGATCATGGTCTCGGTCGAGACCTTCTCCTGGGCCTCGCTGCGCGACCTCGCGCGGCACCCGAAGATGTCGAGCCTCGTGATGCTCGCGACCGTGGCGGTCACGGTGTTTACCCACAACCTCGCGGCCGGGGTCGCGGTGGGCGTGCTGCTCAGCGGCGTGTTCTTCGCCTTCAAGGTCATGCAGCTGATGGATGTTCGCAGCAGCTACGACGCGGCGACGGACACGCGGACCTACCAGGTCACCGGCCAGGTCTTCTTCGCCAGCGCCGATGCCCTGGGCGAGAGCTTCGATCTCCGCGACACGGCCCGGCGCATCCGCATCGACCTCACCGGCGCGCATCTGTGGGATGTCACGGCCGTGGCCGCGCTGGAGGCGGTGGTGACGAAGCTGCGCCGGCACGGGGCGGAGGTGGAGCTGGTCGGGATGAACTCGGCCAGTTCCATCCTGGTCGATCGCCACGCCCCCCTGGTCCAGGCGGGCTAGCCGGGCAGGCCGGGCCCGCAGCTAGGGCCCGGCTACGGTTTCCAGGCCGGCGAGCAGGCCGGAGCGCAGGAAATCCCGGCGGAAGAGGTCGCGGATATGCGCGGGCGAGGCCTCCTCGCGCACGCTCTCCATCACCTTCAGGGCGTGCTGCCAGCGGGGGCCGCCGAAGCTCTCGCGCACCTCCGCGAGGAAATCGATCATCCCGCGCAGGTCCGTGTCGGCCGGTGCGTAATAGGGGTAGTCGTCGCCGAGGCGGCGGCGCGCCTCGGTGTCGCTGGCGCAGACGATGACGGGAACGCCGCAGGCGCCGGCGGTGGCGCCCTTGGTGAAGGGCTTGAGGACGCTTGGCAGGAAGCGGGCCGGGCGGACGGCGTAGTGGATGCTGTAATCCGCGAAGCGGGGGATCCAGTCCGCGCTCCGGCTGATGGCGATGATGGTGTCCACGATCCCGGCCTCGGCGAGTTCGGGCAGGAAGACCGCGCCCTCCGCGCTCCCGAAATAGCCGCAGCGGAAGGTGGAGGTATCCACGCGAACGCTTTCCAGCCGCGGGTTGGCGTGGTGCGGGATGTAGACGACTGGCTTGTCGGGGTAGCGCTGCCGGAATCTCTCGTGCTGCAGGAAGGAGCTGGAGACCAGCCCGTGGGCGAGCGGGAGGATCGTCTTCCAGTCCGGTCCGTCAAGGATGTCGAGGAAGACCCTGTTCCCCCAGGACAGGAGTTGCTCGACGCCTCCCGCCCCGTACTCGGTGATGGCCGTCTTGTTCATGATGACGGCCGCGTCCCGGATCTCGGTCAGGCCACGCGTCACGCTCACCTGGAAGCCCTCGGCCTCGGCCGCGGGGCGGAGGATGTCGGCGAGCTGGTCGCCGCGCATCACGGCGGTTCCCGCCCGCCACAGCGTCTCCCCGATGAGGATATGGATGTGACGGATCATGCCCTGCCGATTACCCCAAGCCCTCCATATCAATTATAAGACGATTTGAGCAATTCAGGAAGGGAGGGACGGAGCGCGTTCCTCCCCCAACGACCACCTCTTGGTCGGCAGCCGCTTAGGAGCCGCTGAACAGGAGGTCGAATTGGCGCTGCTGCTCCGCCAGCTCCGCGGCGAGCGGCGCGTAGGCGGGCCGGACCTCCCCTTCGGGCAGGAGCTCGAACAGGCCGTTCGGACAGTAGCGGCCGTCATCCCACCCCCCATGCGACAGCACGGGGTAGAGGCAGATTCCCTCCATCGGCACGCCGGCGCGCATGGCGGCCCGCACCTCCTCGCCGATGTAGCGCAGCCAAGGGGCCCGCTCGTCGCCCTCGATGCTCGTCTCGGCCATGAAGATCGGACGGCGATAGCGCTTGTAGACCCCGGCCAGGAGGTCGCGCAGCGGGCAGTGCCGGGGATCGCCGGGCAGCAGCGCCTCCCGCGCGCCACCGTGCAACCACTGGTTGTTCCAGTAGTAGTTCACCCCGACGATGTCGAGCATCTCCGGCGCCCCGCCCAGCTCGGGGCAGCTCGTCCCGGCCACCATGTCCCAGGCGTCAAACTGGCCCTCGTTGCGCGCCGCGGCCTCGGCAGGATCCTGGTCCTCGCGGGCGACGATGTTGATGATGGGATCGATCGCCAGGATGCGCGTGCCCGGCGCCGCCTCGCGCACCGCGCGCGTGCCGGCCAGGGTGGCGCGGACGAGCTGGCGCTTCAGCTCCTCGCTGCGCTCGCGCTCGTGCAGACAGGGATTCATCAGCCCCGCCTCCCCGCCGGCCCAGGCGAAGAAGGAGATCTCGTTCACGAGGCAGAGCATCGGCGCCTGCCCCGTTTCCTCCAGGTGAAGCCGGGTGAAGGCGCCCGCGAAGGCCGCGAAGCGGTCGACGAAGGCGGCGGAGAACACGTCCAGCCCGTCCGGCCAGCCATAGTGGCAGAGGTCCCAGGAGACCTGCGTGCCCGTCTCCCGCGCGGCCCGCAGCAGCGGCAGGGCGGAGGACCAGTCGTAGTGGCCGGGCGCGGTCTCCACGAGGTGCCAGCGGATGCCGTCGCGCGCGGCGCGGATGCCGTGCTGCGCCAGCAGGCGGTAGTCCTGCGCGGCGAGCACGTCGTGCCGGGTGTCGTGCAGCAGGTCGAGCCGCAGCCCGTCCCGGCGGCGATGGGTGGAGCACTCGAAGCCGCCGAGGAAGAAGCTGCGGAAGAGTGACGGCCGGAAGGACATGCCGGAGGAGGTCTCACCCTCGGAGGCGGAGCGGAAGGCGGCGCGGTTGTCCGCGGGGATGTGCTGCATGGCTGTTCCGATCAGGCCGCGGCGGCCGTGCGGCGCCGCGCGCCGATTTCCAGGACGAGACGGGCGGCCGCGTCCACCCCGCCACCGCCGGTGACGAGGGACCGCGCGCGCGCCGTCATGGCCTGCTTGGCCGAGTTGTCGTCGAGAAGGGTGCGGAAGGCGCCGGTCACCCCCTCGGGGGTGATGGCGTCGGGCAGGAAGACCGGCGCGGCCCCGTTCCGCCCCAGCGCCTCGGCGAGGAGGAGGGTCTCTGAGATGGGGCCGGGGAGCAGCACCATCGGCGTGCCCAGCGCCGCCGCCTCGTGCATCGTGCTCGTGCCCTCGCCGATGACGATGTCGGCGGCGCTGATGTGCCGCAGGGCCTCGGCCTGGGGCACCACGCCCTCGATCCGCACCCAGTCCGGGAAGCTCTCCAGCCCGAGGATGCCGCGCAGCTCCGCTGCGTCATGCACAGCGATGAGGTGCAGCCGCAGCCCGGGATGGGTGCTGCCCCGCAGCGCCGCCGCGGCGCCGAAGACGCCGCGCAGGACGCGCGTGCCGAAGTCCCGGGTGAAGGGGAAGTTCCGCACGGCGTAGAGGATCATCGGGCTGCCCGGCTCGGCTCCCAGCCCCGCCCGCGCCTCGTCGCGCCCCGGCACGGAGGCGAGGTCGAGGAAGGGCCCCGTCTTCACGATGAGGTCCTCGACGAGGGACAGTTCCTCCGGCAGGGCGACGAGCGGCGCATAGGCCCAGATGATGGCGTCCATTCCCTTCATCAGCGGCCAGTCGCCGAACAGCTCGTCGCCGACCGGCGGGATGGGGATGGAGACCCAGGCCGCGTGGGGCACCCCGGCGCGGAGCGGGAAGAGGTAGCGGGCCGTGTCGTCCACGATCACGTCCGCATCGCCGAGGCAGGCCTGCGTCACCGCCGCCCGGTTGGCCCGGGAGATCGGGGGGAGCAGCCGCGGCCGGTAGCCCATGCGCATGGTCATGTCGACGTTCTGCGGGCGCAGGCGGCAGGTATCCAGCACGTACTCGATCTCGACCGAGGGATCCGCCCGCTTCAGCGCCCTCGCGAGGGTCGCCGTGCGCGAGACATGGCCGATGCCGCCCTCCACGCAGGGAATCATGATCACCTTCACGCCCGTCCCTCCGAACGGCATGTCCCGTCGAAATCCCGGCATGGCTGCATGGACCGGCCTGTCCCTTTCCTGTTGAAGCTCTTGATGCACGGATCGGGAAAGAGTTCCAGGCACATTCCCGCTCTCCCAGTGATGCGACATGTCGCGCCGCATGGCCCGCCATCAACCCAACGGGCAGCCCGGCCACCGGACACGGCGATTCACATTTGTTACCAACCCACTGCAACTTTTCTCTTCGAGAGGAAACATTGACGCCTCACGAGCGCTAGTCTCGGCTGAGACGGGAGAGGGACTGATTGAGGCATGCTGCAATGAACAGCCTTCAGTTGTGGGGCGGCATCGAGTGCACCGTCCTGCGTGCCGGCGGCGAGTGGCGGGACCAGCTGCTCGATACCGGACATCACGATCGCGAGACGGATCTCGATCTCGTCGCCTCCCTCGGGATCCGGAAGCTGCGCTACCCCGTGCTCTGGGAGAGGGTAGCGCCAGAGAGCCTCGACAGACTGGACTGGTCCTGGACCGACACGCGGCTCGCACGACTGCGCGCATTGGGATGCGACCCCATCGCGGGCCTCGTCCATCACGGCTCCGGCCCGGCCTATACGAGCCTGCTCGACCCTGAATTCCCGGAGAAGCTGGCGCGCTACGCAGGGCTGGCCGCGGCGCGCTATCCCTGGGTGCGGGACTGGACGCCCGTGAACGAGCCGCTGACCACCGCGCGCTTCTCCGGCCTCTACGGCCACTGGTTCCCGCATGGGCAGGACGGGCGCAGCTTCCTCACCGCGCTGATGAACGAGTGCCGCGGCGTGGCCCTCGCGATGCGGGCGATCCGTGAGGTAAGGCCGGATGCGCGGCTGATCCAGACCGAGGATCTCGGCCGCGTCTTCTCCACCAAGCCCCTGGCGGGCCAGGCGGCGCATGAGAACGAGCGGCGCTGGCTCAGCCTCGACCTTCTCTGCGGCCGGGTGGACCGCGACCATCCCTGGTACGCGATCATGGTCGCCGAGGGCGTTCCCCAGGCGCATCTCGACGAGATGGTCGCCAATCCCTGCCCGCCGGACATCATCGGCATCAACCACTACGTGACGAGCGACCGCTTCCTCGACCACCGCGTCGCGCTCTATCCCCCCGAGACGGTCGGCGGCAGCGGTGGGCAGGTCTATGCCGATGTCGAGGCCGTGCGCGTTCCCCTGCCCCCGCATTACGAGACGGGCGCGGAGGCGCGGCTGCGCGAGGCCTGGGAGCGCTACAACCTCCCGATCGCGGTGACCGAGGCTCATCTCGGCTGCCGGGAGCCGGAGGAATGCGTCCGCTGGCTCGTCGAGGTGTGGCACGGGGCCAACCGCTTGCGGCAGGAAGGCGTGGACCTCCGGGCAGTGACGGTCTGGTCCATGTTCGGGGCGATGGACTGGTGCTCGCTCCTCCGCCGCCGCGACAACGCCTATGAGCCGGGCGTCTTCGACGTCCGCCACGATCCCCCGCGCCCCACCCCGCTCGCCGAGGCCGTGCGCGCCCTGGCGACGACGGGCCATTTCTCCCACCCGGACGTGGAGCAGCCGGGCTGGTGGCGACGCGAGGACCGCTACCTCGCCGGAGCCCGCCTGGCCGCGCATAGCGGCGATTGAGTGACGGAACTGCCCCGCCCCCCTCGCCGGGGTGGCGGGGCAGGTCTCAAAAAATCGCGGACTGAGTTGCCGTCACGTCCTGATACAGAGGATCGGAAAGCGGAGGCCGGGATGGCACGCCAGCCCGAAGCCCGCCGGCAGCGCCCCGAGGCCCTTCAGCCCGCCGCCTCCGCCTCCCCGGCCGGCACCCAGGAGTTGTTCTGCCTGACGAGCAGCGTGCTCAACTCGGGCACCGGCCCGGTGACCACGGCCTGGACCACACGCTAGAGCAGGGCCTGCACGGCGAGGCAGCGGTCGGACCACTGACCGAGTTCGCCAGGCGTCGAAGGCACCTCGGCCCGGCTGAGGCCCGTCCGGGAGGGCTTGAGCTTCGTCATCGAGAACACTGCAAGGCCGTTGCCCGGCTACCCGCACCAGCCGACCTCCCACATGCCGTGCAGCAGGTTGCTTCGCGTCTGCTGGACCGCCTCGAAATCGGCGGCGGCCTGATTCATCACGGGCAGGATGTCCTGGCCCTGCTGCTTGGGAAACCGAACTCCTCGTCGGTGACGATCTGCCCGACCGCCGCACGGAATACATGGAACAGCGGCCCAGCGCGGCATGCTGCTCCGTCATCTCGGGGCTGCACGCATGATCGGCGGCGATCTCGCTCATCCCTCCCTTCCCTGCGAGGGCGCTGGATGGATTCTCTGTCCCGCCGCCCCGCCTCTTCCTCGCGCGACTTCTTCAGAGCGATTCCCGGCCAGATGTTCCGAAGAGGAAGCCCGGCTCCGTAGCCGCCCAGGACTCTCGCAATGCCCCTCACCGGCCAGACGCTCCGGTGAACACTTCCGAGCGGCGATGCCGGAAGTCATGCTCCGAAAGCACCCGCGCGACTGCCGCGGCGATCTTGCCTCCTCCCTGATCGGAGGGCTCGATCGGATTGGCGAAGTCCGCGTCCTCCGTACAGACAAGTCGTAGATCGAGGACGGGAAGCCCCCGGGCGAAAGCGGCACGAAGGATTACGTCATTGAACAGCGCAAGGCCCGCCACGGCCAAGGTCTGACGCAACGTCTCCAGGAAGCGCGGATCGTAGATGGTGCAGATTGCCACCGGCAGCCCGCGTGCGAGAACCGCGTCGAGCATGACGAGGTAATCGCGCTGAAATCCTTCGCGCAGCGCGGCGATCCTGGCCGCGCCGTCACCGACGCTTCTCGCGGGCTCCCCGAAAATACCTTCCCGCCGGAGCCCGTCATTGCCCCCGACGCTGACCACCAGATGCGTCGCATCGGCCGGGAGATGCGCGAGCTGCCCTGGTACGTCAGCGGATACCGCACCGTCGACCGCGGCCAGCGTCGCGCGCCATGGATGCGGTAGCCGCTCGCGCAGATGCGCCACGACTTCCGGGCGGCTGCCAACATAGGCCTTGTTGTCGAGGGAGGAATCGCCGAGCAGCACGACATGCCCCGCACCGGGCGGCCGGTGCGCACGTGACGGGGATGGGCCGGACGTCATGACCTGTCCCAAAGCCGCAGCGATGGCGAGCGCCTTTCTGCGCGGCATTCCCGGGAGAACGGATGCTGGCAGCGCTCTCCCTCCTCCCTCGAACCAACGAGCCCCGGCACTGCCGACACGCAGTTCACGTGCGGATCTGCCCCTAGCCCCTTCCGCGCTTCGCCTGCACGACCCGCACCTGGGCGTGCCGGATCAAGCTGCGCATGCCGGCCCAGGTCCGGTCCCATGACATGAGCGAGAGGCGGCGGTCCACCCGCTCCAGCCACTCCGCGGTTGGCACTTCCAGCGCGCGCGCAAGCGCTGCGACGGCCTCGTCGGCATTTGCGGCGATGCCGACGAGCTTCTCCTCGCCCCAGGGACGAACCACGTCGGCGATGGCGGTCGAAACGACGGGGAGGCCGGCTGCGAGATATTCCGGCGTCTTGGTGGGGCTGATGAAACGCGTGGCCTCGTTCAGTGCGAAGGGCATGAAGCCGGCATCCCAGTTCGCGAGATGCATCGGCAACTCCGCGTAGCGTCGGCCACCGAGCCAGTGGATGTTGGGACGCTGGGGCAGGGCGGCGGAATCGATCTTCACCACGGGGCCGATCATCACGAAGGACCAGTCAGGCCGCCGCTCCGCGCAAGCGGCCAGGAAGTCCAGGTCCATGCGCTCGTCCACCACGCCGAACCACCCGATGCGGGGATGCGGAATGGCGGCAAGCTCCGGCGGTTCGGCAAGTGCCCTGTCCCGCGCCTGCCCGAAATGCGCTGTCTCGACGGAGGAGGGAAAGCAATGGACGTGCTGATGCAGCCCTCGCTTCGCTTCGTAGAGGGAAGCACCACCGGTGAAGACGAGGTCCGCGCGGCGAAGCAACCGCCGCTCCTCCAGCAGCAGCCCTGGCGACGCATCCTTGAAAGCCGAGAGCTCGTCCATGCAGTCATAGACCACGAGGCGTGGCGTGAGATGCCCCGCGAAGGACTGCGCGAGCGGCGTATAGTACCAGACCAGATCGGGTTGCCCCTCCTCAGCCAGCAACGCATCGAGCAAGGCGCGCTGCATCCGCTCCACGCTGCCGGGAACGCCGTCCCAGTAAGGCAGGATCGGAGAGGCCAGTTCCACGCCGCCCTCCACGACGCGGCGCTCCAGGCGCGGGAGATCCGGAGCCGGCGGCTCGAAGCGCGGATCCTCCAGGACGACGACATGCCAGTCCCGCGCGGCACGGGTCATCAGGTGCTGCGGTCGTTGCAGCACGAGATCCCATCGCAGATGGGAAACACAAAGCAGGAGGGGGCGGTCAGCGCCTGTTTGAGGAAACATGATCGCGCACGACTCCACACACTCTCAACATTCCGAACGTCCTACACGCGATGCGAGTGGCATCACAGGCAGGTGTATCCGCAACGACATGGCCCTGCCCCTCGCATGCAACACGGCACAGATCCCCGGCAGCGCAGCACCACTTCCCGCAAGCGGTCCGTCCTAGTGAATTGTCTTCTAAAAGGTCACGATCCCGTTGCCCCGGATCAACGGCGTTGCCACCGGATTACCTGCCTGTAAGCTGGCGGCATGAACCGTGTCCTCATTCGTCAGCTTGCCGTGCTGACGTCGCCGCCCTGACCAAGGAAGCCTGCCGCAGCTGCCGGCAGGACAAGCGATAGCGCGAGCCGATCCCGGAACCAGCCCTCCGAGGGCGGCCCGTGCTCTGCAAGCGCTGCATGCTCGAGGCAGCGCACCAGACCCTATCCCATTCGTCACCGAGCGCCTGCCCGATCCTTGCCCTGCAGGGTCATGACGGCTCGCCCGCGCTCAAGCGAAAGACCGGTTCGTGCCCCGAAATACACGCGTGCCTCGCGTGGCAAGCAGCGACCCCGCGCGCCTCATCGCCGATTCGCGTCGCTTCCTGCTCGTCTTCTTTCTGCTGGTCCTCTCAGGAATCGGCCTGGTCGCCGGCGCTCATGTCGCACTCGCGCGCAAGGGCCTGCTTCCTCCCCCTCCGCTGGCGGCCACAGGCTGCATCGACGACAAGTTCCGCGCCCTGCGTGATGCCCCCTTGGCCGACCGCACCCTTCTCGCGGTGGGCTCCTCCGCTACCTGGCGCAACCTGGACATCCCCGCCCTTGAACGCCGGCTGCAGGGTAGCCGAGGATTCAACGCCGCGCCCTGCTACCTTCACATCGACCAGACCGAGTACCTCACCGCCTTCCTGCTCGAGCGCATACCGGAGGTGGACACGGTCATCACCGTCGTAGCGCCGCGCGATTTCGAGTCGTGCGCGCCCGAGGAGCGCGCCTTCTTCGACGCCGCCCTTACCGCGGCCTACCTGGACCGGCAGGTGCCGCACTGGCTACCCTATGTCACGGGCTTCCGCCCCCTCTACCTCGCGCGCGAGTCCCTGGCGCGAAGAGCGAGCCTGACCCTGTACCCAAAACTGGTCCAGCTCCCGGGAGAGCCTTCCGGCTTCTGACCCTGTACCCAAAACTGGTCCAGCTCCCGGGAGAGCCTTCCGGCTTCTTCAGGGGCCGTTTCGGGCCGCCTGGGCAGCAAACTCAAGGGGCG
>NZ_JACIJD010000035.1 GCF_014199205.1 Muricoccus pecuniae | reverse complement strand
ACCCCGGCCGTCCGGCCAGGGAGGTGAACAGACACAGGTCATTTCTCGGCGAAAACTTCGGCCCTCTCCGGGTCAGCTCTCACTGCAAATCAACACTCGGAGGTCCAGATAGCCCTGGGAGCAGGCGATCGGGGGACGGCGGTGATTCGCGCCGCGCTGCTCGACGCCGAATTCGAGCGGCTGGTGGCAATGGAACTGGGTGCGGACCGGCGGAGCAGAATGGATACGCCGGGCACAGCGCTCGCGGCGTTTCGCAAGCGCGCCATGCCTCGGTAAGGAAGTGGTCGATCGGAAGCGAGTTGGGCCGGAGCCTCTGCGCCTTCGCGGAACAGCCCAACGCAATGGGCCGGCCACTGCCCCTCGATCTCCTGGCAAATCTGACGGAGGAGCTTGCCCCTGGTGTGAACACTACGGGCTCGTCCTATGGGCCGGTGGCAGGGCAACTCGGGCCGTGTCGTCAGGCTCGCCTCGCCAGCAGCCAGAAAGGCTTCACGCCAGCCGCTCAAAGTGGCCGCCGTCAAGCCCAGTGCCCGCGAGACCGTCTCCAGGTCCTCGCTCCGTAGCAGCCGAAGCACTACGTCCTGCTTGAACTACCGTGACATCCGCCCGCCCTGGCCAGGAGCAACGGCCTCCGTCATCTTTCATCGCCATTCACCCTCTCGGCGGATACCGTCCGCCTGCGGGGTGTCTCGTTCAACCGGGGGACGAGGAGTCCGAATGACGTCCGATCCGCAATTGACTTAGAACTGATCGCAAGCAGGGGAGGGATGCATGGGCAGGCTTGATGGCAAGATCGCCTGGGTCACCGGTGCAGGCAGCGGCATCGGCGAAGCGGTGGCGGAGCGTTTCGGCGCGGAGGGTGCGACGGTGGTGGTGACCGGGCGCCGCGAGGACAGGCTGGAGCAGGTAGCGGGACGAATTCGCGGAGAGGGCGGCAGGGCCGAGGTGCGGCCCGCCGACCTCACGAAGTCGGACGAGGTGCAACGCGTCGCGGATTGGATCGGCGGCACCTTCGGGCGGCTCGACGTGCTGGTCAGCAATGCCGGGCTGAACGTGACGGAGCGAAGCTGGGCGGCTCTCGGCCCCGAGACAATCGATCAGCTCATCCACGGCAACCTGTCCTCGGCCTTCTACGTCGCACGGGCCGTGCTGCCGATCATGCGCGCCCAGGGCGGCGGCGTGATGATCCACACGGCTTCGATGGCCGGGCGCAACCTGGGCCTGTTGAGCGGCCCCGGCTACCAGGCCGCGAAGCACGGCGTCGTGGCCATGAGCCACAGCCTCAACATGGAGGAGTGCGTCAACAACATTCGCAGCACGGCATTCTGCCCCGGCGAGGTGAACACCGAGATCCTGGCGAAGCGACCCAATCCGCTGAGCCAGGAGGACCGGGACCGCATGCTGCAGCCGGAACATTGCGCGGACCTGATCCTCTATGTCGCGACCTTGCCGCCGGGCGTGACGATGAACGAGGTCTGGCTGACGCCAACCCACAACCGCGCCTATGTCGCGGCGGCAAGGCGGAAGATGTAGGCGATCCCCGGCTCTCATTGGGGAACCGGACAGTCACCTCGGGGGCTCGTGGTCCCCCGCTGCCCTCGTCAACGTCGCGGGGCGGGGGCCGTAGCTGCGGTTGCGTCGTCAAGTAACCCCAGGCTTTGCAGCGCCATGCCATCTCGCTAGTGCTTCGGCCCGGCCTCTCCATCGCGGGCAAGGGCCGAAGAGGGTGGAAAATAGGCCGTGTCTGCATTCCAGCGCCTCGGCGCCATGCCTGCGGGTGCCACCGGCGGTGTCATGATGATGCTGCTCGGCGTTCTGCTCTTCGCCGTCAACGACACGCTCGGCAAGTGGCTGGTGGGCTCCTACACGGTCGGGCAGCTTTTGCTGGTGCGCAGTCTCGCCGGGCTCTGCGCCATGGCACCCTCCATCCACAGGGTCGGGCCTTACGCCTTCCTTCGGGCGCCGCGCCCGGGATTGCAACTCCTGCGCGTCCTGTTCTCCACCCTGGAGTCCGCGCTCTTCTTCTGGGCTCTCACCGCGCTGCCCCTGGCGGAGGTGATGACCTACTACATGGCCGGCCCGATCTACGTGACCGCCCTCTCTCCCTTCCTGCTCGGAGAGCGCGTTGGCTGGCGCCGCTGGACGGCTGTGGCGGTCGGCTTCGGCGGCGTTGTCCTGGCCCTGCATCCCTCGCCCGCCTCCCTCTCCCTGGGGGCGATCTGCGCCTTGGCGGGAAGCTTCAGCTATGCCTGCTTCCTCATTGCCACCCGCAAGCTGGCGGGCGTGCCGGGAACAGTGCTGATGACGGCGCAACTCCTGGCCGCGCTCCTCTTCGGCGCCGTGCTGGTCCTTGCCCAGGGCTGGACGCCGCCCGGAATCGTGGACCTGGTGCTGATGCTTGCCCTCGGCATCGGCTCGCTGGGCGGCAATCTCTGCGTGAACCAGTCTCTCCGGCTCGCGCCGGCCTCCGTGGTGGTGCCCTACCAGTACACGCTGATCCTCTGGGGCATGCTCTTCGGCTATCTCTTCTTCGGCGAGGTGATCGGGCCGCTCACCCTGGCCGGAGCACTCGTCATCATCGGTGCTGGCCTCTTCATTTTCCTGCGAGAGCAGCAGCTGCGGACACGGGCGCATTAGTCTCCGTCCGCCCGGAAGGCCCCCAGGTCCACCACCCAACAACGACCGTTGCGGGGTGGTGGACAGCCTCTCGGACCCGACAGTCGGATCACTCCGACTGAGCATGGGCGAGTTTGCGCTGAGAGCCTGTTTGAGCGAGGTCAGGCTGGGTTGGGCAGGGCTTCGGTGGAGGCGAGGACGGCGGCGCAGGCGATACGGGCTGCGGCGACGTCGAGGCGTCCAGCCCGATCGCGTAGCAGGCCACCCCTGTAGGTGAGCCAGCCGAAGCTGCGTTCGATGACCCAGCGCCGGGGCAGGACGGCGAAGCCCTTTTGACCGGGTGTGCGAGGGACGACCTCATGGCCCATGGTGTGCAGGTTGGACCAGAGGCGGCAGCGCTCGGCGGTGAAGGCGCCGCCCAGGATCGTGGCCCGCAGGCTTGGCCAGGCGATCTTGCCCTGGTCGAGAGAGGAAAGCGTGTCGCGCTCTTGGACCGATGCGGGCACCACAGCAACGGCCAGCCAGTTCCCGTCGGCATCCACCATGGCCACCCGCTTGCGCCCGACGGTGCGCTTGGCGGCATCGTAGCCGCGCGGCCCGCGAACGGGCAGGCACTTCACGGTCTGGGTGTCGATGATGGCCAGGCGAGGGTTCGGCCTGCGCCCCAACTCCCGGCGGCCCAGCCGGGGCAGATTGCGCATCATGTGCTCGAACAAACCAAGAGCCGCCCAGCGCCGAGACCAGCCATGCACTGTCCGCCAAGGCGGCATGCCCGACGGCAGCGACCGCCAACCGCCACCCACCCGCAGGTGCTAAGCAATAGCCCGTACCACGGGCAGGATCGGGGTGGCGTTCTCACTCCGGGGTGGGTCGGCCCGCTCCAACCAGCCCGCTACCTCGCTGATCGCATGCCACGATACTACCTGCTTCAGGTGCGCCGCATGGCGCGCCCGATGCCGTTGCGCCCACATCTCTCCCACCCTTCCGCCCCGCCAGGCGGTTCTCGGTGTCACCTCAGGAGAAGATGGGGATGCGCGGCTGAGGGCCCCGCAAACAGGTTCTAAGTAGGACGGCCTTGCTCGAAGCGCTGAGTCATGAAACCGAGCCGGGATAGCGGCGCCGGATGCTCGCCATTCGGGCGGTCGTGAAAGAGGACCGATAACCTGACCACCACCGGAGCGTTGAACCTGCCTCGGCTGATATTAGGGAGGCAAAGTCCATGAACACATCCGCCCTGACACGGCGCCGCGCGATGCAGGGCACCGTCCTCGCCGCGGCGACTGCCATGGCCTCGTTCGGTTCTTCGCCCGGCAACGCGCAGGGTGTGGCCTGGCCGTCCCGGCCCGTGCGGATCGTGGTGCCGTTCCCGGCCGGTGGCACGACAGACCTCCTGGCGCGCATCCTGGCCGAGCCGCTGCAACAGCGCCTCGGTGCGCCCTTCGTGGTCGAGAATCGCGGCGGGGCCGGCGGCAGCGTCGGCTCGGACCTCGTCTCGAAGGCCGATCCGGACGGCTACACGCTGCTGATGACGACCATCGGGACAGCGGCCATCAACTACGAACTCTACAAGGGCAGCATCAACTACAAGCCGGAAGACCTCGCCGCAGTCACCAACATGGCGAATGTCCCCAACGTGCTCGCCGTTCCGGCCAGCTCTGCCGTGCGCACGCTGCAGGACTTCGTGGTGCGGGCCAAGAGCAATGCGGGCGGCAGCACCTTCGGCTCCTCCGGCAACGGGTCGAGCCTGCACCTGACCGGCGAACTCCTGAAGGAGGCGGCAGGGATCGACCTCATCCACGTCCCGTATCGCGGCTCCGGCCCCATGCTGATCGACGCGATCGCCGGCCGCGTGGACCTGGCCATCGACAACCTTCCCTCCTCCATCGGCCATATCCGCGACGGGCGGCTGCGCGCGCTCGCCGTGACGAGCCCGCAGCGCAGTCCTTCCCTGCCGGATGTCCCGACCGTGCGCGAGGCGGGCCTGCCCGGGGTCGAGACTGTCGCCTGGTTCGGCATCCAGGCCCCGTCGAGGACACCGCGCCCGATCATCGACCGCCTGAGCACCGAGATCGGCGCGATCCTGAAAGACCCGGCGATCCGCGCGAAGGTCGCCGAGCAGGGCGGCGAGCCCGTGGGGGACAGTCCGGAGGAATTCCAACGCCTTATTGATGCGGAGATCAGGCGCTGGGCCGAGGTGATCCGCCGCGCCAACGTGCGCCCGGACTAGGGCGATGAGGGAACGGGTTCTCATCACTGGCGGTGCCTCGGGCATCGGCCGCGCCGTGGCCGCGCGCTGCCGCGAGGACGGCTACGAGCCCGTGGTGATCGACCGGGAGGCCGGCGAGGGGGTCATCGCGGCCGATCTCTCCGATCCCGGGCAGACGGCGGCCGCGCTGGCCGAGGCGCTGCGCAGCGGCCCCATCACGCGGCTGGTGAACAATGTCGGCGTGGTCCGCCCCGGCCCGCTGGAGGAGCAGACGCTGGCCGACCTCGAACTCGTCGTCTCGCTGAACCTCCGCTGCGCCATGCAGTGCGCCCAGGCGCTGCTGCCCGGCATGAAGGAGGCGGGCTTCGGGCGTATCGTGAACATGGCCAGTCGCGCCGCCCTCGGGAAGGAGCTGCGCACGGTCTATGCCGCAACCAAGGCCGGGCTGATCGGCATGGCCAAGGTCTGGGCGCTGGAACTCGGCGAGCACGGCATTACCGCCAACGCGGTCGGTCCCGGTCCGATTCGCACCGAACTTTTCGACCGCGCCAACCCGCATAACAGTCCACGGACCCGTGCCATCATCGAGGCCGTCCCGGTGCGCCGGCTGGGCATGCCGGAGGACGTGGCGAACGCCGTCGCCTTTCTGCTGGACGCGCGCAGCGGCTTCGTCACCGGCCAGGCACTCTATGTCTGCGGCGGCATGACCGTCGGGGCGGCCGGGGCATGAGCGGGCCGCACGGACTTCCGGTCGCGATCGCCGGGGCCGGGAGCATCGGGGTTGCCTTCGCGCTCGTTTTCGCCCGGGCAGGGCTGCCGGTCAGGATATGGGACCCCGACGAGGCGCGCCGGAGCGCAGTTCCCCGCGAATTGCGGGCAAGGCTCGCCGACCTGGACGATCACGGCCTGCTGGCCGAGCCCGCGGAGGTCATCGCCGGGCGCGTCGATGTCCAGGCGGAGCTCGCGGCCGCGGTGGCGGGCGTGCAGCACGTGCAGGAATGCGCGCCCGAGCGGGCCGAGCTGAAGCGCGATCTCTTCGGGCAACTCGACCGGCTGGCCCCGGCCGGCGCCGTGCTGGCCAGTTCCTCATCCTTCCTCCCCGCCTCCTCCTTCGCGTCAGACCTGCCAGGCCGTGGACGCTGCCTGATCGCCCATCCCGGCAATCCGCCCTACCTCATTCCGGTGATTGAGATCGTGCCCGCGCCCTTCACGGATGAGGACGCGGCCACGCGCGCCGAGGCGCTGTTCGCGGGGGCCGGGTTGACGCCGGTGCGCGTGCGCCGGGAGGTAGAGGGCTTCATCTTCAACCGCCTCCAGGGTGCGCTGCTGCGCGAGGCCTACTGCCTCGTGCGCGACGGCGTCGCCTCGGTCGAGGACGTGGACCGCGTGGTGCGCGACGGCCTCGGGCGGCGCTGGGCCCATATCGGCCCGTTCGAGACGGCCGACCTCAACACCCGCGGCGGCATCGCAGCCCATGCGGAGCGAATGGGCCCTTCCTACGCTCGCATGGGGGCGGAGCGCGGACAGGACGATCCCTGGACGCCGGAACTCGTGGCCCAGGTGGAGAGCGAGCGCCGGGCCCTGCTGCCCGCAGAGGAATGGGAGGCGCGCGTTGCATGGCGGGACCGCAAGCTGATGAAAGCGCTGAGGCCGAACCCGTAAGGGCACTTCAGTCGGCTGGCTCAGCTCCCCGCCCGTCACCAGCGGCCGGCGCCCCACCAAGAGTCCGACGAGGTCGCGCTCGTCTCCAGAGCGCAGGGCGGAGTGCACCCAGCCCGGCCGACTTTCAGGGAATCGACATCCGCTCTACAGAGTCCCTGGCCCATGGCAGGAAGCCGGCCTTGTCTCCGAGAGGGCTTCCTACGCTCCCGCTCAGACCCCTTGTGGCAGAATAAGGGAGAGGGATAGCGGGTTGGGAGAGCGAGGCAGTGGCGGCCTGCTATTCGGGGCGGCATCGCCCGATCCGTGGCTGTTTGCCTCAAACCACTTTGTTGCTTCGGTCAGTGCATTCCCTGCTTCCTGGAGCATGAAAGTGACCTTGCTACGCTGCTGGCGAGGCAACCTCTCTGCAAACGAGGGCATGTCAGGCGGGGACCTCAAGGCCTCTCGACTGCGGCCATTTTTCCCGTCAGCGAACGTGATTGGCCCTGGGCAAGAGGGGCTGGGCTACGGACCGGGCCTCAGCTCCCCGTATCCTCTCTGCTGAAAGGCATACGTGCCGATCTCGGCTCGCGACGGCCGCCCGGCAACCAACCTTCCTGCTCTCATGGCAATCCGGCCTGCCCACGAAACACAGTGCCGGAGAGCACCTATTCGCGGGCACTGATGGCGCCGGACCCTGTGGGTGCCGAGGTTGTCGTGGCGGAAGGTGAAGAACCCTCCGCGGGCAGGGCGGAGGCCAGCAGCTGCTGGCCTGCACGCTCGAGCGCGGCAGCGGCCTCCTCGGTCCCGAGATAGGCGGCGGAGGAGAAGGCTCCTTCCGTCAGCATCATGAGCAGGTCGCCCAGCATCTCCGAGTCCGTGGCGCCCGCCTCGGCGCAGATCCGGCGGAGCGTGTCGCGCATCCGGCGCTTGTAGGCATCGGCGACCTTGCGGGCGGGGTGCTCGGGATCGGGGAACTCGGCGATGGCGAGGCCGAGGGAGCAACCGCGGAAGCCGGGCTGGCGCAACTCGGCCGCGGCAGCCCCCAGGAAGGCGGCCGGGCGCTCGCGCGGCGCGATCTCCGGGCTGAAAGCCCCCTGGTACCAGGCCGATTCCTGCTCGCAATCGTCGCGCAGGATGCAGGCGACCAGTTCATCCTTGGACGGGAAGGCCCGGTAGAGGCTGATTTTCGTCGTGCCGGCGACCCGGCACAACTCCTCCACCCCCGTGGCGCGAATGCCCTGCCGGTAGAACAGGTCCCTCGCCACCTCCCGCAGTCGCTCCGCCGCGGATCGGCGTGGCCGGGCTTGCGTGGCGTCCGTCACGACATCCTCCTCCTGCATCACGGGACGTAGAGCAGCCCGTCCCGGCGCTTGCAATGTTACCGACCGGTTCGTATCAATGCAACGAACCGGTCGGTAACATCCGACCCCCGGAGATTGGCCATGCCGACCCCCTCCCGCAAGGGTCTCGCCCCCCTGGCGCTCGCCCTTGCCCTGCCACTGCTTCCCCTCCCGCTGGCAGCCCAGCCCGCCCCGCCCACCGTGACCGTCTCCGAGCCGTTGCGCCGGAACTTGACGGAGTGGGACGAGCACATCGCGCGGCTGGAACCCTCCGCCCGGGTGGAGTTGCGCCCGCGCGTCTCCGGCCAGGTGGAACGGGTGCATTTCCGCGATGGGCAGCTCGTCCGCGCGGGGGAACTTCTCTTCACCATCGACGGGCGCCCCTTCGACATCGCCATAGAGAGCGCCCGGGCCGAGCTGGCGCGCGCCGAGGCGAAGCTGGAGCTGGCCCGGCAGGAGATCGACCGGACCTCCAGCCTGGTGCGGGAGCGCTACGCGCCCCAGGCCCAGCTCGACACGCGCCGCGCCGCCCAGCGGGACGCCGAGGCCGGCATCGCCGATGCCCGCGCGAAGCTGCGCCAGGCCGAGCTGGAGCGGAGCTGGACCGAGGTGCGCGCCCCGCAATCCGGCCGCGTCTCCGACCGCCGGGTGGATTCCGGCAATCTCGTCCAGGCCGGGGCCACCCTGCTGACCACCATCGTGGCGCTGGACCCGATCTACGCCTCCTTCGACCTCAGCGAGGCCGACCTCCTCCGCTTCAACCGCCGCGGCGGCGCCCGCCCCGAGGGCGGCGCGCCGGAGCCGGTGCGCCTGCGCCTGGCCGACGAGACGGGCTGGGACCGCCAGGGCGAGCTGGACTTCCTGGACACGGCGCTGGATGCCCGCTCCGGCACCATCCGCGCCCGCGCGACCCTTCCCAACCCCGATCTCTTCCTCACCCCCGGCTCCTTCGCCCGCCTGCGGCTTCGCGCGGGGGAGGGGGAGGTGCTCATGGTGCCGGACGCCGCCATCGCGGCCGACCAGGCCGCGCGGGTGGTGATGACGGTGGCCGCCGACGGCACGGTGGTGGCCAAGCCCGTCGCCCTCGGCCCCGTGGTCGACGGGTTGCGCGTGGTGCGCACCGGGCTCCTGCCCGCCGACCAGGTGATCACCGCCGGGCTGCACCTGGCCCGGCCCGGCGCGCGGGTGACGGCGGAGGTCAAGCCCCTCGCCCCCGCCCGCCTGGCCGATGCGCGATAGGGAGCCGCCGCCATGCGCTTCGCCCAGTTCTTCATCTCCCGGCCGGTCTTCGCCTCGGTCATCTCCATCGCCATCGTGCTGATCGGCGCCATCTCGGGCTTCCGGCTGCCGATCAGCGAGTACCCGGAGATCGCGCCGCCGACGGTCACCATCGCCGCCACCTATCCCGGGGCGTCGGCCGCCGTGATCGCGGAGACGGTCGCCTCCCCGATCGAGCAGGAGATCAACGGCGTGGAGGGGATGCTCTACCTCTCCTCCCAGGCCACGGGCGACGGGCGCCTCTCCGTCAACGTCGTCTTCCGCCAGGGCGTGGACGTGGACCAGGCCCAGGTGCTCGTGCAGAACCGCATGGCGGTTGCCGAGGCGCGGCTGCCCGAGGAGGTGCGCCGCCTCGGCATCACCGTCCGCAAGGCCTCGCCCGACATCATGATGGTGGTCCACTTCACCTCGCCCGACGGATCGCGGGACGAGGGCTACATCTCCAACTACGTCATGCTGAACGTGAAGGACCGGATCGCCCGACTGGACGGCGTGGGCGACGTGCAGGTCTTCGGCGCGCGCGACTACGCCATGCGCATCTGGCTCGATCCCGCGCGCATCGCCGCGCGCGGCCTGACGCCGGGCGGGGTGGTGGAGGCGCTGCGGCGCGCGAACGTGCAGGTGGCCGCTGGCGGGCTGAACCACCCGCCGACCGGTGCCTCGAACGGCGCCTTCCAGCTGAACATCCAGGCGCTCGGCCGGCTGCGCAGCGTGGAGGAGTTCTCGGAGATCGTGGTCGCCACCGGCGAGACCGGCGCGCCGCTGCGGCTGCGCGACGTGGCGCGGGTGGAGCTGGGCGCGCAGGACTACACGCTGAGCGCCTATCTGGACGCCGAAAGGGCCGTGGCCATGCCGGTCTTCCAGCGGCCCGGCTCCAACGCCCTGGCCACCGCCGCCGCGCTGCGCGCCACGCTGGAGGAGCTGAAGCGCGACTTCCCGCCGGGCCTGGCCTACCACGCTGTCTACGACACCACCCGCTTCATCGAGCAGTCGATGGAGGCGGTGGTGCACACCTTCGTCGAGGCGATCATCCTCGTCGTGCTGGTGGTGATCCTGTTCCTGCAGTCCTGGCGGGCCTCGATCATCCCTCTGGCGGCCATCCCGGTCTCGATCATCGGCACCCTCGCCTTCATGGCGGCGCTGGGCATCTCGCTGAACAATCTCTCGATGTTCGGCCTGATCCTGGCGATCGGCATCGTGGTGGACGACGCGATCGTCGTGGTGGAGAACGTCGAGCGTCACATGGCCGAGGGGATGGATCCCGTGGCGGCCACGCGGCGCACCATGGACGAGGTGGGCTTCGCGCTGCTGGCCATCGCCCTCGTCCTCTGCGCCGTCTTCGTGCCCACCGCCTTCATCGAGGGACTGTCGGGCGCCTTCTACCGCCAGTTCGCCGTGACCATCGCGGTGGCAACCCTGCTCTCGGCCCTCGTCTCCCTCACCCTCTCCCCGGCGCTCGCCGCCCTGCTGCTGCGGCCGCACGGGCATGCGCGGGCGAAGGGCTGGCGTGCCTGGATCGGTGCGCCCTTCGGGCTGTTCTTCCGCGGCTTCAATTGGCTCTTCGACCGGCTCTCCGTCGGCTACGGGGCCCTGACGCGTCGGCTCGTGCGGCTCTCGGCGCTGCTGCTGATCCTGTTTGCGGGGCTGCTGGTGCTGACGGGGCAGACGGTGCGAACCACCCCCACCGGGCTGATCCCGCCGCTCGACCGCGGCTACCTCATCGCCGCCTTCCAGCTTCCGCCCGGCGCGTCGCAGGCGCGCACGGACGCGGTAATCCGCCAGGCCACGCGGGACGTGCTGGAGGTGCCGGGCGTGGCCAACTCCATCGCCTTCACGGGCTTCGACGGCGCGACCTTCACCAACGCGCCCAATGCCGGCGTGATCTTCGTCAACCTCAAGTCCTTCGAGGAGCGCGCGGCCGCGCAGCTGACCTTCGCCGGCATCACGCAGGCTGTGCAGGCGCGGCTGATGCAGCAGCGGGACGCACTGGCCCTGGTGATCCCGCCTCCCTCCGTGCCGGGCATCGGCACGGGCGGCGGCTTCAAGCTCTATGTCCAGGACCGGGGCGACCGCGGCGCCCGCGCGCTGGAGGAGGTGACGAACCGCGTCGTGGCCGCCGCCAACGGACGGCCCGAGATCGCCATGGCCTTCACCCTGTTCAACACGAAGACCCCGACCATCCGGGCCGAGGTGGACCGCACCAAGGCTGAGATGCTGGGCGTGCCCCTCTCCCGCGTCTCGGAGGCGCTCTCGACCTATCTCGGCTCGGCCTTCGTGAACGACTTCAACATCCTCGGCCGCACCTACCGCGTGACGGCCCAGGCGGAGGAGGCGCAGCGCCTCACGCCGCGCGACGTGGCCCTGCTGCGCACGCGCAATGACCAGGGGGCCATGGTGCCGCTCGGCTCCCTCGCGACGCTGGAGGATGACACGGCGGCCTATCGCGTGCCCCGCTACAACCTCTTCCCCGCCGCCGAGGTGCAGGGCGCGCCCAGGCCCGGCGTCTCCACCGGCCAGGCGATCGCGGCCATGGAGGCGCTGCTGAGGGAGGAGCTGCCGCCGGGCTTCGGCTTCGAGTGGACGGAGATCGCCCTGCAGGAGACGACCCAGGGCAACACCGCCCCGATCGCCTTCGGCCTGGCCGTGGTCTTCGTCATCCTGCTGCTGGCCGCCCTCTACGAGAGCTGGCTGCTGCCGCTCGCGGTGGTCCTGATCGCGCCGATGTCCGTGCTGGCCGCCCTGGCCGGCGTCGTCTGGCGGGGCCTGGACAACAACGTGCTGGTGCAGGTCGGGCTGGTGGTGCTGATCGGCCTGGCGGCGAAGAACGCCATCCTGATCGTCGAGTTCGCCCGCCACGCCGAGGAGGAGGGAATGACCCGCTGGCAGGCCGCCGAGGCCGCGGCCCGCACGCGTCTGCGGCCGATCCTGATGACCTCGCTCGCCTTCATCCTGGGCGTGCTGCCGCTGGCCGTCGCCACGGGAGCCGGTGCGGAGATGCGGCAGAGCCTCGGCACCGCCGTCTTCGCGGGCATGCTCGGCGTCACCGCCTTCGGCCTGATCTTCACGCCGGTCTTCTACGTGGTGGCGCGGGCCGCGGCGCGCCGGGAGCGGGCCTCAGGGACAGCGCTGGAGGCGGCGAGGCCGTGAGGGCGCGGTCGCGTGTCCGAAAGCATCCCCGGTCGGGATGAGGGATGCGCGCCGTGGAGGGAGCGGCGCGGGGCGGGCGGCCCCCGCCCTGCTCTCGGCCTGTCGAAGCGGCTCTGTCACGCCGCGCCGAGGGAGCGGAGGAGAGCAGCAGGATCGGCAGCGTCGCCGATCCTCCAGATCCGCTGGATCAGCGGGCCGGCGTCGCTCTCCCGGCCGCCGATCGATGCGTTCTCCCGGAACTTCGCCTCCAGTTCCTCGTCCGTGAGGGGGCGTGCCGCGCTTCCCCGTGCGTCCATCACGAGGGCGCTGAACGCGCGTCCCCTCCTGTCGTGCAGCGTCACGCGCGCGGCGCCGCGGGGAAGCCCCGCGTCGAGCCCTGCCTTCACCCGGCCGCGCAGGGCCGCGATCCCGGGATCGTGCAGGGCCCCTTCCGAGAAGTCGGCGACACCGGCCGAGCCGCGCAGCAGGGCCACGGCCGCGCTGTGATGGATGCTCACGCGGCAGTCCCTCGCGCTGGCGACCAAGCGGTCGCCGCGATCCAGGAGGAGCTGGTCGCCCTCCACGAGGACGGAGGCAATGTCGTCCGGCGCCACGCGCTGGCGCAGCTCCAGGCAGGCGTCGATCGCGGCGTGGAAGACGATGCCGGCGGGGTAGGGCTTGTAGGTGTTGCGGGCGAACTCCCATTCCTGTCCCAGGCCGGCGGTGATGCGGCCGAGGTCCGGGGCGTCGCCCATCGCGCGCGCCCAGCCGAGCGGGCCCTCGATGGCCGCGGGGGCGGCCGTGTAGCCGGCCTGCGCCATGAGGGCGGCCAGGAGCCCGTTCCGCGCGGCGTTGCCCATCCCGACGTTCTTCGCGGCGCTCGGCAGGTTCTCCACCAGCCCGGCGGACTGGCTGGCCGCGATGCCCAGCGCGTGCCAGCACTGGCGTGCGTCCAGCCCGAGCAGCCGCGCGCAACCGGCCGCGGCGCCGAAGACGCCGGCGGTGGAGGTGATGTGCCAGCCGCGGTCGTAGTGCCCCGGCGAGACGGCGGCACCGATCCGGCACTCCACTTCCGCACCCAGGATGAAGGCGTGCAGCACCTCCGCCCCGGTGAGGCCGCGGATCTCCGCCAGGGCGAGCAGGGGCGAGGCGACCGGCGCGGTGGGGTGGATCACCGTTTCCAGATGCGTGTCGTCGTAGTCCAGGAGGTTGGCCGCGATCGTGTTCACGAAGGAGGCGCCCATCGCGTCCAGCCGCTCCGCCCGGCCGATCACCGTGGCGCGCTCCGGGCCGGAGAAGGGCGCCATGACGCGGGCGGCCGTCTCCACCGCGGGATCCCCGGCGGCGCCCAGCGCGCAGCCGAAGAAGTTCAGCAGGGAACGCCCCGCCTCGTGGCGCAGCGCCGGGCCGATCTCCGCCCAGCGGGAAGCCGCGACGAAGGCGCCCAGTGCCTCTCCCGCGAAGGGCCGGTCGGGGGTGGTGCCCATCCCTACTGCGCCCGGTTGATCAGGCCCTCGCGGGAAGCCTTTGCCCAGCGCGCATCGTCCTCGCGCAGGAAAGCGGCGAGTTCGGCGGGGCCGAGGACGCCGAGATCCGCGCCGATCCCGGCCAGGCGCTCGCGCACGCGCGGCAGACTCATCGTCTGCACCACCGCGTCGTGCATGCGCGCGGCGATGGGGGCGGGAAGGGCGGCCGGGCCGACCATCGCGTACCAGCCGGCGAAGTCGTAGCCGGGCACGCCGGCCTCGGCGAGGGTGGGCACATCGGGCAGCAGCGGGCTGCGCGCGGTGGTGGTGACGCCGAGGGCGCGGATGCGGCCGCTGGAGAGGTGCTGGGTGGCGGCCACGGTGCTGTTCCAGCCCGTCGGCAGGTGGCCCGCCACCAGGTCGTTCAGGATCGGCGCGGCGCCGCGATAGGGGACCTCCACCATCTCGATGCCGGCGAGGCGGGTGAAGAGGTTCCCGGCATAGGAGATGGCGGCGTCCGAGGTGCCGAAGCCAATGGTGCGCGGCGCGGCCTTCGCGGCGGCGATCAGCCCGGGCACGTCGCGGAAGGGGGCGGTGGTGGAAGCCGTCAGCAGCAGCGGGTAGCGCGAGAGCAGCGCCACCGGCGCGAAGTCCCGGAGCGGCTGGTAGGACAGGGAGGTCATCACGTAGCTGTTCATGATGTGGCTGCCGGTGTCCGCGAGGAAGACGTAGCCGTCCGCCTCCGCGCGCGCCACGTATTCCGATCCGATGGAGCCGCTGGCGCCGGGGCGGTTCTCCACGATCACGCTCTGGCCCAGCACCTGGGTCATGCCCTCGGTGAGGGAGCGGACGAAGATGTCGGTGCCGCCGCCGGGCGCGTAGGGCACGACGACGCGCACCGGGCGCTGCGGCCAGCCGCCCTGCGCGTGAAGAACTCGCGGGGCGGCGAGGGTGGCGGGCAGGGCGGAGAGCACGCTCCGGCGGGCGATGGTGGCCATGGCGTTTCCTCATCCTCCGCTCAGCCCATTGACGGTGCTGGCCGGACCGTTCTTGATATCGATATCAAGGTGGGCTGGTTCGGGGGTAGGGGTCAATGGCGATGATGAGGCAGCCCCCGTGCAGGACCGGGCATTGAGCGGCGGGCTTCGCGGCCGCCGCGCCCTGGTGACGGGGTCCGTGGGCGGGCTCGGCCTCGCGGTGGCGCGGCGCCTGGCAGTGGATGGCTGCGGGATCGTGCTGCACGGCCTCGCCGCGCCGGAGGAGGCGGAGGGCGTTCGCGACACCCTCGCGCGGGAGTTCGGGGTGGAGGCGGCCTACCACCGCGCCGACCTCGCGCAACCCGAGGAGATCGAGGCCATGATGGCGGCGGCCGGGCCGGTCGATCTCCTCGTCAACAACGCCGTCACCCGGCATTTCGCGCCGATCGACGCGATGCCGACCGCGCACTGGGACGCGGATCTCGCGGTCAACCTCTCCGCCGCCTTCCACACTGTCCGGCTCGCCCTGCCCGGCATGCGCGCGCGGGGCTGGGGGCGCATCGTCAACATGTCCTCGATCTACGGGCTGATCGGCGCGGCGGACCGCGTGGGCTACGTCGTGACCAAGACAGGGCTGATCGGCCTGACGCGCGCTGTCGCGGCGGAGACGGCGCGGCAGGGCATCACCTGCAACGCGATCTGCCCCGGCACGAGCCTGACCCCCGGCATCGAGGAGCGCATCGAGGGGCTGGCAGCGGGCGGGATGGACCGCGAGGCGGCCTCGGTGGCGGTGCTGCAGGGCAAGCAGCCGACCGGACGCTTCGTAGAGGCGGAGGCCGTCGCCGACATGGTGGGCTTCCTCTGCGGTCCCTCCGGGCGGGACGTGACCGGGGCGGTGCTGCCGATGGACGGAGGCTGGTCCGCCACCTGAACCGGGAGCGGGGCGCGATCCCGGACGTGGATGGCGCCCCGGCGCGAGGAGAGGCTCAGCCCTCGGCCGGATCCGCGTCCAGCCGAACGACGATGCCTTCAAGCCCCGGCGCGGAGGCGGGGTAGAGCTGCATCACCAGCGGGTCATGGCCAGGAATGACGTGGTCCGGGGAACTCGCCAGACGTTCCAGCGTGTCGTAGCCCTCCAGCATCTGCGCCATGTCGGCGACGATCGGGAAGGGGCGCCTCTGCCGGAAGTTGGCGTAGAAATGCGTCGCGTCCGAGGCGAGCACGACCCAGCCGCGGCGTGTCCTGACCCGCACGACCTGGAGGCCGAGCGAGTGGCCTCCGACGTGGTGGACGCTGATCCCCGGCGCGATCTCGGCCGATCCGTCGTGGAAGCGGGCGCGGCCCTCGAACACGCGATGGACCATGGCCGTGACATCGGCGGCCTCGAAGGGCTGGCGCAGGACGCCGTGGCACATGCAGCGCCCCGTGCAGTAGGCCATCTCCCGGTCCTGGATGTGGTATCGGGCAGCCGGGAACATGGCATGGTTGCCGGCATGGTCGTAATGCATGTGAGAAAGAATGACGTCGGGGACCGTCCCGGCGTCGAGGCCGATGGCGGAGAGGCCCTCGGCCGGGGTGCGGATCAGCTCGCGGCCGCGCTTGCGGGCGATGGCCGCGTCGAAGCCGGTGTCGAGCACGAAGCGGCGGTCCCGGCCGATGATGGCCCAGACGAAGTAGTCCAGCGGCATGGGCGCGTTGTCGTGCGGGTCGCCGCCGATGAAGTTCTCATGCGCCGGGCGGTCGTGCCGGGCGTAGCGGATGGCGTGGATCTCGTAGGTATCGCTGTCCTGGCTCATGCCTTGGAGTGTCCTCCCTTGTGCTGCCTTGCCGGAGCGCCGCGCTTTGCCGGATGACGGCGGCGGGCGCACCGCGGCCAGCCGCATGCGCGAGGTGGCGCAGCGGGCCGGCGTCTCGCCCATGACCGTGTCGCGCGCGCTGCGCGACCCGACCAAGGTGTCCGATGAGTTGCGGCGCCGGGTGGAGGAGGCGGTGCGCGCCGTGGGCTACGTGCCCAACCGCCTGGCCGGCAATCTCTCCTCCATGCGCTCCAACGTGATCGGGCTGATCGTGCCCGGGCTGAACAACTCGCTCTACGCGCCGACGATCCAGGGCGTCTCGGCCGTGCTGCGGGGCAGCGGGTTCCAGCTCATGATCGCGGACTGCGGCTACAGCGGGGAGGCGGAGGAGGAGCTGATCACCGCCTTCCTGGCGCAGCGCGTGGCGGGGCTGATGCTGCACGACACCCGCCACACCGAAGCCGCCTGCGCCATGATCCGCCGCGCGGGCCTGCCGGTGGTGGAGACGGGAACGCTGGCGCCCGGGCCGCTGGACATGCTGGTGAGCTACTCCAACCACGACGCGGCGCGCGCCATGGTGCTGCACCTGCACCGGCTGGGTTACCGGCGCATCGCCTTCGTCAGCCTGCCGGCGGCGAACAACGACCGCAGCCGGGAGCGCCGGCGCGGCTACCGCGCGGCCCTGGCCGAGCTGGGGGCCGAGGAGGATGCGCGGCTGGTGCTGGAGATGCCGCCGGGCCTCGCCTCGGGCGCCGAGGCGGTGGTGCGGCTGCTGGGGAGCGCCGCGCCGCCGGACGCCATCTTCTTCGCCGGGGACGTCCTGGCCGCCGGTGCGCTGTTCGAGTGCCAGCGGCGCGAATGGCCGGTGCCGGGGCGGGTCGCGCTCGCCGCCTTCGACGACATCGACATGCTGCGCCACACCGTGCCGCCCATCACCACCCTGCGGCTGCCGCGCGAGGAGATCGGGCGCCGGAGCGCGGAGGTGCTGCTCGACCGCATCCAGGGACGGTCCGAGGAGCGGGTGGTGGTGGATCTGGGCTTCGAGATCATCCAGCGCGGCAGCACCTGAGCCCGTTCCTGATATCGGTATCATAAAACTGCTTGTGCCCTGCTCCCCGGCTGCATAGACCCGCAGGGATCGGTTTGGCCGAGGGAGGAAAAGATGGCGGGCGAAGTCCTGGGTTTCGTCGGGCTGGGGCAGATGGGCAGCCGCATGGCGGCGCGGCTGATCGATGCCGGGCACGCGCTGGTGGTGTTCGATCCCGTGGAAGCCGCTGTGGCACCGTTGGTGGCGCGCGGGGCACGCCGGGCCGCGAGCCCGGCCGAGGTGGCGGACCTGGCGGATATCGTGCTGGCCAGCCTGCCGACGCCGGACGTGGTGCGCGCGGTGGGGCTGGGGCCGGACGGGGTGCTGAGCGGACAGCGGGCGCGGCGCTTCGTGGACTTCTCCACCACCGGGCCGCGCGTGGCGCAGCAGGTCGCGGCCGCCTTCGAGGAGAGGGGGCGGACCTCTATCGACGCGCCGGTCAGCGGGGGCATCACCGGGGCGGAAAAGGGAACGCTCGCCATCATGGTCTCCGGCCCGCGCGCGGAGTACGAGGCGCTGGAGCCCGTGCTGCGCGTCATGGGCAAGCCCTTCTTCTGCGGCGAGAAGGCGGGGCAGGCGCAGGTGCTGAAGCTCTGCAACAACCTCCTCGCCGCCGCGGCGCTCGTCGCCTCGTCCGAGGCGATCGCCATGGGCGTGAAGGCCGGGCTGGACCCGAGCCTGATATGCGAGGTCATCAACAGCAGCAGCGGCCGCAACAGCGCGACGCAGGACAAGTTCCCGCGCGCCGTCATCCCCCGCAGCTTCGACTTCGGCTTCACCACCGCGCTGTCGCTGAAGGACGTCGGCCTCTGCGTGGACGAGGCCGGGGCGATGGGCGTGCCGATGGTGGTGGGCAGCGCCGTCAGGCAGATGCTGGCCGTCACCAGCGCCACCTTCGGGCCGGGCAGCGACTTCACCAACGTGGCAAGGCTGGTGGAGGGCTGGGCGGGGGTGGAGATCGGCGGGGCGTAGAACGCCCCGCAGCAACACCTCGTCATTCCAACTGGATGTTGAGGTCGCGCACCACATTGGCCCAGTTCGCCCGATCCTCGGCGATGAAGGAGCGCATCTCCTCCGGACGGGTGGTGACGGGGAGTGCGGCCTGGGACCGGAACACGTTCAGCACGGCCGGCACCTTCAGCCCCTCGGCTGCGACGGCGGAGAGGCGCTCGGCGATCGGCATGACGAGGCGCGCGGGGGCGAGCAGGCCGAACCAGTTCCCCGCGCTCACGGGCTGGCCGAGTTCCGCCATGGTCGGCGTCTCCGGCAGGAGCGGGATGCGCTCCGGTGCGCCGACGCCGAGGATCCTCACCTTCCCGTCCCGCGCGATGGCCTCGGCCGGGCCCGCATTGAGGAACATCGCGTCCACCTGCCCCGCGGCCAGCGCCGTGCTGGCCGGCGCCGCGCCGGTGAAGGGGACGTGCAGCATCTGCAGCTTCGCCTGCTTGATCAGCGATTCCATCGCGAGGTGCGAGGTGCTGCCGATGCCCCAGGAGGCGAAGGTGACCTTGCCGGGCTCGGCGCGCACCCTGGCGAGAAAGCTGTCGAGGCTGTCCGTGCCGAAGCCCGGCCGCGTGAGCAGCACGAAGGGACCGCGCGCGATGAGGGTGACGGGGGTGAAGTCGCTGACGGGGTTGTAGGCCAGCTTGGGGTAGATCAGCGGGTTGATCGCGTGCGTCTCGGCATTGGCGAGGATGAGCGTGTGCCCGTCCGGCGCCGCGCGGGCGACGGCCTGGGTGCCCACCGCGCCGTTCGCGCCGGGGCGGTTCTCGATCACCACGGGCTGGCCGAGGGGGCCGGACATGGCGGGGGCGAGCGCGCGGATGACCACATCCGCGAGCCCGCCGGCGTTCCAGGGCACGACCACGCGGATGGGCTGTTCGGGAAAGGCTGCGAGGGCCGGGGCCGCGAGGGGGAGGGTGGCAGCCGCCCCCAGCAGGCCGCGTCGCGTGATCGAGGTCATGGTGGCTCCTGTCGTTTCCTCGCCGCGGGGCGTGCGAGTATTTCCCTTCTTCTCCCCGGCCGACGGGGCGATCGTTCCGCAAACCCAGCCGACTTGTCAACGAATGCCATATTGTCTGGCAAAGAGGGGGCGCGCATGGTGACGCCCGGTGACAGGAGGGTGGAAGCGTGATCCACGAGCTGCGGATCTATCACTGCGTGTCCGGGCGCCTGCCAGACCTGCTCCGGCGCTTCGAGACGATCACGCTAGGCATCTGGCAGAAGCACGACATCCGGCAGGCCGGATTCTGGACGGTCACGATCGGCGACTCGAACCAGGACCTCTACTACCTGCTGGAGTGGGAATCCCTGGCCGAGCGAGAGACGAAGTGGGGGGCGTTCCAGGCCGACCCGGAGTGGATCGCCCGCCGCGCCGAAACGGAGAAGGAAGGCGCCATCATCGCGAGCGTCAGCAACCTGATCCTGCAGCCCACCGGCTTCTCCGCCGTGCGCTGAGGCCGCTCAGGCCGCCGTGGCGGCGGGATCGCGCGACCCCGTCTCGGCTTTCTCCCGCGCCTGCTGGTTCAGAATCCGCAGCGCCACGCGGGCAGCCTGGGTCACGTGGTCCCGGCAGGCCTCCCAGGCGCCCTCGCGGTCGCGCCGCTCGATGGCCTCCACGATCCGCCGGATCTCGGCGACGGTGTGCGGGAGCCGTTTGGGATCGGAGAGGGTGGTGGCGCGAAGCTGGGTGTTCCGGTTCAGCACCTGGTCCAGCATGCGGGCCACATAGGCGTTGCGGCAGCCGCGGAGGAGAACGTCGTAGAAGCGCCGCTTCAGGCGGAGCAGCGCGGTGCGGTCGGTGCCGGGCCGCGTCGCGGCGATCTCTTCGAACACGGCGCGCAGCTCGGCCACCTCCTCGTCCGAGGCGCGCTCGGCGAAGCCCTGGCCTGCGAGGGCCTCCAGCACGGTCCGCACCTCGTAGACCTGCGTCGCCTCGGCCGGAGAGAGGAAGGCCACGAAGGGGCCGCGGTTCGGGAGGACATCCACCAGCCCCTCCGCCTCGAGCCGACGCACCGCTTCCCGGATCACGCTGCGGCTCACGCCGAACAGCTCGCACAGCAGGCGGTCCGACAGGTGATCGCCCGGCATGAAGCGTCCATCGACGATGGCCTCGCGCAGACGGTCCTCGACCTGCCGCCGCACGGGCTGGGGCGTTACCTTCAGGGAACCGTCGTCCGGCATCTTTCTCCTGTCCTCGGGAACGGAACGGTACACCGCCCATAGGGGTTGACGATCACGCAATGTGGTGGCGGCCCGACCGGGCGTCCAGCCAAAAGCTCTGAGCCCCAAAGGAGAGCGTTATTGACTGACAATCAGTCAGTTCACTAACGTCGCTCCAACTGGGAGGTCACGTCATGTCCGATGATACATGGTTCGAGAAGGGGCTGGAGGTCCGCCGTGCGGTCCTGGGCGCCGAATATGTCGATGGCGGCATCGCCAAGGCCGACGACTTCATGATGGCTTTCCAGCGCATCACCACCGAGTGGTGCTGGGGCTATGCCTGGACCCGCCCGGGGCTGGACCGCCGCACGCGCAGCCTGCTCAACCTCGCCATGCTGACGGCGCTGGGCCGGACGCCCGAGATCAAGCTCCATGTGAAGGGCGCGCTCACCAACGGCGTGACGGTGGAGGAGATCAAGGAGGCCCTGCTCCATGCCACGGTCTATTGCGGCATCCCGGCCGGGCTCGACGCCTTCAAGGCCGCGCATGAGGTGCTGGTGAAGGAAGGCGCGCTGAGTGGCGAACCCGCCCGCCCGGCCGCCGAATGAGCGGCGGGGACCTGCGCCGGATCGCCTTCATCGGCATCGGCAACATGGGCTGGCCGATGGCCGCCCGCCTCCTGGAGGCCGGCTTCGAGGTCGTGGCGTTCGACGCGGCGCCGGACCGCGCCGCCCGCTTCTCGCAGGAGGTCGGCGGCACGGCGGCGGGTGACGCGGCCTCCGCGGTCCGCGGCGCGGACGCCGTCATCACCATCCTGCCCACCTCCAAGCATGTGGGGCAGGCGCTGGAGGCGGTGGGCGACGCCCTCTCCCCGGGTGCGCTGGTGATCGAGATGAGCTCCGGCGTGCCCACCGCCACGCAGGGCTTCGCCCGAAGCTTGGCGGAGAAGGGCGTGGCGATGATCGACGCGCCCGTCTCCGGCGGCGTGCCGCGCGCGAAGACGGGCGAGCTCGCCATCATGCTCGGTGGCGAGGCCGAGGCGGTGCGGCGCGCCGATCCGGTGCTGCGGGCCATGGGCACGACGCTGACCCATGTCGGCGGTATCGGGGCCGGGCAGGCCATGAAGGCGCTGAACAACCTCATGGGGGCTGCCGGCTTCCTCATCGGCATCGAGGCGCTGCTGATCGGCCAGCGCTTCGGGCTCGATCCGGCCGTCATGGTGGATGTGCTCAACGCCTCCACGGGGATGAACAACAGCACGCAGAAGAAGTTCAAGCAGTTCGTGCTGTCCCGCCGCTTCGATGCCGGCTTCGGGCTGGACCTGATGGCGAAGGACGTGTCCGTGGCGCTGGAGGTCGGGCGCGAGACCAACACGCCGACGCCCTTCGCCGCGCTGTGCCGGGAGCTGTGGGTCAGCGCCCAGGGCCTGCTGGGCCCCGGCCAGGACCATACCGCGATGGCGCAGTTCTCCGAGCGGCTGGCGGGCGAGACGCTGGGCGGCGGCAACCGCGCGTGATCCCCGGCGGGGAGGGGCGACCCTCTCCGCCGAATCCTACTCGCGCGGCGCCACGTCCAGCCGCGCGACGATCCCCTCCAGTTCCGGGCGGGGCGGCGGGTAGCGCCGCATCACCAGGGGATCGTGCCCGGGGATGATGTGGGCGGGGCTGTCGGCCACGGCCCGCAGCCGGTCGAAGCCCTCCAGCATCTCGCCGATGTGGAAGGCGGTGGTGAAGGGGCGGCCGCTCTCCATGTTCTCATAGAAATGCGTGACGTCGGAGGCGAGCACGACGCGGCCGCGGGCCGTCTCTACCGAAACGAATTGCAGCCCGGCGGAGTGGCCGCCCGTGGGGTGGAGGCGGATGCCGGGCCAGGGCTCCACCACCCCGTCGTGGAACACCACACGCCCGGCGTAGTTCATGCGGACGATGCCGACCACGTCCTCCACCTCGAAGGAGTGGGAGATCTGCTTGTGCCTGACGTAGCGGCCGCAGGCGTAGTGCACCTCCTCCTCGCGCAGGTGGAAGCGCGCCCTGGGGAAGCGGTCGAAGTTGCCGACATGGTCGTAGTGCAGATGGGTGAGGACGACGTCCTCCACCCCGGCGGGATCGACGCCGAGAAGGGAGAGCGCCTCCACAGGGCAGCGCAGGAACTCCCGCTGCCGCTTCCGTGCCACCTCGGCGGTGAAGCCCGTATCGACCACGATGGCGCGACCATCGCCGGTGATCACCCAGGCGAAGTAGTCCATCGGCATGGGGCCGTCATGCGGGTCGCCGCCGATGAAGTGCTGCGACCGTGTGGCGTCGCGCCGGGCGTAGCGGATTGCGTGGATCTCGTAGGTCATCGCTTCGCGGCTCCGTCGGCGTCGATCACGGCCTGCATGGCCGCACGGTCCACCGCGATCTCCACCCCGGCGCGCTCCAGCTCCAGCAGCATCGCGCTGCGGGAGTCCCGGTTCCCCCAGCCGCGGTTCAGCGCCTCCGTCATCTCCTCCAGCGTGAGGGCCGCCATGCGCATGGGCACGCCCACCTCACGGCCGAGGGCGCAGGCGAGGGACACGTCCTTGTGCGCGAGGCGGAGCTGGAAGGCGGGCGGGTCGTAGCTGTTGGGCAGGAACTGCTCCGTCACCCCGTCATAGGTCCGGCGGCGGCCGTGCACGCCCTGGCGGATGGCGGCGTAGAGCGCGAGGGGATCGAGGCCCGCCTTGGCGCCCATGGCAAAGACCTCGGCCATGATGACGTTGAGCGCATAGCCGGAGAGGTTGTGCGCGAGCTTGGCGATGCTGCCGGCCCCGATGTCGCCCACCAGGATCGGGCGGTCCCCCATGGCGGAGAGGAGGGGAAGGCAGCGCTCGAACACCGCCGCGTCCCCGCCGACGAAGAAGGCGAGCTTGCCGGTCTTCGCGCCGCGCGGGCCGCCGCTGATCGGGGCGTCCAGCACGTGCACGCCGCGCGCGGCGCCGGCTGCGTGCAGCTCCCGCACGCTGGAGACGGCGTTGGTGGAGATGTCGACGATCACCGTGCCCGGCCGCATCGTCTCCAGCAGCTGCCCGCCCACGGCCTTCACCTCGGCAGGGCCCGGGAGGGAGGTGAAGACGACGTCGCAGGCCTCGCCGAGCGCCCGGGAATCGGGCGCCCATTCCGCGCCGTCCGCGATGAGGGACTCCGCCGCTTCCCGCCTGACGTCGTTGACCACGAGGGTCACGTCCGGCGCCTTGGCGAGGTTCGCGGCCATGCTGGCACCCATGGTGCCCAGGCCGATGAAGCCGACACGCATGGCGATCAGCCCTCCCGCTTCTCGAACACCTCGGTCGCGACCTGGGCGCCCGACATGGCGGCGGGCCAGCCGGCGTAGAAGGCGAGATGCGTGATGAGACCGGCGATCTCCTCGCGCGTCACGCCGTTGTCCAGCGCGCGGCCGATATGGACGGAGAGTTGCTCCGGCCGGTAGGTCGCGACGAGGGCGGCGACGGTCACGAGGCTCCGGTCCCGCTTGGACAGGTCGGTCCGCTCCCAGAGATCGCCGTAGACGACGCCCTCCGTATACTCGACGAGGGCCGGCACGGTCTTCCGCACGCGGTCGCGCTGGGCGGATTGCGGGATGGGCTTCGTGCTCATGGCGTTTCCCCGTGTGTTCTGAGGGCCGCAGCGTAATGCCGGGCGCTCGGGCACGGCAAGAGTGACTGATTGTCGGACAGAAAGCTTGAGTGCGTCGGAGCGGCATGGCTAAGCTCGCCCCAGAACAAATCGATGGGGAGGACGCACCATGCGCCGCAGCTTCCGGCGCCCGGCCTTGATGCTCGGGCTCGCTTCCGTCCTCTGGATGGGCCTCCCGGCCAGCCGCGCCGAGGCGCAGGACTACCCCGCGCGCACGATCACGCTCATCGTGCCCTCCGCGCCCGGCGGAACGCTGGACGCCCTGGCCCGCCTCCTGGCGCAGGGCATGGGCGCCGATCTCGGCCGCACGGTCGTCGTCGAGAACGTCACCGGTGCCGGCAGCGTGGTCGGCACGCAGCGCCTCGTCCGCTCCGAGCCGGACGGCTACACCATCGGCTTCGGGAACCTCGCCTCCATGGCGGCGACCGTGGCCCTCGGCGCGGATCCAACCTTCGACCCCCGCCGGGACCTCACGCCGATCAGCATCGTGGCGGAGGTCCCCATGGTGATCGCGGCCAGCCCGCGCTCCGGCGTGCGCGACCTGCGCAGCCTGGTGGAACGCATCCGCGCGCGCGGGGAGGAGGTGAGCTTCGGCACGCCGGGCACGAACACCACCGGCCATCTCGCGCCTGCTTATCTTCTCTCCATCCTCAACGCGAAGGCGATGCTGGTCCCCTATCGCGGGGCCGGACCGGCGATGAGCGACCTGGCGGCCGGCACGGTGGAGGCGGTGATCGACCAGACCGTGACGATGATCCCCGCGCACCAGGGGCGCACGGCGGTGGCGCTGGCCGTCACGGGGGCGCAGCGCATCCCGCAGCTCCCGGAGGTGCCGACCTTCGCGGAGGCCGGTGTGCCCGCCTTCGACATGGTGATCTGGAACGCGATCGCGGGGCCGCGCGACATGCCGCAGGCACGGGTGGACCGTCTCCTGAAGGCGATCGAGGCGGCGCTCGCCAGCCCCGCCGTGGCCTCCCGCTTCGCCGATCTCGCCACCACCGCGCCGCCGCCCGGGGAGCGCGGCCCCGCGGCGATGCGGGCGCGGATCGAGGCCGATGTGGCGCGCTGGACAGAGGTGGTCGGCAAGGCCGGGCTCGCCCCGCGCTAGCGGCGGGACGCGCGGCCGGCCCGCGCGATCAGGCGGTGGGTTCTATTTTGAAGTGCGACAGGCGTTGTTTTCTCTGAGCTTTGTCGTCCGGAGCACCCCTCCATGGTTGCCTGCTACACCCAACTAACC
>NZ_JACIJD010000034.1 GCF_014199205.1 Muricoccus pecuniae | reverse complement strand
ATCCGCTAAATCCCCATACCGAGCGCCAACGGACCGCGGGTTCGTTCCTCGGAGACTTTCGGACGCCTGCGGCATCCGAAACCCTTCACGAAAGCGGAATGGCGGCTTCGGATCGGGCGGGACGCCGAAGCGGACCCAAGCGGCGCACTGCTCTAGTCAGCTCTCGGCTCTGGGCGGGCATCGTGCCGCCAGTGCGAAAGTCTTGGTTCTTGCACCACTGCGGGTCGATGTGACCGGCGATCCTGATGTAGCCGCCCGGTGAGGTAGTCGATGAAGGCGCGCGCGGCAGCCGGAAGATGAAGGCGCGACAGGTAAAGGGCGTGGATGGGGTGGGCGGACGGCTCCCAGCCCGGGAGCACGACGTGAAGGGCGCCGCTCGTCAGATGCGCCGCGACCGCGAAGTGTGGGAGCATGGCAATGCCTATGCCTTCCAGGGAAGCCCGCCGAAGGGCAAGAGCCTCATTCGTGCGGAACGGACCATTGGTCTTCACGGTCACGCTCTCCCTGCCCGCGTGCAGGCTCCACTCAGCCGCGCGGAAATTGGTGTAGGTCAGGCAGTGGTGGGATTGCAGGGCCTCGGGCCGCTCCGGCGTGCCGTGCTCGTCCAGGTATCGCGGGGAGGCACACAGGACCGATCGGCACTCCCCGAGCTTCCGGGCAACACAGCCCGGGTCAAGCTGGCTGCCGATGCGGATCGCAAGATCAATCCGGTCTTCAACCAGATCGACCGGCCTGTCAGAGGCGCGAAGGTCGATGGACAATCGGGGATGCGCGCGCAGGAAATCGGCCAGAAGCGGGGTTAGCTGCTCCTCTGTTAAGATGGTCGGTGCTGCGATCCGCAGCAATCCTTGCGGGCTGTCGCCCGCGTCCGCGACGGCTTTCAGGTTCCCCGCGAGGCGTACCATCTCGCGCGAGAGTTCAAGCACCCGTTCGCCCGCCGTGGTGAGGCTCAGCCGCCGGGTGGTCCGATGCAACAGCCGCGTTCCCGTCCAGTCCTCAAGCGCGCCGAGGTAGCGCGACGCCATGGCCCTGGACATGCCAAGCGCCTCGGCGGCGCTCGCCGCGCTGCCGCGCTCAACCGTCTCTACGAAGACCTGAGCGGCGATCACGCGATCCACCATTAGCCTGAACCATGCAACAGTGTGTCCACATATTCGATCTATATCTTCGCTTGGCGCAACACTAAATCCGGTTGCGAAAGGGTGGTTCCTATGTCCGACCTCGAAATCGACTACTTCTTCGATCCACTGTGCGGCTGGTGCTACGCCAGTGCGCCCGCCCTTGCGGCGCTCGCGGAACAGCACGGCGCCCAGCTCCGCATGATGCCCGTGGGGCTGTTCGCCCAGCCTCGGCCAGTCAGCGCTATCGCTGACCATGCGTGGCGGAACGATCAGCGCATCAGCGGCCTGACGGGCCAGCAGTTCAGCGAGGCTTACCACCACAACGTGCTGCAAGCCCCGGAGGGGGTATTTACCTCCGGCCCTTTGACCCTGGCTCTGGTCGCTCTGGGCGAGACCGACCCCGCCTTAGAAGCGCGCTTCCTTCATGCAGCGCAGGTCGCCCGTTACGTCGAGGGCCGCGACACGTCCCGCATCGAGGAAGTCGTGCGGGTGGCCGAGGCTGTGGCGGCCAGCAACGGCGTCCCGTTTGACCCTACGGCCTTCAGTAAGCGGCTCAGGAGCGATACCGCCCTGAAGGAGCGGGCTGAAGCCCGCATGGCGGTCGCGCGCGACGAGATATGGTCGCTGCCGGGCAGCGGCGTGCCGCAGCTTCGCGTGCGCCAGGGGAGCCAGGTGCGCACGGTCAACGGCCAAGCGCTCTACAGCGGCGGTGACGCGGTGCTGGCCGCTGTGCGGCAGCTCGCCCCGACCGCCTGACAAGTCACGGAAAGGAGAGACACCCATGAAGATCGCACTCATCGGCGCGTCGGGTAACGCTGGCTCGCGCATTCTGGCCGAGCTGTCCGGACGCGGACACCAGATCACGGCCATCGCACGGGACATGTCGAAGATCCCTCCCGCTCCGGGTGTCACGGCCTCCGCCGTGGATATCGCGGATGTGGCCAAGCTGGCCGAGGCTCTGCGGGGTCATGACGCCGCCATCAGCGCGGTCCACTTCACCGCAAGCGATCCCGACAAGTTGATCGAGGCCGTCGAGGCTGCTGGCGTGCACCGCTACCTGGTGGTGGGTGGCGCGGGCAGCTTGGAAGTCGCGCCGGGCAAGCTACTCGTCGATACTCCAGAGTTTCCAGCACAGTATCGCGCCGAAGCTCAGGGGGGTGTTGCCTTCCTCGACAAGCTGCGAGGCAACTCCCGCCTGGAATGGACCTTCCTCTCGCCGTCTGCGCTGTTCAGCCCTGGCGAGCGCACGGGCAGATACCGGCTCGGCACGGACCAGCTGCTGACCCATGAGAATGGCAGCAGCATCTCGTTCGAAGACTACGCGATCGCGCTTGTCGATGAAGTCGAGCGGCCTCGCCATATCCGGCAGCGCTTCACCGTAGGTTACTGACCCACAGCGCATCCCACATAAGCTGGAACGGCTCTCCATGTGGGCCGTTCCAAGCCGCGGAGAATGTGCAGAAGTCTTGATTCTCGCATTGGGTAGGACCACTGGCAGCTGCCGCGGGCTATGTCTGACTCCCGCCCGCCTTCGCCGTCGCGATCCCCGTCACTGATGTCTACTTTGGAGCAACTACATAGAAATCATGAGCGGCCGAAGTGGGCGCGAAGCAGCCAGGAACCTCAATGTGGCCGACTAGCCAAACCCGCCGCAACTTCCGCGATGAGCGCTCTAAGCCACCGATGCGCCGGGTCGTGGCGGTACCGGACATGCCAAGCCATCTCGACAGGGAACGTCCCGAAGTCGGCCGATGGGGCCAGGACCTTGAGCCGGGGATCGTGCGCTAGCCGTCGGCAGATCAGGTCCGGTAGCGTCGCGCAGTAATCGGTCACGCCGACCATCTCAACGACCGCGAAGAAGTTCGTGACGGAGATGGCGATGTCGCGCTTGAGCTCCTGCTGCGCCAGCGCGTGGAACAGCCCTGCCCTCATGCGGCCGGGCGGCACCACGTTGACGTGCTTGAGGCGCTCGAACTGATCTCGGGTAATGCTGTCGCCGATCTCGGGGTGGTCCGCCCGCACCACGCAGGCGAGCCCGTCATCCATGAGATGCTGAACGACGAGGTTGTTGGGTGGATCGACAATGCGGCCGAGCACCAGCGCGGTGGTGCCCGAGGTGACGCCGGTCCCGACGAGGTCGTTGCCGTAGGGCGTCAGGCGCATCCTGATGCCCGGGGCGACCTGCCGCAGCCGCGCCACGATCGCGGGCACCAGAACGAACTCGACATAGCCGTTGGGCACGATGGTCAGCAGCCGCTCGGCCTAGGCAGGGTCGAACTCCTGCTGACCGAGCACGGCGTCGTCCAGCCTCGCCAGCGCCTCGGCAATGCCCGGCGCCAGTTCCAGGGCGACCGGGCTGGGCTGGATCCCGTAGCGCTCGCGGATGAAGAGCTGGTCCCGCAGCATAATCCGCAGACGGGAGAGCGCGTTCGACAGCGCCGGCTGGGTCATGCCCAGGCGCTCCGCGGCGCGCGTGACGCTGCGCTCCTCCATCAGGGCAACGAGGATCGGCAGGAGGTTGAAATCGTAGCGTACGACTCATAATGTAAAAAGCATATATAAAATCAAGATAATAAACATTTGAAATATCTCGGGCCGGTCCAGGTTCCGGTTGTCCGCAGGAGACGCGGATCGCGCAACGGAGACTGAGATGACCAAGGGAACACTGCTTGTGGCCGGCTCCAACGCCACGCGGATCGAACTGCAGGGCGGCGGCTCGGCCGCAATCGGGCAGTACCTCAACGAGACGGTCGTCCCAGCGATGACGCTGATCGAGGCCGGCTACGACGTCGTCCTCGCCACCCCGGACGGAACCAAGCCGCATATCGACGAGGCTTCAGACTCGACGCAGCGTTTCGGTGGGGATGAGGCCGCCCATGAGCGCGCCCGGCGGTTCTACGCCGACGACCCCTTGATGAACCAGGTGCGCAAGCTGCGCTCCGTGGTCGAGGACGGGATGGACGGCTATGCTAGCCTGTTCGTGCCCGGCGGGCATGCGCCGGCGGTCGACCTCATGCAGGATGCTGAGTTGGGCACGATCCTCCGCCACTTCCACGAGGCCAGAAAGCCGACGGCACTGCTCTGCCACGGCCCGGTCGCCATCGCGGCGGCAATGCCGCGCGCCCGCGAGTTCCGCGCCGCGCTGATCGCTGGGGACAACGCCGGGGCGGCCGGGTACGCCCGGGGCTGGGCCTATGCGGGCTACAGGATGACCGTCTTCTCGGCGAGCGAGGAGAGGATCCCGAGGAGCACCTCCTGCACGGCAAGCTCTACTTCGACATGCCGGCGGCGCTGCAGGCCGCGGGTGGCGCGGTGACTAGCCACCCGATCGACTTCGCGCTCAACGTGGTAGTCGACCGCAAGCCGATCGCCGGCCAGAACCCCGCCTCGGATCATCTGCTCGCCACGGCGCTGATCGAGGCGCTTGATCGGCCGCTTGCGACGGCGTGAGGACGCCCATGACCGGTGGGGCGCTCCGCTCAAGCCTCGCCGATCGCGGCCTCACCACCTCATCGCTGCGTCATTTGCCACGACACCTAGTGGCTAAATCCGAACCTAGGAGGAGCGCGGACGGTGTTCCTGCTCCGCTTGATCCCGCGATGCGTCGAGCGCGCTGAGTGCCGCACCGAGCGCGAAGCGCGCTTGGTCCAACGCCTCGGCCGCCCCCAATCCACTCAACGCATGGTACAGGTCACGGCCTAGCGTCAGGACATCGGGGGTGATGTGGGCGGTGCGCTCCACAGCTTCGATCGCGCGCGGCAGCACAGCATTGGGAGGCAGTATCTCATTCGCCAGGTGCAGTGCACAGGCCTCATGGCCATTCAGGAGCCGGGCATTGTAGGCAAGATCGAAAAAGATCGCTTTGGGCATGGCATTGCGCGCCACCGCCAGTGCCAGGAAAGGAAAGAGGCCATGCGCGGCCTCCGGCAGGCCGACTGTCGCATTGTCCGCGAGGAACATCAGATCACAAGACAGAGCCAGGGCGAAGCCCCCAGCATGGGCATGACCATTCACCGCTGCCACGAGTGGCTTACCCAGCCGCGCCATGGCATCAAACAGGTCCAAATGGGCACGGCCGAACTCCATCCGGCCTGCGATGCGCGAGCCGGCACCACGGTAATCGCCCCCAAGGCAGAAAACGCTTCCCTCCCCGGTCAGCACGCAGCCGGCGACCTCCGGATCCCGTCGCGCTGCCTCGAGCGCGGCGGTCAGCTCCTCGGCCAGAACCTGGGTGATCCGGTTCCCAGCCTCCGGTCGCGCCAGGGACAATACAGCTGCGCGGCCAATGCGGCGGATGCTGACCTGGCTCACGCAGGGCGCCCCGAACGCACCATCAGTCGAGCTGAAGCTTCAGCGCGTTGATGACCTCGGCCCAGCGAGCACGATCCTCAGCAATGAAACTTGCGAGCTCCTCCGGTGTACCCGTAATCGGATCGGCAGCTTGGACGCGGCAGACCTCCAGCACGGACGGGTTTTGCATCGCCTCGGCGGTTGCCTCGGCTAAGCGTCGCGCCACCTCTGCAGGCATCCGGGCCGGTCCCATGAGGGCGAACCAGTTGCCGCCCTCGACCGGAATCCCGGACTCTCGCAGGGTCGGCGTTTGCGGCAGAAGCGGGATGCGCTGCGCACTCGAGACGGCGAGAACCTTCACCTTCCCATCGCGTGCAGCTGCCTCGCCACCACCAGCGGTGAGGAACATTGCATCCACCTGCCCACCCATCACGGCCGTGATGGCGGGCGCCTGCGCCACGAAAGGCACATGCAGCATCTCGATGCCCCGGTCGCGCAGGAGCAGCTCCATGGTGAGCCGCGAGGTGCTGCCAGCCCCCCAGGACGCGAAGGAGACCGCCCCCGGCTTCGCCTTCGCTGCGTCGATCAGGGCCTGTAGGCTGGTGAAGCCGCGGCTCGGTCCCGCCACCAGCGCGAAGGGCGCCCGGGTGAAAAGGCAAACCGGGGTGAAGTCCCGCACGGCGTCATAGGGCAGACGTCGATAAAGCAGTGGGTTGATCGCGTGGGTTTCGGCATTGGCTGCCACGAGCGTGCTGCCATCGGGCGTCGCACGGGCGACCGCTTCGGCGCCGACTGCACCGGTCGCACCGGGCCGATTCTCCACGATGACGGACTGCCCGAGCGTGGCGGACATCGCCTGCGCGATGGCGCGCGTCACCACATCGAGCAACGCGCCCGGCGACCAGGGAACAATGATCCGCACCGGCCGCTCGGGAAAAGCGGCGATGGCTGGCGATGCGAGCAGTGTACCGGAGGCGGCAAGGAGGGTGCGGCGCTGCATCGCCCCTGCCGGCGCGGTCTTCTCCTCATGTTGCACGCTGCCGGGATCCGCAACGGGCCCTGTCATGTTCGCTTTCATCTCACCTTCCCTCCCATGCCATGGCCCGCCGGTTTGCCGGTGGTGCCGCTCCTCCGCATCAGTCGGATCGTCGTCGGATTAGCCGGCCGGCACCGTGTAGCGCCGGTCGCGCTCGGCCATCTCGGGAAGTCCGACAAAGGCGTTGAACTCGTCAAAGGGGGTCAGCATCTCGGCGACTGCTTCGGTGGAGCACCCTTCGGCCATGAAGCGCTCCATCATCGCCTTGACCGCTTTGTGCATGGCGAACATCGGCTCGATCGGGCAGAGCGCGTAATCGAAGCCAAGCTCGTGAACCTGCTTCAGCGTGAGGATCGGACTCTTTCCCGAGCGCGCCATGTTGAACAGCAGCGGCTTGCCAAGCGGACGCAGGCGTTGGCTGATCTCCCGCATCTGGTCGGTCGATTCCGGCGCGTCGACATAGAGCCCGTCGGCACCAACGGCGGCATAGGCCTCAAGTCGGCGGATCGCGTCCTCCACGCCCGTGACCGCGATCGCATCAGTCCGTGCGACGATGAAGAAGTCGGGGTCCTTACGCGCATCTAGCATGGCGCGCAGCTTCGCCTGCATCTCCTCCGCGGGGACGAGCTGTTTGCCCGCGAAGTGACCGCATTTCTTGGGGACCGCCTGGTCTTCCAGATGCAGCACCGAGGCACCCGCCTCCTCCCACAGGGCCACGGTGCGCTGGCAATCCATAGCGCCACCATAGCCGGTATCCGCATCGGCGAAGACCGGCAGCGAGGTGGCCCGGCAGATCCGACGGATGTGGTCAAACATCTCGGTCTGCGACAGGAGCCCGAAATCGGGTGCGCCGGCCACGATGGCCGAGGCCGCGAAGCCGCTAACATAAATGGCTGGCGCGCCGGCCTGCTCGGCCAGCTTGGCCGTCACAGCGTCATGCGCGCCCATGCAGACAAAAGGAGGGGTCTTCAGAAGTTCCCGAAAGCGGGCCGAACGGCTCAAGGCGATCCTCCTATCTGGGCGGGTGCCCACGACGCGCGGCCTCCGAAAAAGCCGACTACCGAGCCTGAAATTATGTTAGCGCGAACAAGATTGTCAAACGTTTCTCAGGCTGGACGGGCCGATCTATTCGTGATTGCGCTGAGACCGGAAAGAGGGAGTGGCCGAATGGCGGGGCGGAACACCGGGGACGCAGCGGGCGGGCGGAGCGCCGTGCGCATGGCCGAGGTGGCCGCGCTGGCCGGCGTTTCGACGATGACTGTATCCCGAGCCCTGCGGGATCCGAGCACCGTCACGGACGGGACGATGCGCCGGATCCGCAGTGCCATCGACGCCACTGGCTACGTGCCCAACCGCATCGCGGGCAGCCTGGCCTCACGCCGAAGCAACATCGTCGGGGTGATCGTGCCGAGCCTGCGCAATTCTCTCTTCGCCGAGACGATACAGGGCATCGCGGACGCGCTAGGCTCGGCCTACGACCTGATGATTGCCAATAGCGGTTATTCCCTGCCGGGGGAGGAAACGGCGATCCGGGCCTTCCTGGCCCAGCGCGTCTGCGGAATAGTGCTTCACAATGCCCGGCACACCCGCGAAAGCACCGACTTGCTACGCGAGGCCGGCATCCCCTGCATCGAGACCGGTAATCTAGTCTCCCGGCCCATTGACATGACAATTGGCTTCTCGAACCGGGAGGCCGCCCGTGCTATGACGGCCCATCTTGTCGCACGTCACTATCGGCGGATCGGCTTCGTCAGCCTTCCGGTCCGGGAGAATGACCGCGCCGCCGAGCGCCGGGCAGGCTACCTCGCCGCGCTCGCCGAGGCCGGAATAGAGGTGGATCCCTCACTCGTGCTGGAAAGCCCGCCCGGGTTGCGGGGCGGGGCCGAGGCTCTGGTGACGCTCATGGCACTTTCCCCACGCCCGGAGGCCGCCTTCCTGACCGGCGATGTGCTGGCGGTGGGCGCGCTTCTGGAGGCCAATCGGCGCGGCTGGTCCGTGCCGGGAGACATCGCTATCGCCGGCTCCGACGATAATGAGCTCCACAGCCAAGTCTCCCCTCCCCTCACCAGCCTTCGGTTCCCTCGTTACGAGATCGGTCGGCTCGCTGGCGTGATGCTGCTGGAACGCCTGCAGGGAAATACCCGGGCCCCGGCCATCGTAGATCTGGGGTTCGAGATCGTCGAACGCGCCAGCGTTTGACTTCTTACTTGTTCACTCCAGCCAACTCCGCCGGCGGTACCCCCGGAACAAATTCGCGCTTCCATCGCACATTGGGTTAGCGGTAACCTAACATGGCGCCGGTCCGCGCCGGAATCCAGCTAGGCCAAGTGCTTGGCTGAGTGAGCCACCGATGCAGCACGGACCAGACTGGACAGCCCAGCAAGGGTTGCTAGAGGGAGAGGAAAGACCGGAATGCTGAACCCCACCCGTCGTGAGCTACTTGTAGCCCCTGCCTTGCTGCTGTCCGGACGATCAGCCGTCGCTCAGCCCTGGACGCCGCGAACTATTCGCCTCCTCGTCCCCTATGCGCCCGGCGGCGGCACCGATGTTTTCGCCCGCGCCATGGCCGAAGGGCTTCGCCAGGTCCTGGGCCAGACCGTCGTGGTGGAGAACCGCGCCGGCGCGAACGGTTCCGTCGGGTCAGAGGCAGTCGCGCGCGCGGCTCCGGATGGCGAGCTCTTCCTGGTCGATACCGGAAGTCACACCATGAACACCTATGTCATGCCGTCCCTGCCCTACCAGATCCTTCGCGACTTTGCGCCGGTAGCTTTGCTCTCCCGCTTTCCGATGATGCTCATCGCGTCTGGAGTGTCGCCCTATCACGACGTGGCCGGTCTCGTGGCGGCGGCTCAGAAGGCACCGCGCACCATCAGCTTTGGTACTACGGACGCGGCAATCTCCTATGCGGGTAATCTCTTCACCCGTTTGGCAAAGGTTGAGATGGTCGAAGTGGCTTACCGCGGCGCCGGGCCGATGATGAATGACGTCATCGCCGGCCATCTGGCGACGAGCTGGAACAGCACTGTCGCCGCCTTGCCCCATGTGCAGGGCGGCCGAGTGCGGGCGCTGGGCGTGACCACGACCACGCGCTCTGCCTCGCTGCCCGAGGTGCCGACCCTGGCCGAGGCGGGTGTCGGAGGATATGAGTTTGCCGGCTGGTACGGGATGGTTGCCCCGGTCGGTCTTCCGCCCTCCATCGCTGAGCGGATGCATTCGGCAATTCTCCAGGCCCTTCAGATCCCTTCGGTCCGGGATAGGCTTCTGGCCATCGGCGCCGATCTGCAGGTGTTGGGGCCGGCGGACTTTGGAGCACTGCGAGTGGAGGAGGACGGACGTTGGGCGCATGCTTCCCGGGAGGGACTGATCACCCGAGCCCAGTGAGCGGCGGCGCCGAGGCGGGTAGCTATCCCGCCCGCGGGAACACGTTACGCTCCCTCGGGTGTAGAATCTGCGAGACTATCATCCAGGGTGACGTGCCCCCGTAGAAGCAGTCTGACCCTCTCCCGGGTTGGTGGACACCTTGGATAAGCTCCTGAGGGAGCGAGGTGTGCTGATGACGACCAAAACGCGACGCGAGTTCACAGAGGAGTCCAAGCGGGAGGCGGTGGGGCTGCTGGCGAACGTAGCGGCTGGTGTTTTGTAGCCAAGGGTTTTTCTCGGCCGGGTGTTGAGCTGCAGAGCAACTGCGTCGAGTGTCAAACGACACCGGAAACGCCCCCCTCGTGTTGCCCCAAGTCACAATGTTACCCAGCACTTTCATGTCGTTTCGCCAGAACATCCGGGCGGCGAGGTAGAGGGGCTCTCAGGCAGGTTGAACCTGCGGTTCTGGTAGCGACCGCGATGGCAAGGTTCCGAGCAGGACATCGCGCGCCATCACAGCGCGTCGCAGTTTCACAAACCGCTGTACCGTCCGCTTGTGCTCCAACCGAAACCGCACGGGGTCGGCCTCGCGCAGGCGCTCCAGAATCGCAACCGCCGACAGGGCGGGCTGCACCTCCAACCATGCGGTGATTTGCTCGCGGACCCCGTCCATGATGGAGGACCGCACCAGGGGCTTTCGCCGAATGTAGGAACGCCGGTGCGTGGGACGTCGCTCTCCTGCCGACCAGGCAACTTTCAGGCTCGCGGTGAACCGCTCCAGGTTCACAGGCGCCGGTTCTGCCGCCCGTTCCGCACCCGCTCCGCGTTCGTCCACGCGCTTGCCGAGATCGGCCTGCGCCGCCCGGATATCGCTGAAGAACCTCTTGCGCCACAGGCGCCGTCCACACATGAAGCGCTGCATCTGGCGCTCTCTGCGCCGCGTGGGCCGGTGCGAGTTCTCCGCCCGATTGTTGAGGTATCGCTGACCCGATGCCGCACCTCGGGCATCACCTCGCGATGTGCCACCCCATAGCTGCGCAGGCCGTCGGTAACGAGGCGCTTCGGCTTGTAGCGCAGTTCCTTCAACAGGCGCTTGAAGAAGCGCGTGGCCGCACTCGCGTTCCTACGGGGCTGCACGGGGATGTCGAGCACGACCCCATTCTGATCCACCGCCCGCCAGAGGTAGTGCAACTCGCCGTTGACCTTCAGGAACATGCCGTCCAAGTGCCAGGTGTCCCCGGGCCGTGGCCGGCGCTTGCGGAGCCTCCCGGCGAACTCGGTCCCGAACTTCAGCACCCAGCGCCGGATGCTCTCGTGCGTGACGAGGATGCCCCGCTCTGCCAGGATCAGCTCGATATCACGTAGGCTGAGGCTGAAGAGATGGTACAGCCACATGGCGTGCCGGATGACCTCGGCCGGAAAGCGATAGCCAGGGTAGGTGGCGGGCTCTGGCGTCATCCGGCCAGCTTCGCCCAGCCGCTTCGTTCCGGCCACCCTCCCCAACGTGACAATGCCCTTCAGACCATTGCTGAGCGCGGCCGCATGGGCTGGCAGCGGGCGTCTGGCTACAACTGGAGTGCTCTCGTCGAGGCCGACGTGTCGCGCTGGAAGCGGGTCATCGGTCCTGGCCTGCGGTCGCAAGCGGACGGGCGCCAAGCAACCGAAGTGGCGATCGCCGCCGAAGCGCTCAACCGCATGCTTGCCCTTGGACGCCCGGACTACGTCCGCATCGCCTGACCCGGCCTGTAGGCCGCGCTCAGTCCGTCTTCACCGCCGACCCGTGCAACAAGGTGGTGCAACACGGTCCCTCCTGGTCCATCCCGGCCAGCAGGCGGACAACGCGGCGGCCGATGAAGCCGGCGCCGCCCATGACGCAGATGGTCATGAACTCACTCCCCGAAGAGATTGTTGGTTGCGCCGGTTCGACCAGTCACGGCGCCGGCACCTCCCCAAGGAGGCCGCGCTCCTCCAGGAGCGGCTTGGCCACTAGCGCGGCCGAGAGCGCCGCAGGAAATCCGGCATAGACCGCGAGATGCGTGATCATCTCACTGATCTCGGCCGCGGTCACGCCGTTGGAGAGCGCCTTTTCAAGGTGCGAACGGAGCTGGTCGGTCTGGCGCAGGCCGATCAACGCGGCGATGGTCACCATGCTGCGGTCGCGTTTCGAGAGTTCGGGCCGCTCCCAGATGTCGTCGTAGACGACGGAGTCGATGAGTTCGATGAGCCGTGGAACTACAGCCCTAACCTTCTCCTTGGATGAGGACGGATTCGCCGTCGCGGATGGGTCTGGCATCCTTGCCTCCTTCGCTGTACAGGACCGGGTCGGGAGCGACGCGATCGCCGTCCCCTGACCGCCGGGCCAGCGTGAATCGCTGGTCCGCGTTACTTAGGCCGGACCGCCCAGGGGAACGCAGGGTCATTCTGCTGCCTGGGCTGCAATGCGGTACACACTCTGGGCCGTGTCGCAGTAGAGCGCTGCCTTCTCGGCCGCGGAGCAGCCCTGCGTGATCATCTTGAACGCGTTCCAGAGCCTGCGGTAGCTCCCGCTAACGCGGTCGGGCGGGAAGTTGCTCTCGAACATGCAGCGCTGCGTGCCAAACAGCTCGATGCAGGCGGCGATGTACGGCATCCAGGTGGTCGCCAGCTCCGCAGCGGTCGCGGGCACTGGCCGCTGGTCGAAACCGAAGCCGCAGCGGCGCGCGGAGAGGCCGCCGAGCTTCATCAGCATGTTCGGGCGTCGCGCCACCTCACCGACGAGCGACCGCCACTGCGAATAGGTCTCCTGCCGCGCGTAGCCCTGCAGGCCGAGCAGGCCTCCGCAGTGGTTCACGATAATCGTCGTGTTCGGAAAAGCGTCCGCTAGGTCGCACACGTCGAGCAACTGCGGATGATAGACAAGGGCGTCATAGAGGAGGCCGTGCCGGGCGAGCCGCGAGAAGCCGGCCCGGAACCGTGCATCCCGCAGGAGGCCTTCGGGCGCAGAGGGACGGGTGCCCGTGTTCACGGCGGGATCGGCATCCCAGTTTGCCGCGTTCCGAATGCCCCGGAGGCGGCCGCCGCTCGCGGCCGCTAGGGCCTCCAGCACTGGTTCCACCGCATCGCCGAGGACGAGCTCCGCGCCCCCAACGATGCCCGCGCAGATCCGGGTCGGGCCGTAGAGCCCGCTCTCGCTCATCGCGGCCATGCCGCCGGCGAATTCCGCCTCCCCCACCACCCGTAGGGCGGGCGGGCCACTTGGGCGAAGCATCGCGCCGCATTCGACATAGACGGATGCGAGGATGTTGTGGCCGCTCAAGGTGTCGGCCGCATACTCCTCGATAAGGTAGCGATGCCCAGTGTGCGCCCACAGGTGGTGGTGCGCATCGATGATGGGCAGATCGGGTTCGAGAACCGGCTCGCTGACCTCTCCCGTCACATCGGACATCGGCTTCGCCTCCCGGGTGCCAGGGCCGCCACGGGGATCAGCCGGACGACGTGGGCACGAAATCGCCCCTCGCGGCGGCCTCCCAGTCCGAGGCCTGGGCACGCAGCTGCGAGGATGGGCTGCTGGTCCTGAAATGCGGGGTTATGGCGGTCACCCCCGCATCGATTGGCAGGATGACGCCGGTGATCCAGCGCGCCTCGTCACTCGCGAGGAAAAGGATGCCGAAGGCGACGTCCCATCCCGTCCCCTCGGTCTTGATCGCGCCGGCGTTGCGGCGCGCCTCCCGAAAGCCCTCCGGCAGCCAGCCGCCGGCGGTGACGACGGGGGTGAACAGGAAGCCGGGGCAGATGCAGTTCACCCGGATGCCGTCCGGCCCGTGATTGCCGGCCATGGTGCGCGTCATGTTCAGCAGCGCGCCCTTCGACGTAGGGTAGAACAGGTTAGTGTGCCCGCCGATCATCCCCGTGATCGAGGAGATGTTGATGATCGATCCGCCGCCGCTCTTCTTCATCTCCGGCACGGCGTAGCGGGCCATGAGCACCATTGATGTGACGTTGAGGCGCATGCCGCGCTCCCAGGCCTCCAGATCGACGGTCGTGGCGTCCCCCGGCACGCGGGCCGTGCCGACATTGTTCACCAGAATGTCGAGCCGACCCCATTCCGCGACCGTCGCCTGGACGGCGGCGGCACAGGAAGCCGGGTCCATCACGTCGGCCTGGATCACGAGGCATTCGCCGCCGTCGTCCCGGATGATCCGGGCGGTCTCCTCCGCCGAGGCGCGGTTCACGTCCAGCAGGGCCACCTTCGCCCCGTGGCGCGCGAGGGCGAAGGCCGCGGCGCGCCCGTTGCCGAACCCTTCCGCGACCGAGCCGGCGCCGGTCACCATCGCGACCTTGCCGGCGACACGGTCGCCCTTCCGCACGGGAATATCCTGCAGCGCGTCCTGTTCCATGCCCGTTTCCTTCTCGCGTGATGTGGCCGGGTTACGGCCGGAATTGGCCGCTCCGGGCAACGGGAGCGTACCGAGGTCATTCCACCCGGGTGTTCGCCCCCAACTCGATCCTTGACCAGCGCGCGACTTCGGCGCTGATGAGCCGCCCGAATGCTTCCGGCGTGCCGGGCGTCGCGACGGCGGCCTCCCGGGCCAACTGCTCGCGCATGTCAGGTTGGACGAGTGCCGCGTTCAGCTCCGCGTTCAGCCGGGCCACGACGGCAGGCGGCGTGCCGGACGGCGCCATCAGTCCCCACCAATACTCGATCGTCGAGCCGGGCAGGCCGACCTCGGCCAGGGTCGGCAGCGCGGGCGCGTAGGCGGAGCGCTCCGGGCCGGTGACGACGATGCCGCGAATCTTCCCGCCTTCCAGCAAGGTCCTGGCCGAGGCGAAGCTCGCCAGCACCGCGGTCAGACGCCCGGCCATGAGGTCCACGAAGGCCGGTGCCGAGCCGCGATAGGGCACGTGAACGAGGCGGATCTGCGCCTCGGCGGCGATCATCTCGGTGGCCAGGTGGCTGAAGCTGGCGACGCCGGCGGAGCCGTAGCTGACCGTGTCCGGCCTGGAACGCGCCCGGGCGATCAGGTCTTCCATGGACCGGATCGGGGAGTCCTGTGCCACGACGATCACCGTCGGCGTCGACCCGATCTGGCCGATGGGAGCGAGGTCCTTCTCGAAATCATAAGGCAGGGTCTGGCCGGATCGGAGGTTGGCCATGTTCGCGGAGGACGCGAACAGCATCGTGTGGCCGTCGGGCGGCGCCTTCGCAACGGCCTCGGTCGCGATGATGCCGGCCGCGCCCGCCCTGTTATCCGCGATGACCGGCTGGCCGAGTGGCACCGAGAGCTTGCTGCCGAGCACGCGCGCGATCACGTCGGTGCCGCCGCCCGCCGCGAAGGGCACGAGCAGCCGGATCGGACGGTTCGGCCATCGTCCCTGGGCGTTCGCGCCGCGGGGTGCCGCCGTCATCCCCGCGCCGAGCATGGCGGCGGCCAGCGCATTGCGGCGGGTCATAGGATCGCGGCCACTCATGCGGGTCTCTCCTGTCCGGATTGCGATGATCGGCTTCTTCCCGGGCCAGCGTCTTGCGCTCGGGCGACGTGTTCCGCCGGCAGGATCGATCCGCCGGGCGCGGAGGATCGGTTGCCCCATGTTTGCCGTCGGACCGGGGATGCGGCCATGTCGGAGGGCTACTGAAGCCGGCCGGCGCGGGCGATCTCGGCCCAGCGCGCGGTGTCGGTTGCGATCAACTGCTGGAACGCATCCGCCCCCAGTTGCCCGGGAATCGCGCCTTCGCCCACCAGGAAGCGCTGCATGTCGGGTGTTCCGACCACCTGCTGCAGTGCCTCGTCCAACCGATCAACGACCGGGCGTGGAATTCCGGTGGGCCCGACGATGCCGTACCAGCTCGCCAGTTCCAGGTCGTAGCCGAGTTCGCGCGCCGTCGGCACGTTCGGGAAGTCGGGATGGCGCTCCGCCATAAAGACGGCGAGCAACCGCTGCTCGCCGGACAAGGTCGGGTTCTTCGCGCTGGCGATGGAGGGAAAGATCATCTCGATCCGGCCGCCGAGCATGTCGATGATGGCCGGCGCGATGCCGCGATACGGCACGTGCTCCAACTCGATGCCGGCGCGCAGGCCGAACAGCACGCCGGCGAGATGGTTCAGCCCGCCCGGTCCCGCCGAGCCGTAGCGCACCCCGCCCGGCGTCCCGCGCGCGGCGGTCACGACGTCGGCCAGCGTCCGATAGGGGCTGGTGCCGGCCACCGAGATCCCCATGGGCGAGACGGCGAGCAGCCGCACGGCCTGGAAGTCGCGGACCGGGTTGTACGGCACGGGCTGCACCGCCACGGTGACCGGCAGCGAGGCGCTCGCGATCAACAGCGTGTAGCCGTCGGGCGGCGACTGGGCGACGGCCGCGGCGCCGATCGTGCCGCCGGCACCGGGCCGGTTCTCGACGACGACGCTCACGCCGAGGATCGCCTGCAGCCCCACCGCGGCCGCGCGGGTGATCAGGTCGTTGCTGGCGCCAGGCGCGAAGGGTACCACGATGCGCACGGGACGGCGGGGCCAGGAAGCCTGCGCCCGAAGGGGCGTTGGCAGGCCGAAGGCGAGCGCGACGCCGAGCGCCGTGCGCCGCGGGATGTCGCGACGCGTCTTCGTCCGCATTCCTCCCTCCTCCGTCCGGGCTTTCCCGTCTGAGTGATCCCGTACGCGGGCTGAACGGTGACTGCCCGCTCGCGAGATCCTCTGCTGGCGATAAGGACCACACCCGTCATGGAGCGTCAAGTTAATGGTTGACCATACGCGATAGCGGGATCATATGGGGCGCAGAGAGGCCCTCCGGGGCCTCAAATCGGCACAGGCAGACTGCAGCAGACCGGCGGTTTCGCCCGGGTCATAAGTTCACCATTGAGGATAGGATCGCCTAAGATGTTCGCCGACGCGCCGGAACTGCTGGCGATCCAGGAAGGAGTGGCGGCCGTCTGCGGCCGCTTCGGTGACGAGTACTGGGCCCAGTGCGACCGGGAGGAACATTTCCCGACGGAGTTCCACCGCGCCATGGCGACCGATGGCTGGCTCGGCGTGACGATGCCGGAACGGTTCGGCGGTGCCGGCCTGGGCGTGCGGGAAGCAGCGACCGTGATGCACACGGTCGCCCGGCACGGCGCCATGACGGCCGCCTCCTCAATCCACATCAACATGTTCGGCCCGCACCCGGTCGTCGTTCACGGGAGCCCGGAACAACAGGAGCGCTGGCTCCCGCGCCTCGTGCGCGGCGAGGACCAGGTCTGCTTCGGCGTGACGGAGCCCAACGCTGGCCTCGACACGACGAGCATCACTACCTTCGCGAAGAGGGTGGAGGGCGGCTACCGGATCAGCGGGCGGAAGATGTGGACTACGACCGCCCAGGTCGCGAACAAGATCCTTCTCCTGACGCGGACGACGCCGAAGGCCGAGTGCGCGCGCCCGACCGACGGGATCACGCTCTTTTACACGGACCTCGACCGTTCGCAGATGGAAGTCCGGCGCATCCCGAAGCACGGGCGCGCGGCGGTCGACTCCAACGCCGTCTTCATCGACGACGTCTTCGTTCCGGAAGGGGATCGGGTCGGCGAGGAGGGGAAGGGCTTCCGCTATCTCCTGGACGGGCTGAACCCGGAGCGCATTCTGGTCGCGGCGGAAGCGATCGCGATCGGCGAGGCCGCGCTGCATCGAGCCGCGCAATACGCCCGAGACCGCACCGTCTTCAACCGCCCCATTGGCATGAACCAGGGGATCCAGCACCCCCTCGCGGAATGCTGGGTCAACCTCCAGGCGGCAATGCTCATGACCGAGCGGGCCGCCGAGCTGTATGACGGGAACCGGCCCTGCGGGGCCGAGGCCAACAGCGCGAAGCTGCTCGGCGCGCGCGCCGGCTACCAGGCCTGCCTGCAATCCGTGATGACTCACGGCGGCATGGGCTACGCCAAGGAGTATCACGTCGAGCGCCTGCTGCGTGAAGTCCTGCTGACACGCCTCGCGCCGGTGTCGGAGCAGATGATCCTCTGCTTCATCGCCGAACGGGTCCTCGACCTGCCTAAGTCCTACTGACCGACCAGTCCACCGGGAGGAACGATGAAGCCGCTAACGGGCATCAAGGTGCTTGACATGTCGCGCGTGCTCGCGGGCCCGCTTTGTGCCCAGGCGCTTGGGGATCTCGGCGCCGAGGTCATCAAGGTCGAGTCACTGGGCCTCGGTGACGAGACCCGTGGCTGGCCCCCCTTCAAGGGCAAGGGCCTTGGCGCGGTGTTTCTCTGCGTGAACCGCAACAAGCGCAGCATCGTCGTCGATCTGAAGACCGAGAAGGGCCAAGCGGTCATCCACGACTTGGCCCGCCGCGCCGACGTAGCGATCGAGAGCTTCAGCACTGGCGTCGCGGACAAGCTCCAGATCGATGCGCCGACACTCCAGTCGATCAACCCCCGCCTCGTACACTGTAGCATCTCGGGCTTCGGCCGCGAAGGACCGCTCCGGCAGGCCCCGGGCTACGACGTCATCCTGCAGGCCTTCGCCGGCGTGATGTCCATGACAGGCGACGAGGGCGGCGGCTATATCCGCAGCCCCATCTCGCCGATCGATCAGATGACCGGCACCCATGCGATCGTCGGCATCCTCGCAGCCCTGATGGAGCGCGGTCGGACCGGGAAGGGCGGCACGGTGAACGTCTCGCTCTTCGACACGGCCATGTCGCTCCAGCGCTACAACCTCCAGAGCTTCTGGCAGACGGGCGTGCAGCCGCCGAAATGCGGGTCCAGCCACGAATCCCTCTGCCCCTACCAGGCCTTTGAGGCTGCGGACGGCGCAATCATGATCGGTGTCGCCAACGACAACCTCTGGCGCAAGTTTTGCCGCATCGCGGGCCTGGACGAGATCGTGGACGATCCGCGCTTCCGCACCAACACCGACCGCGTCGCGCACCGGGCGGAGACGGTCGAGCGGGTCGGGGCGCGGATAGCCACCCAGCCCGTCGCCTTTTGGTACGCGGAGCTGTCGAAGGCCTCCGTTCCGTGCTCGCCGATCAACACGCTCGCGCAGCTCTTGGATCACCCGCACACCCGGAGCAGCGACGTCGTGGTCGAATACGAGCACCCGGTTGCCGGTCCGACGCGGAGCGTCGGCCAGCCCTACATCCTGGACGGCGGGCGGAGGACAGCGGGCTCGCCGCCGCCCACGCACGGCGAGCATACGCAGGAGATCCTGGAGGAATTGGGCCTGGCGGACTCGGAAATTGAGGCACTGCGCGCGGCCAAGATCGTGGCCTGAGAGAGGAGGAAGCCATGGCTCAGCCCAGGAAGGTCATTATCACCTGCGCCGTCACGGGCGCCATTCACACGCCGACCATGTCGCCCCAGCTCCCGGTGACAGCGCAGGAGATTGAGGACGCGGCGGTCGGCGCGATCGAGGCGGGCTGCGCCATCGTGCATCTGCATGCGCGCGATCCCATCACCGGGCGGCCGTCGCAGTCGGTGAACCTGTTCCGCGACTTCGTCGGCAAGATCAAAGGGCGCTGCAATGGGGTGATCAACCTCACCACCGGCGGCTCACCGGCGATGACGGTGGAAGAACGCCTCCAGCCCGCGCTGCAGCTCCGGCCGGAGGTGGCATCCCTCAACATGGGCTCGATGAACTTCGGGCTCTTCCCGATGCTCGGGAAGTACAAGGACTTCCGGCACGACTGGGAGCCGGCCTATCTCGAAGCCACCCGAGACATGGTCTTTCGGAACACCTTCCGGGACATCGAGTACATCCTCTCCTCCTGCGCCGACAACGGCACCCGATTCGAGTTCGAGTGCTACGACACGGCGCACCTGTACAACCTCGCGCACTTCCTTGATCGGGGCCTCGTCCGGGCCCCGCTCTTCGTGCAGACCGTGTTCGGCATCCTCGGTGGGATCGGCACGCATCCGGACGACGTCGCACACATGAAGCGGACGGCCGACCGGCTGTTCGGGGACAACTACGTCTGGTCCGTCCTCGGCGCCGGGCGCTTCCAGATGCCGATCGCGGCCAACGCCGCGGCCGCGGGCGGGAATGTCCGGGTGGGGCTTGAGGATTCGCTTTGGGACGGTCCCGGACGCCTGGCCGAGAGCAACGCGGCGCAGGTCCGGCGGGTCCGCTCGATCCTGGAAGACCTCTCGCTTTCCATCGCGACGCCCGACGAGGCCCGTCGCATCCTCTCCCTCAAGGGGTACGACAACGTCGGATTCTGATCGCCACCTGGAAGCGAGGAACGTCCCATGGCCGGACTCTATTACGAACAGCTCGAGGTTGGGCTGGTCATCCAGCACGCCATCCGCCGGACGCTGACCGAGATGGACAACGTCCTTTTCTCGGCGCTCACGCACAACCCAGCCGCCCTGCACCTGGACGAAGAGTACTGCAGGACCCAGACCGAGTTCGGGCAGCGCATTGTGAACAGCGCTTTCACGCTCGGTCTCGTCGTCGGCGTCTCCGTCGGAGATACGACCCTTGGAACGACGGTCGGCAACCTCGGCTTTGAGGAGGTCCGCTTTCCTGCCCCTCTCTTCCACGGCGACACCGTTCGGTCCGAGACGGAGGTGATCAGCCGGCGCGAGAGCGCGTCCCGCCCGAACGCGGGCATTGTCGTCTTCGAGCATCGCGGCTTCAACCAGTCCGACGTGCTCGTCGCCCGGATCCGCCGGACCGCCCTGATGCTGAAGCGACCTGTCGCCTGAATCAAGAACGCTGGGGAGGACGCCAATGATCGCACCAAGATCGTTCCTGTTCGTACCGGGGGACAGCGAGCGCAAGATGGCGAAGGCGGAAGGAACCGCCGCCCACGCCATCGTTCTCGACCTCGAGGACGCCGTTGCGACCGAGCACCTCGCGGCGGCCCGCGAGCTCGTTCGCGAGTATCTCCTTTCGCGGCGAGACCGGTCGCGGCAACAGATATGGGTCCGGATTAACCCGATCGAATCCGACAAGGCCCTCGCGGACCTCGCCAGGGTCGTGGCTGGCACCCCCGACGGCCTGCTCCTCCCAAAATGCGGGTCCGGCCAGGACATTGCCCGGCTCCATCACTACCTGACCGCGCTCGAAATCCGGGAAGGCGTCCCCAAGGGCGCGATCCACATCGTGGCGGTCGCGACGGAAACGCCCGGCTCGCTCTTCGAATTCGGAACCTACCGGGGCGCGAGCGGCCGGCTGCATGGCTTGACCTGGGGCGCCGAGGACCTTTCCACCGCCGTCGGCGCGACGACGAACAAAGGTGATGACGGGGCCTACGGCTTCACCTACCAGATGGCGCGCAGCCTCTGCCTGCTCGGGGCGAAGGCCGCCGGTGTCCACGCGATCGACTCCATCCTGCCGAATTTCCGCGACGCGGGGGCGCTCGCACAGGAGGTCCGACGGGCCCGGCAGGACGGCTTCAACGCTAAATTTGCCATCCATCCTGACCAGGTCGCGGTCATCAACGCCGGTTTTCGCCCGGACGCGGACGAGATCGCGCGCGCCCGGGAGATCGTCGCGGCCTTCGAGGCGTCGGGCGGCGTCGGCGCGTTCCAGGTCCGGGGCCTGATGATGGACCGACCGCACCTCACCCAGGCGCTCGCCATTCTGGAATCCGCGGAACCCGAGAGTTCCGCCGACGCCGGCCGCCCGAGGGAGCTGGCACGATGATCACGCGCCGCGCGCTCGGCGCGCTGACGGCATCGCTGCCGGCCGCCAAGACCGTCCAGGCCCAGGAGGTCTATCCGTCGTCGCGCCCCATCACCATTGTGGTGCCCTTCGGCGCCGGCGCCGGCACCGGGACGGACGTGATCACCCGCGTTATCGCCGAGGAGATGGCGAGGAGCCTGCGGACGAGCATCATCATCGACAACAAGGCCGGCGCCAGCGGCCAGCTCGGGACCGAGTTCGTCGCGCGCGCTCGGCCCGAAGGCTACACGCTCCTCGTCGGCACCAACTCGACCCATTCGGGCAACCCCTTCCTCTTCCGGAATCTCCGCTACGATCCGGTGTCGGGCTTCACGCCGATCGGGCGGATGACGATCAACCCGCTAGCCTTCCTCGTCCGGGCGGAATCGCCCTTCCGGACCGCCGCTGACCTGCTCGGCCACGCGCGGGCGAATCCGGGCCGGCTTAGCTACGGCTACGGCAACACGGGCGGGCAGGTTTCGGCCGCCATGCTCGTGAATATGGGCCGGATTGATGCGCTGGCCGCGCCTTACCGGACGACACCGCAGGCCTTCGCCGATCTCATGGGCGGGCGGATCGACTTTACCTTCGTGGACATCGCCGCCTCGCAGGAACTGATCGAGAGCGGCAAGCTTCGCGCCCTGGCCGTGACCGGCAACGACCGCTTCCCCACCCTGCCGGACGTTCCCCCGCTACGCGAGACGCCCGGCCTAGAGGAGTTCTCCCTCTTCGCCTGGCTCGGCCTTTTGGCACCCGCGGGGACACCCGAACCGGTCGTGACACGGCTGAACGCGGAGCTGCGCGCTGCGCTGGAGAGGCCCGACGTTCGCGGGCACCTCCAGCAGCGGACCGGCTCGGTCGTCGAGCCGACGACCGTGGCCGAATTCACGGCCTTCATGGCCGCCCAGCGCGAGCTCTGGCGGCGCCGGATCGGAGAGGCCGGCGTCCAGCCTGAATAAGGCCAGCGGCGGGCACCGCGCCCGCAGCGCGGGCCACTGCCTGGAATAACGAAGGAGCCAGGGACGGCCCCTTCGCTCATTGGGAAACGAAGCGGCCGAGGGCCTACCGGGGAGAATACATTGTGATGTGTGGCCGCCGAAAGCTGTTGCTGAAAGGTGCGCTCGGGCTAGGGGCACCTCTCCTGCCCCTGGCATGGCCAGCCCTCGCGCAGGGCTACCCGAGCCGGCCCGTGACGATCGTCGTCCCGAGCTCCGCCGGTGCCCCCTCCGACATCATCGCACGGCACCTGGCGCAATCCATGGCCGCGCAATCCCGAGGGACTTTCGTCACGGACAGCCGGCCCGGCGCGAATGGGATCCTGGGGGTGCGGGCGGTGCTGAGCGCCCCGGCCGATGGCCACACTCTGCTGTTTACCACCATGTCCCCGATGGTGCTGAACCGCTACTTGGTCCGGACACTCCCTTACGACGCGCAGGCTGACTTCGTCCCAATCGGCCTCATGGCGCGGAGCACGATGTGGCTTTCGGTACCCCGCGCCTCCCGCTTCCAGAGCGCCCAGGAGCTGATTGACTTCGCAAAGCGGGAGCCATCGCGGCTCAACTACGGCTATGCCACGGCCGTGCCGCAACTCGCGGCCAGCATGCTGGAGCAGCTGACAGGGGCACGCGTCACCCTTGTGTCGTACCGGGCTCACACGGCGATGGTGACTGCCCTCGTGACCGGCGAGCTGGATGTCAGCATCACCGACACCGCGAGCCTTGCCCCCTTTGTCGAATCCGGACAGGCGCGGCCGCTAGCCTCCACGGCCCCCGCCCGGCTTCCCCAGTACCCGAACATCCCGACTTTCCGGGAGCTCGGCGTGGAGTACGACCTTGTCGCTTGGCACGGAGTCTTCGTGCGCCGCGGAACCCCGCCAGAGGTGGTCGCCCGCCTTACGGAGCTGCTGGCAGCCGCCGCGCGCGCGCCTGAGCTACGGGCCTATCTCTCCGCTAACGCCCTCGACGACTACTTCGTGAACGGGCCGGATGCCGCCCAGCAAGTGGAAGCCGACGTCGAGCGCTGGGGCAGGGTCACCCGGGATGCTGGCGTGGTCCCGAATTGAGGACCCCCACCGGAGCGGCGATGCAATGACGTCCCTTGACGGAACGCTCTGGCGTCTGATGGAGAGCCGTGGCTGGGATGATGCCGGACAGCCCCTGCCTGCCCCCTACGGCAGGAACCCGATTGGTCAGATCAGCTTCTCCGACGGACGCATGCTGGCTGCGCTGTGCAACGGTGACCCCGGGACATCAGATCCCAGCCGCGGGTTCAGTTCCTATGGCGGCCGGTACAGCTTCGACGGGGATACGCTGGAGGTCGTCGTGGACATGGCGTCGGACCGCTCGCGCATCGGTGGCCGGCAGGTCCGGGGCGTCGTAATGCTGACCGCCGTGCGGATGCTGCTGCGCCCGCCGCCGCGCCTCTACGGGACGGACCACCAGCGGCGGGAGCTGGTATGGGGCTGCGTTTGGCGCGCCGTGGCTCCGGACGGCGCACCATCACCCCCGACAGGCGACGCATGAGCGCGGACAGCGGCACCAGCGTGGTTGAGCCCGACCTGCCGGTCATCGACAGCCACCACCATCTCTGGGTCCACCACGGCGATCGCTACCTGATCGAGGAGTTCGCGGCGGATGCCGCCAGCGGGCACCGGATCGTCGCGAGCGTGTTCGTGGAATGCGGCGCGATGCTCCGCCGGCACGGCCCGCCGGAGTTCCGCACGGTCGGCGAAGTGGAGTTCGCCGCCGGGATTGCTGCGATGAGCGAGAGTGGCCTTTACGGCCCCACGCGCATCTGCGCCGCCATCATCGGCCGGGCCGACCTCCAGGTGGGCGCGCGCGTCGGAGAGGTGCTGGATGCGCTCGCCGCCGCGGGGGGTGGCCGTTTCAGGGGAATCCGCTCACCCACGGTCTGGGACGCGGACCCGGCCCTCAACCTTGGCGTCCGGCCCTATGCCCCGCCCGGGCTGCTACTCGATCCGACCTACCGGGAGGGCTTCGCCCGCCTCGCCGAAAGGGACCTCGTCTACGAGGCTTGGCAGTTCTTCCCGCAATTGCCCGATCTCTGCGGCCTCGCCGACGCGTTTCCGGAGACCGCGATCGTTGTGAACCACTGCGGTGGCCTCGTCGGCCTCAACGCCTATGCGGGGCTAGAGACCTTCCCGCGCTGGAAGGCCTTCGTGACCGAGGTCGCGCGCCGCCCGAACACGCTGATGAAGATCGGTGGCCTCTCCGGAAGGCGCTGCGGCTTCGGCTTGCAGGAACGCGCAACGCCGCCCGCGGCCGAAGACCTCGCCCGGTTATGGCGCCCTTATGTCGAGACCTGCATCGAACTCTTCGGACCCTCACGCTGCCTGTTCGAAAGCAACTTTCCGCCCGACCGGGCCGCTGGAAGCTACCGGACGGTCTGGAACGGGCTGAAGCTCGCCGTCGCCGGCTGCTCGGCCGAGGAGAAGCGGGACCTGTTCAGCGAGACGGCCCGCCGCGTGTACCGGCTGGACCTGCCATGACACCGATCCGATCGTGCTAACGGAGCGTTATTCGATGAGCGAGACTTCACGGCCTGCCGTGGGCTTCATCGGCCTCGGCATCATGGGCGCCGCTATGGCGGCGAACCTCCAACGGGCGGGCTACGCCCTGGTGGTCCACGACATCCGGCGGGAGGCGGCGAAGCCTCATCTCCAGGCCGGCGCGACCTGGGCGTCCTCCCCGCGGGAGGTGGCGGAACGAAGCGACGTGGTCCTGTCCTGCCTCCCGAGTGTCGCGGTGATCGAGGCCGTAGCCCTTGGGTATCAGGGCATTCTCGAAGGAACTCGGGCAGGCCAAGCCTATTTCGAAATGTCGACGAACACGCCCGCCCTCATCCGAAGACTGCACGCCGCATTCTTGGAGCGGGGCGCCCATCTGCTGGATGCGCCGATCAGCGGCGGTGCGTTAGGGGCGGAGCGAGGCCGCCTTGGCATCTGGGTCGGCGGAGACCGCGACGCCTTCGACCGCTTCGAGCCGGTGCTCCGGGCTATGGGCGACAAGCCCGTGCATGTCGGGACCGTTGGGACCGGCCTGGTGACGAAGCTCGTCCACAACTGCACGAGCCAGGCGACCCAGGCCGCCATCGCCGAGGTCTTCGTGCTCGGCGTCAAGGCGGGTGCGGACCCCGTCGCCCTCTGGGAGGCGGTGAGGCAAGGGTCCATCGGCCGCCGGCGGACCTTCGACGGCTTGGTCGACGAGTTCCTTCCGGCGAACTTCGACCCGCCCCATGCGGCCCTCCGGATCATCCTGAAGGACATGCTGATCGCGACCGACCTCGGCCGCGAACTCGGTGTCCCGATGCGGATCTCTCAGCTTGCCCTGGCCGACATCCAGGAAGCCATGAACCGCGGCTGGGCGGAGCGCGATTGCCGGTCGGTGATGCTGCTGCCGCAGGAACGCGCCGGGGTTGCCATCAAGGTCGAACCGGCAGCTATAGAGAGGGTTCTAGACCGCGACCCGCCGGCCCCCACTGACACGAAGAGAGGCAACGGTTGAGCGCCGCGCACCTGCAGTAATGGCCAGACTGTGCCCAAGCTGGCAGGCCAGGAATCCAGCGCGTGGCCATCGGAGACCATCACAGAATGCCGCACCACAAGCACCTAAAAATCTAACGGCCAATGGTTGATCACTGTGCCGCTCTGTCCTAACATAATTGGCTAACGATCTCACGGCCATGACTGATGACGGTGGCCTAAAAACAGGTGTCTGGCTTGCGTAGAGGACAGCGTCGAAGCAGTCGGAGTTGTCCGTTGGTTCTGCGCAGGCGGTCCAGAAGCTTGGTGATGAGAAATCGTCCAGGGCGCAAACGTCAGCACAGCCGCTTGGAGGATTAAGTGGCCGAAGCCGCGAGCGACAAACGCATCACCGTCCAGCGGATCTCTGCTCCTAAGCCATACGATCTTCTGGCGGAGCAACTAAGAGAACGGATCCTTCGCGGCGAGATTCCGGAAGGAGCACCGCTCCCCGCCGAGCGAGAACTCGTCATTCAGACCGGCCTCACGCGTGGTTCTGTTCGGGAAGCATTGCGTGTGTTGGCAGTGGAAGGCCTAATTCAAACGCGCCCTGGGCGATACGGCGGAAACATCGTTACGCTTCCCGGCAGTGACTCCATGTCGGAGACAATCACACGATTCGTTCGTGGCCGAAAACTTTCCTTGCGAGCGTTACATGAGACCCGAGAAGCTCTGGAGCCGGCGCTTGCTCGCTTCGCTGCCCTCCGTCGCACTGATGAGAACCTTCGAGAATTGAAGGCACTTCATGAACGTCTCACTGCATGCACAAACGACCTGCGCGAGTTCTCGCTTACAAATGTCCGATGGCATTGCGCTGTCGCGCGGGCAAGTGGCAATGAACTTCTCTCGGCCGTTCTGGATGCGCTCTCATATGGCGTGCATGTTTCCACCACTACAGAGGAATATGACACACCGGAGACCCGGCAAGATGTAATCCGCATTCACTCTCGAATCATGCGCGCAATTGAAGATGGTAATGCCGACGAGGCAGAGCGGAGAATGCGGGAGCATATCACAGCAACTCACTCGCGATCTATTGCGAAGGATCGAAAGACAATTCCCCTCTCTGCCCCGTCGCGGCAGCCTCGGCAGAAGCGAAATGCCGGTCCAAGCCAGACCGCAAACACTGGTGCTGATAGTTAAAGGCGGTAGTTGCACCATCTGTGCGTGCTATCTGCACTCTTCGTCGTGCCCAGCCATCCGACAAGTATGTTGGTTCTGTCAGCGCTCGCGCCAAGGCGGGCGCGGGAGGGACGCGGTGCGTGCTTCCGGCCTACGCCGCCTGCAGAATGGTAAGCGCGGCAGTTGCACGACGGAGGTGGAGGAGACGCCGGCGGTTGAAGGCAACATGCTGGCCGTGACGGGTGCTGGGCCGGAGATGGTTGCGCAGTTCGTCGTAGCCTCGACAGAACCTCGCGGCCGCATCGAACTCCTTGAGGCCGCGCATACATCGGATCCGCCCTTTGATGCCCCGGTGGTCCTGTTCCAGGCTGTTGTTCTTGTAGACACTGGTCCGGTGCTTCGCGCGCAGTTGATGCCGCCGGAAGGTAGTGGTGCCGCCCTCCTGGAGCTCTCCCGTCCCGAATGCGGGACAGTGGTGCGGACGCAGTCCCGCCGGATGTGAGGTTTACAGGGGAGACCCTGACAGGATGAGAGCTCTGCCTTGGACGATGTTGAAACCGCGCCACGGCGCTCAAGTGGGAATGATCACGCCATGACATAGCTTGACGAAGACGCCCCCATGTGAGGCCGGACACATGACCGCACCCGACCGCCGCGCCACAACGTCACATCCCCCTTGCGGCGAAGGTGCCGTCCACACAAGTCTCTGAGACACGTCCAAGCCACATAGAGAACCATCACACCCTCCGTCAGAATGGAACCGGAGCGAGCCTAATACCAAATCCCACTGCTCAGAACCCATGAGCCCAGTCGCGTAGTCCGATGTTCATGATGGTCCAGGGCTGATCGATGAGCCTGTTCCAGGCATGGCAGCAGTGGTCGAGGATGTCATCGTAGGATCGGAATATTCGGTTCGACAGCCAGTTGTCGCGGAGGAACTGCCACATGTTCTCGATCGTTTTTCCATGATGCCTCTCTATTCTGGGTTCCTGTGGGGCACTGGCGGGGGTGGCGGCTCGGCGGTACCGGGTCCGAGCTGAGC
>NZ_JACIJD010000033.1 GCF_014199205.1 Muricoccus pecuniae | reverse complement strand
TTCGCGGGATCCGACGAGGGTGGTGAGCACTGGGCTGCCGTCGCCTCGCTCATCGAGACCTGCAAGCTGAACGGCGTCGATCCCCAGACCTACCTCGCCGATCTCCTCACCCGCCTTGTCAACGGCTGGCCTCAGAGCCGCATCGACGAGCTCATGCCCTGGCACTGGCCCGCGACCACCTGACCACCAAGGGCCTCAGCACATCGCTTACCCGGCAGCCGGCATGTCGAGAGTAACAGCCCCTGGCGCCGCAATGGATCGGTGGACTGTCTCCAGCCGCGCTGACAGTCAGGGTGCGCAAAGCCCGTCGGTTCGCCCTGTGCGGATCACGCCACCCCGGCCCTCAGCAGATCATGCAGGTGCAGGATGCCTGCGGGCCGGCCGTCCTCCAGCACGAAAAGGCTGGTGATGCGATGATCATTCATCAGGGCTAGCGCCTGCTCGACCATAGCATCGGGCTCGATCGTGCGCGGGCTAGACGACATCGCTTCCCGCACGGGCCCGTCTTGGAAGCCGGCCTGGAAGGCGCGGCGGAGGTCGCCATCGGTCACCACGCCGACTAGCCGGCCCTCCGCGTTCACAACGGCAGTAGTGCCGAAACGCTTGCCTGTCATCTCAATGATAGCGCGGGACAGCGAGGCGTCCGCCGACACCGTCGGCACCTCCGTGCCCGAGTGCATGACCTCACGAACCTTGCGCAGTCGCGAGCCGAGCTTGCCTCCGGGGTGGAAGCGCCGAAAATCCTGTGCCGAGAAGCCGCGGCGCGAGAGAAGTGCCACGGCCAGCGCGTCGCCCATCGCCATTTGCATGGTGGTCGAGGTCGTCGGGGCCAGCCCGTTGGGGCAGGCTTCCGGCATGGCAGGCAGAATAAGCGGAATGTCCGCCGCCGTGCCCAGAGCACTGCTCGCGCGCGAGGTGATGGCGATGAGGATCACGCCCCAGCGCCGGGTGTAAGCGATGACATCGGCCAGTTCCGGCGCTTCACCTGACCAGGAGATGGCGAGGACGACGTCTCCGTCCCCGATCATCCCGAGGTCGCCGTGGCTGGCCTCCGCCGGGTGCACGAAGTGGCTGGGTGTGCCCGTTGATGCCAGCGTAGCTGCGATCTTGCGCCCGACATGACCGGACTTGCCCATGCCGGTGATGATCACCCGCCCGCTCGCCCCGGCCATCGCCGAGACGGCGCGCTCGAAGCTTGCGCCCAGCGCGCCGTCCAGGGCGACGCGCAAGGCGTCCAGCCCCTCCGCTTCCAGCTGAAGCGTGTGCCGGGCTGATTCAAGTGGCGGGATCGCCTTCATGTCGGCCAGATCCAATCCAAGGGCTTGGCTACTCATCGCTGACCTATCTCAGGGGCGTGCCGGTTTGCCTGGGGCGGGAGGGCTCGCCACAGACGCGGTCCAGGGTCGTCCAGCTCAGGCGGCTCTGGCGCCGGATTTGACGAGGGAGTCGATCGCTACAAGCTCCCTCAACAGGCCTTCGAACTCGTTGAGCGGCACCATGTTCGGGCCGTCGGAAGGCGCCTGATCGGGGTTCTCATGGGTTTCGATGAACAGGCCGGCGACCCCGACAGCCACGGCGGCGCGGGCGAGGACGGGTACGAACTCCCGCTGGCCACCCGAGCTTCCGCCCAATCCCCCGGGCTGCTGCACTGAGTGAGTCGCATCGAAGATCACCGGCGCGCCGGTCGCCGCCATGATCGGCAGTCCACGGAAGTCCGAGACGAGCGTGTTGTAGCCGAAGCTGGTTCCCCTGTCGGTCAGCAACACCCGGCTGTTCCCGGCACCGGTGAGCTTCGCGACGACGTTGGTCATGTCCCAGGGCGCAAGGAACTGGCCCTTCTTGACGTTCACCACTCGCCCGGTCGCGGCGGCGGCCAGAAGAAGGTCGGTCTGGCGGCAGAGGAAGGCGGGGATCTGAATGATGTCCACTGCTTCGGCGACGGGCGCGCACTGGGCGGCATCATGCACGTCAGTAAGCACCGGCAAGCCATAGGTCTCGCGGATCTCGGCGAAGATCGGCAGGGAGCGATCGAGCCCCATGCCACGCGCGGCGGAAGCGCTGGTGCGGTTCGCCTTGTCGAAGGAGGTCTTGTACACCATCCCGACGCCGAGCTTCCGCCCGATCTCCGCAAGGGCTGACGCCATCTCGAGAGCATGCGCGCGGCTTTCGAGTTGGCACGGCCCAGCGATGACCGCGACGGGCAGCTTCTGGCCGAAACGCACGTTCCCAACTTCGACAACCGAGTCAGGCAAGTTTTCCACGGGTATCTCCGTCGGGTCGGCGGCACAGTCGGGGCCGAGAAAGCCGTTCACAATCTCGCTACTCTGCCACAATGGTTCGAGGGACGGAACTCAGTGTTTGCGTTCCGATGCTGGAAACCACGCGTCCAGCCACGAGGATATGGGATCTGGGTAAAGGCCAGGAAAGCAGGGAAGGAGCCTGCGGAGGTCTCGCCCGCATCCTCCCTCGCAGGAGAGTAGGGAAGCAGTGGTCCTTTCAGGCCTGTCCGATCCAGCATGCACCGCATCCTGCGCGCAGCCTGTTCGTTCTGTGTGGGCCGGGGGGAAGGTGGGCTCGTCCGCGTGGGCGTGAGCGGCTCGCGGCGCCCTGATCCACTGGCTGACCGGAGATTGCTGCCGATGTTCGAGTCCCCTCTGATCGGCTTGGCGGTGCTTTTCCTGCTCGGCTTGGGAGTCATCGCCTTGCAGCGCCTCGAATTCCTGAGTGTCTTCAGCCGGCGCCGCCGGAAGGGACCCAGGACAGGAGGAGAGGCTGGCGGTACGCCGGAGTGAGCGTACCCCTTCTGGGCTTACTCCGCTGCCAGGGCAGCCTCGGTTCCTGTCACGGCCACCGACACGCCGGCGACATCGTCGGGCAGCCCTTCCGGCCTGTTCCGCTTCGCCTCGCGGAGGGCGGCATCGGCCTTCCGGATCGCTCCCTGGATGTCCGGTGAATGTTGCGGCACCAGGGTGATCCCCATGCTGCAACTCAGCACGCCATCCCCCGAGGGTGTCGCGAGCCCGTCGCGGAGCGCCAGGTTCAGTCGCGCTGCCACCTCGCGTGCCGCGTAATAGGCCCGGTCGGGCCCACCGGGCAGGCAGAGCAGGAAGGTATCCCCGCCGAGGCGCACGGCAGCGTCGTCGGTGCGCAGGTTCTGCTGCAGCCAGGTCCCGACCCGGCGGAGCAGGGCATCCCCCGCCGCCTGGCCCTGGCGCTCGTTCAGCATCCTGAACCCATCCAGGTCGCAGGCAACCAGCGCGCAGCCCGTCGCAAGCTCCGGGCGCATCCTCAGCCAGGCATCGAAGCCAGCACGGTTGAGCAGGCCCGTCAGCGGATCGCGCCACGCCTGGTCCCTCAGTTCCTCCAGCCGGAGGGCGAGCTCGTTGCCGCGGCCGCTCCCGAGCACTCCCCGCAGCACCGAGCGCGTCCGACCGGCTATCCGGCCCGCCAGCCATCCGCCAAGCAGCGAGACCGCGACCGTGACAAGGGCGAGCGAGGCGCCGAAGGTCCGGAGGCCCGCGAGCGCGGCGCTGCGATCGCCCTGGGCGACAACTGTCCAGCCGAAGCTGGATTGTCCCGGCAGGCCATCGGCCCGGGCGAAACCGAGCACCGAGGCGGGCTGGCCCGGGGGGGAGGCCTCCATCCAGTTCACGCCCTCGCCGGCAGGAAGGGTAGTGGGCGCGACGCCGGCTCCATCCGGTCCCAGCAGCACCGTTCCGTCGGCTCCCAGCACCCAGAGCAGCGGCGCGGGCCGCCGCGGAGCGAGCGCCGTGACCTCGTCCCGCAGGGCTTCGGCCCAGCGCCAGTTCACATGCCCGGCAACCACGCCGAGCACTCTGCCATCGGGTGACCGGACAGGGGCGGCGGCATCGAGGAAACGTTCGTTTCCCCTGCTTTCGGGCAGCATCCTCGCGAGCAGGACTGCGGGATGCAGGTCGCCGAGATGGAGGCCGGCGAGGCCCGGCGTGAACCAGGGGCGCGAGGAGATGTCCACTCCTTCGAGCATCCCCCCCGTCGCGGCGATGACACGGCCGTCCAGCCCGGCGAAGCCGATCCAGGCAAAGGTGGGCGAGCGCAGCTGCACGTCCTCGAGCATGCGGCGGGCAGCGCGCGGGTCGGCAGGTTCCCTCTCGAAAGTCTCGAAGCGGGCGAGGAGCCGCACGTCGTTCGCCCAACGGGAGAGGCTGCCATCCAGGCGACGTGCCATCGCCTCGGCAAGGCGGTGGGCGTGATCCCCGGCTTCCACGAGGAGGCGTTGCTTCTCGGCCTCCAGCATCACGGCCGAGCAGGTGCCGCCCAGCGCGGCGCAGAGCGCCGCAACCGTGAGACCCTGGCGCCAGCCGTCGAGAATCCGAGCCATGCCGTGCATCTGTTCCCTCGGCGTTCCTGCCGGCAATGCCGGAAGGGCTTAACGTATGGTTGCCGATTTATGCCATCTTTCTACCTGCGGCTGTAAAGCGTTAATATTCGGCCCGGCATGGTAGGATGTTTGACGCGCCGCCCGTGTTCCTGAATCCGCGAACGCTTGTCCGACAAGTCGCACCATCCCGTCTGGCGCTACCACCCGGCCCGTGCGAATCTGCCGGGCAAGAGCGGGGGAGGGAGAGGATGGAGGCCGGAAAGGGGGGTGTCGCGTCGCCCTCTATCGAGGTCTCGGGCCGCGTTCCGCTGCCGGTCCAGGTCGCGCGCGACCTGCGGGAGCGCATCGAGCGCGGGGAACTGCGACCTGGCGACCAGTTGCCGACCGAGCGGGAACTGATGGCGCGCTACGGCGTGAGCCGTACCGTCGTGCGCGAGGCGGTGTCGAGCCTGCGAGCCTCCGGCCAGCTCTCCACCCAGCAGGGGCGCGGCGCATTCCTGCTCTCCTCCGCTGACCCATCGCCGGCCAGGCTCAACGCTTCCGAAATCGGGCCCCTCAAGGATCTGGTCCGGCTGATGGAGGTTCGAATCGCCTTGGAGTCCGAGGCGGCGTCCCTCGCGGCGCAACGGCGCACGCCGGCCCAGATAGGCGAGCTGTCGGCGATCACGGCCGAGCTCGAGCGCTCGGTCGAGAGCCCCGAGGGTTCCACCGCGCATGACCAGGCCTTTCACCTCTGCATCGCCCGCATGTCGGGAAACGACTACTTCGCCGAGCTCCTCTCGAAGCTCTCGCCGAACCTCCTGCCGCGCGCGCGGGTGGACCTGTTCAAGGGCGACTTGGCGGCGATGGTGGCCTACCATCGGCGCTTGCATCTGGAGCACGGGCGGATTCATGACGCGGTGACCCGCGGTGACGCCGAGACGGCGCGCGCGGCCATGCGCCTGCATCTGATGGACAGCAAGGAAAGGCTGCGGGCCGTGCTGGAGGGGGCCGGGAAGGGCTGACACGGATGGCTTGCGAGCCATCAAGCCAACTTGTATGACATCCTACCTTCGCCGGCGCCGCCGGCCGATGCAGGAAACGCCCATGCCGCAGCAATTCACCCCGGACGAGCTGAAGGCCCAGCTCCCCACCGGCCTTCTCTCCTTCCCCCTGACCGATTTCGACGCCGCCGGCGACCTCGACATCGCGGGCTACCGCAAGCGGCTCGAATGGCTGGCGCCCTATGGCACGGCCACGCTCTTCGCCGCTGGCGGCACGGGCGAGTACTTCTCCCTCACCCCCGGCGAGTACAGCCAGGTGATCAAGACCGCCGTCGAGGCCTGCGAGGGCGGCTCCGTGCCCACGCCCATCGTCGCCGGCGCCGGCCACGGCACGCGCCTGGCCATCGAGTACACCCAGGAGGCCGAGCGCCAGGGCGCGGCTGGCATCCTCCTCATGCCGCCCTACCTCACCGAGACCTCCCAGGCCGGGCTGCGCGCACATATCAAGCAGGTGTGCCAGGCCACGAAGCTCGGCGTGATCGTGTACAACCGCGCCAACTGCAAGCTGACGCCGGATACGCTGGCCGCGGTGGCCGAGGACTGCCCGAACCTCATCGGCTTCAAGGACGGGGTGGGCGATATCGAGGCGATGGTCGCCGTCTACAACAAGCTCGGCGACCGGCTGACCTATCTCGGCGGGCTGCCCACCGCGGAGGTCTACGCCCAGGCCTATCTCGCCATGGGCGTGCCCACCTATTCCTCCGCCGTGTTCAACTTCATCCCGCGCACGGCGAAGGAGTTCTACGACGCCGTCATCCGGGACGACCACGAGACCGTCACGCGCCTGCTGCGCGAGTTCTTCTTCCCCTACCTCGCCATCCGCAACCGCCAGCCCGGCTACGCCGTCTCCATCGTCAAGGCGGGCGCGACGATCGTGGGCCACTCCGCCGGCCCGGTCCGGCCGCCGCTGAGCGACCTGACGGGCGACGAGGCGAAGACCCTGGCCGAGCTGATCGAGAAGCTCGGGCCGCAATGACCGAGAGGGTGAGGGGCGCTTCCCGCGCCTCTCACCCCAGCCGCTCGAGGGCGCGCTCCAGGTTCCGCAGCAGAAGGTCCAGCTCGCCCATATGCGCGGGCGAGAGCTTCGGGCCGGGCATGCGCATGGTGGCGTGGCGGATCGCGCCGCGCCGGCGCATCACCTCCTTGCGGGCGGCCACGCCCCAGAAGCCCTGCGCCTCGTAGTTCACGAGGGGCAGGTAGGCATCGAAGAGCCGGTGCGCGCCCTCCACATCGCCCGATGTGTAGAGGCGGTACACGCCCGACAGCATCTCCGGGTGCGAGAAGCCGGCCATCGGGCCATCGATGCCGCGCCCCATCTCATAGGGCAGGTAGAGCGCGTTGTTGCCCGTGAGGATCGCCACGCGCCGCCCCTGGCGGGCGCGGAGCGCGCTGATCTTCTCCAGGCTCGGCAGGTCCTCCTCCTTCACCACCTGGATCTGCGGGAAGGCCTCGACCAGCCGCAGGATGGAGGGCACGGACATCCAGACGCCGCTGGCCCCTGGGAAGTCCTGCAGCACCGTCGGCACGTCGCCGATCATGCCGAAGACGGTGGAGAAGTAGCCGAACAACTCTTCCTCCGTCCGCAGCCCGCCCGCGGGGGCAATCATCACGCCGGCCGCGCCCGCATCCATCGCCTGCTTCGTCAGCAGGGCGAGCTGCGCCGTGCCCGGGCTGCTCACCCCCACGATCACGGGCTTGCCCCCCGCGCGCGCGATGAAGCGGGCGGTGACGGCCTGCGCCTCCTCCGGCGTGAGCTTGCCGCCCTCGCCGCTGACGCCGAGCACGACGAAGCCGTCGGCGCCGTGGCCGAGATAGAAGTCGGTCAAGCTGTCGATGCTCTCCAGGTCCACGGCGCCCCGGTCGTCGAACGGGGTCTGGGCGATGATGAAGCTGCCCTTGATGTCGCTCAGCATGGGTGGCCCTTCGGCGATGGTCGGGGATGCCGCCGCGCCGGGGAATCGGCCGGGGCGGCGGCACTGCCGTGTTGCTTCTCCGCGATCCCTAGCGCGTCGCGCCCGCCTCGCCCACCGTCCCTCCCGATGGGCGGGTGGGGCCCCTGCGGACGCGGTAGAGCTGCGCGTATCCCTCGTCCGCCACCGGCTCCAACTCGGGCGGCATGGTCATCGGGCCCTCGTCGTCCGGCTGGTCGGCGTTGAGGACGAGCACGTAGTCGAAACGCGTCCTCCAGGCCCGGACATACTCGGTGTTCTCCGGCAGCACGGCGCGGTCCGAATCCAGAAGGCGGTGAACCGAGACGGCGGTGGTGTTGTCCGGCCCCGCGATCTCGTTCCACGGCGGCAGCACGCGGAGCGGCTGCTTCCCGCGCGAGGCGAAGAGGATCGGGACATAGGCGTGGCGCCAGAACACGGCGAGGGCGGGCTGGTGCTCGTAGAGCATCGGGCCGCCGCCGCCGTAGTAGCGCCCGCGCGGCGCGGAGCGGCGGGCCGGGACGGTCATGGTGTGGGCGGTCTGGAGGATCGCGGCGCCCGGCGGAACATGGGCGAGCACCCGGCGCAGCGAGGCGATGTCGGCCTGCCTCTCGTGCCAGATGCCGCCCACCCAGGCCGCCCGCGCCCCGACGAGGGCGAGCAGCGCCACGGCGAGCCCCGCCTCCAGCCCGGGGCGTGCGGGCCGGCCGGGAAGGGCGAGCTCCGGCCGCAGCGCGGCCGCGAGGGTGAGGACCATCATGACGGGGAAGCGCGCGTCGACGAAGTAGGTGCCGGCCAGCTTGGGCGGGATGGCGAAAGAGAGGACAAGCATCCCGAGCGCGGCGAGCAACAGCCCGGCATGGACGCGCAGCCGCCGCGTGACCAGCGCCCAGACCAGGGGCAGGGCGAGCAGCCCCACGAAGATCAGGTCGAGCGGCGACTTGTAGATCGAGATGCCGGAGAAGAGGGTGACGAGCTTCGTGCGGATGTCGAACCCGCCCTGCCAGGAGGTCTGCGTGGCCGGGTCCTCCTGCGCCCCGGGCAGGGCCGGGGAGAGGAGCCAGGCGACCACGAAGGGCAGCAGCACCGGCAGCACGGCGAGGATCGCGCGCCCGGCACCCGCGCCGATGCGGCGCGGCGAGCGCAGCACCTCCCAGGCGGCCCCCAGCGCGAGCCCGCCCAGCAGGGCCGCGTAGAAGAGCGCGGCGAAGGCGTGGGTCAGGAGCAGCAGCCCGGCGAGGAGGGCGCGGGCAGCGAAGGCGCCCACCGGGCCCGCGCGGCGCGACAGGGTGGGGTCCAGCGCGGCCGCCATCAGCGCCAGGCCGAGGCCGATCTGGAAGTTGAGGAAGCCCGCGACCAGCGTCCAGTTCCAGGCGAGCAGGGGCAGCCCGGCCAGCCACCAGTGGAGGCCGCCGAAGAGGGCACGGTTGAGCAGCACGGCCCCGAGCGGCGGCAGCACCACCGCGGCCAGCACCAGAAGCTGGCCGAAGCGCTCGATGGGGAGCGCCGGCCCGATCGCGGCCGCGATGAGGTCGATACCGATATTCGTGCGGACGCTGCCGAGATCGACCTCGTAGATCCGGTCGAAGGGCGCCTCCGCCGCACCGCCCGCGACGAGCCAGAGCCGCGCGAGGTGGTTCGGGTAGTCCAGCAGGGGCGGGAAGGGTGTGGAGAGAACAGTCAGCGCCAGCGCGGCGACGCCGAGGGCGAGGAGCAGGGAGGGAAGCCAGTCCGACAAGCTCCTGCCCGCCGGCCGCGAGACGGCCGGGGCAGCGGCGGAAGGCCCGCCCGCCCTCATGTCATTCAGGAGTTCCGCCACGCTGATCCGCTCTCCTTGCTGGCGCCCGCCGCTGCGGACAGCCGAAGGCCCCCCGCGATGTGCGGGCGGCCTCCCAGGTTCCGATTGCGGAGGATGCTAGAGGGAAAAGCCCGGCCGGAGTGGGAACGCGGGCGCGAGGACCGCACACAATGGCTTGACCTCCGTGCCCGGCGGGCGACCCCGGACAGGATCAACTCACGCAGGTGTCACCGGAAGAGGAACGATACGATCCCCTTACATCGGGGTTAGAGGAACATTGGTCACCCAAGAGGAGGGAAATGATGAAGCTTGTTCCGCTGCTCGCCGCCGTGGCCGGCTCGCTCGGCCTCGCGGCATGCACGCTCAACACCGCGCCTCCCAACCCGCCGCCGCCCACGACCATCGTGACGCCGACCCCGGCACCGGCCCCGATGATGATGTCCCCAGCCCCCGCCCCGGGCTCGACCGTGGTGGTGCGTCCGTAAATCCTGTCCGCGGGGAGTGCGGGTTCGCCCGGCACTCCCCGCGCCACGGGCCGGCCCTCAGGCCGATCCCTGCAGCTCCCGCCGCACGATGGCGGCCCCCTCGGCCATGGCGCGCAGCTTCGCGAAGGCGCGCGGCCGCGGCAGGTACTTCATGCCGCAATCCGGCGCGATGACCAGGCGCTCGGCCGGCAAGTGCTCCAGCCCGGCCCTGATGCGCGCGGCCACCGTCTCCGGCGTCTCCACCTCCTCCGTGCCGAGGTCGATCACGCCGAGCATGATCGTCTTGCCCGGCAGCTCGTCCAGCACGGCGAGGTCGAGCCGGGGCTGCGCGGCCTCGATGGAGATCTGGGCCGCGGCGCAGTCGGCGAGCTGCGGCAGGAAGGAGTAGCCGGAGGGCTTGTCCTTCACCACAGCGGCATAGCCGAAGCAGAGATGCACGACCGTCTCGCCGCCGAGGCCTTCTAACGCGCGGTTGAGCGCGCGCACGCCGAAGCGCGCGGCGGCCTCGGGGCGGGCCTGCATCCAGGGCTCGTCGAACTGGATCACATCCACCCCGGCGCGGCGGAGGTCGTGCGCCTCCTCGTTCACCGCGGCGGCGTAGTCCATCGCCATCGCCTCCTCGTCCTTGTAGAACTCGTCCGAGGCCTGCTGGGACAGGGTGAAGGGGCCGGGCAGAGTGATCTTCGTGCGCCGGTCGGTGTTGGCGACGAGGAATTCCACGTCGCGCACCTCCACCGGGCGGTTGCGGCGGATCTTCCCGATCACGCGCGGGACCAGCGTCTCCTTGCCGGCGCGGCCCATGGTGCGGGCGGGGTTGTCCACGTCCACGCCGTCGAGCGCGAGGGCGAAGCGGTTGGAGTAGCTCTCCCGCCGGATCTCCCCGTCCGTCACGATGTCGATGCCCGCGCGCTCCATGTCACGGATCGCGACGAGGGTGGCGTCGTCCTGCGCCCCCTCCAGCGCGTCCTCGGCCACGCGCCACATCTGCTTCATGCGCACGCGGGGGACGAGGTTCTGGGCGAGCACGTTGCGGTCCACGAGCCAGTCGGGCTGCGGATAGCTGCCGACGACGGTCGTAGGGAGAAGGGTGTTGGTCATGCCTGGGCCTTGGGAAGAGCGGTGGGCTGATAGGCGAGGAGGCGCCACGCTTCGCCCTCCTGCACCCAGAGGGCGAGCGTCATGGCGGCGATCTCCCGCTCGCCGCCGTAGCGGATGATGCGGGCGCTCATGCGGCCGAGCGCGGCGGCGGCTCCGGGGCCGGCCTCCAGCACCGTCTCGGTCGAGAAGTCGATGGAGAGGTAGCGCAGGCTGCCATCCGCCAGCGTCGCGAGATAGCTCTCCTTGCTGTCCGTCGTCGCGTTGGAATGGGCGTAGACGAGGCGGTCGGACAGCAACTCCCCGAGCGCCCCGGTGTCACCCGCCCTCATCGCGGCGTAGCGGCGCGCCTCCAGCGCGCGGATCCCATCCTGCATCGGTTGTCTCAGCGTGGATTGGGCGCGAGCAGGCGCTCGGGCCAGGTGGCGAGGCGAAAGAAGTCGAGCCCGCCCTCGCCGCTGGCCTGGTAGGCCGCGGCGAACTGGCGGGCGAGGGCGGCGAGGGGCATGGGCGCGCCCTCGCGCCCGCCGACCGAGAGCGCGAGGTCCAGGTCCTTGGCGACGAGGTCCAGATCGGCCGCGGGCGTCCAGTCCCGCGCCTTCAGCATCTCCGCCTTGTAGGCGAGCAGGGGGGAGGCGACGACGCTGCGGGAGAGGGCGTCCACCATCCCCTCCCAGTCCAGGCCGAGCCGCGCGCCGAAGGCCAGCGCCTCGCCAATCACCGCGGGGGTGAGGGCGACGACGAGATTGACCATCAGCTTCACCGCCCGCGCCTCCTCGGCGGCGCCGCAGCGGAGCGTCTCATTCCCCAGCACGGCGAGGAGCGGCGCGCAGCGCTCCAGCGCGGCCTCCGGGCCGGAAGCGAAGATCGTCAGCGCGCCCGCCGCCGCGGTGCTCGTGCTGCCGGAGACGGGGCAGCGGAGATAGTCCGCGCCCCGCGCGGCCATCGCCTCCGCGACCCGGGCCGAGGCGGCGGGGGAGACGGTGCTGAGATCGATGAAGACCTGCCCCGGGCGGATCGTCTCCGCCACCCCGCCCGGGCCGATGGTGACGGCCAGCAGCGCGGCGTCGTTCGGCACCATGGAAAGGACGATCTCCGCCTCCTCCGCCAGCGCCGCCGCCGTGACGGCCGCGCCCATCCCGGCCCCGGCGAGCGGGGCGAGGCGGACGGGGTCCGTATCCGTCGCCGAGAGTGTCGCGCCGGCATCCAGCAGCCGCCGGCAGAGCGGCGTGCCCATGCGGCCGACCCCGATCCAGCCGAGCTTCCAGCCTTCCAGTGCCGTCATCCCTAGAGCCCCAGGTAGAACTTGCGGACGAGATCGCTGTCGCCCAGCGCGGCGGGGCTGTCGCCCTGGAACTCCACCCGGCCGTGGACGAGAACGTAGCCGCGGTCCGCGATGCGGATCGCCTGGTGGAAGTTCTGCTCCGCCATCAGCACGGTGAGGCCGAGCTTCTCCTTCAGCTCCGCGATCTTCTCGATGGTGCGCGCGACGAGGATGGGCGCGAGGCCGACCGAGGGCTCGTCCACCAGCAGGATCTTCGGCGCGCACATCACGGCGCGGCCGAGCGCGACCATCTGCTGCTCGCCCCCGCTCATGCTGCCGACGGGCTGGGAGCGGCGCTCCTTCAGCCGGGGAAAGGCGTCGTAGCAGAAGTCGAGATGGCGCGGGATGGCGGCGCGGGCGGCGCGGCGGTAGGCGCCGAGCAGCAGGTTCTCCTCCACCGAGAGGCGGGGAAAGAGGCGGCGGCCCTCCGGCACGATGGCGATGCCGAGATCGACGATCTCCTCCGGCGAGCGGCCGATGAGATCGGTGGCCTGCCCGTCGATCGTGGCGACGATCCGGCCGCGCGTCGGGCGCAGCAGGCCGAGGATGCAGCGCATCAGCGTCGTCTTGCCGTTGCCGTTGGTGCCGAGCAGCGCGACCGTCTCGCCCGGCGCTACCTTCAACGAAACGCCGTCCAGCGCCCGCACGGCGCCGTAGGAAGCGTCCACCTCCTCGACGAGAAGACTAGCGGCCAAGATAGGCCTCCTCGACCTCGGGCATGGAGAGGACGGCGCGCGGGTCGCCATCGGCGATCTTCTTGCCGGCGACCAGCACGGCCAGGCGCTGGGAGAACTCGGTGACGGCGCGCATGACGTGCTCGATCATGATGATCGTCGTGCCCTCGGCGTTCAGGCGGAAGAGCAGGGCGAGGATCTGGTCCACCTCCGCGTGCGAGAGGCCGGCCATCACCTCGTCGGCGATCAGCAGCTCCGGCCTGAGCGCCGTCGCGCGGGCGAGCTCCAGGCGGCGCAGCTCCACCTGCGTCAGCTCCTTCGGCATGCGGTGCGCCTTGGCGGCGAGCTCGACGGATTCGAGGCACTCCATCGCCCGCTCGTCCGTGGCGGCGTCGCGGCCGGCATAGGCGAGGGGAACGCGGATGTTCTCCATCACCGTCAGCCCGCGGAAGGGGCGCGGGAGCTGGAAGGTGCGGGCGAGGCCGCGCCGGGCCCGCTCATGCGACTTCAGCCCCGAGAGCTTCGTGCCCTTGAAGGTGAAGCCGCCGTCATGGCTAGGGAAGGCGCCGGCGAGGCAGTTGGTGAAGGTGCTCTTGCCCGAGCCGTTCGGCCCGATCAGCCCGAGGCGCTCCCCCGCGCGCACCTCCAGGTTCACGCCCGAGAGCGCGGTGAAGCCGCCGAAGCGCTTCCCCACGCCCTCCGCGCGCAGCACGATGTCCGGGTTCATGCGCGCCTCCGGAACAGGCCGATGATGCCGTGCGGCGCCGCGCAGACAAAGACAACGAGCACGACGCCCACGATCATCAGGTTCGCCGCCGAGGAGATGGTGACGGTCGCCGCCTGCTGGAGCGAGGCGAGGAGCACCGCGCCGATCAGCGGCCCCGCCCAGCTCCCCGTGCCGCCGATCAGCGGCATGGCGATGGCGTTCACGGCATAGGCCAGGCCGAAGGCGGAGTTCGGTTCGACATAGGAGCCGAGAAGGGGAAGGGGCGCCCCCGCCACGGCCATCATCGCGCCGGAGATGGTGGTGGCCACCAGCTTCAGCCGCAGGGTGGGCACGCCGGCTGCCTCGGCGGCGGCCTCGTCGTCCCGCAGCGCGGCCAGGCCGAGGCCGAGGCGGGACTTCTCGATGCTGCGGGCGACGGCGATGCTGGCCGCCGCCAGCACCACCATGACCGCGCAGAGGAAGCCGCTGTAGCTGTCGAAGGGCCAGGGAACGTCGCGGGGGCGGATGACATAGGCCCCGCGCGAGCCACCGACATAGGACCAGTTCACCACGATCGTCTGGAGAACAACGGAGAGGCAGAGCGTCGCGATGGCGAAATAGGCGCCGCGCAGCCGCAGGGTGAGGATGCCCGTGCCGAGGCCCAGCGCGCCGCCCACCACCGCGGCGAAGGCGATGCAGGGCAGCAGCGAGAGGCCGAGCGCCTTGCCGATGGCGACGGTGGTGTAGGCGCCGGCGGCGAAGAAGGCCGCGGCGCCGAAATTCACGTAGCCGGCATAGCCGCCGAGGATGTTCCAGGCCGTCGCCAGCACGACGTATTGCAGCACGAAGGTGGCGGCGAAATAGGCGTACTCGCTGCCGAAGGCGCGCAGGGCGGCGATGAGCAGCAGCGCCACGGCGGCGCTGCCGAGCCAGAAGGCGCCGTGGCCGATGCGCCACGGGCGGGGGAGGGCGGGCGTGGCGGGGATCGTCGCGTCGCTCATGCCGCGCGCCCGAAAAAGCCCTGCGGCCGGACCGCCAGCACCAGCAGCAGGCAGCCGAAGGCGACGGCGGGGGACCAGGAAGGGCCGTAGAAGGTGGCGGTGACGTTCTCCACCACCCCGAAGGCGAGTGCCGCCAGCACGCAGCCGCCGAGGGAGGAGAGCCCGCCCATGATGACCACGGCGAAGATGCGACCGATGAAGACGTGGCCGGACCAGGCGTCCACCGGCTGCACCACCACCAGCGCCCCGCCGGCCAGCGCCGCCGTCGCGATGGAGATGCCGAAGGCGAGGCGCTTGATCCGCACGGGGTCGATCGCCAGCAGGCGCAGCGCCTCCCGGTCCTGCGCCACGGCGGCGATGGCGCGGCCGGTGAAGGTGCGGCGGAGGAACAGCACCAGCGCGCCGATGGCGGCGAAGGAGACGAGGGCGGGGACGAGCATCCGCAGGGGAAGGTCGATCTCTCCCAGGCGCCAAGTGGTGCTCGCATAGGCCGCGTCGGCAAAGTGCTGCTCCGGCCCGATCGCGAGGACGAGCCCGACCTCGATGATGAACATGACACCGAAGAAGAAGGCGAGGCCCTGGATGGCCTCGTCCCCGCGCCGCTCGAAGAAGTGGTGGTAGACGACGTAGATTGCGGCGCCGAGCGCCCAGAAGGCCGGGGTGAGCAGCACCGACAGAAGCAGGGGATCGAGGCCCGTCGCCGCCCAGAGCAGGGCGACGAGGAGCGCGCCCAGCACCATGAAGGCCGGGTGAGCGATGTTGACCACGTCCAGCATCCCGAAGGAGACGGAGAGGCCGGCCGCCGCGGCGGCGTAGAGACCGCCGAGCAGCAGGCCCGAGACGATCCCGTTCAGGAGGAGGGCGAGGTCGGGATCCATCAGGCGCCGGCCGTGTAGGGCTTGCGGAGATCGCCCGACTTGTAGCGCTGGGGGTAGAGGATCACCTGCGTGCCGGCCTTGCGGAACTGGTCGATCCCGTTGCCCTGCACGCCCTGGTACTGGGTGTAGAGGTTGCGCTCCTCCGTCCACTCGCCCAGCGCGTCGAAGCGCAGGGGGCCGATGACCGTGTCGAACCCATTCGCGTGCATGTCGGCGGCCAGCGCCGCCTGGTCGATGCGGCCGACGCGGCGCACGGCCTGCTCCAGCACCTGCATCTGGGCATAGGCGAGCGGCGGCACGTAGTGGCCGAGCGCGTCCGTGCCCTCCTTCGCGGCGAGGGGTTGGTAGCGCTCGATCAGCGCCTGGGTGCCCGGGAACTGCAGCGTGGGTTCGGGCGCGTAGACGTCCCAGACCACGAGGTTGTTCAGGATGGGGCCGAGCTGGAGCTTCTGGGCGGTGATGTGCGGGCCGATCATCGGGCCGCCCATCATCTGGAAGTTCACGCGAAGCTCGCTCGCCGCGCGCAGCAGCCCGGCCGTGTCCGGCGGGTAGGAGCCGACGAAGACGATGTCCGGGCGCGCGGCCTGCACCGCGCGGATGATGGGCGCGAAGTCCACCGTGCTCGGCGGGTAGGCGCGGTCATAGACCACGCGCAGCCCGTGCTGGCGGGCGAGGAAGCGCGCGCTCTCGGCCGTGCGCTGGTGGAAGTCGCTGTCGAGGTTCACCAGCGCGATGGAGCGCGGCTTCGGGTCCATCGCCATGGCGATGTCCATGAAGCCCTTGGCGAAGGTCTCCTTCACCTGCGACCCCGTGGGGTTGATCGAGAAGTAGCGGTCGTACTTGAAGTCGTTGTTCACGCCCGTGCCGAAGAGCGACACGAAGGCCATGTTCCGCTGCATCACGATCGGCATGGCCGGCGCGATGATGGCGGTGGCATAGCCGGAGATGACGAGGTCGACCTTATCGACGTCGATCAGCTTCGTGTAGATGCCGGGGACCTGCGCGCCCGTGCTCTGGTCGTCGTAGTTGACGAGCTCGACGGGACGGCCGAGCAGCCCGCCCTTGCTGTTCACCTCCTCCGCCCAGATCCGGTGCGCGAGCAGGGCCGGCCGGCCGTTCCCGGCCAGGCCGCCGGAGAGCGACATGGAGTAGCCGATGCGGATCGGCGGGCCGGACGGGGCCGCCTGGGCGCGGGCGGTGGCGGGAACCGTCGCGGCCGCCGTCGCGGCCAGGGCGGCGCGGCCGAGGTCGCGCCTGCTCAAGCTCTGCATCACTCTCCTCCTCTCGGCCCGGTTTCTCTGCCCGCGGCCCGTTCCTGAATGTCGGTAAGGCGGCTACTCGGCCGCGATCTTCGAGGGATCGGCGCCCACGCGGCCGGACTTGTCGTGGGCGGCCTTGCGGGCGACCTGGAAGTCGTAGCGGACGCTCGGCAGGTCCGGCGAGGGCGAGCCCTCCGCGCCCATCTGCGGGCGCACGACCAGGGATTCGGAGACGCCGAACACCGTGTCGGAGTCGATGTTCGCGTCGTCCCCGAGATAGAGGGCAGTGACGAGCTCCCTGTAGCCCTCGGCGCCGATCAGCATGTGGATATGCGCGGGGCGGAAGCCGTGGCGGTTCTGCGCGCGCACCAGCGCACCGACCGGGCCGTCCATCGGGATGGAGTAGCCGAGCGGGATGAGGGTGCGGATCGCGTAGCGGCCCTCCGCATCCGTGCGGAACTGGCCGCGCATGTCCATCGTCTCGGGGTCGAGCGCCTGGAGGTCGTAGGCGCCGTCCGCGTCGGTCTGCCAGATCTCGACGATGGCGTTCGGCACGCCCTCGCCGGCCTCGTTCATCACGCGGCCGAAGAGCATCATCTCCGGGCCCTGGGCGTGCTTCGCGATGCTCTCCCCATAGGCGAATTGCGGGGAGGCCTCGCGGTAGAAGGGGCCGAGAAGGCTCGTCTCCGTCGCCTCGCCCACGCGGTTGGCCTGGTCGTCCATCAGGTTCACCAGGCGCGAGAGGCCGAGCGTGTCGGAGAGGAGGATGAACTCCTGCCGGATCGGCGTGCAGGTCTGTCCGACGCGGGTGAGGAAGCCGATCGCGGCCAGCCACTCCGCCGGGGTCAGCCGCACCTCCCGCGCGAAGGCGTGCAGGTGGCGCACAAGGCTCTCCATCACCTTCCGCAGCCGCGGGTCGGGGGTGGAGGCCATCTGCGCGACCACCGCATCCGTCAGCGTCTCCTGGTTCAGGTCAGCCATGTCCGTTCCTCCATTTCCCCCAGGGCGGGTCCTGCCGGCCCGCGCCTCCGTTGTCGGTCTAGTCCGGCCTGATGTTGGCAGCGGCGATCACCTCGCGCCACTTCGAGATCTCGCGGCTGGTCATCTCCGCCAGCTTCTCCGGCGAGCCGCCCGTCGGCTCCACGCCCTGCGCGCGCAGGTTGGCGAGGGCTGCCGGATCGGCCAGCAGCGCGTTCGTGGCCCGGTTCAGCCGCGATACCACCTCGGCCGGAAGGCCGGCGGGGCCGTAGAGGTTCCACAGCCCCTCCACCACGAAGTCGGGGATACCGGCCTCCACGATCGTCGGCACCCCGGGCAGGATGCTCACGCGGGCGGCGGAGGTGACGGCGAGCGCCCGCAGCGTGCCGGCATCGAGATGCGGCTTCAGGCCGAGCGGGTGGTAGAACATCGCGTCCACCCGCCCCGCCACGAGGTCGGTCACGGCCTGCCCGGCATTGCGGTAGGGGGCGTGCTGCGTGGTCAGCCCCGCGCGCAGGTTCAGCAGGGCCTGGGAGAGATGGCCCGTCGTCCCGTTGCCGGCCGAGGCGAGGGTGAGGGGGCGCTGCTTCGCCAGCGCCACCAGCTCCGCCACCGAGGAGACGCCGAGGGAGGACGGCACGCCGAGCACGGTCGGCGTGGTCACGAAGGGCGCGATCGGCGTGAAGTCCCGGATCGCGTCGAAGCCGGGATCGGTGAAGAGGCTGGCGTTGATGCCGTGCGTGCCGTTCGTGCCGAGGATGAGGGTGTAGCCATCGGCCGGCGCGCGCGCGACGGCCTGGGCGCCCACGTTCCCGCCCGCGCCGGCGCGGTTGTCCACCACAACGGGCTGCCCCGCCTCGCGCGCCAGCGCCTCGGCCAGGATGCGGCCGAGAATGTCGGTCGTCGTGCCGGCGGCGAAGGGCACGATCAGGCGGATGGGGCGGCTTGGCCAGGCGGGCTGCGCGCGGGCGGCCCGGGGGAGGATGCTGGGGAGGGCAGGGGTGGTGCCGAGGGCCGCCAGCAGGAGGCGGCGCGGGATGCGGGTCATGCGGCGGCTCCGGCGCGGGGGGTGACGTAGCGCTCGATGGGGCCGCTGGCCTTCCCGCGGCGGAGGGGGATGCAGGCTTCCGGGAAGCCCTGCTCGAAGCGGGCGCCGGCATCGGCCAGCCGGCCGAGGAAGCGGTCGAGATGGCGCATGGCGCCGTTGGGAAGGTCGTGCAGCACAAGGGCGACGGGGTCGGGGCCGCGGCACATCTCCAGCGCCCGGTCGGGCCAGCCCTCGGGATCGCGGAAATCGCCGGGCACGGCGTTCCACAGCACGCAGGTGAAGCCGCCCTCGACGAGGTAAGCCAGCGCCGCGCCGCTCAGCAGGTGCGGGCCCAGCGCCCCGCCCCCGCCGAGGGGGCGGAAGAGGCGGTCGGGATGGGAGAGCTCGCCGATGAGGTCCTGGGTGCGCCCGATCTCGGCCTCGGCGGTGCCGGCGTCATCCGGCAGCTCGCCCAGGGGGCGGGCATGGGTCCAGCTATGGTTGCCGATCCAGTGCCCCTCGGCATGGGCGCGCTCGGCGAGATGGCGATGCGCGGCCAGCTTGTGGCCGAGGACGAAGAAGGTGGCGGGGACGCCGCGCGCGCGCAGCACCTCCAGCACGCCGGGCGTGACCTCGGGCTCGGGGCCGTTGTCGAAGCTGAGGGTGACAACCGGCCCCCCCATGCTCAGCCCGCCTCGTCCTCGATCGTGTTGGACAGGATGCCGATGCCCTCGATCTCGATCTCCACCGTGTCGCCCGGCTTCATGAAGACGGGCGGCTTGCGGGGATAGCCCACGCCGCTGGGCGTGCCCGTGGCAATCACGTCGCCCGGCTCCAGCGTCATTACCTCGGACAGGATCGCCAGGATGCGCGGGACGGAGAAGATCATGTCGGCGGTGTTGGAGTCCTGCATGACCTGCCCGTTCACGCGGGAGGTAATGCGGAGGGCGTTCGGGCCCTGCGGGAGCTCGTCCGGCGTCACGATCTCGGGGCCGATCCCGCCGGTGCGCTCGAAGTTCTTGCCCATGGTCCACTGGGCGCCTTTGCGCTGGTAGTCGCGCACGGAGCCCTCGTTCATGCAGGTGTAGCCGGCGACGTGGGAGAGGGCGTTCTCCTCCGTCAGGTGCCGGGCGCGCTTGCCGATCACGATGACCAGCTCCGCCTCGTAGTCGAACTTGTCGGAGACCTTCGGGCGGACAAGCGCCTGCTTGTGGGCCGCCAGCGAGGTCGGGCCGCGCATGAAGACGGCGGGGTAGTCGGGGATCGGGTTATTACCCTCCTTCGCGTGCTCGACGTAGTTCAGGCCGATGCAGATGATCTTGCCCGGGCGCGGGATGGGGGGAAGCAGCGTCAGCCCCGCCATCGGGCGGCGCGGGGCGCCCTCCAGCTTCGTCGCCAGTTCCCCGGCTCCCTCGGGCAGGTTCAGCGCGGCGAAGGCGGCCAGCGGATCCGCGGGAAGGCCCGGCACCGCATCGGCCAGGGCCACCACATCATCGCCCAGCCGGGCGCCGAGGGCGGGGCGGCCCTCCTGCTCGAACGCGATCAGACGCACGCAGCCTATCCTCCCGTTTGGGGGACGGAGATTTTGTCGAAATTCTGCCGAGGTCAAGCGCGAATGTCGCCGAGACTTGCCCCGGGCGCGGGTTGCCGGTTAACCCAGGGGCATGTCCCAGGCGACGCAGAACGGGGCGCGCGACCCCACCCTCGCCACCGCCGTCCACCGGCGGCTGCGGGAGGACATCCTCTCCGGCCGCCTGCCGCCGGGGCTGAAGCTGAAGCTGCGCGACCTCGCCGAGAGCTATGGCGCCGGTGCCTCCCCCATGCGGGAGGCCCTGTCGAAGCTGGCGGCGGAGGGGCTGGCCGAACGGCTGGAACACCGGGGCTTCCGCGTCGCCGGCGCCGCCCCGGCCCAGCTCGACGGGCTGATCCGCAGCCGCGTGCTGGCCGAATGCGCGGCGCTCAGGGAATCCATCCGGCGCGGCGACGCGGCCTGGGAGGACGCGGTGGTGGTGGCGGAGCACCGGCTGAACCGCCTGGCGCGCTCGGTCGATCCGCAGCGCTTCGCGACCAACCCGGAATGGGAAGCCGGCCATCTTCGCTTCCACCAGGCGCTCCTCGAGGCTTGCGGGGCGCCACAGCTGCTCGCCTTCTGCGACCGGCTGCGGGAGGAAGCGCGGCGCTACCGGGCGCTGGCGAACACCGCCGCCTATCCCGACCGGGACGTGGCGGCCGAGCACGCGGCGATCGCCCGCGCGGCGCTCGACCGGGACGCCGAGGCCGCGGCGGCGCTGCTGGCCCAGCATTACGAGCGGACGGGCGCCTTCGTGGGCGCCGATCTCGGGCGCCGGGCGGGGCCGGGGGAAACCGGGGTGGCGGGGCGCCGTTTGGGGGGCTGACGGAACGAAGGCTTCGGCATGGCAGGCGGGGCCGCTCCCCGCCTGATCTCTGTCGGCTCTTCTTCCGGTGCCCAAGCCCTTCAGCAGGACACCGCCATGGCCGATCTCGACCTCCCCCTCCGGCAGGGCTTCGCGCCCGATGCCGGCATCTCCCAGGCCCTGCCGGACGACATCCCCATTACCCTGACCATCAACGGCGAGCGGCGGGAGCTGCATGTCCGGCCCTGGACGACGCTGCTGGACCTGCTGCGGGAGGACCTGTCCCTCTATGGCACGAAGAAGGGCTGCGACCACGGCCAGTGCGGCTCCTGCACCGTGCTGATCGACGGGCAGCGGATGAACTCCTGCCTGGCGCTGGCGGTGACCAAGGACGGCTGCGAGGTAACCACCATCGAAGGGCTGGCCGCGCCGGACGGCACCCTGCATCCCATGCAGGAAGCTTTCATCGAGCACGACGCCTTCCAGTGCGGCTACTGCACCCCCGGGCAGATCTGCTCCGCCGTCGGCCTGCTGAAGGAGGGGCACGCGCGCACGCCCGAGGAGATCCGCGAGATGATGAGCGGCAACATCTGCCGCTGCGGCGCCTACACCAACATCGTTGACGCGATCGAGGACGTGATGGCGAAGGAGGGCGCGAAGTGAACCGCTTCTCCATCGCCCGCCCCGGTAGCGTGGCGGAAGCCGTGCGCGAGGTGACGACGCATCCCGCCGCGAAGTTCATCGCGGGCGGCACGAACCTCGTCGACCTCATGAAGTACGATGTGGAGCGGCCGACGCATGTCGTGGACCTCTCCCGCCTGCCCGGCCTGAACACGATCGAGGAGACGGGGGAGGGCGGGCTGCGCCTCGGCGCGCTGGTGAGCAACACCGCCGCCGCCTATGATGAGCGGGTGAAGGAGCGTTACCCGCTGCTCTCCTCCGCGCTTCTCGCCGGCGCCACGCCCCAGCTCCGCAATGCGGCGACGATGGGCGGCAACCTGCTGCAGCGCACGCGCTGCTACTATTTCTACGACGCCGCCACGCCCTGCAACAAGCGCCAGCCCGGCACGGGATGCCCGGCGAAGGATGGCGTGAACCGCATCCACGCCATCCTCGGCACGAGCGAGCACTGCATCGCCACGCACCCCTCCGACATGTGCGTGGCGCTGGCTGCACTGGAGGCGGTGGTGAAGGTGGCCGGGCCACAGGGGGAGCGGAGCATCCCCATGGCCGATTTCCACCGGCTGCCCGGCAACATGCCGGAGAAGGACACGAACCTGCACGGCGACGAGATCATCCTCGCCATCGAGCTGCCGGAGCCGCGCTTCGGGAAGAACCACACCTACCTGAAGCTGCGCGACCGGCTCTCCTATGCCTTCGCCCTCGTCTCCGTCGCGGCCGCGCTGGAGATGGACGGCGAGAAGGTCGTGGAGGCGCGGATCGCCCTCGGCGGGGTCGCGCACAAGCCCTGGCGCGTGCCGGAGGCCGAGGAGATGCTGCGCGGCAAGGCGGCGGGCCGCGAGGCCTTCTCCGCGGTGGCGGATCGCATCCTGCAGGGCGCCCAGGGCTATGGCGGCAACAGCTTCAAGATCGAGCTGGCCCATCGTGCGATCATCCGCGCCCTGTCCCAGGCCGCGGCCGGCACGCCCCAGTCCCAGACCGACAAGCGCATCCAGTAGGAGGGGCCAGAAATGGATCAGTCCCCAATGTTTGAGACCCCCCTGTTCGAAACCCATGTCGGCTCCCCCCGCAACCGCGTGGACGGCAGGCTGAAGGTGACGGGGGCGGCGCCCTATGCCGCCGAGTTTACCGCGCCGGACCTTGCCTATGGCTACGTCGTCTCCGGCGCGATCGCGAAGGGGAAGATCACGAACATCGACACCTCGGCCGCCATGGCGGTGCCGGGGGTGGTGCAGGTCTTCACCCACCAGAACCGCCCGCGCACGGCCTGGCGCAGCGGCGCCTATCAGGACGAGGTGGCCCCGCCCGGCAAGCCCTTCCGCCCTCTCTACGACGAGCACATCGTCTATAGCGGCCAGCCCGTGGCGCTGGTGGTGGCGGAGGATTTCGAGATCGCGCGCTACGCCGCCTCCCTGGTCCGCGTGACCTATGAGGCGGAGAAGCACCAGACCGATGTCGCGAAGGTTCTCGGCGAGGCCTATGTGCCGCCGAAGAAGCGCTCCGGCATCACGCCGCCGCCCAAGCCCAAGGGGGATTCCGAGGCCGCCTTCGGCGCTTCGCCCGTGAAGGTTGAGAGCGAGTACCGGATCGCGGTCGAGCACCACAACCCGATGGAGATGCACGCGACCACCGTGGTGTGGGAGGGCGGAGGCAGGATCACCGTCCACGACAAGATCCAGGGCGCGCAGAACAGCCAATCCTACATCACCCATGTCTTCGGCCTGTCCAACGACGACGTGCGGGTGATCTCGCCCTTCGTGGGCGGCGCCTTCGGCTCGGGCCTGCGGCCGCAGTACCAGCTCTTCCTCGCCGTCATGGCGGCGCTGGAGCTGAAGCGCTCCGTCCGCGTGACGCTCACGCGCGACCAGATGTTCACCATGGGCTACCGGCCGGACGGGGTGCAGAACGTCGCGCTCGGCGCCAATCCGGATGCCAGGCTGCAATCCATCCGCCACGACCTGATCGCGGGCACCTCCACCTTCGAGGACTACCAGGAGGCGACGGTCAACTGGTCCGTCATGCTGTACCGCTGCGACAACGCGACGGCGACGCAGAAGCTGGTGAAGATCGATACCTACACCCCCGCCGACATGCGCGCGCCCGGGGCGCCGACTGGGCTGTTCGCCATGGAATCCGCCATGGACGAGCTCTCCTACAAGCTCGGGATCGATCCGGTCCAGCTCCGCCTTCGGAACTATTCCGAGGTGGACGAGGCCAACGGCAAGAAGCTGACGAGCAAGGAGCTGCGCGCGGCCTACCAGATCGGCGCCGAGCGCTTCGGCTGGGCCAGGCGGAACCCCGTCCCGCGCTCGATGAAGGAGGGGCGGGAGCTGATCGGCTGGGGCATGGCGACCGGCGCCTGGGAGGCGCAGATGGCGCGCACCGCCGCCCGGGCCGTGCTCACGGCGGATGGGCGGCTGGAGGTGGCCTCGGCCACCGCCGATATCGGCACGGGAACCTACACCATCCTCACCCAGATCGGCGCCGACGCGCTCGGCCTGCCGATGGAGAAGGTGACGGCGCGGATCGGCGATTCCAGCCTGCCGAAGTCGCCGGTCGAGGGTGGGTCCTGGACGGCGGCCTCGGCCGGCACGGCCGTGCGGCTGGCCTGCGACACCGTGCGGCAGCAGCTGTTCAAATACGCCCGCGGCATGGACAACTCGCCGATCGCCAATGCCGACCTGGCACAGGTGGCCTTCCAGGGGGAGCGGATCGCGCTGATCTCCGATCCCTCCCGATTCGTGACGATCGCGGATGCGATGCGCGCGGGCGGGGTGGACCGGATCGAGGCGGAGGAGACGGCGGTCCCGGACAAGCTCGTCCAGGCGCGCTACTCCTCCTACACCCACTCGGCCGTCTTCGTGGAGGTCCGGGTGGACGAGGAGTTGGGCCAGGTGCGCGTGACCCGGCTGGTGGACGCGGTGGCGGCGGGGAAGATCATCAATCCCAAGACCGCGCGCTCCCAGATCCTGGGCGGCGTCGTCTTCGGCATCAGCATGGCGCTGCACGAGGAGTCGATGCCGGACCACAATCTCGGCCGGTTCATGAACCACAACCTCGCCGAGTACCACGTGCCCGTGAACGCCGACATTCACGACATCGACGTGATCTTCGTGGAGGAGCAGGACGAGCTGGCCAGCCCCATCGGCGTGAAGGGGTTGGGCGAGATCGGCATCGTCGGCACGGCGGCCGCCATCGCCAACGCGGTCTTCCACGCGACGGGCAAGCGCATCCGCGAGCTGCCGATCACCATCGACAAGGTGATCGGGACGAAGGAGACGGCCTGATACCTTCCCGGGGCGCCCTGCCGCTCAGTGGCGGCGGGCGCGCCTCGGGGCTTCCTCCGTCCGTGCCTCGTCGTCCATCACGAGGCTCTCCATTCCCGCCCGCCAGGTCACCTGCCAGGAGCGCGGGCGGCCGCCACGGCAGCGCAGCAGTTCCAGGGTCCATTGCGGATCGCCGAGATCGTGCATGGACCCGCCGGCCCGGCCCGTGACGCGCCAGCGCGTGGTGGCCAGGGAAGGTCCCTCTTCCTCCTCCGAATCCCGCAGGAGTAGGCCGATCCCGCCCCCCGTCTCGGCCGCGAGCTGAAGGCGGCGCATGGCGGTGGCGTCGGGCCGCTCCGTCATCAGCAGCACGGCCGAGACGGCGGGGCAGCGAAGCGCCTCCTCCGTCGCCCAGAGCGCGTCCTGGTGGTTCGAGGGCTGCGCGACGACCAGGCGGGAAGGGGGCAGGCCGAATCCGGCCAGGCCGGGCGGCCAGGGATCGGGGTCCCGCGCGATCCAGAACACCGTGCCGCCGGAGCGCGCCATCAGCAGCGCCGCGAAGCCGGCCGCGGCACCCGCCCCGTCGGACAGGATTTCGTGCAGCGCCGCCCGCGGCAGGCCCCCGCCGGGAAGGTCGCGGTTCATCTCCGGGCAGAGGGGGATCGCCGAGGGCTCCTGCCGGTCCGCCAGCCCGGCACGTTCGATTCGGGCGACTCGGGCCCGGAGCGCGGCCATGAGGGCGCGGCGGTCCAGGCTCCCGGCCACCTGATGGAACGACTCGCTGGCCTGCGCGGATTCGTGATGAACCCCTTCCAAACCACTGGAATTACGGTCAGGAGCGGCGGCGCTATGGGGCCGGTGAGGCGAATCAGAAGGCATGCTCGTTCATACTATGTTCTTGTATCGGCCGCACGCTCCAAGAACGCGATCCGTCGTCGCGTCGGACCTTCGCCGGTGAGGCGATCCGAACCCCAGGCCGTGGACCGAGGTGCCGCCCCGATGCTTGCCCGCCGCGGCCTGCTTGCTCTGATGCCCCTGTCCGCCTGCACCGGCCTGCCCTCCGGCGAGTCCGCCGGGCTGCCCATTGCCTCGCTCGTCGGTACCGGTTTCGCGGCCCTGCATGCGGAGGGGGAGGGCGGGCCGGGAGCCCTGCTCGGTTCGGCGGTGGCAGTGGCCCCCGGGCTGGTCGCCTGCACGACGCACGCCCTGCCCGCCGGCGCCAGGACTGTCTGGCTGCGCCGCGGGGACGGCGCGCCCGCCCGCCGCGTGCCGGTTCTGGCGCATAGTCCGCGCATGGACCTGACGATCCTGGGGGACGGGGAGGGGCTCCTCACGCCTGCCGCTCTCTGCAATCGGCCGGTCGAGGCCGGGGACCGGATCTGGGCGGCCGGAATGCCGGGGATCGGCCCCGGCGTGGCGACGGGTATCGTGGAGATCCCCGATGCCATCCTGCCCCGCTTCGGCCGCGGCTTCACCGCCCGTCTCGCCGCGCTGATGGGCTATTCCGGGGGGCCGGTGGTCGGGCCGGATGGCTGTTTGCGCGGCCTTGTCGCCGCCCTTCCCGATGGGGACGGCGCGGGCGTCCTGGCGGCGCTGAGCGGGATCGACCTCGGCGGTCTAGCCAGGGGCGCGGACCGCCGGGTCTTCATCCTCTCCATCCGGCAGGCGCTGGAGGAGGTCCCGCGGCTCGGCGTCGCGTGACCTGCTGCCCCTTCTAGTTACGCCTCTCGAGGTCCCAGGGCGCGCGGGCAACTTCCCGCTCGGCATCCAGGCGGTTCAGCCCGACATCGGCCAGCATCCGGTCGTCGAGGGTGGCGAGAATCCGCCGCTCCTCGACCGCGCGCAGCATGCAGGCCAGGGCGCGAAGCCATCCGGATGCGTGCCGGACGCCGGCCCGAAGGCGGCGGGCAACGAGGATCTCCCGCGCGCTGCTGCCGCTGGGAATGACGTGACCGGACATGGGGGCAATCCCTCTCTCTATGATGCCGCGATGAGAGGATTGGCCCGCAAGCGTCATAAGGGAAACGAGTTGTTTTGAAGATCGGCATCAGCGATGCTGATGCGGTCATGATGGCCATTCCCCCCGGAATCGATCCCGACCTGCTCCGCTCCTTCGTGCTGGTGGCCGAGGGCGGGAGCATCACGCGCGCCGCCGCGCGGGTGGGGCGCACCCAATCCGCCGTCTCCATGCAGATGCGGCGCCTGGAGGAATCGCTGGGGCAGGCCTTGCTGCTGAGGGGCGCGCGCGGGTTGGTGCCGACCCCGCACGGGATCTGGCTGCTCGACCGCGCGAGGCGGTTGCTGGCCATGCACGACGAGATCGTGACGAACTTCCGGGCGCCCGAGATCGCGGGGCCCGTCCGGCTCGGCTGCCCGGACGACTACGCGCTGCTCTGGCTGCCGCAGATCCTGGCCGGCTTCGCCGAGGCGCATCCGGCGGTCGAGGTGGAGGTGGTCTGCCTTCCCTCCAGTGTCCTTCTCTCCTGTTTCGGCAAGGGCGAGCTCGACCTCACCCTTTTCTCCGCCGGAACCGAGGCGCCCGGGGTGGCGGCGGAGACGATATGGCGCGGGCCGCTGCGCTGGGTCGGGCCGGCCGCGCGGCCGATCCACCTGCTCCGGCCCCTGCCGCTCGTGCTGTGCCATACCGGCTGCACCTGGCGGGTCGCGGCCACGCAGGCGCTGGACCAGGCGGGGGTGCCGTGGCGCATGGCCTACTCTTCCGCCTCGCAGACCGGGACGCATGCCGTGGTGCTGGCGGGGCTGGGGGTGACGGTCGGCCTGTCCGTCGCGCTGCCCCCCGCGCTCCGCCTGCTCGGGCCGGAGGACGGGATGCCCGCCTTGCCGGAGCTGGAGATCGCACTCCTCCAGCATCCCGGCGCGGTCGCCGAGGCCCTGGCGAACCATATCCGCCGGGGCTTCGGCGATGGGGCGGAGGTGAGCGCCCGGGCAGCCTGACCCGGCACGGTGGGTTGCGCGGAACGCAACAACCGCCGAAGCTGCGCCCAGCCGCCCGGGAAGGGGCGAAGGTGACGTTCAAGGAGCACATCATGATCCAGCGCCCGAGCACGGGCCGGCGTGGATTGATCGTGGCGACCGCCGCCGGCCTCGCCATGCCGTCCGTCCTGCGCGCCCAGGGCACGTGGCCGGACAGGCCCATCCGCCTCATCGTCCCCTGGCCGCCCGGCGGCTCCACCGACGTGGTCGCGCGGATTTTCCAGCAGCGGCTGGGCGAGGTACTGGGGCGTCCGGTCATCGTCGAGAATCGCGGCGGCGCATCGGGGGCGATCGGGGCAGGGGAGGCCGCCAGGGCGGCGCCGGACGGCAATACCTGGATGCTCGCCTACGACACCGAGGCGACGAACCAGACCGTCATGCGCCTGCCCTACAAGGCGCTGGAGGCCTTTGCCCCCGTCTGCCTCGTTGCCACGGGGCCCCTGGCGCTGGTGGCGCACCAGTCCACCCCCTATCGCAGCTACCAGGACGTGGTGGAGGCCGCGAGGAAGGCTCCGGACACGATCAACTACGCCACGTCAGGCGTGGGAGGGCTGGCGCATGTCGCCACCACTCTGCTGCAACAGAAGGGCGACTTCCGCATCGCCCATGTGCCCTATCGTGGCGGCGGGCCGGCGGCGCAGGACGCGGTGGCCGGCCATGTGCCGCTCTTCATGTCCAATGTCGTGGTGATCAGCCAGCACATCCGTTCGGGATTGCTGCGCCCCCTGGGGGTGACCACCCGCACGGCGTCGCGCCATGTGCCCGGCGCCCCCTCCTTCGCCGAGCAGGGGGTCGGGGACTTCGAGGCCCCTACCTGGTGGATGCTGCTCGGCCGGGCGGGTACGCCGGAGCCGATCCTGGCCCGGATGAGCGCGGCCATCCGCCAGGTCGTGCAGGAGCCGGAAGTCCGGCAGAAGATCGAGGAGCAGGGAGCCGACGTGGTCGCCTCCGATCCCGAGGGGGCGCGGCGCTTCCTGCAATCCGAGATCGACAAGTGGGCCGCCGTGATCCGGAGCGCGGACATCCGGGCCGACGGGTAAGAACAGGGCAGCGCCGGGCGGGCATGAATTTCGTGCCGGGTGCGTATTTTCCCGCAACCGCCTCAAAAAGGGGTTTGACGGCCGGTGCTGCCGCCCATATAAGCCGCCCCACACCGACGGTGCTTCTGATGGGGGCGGGTTGGTGACCCTGGTTGGGGCGGATTGAGGGGGTTGACGCGGTGGTGATGAGCCACTAGATACGTCGCCCTGCTGATGCTTCGGCGGG
>NZ_JACIJD010000032.1 GCF_014199205.1 Muricoccus pecuniae | reverse complement strand
CGTAAGGGCGACAACCAACACCGCGCCGCCCAGGAGACGCGCAGATCAGCCGATCAGGCCAGCGCCCTACAAGGCAGCTGCGGGATGACGCTTACGCTGCTCTCGGCCGTCCTCGGCGCGATCTCCTACGGCGTGCACGTTTCAACATCGGCTGAGGAATACGACACGGCGGAGACGCGCCGGGAGGTACTCCGCGTCCATTCTCGGATCAACGAAGCCATCAGGGCAGGTGACGCCGGAGCGGCCGAACGCCAGATGCGGGAGCACATCACGGCTACACATTCCCGCGCCGCCGGGGAGCGCCGCTCCATGGTTCCCCTCTCCGCATCGCGCAGGAAGCAGCGTTCCAACAGCAAGCCGGACGAGGAGTCTGCCTGACGTGACTGTCCGGGCAGAGTGCGCCACCTCGGACCGGGGCCGGCTGGACCGGCACTTCCGATGATCGTGCCGGTCCAAAGATCCTCCTGGCTCATCGTGCTGCAGCCCCGCTGGCTCCCAGCGACGTCACGAGCGCCGTCTGGCCGCGTCTTCAGCCGGTCGTTGCCGGCCCTCGATTTGATGCGTGAATAATTTCGAGTTCCTTCACCACCTCTGGCGGCTCATTATCGAGTGGCATATTCCTGGCATCTTGGATGCCGTCCAGCGCCGGATCGTCATCCGGAACGGCCATGGCAAACAGCTCGTCCATGTCGGCAGGCTCCGGGCCACGCTCGGCCACGAGCTCAAAGGTCTTCCGCAGGGCATATGTTGAGGAGAGTGAGCGAACCAGGACGCACGCGATCTGCCGCCGTGCGACGACACCGTCGCGCGGCGTCCCCGTCTGCCGCCTATCGCCCTGCAGCAGGACGAGGCGCTCCTGACCGCGGTCGTTGTAGTCGAACCAGCCGGGCCGGACGATCGTGTATGGCAGGCCGCTGGCCCGGAGCAGACGCTCGCCGCGGCGCTTCCAGTCGTGGACTCCCTTGCGGTCGGTTACCCCGATGGTGGTCATCAGCGCGACACGAACCTGGCGGCCTCGCAGCGCTGCCAGCACGTTGCGCACGCCACCATAGTCGACCGCTTCCGCGCCCGCCTGGGCACCGCCGTAGGTGCCGTGGGTGAACACGATGGCGCCGATGCCGTCCAGGGCGGGTACCAGCGAGGCTGGCCGCGTGAGGTCGCCGGCGAGAACCTCCACGCCGGGGGGGAACGGCACCTTGCCTGGGTTCCGCACCAGGGCGCGGACGCCGTGTCCCATGGCAAGGGCTTCCTCGACCACGTGGCGGCCGATGCTACCCGTCGCACCGACGGACAGGATCTTGAGGTGTGTCGCGCTCATCGTATGTCTCCTGCTGCCCCGCCACGGCCCGCCAGCTGCGCCTGCCAGAACCGGACCGCCTCCGCGATCCATCCCTCTGCCCTGGTGCCCGCGCCCGTCCCGAAGCCGTGGCCAAGACCCTCGTAGCGGCGGTATTCGACCGGCGTCCTGGCCCGCTGCAGCGCCGCGACCCTGCGCTCCATGCTGGACGGCGGCGCGATCCCGTCCCGCCCGCCGACGACGACGAAGGTCGGCGGCTCCTCGGAGGAATGGTCCGAGTGCCCCGTGTAGGCCATCACGACCGTCGATGGCCGCGGGAGATCGTCCCCGCCGAAGCTGGCCGCGCCGTGCGAGCCGATGGAGGCGGCCATCCGTGCCCCGGCCGAACTTCCCCAGAGCGAGTAGCCCTCGGTCGATACACCGAGAGCCCCGGCGTTCCTGAAGACGTAGGTGAGCGCGGCCGCCAGATCCTCCGTCGCCATCCTGCCGCCGTGACCGGCCCGGTATCGCAGGACGAAGGCGTTGTACCCCGCGGCACTGATGTCCTGGGCGTAGGGGAAGCCCTCGTGCACCGAGCCGACATAGGAGAAGCCCCCGCCCGGCGCGACGATGGCGAAGGGGGCGCCGGGCCTGCCGTGGAAGAAGAACAGCCCGGTGTTCTCCTTCTCCGGGTCCGCCCGCCTCGCGGCGGCGTCGTAGAAGTCGTAGAACACCCTCCTGCCCGCCCTCACGTCATCAATCATGCGGTTCAGGGCGCGCGTGACGACCACAGGGTCGACATGGCTGTGGTACGGCAGCAGGGAGCCAATCTGCCGCAGGGGCATCGCGCTGTCGTAGGTCTTGCCATCCCAGGGCAGGATCAGCCTGGCGAAGCCCGTGAAGGCCGGATGCTCCAGGATGTCTCCCAGGCGTCCGTCGGGCGTCAGGTGATCCGCGTGCCGGTCCCGTTCCTGCAGCATCGGGCTCACCACGGTGGTTCTGGGGATTCGAGGACCTTCACCTGCCTCGACGTCGGCCGAGGCCAGGAGAAGGGACAGCGCGACGTGACCTGGCAGCAGCGTGGGATGCGTCACGCAGAAGGTCTGCTGGCCGGATCGCACGGCACCAATGAGAGCGCTGCTGTGCTGAGGTGGGAGCGGGGGGGCCGTCATTCGTGCCACGCGACGCTCTCCGCGAGGGGCACCCGGCCCTGCTGGTAGGTGAAGGCGGGATGTGAAGTGTCCGGCGCGCCGAAGGAAATCCCGAAGAGCAGCTTCAGCTCGCCCGGCACGCCGAGGATCTGGCGGACCGTGTCCGCGAAGTAGCCGAGGACAGCTTGCGGCACCCCCGCGTACCCGCGGGCCGCCAGGGACAGGAGGAAGGTCTGCGCGTACATGCCGACGTCGGACGCGACCCGGACGTTGTCTCCCACCGAGGGCATGAACAGGAGCGCCACGTGCGGTGCACCGAAGAACCTGACATTGCGCTCCACGACTTCGGCCCGGCTGAGGGAGTCGTCACGGGCCACGCCCAGGGCCCGGTAATAGGTCCGGCCCTGCTCCGAAGCGCGCTCCCTGCAAGTCGGCGGGTAGTCGGCGGTGTCGAAGGTGAAGTCCTTGCTGTACTTCTCCGCCCTGAGCGCGTCCAGGAGGGCGGCGCTCAGCGCATCGAGCTTCTTCCCCGCAACGATGTGGACGTTCCAGGGCTGCGTGTTGCAGTTCGAGGGAGCGCATTGGGCATCCTGGAGAATGTCTTCCAGCGTGTCGCGAGGGATCGGCGATGGCAGGAAGCCTCGGGCGGAGTGCCGGGACCGCACGACGTCCTGAAAAGACGGGGTAGGCAAGGACAAGTCTGACCTCCTCGTTGAGTGCTCGAGGGCCGCTCCGGCCCTTCCGTGGGCAGGGCTGGCCGACGATCCGGCTCGCCCCCGTTCACCATGTGCGACCCCGGGTGGGGGGGGGCGGATGGGCGCCCCGCTCAACCGGGAGACCATCGCGCCGGCCTTCCGTCCCTAGAGGCCCGTCATCTTGAGCAGGGCTTCCGGCAGCCGCTCGCCCTGGACCGGCACCTTGAACGCCTCCACCTCGATTTCGGCGAGATCGGCGGCCGCCAGATGGAGTGCGGCCCCGCCCAGGTTCTCCTTCAGGCGGTGAACCTTGGTGGTCCCGGGGATCGGCACGATCCAGGGCTTCTGCGCCAGGAGCCAGGCCAGGGCGACCTGCGCCGGGGTCGCGCCCTTCCGGTCCGCCACGGTCTTGATCACCTTCACCAGCGCCATGTTCGCCTTGCGGGCCTCCGGCGAGAAGCGGGGGACGTGGTTGCGGAAGTCGGTCGGGTCGAACTTGGTGTTCTCGTCGATCTTGCCGGTGAGGAAGCCGGCGCCTAGCGGGCTGAAGGGCACGGAGCCGATGCCGAGCTCCTCGAGCACCGGCAGCAGCTCGGCCTCCGGCCCGCGCCAGAACAGCGAGTACTCGCTCTGGACGGCGGTCACCGGCTGGACGGCGTGGGCGCGGCGGATGGTGCCGGTGCCTGCCTCGGACAGGCCAAAATGCTTCACCTTCCCGGCGGCGATCAGGTCCTTGACCGCGCCGGCCACGTCCTCGATGGGCACCTGCGGGTCGACCCGGTGCTGGTAGAGGATATCAATGCGGTCGGTCCTCAGGCGCCTGAGGCAGGCATCGGCCACGGCCTTGATGTGCTCGGGCCGGCTGTTGGTCCCGCCGCGGCGCTCACCGGTCTCGAGGTCGATATCGAAGCCGAACTTGGTCGCGATGACCACCGCGTCCCGCACCGGCTGAAGCGCCTCGCCGACGAGTTCCTCGTTGGTGAACGGCCCGTATGCCTCGGCGGTGTCGAACAGCGTCACGCCCTCATCCACGGCCGTGCGGACGAGCGCGATCATCTCCTGCCGGTCGCCGGCTGGGCCGTAGGTCGAGGTCATGCTCATGCAGCCGAAGCCCAGGGCAGATACCTTCAAGCCGCTGTGGCCGAGAACGCGCTGTTCCATGCTTTATCTCCAATTCGTTGAGGGGCCGCTGCGTAGGTCGGGCACCTGTCCGCGCAGGCGGGACTACCTTCAGCGGCCGCCCTTCGGCGGTGCTTCCACATTTGAAAAGGCCAGAACCGCGTCCGGCAGGCGTGCCCCGCGAATCTGGATCTCCGTCACCGAGCGGTTCAGCTCAGCGACCTCGGCCTCCGTCAGCGTGAGGGCTGCCGCCCCGATGTTCTCGACCATGTGGGGCATCTGCGTCGTGCCGGGGATCGGCACGATCCAGGGCTTCTGAGCCAGCAGCCAGGCGAGGGCGACCTGCCCCGGCGTGGCCTGCTTGCGCTCTCCCCAACGCTTCAGCAGGGCGACAAGGGCCAGGTTGTTGGGCAGGTTCTCCCGCGAGAACCGCGTCTCGGCCTCGCGGATGTCACCGTCGGCAAAGCTCGTCTGGGCGTCGATGGAGCCGGTGAGGAAACCAACCCCGAGGGGGCTCCAGGGGACGAACCCGATGCCCAGCTCCTCGCAGAGGGGGATGACGACCTCCTCCGGCCCGCGCCAGAGCATCGAGTACTCGTTCTGGACGGCGCTGACCGGCATCTCGGCATGGGCCCGGCGAAGCGTGTTCGGCCCCATCTCGCAGAGACCCCAGTGGAGGACTTTGCCTTCCGCCCTGAGGTCCTTAACGACGCCGGCGACGTCCTCGATCGGGACCTGCGGATCAACGCGGTGCTGGTAGAGCAGGTCGATCCGGTCGGTCCGTAGGCGCCTCAGCATGCCCTCGACGGCCGCCCTGATGTGCTCGGGGCGGCTGTTGAGCCCGGGCCGGCGTTCTCCGCTCTGGAGGTCGATGTTCCAGCCGAACTTGGAGGCGATGACGACCTGGTTGCGGAACGGCGCCGCACCCTCCCCGAGGATCCGCTCCACCTCATGCGGCCCATAAGCCTCGGCGGCGTCGAAGAAGGTGACGCCGCGCTCGAAGGCGGTCCGGATGATGTTGATCATCTCCGGCCGGCTGGGGATCGTCGTCTGGTAGGTGCGGCTCATGTTCTGGACGCCAAGGCCGATGCTGGAGACCTCCAGCGTCCCCAGTCTCCGGCGGCCACCTACCCTAACCGCGCCATCGGTGCGACCGGTCGCACTCCCCGCTCCCTGGGCGAAGCCGGGCGTCGGCATGGCGCCCAGGATCGGGAGTGCGGCAAGCCCGCCCGGGACACCCACCAGGGCACGACGGCGCACCCCGGCAGCCAAGCTTCTGCTCATCTCCGGTCGGTGCTCGCCGGACTTGTCGGTCATCTCGGGCATCCCTCCGCCGCCTAGCGGTTGATCAGGCGCTGGTGCGAGGCGGCATAGCGGTCGCCCTGGATCGTGATGCCGGCGAGAGCCCCCTCGATGCGGCCGAGATCGTCGGCGGTCAGCTCCACGCCGGCCGCGCCGAGGTTCTCCTCCAGGCGGTGCAGTTTGGTGGTGCCGGGAATGGGGACGATCCAGGGGCGCTGGGCCAGCAGCCACGCGAGCGCGACCTGCGCGGGCGTCGCGGCCTTCGCCGTCGCGATCGACCCGATGAGGTCCACCAGGGACTGGTTGGCCTTCAGGGCTTCGGGCGAGAAGCGCGGCACGGAGCTTCGAAAATCCTTGTCGCCGAAGGTGGCGCTCGCGTCGATCTTGCCGGTCAGGAATCCCTTGCCGAGAGGAGAGAAGGGCACGAAGCCGATGCCGAGCTCTTCGAGCAGGGGCAGGATCTCGGCCTCGGGCTCCCGCCACCACAGGGAATATTCGCTCTGGAGCGCGGCGAGAGGCTGCACGACATGGGCGCGACGGATCGCGTCCGCGCCTGCCTCGGACATGCCGAAGTGGCGGACCTTGCCGGCCCTGATGAGGTCCTTGACGGTGCCGGCCACCTCCTCCACCGGGACGTTGGGATCGACCCGGTGCTGGTAGAAGAGGTCGATGCGGTCGGTGCGGAGGCGCTTCAGGGCCTCGTCGGCCACGAGCCGGATCCTCTCGGGCCGGCTATCGGGCCCCTCGGATGGCACGCCGTTCCGGAAGCCGAATTTGGTCGCGATCACGACCTCATCGCGAATTGGCTCCAGGGCCTCGCCGACGACCTCCTCGTTGATGCCGGGGCCGTAGGCTTCGGCCGTGTCGAAGAAGGTGACGCCGCACTCGTGGGCGGCCCGGATTAGCTTGATGGCCTCCTGCCGATCGGTGGCCGGCCCGTATCCATAACTCAGGCCCATGCAGCCGAGTCCCAGGGCCGAAACCTCCAGGCCGCTTCGGCCGAGTGTGCGCTTCTGCATGCTGGCGATCTCCCGACGGTCGCGGGTGGGATCCCGCGGTCTGGGCAGGAGGTAGGTCGCCCTGGCCTGTGCAACTACAGGTCAGAATTTGCATGAACCTATACTGAACACTCATCAATCGCGCCGCACGTTCCAGTGCCGCAGGGCTTCCACGAGGAGGGCGAAGGCGGGCGTGTGCTGGCGGCGGCTGGGATAGTAGAGATGGTACCCGGCGAAGGGCGGGCAAAACTCATCAAGGACCCGCACCAAGCGACCATCGGACAGGTACGGGATGGCCACTCCCTCCAGGGTGCAGACCAGCCCGAAACCTTCCGCTGCCGCCTGGAGGCTCAGGTCGCTGCGGTTGAAGGCGAGCTGTCCATCGACCCGGACCTTCAGCTCCCGCCCATTCTGCTCGAACTCCCATGCGTAGAGGCCGCCTGACGTTGCCATGCGGAGATTGATGCAGTTGTGGCGGAGGAGATCCTGCGGCGTCCGCGGGGGTGGGTTGGCAGCGAAGTAGGCGGGTGAGCCGACGACCGCCATCCGGAGGTCGGGCCCGATCGGGACGGCGACCATGTCCTTGGCCACCTGCTCGCCCAGGCGCACGCCGGCATCGTAACGCTCCGCGATGATGTCGGTCAGGCTGTTGTCGACGGTGATCTCGACCTTCACCTCAGGATAGCCGCGAAGGAGCCGGGCGCAGGTCGGCCACAGGATGGTCTCGGCCGCGTGCAGGGAGGTGGTCAGGCGGATGGTCCCTGACGGCTTCTCGCGCAGCTCGCCGAGTGAGAGCAGTTCGGCCTCGATGTCGCCCAGTGCCGGGCGGAGGGTCCGCAACAGCCGCTCGCCGGCCTCTGTCGGCGCGACCCGGCGCGTGGTCCGGGTGAGGAGACGGACGCCGAGCCGGGTTTCAAGGCGCCGGATGGTGTAGCTCAACGCGGACTGCGAGGTGCCGAGCCTGGCGGCGGCGCGCGTGAAGCTGCTCTCCTCGGCAACGGCCAGGAAGACGTTCAGGTCCGCCAGATCATCACCACGCATCTATGAATCCCGTATATGACTACATGCCAATTCTACCACCTAATCATTGAGTGGAGGAGGCGTCACTTTTGACGGATGGAACGAGCCCGACCTCCGACAGGGAAGGGCACCGACGTCATGTGTCACCGTTCCCGGACGCGATAAGGATCGGGGTAGCCCATGCAAGGTCAGGACGAGCTCGGGGTGTCGCGGCGCGGACTTCTCGCCGGAGCTGCCACCTGCACGACAGCGGCTGTTGGACCTGCCGCGCAAGCCCAGCCTGGCGCTCAAGCCGCTGCTCCCAGCGGGGCTGTTCAGCCGACACCCGGCCTTTCCAAGGTGTCCCTCCGCATCAACGGCCAGGCACGCGCCGCCGAGATCGACACGCGGACGACGCTGCTGGACACCTTGCGCGAGCACCTGAAACTCACCGGCAGCAAGAAGGGCTGCGACCACGGCCAGTGCGGCGCCTGCACGGTGATGGTGAATGGCCGTCGGGTCTATTCCTGCCTGACTCTGGCGATAATGCACGAGGGCGACGAGATCACCACCATCGAAGGGCTGGGCCAGCCCGAGAACCTACACCCCATGCAGGCCGCCTTCGTGAAGCACGACGGCTACCAGTGCGGCTACTGCACCCCCGGCCAGATCTGCTCCTCCGTCGCCATGCTCGAGGAGATCAAGGCGGGCGTGCCGAGCCACGCGACGTCCGACCTGACGGCCGCGCCCCGGCTGACGGCGGATGAAATCCGCGAGCGCATGAGCGGCAACATCTGCCGCTGCGGCGCCTATTCCAACATCGTCGATGCCATCACCGAGGTCGCGGAGAAGCAGGCATGAGGCCCTTCACCTACGAGCGCGCCCGCACCCCCGCCGAGGCGGCCGCGGCGGCCAGCCGCAATCCCGGCGCCAAGTTCATCGCGGGCGGGACCAACCTGCTCGACCTCATGAAGCTGCAGATCGAGGTACCGAGCCACCTGATCGACGTCAACGGGCTCGGGCTGGACCGGATCGAGGCGACGCCGGAGGGCGGGCTGCGGATCGGGGCGCTGGTTCGCAACACGGATCTCGCCGCGGATGAGCGCGTGCGGCGCGACTACGCCGTGCTGAGCCGCGCGCTGCTCGCCGGTGCCTCCGGTCAGCTGCGGAACAAGGCAACGACTGCGGGCAACCTGCTCCAGCGCACGCGCTGCCCCTATTTCTACGACACGGCCCAGCCCTGCAACAAACGCCAGCCCGGCAGCGGTTGCTCGGCGATTGGCGGCGTCACGCGGGGGCTGGCGGTGATCGGAACCAGCGAGGCCTGCATTGCCACGCATCCCAGCGACATGGCCGTGGCCATGCGCGCGCTGGACGCGACCGTGGAGACGGTGAAGGCGGATGGCACCATGCGGCAGATCCCGATCGCCGAGTTCCACCGCCTTCCCGGTGACACCCCGCATATCGAGACGGCGCTGGAGCGGGGGGATTTCATCACGGCCGTGATCCTGCCGCCGCCCGCCGGCGGGCGGCAGTTCTACCGTAAGGTGCGTGACCGGGCCTCCTACGCCTTCGCGCTCGTCTCCGTGGCCGCCGTGGTGCAGCGGGACGGCACGGGGCGCGTGGCCCTGGGTGGGGTGGCCCACAAGCCCTGGCGGGTAGAAGCGGCGGAGGCCGAGCTGCCGCGGGGTGCCAAGCCTGCCATGGCGGCGATCCTGGATGGCGCGAAGCCCACCCACGAGAATGCCTTCAAGGTGCCCTTAGCAGAGCGGACACTCGCTTCCGTCCTGGCCGAGGCGAGGGGCTGAGCCATGAGGTTCGACACCCCCGCCACCAGCAACCCGATCGACCAGCTCAAGGTCATCGGCAAGCCTACGGACCGTATCGATGGGCCCCTCAAGACGACAGGCACCGCCCCCTATGCCTATGAGCGGCACGATGTCGCGCCGAATCCGGCATACGGGTTCGTCATTGGCGCCGGCGTCGCCAAGGGCCGCATCACCCGGATTGAGGTCTCGGCGGCCAGGGCCGCGCCCGGCGTGGTCGCGGTCGTGACCACCCTTGAGTCTGCCCCTCTCCCCAACGGTCCGATGAACACCGCCACCCTGTTCGGCGGCGCGGAGATTCAGCACTACCATCAAGCCGTCGCGCTGGTGGTGGCCGAGACCTTCGAGCAGGCGCGGGCTGCCGCAGCGTTGGTTCGGGTGGACTATGCCCGCCAGCCAGGCCGCTTTGACCTGGCTGCGGAAGCCCGAAATGCCAAGCCGGTCCCCGGCGACAGCGGCGAGGGCAGCGGGGCTCCGCCAGAGGATCGGTTCGGCGACTTCGAGGGCGCTTTCGCTGCCGCCCCCGTGAAGCTGGACGAAACCTACACCACCCCGGACGAGAGCCATGCGGCGATGGAGCCGCACGCGACCATCGCCGCATGGGAAGGTGACAGGCTGACGGTCTGGACGTCCAACCAGATGATCGCCTGGGGCAAGCGAGATCTTGCCAAGGCGCTCAGCATGAAGCCGGAGAATATTCGGCTCGACAGCCCGTATGTCGGCGGCGGCTTCGGCGGAAAGCTGTTCCTGCGCTCGGACGTGGTTCTCGCCGCGCTGGGCGCGAGGGCTGCGCGGCGGCCGGTGAAGGTGGCGCTGACGCGGCCCCTGATCGCCAACAACACCACGCACCGCCCGGCCACCATCCAGCGCGTCCGCCTCGGCGCGGGGCGGGACGGCCGGATCACAGCGATCGCGCATGAGAGCACCTCCGGCAACCTGAAGGACGGCAAGCCAGAGACGGCGGTGCAACAGACCAAGCTGCTCTATGCCGGGGCGAACCGCCTGACCGCCTTGCGGCTGGCGGAGATGGACCTGCCCGAGGGCAACGCCATGCGTGCCCCGGGCGAGGCGCCGGGCCTCATGGCGCTGGAGGTCGCGATCGACGAGATGGCGGAGAGGCTGGGCTTGGATCCCGTCGAGTTCCGCATCATCAACGATACCCAAGTGGACCCGGAGCACCCGGAGCGTCACTTCTCGCAGCGGCAGCTGGTGGAGTGCTTGCGACGTGGGGTCGAGCGCTTTGGCTGGACGAACCGAGACCCCCGTCCGGGTCAGAGGCGAGCCGGGCGATGGCTTCTCGGGATGGGCGTGGCGGCGGGCTTCCGCAACAACCTGCTGACCAAGTCCGGTGCCCGCGTGCGGCTGGACAGCGGGGGCGTGGTGACGGTCGAGACCGACATGACCGACATCGGCACGGGCAGCTACACCATCATCGCCCAAACGGCCGCCGAGATGATGGGCGTGCCAATCGGGAAGGTGGTGGTGAAGCTCGGGGATTCCGATTTCCCGGCCTCGGCCGGCTCGGGCGGCCAGTGGGGCGCCAACAACTCCACAGCCGGTGTCTTCGCCGCCTGCGTGAAGCTGCGCGAGGCGGTGGCGCAGAGGCTCGGCTTCAACTCGGCCGAGGCGGAGTTCGCCAACGGGCAGGTCCGCTCGGGCAACCGGGCCGTGCCGCTCGGCGAGGCGGCAGGCCCGGGCGGCCTCGTCGCGGAGGATGCGATCGAGTACGGCGACCTCGCCAAGCGCTACCAGCAATCCACCTTCGCCGGGCACTTCGTGGAGGTAGCCGTGGATGTCTTCACGGGCGAGACCCGAATCCAGCGCATGCTGGCCGTCTGCGCGGCGGGCCGCATCCTCAACCCGAAATCGGCGCGCTCCCAGGTGATCGGCGCGATGACCATGGGCGTCGGTGCCGCGCTGAGCGAGGCGCTGGAGGTGGATAAGCGCCACGGCTTCTTCGTCAACCACGACTTGGCGGGCTACGAGGTGCCGGTGCACGCCGATATCCCACACCAAGAGGTCCTTTTTCTGGACGAGGTGGACCCACTCTCCTCGCCCATGAAGGCCAAGGGCGTGGGCGAGCTCGGCCTATGCGGCGTCGGTGCGGCGGTGGCCAATGCCATCTACAACGCCACCGGTATCCGTGTCCGCGACTACCCGATCACGCTCGACAAGCTGATCGAGCGGCTTCCGACGCTGGCATGACTGATGCTGGACGACAAAAGCCCTCCCTTCGACACAGGGAAAGGTCAATGAGGATTTTGGCCATGACGCTCGCCATGACCGGGCTTGCTGGCCCTGCCCAGGCTCAGGGGCAGGGCGCGCCGGCACCGCGGGTCGCTCCCCAGGCGGTCTACGACATCGCCCCCTCGCTAGGTGCCTACACCGATGAAGTTCTCTTCGGTGAGGTATGGCGGCGGGAGGGGCTCATCCCCCGCGACCGCAGCCTCGTCACTGTCTCCGCCCTCATCGCGAACGGCCGCGCCGCCCAGCTGCGCGGGCATGTCGGCCGGGCGCTGGACAATGGGGTCAGGCCGGAGGAGATCGCGGAAATCATCACCCACCTCGCCTTCTATGCGGGCTGGCCGGTTGCCATCTCGGCAGTGCAGGAGACGAAGGCGGTCTTCGAGCAGCGTGACATCGGAACCCCGGTTCCCGCCACCGCGCCGCTCTCGCTCGACGAAGCGGCCGAGGCGCGGCGGCGGGCCGCCGTGCAGGCCTCGGCCGGGGCCGTCGCGCCGCCACTGGCTGACCTCACCAATAGGGTGCTGTTCGGGGACCTGTGGCGTCGCCCGACGCTTGCGCCGCGGGACCGGAGCTTGGTAACCATCGCCGCCCTGATCGCCAATGGCCAGGCCGAGCAGATGCCTTTCCATGTCAACCGCGCCATGGATGCGGGATTGACCGAGGCACAACTGTCGGAGGTGGTGACGCATCTCGCCTTCTACGCAGGCTGGCCGCGCTCCATGTCGGCGGTGCCCGTCGTCCAGAAGATCCTGGCAGAGCGCGCCAAGGCCGCCGCTCCGCAGACGGGCGCAGGCGCGGCGATCCGCATCCAGCGCCACGGCGGGCAGCCGTCCGCTACGGGACCGGCGAGCAACTTTACCGGGACCGTTCGCGTCGAGTCCCGCTTCCAGGCCGAGAGCCCCGCACGGGTGGGTGGAGGTGTGGTCAGCTTCGAGCCGGGAGCCCGAACAGCTTGGCACGCGCACCCGCTGGGCCAGACGCTGATCGTCACCTCCGGCTGCGGCTGGGTGCAGCAGGAAGGCGGCCCGGTGCAGGAGATCCGGCCCGGCGACGTCGTCTGGTTCCCGCCCGGGATCAAGCACTGGCATGGCGCAACACCGAATAGCGCGATGAGCCATGTCGCCGTCGCCGAAGCGCAGGATGGCACCAGCACCGTCTGGATGGAGCACGTCACAGATGACCAGTACGCCCAAGGCTCATCCATCCCGGGCGGCTGCAGGACCTGAAGACGGAGCCGCGAGCTCAAGGTCCTGGCGGGCATTCACCGCGGTTCTGGCGCTCGCGGCCGGGTTGGCGATGCCAGGGGCAGGAACAGCTGCCGACGGCAGCACGCCCGGGCCATTGACCATCCGAGAGCAGGGCAGCTTTGCCATCGGCGGCACGGTGGCGAATACCCTCGGCGTCTACAACAACAACGCGCCGACCGCTGCGGGCCAGAGCCTGCACGGCGATCACCTCTACAGCTTCTATCAGGTGCCGCAGGGTGCCAGGCCCCTGCCGATTGTCATGCTGCATGGCGCCTACCAATCGGCCCGTAGCTGGGAAACTACGCCGGACGGCCGGGAAGGCTTCCAGACCATCTTCCTGCGGCGTCGTTTCCCGGTTTACCTGGTCGATCAGCCGCGTCGCGGACGGGCGGGCAACAGCACCGTCGCGACGACGATTGAGCCGACGCCCTACGACCAGCTCTTTTTCGACCAGTTCCGGCTCGGCAAGTGGCCGAACTACTTCGAGAATGTCCAGTTTGATCGCAGGCCGGAGACGCTCGACCAGTTCTTTCGCTCTGTCACGCCCAACACTGGCCCTTACGATGCAGGCGTGATCTCGGACGCAATGTCCGCGCTGTTCGCGAAGATCGGTCCGGCCATCCTGTTCACCCATTCGCAGGGTGTCGGTCCGGGCTGGCTGACGGCGATCAAGAATGCCAATGTCCGGGCGATCGTCGCCTTTGAGCCGGGGAGCGGCTTCATCTTCCCGGAAGGCGAGCTGCCCCCGGCGATGCCGAGTGCTGCCGGTACGTTGTCGCCGGAGGCTGTACCTCTGGCGACTTTCGAGAAGCTCACCCGTATACCGATCGTCATCTATTACGGGGACAACTTCCCGGTCGAGCCCACGGCGGAGCGCGGCCAGGACAACTGGCGGGTACGGCTCGCCATGGCCCGGCTCTGGATAGACGCAGTCAATCGGCACGGCGGCGACGCCCGGCTGGTGCACCTGCCGGAGATCGGGATCCGCGGCAACACGCACTTCCTGATGTCCGATCTGAACAACGTCCAGATCGCCGATCAGGTCTCGATGTTCCTTACTGAAAAAAAACTGGACTGATCTGCTCACCTAAACGCTCTGCGCTGCGCAGGTCCCGTGTCACCACGTAAGTCAAGAATCGGAGATCATCATGGCCGACGAAATCATCAACGAAGGAAGGCGTCAATTTCTCGGAGCCACCGCGCTTGTCCTCTCAGGCACCATCACAGGAGCCACAGCTATGACCAATTCTCCGGCTGCCGCCGCCGACTACAGGCGGAATCCGTTCACGCTGGTCTATGAAGGTGCGATCACGAAGAACGAGCCGGGCAAGGTCAACATCCAACCGGTCACGTACAAGCTCAACGGACTGGATATAGCCGCCAACGTCTACACGCCGGCGGGGTACGATCCGAGCCAGAAGTATCCGGCGATCGTCCTGGCGCACCCGAACGGCGGGGTGAAGGAGCAGACCACGGGCCTCTATGCCCAGCGCTTGGCAGAACAGGGCTTCATCACGATCACCGCCGACGCCGCGTACCAAGGTGGGAGTGGCGGCGAGCCGCGCAACGTCGACAAACCCGCCCTCCGCATCGAGGATATCCACGGCATGGCGGACTTCATCACCCACTATCCCGGTGTGGACACCGGCCGTCTCGGCCTGTTCGGCATCTGCGGCGGCGGCGGCTACTCGCTCGCCGCGGCGAAGACCGACAAGCGCTTCAGGTCGATCGCGACGCTGAGCATGTTCAACTCGGGACGGGTGCGCCGCAACGGCTATAACGATTCACAGTTGGCGACCATCCAGGAGCGCCTGCGGCAGGCGTCGGACGCCCGCGCCAGGGAAGTTGCCGGGCGGAGCATTCCCGTTCGCACCCACGAGATGACGGGCGGGAATGTTCTCTATGCCGGCGATGCCGACATGACGGACGAGCAGATTGCTGCCCTGCCGTTCGATCTCTACCGGCAGGGTTACGAGTACTACTGGAGGACGCACGCGCATCCCGGCTCGACCTTCAAGTACACTATGAGCAGCCTACTGGACCTGATGCGCTGGGACGCCACTGACCAGATCGAGCTCATCAACGTGCCACTGCTGATGATGGCCGGCAGCAAGGCTGATAGCCTCTACATGACTAAGGATGCCTTTCCCAAGGCCACTGGCACGACCGATAAGGAACTGTTCCTCATTGAGGGCGCAACGCACATCGAGACCTACTGGGTCCCTAAGTACGTGGATGCCGCCATGGGCAAGCTGACGCCGTTCTTTGGCCGGACTCTCGGTTCCCGCCCCTCGTAAGGCTCTCCCGACCCCGTCCTTCGGGAATGCAATTCAATGGGCGGCTTCGGCGGCAGGCGTCTGGCTTTATCCCGGACGCCGATCGCCCGATCGTGGCGGAGACTCTGGCCTGTCGCGGAGCGCGGGAGAGCGCCAGTGTAACTTGGATGAAGCGCATAAGTAGGCACTACGCAGCAACTGGCCGCGTGGTCGGTAACTGCGACCCCTGAGGGCCTCTTGGATGGGAGGATCCGCAAGCATGCGGTGGTTCCGGGGATCCGGGGACGCCCGGTGCGGAAATCCTGAACGCGACCAGACCAACGTCGATCCACAGACAGCGAGAGATGGGCATGAAATTCGAAACGCCGGCACCTCCAATCCCAGCCGCCCGTCTCCGGATCATCGGCCATCCTACTGATCGGATCGACGGTGGGCTGAAGGTCACGGGCACCGCGCCATATGCCTATGAGCGGCACGATGCCGTGCGCAGACAGGCTTGCGGCTTCATCCTTGGGGCCGCTATTGCCCGCGGCCGCATCGTTTCGATCCAGCTTGGCAAGGCGAGCACGGCCCCCGGTGTCCTCGGCATCGTGACGCACGAGAACGCCGGTGAGGTCGGCGTGGGGATGTTCTACGCCGCCCACCCGCTCGCCGGGCCCGGGGTCCAGCATTATCACCAGGCCGTCGCGGTCGTCATCGCGGAGACGCTGGAGCAGGCACGCGCGGCCGCGGCAGCGATCCGAGTAGAGTACGAGGAGGATGAGGGTGCATTCGATTTAGCTGCCATCCGGCACGAGGGGGTCGAACCGAAGGCCTTCCCGGACACGCGGCTGGGCGACTTCGACGCCGCCTTCGCATCCGCCCCCGTCACCCTGGACGAGACCTATACGACGCCGGACCAAGCCCACGCGATGATGGAGCCGCATGCGACCATCGCGGCCTGGCAGGACGGGCAACTCACCCTCTGGACGTCCATCCAGATCATCCAGTGGGGCCTGCGCGACCTAGAGAAGATCCTCGGCCTGCCGAAGGAGAGGATCCGCATCTCCTCGCCCTTCATCGGGGGCGGGTTCGGCGGCAAGGCCACCGTGCTGGCGGACGCCGTCCTGGCGGCCCTCGCCGCGCGGCACGTCGGCCGGCCGGTCAAGGTCGCCCTCGCGCGACCGCTGATGTTCAACAACACCACGCACCGGGCTGCCACCATCCAGCGCATTCGCATTGGCGCGACAGCGGAGGGGCGCATCACCGCCTTCGGTCATGATAGCTGGGATGGCAACGTCGCCGGCGGGCCATCGGAGCGCTCACCCCTGCCGGCGCCGCTGCTCTATGCGGCGGCGCATCGCCGCACGGCAGTGCGCCAGGTCAGGCTCGACCTGCCCGAGGCGAACGCAATGCGCGCCCCGGGCGAGGCGTCCGGCCTCATGGCCATTGAGGTCGCCATGGACGAAATGGCTGAAAAGCTCGGGATCGACCCGGTTGAGTTCCGCATTCTGAACGACACTCAGACCGATCCTGCCCGGCCTGCCCGCCCCTTCTCGTCGAGGCGGCTCGTCGACTGCCTGCGCGTCGGTGCTGAACGCTTCGGCTGGAGCAGGCGTCGTGCAGGGCAGGGCGCCGCGCGGGAGGGCGACTGGCTCGTCGGGATGGGGGTCGCGGCGGCCATTCGCGGAGGGCCGATTTCGCCCTCCGCGGCTCGCATCCGGCTCGGTACGGACGGCCGGGTTACGGTCGAGACGGACATGACTGACATCGGCACTGGGAGTTACACCATCATCGGCCAGGTTGCGGCGGAGATGATGGGCGTGCCGCTGGATCGGGTGACGGTTCGGCTAGGAGACTCGGACTTCCCCCGCTCGACAGGATCACTGGGCCAGCGGGGCGCCGCCAGCAGCACCGCCGGGGTCTATGCCGCCTGCGTCGCGCTTCGGGACGCGGTCGCGCGGCGCCTCGGCCTGAACGCCGCCGACCTCGTCTTCGAGGGCGGTGACGTCATCAGCAATGGCCGCCGCATTCCTCTCATCCAAGCTACTGGAGAGGGTGAGGTCGTTGCGGAGGACGGCATGGTGTTCGGGGACTTGGCCGAGCGCTACGTCCACAGCACCTTCGGCGCGCACTTCGTCGAGGTGGGTGTCCACGCCTTCACGGGCGAGACGCGCATTCGTCGAGCGCTGGCCGTCTGTGCCGCCGGGCGGATCCTGAACCCAAAGGCGGCACGGAGCCAGGTGATCGGTGCGATGGCCATGGGCTATGGCGCCGCGCTCATGGAGGAGCTGGCCGTGGACAAGCGCCGGGGGTTCTTCGTCAACCACGACCTGGCGGGCTACGAGGTGCCGGTCCATGCCGACATCCCGCATCAGGAGGTGATCTTCCTGGATGAGGTAGATCCGACCGTATCACCGCTCCAGGCGAAGGGCGTGGGTGAACTCGGCATCTGCGGCGCCGCGGCGGCAGTGGCAAACGCCATCTACCACGCGACGGGGATCCGGGTGCGTGACTACCCGATCACCCTCGACAAGCTCCTCGAGCGGCTGCCGGAGGTCGCGTAGGCGAACAGACAGGATAAGGGCAACGACACCATGGCACGAAGCTGGTTGATTACAGGCTGCTCCAAGGGGCTAGGCTGGGCGCTCGCGGAACACCTGATCGCGCGCGGAGAGAATGTCATCGCGACGGCCCGGCGACCCGAGAGCCTTGAGGCACTGGTCGCCGGGCATCCGAACGCGCACGCGACGAAGCTCGACGTCACGGATCGCGGCGACATTGGCGCAGCGGTGAAGGCCGGGGAGGAAGCGTTCGGCGGGATCGACGTCCTCGTCAACAATGCGGGCTACGGCTACATCGCCGCCGTCGAGGAGGCGGAGGAGGATGCCTACCGGGCCCTGTACGAAACCAACCTCTTCGGCCTGATGGCGCTAACTCGCGCCGTGCTGCCAGCCATGCGACGGCGCGGGTCTGGGCACATCATCAACATCTCCTCGACTGGCGGCATGATCGGCAATCCCGGATCCGCCTTCTACGCGGGAACGAAGTTCGCCGTCATCGGCTTCTCTGAGGCGCTTTCTAAAGAGATGGCGCCACTCGGCGTGAAAGTGACCGCCGTGCTACCTGGGCCGTTCCGCACTGAATGGCAGGGCCCCTCTCTCAGAACGTCGAAGCACTTCATTTCGGCTTATCGGGACACGGTGCACGCGCGGCTTCAGACCTTCGCAGCGACGAATGGCCAGCAGCCTGGCGATCCACGCCGTGCGGCCGAGGCGATCATAGCCGCTGCCGGCGACCCGGAGCCACCGCTGCACCTGATCCTAGGCAAGCCCGGGTTGGAAGCGGTTCGCAAGCACTTGACCACACTAACCCGTGAAATCAATGCCTGGGAACACGTGACCCTCAGCGCCGACTATCCCGACGCCTGAGCGTTCGCGGCTGCCAGTCCCACTCCTGTGATCGCCTGCCGAAGTCACCCATCAGGTTGCAAATTGTTCCGCCGCACTACCTCGCCCCATCTTCGCAGTTCCGACGCGATAAGGGCGGAGAACTCCTCGGGGGTCCGCACCTCCGGCACGGCTCCCTCCTCCGCGAGGCGCTCGGCCATCTCCGGGGAGGCGACGGCTTCGTTGGTCGCTTCGGTCAGGCGATCCAGGATCGGCTTCGGCGTGCGCTTCGGCGCGACCAGCCCGTACCACTGCATTACGTCGAAGCCGGGCAGGACCTCGGCCATCGCGGGGACCTCCGGCAGTGCCGCGAGGCGCGCCGGAGAGGAAATGCCGAGCGCGATCAACCGGCCCTCCCGGATATGGGGCAGCATGGAGGGCGTGCCCGCAAAGGCCGCCTTTATCTCGCCGGAGAGGAGGAGGGGCAGCAGCGCGCCGGAGCCGCGGAACGGGACGTGGAGCAATTTGATCCCCGCAGCTTCTTCGAAGGCCACCATGCCAATATGCGTGATGGCTCCGACGCCGGCGGAGCCGTACTCGATGGCCCTGGGCGCGGCGCGCGCCCTCTCGATCAAGCCCCGCAGGTGCTGCGCGCCGAGCGACGGGTGCACCACGAGCACCATCGGCACCTGCGCCACGAGCGCGACCGGCGCGAAGTCTCGCACCGGATCGTAGCGGATCTTCGGGTAGAGGTTGGGGCTTACGGCGAGGGTGCCGAGCTGCCCCATGGTGAGGACGTAGCCGTCCGGCGACGCGGCCGCGCCCGCCTCGGTCGCCAAGGAGCCGCCGGCGCCGCCCCGGTTATCGATGACGACGGGTACGCCGAGCGAGCGCTGGAGCCGGGCCGCGACGATGCGGGCGATGATGTCCGTCGCGCCCCCCGCCGCGGCGGGCACGAGGATGGTGATGCTGTGCCGTGGCCATCCCTCCTGCGCCGGAGCGGGGCGGGCGATCGCCGCGAGAGCGAGGCCGAGCGCCGCCTCCCGCCGTGTCAGCACGGTCATGGCGCCCTCCCGGCTCAGGCCGCGTCGCGCCGCGACGGCGCGTGCGGGCGGGGCTTGGAGAGCACGGCGACGACAGGGCCGACGTCCCGCAGCGTCTCGAAGTCGCCCACGGCGTCCACGACGGTCCGCATCTCGCCCTCCGAGAGCAGCCCCGCCAGGTTAGCGCGGAACTTCGCCTCCAGCTCGGCGAAGGTGACGGGGTTCTCCGGGCTGCCCCGCCGCCTCAGCTCCTCATGCGGCAGGCGGCGCCCGTCCCGCGTCGTCACCACCATCCGGCAGGCGTGCCGGTATTCCGGGCCCATCGCCTCCAGCTCCGCGTCCTCGTGCGCGCTGACCCGCCGGATGAAGTCCAGGATCAGCGGGTCGCGCAGCCTGGCCTCGGTGAAGTCGCCGGCCCCGACGCTCCCGCCGGTCGCGATCAGGCCCAGGCCGAAGAACAGGTTCATCTGGGCCGAGGTGATCCCCTCCGGGCGATAGGGCCAGGCGGTGTGCACATGCGTCATGTGCCCGCAGCCCACCTCGACCGAGGCGATGTCGGCGTGTCGCAGCCCGTGCTGCGACATGATGCCGCGCAGGGAGTCGAGCGCTGTGTGGATGCTCGTCACCGTGGGGTACATCTTGAAGCCGACCTCGAGCGTCTCCCACTCCGTGCCATGGTGCCGCGCCGAACACCGTCGGCGGTGATCGAGCGGATCGGGAGTGCGCTGGAGGCCTGCCTTAAGGACGCCGCGCTGCGCGAAGGCCTTTTGAGGGCCGGTTTCCGCACTGCGCCTCTGGCGTCGGACGCCTTCGCGGATCTCGTCCGCACCGACATTGACCGTTACCGCGGCCTGATCCAGGCGGCCGGGCTTACGACGCAATGAGATCCGGCGGCGCGGGCGCCGCCCGGCAACCCGGCGAGGAGCAGCGAACATGACGGACCAACCGCGGATCGCGCTCGTCACCGGGGCGGCGCGCGGCATCGGGCTTGCGGTGAGCGCCAAGCTGGTGGAGGCCGGGCATTGCGTGGCCATGGTGGATGTGGACCGTGCCGGCCTGGAGGAGGCGGCCCAGACATTGCCCTCCGGCCAGGTGCTCGCCATCCCCGCCGATATCGGCGATCCCGACACGCCCGCCCGTCTGCAGGACCTGCTGCTCGGCCACTGGGGAACGGCATCCATCCTTGTCAACAACGCCGCCGTTTCGCCCAAGCACGCCTGGCAGTCCGCGACCCTGGGTGGGATGAGCGACGACGAATGGGACCTGGTCATGCGGATCAACGTGACCGCGCCCATGCGTCTCGCCCGTCAGTTCGTGCCGGCCATGCGGGACGGCGGTTGGGGCCGAGTGGTCAACATGTCCTCCCGCGCCGGGCGGACGAACCCGCACCAAGCCAGTGCCGCCTACGCCACCTCCAAGGCCGCGATCCTCGGGCTCACCCGGGCAATCGCCACGGAGTTCTCGCCTTTTGGCGTCACCGCCAATGCGATCGCACCAGGGCTGGTGGCGACGAAGCTGATCGCCGCGGTCAGCCCGGAGATCCAGGCAAGCATCCAGGCGCGCACACCGGTCGGGCGGGCGGCCTCGCCGGAGGAGATCGGCGCGGTCGTCGCCTTCCTCGCCTCGCCCGGGGCGGCGTTCATCACCGGCACCTGCCTCGACGTGAACGGCGGCGCCTTCATGTGCTGAGGCGCGCCGCCCCCGGCGAGGTTCAGGAAGCCGGTGTCCTGTCAGGCCTCCAGGCGCACGCCGGTCCGCTCGACGATGCGGCGGTAGCGGATCACCTCCGCCTCCAGGAAGGCGCGCCCGTCGGCGGGGCCGTTCGGGCCGCTCCACGCCTCCAGCCCGGCGGTCAGGAGCCGGGCCTTGACCGCCGGGTCCGCCAGGGCCGCCTGCAGCGCGCCGTTGAGGCGCTCCACGAGCGCCGGCGCCATGCCGGCCGGACCGACGATCAGGTTCCAGTAGGGCAGGTCGTATCCGGTCACGCCGCCCTCCTCCAGCGTTGGTAGGTCGGGGAAGGAGGGGAAGCGGCGGCTGCCGGTGACCGCGACGCCACGGACCAGCCCGTCGCGCACCGGCCCGGCGGCGGAGGGCAGGGTCGGCATGCCGAACTGGCAGTCCTTCTGGAAGATGGCCTGCATCATTTGGCCGCCGCTGCGATAGGGCACGTGGACGAAGCGGGTGTTGAGCGTGAGTGCCAGCATCTCTGACGCCAGGTGGGGCATCGTGCCCACCCCGGAGGTGGCGTAGCTCAGCCTGTCGGCTGGCCCCTGGCGGAGAAGGGCTACCACCTCCTGCACCGAGCGGGCCGGCAGATCGTTGGTGACGGTCAGCACCAGCGGGGAGGTGCCCACGATGGCCAGCACCGTGAAGTCCGTGAGGGGGTTGTAGCGCGTCCCGCCCGTCATCGCCGCAGGGATAACGGCGTGCGACGCCGTCTCGACGAGCGCAAGGGTGTGCCCGTCCGGCTCCTGCCGCTTCAGCCACTCGGCGGCGACGATTCCGCCCGCGCCGGGGCGGTTCTCCACCACCACCCGCGCCCCGGACCCGAGGATTGATGGCAGCCGGTCCGCCAGGATGCGGGAGGCGATGTCGGTCGATCCGCCGGGCGCGTAGCCGGTGGCCAGGGTGATGGCGCGATCGGGGAAGGCCCTTGCCACGGAGAGAGCGGGCAGGGCGCCGGCCAGGCCGAGGACGGTGCGGCGATGTAGGGATGTCACTTGGGCTTTTCCTTCAGATTTTTTTCTTTGTCGGATCATTTTAGAAGGCGGATTCGAGCAGCTCCAGAAAGTCCTGCCGGGTGGTCTCGCGCGGATTCCAACGGTTGTAGCCCGCCTCGAGGCAGAGGTCGGCCATCTCGCCGAACAGCTCGGCGCGCCCCCCGACGTCGCGGAGCTGCGCGGGCACGTCCAGGTCGCGGCAGAGCTCCCGGATCAGCCGCACGGTCTCGTGCGAGGCCTCCTCCTCCGTGCCCGCCAACCCGCCGCCGAGCAAGGGGGCGAGGCGGGCATAGCGCCGGACGGCGGCGGGGCGGTTGAAGGCCGCGACATGCGGCAGGCAGACCGCGTTCGAGAGGCCGTGCGAGAGGTGGAAGTAGGCTCCCACGAAGCGGGCGAGGCAGTGCACGTTGCCCAGCCCCGTCTGCCCGAAGGCCATGCCCGCCAGCGCCGAGCCGCAGAGCATGGCTAGGCCGGCCTGCGCGTCCGACCGGTCCGCCACGAAGGCGCGGATGCTGCCCGCGATGAGCTCGATCGCGTGCAGGTTCAGCGCGTCCGTGAGGGGGCTCGCGCCGCGCGCCACGTAGGATTCGAAGGCGTGGACGAAGGCATCCATGCCCGAGTGCATGGCGACATGCGCCGGCATGGTCCGCAGGGCGATCGGGTCCAGGATGGCGAAGCGGGCGGGGTTCAGCGAGGCGTGCCGGATCGACATCTTGAGGTGCCGCCGCGTGTCCGTGATCACGCAGGAGCCCGAGACCTCCGAGCCCGTGCCGGCCGTGGTGGGGATGGCGACGAGGGGCAAGGGCGGGACCTTGTACTTCTCGATCCCCTCGTAGTCGTGGATGCGGCCGCCATTCGTCATCAGGATGCCGACGGCCTTGGCGACGTCGATGGTGCTGCCGCCGCCGAGCGCCAGGATCGCGGTCGCGCCCTGGCCCGAGCATTGCGCGAAGGCGCGCTCCACCGTGGTGTCGCTCGGGTCGGGCTCAATTTCGGAGAAGGCGCCGTAGGTGGTCGAGCGGCCGCGCAGGGCCGTCTCGATGCGCGCCATGATCTCGCTGCCGCGCACGGCCGCATCGACGCAGATAAACAGGTTGTCGCTGGCCAGCGTGCTGAGGATGTCGCCGATCCGCTCATGCGCGCCGAGGCCGAGATGGATGGTCGTGGGGCACTGGAAGCTCTGGATCATCGGTTTCCTCCGGTTGGGATCGGGATGGACGTGCGGCGGCGGTGGCGAGGACGACACCGCCGCGGGCGCGCGCCGGAAGGGCGGGGGATCCGGTCCTCACGGGGGCCGGCGGGCCGAGCCCCGGACCACCAGCTGCCCCCGGAGGATCACGGTCTCGTCGGGCAGGTTGCCGCTGGCGATGCGCCCGGTCAGCAGGCTGAGGCCGCGCTGCAGCATCATCGTCATCGGCTGGGCGACGGTCGTCAGGCCGTAGCAGGCCCGCGCGGCCGCGGGGATGTCGTCGAAGCCGACGACCGAGATGTCCTGCGGCACCTGCAGCCCCGCCTCCCGCAGCCCGTCCAGCAGGCCCATGGCCATGATGTCGTTGATCGCGAAGACCGCGTCCGGACGCCTGGCCCTGGACATGGCCGCGATCCGCCCGGCCGCCGCGTGCCCGCCCTCATAGGTCGAGTTGCCCGCGGTGCTGAAGACCGGCTGCATCCCCGCCCCGGCCAGCGCGGTGATAAAGCCGCGCTCCCGGTCGTCGCTGGTGGAGGTGCCCTGCGTGCCCAGCACGAGTCCGAAGCGCTTGTGGCGGCCCGCCAGCAGGAAGGCCGCCAAGTCGGCGCCGCCGCCCAGATTGTCGCAGGCGACGGCGCTGGCATGCAGGCGCGCCACCCGGTTGACCATGACGATCGGCACCCCGCGGGCCGCGCAGACCGCCGCCGCCCGGGACGACAGCTCCGCCGAGGCGATGAGGCAGCCATCCACCTGGTACTGCAGGAGCGCCTGCGAGGTGCGGTCCTCGATCGGGCCGGCGCCGGCATGGACGAGCAGCAGCCGCAGGTCCAGCGCGGCGGCCTGGGCGACGGCCTCGGCCAGGAGCTCCGCGTAGAAGGGGTTCTGGAGGGGGCCGACGATCAGCCCGACGAGCCCGCTGCGGCCGCCGGACAGCGTGCGGGCGAAGGCGTTCGGCGTGTAGCCGGCCTGCAGCGCCAGTTCGGCGATGCGTCTCCGGGTTTCGGGCGCGACGCGGGGATCCTGCTTCAGCGCGCGGGAGACGGTGGAGGCGGCCACCCCGGCCAGGCGTGAGATGGTGCGGACCGTGGCGGGGCCTGGAGGGGGGGCGGGCGGCTTGGCCATCGGGCGCGACCATAGACCGCCCGCCGTCCGGTCTGGAAGGCGCGCCGGCCGGATGCTATCGTGTGCAGCATTTCGGCCACTATCCCCGCGCTCGAACGCCTTAGCCACGATTTCGAGCCGGATAAACAGGCGTCGATCGGTCGTGGGATAATGCTACCGTGTGCAATTTCTTCTGGACGGCCCGTTCGGCGCCGATCTAGTGTCGCCGCAATGAGGGTTGTCCGGTCAGGACGGCCCCCGGAGGAAAGCGAAGCATGTCCCGGCCACGCGCACCGGCCTGTCCGGCCCCTTTCGACCGGGTGCCGGCGTGAGCGACGCACTCGAGCGCCCCCGCACGATGCTGGAGAAGATCTGGGACCGGCACAGGATCCTCGAACGCGACGACGGCCAGGTCCTGCTCTTCATCGACTGCCATCTCGTGCATGACGGGACGGCCCCGGCCTTCGCCGCCCTGAGGCAGCGCAAGCTGGCGCCCCGCGCGCCGGAGCGCATCTTCGCGATGCCCGACCACTATGTGCCGACCGACCACCGCGACGTGGCGGCGATCCCCGACGCGGAGCACCGCGGCATGGTGGAGGCGCTGACGCGTAACGCTGCCGGGCACGGGATCACCTTGTTCGGCCTGGAGGACCGTCGCCAGGGGATCGTCCATGTCGTGGGGCCGGAGGAGGGGCTGAGCCAGCCGGGCCTGCTGATCGTCTGCGCCGACAGCCACACCTCCACCCACGGCGCGTTGGGCGCCCTGGCCTTCGGCGTCGGCATGACCGAGACGACGCATGTGCTGGCGACCCAGACGCTGTGGCAGCGCCGGCCGCGCACCATGCGGATCACGCTGGACGGGGTCCTGGCCGAGGGCGTCGGCGCCAAGGACGTCGCGCTGGCTATCATCGCGCGCATCGGCACCGCGGGCGCCACGGGCCATGTGGTCGAGTATGCCGGGGAGGCCATCCGCGGCCTTTCGATGGAGGCCCGGCTCACGCTGTGCAACATGTCGATCGAGGCCGGGGCGCGGGCCGGCATGGTGGCCCCCGACGAGACCACCTACGCCTATCTCGCCGGCCGGCCCTATGCCCCGAAGGGCGTTGCGTGGGACACGGCGCTGGCGGAGTGGCGCCGCCTGCCCAGCGATCCTGGCGCCGTCTTCGACCGCGAGATCGCCATCGACGCCGCCTCGATCGAGCCCATGGTGACCTGGGGCACCAGCCCCGAGGACGCCGCGCCGATCGGTGGCCAGGTTCCCGACCCAGCGGCGGTCGAGGATCCCGAGCGCCGCGCGGCCCTGGAGCGCGCCCTCGCCTATATGGGCCTGGAGCCGGGCGCGCGGCTGGACGGGATCCCGGTGGACCGGGTCTTCATCGGGTCCTGCACCAACGGGCGGATCGAGGACCTGCGCGCCGCCGCCGCCGTGCTGCGCGGCCGCCGCGTGGCGCCGGGGGTGCGGGGCTGGGTGGTTCCGGGCTCCGGGCTCGTGCGCGCCCAGGCCGAGGCCGAAGGGTTGCACGACGTCTTCACCGGGGCGGGGTTCCAGTGGCGCCAGGCCGGGTGCTCGATGTGCCTCGGCACGAACGGGGAGATCGCGGCGCCGGGCGAGCGCTGCGCCTCCACATCGAACCGCAACTTCATGGGGCGGCAGGGGCCGGGGGCGCGGACGCATCTGATGGGGCCGGCCATGGCGGCGGCGGCGGCGGTCGCCGGCCATCTGACTGATCTCCGCCGGTTCGGGGCGGCCTGAGCATGGAGGCCTTCTCCCGGCTGGAGGCCGTGGCGGCGCCAATGGCGCGGGCCAATGTGGACACCGACCAGATCACCCCCGCGCGCTTCCTGCACAAGCCCCGCAGCGACAACCACGGGGACTACCTGTTCCACGACATCCGGCGCGGCGCGGACGGGCGGCAGGACCCGGACTTCGTGCTGAACCGCCCGGCCTACGCAGCGGCGCGCATCCTCGTCGCCGATCGCAACTTCGCCTGCGGGTCGTCGCGCGAGACGGCCGTGTGGGCGCTGTACGACCACGGGTTCCGCGCCACGATCGCGCCCAGCTTCGGCGACATCTTCTTCGCCAACAGCCTGAAGAACGGGCTGTTGCCGGTGGTGCTGCCGGGCGAGGTGGTCACCGGCCTGCTGGCGCATCTGCAGGCGGAGCCCGGCGCCCGGGTGGCGGTGGACCTGGAAGCGCAGGTGGTCACCCTTCCCGACGGCTCGCGGCACCCGTTCGAGGTCGACCCTTTCTCCCGCCACTGCCTGCTGAACGGCCTCGACGAGCTCGACTACACGGCGGCGCTGGCGCCGGAGATCGATGCCTTCATGAGCCGCTACGGCCGGCACAACCGCTGAAGCAACCCAGGAAGAACCGATGAAGATTCTCGTGCTGCCCGGCGACGGCATCGGCAACGAAGTCACCGCCCAGGCCGTCAAGGCGCTCCGCGCCGTCACCGCCAACGGCCCGGGATTCGAAATGACAGAGGGGCTGATCGGCGACGCGGCGCTGGCCGTGCATGGCGACCCGCTGCCGGAGGCAACGCTGGAGGCGGCGCGGGGGGCGGACGCCATCCTGTTCGGCGCCGCCGGCACCTATGAGAGTGACCTGCTGCCGCCCGAGAAGCGCGGCGGCCATGGCCTGCTGCGGCTGCGCAAGTCGCTCGACCTATACGCCAACTACCGGCCCGTCACTGCCTTTCCGGAGCTGATCGGCGCCTCGACGCTGCGGCGCGACGTGATCGAGGGCGTGGACCTGATGGTGCTGCGCGAGCTGACCGGCGACATTTACTTCGGCACCCCGCGCGGCGTGCACCGCGACGACCGGACCGGCGAGCGGGTCGGCATCAACACCATGCGCTACACGGAATCGGAGATCCGCCGCGTCGGGCACGCGGCCTTCCGCGCGGCGCGGCTGCGCCGGCGCAAGGTCTGCTCAGTCGACAAGGCCAACGTGCTGGAGACCATGGCGCTGTGGCGGGAGGTGATGACGGAGGTCGGCCGCGACTACCCGGATGTCGAGCTGACGCATCTCTATGTCGACGCGGCCTCGATGCACCTGATCCGGCGGCCGCGGGACTTCGACGTGATCGTCACCGGCAACATCTTCGGCGATATCCTGTCCGACGCTGCGGCCATGCTGACGGGGTCGCTGGGGATGCTGCCCTCCGCCTCGCTGGGCGAGGGCGGGCGCGGGCTCTACGAGCCGGTGCACGGCTCGGCGCCGGATATCGCGGGGCGGGACCTCGCGAACCCGCTCGCCTCCATCATGTCATCCGCGCTGATGCTGCGGCTGTCCTTCGGGATGGAGGCGGAGGCCGCGGCGGTGGAGACGGCCGTGCGGCACGTCCTCGCCGAGGGCTACCGCACCGCCGACATCGCCGAGCCCGGGAGCCGGCAGGTCGGCACGGAGGAGATGGGCGATGCCGTCGCCGCCGCGATCGCCCGTTCCCGCCACTAGCGTCCTCGGCGGCCTGTTGGCCGCATGAGCGTCCCCGGCGGCCCGTTGGCCGCCAGGAGCGTCCCTGATGGCCCGTTGGCCACCCGCGCGACCCCGGAACACCGGGGCGCGTCACCCGGAGGAGGTTCCATGACACAGATCCGACGGCGCGCGGCGCTGGGCGCTGCCCTGGCGACACCCTTCCTGGGAACGGCGGCCTTCGGGCAGGAATGGCCGGCGCGCCCGGTCCGCCTCATCGTCTCCTTCGCGGCGGGCGGCGCGGCCGATACGGCGGCGCGGGCCTATGGCGCGGTGCTGGCGGAGATCCTCGGCCAGAGCGTCGTCATCGAGAACCGCACCGGGGGCAATGCGCTGATCGCGGCGTCGGCGACGCTGCAGTCCCCGGCGGACGGCTACACCCTTCTGGTGGATGCCGCCAACCAGCTGACCAACCCGATCCTGATGCGGGACCTGCCCTTCAACTACGCGACCGCCTTCATCCCCGTGTCCCAGCTGGTGATCTTTCCGCAGGTGGTGGCGGTCAAGACGCCCTTCCCGGCCAGGACCATCGCCGAGTTCCTCGACCAGGCACGGCGGAACCCCGGATCGATCAGCTACGGCACCCCGCCCACCGCGGGCATGGGGCACCTGGCGGGGGAGCTGCTGCAGCAGCGCGCCGGGATCCGCCTGCTGCACTCGCCCTATCGCGGCGGCGCGGATGCCGCGCGCGACCTCGCGAGCGGAACGCTGGACGCGGCGATCATCACCACCTCCTCCGTCCGTCCCCCAGTGGAGGGCGGGCAAGCGCGGGTGCTGGCCATGACCGGCCTGCAGCGCAGCGCCAGCTACCCGGACGCGCCGACCCTCGCGGAGGCCGGGCTGCCCGGCTTCGACATGAACGACTGGAACGGCCTCTTCGTGCCCGCGGGCGTGCCCCGGCCCATCCTGCAGCGGATGGAGGCCGCCGTGATGGAGGCTGCGCGCCGCCCGGGCGTGTTCCAGCGCCTGGCCCCGCTGGGCACGGAGGTCGTCGCCCAGGGCGAGGCCGCATTCCGCGCGTTCCTGGCCCGGCAGGGGCAGGTGGTGGCCGAGGTCATCCGTGCCGCCAAGATCACCATCAGTTGAGCGGCCGCCGAGGAGGAAGCGCCCCATGCTGAAACGACGGACCCTGCTGGGGGCCGCGCCCCTGCTGCCCCTCGCCGCCGGAGCCCGCGCGCAGGAGGCCTGGTCGCCCGTCCGCCCGGTCACGATGCTCTGCGGCTTCGCCCCCGGCGGCGGCATCGACATCATCGCCCGCATCCTGGCGGGGCCGCTGCAGGAGGAGCTGGGGCAGCCGGTAGCCGTGGAGAACCGCGTCGGCGCCGGCGGAACCCTGGCCGGCGCCGCGGCAGCCCGGGCGAGGCCGGACGGGCTGACGATGGTGATGGGCGCTTTCAGCACCCAGGTGGTGGCACCGCTGATGATGCAGCCGGCGCCCTACGACACCGAGCGCGACATGCGCCTAACTGTGGGCGATGTTCCGTTCAACCCAACCAACGGCCCCGACACGCCCGAGGAACGCCATGCCCTTCCCCCTGACCGCCGCGCGGACCTTGCCCGACGACGGTGCCGCCGGCGTCCTGGCCGGGCGGATCTGGCGACCGGCGCTGGAGCGCCCGTCGGTGGTCGCCATTCGCGAGGCGGGGGCCAAGGCGCCGGTACTCTCGGCGGTCGGGACCGGCCTGGATGCCGGGCTGCACCCGGTCACGGACTGGAACAACCCGGAGCCGGAGGTGGTGCTCGCGGTGTCGTCCGGCGGAGCGATCGTCGGCGCCAGCCTCGGCAACGACGTCAACCTGCGCGACGTGGAGGGGCGGTCCGCGCTGCTACTGGGCAAGGCGAAGGACAACAACGCCTCCTGCGCGATCGGTCCGTTCCTGCGGCTGTTCGACGACACCTACTCGCTGGACGACGTGCGGCGCACCGTGGTGTCCCTGCTGGTGGAGGGGCCGGATGGCTTCGCGCTGCGCGGGACCTCCTCCCTGTTCCAGATCAGCCGCGATCCCGCCGACCTCGTCCGGCAGATGCTGAACGAGAACCACGGCTAATACCAACCGCCTCAGACTTTGACCTGCGTCCAGGAGCGGCGCGTGATGGATGCGATTTGCTCTGGCGTGCTCATCAGGTTGGACCAAGCGTGGCAGCAGGCATCGACGATGGCGTCGTAGCTGTCCCACACGCGATGGCTGAGCAGGTTCTGGCGCAGGTACTCCCAGACGTTCTCGATCGTTTTTCCATGATGCCTCTCTATTCTGGGTTCCTGTGGGGCACTGGCGGGGGTGGCGGCTCGGCGGTACCGGGTCCGAGCTGAGC
>NZ_JACIJD010000031.1 GCF_014199205.1 Muricoccus pecuniae | reverse complement strand
GGCCTATCTGCCGGGCGCCGAGTGGGAGGCGCAGATGCCGGCGCAGGAGGCCCGCTACCGCGCCATCTGGGAGAAGACCCCGTGGCAGCAGTGACGCCTATTTGCCGCGACGATCTTGGCTGAGCAGGTCACGACATTCCTTCATTCCGCGTCTGTCAACACACAGCAACTCATTTACCGACCGTCAGCGACGTCTGCTGTCCGACTCCAAAAAACCTCGGAGACATCCTATGAACCGCCGCAATCTACTCATGCTCACCGGCAGCTGCCTGACCCCAGCTCAGCTCCATGCTCAACAGCAGCGTAGTTGGCCCAGTGGTCGGTCCATTGAGATCATCGTTCCGTTCCCTCCCGGCGGTGGCATGGACGTTATGGCTCGCGCATTCCTCCCATTCCTGCAGGCTCATTTGTCCGGCGCTAGCTTTGTGATCATCAATCGTGGTGGCGCAGGAGGGCAAATCGGAATTGAGGCAGTCGCGAACGCGAAGCCTGATGGCTACACTTTGGGCACGGCCGCGTTCCTCAGCCTCGTCAGCATGCCAATCGAACGGCAGGTTCGCTGGCGCGCCGCAGATCTGACCTATCTCGGGAATGTCGTTGACGACCCTTGTGGCCTTTTTGTCGCGACATCCTCGCCGTTCAAGAGCCTCTCAGATGTCGTCGCTGCAGCCAAGGCCCAGCCGGGGCAGCTGAACTTTGGGATTGTCGGCATTGGTGGAGACGATCACATCACGATGCTCCTCCTGGAGGAAGCAGCGGGAGTTCGGCTCTCGAATGTACCTTTCACTGGTACAGCCCAGATGCTGACCCCACTACTGGGCGGTTTGCTCGAACTCGGCGCGTTCAACCTGAGTGAGGGATTGCCGCTGGTGAGGGAGGGCAAGATCCGTGCTCTCGGCTTGGCAGCTCCGGAACGTTCTACCCTTGCTCCACAAGTTCCGACCTACCGGGAGCAGGGCATCGACCTTATCGGCAGTGCAAGTCGTGGCTTCTTTGCTCCCCCTGGTTTGCCCGCGAGTGTTCGCGACCCGCTGCAAGCAGCCTTCGCCGCCGCTCTTGCAGATCCTGCTTGGCTTCAGGCAGCTGAGCGCCTTGCTTTGCCCCAGCGCCCCCTCGTTGGAGAGGCCTACCGAGATGCAGTTCTGGCCAGCTCAGAGACGCTGAACGCGCTCTGGAAGCGCCGTCCTTGGAAGGACTGAGGATAGACACCAGAGGCGATGCTTAACCAACAATGCGCGTGCAGGTGGTTGACCGACAGCTGCACGTCGAACTTCCCTTCCTGAGACCATCGACAAAAATCGCGCTCCCAGCAGTGCATCGGGAGAGATTCCATACTGGAGAGAAGAGTGGCTAGCCAGCAACCGTTGCGCATCGTCGTTTTGGACCGCGACACATTTCCGACCGAGACCGTGCTGCGACCTCTCGACTTCGCGCACGAGTTCCGTGTGTATGAAAGAACCGTACCAGCTCAAGTTGCCGATCGGATTGCCGACGCGGACATTGTTATCACCAATAAAGTTCCGATCTCTGCGCCGTCACTCGCTACTGCGACTAATCTGCGTTTTATCGCTGTCGCCGCGACCGGTTACGACGTGGTTGATATTACTGCCTGCAAACAGCGCGGCATTGATGTCAGCAATATCCGGAACTATGCGGCGAACACTGTTCCGGAGCACACATTCGCGCTGATCTTCGCGCTTCGTCGTAGCATTGTCGCTTATCGTAATTCGGTGGCCGGCGGCGACTGGCAGCGGGCGGGGCAGTTCTGCTATTTCGACTACCCTATACACGATCTTGCCGGCTCTACCATTGGTATCATCGGTGACGGTGTTCTCGGCCAAGCGGTAGCTCGTATGGCCCATGCACTTGGCATGAAGGTGCTCTTCGCCGACCGAAAGGGCGAGACTCATCCAGGCGTTCTTTATACGAACTTCGAAACCGTCCTGGCTACGAGCGACATCATCACTCTCCATTGTCCGTTGCTTCCTGAGACACGCAATTTGATCGCACGGTCAGAGTTTGCCCTGATGAAGAGGCGGCCGTTGCTCATCAACACCGCCCGCGGCGGGCTAGTTGACGAGAATGCACTCTGCGATGCCTTGGAATCCGGGCAGATCGCCGGAGCAGGCTTCGACGTTGTCACCTGCGAGCCTCCGCCGGAGAACCATCCCTTCATGCGCCTGACCGGCCGGCCGGACTTCATCCTCACGCCCCATGTTGCTTGGGCCAGCCGAGAAGCCATCCAGTCCCTAGCGGATCAGCTCATGGAGAATGTGGAGCTCTGGCAGCGGCAAACACCGCGCAACCTTGTCACATGATCTCGTCCGTCTAGGAACTGACGAGCGGCACCTGTCTCCAGCCATCTGGCTCGATCGTGACATCGGGACTGCGCCGGTAAAGGATCCATGAGTGACCAACTGGGACGACACGCGCGCCCGCGCCGCCCTGCAACGGATGTTCGAGGCCGCCGTGCGCAGCGCCGACCCCCACACGATCCTGAAAGACCACCTGCCGGAGGTCCCGACCGGGCGCGTGGTGGTGGTCGGCGCCGGCAAGTCCGCCGCCGTTATGGCCGCCGCGCTCGAGGAAGCTTGGCCGGCGGTCCCGATGCAGGGCCTTGTCGTGACGCGCTACGGCCACGCCGTGCAGACCGCCCGGATCGAGGTGATCGAAGCATCCCACCCCGTACCCGACGCGGCGGGAGAGAGGGCGGCCGCCCGCATTCTCGACTCCGTGCAGGGCCTCACGACCGACGACCTCGTCATCGCCCTCATCTCCGGCGGCGGCTCCGCCTTGATGCCCCTCGCGGCGGAGGGACTGACCCTGGCGGACAAGCAGGCGGTGAACCGCGCCCTTCTGGCCTGCGGGGCCACGATCAACGAGATGAACATAGTGCGCCGGCACCTCTCGGCCATCAAGGGCGGGCGGCTGGCCGCCGCGGCCCATCCGGCCAGAGTGGTCACCCTCGCCATCTCCGACGTGCCTGGCGACGACCCGGCCGCCATCGCCTCCGGCCCCACCGTGCCGGACCCCAGCAGCTTCCACGACGCCCGGGCCATCGTGGCCCGCTACAGCATTGACCTGCCCGCCCCGGTCCGCGCCCATCTGGACGCGGCCGAGGACGAGTCGCCCAAGCCCGGCGACCCGCGTCTCGCGCGCGCCGAGTACCGGATGATCGCCACCCCCCTAATGGCCCTTCAGGCGGCGGCGCGCGAGGCGGAGGCGCTGGGCCTAACCCCCCTGATCCTGGGCGACGCGCTGGAAGGCGAGGCATGCGAGGCTGGCACGCTCCTGGCCGGCATCGCACGCTCCGTCGCCGCGCATGGCCAGCCCCTGCGTGCCCCGGCCGTCCTGCTCTCGGGCGGCGAAACCACCGTGACGCTCGGCGGCGCGCAGGGTGCGGGCGGACGCAACGGAGAGACGCTGCTCGGGCTCGCGGTTTCGCTGGCTGGGCATCCCGGCATCTGGGCGTTGATGGCGGATACGGACGGGATCGACGGCTCGGAGAGCAATGCCGGAGCGGTCGTAGCGCCCAACACCCTGGCCAGCAGCCGCGGCGCCGGCATCGACCCGATCGCCGCTCTCATGGCGCATCGCAGCCACGACGTGTTCCAGGCGGTCGGCGACCTCGTGGTCACCGGCCCCACCCTGACCAACGTGAACGACTTCCGCGCAGTGATTGTCGGAGATCTAGCCGGACCAGCTTGAGCGAAGTCGGAGATTGGATCTTGTGCTTCTGCTAGTTTGCGGACAAATTCGAAACGGCGTTGCGTTTCTCTAGATCTAGCTCAGTGCGGATGCTGAAGCGTGACCAACAAGACGGCGCGGAAGCAGCCAGTTTTGGGGAGGAACAAAAGTGTCTGCGCAGACCGCATCCACCGAAGTGCAAGCCATACAGCTTGCCGAGCATGAAGCCACTGCCGCCGCGAGCACCTCCTCGCGTCGTGCTATCCTGCTCGGAGCTGCTGCGGCAGTACTGGCCACCGGCTCAGTCACGGCACAGCCTGCGTCGGCGCACTGGCCACAACGCAGTGTCCGAGTGATTGTACCTTATCCGGCAGGTGGTACGGCGGATCTTGCTGCCCGACTTCTGTTTGGGTCTGTGGTAACCCGCCTCGGGCAGGCTTTTGTTATCGAGAACCGCTCAGGAGCCACAGGCACAATTGGCGCAGCTGTTGCGGCTCAAGCCCCTCCTGACGGCTACACTGTTCTTTACGATGCAACCGGCCTTTCCGTGACGCCCGCCTTGTTTGCGCGACTGCCTTATGACCCGCTGCGCGATCTTGTGCCTGTCTTCCGCGCTGTGACAGTGCCACAGCTGGTCTTGGTTAATTCCTCTAGTCCGGTCAGGGACATCGCTGGTCTGATTGAACTCGCCCGCCAGGGGAGAAGTGGCCTGGACACGGGCTCAGCGGGCAACGGCTCTCTCCAGCATCTCGTACTGGAGCGTTTCAGCCGCGCTGCTGGGATCAAACTCAACCACGTGCCCTATCGTGGCGGCGCGCCGGCGGTGAACGACCTGATCGCTGGGCAGATCCAGCTCTTTTTCGGTAACGTCAATGTCTCTGCTCCTTTCGTGCGAGACGGTCTCCTGCGAGCGCTAGCGCATACGGGGCGCGGCAGACTGGCCGCACTGCCCGAAGTGCTGCCTCTTTCGGACACGCTGCCTGGCTTCGAAACCTACGAGTGGAACGGCGTTTTCCTACCCAAAGGCACCCCGCAGGCAATCGTAGAGGGATTGAACGCGGCGCTGAACGCGGCTTTGGGCGAGCCGGAACTCGCGGAAAAGCTGCGCGCTGCCGACCTGCAAGCGGCCCCGAATACCCCGGCGGAGTTCGCTGCGTTTTTTCGTGACCAGTGCACGACTTGGCAGGGTTTCGTCCGCGAAGTCGGAATCCGGCTGGAGTAGCGGGGGTGACTACACCAGGGCACGCATCGCCTCATTTTCCTGTGCGCGAGGATTGGCTCGCTTTGCGAGAGGAGGAAATCCTCGACCCGGCCCTGCCGATCGTGGACGCGCACCACCACCTCTGGGACCGTCCGGGCGCCCGCTACCTGCTGGACGACCTGCTGCGGGATACGGGCAGCGGGCACGACCTGCGCGCGACGGTTTATGTCCAGGCGCGGTCCATGCTCCGCGCCGAGGGGCCGGAGGAGCATCGCAGCCTGGGCGAAACCGAGTTCGCCAACGGCATCGCCGCGGCCAGTGCCAGCGGACTCTACGGCCCGGTCCGGGCCTGCGCGGCGATTGTCGGCATGGTGGACCTCATGCTGGGGGACGGCGTGGTCCCGGTGCTGGAGCGGCATCTCCGCGCCGCCGGCGCCCGCTTCCGCGGCGTGCGGAACCAGACGGCCTGGCACGCCTCGCCGGAGATCAGTTCGAACCCCGTTCCGCCCCGGCCCGGCCTGCTGTCCGAGCCGGCCTTCCGCGGCGGCGCCGCGCGGCTGGCGGAGCACGGGCTGTCCCTGGACGTCTGGGCCTATCACACGCAGCTCGGCGAGGTGCTGGACCTCGCGCGCGCCCTGCCCGGGCTGACCCTGGTACTGGACCATTGCGGCGGCCCGCTCGGCGCCGGCCTCTATGCAGGGCAGCGGGCGGAGGTGCTGGCGGACTGGGGCGGGCGCATGCGCCTGCTCGCCGGCTGTCCGAACGTCGTGGTGAAACTCGGCGGCCTCGGCATGGCCGTGGGCGGCTTCGGCTTCGAGAAAGGCGCGCTCCCGCCCTCGTCGGAGGAACTCGCCGCCGCCTGGCACCCCTATCTCGATACCTGCGTGGACGCTTTCGGGGCCGCACGCTGCATGTTCGAGAGTAACTTCCCCGTGGACAAGGGCAGCACCGGCTATGCCGTGCTCTGGAACGCCTTCAAGCGCTTCGCTGCCCCGGCCTCCCCCGGGGAAAGGACCCACCTCTTCGCCGGTACGGCGATCCGCACCTACCGCCTGCCGCCGCTTACGGCGGGCTGAACAAGCAACCGAGGAAGCATCCAGTCGTGATCAACCGCCGCGCCCTCATCTCGGCCTCCGCCCTGCTCGCGATGCCCTCGCACGGTCGCGCGCAATCCTGGCCTACCCGGCCGCTCCGGCTCGTCGTGGCCTATCCGCCCGGGGGAGCGGTTGACCTCGCCGGCCGACTGATCGCCGAAGCGCTGGCTACGCGCTTGGGACAACCGGTGATCGTTGAGAACCGTACCGGTGGGGGCGGTACGATCGGCACGGCCGCTGTCACCCAGGCCGCGCCGGACGGCTACACGCTTGGGGCCACCGCCGTGAACAGCCTGGCGATCAACCAATTCCTCTACAGGAGCCTGCCTTACAACCCCGAGAAGGACCTCATCCCGGTTTCACTCGGGTGGGAGGCTCCTCTCGTCGTCGTCGTTCCCGCCGACCACGTCACGGCCCGCACCCTCCCGGAGTTCATCGCCTGGGCAAAAGGCCGGCGTGACGGCGTCGCCTTCGGCAGTTCCGGGGTGGGCACCACGGTGCATCTGTCGGGTGAGATGCTCTGCCGCCGCACCGGCATCCAGGGCACGCATGTTCCCTTCCGCGGCGGGGCCGATGCTCTGACGGCCCTGCTGCGGGGCGATATCCAGTTGGTGGTGGACAACCTGCCGACGGCACTCTCCAACCTGCGCGGCGGCAAGCTGCGCGCCCTGGCCGTCACCTCGGCTGAGCGCTCCCCGGATCTGCCGGAGGTGCCGACGATGGCCGAGGCGGGTATCCCGGACTTCATCGTGACCTCCTGGGGAGCCGTCACCGTGCCTGCCGGTACCCCTGCAGCCGTCGTGCAGCGCCTGTCCGACGCCATGCGCGACGCCGCAGCGGATCCGGCCGTGCAGGAACGCTTCCGGCCGACGGGCAACCGCTTCCTTGGGACGACCTCACGGGAAGCTATGGCGCGGGCCGCGAAGGAGCGACCCATGTGGGAGCAACTCGTTCGCCAGTCCGGGGCCACGCTCGACTGATGCCCGCACCCGCGAGTGTCACCGCGCCGTGGTCGTCGGGGAACGAACCGCCTCGGACGTCGCTGCCACTTGGTGCCACAGACTGCCACTTCCATATTTATGACGGCCGCGTCCCGTCCCGTCCCGGAACGCCGCACCACCCCGATGCGCTGGAAGAGGACTACCGTGCGCTGCAACGGCGCCTGGGCCTGTCGCGCGGTGTGCTGGTGCAACCCTCGGCCTATGGAACTGACAACACAAGGCACCTTCAAGCCCTCGACATCCTGGGACGGGACAGCTTTCGCATGGTGGCGGTGGTGGAGCCGAGCATCTCGGACACCACCCTTCGCAGCCTTGATGAGGCAGGCGTACGTGGCATCCGCTTCAACCTGACCATGCCCGGGGTGCTCACCGCTCTCGACTTGGAGGGTTTCGGAGCGCGCCTAGCCGATCTTGGCTGGCACGTGCAGCTGAACGCCTCCGGGCCTCAGATCGTCGACATGGAACCCGTTTTAGCAGGGCTGCCCTGTCGATTGGTGCTGGATCACCTGGCCCAGGTTCCGCAGCCCGAGGGCCTGGACAGCGCTGCCTTTCCGGTTGTCCGTAGGTTGCTCGACGGTGGGCGAACATGGGTCAAGATCTCCGGCGCCTACATCCGCAGCCGCGTCGGACCGCCGAGCTATGCTGATGCGGGGCGGGTGGCGTCTGCCCTCGCGCGGGCCGCACCGGAGCGCCTGCTCTGGGGCAGTGACTGGCCACACCCGACTCAGCCGACCAGCAGCAAGCCTGACGACGCCAGCCTGTTGGATCTGAGCGAGGCCTGGGTAGCATCCCCGTCTGCTTGGCATCGCGCGCTCGTCGACAATCCGGCCGAGCTCTATGGATTTTTCAGTGCGCCCATTCGCGAGGAGCCCGGCGCGTAGGACACAGCTGCCGATGGCGCACCACAACGCCGGGGCATGGGCGGAACATCGGAGGAGAACGCGTGATGGCCAAGGCTTCGGACCTGCTGGTGGCGGCGCTCGAGAACGAGGGGGTGGACCGCATCTTCGGGGTGCCCGGGGAGGAGAACCTCGACGTCCTTGAGTCCCTCCGGACGTCCAGCATCGAGTTGGTACTGACCCGCCACGAGCAACCCGCTGCGTTCATGGCCGCGACTCATGGGCGCTTAACTGGAAGGCCAGGGGTCTGCCTCACCACCCTCGGCCCGGGGGCGCTCAACCTCGTCACCGGCGCAGCCTATGCCCAGCTCGGCGCCATGCCGATGGTCATGATCACCGGCCAGAAGGGGATCATGAGCAGCCGTCAGGCCGGCTTCCAGATCGTGGACACGGTGGCGGCTATGCGCCCCCTCACGAAGCTCACCCGCCAGATCGTCTCCCCTGCAACCATCCCGACCCTGGTGCGCGACGCCTTCCGCGTGGCGCAGGAGGAGCGGCCTGGGCCGGTACACCTGGAACTGCCCGAGGACGTGGCGGGCGAGGACGTCGAGCCTCCGCCGGCGCTGATCCCGCCGCACCCGATCGAGATCCCCGTGGCCCATCCCACAGCCCTCGACCGCGCGGCCGAGATGATCCTGGCCGCCGAGCGGCCATTGGTGATGCTCGGCGCCGCGACCAGCCGGCCGCGGGCGACGCAAGGGCTGGCGGGCTTCGTCCACCGCACCGGGATCCCCTTCTTCACCACGCAGATGGGCAAGGGCACTGTACCGGGAGGTTCCAACCTCTACATGGGTACCGCCGCGCTGTCTGAGCGCGACTACGTCCACGAGGCGATCGAGCGCGCCGACCTCATCATCGCCATCGGCCATGACACGGTGGAAAAGCCGCCCTTCCTCATGGGCCCGGGCGGGCCGAAGGTCATCCACATCTCCTACACCCCCGCCCATGTTGAGCAGGTTTACTTCCCGCACGCCGAGGTGGTCGGCGATGTCGGTCCGAGCTTAGAACGGCTAGCCGATCGCCTCGAGCGGCGCCTGCCGCGAGCTGGGGCGCTGATGCCGCTGCGCGAGGGCATCCTTGCCTGCATCGCCGACCGTGCCGGGGAGGACCGCTTTCCGCCCACGCCGCAGCGCTTGGTGCGCGACATCCGCCATGTGATGCCCGAGGACGGGATCGTTGCGCTCGACAACGGCATGTACAAGATCTGGTTCGCCCGCAACTACCGCACGACGATGGCCAACACGCTGCTGTTGGACAACGCGCTGGCCACCATGGGCGCGGGCCTGCCCTCGGCGATGATGGCGGCGATGCTCAATCCAGGGCGGCGGGTGCTCGCGATCTGCGGCGACGGCGGCTTCCTGATGAACAGCCAGGAGATGGAGACGGCCGTCCGGCTCGGTCTTAATTTGGTGGTGCTGGTGCTGGACGATGGTGCCTACGGCATGATCCGCTGGAAGCAATCGGTGGATGCCTTCCCGGACTTTGGAATGACCTTCGGCAACCCGGACTTTGTCCGCTACGCAGAGGCCTATGGTGCCAGAGGACATCGCATCAAAGGGACCGAGGAACTGGTTCCGACGCTCGAAACGGCGTTCCATGCTGGCGGTGTGCACCTCGTGGCCGTTCCAATCGACTACTCTGAGAACAAACGCGTCCTAGTGGACGAGTTGAAGGCTCGGCTGCCCGTCCTGGCGTTGCCTGGGCCAGAGCTGGCCTGATCTGGGGGCAAAGGCAAGAGACAGTTCTTGTCCACCTCAGCGTCCAGCAGCAGCGTCCTGTACACCTACGAGGTCCGCGAGGGCAGCACCGCCGTGGGCCGCCTCGCCGTCGTCCACTACGGACCCAACCTCACCGCAGAAGACTACCTGTTCTGAGGAGCGCTACCGTTGTGACAGGACAGCCCGCGCCGGACCCGGCGTAGGTTGCAACGAGGGAGGGAGCAAGGGCCAGCGACCGCGCAAGCAGCCGCAGGAACTCAGCGCCTCACCCGTATGACCGGCCCTCCTGAGGGCCGGTTCACCCCGTGGGAGTTAAGCGGGTCGGCACCGAACCTGTTCCGCCCGACACAGACGCGATCTGCATAGCGGGAAGAAGCCTTAAATTTCAGCGTGGAGCTATCAATCCAGGGCGCATCCATCTCTCCGGCCAGCCACCCAGGCACGATAACCATCTATTATCGTGCCCATGGTGGAGAGAGGGGCGGATTGCCATCGGAGGGTTCCCACTGGCACCATGAAAGAGGCGGTTGAGGCGGGCGCGGGGGCGTCCGTCCGGCTGGCCAGAGAGGGCAGGGGGCTCTGAGGAGTTGGGCGCGACAGCGACACGAGACCGGGCGTTTGCTGGGGTTTTCAGCGGCCAGACGGCGAGGGCTGGCCGGTGACGCCGCCCGACGGGGCAGGGGGCCGGGCGCTCCCGCCCGCCGTGCGGCGCCTAGTGCAGGAGACACTGCCGCCGGAGGCGCTGGCCGTGCTCGCCGGCCCGGTGGGCGAGGCCGTGGCCCAGGCCGCCGGCTATGCCGGGAAGGCGCTGTCCGACAACACGCGCCGCGCCTATGAGGGCGACTGGCGCGCCTTTTTTCAGTGGTGCGAGGCGGGTGGCATCTCTCCCCTGCCGGTCTCACCGGTCGTGGTGGCCGGCCACCTCGCCAGCCTGGCCAAGTCCCTCGGCCGCAGCGGGCTGCGCCGGCGCCTCGCCGCCATCGCCCACCAGCACCGGCAGGCCGGCCACCCCTGGGAGACACGGCACCCGGCGATCGCGGCCACCATGCGCGGCATCCTCGCGACTCACGGCAGGACCTCGCGTCCCGCCGCCGCCCTCACCTCGGCCGAGGTCAAGCGCCTGCTGGCCGCCTGCGGATCCGACACGGCCGGCGCGCGCGACCGGGCTCTCCTCCTTCTGGGCTTTGCCGGGGCGCTGCGGCGCTCGGAGTTGGTCGGCATCGACCGCGAGCACCTGCGCTTCACGGGCGAGGGCATGACGGTGCTGATCCCGCGCTCCAAGCGCGACCAGGAAGGGGAGGGGGCCACCATCGGCATCCCGCGCGGGCTGAACCCGCTCTCCTGCCCGGTGCGGGCCGTGGAGGAGTGGCTCCGGCGCACCCGCATCGAGTGGGGCCCGGTGTTCCGCCGGCTCAGCCCCGGAGGGGCGCTGGAGGAGAGGCTGAGCCCGCAGGGGGTGTGGCGGATCCTGCGGCGGCGGGCGGAGATGGCCCGGCTCACCGTCGACGAGGCCGAGCGGTTGTCCCCGCACGGGCTCCGGGCGGGGTTCATCACCGAGGCCTACCTCAAGGGCGCGCTCGACGAGCAGGTGATGCACCACGCCCGGCAGAAAAGCATCGCCACCACCCAGGGCTACCGCCGCCGGGCCAGGATCACCAGGGACAGCCCCGCCCGGCTGCTCGACCTGTGAGGCGTGATGAGGGGCAGGGGGCGACCTGCGGTCGGGCGCGCGGTGCCGCGCGTCAGCGGTTCAGGACGCGGCGGCCGTCCTCATACGCGGCCTCGGCACCCGAAAAGCCCTGGGCGGCGCGGGAGACGAGGGTCGTGCCGCGCCAGATGGACCAGCGCCAGCTGTTCCGGCCAGAGCCCTCCTTGCTGACCCGGATCTCGACGGGTTCGGGGAGGTCCTGCATGGGGCGGAGCTGTTTCGCGAGCATGGCGGCCCTCTAAGGACGCCGGCGAGACATGCCAAGTCAGAGAGGCGAGACCCGCGCTGCCGCGGTGGCCGGGGAGGGGAGGGTGTCCGACTCACCGGAGCATCCCTGGCAGCCCAGGCCGGTGCCGGTGGACTGGCTGTGGAACACCCTGGAGGTGGGCGGGCCCGCCGAGCGGGTCGAGGCGTTCCGAGAGGCTGCGGCCGGCTCGGGGGTGGTGCCCTGGGTGCTGGATCTGGTCGCGCTGGAGGAGGAGTTCCTCCTGCCCATGGCGGGCCCGCAGGACGGGGTGCGGGCGATCAGCCTCTCGGGTGCCAAGGTCCTGGCCCGGCGCCTGCGCGACGCGGCGACGGCCAACCATCAGGCGGCCCTCGCCCGGATGGGCACGGACCGGAGCTGTCCCTTTGACCTGCACCGGCTCCTGCCCGTGCCGCCCGGCATCCTGGCACTCGGGCCGGAGGAGGGGGAGAGCAAGAGGTGGCTCCGGACCCACTGGGGCGTGACCCGGCCATTGCGCCACGTCGAGCTGCTGCCCTCCACCCTGGACGGGCGCAAGCGGAAGATGGGCCAGCTGCGGATCGGCTTCTGGTCGGCGGACTGGTCGCCCTGGGCCGCCATCGCCCGCCTGCGCCGCGCCTGGCCAGAGCTCTCCTTGGAGCTGCGGCCGCACTACCCGGGCTCACGGCCGGAGACGGACGGCGAGGAAAGGCCCACGCCCACTTCACAGCCCGCTCCGGAACGGAAGGGTCGCAAGCGCCAGGCAGGGACTGGGGCGCGCCGGGGTGCCTGAAGCGCTTGTCTCCGCCGCTGCCTATGCCACGCCCCGGCTCAGCGTGGAGGGCTTTGAGGGCCCGCTCGACTTCCTGATCGAGATGGTCCGGCGCCAGCGGGTCGACCTCGGCCGGCTCTCGATCCTGACCCTGACGGACCAGCTGGTGGCCGCCATCGAGAGCGGGCAGGGGCGCATCCCGCTCGAGCGCCGGGCGGACTGGCTGGTCATGGCCAGCGGGCTCCTGCTGCTCAAGGCGCAGCTCCTGGCCCCGAGCAGCCCGGAGGAGGCCGAGGACGCCAGGGCGACCGCGGCCCGGCGGCTGGAGCTGCTCGACGAGCTCGCCCGCATGCGGGCCGGGGCGGACTGGCTCGCGGCGCGGCCGCAGCTCGGGCACGCGCTATTCGGCCGAGGGCAGGGCACCCCACCCCAGGCCCGGCCACAGGCGGAGCTGTACGTCGCCTTCCTGGAGGCAACCCTCGCCATGCTGGAGGGCAGAGAGGGACAAACCACCGAGCCCACGCCCACATACCGGCCCAGCCCACTCGACCTCTGGCGTATCCCGGACGCCCTCCGGCGCATCGCCGAACTGCTCGGACAGCACCCGGCCAGCCTCACCCTGGAGGGCTGCCTGCCGCCCATCCCAGTCCACACCCCTGACCGGCCGATCCGGATGCGGGCAGCGCTGGCCAGCACCTTCGTCGCGGGGCTGGAGATGGCGAGGAACGGAGGCATCGGGCTTGAGCAGCAGGACGCCTTTGGGCCGATCGCTCTACGGGCCGTCAGAGCGGAAGCGGTTGCGGATGCCTCATCGCCACTTTCGGCTGAGCGCCAGCACGCCTGACCTAAACCGTGTAGAAAAGGACCGCCCCACAATGCTCCCCAAAACTGTTCTGGCCGGAGCGGAGAAGAGGGCGCCCGTGGTGCTCAGCCACGTTCCGCTCGCCTCGCTACGGTCTACCGGCAGCAGGTTTAGAACAGCGAATCCGACCTCGTCGCCGAAGCGCTCAGCAGTTGCTGGCTTGCTTTTTACTCAATTTTTTCCATCGATTCCGATCAGACAGGGAACTCATCTGCCGAAGCAGAAAACCGGCACAATTCGACGAAGACCGCTGCTAGCCTCCCACGGCTGCAACAAGAAGCAGAGGGAGCGTCCACAACGATGCCGTCCGACACCGTCCTCCTCCGCACCAGCATACCCAATCTTGCCGTCACGAGTGACGGGCATTTCGTTCGGCTGAAGCCCGGAGCGCGGCGGCCGCCGAAAGCCGCGGAGGACATAGCCCTTCAGGGCTTCACCCTGGCTGCTGAGCGGAACCTGCGCTTCCTGGCGAACTCCAAGGAGGGCGGCGGCGCTCAGTGGCTCTACGACGCTTTGGGCGTCAGCACCGATGTCGTCAAATTCGGTGGAGCGGTTGCGGCGCTGGCGTCCGGCATCGGTGCGGTTGTCGGTGCGGTCGGAGCCGTCAAGAAGATCGGGGAGTTTCTAGGCATATTCGACAAGGAGCCAACCCTGTCAGACATCAGCGAACAGATCACTGCGATCAACGCGCGCCTGGAGCTGGTCCTGGCCGAGATCGCAAAGGGACAGGCCCTCGACTACGCGGCGTGGGCGGCAGCTCACTGGAGGGACGTCGGTGGCCTGGTCGGCAAGCTGCAAACCTCCATCGACTTTGCCCAGTTTGCATTGAGCGAGGCCGAGAACCCGACGGATCTTGGACGACAGCGATTGGCCACAGCAGATGCACAGTCACAGGAGGCGCTCCAGACACTCATCGGCGGTGGCTTGGACGGAGGTTATTGGATGCGTCCGGCTTTCCCTGCCGCAGTCAACTTAGCGGCATGGGGTGGCAAGACCGACGCCCGCCCGCCGGTCGTAGATGACGGTCGCGTTTGGGATTGGCGGATCGCCTTGCCGACATTGCTGCTCGCTCTGGCAGCCAGGCAAATTGTGCTCAAGGCGCTCGAGGTTCAGAACCGTCGTAAGGGCTTGCTCAGGGCGGAAGCTCGCGCGTGGACGCGGTTCGTCGGTGCCCTTGGCAGTCGTGTGAACGAGGGGCTCGTCTACAAAAAGGAAGCCACCCCCGATGAGATGGCGAGAACATCCCATCTATCAACACATGCCTGGATCGGCGCCGTGGACACATGGACAGGGCTTTCGCACTTCGTGCAGATGAACCCGCTCCACTGGTGGACGGAGATCGCTGCATTCGATCGGCGGAAGCGGGGCATCCAACCCTTCAACGATGCACCCACTGACGCCACGGGGGATAGCTTTCATCCGCCGGGCAGATACATCAACGTCGGTGACCTGGCGGACACGATCAGGGAAGGCGAGTTGGTCAAGTTTGCGAACAGGGAGCTCCTCTTCGAGAAACAGGCTCAGTTCGCCTACAACCGGGTTGCGGCAGCAAGTCCGCTCGTCATGTTGTGCCAACTCAATAGCGAGCTCCTTGCTCTGACAGAAAAGACAATCGAGATCGCCGGCACCTTCGAAAAGGTGAATTATTGCATCAGGTCCTATGTCCAAATAGGTCGTGACGCGCTGGCAGGAGGTGCCGAAGGGAGATCGACATTGCGCCAAGCTACGCTCTTGCTGGATGTGGCAAGACCGCTCCCAGAGAGGCAGGAAGGCGAGGACATTTCTCTACGCGACGTCAATCTCGTAACTGTAACTGAGTTGCTTCGTGACCAGAAGCGGTCCGAAGAGATGCGAGGGGCGCTAGCGAAAGCCCTGGTAGAGAAACTCCGAACTAGGCCGGTGCCTTAGCTCGACTTTTTTCTTCAGATGGCATTGTGACCTTCTCTCGTACGGGTGGACACCTCGGGTAAGCTCCTGAGCAAGCGAGGTGCCCTGATGCCGACCAAAACACGCTGTAATACCCGCTCGCGCCGGAACTGACTCGCATGTAATTTGTTGCGACGCCGCGGAGGCTAATTCGGTCGTGGTCTGACCTGGGCAGGGTGGGCACGATGAACGGGAAGCGGCTCGTGATACGCGGTGACCTGTCGGCAGCGGAGTTGCGGCGGCTTGCGCGGCGGGAGCCGGACCGTGCCGCGGCTGCGCGCATGCAGGCGATCGCGGGCGCGCTGGAGGGCATGACGCGGGCGGAGGCGGCGCGCTTGGCGGGCATGGAGCGGCAGGCATTGCGCGACGCGGTGGTGCGCTACAACGCCGAGGGTCTGGCGGGCCTGCATGACCGGCCTCGGCCTGGGGCCAAGCCGCGGCTGGACGAGGCGTGCCGGGCAGCCCTGCGCCAGCTGATCCTGGATGGGCCGGAGGTGGAGACCACGGGCCTGTCAGCCTGGACTTTGGGAGAGCTCTGCCGGGAGGTGGAGGCGCGCTGGGGCGTGCGCTACCACGAGGGCCATATGTCCAAGCTCGTGCGCGCTCTCGGCTTGTCACGGCAGAAGGCCAGGCCCTCGGATCGTGTCCCATCGTGTGGTGTAGGAGCGATGGTCTCCGGCGGGCTGGGTGGCCGGGTTAGGCTGGCACGGCGGAAAGCCTGACAGTTGCAGTATCGCTGATGGTGCTGATGGCTTCCAGGGTCATATAGCGGGAGCGCTGGGTGGCCCACTCGTCGGATTGTTCCAGCAGGATGGCGCCGATCAGGCGGATGGCGGCGGCCTCGTTGGGGAAGATGCCGACGACATCGGTGCGCCGCTTGATTTCGCCATTGAGGCGCTCGATGGGATTGGTCGAGTGAAGCTTGGTGCGGTGTGCGGCGGGAAAGTCCATGTAGGCCAGGACGTCCTCCTCGGCGCTGTCCATGAGGGCAGCGAGCTTCGGGACCTTGGGGCGGAGCTGGTCGGCGACGGTGCGCCACTGGGCATGCGCTGAGGCCGCGTCGTCCTGGGCGTAGGCGGTGCCGGTTGGAGGTATACCTCCAACGGCCGAGACGATGCGCCGCTGGGTCCTGCCCGCATGAGCAAGGGCGTTACGGGCGAAGTGGACGCGGCAGCGCTGCCAGGTGGCCCGGAGCACCTTCGTCACGGCGGTCTTCAGACCCTCGTGGGCATCGGAGACGACGAGTTTCACGCCCCGCAGGCCGCGGCGGGTCAGGGAGCGGAGGAAGTCGAGCCAAAAAGGCTCCGCCTCGGAGGCACCGACTGCCATGCCGAGCACTTCGCGGCGGCTGTCGGTGTTCACGCCCACAGCAATGGTGACGGCCACCGGGACGATCCGGCCTGCCTCGCGCACCTTCACGTAGGTGGCGTCGAGCCAGAGGTAGGGCCAGTCGCCCTCGATGGGGCGGCCCAGGAAGTCCTGCACCCGCTCGTCGATCTCGGCGCAGAGACGCGACACCTGGCTCTTGCTGACGCCGTCCAGCCCCATGGCCCGGACCAGGTCATCCACCGAGCGCGTGGAGATACCGTGGACATAGGCCTCCTGGATCACGGCCGTCAGCGCCTTCTCCGCCGTCCGGCGAGGCTCGAGGAAGGACGGAAAGTAGCTCCCCCGCCGGAGCCTGGGGATCCGCAACTCCACCGTCCCCGCCCGGGTCTGCCAGTCCCGCTCGCGGTAGCCGTTCCGCTGCACCAGGCGGTCCGGGCTGCGCTCACCAGGAGCCGCCCCGGTCAGCCCGCCTACCTCCAGCTCCATCAGCCGCTCAGCGGCAAAGCCGATCATCTCGCGCAGGAAGGTCGCATCCGAGCCTTTCGCCAGCATCTCGCGAAGGGCAGTCTCGTCATCGGTCATCGTGGTCGGTCCAGGATCGGGGTTGTAGGTCTCGACAACCCAAACCCTACTGAAAACCACCGCGGTGACCGCCCCTCGGGCGCGGTCAGGTCCTACACCACGCCCAGGGACGCGACCGGCCCTCGCACCCCAAGGTCGATCCGGCCGCCCGGGAGGCCTTCGCAAAAGGGGGCTGCAGAACGAACTGGACCGCATCAAGGCCGAGCACCCCGGCAAACGCCTGACACTCTAGTTCCAGGATGAAATGCGCTTCGGCCAGAAGGGACGTGTGTGCCACCGATGGTTCACGCGTGGCCAGCGCCCTCCTGGCTTATGCGATCAACGCTACACCTGGGCGCACCTGTTCGCAGCGGTGCGGCCCGCCACCGGAGCGAGCTTCGCGCTCGTCCTCCCACATGTCTCGACAGGCACCATGCAGCTGTTCCTGGGCGGCTTCTCGTCCGCGCTTGCGCCTGACGAGCACGCCGCCATGGTCGTGGATGGCGCTGGAAGGCACATCGCCCATGACCTGCGCATCCCCGGCAACGTCACGCTTGTCTTCTTGCCGCCCTACAGCCCTGAACCTTCGAAGCAGTGCTTCGAAGCCAGTGGAACGCGTCTGGCTGTACCGGCGCGGGCACCTCAGCCGCCGCCTACTCGCGGGCTACGACGCCATTGTCGATGCGCTCTGCACCGCCTGGAACGCGCTCACCCCAGAGCGACTACTCTCCCTGACGAGCTACCCCTACCTGAACCAAGTCAACTTCTGAGCGGGGCGGTATCACACCGTTTCGAAGGTGTGGGAACGGGCACGCTCGGCACTGACTTTGTTTAATATCTCGTTCGCGTCCGTGCACCAAGTCGTTGCCCGGGCATCGGCCCGGATTTGGCCTGCCGCGCCGCCGGAAGCCGCCGATCCGCTGCATGAGCGGATCGCGCCGAGACACCCCGACGCGGTCCGGCTGCGGCTCAGCCGAGGAGTTCCTCCATGGCGATTGGGAAACGGCGGACTCGCACGCCGGTCGCGTGCCAGACCGCGTTCGCCACTGCGCCGGCGCTGCCGGTGATGCCGATTTCGCCGACGCCCTTCACGCCCAACGCATTCACATGCGGGTCCTCCTCATCGACTAAGATGGCTTCGACCGAGGGGATGTCGGCATTCACCGGCATGTGGTACTCGGCCAAATCCGCGTTCATCACGCGGCCCGTGCGCCGGTCGAGCGTGGCCCGCTCATGCAGGGCGAAGGACACGCCCCAAATCATCCCGCCATAGTATTGGCTCTTCACCAGGCGTGGGTTGATGATCCGGCCTGCGGCGAAGGCGCCGACGAGCCGCGTGACGCGGATCTGGCCGAGCTCGGGATCCACCTTCACTTCCGCAAAGACCGCGCCGTGCGCGTGCATCGCGTAGCGCTCCGCGGCATCGGCATCCGCGGCGGCGCTGCCGCGGCCTTCCACCATCTCCAGCCCGGCACGGTCGAGGATCTCGGCGAAGCTCTCGCTACGGCTCCCATCGTCCCACCGCACCAGCCTGCCATCGCGCGCGACCACGCCGATGTTGTCGGCACCGAAGAGCGGCGAGCGAGGGTCCGCGACGGCGAGCTCCGCCAGTCGCGCCACCGCCTGCTCGCCCGCCGCCTGGATCGCGCTGCCCACCGTCGCGGTGTGGGCGGAGCCGCCGGCGATGCCGGCATTTGGCAGGTCGGAACTGCCGGAGCGGAACTCCACCTGCCCGACATCGAGGCCGAGGCTCTCCGCCGCGATCTGGGCGAAGGCCGTCCAGGCGCCCTGCCCCATGTCATGCGCGCCGGTCTCAACCACGCCCGTGCCGTCCCGCCGGATCACGGCGCGCGCCTCGGCCTGGAACATCAGCGCCGGGAAGGTCGCCGTGCCGAGGCCCCAGCCGACCAGCTTGCCATCCGCGTCGCGCAGGCTGCGCGACGTCAGGGGCCGGCCGGACCAGCCGAAGCGCGCCGCGCCCTGCGCGTAGCACTCGCGCAGCGCCTTAGAGGAGAAGGGCTTGCCGGAAATCGGCTCCACCTCCGCGTAGTTGCGCAGCCGGAACTCCAGCGGGTCCATGCCGCAGGCAGCCGCCAGTTCATCGATCGCACCCTCCAGCGCCAGGCTGCCGCTCGCCTCGCCCGGGGCGCGCATGAAGCCGGGCGTCCCAATGTCCAGCCGCAGCGCCTCGTAGGTGGTGGCGATCGCCGGTGCGGCGTAGAGCGTGTGGCTGACGCCTGCGGCGGGCTCGAGGAAGTCGTCGAAGCGGCTCGTGACGGTGCGGACATGATGATGCACGGCGGTGAGCGCGCCGTCCGGCGCGGCGCCGAGGCGGAGCGTCTGGCGCGTCGGCGCGCGGTGGGTCACGGGGCCGTACATCTGCGCCCGCGTCAGCACGAGCTTCACCGGGCGCCCGATCAGCCGCGCCGCGAGGACGCCCAGCACCTGCGGTCCGCTCAGCAGCTTCGAGCCGAAGCCGCCGCCGATGAAGGGGCTGCGGATGTGAATGTCCTCCGCCCTGATGCCGAACAGCGCCGCTAGCCGCATCTGCGTCAGCGCGAAGCCCTGGGTCGGCATGTCGAGCGACAATGCATCTCCGTCCCAGGAGGCGACCACGCCATGCGGCTCCATCGCGTTGTGGAACTGCGTCGGCGTCTCGTAGGTCGCCTCGATCCGCCGCGCGGCCGCGGCCAGTCCGGCCGCCAAGTCGCCATAGTGCTGCTCGCCCGGGACGCCGACGCCGACCACCTCCGTCACGAAGGCGCCGGGCGCGTCAAGGGTGACCTCCACTGGCTCGGCCCTGTAGCGGGGCGCGAGCAGCGCGGCGCCTTCCGTCGCGGCCTCCAGCGTCTCGGCGATCACCACCGCGACGGGCTGCCCGGCGTAGCGCACGCGGTCGTCCTGCAGCAGGTCCATGCGGAAGGAGAAGGGCACCGACTTGTCGTCCGGATGCACGGCGAGCGGCGGGCGGTTCGCCGCGGTCATCACCTCGACCACGCCCGGATGCGCCTGCGCCGCCGCCACATCCAGCGCGGCAACGCGGCCGCGGGCGATGCGTGCCGCGGCGATCACGGCGTAGAGCATGCCCTGCGGGTGGTTGTCGGCGGCGTAGCGGGCGGCGCCCGTCACCTTCAGCACGCCGTCGCGGCGGGTGATCGGCTGGCCGGCATTGGAGCCGTGCCGCATGTGATGAACCTCAGCCATGCAGGCCTCCCGGGATCGGGGCGAAGGGGGATGCCGGCAGCGCCGGCAGCCGGTCCGGCGTACCGGCCGCGGCCAGGGTCAGCGCGCGAACCGCGATGCGACGCGCCAACTCGATCTTGAACTCGTTCTCGCCCGAGGGCCGCGCCTCCGCGAGGGCAAGCTCCGCTGCGCGGCGAAAGGCGTCTGCCCCCGGCTCGGCGCCGAGCAGCGCGGCTTCCGCCGCTTCCGTCCGCCAGGGCTTGGCGGCGACGCCGCCCAGCGCGAGCCGCGCCGCAGCGATGCGCCCGCCCTGCATCCTCAGCCCGGCCGCGGCGGAAACCACCGCGAAGGCGTAGGAGGTGCGCTCTCGCAGCTTCGCGTAGCGGCTATGCGCGGCGAAGGCCGCCGCCTCGGCCGGCAGGCGCAGTGCGACGATCAGTTCGCCCGGCGCGAGCACCGTCTCGCGCTCCGGGGTCTTGCCGGGCAGCAGATGGAAGTCCTGCAGCGGGACCTCGCGGCGGCCGGCCGGTCCCTCGATCTCCACCACCGCCCCGAAGGCCGCGAGCGGCACGCAGAAATCGGAGGGATGGGTCGCGATGCAGGCCTCGCTCCAGCCGAGCACGGCATGCAACCGGTTCTCGCCATCGCGCGCGTCGCAGCCGCTGCCGGGCTCGCGCTTGTTGCAGGAGCTGGCGGTGTCCTGGAAATAGGCGCAGCGGGTCCGCTGCAGCAGGTTGCCGCCCACCGTCGCCGCGTTGCGCAGCTGTGCTGAGGCGCCGGAGAGCAGCGCCTCCGCCACCGCCGGGAAGCGGCGCGCGAAGTCCGGATCGTAGGCGAGGTCGGCGTTGCGCACCTGCGCGCCGATCCTGACGCCGCCATCCGGCGCGTGCTCGATGGCCGCCAGCCCCGGCAGGTGGTTCAGGTCCACCAGCCGCGCCGGACGCGCCACGCCGATCTTCATGAGGTCGAGCAGGTTGGTGCCGGCCGCGAGGAACGCGCTGCCGGGCTCGGCGCCCGCGGCGACGGCCTCTGCGACCGTGCGGGGGCGGACATAGTCGAAGCGGTTCATGCGGCCTCCTGCGTCGTCGTGCCGGCCATGGCGCGCGTGGCCTCCACCACCGCCTCGGTGATCCCGCGGTAGGCGGCGCAGCGGCAGAGATTGCCGCTCATCCCCTCGCGCACGCGCTCGGGGTCGTCGCCGGCGTGGCCCTCCTCGATAAGGCCGACCGCGCTCATGATCTGGCCGGGCGTGCAGAAGCCGCACTGGAGGGCGTCATGCGCGATGAAGGCGGCCTGCACGGGGTGCAGCGCCCCCCCATTCGAAAGGCCCTCGATGGTCAGGATCTCCGCCCCGTCATGGCTGACCGCGAGCGCCAGGCAGGCGTTCACCCTGCGGCCGTCCACCAAGATGGTGCAGGCGCCGCACTGGCCGCGGTCGCAGCCCTTCTTGGTGCCGGTGAGGTCGAGCCGCTCACGCAGCAGGTCGAGCAGGGTAACGCGGGGGTCGTCCAGCTCGACCGTTTTCGGGACGCGGTTGATGATGAAGGTGACCGACAAGCTCATGCGGAGCCTCCGATGGCAGCGTTGTGCGGACAGGCTGCCCGCCCGAGGGCCTCTAGGCTGGCGGGCGGCGGGTTGCAGGCGGCGGCAAGGACTGGCCATTGGGCCGCTGCGACGTCATATACGGAGGTATCCTCCGCTTACAAGACAAAAACGGAGGAAGCCTCCGTTTACTGCCTGGGGAGACCGTGGCCGGCGATGACCAAGGAGCAGGGCAGGAGCCAGCGTAAGCCCAGAGCGGACGCTGTCCGGAATCGCGAACGCGTGTTGGAGGCGGCAAAGGCCGTGTTCAGCCAGGGCGGCACCGAGGTCGGGCTGGAGGCGGTCGCCCGGCAGGCAGGCGTGGGCATCGGCACGCTCTACCGCCACTTCCCGACGCGGGAGGCGCTCTACGAGGCGCTCTACCGGCGGGAGGTGGAGCAGCTCGCGGAGTTGGCCGCGCAGCTCGTCGGCGTGACGCGGCCGCTCGAGGGCCTGCGGCGCTGGATGCGGTCGCTGGTGGAGTTCGTGGCGACGAAGAAGGGCATGGCAGCGGCGCTGGCGCTCGCCGCGCACAAGCCGCCAGAGCTCATGAGCTACACCAGCGCCCGGTTGCAGGAAGCGATCGGCACGCTGCTACGCCCGGCGGCGGGAGCCGGCGAGGTCCGCGACGACATCAGCCCCGACGACCTGCTTCGCGCCGTCGTCGGGCTCTCCTACCTGCAGGACGGGCCCGGCTGGCAGGCGCAGGTCCTGCGCCTGGTCGACGTCTTCCTGGACGGGCTGCGACCCTGGCCGCGCGGGACATCTGACCATTGACCGCTGGGGGCCGGAGATCGCTCGCCTGAGTGAAGCGGTCACCGTCGCCAAGGCCGACATCCCGCGCGTTCGGGTTCTCCAGATGCGGGATCATCTCCGCCCGCTTGGGGCGGCGCTCTCACATCCAACCCGGACGCGAGGCCTACTTTGGGCCGGGCCCGGCCGAGCGCTGCGCGAGGGCCGAACGTCCGCTTTCAAGTGGTCTGCTCCTGACAGCCGCCCGGCAGCTCTCGTGAAGGGTTTCGGATGCCGCAGGCGTCCGAAACCCTTCACGAGAGCTGCCTGACTGCTTTCGAGCGACCAGACGATCAAGCGGACCTGCCGACGTTCCGGTGAGTGACTGCCGGTGGTCCAATCTGCTGCCCCGCTTGCAGATCCAAACTGCTGAAATGCTACAGTATGGAGCGCGCAAACTCCCGGTTTGTTTGGTTCAACGGGCACTGGATTGATGGTCATTAGCCCTTCACCGGTTAGTGAGGGGGGCGGTTTGGGTTTTATCATCAATCCACGCGGCGTCGGCGGCTCGGGCAAGACCGAGCTCGCTCGACGCATCCTTGCGGCCTATAGCTGGACAGAGGGGGGTCAGGCCGAGCCTCTCCGCCAGAAGGGGCGGGAGAAGCCAATCGGGTACCGGCTGCGCCACCCCGAGGGTGGCCGTCCCCTGGTCGTGCTCGGGCAGTACGAGAGGACCTCGGGCGGGTGCGACACCATCCCTGCCGCTCACGGAGGCCTGGACGAGATCTTCCGCCTGGCTGACCACTGGGCAGCGGCGGGCCATGACGTTCTGCTGGAGGGATCGGCCTGGAGCGCCGAGCATCGCCGCTCAGCCCTGCTGGCCAAGCGCCACCGGCTGCACGTGCTGCACCTTTCAACGCCGCCCGAGGAGGCGGCCCGGAACCTCGCCGCCCGACGCCGCGCTCGCCGGTCCAGCTGGCCGCTGATCATGCGGACGGTGGAAGCGCAGCACGACAGCATCGAGGCAGCCTGCAACAAGCTGCGGGGCGTGGCCGCTGTAGAGCAGCACGCCTTCGGGGGAGCGCTCGGCCGGGCACGCGAGCTGCTCGGCCTCAAGGCCGGGAGCGAGGAAAAGGTAGCCCATCCTTCGCCGCACCCGATCCCGATCCGACGTCCGCTCCTCGTTGGGGCTTCGATGGCAGCCTTTAGGCCCCTTACCACCTCAAACAGCCAACTGGGTCACCACCCTCAGGAGTGCGCGGCATGACGACCCCCCGCCCGATTTGCAAGGAGACGACGCATGGCTGAGACCATCGCGGCGGAGCGCCGCATGCTGACCGACGCCGAGTTCGAGGCGGTCGTGGGCACGCACTACCCCGACATCTGCGGGCTGGAGAAAGGCGAGCTGATCAGCATTGCCCGGCGTGTCCGGGATTACCGGGACAAGGCACGGGACGTAACGCGCCAGAGGCGACGCGAGCAGCGGGGCAAGGCGGAGCCGCGCAGCGCCAACCCTGCCCCGAGCGAGGCGGGTACGGCGCGCAAGAAGCAGCTCTTTGCCGCAGCCCTCAAGCGGGTGAACAAGCAGATCGACCGCCTGGAAAAATTGGAGAGGCGCCCGAGCCAGGGCGAGATCGCGCGCCGTGCTCTGGAGATGAAGCGGGCCAACCAGGTGCGCCACCATCCCAGCGCCGGATGGACGGCGAGGGGAGGCATGCGCCCCCTCCCGAACAGGGGAGATACGGTGCAGGTTGACCCCCGCGAGGTCGGGCGGGTGTCGCAGTTCGTGAAGTCGGCCCAGGTGCGCCGAGACGGCTGACACTAGGGTTGGCCGGAAGTGCCCGCTTTCCAGCCTTCACGCATCGAGCGCCCATGGGAGATCCCCATGGGCGCTGCATATTCCACCGACTTCACCTCGCGCCCTGACCGGGGCAGGTCCGAAAAGGAGCTCTCGTATGGCCATGGCTGCGGGACACGATAACCGGCCCGTCTCAATGCTTCGTGCCTTCCTCGACAACTCGGCATCCGGCGGGCTGGTCCTCATGGCTGCAGCCGCCCTGGCGCTGGTGATCGCGAACTCACCTTTGGGCCCGAGCTACTTCGGGGCACTGAACGCTTATCTCGGCCCGCTCAGCGTGCTGCACTGGATCAACGACGCCCTGATGGTGGTGTTCTTTCTACTCGTGGGCCTTGAGATCAAGCGCGAGGTGCTGGACGGTCAGCTCGCCACTTGGAGCCGCCGCATCCTGCCCGGTGTCGCGGCTGCGGGTGGCATGGTCTTCCCGGCCCTTATCTTCGCGGCCTTCAACTGGAACGACCCGAACACGCTCCGGGGCTGGGCCATTCCGGCGGCCACCGACATCGCCTTCGCCCTCGGCGTACTCGCGCTGCTCGGCTCGCGGGTGCCGACCTCGCTCAAGGTATTCCTGACAGCGCTTGCCATCATCGACGACCTTGGCGCCGTCATCATCATCGCGCTCTTCTACACCGGCGACCTGTCCACCCTGAACCTCGGCTTGGCAGCTGCCGTGGTAGCCGCGCTGGTCATCCTGAACCGCATGGGAGTGGTGCGGCTCCTGCCCTACCTGCTCCTAGGTGCGGCTCTCTGGTACTTTGTCCTGCGGTCCGGCGTCCACGCGACGATCGCAGGCGTGGTGCTGGCCTTCACCATCCCGCTTCAACCAGCGCCCGCCAAGCCGGACGACATGCACGGCTCGCCGCTGCACCGCCTGGAGCATGGCCTGCACTACTGGGTCGCCTTCCTGGTTATCCCGATCTTCGGTTTCGCCAACGCGGGCGTGTCCCTCTCCGGGCTGACCATGGATGCACTAACCGATCACCTCACGCTCGGCGTCGCTCTCGGGCTGCTCCTGGGCAAGGTCATCGGTGTGTTCGGAAGTGCGGCCCTGACAATCCGGCTCGGTTTCGCAGACGTGCCGATGGGCGCGACTAAGATGCAGATACTCGGCGTCTCCCTCCTCTGCGGCATTGGTTTCACCATGAGCCTCTTCATCGGCATGCTTGCCTTCGCGAACGACCCGGTGCTGCAGGACGAGGTCAAGATCGGCATCCTCTTCGGCTCCATCCTGGCCGGGATCGCGGGATGGGCGGTCCTCCGGATCGCACCGCGCGAGATCCCGGCGCCTCAGGTCGACGTGAGGGTTCCGCGAGCGGCAGAGTAGCCGGATGGCGTTCCGGCCTTGCTTGACAGGTAGGGCCGGGCGCCTCCGACGCGCTTCAATGCAACAGGATCAACCCTCGTTCGCGGTTGAGTGAGCTCTGCTTCACTGCCACCCACGGCCCATGCGAACGACCTCGGACACGACCCTCGGCCAGTCTGTCTCCAATTGGGAGGGCAGCTCATTCGGTGGTGACACCCTCCTCACGTCTTCCGAGGAGGAGCTTCCCTCCATCTACGACAGGGCGGATCTCTACGACGCCATCGTGCAGCCCGGACCTTGCGAGGCATTCTATCGCGAGGAGGCGAGAAGATGGCCCGGGCCGGTTCTCGAACTGGCTTGCGGGACCGGGAGGGGATGCCTCCCGGGCGATGCTGGCGGTCGCCTCTCGAAAGGCGGCAGCCTGGGGCGTGCGGGCCTCATTTGTCCTGGGTGATATGCGGCACTTCGATCTCGGGCGACGCTTTGGGCTGGTGATCATCTCCTGCAACTCGCTGGGTCACCTGACGGATCCAGGAGACCTACGGGCCTGTCTCACCGCGGTGCGACGACACTTGGCGCCCGGGGGCGTGCTGGCCTTCGATGTGGCGCTGCCAGCTCCATGGCTGCTGGCGCGCCCCGAAGGGGAGGCAAGGCGCCTGGATCTTGGTCCCAATCCCGCTTCGGCCATCGAGGCGGAAGAGACGGCGCGCTACGACCCGATCAGGCAGGTGCGCGTCTCGCACTGGCGCGTTCGGCAGGGTGACGGGAGGCAGCAGGTCATGGCACCACTGGTGCTGCGACAGTTCTTCCCGCAGGAGATCCCCCTGCTGCTGGAGGCCGCAGGCCTGGAACTCGTGGCGCGCTACGGTGACTTCGAGCGTCAAACGCTGACCGCCGGGAGCCTGAACCAGATCTGTGTGGCCCGGAACGTGGACGAGGGTAGGCCATAGACGGTCCGTGAGGATCGCATCCAGCCGGAGGCGCTTCATCTAGGGCAAAAGTCTGTCCGCGAAGGCTGCTGCTTTGACGATGTCCGCTTCAGAGCGCGGGCAAATAACCTGAGATGTTCTGATATGGGCGCAAAGCTGCCCACACTCATCCTCATCGAGCCCGAACGTGACACGCGAGACGATTGTGGCGAGCTCCCCTCCTCTGCCCCCCAGGCACGCCAGTTAGGGAATTATCGTGCCTACTCGCGCCGCCAGAGGCCATAATCTCCTGGTTTTGGGCCGAAACCGATCGGAGACCGGCAGCAAACCCGTCGATGCTTGCGCGTAAACGTCCCTTCCAATCCGCTGATCGCGCCTACCGGCCGCCCCCATGCCGAAGGTCAGCGAGGCTATGGCAGCCACTCGGACCCTTCGGCGTTGGTCCTGAGATAAAGGGTTGTAACAGGCCGCAGAGGCATCATCCCTCTCGTTGGACCAGGGGTGCCATCAGCAGGGACCGTGATGCCCGACCTCGACCGGATTATGAAGCGGCAGCAGGTGCTCGCGGACTTCGGCGAACTGGCCATACGCTCCCCGGACCTGGATAAGATCCTGGCCGAGGCCTGCCGGTTGGTGGGAGAGGCGCTCGGAACCGGGCGCGCCAAGATCCTCGAAATCCTGCATGCGGAACGCCAGCTCCTCGTCAGGGCAGGCGTTGGCTGGGATCCCGGCATCGTCGGCCGGGTGCGGCTGCCCATGGAGGAGCACTCCTCCGAGACCTTCGCCATCGAGGCGGCCGAGCCGGTCGTCTCCCAGGATATCGCCAAGGAGGACCGCTTCAGCGTCCCGCCCTCCATGAGGGAGGCCGGGGTGGTGGCGTTGGTGAACGTCCCGATTTTCCGGCCGGGCGGGCAGCCCTACGGGTTGTTGCAGGTGGATTCCACCGAGCTGCGCGAGTTCGGCGAGGACGACATCCAGTTCCTGCGCACCTACGCCAACATCCTTGGCCCGGTGATCGACCGGCTGCTCGTGGTCAGCGCCCTGCGCTCGACCGAGGAGCGCTTCCGCCTCACGGTGGAGGCGGCCCTCGATTACGCGATCTTCCTCTCCGACCCGGAGGACCGGATCACCGACTGGCTGCCCGGCGCGCAGGCCGTCTTCGGCTGGACGGCGGAGGAGGCCGTCGGGCAACCCGCTGCCATCACCTTCACGCCCGAGGACCGGGAGAGCGGCCAGGATCGGTGGGAGACGGAGACGGCCCGCAACGAGGGCGTGGCCCCGAATGTCCGCTGGCACATCCGCAAGGATGGCAGGCGCGTCTTCATCGACGGCTCCACCCGGGCGCTGCGCGACCCGGACGGCACCCTGCTCGGCTTCCTCAAGATCGGCCAGGACGTCACCGAGCGCCGTGCGGCCGAGGCGGCCCTGCGCGAGAGGGAGGAACAGCAGAAGTTCTTGCTTTCGCTCTCCGACGCTCTCGGCCTGCTCACCACGCCCACGGAGATTGCGACGGTCGCCACAACCCGCCTCTGCGAGCGCCTGGGCGTTTCCCGGGTTTATTACGGCGAGATCGAAGGCGACCTGCTGACGGTGGAGCAGGATCACACCCGCGGCGTTCCATCCCTGGTCGGCGAGCACTCACTGAAGCCGTTCGGACCCGACTTCATCGCGGCCTATAGGCCGGGCGCCGTAATCCTGGTCAGGGATGCCGCGCAGGATCCGAGGCTGACACCGGCAGCGCGGGCCGAGCTGCGCAACGGCCGGATCGCCGCCTTCGCCGACGCCGTCCTGTTCGAAGAAAAGGGCGAGGTGAGCGTGCTCGCCGTGCAGAGCGCAACCCCGCGCGCCTGGTCGGCTTCCGAGGAGGGCCTGGTCCGCGAAGTGGCCGAGCGCGTGAAGTCGGCCATCAAGCGGGCGCGCGCCGAGGTCGCGTTGCGCGAGAGTGAGGCGCGGCACCGCCTCCTGATCGAGAGCTGGACGCAGGCGGTGTGGGAATGCGATCCCAACGGTGTCGTCACCACTGATAGCCCGAGCTGGCGGACCTTCACCGGCCAGACCTTGGAGGAATGGCTCGGCTTCGGCTGGCTGGACGCGATCCATCCCGACGATCGGTCCTATGTCGAGCGGCAATGGCGAGACGCGATCGCGGCCCGGAGGCTCGTCGATGCCGAGTTCCGCCTCCGTGCTCCGGACGGCAGCTGGCGCTGGACCAATGTACGCGCCGCGCCCGTGCTCGATGCGAAGGGGAGCATCAGGAAGTGGGTTGGTATGAACATCGACATCGACGCCCGCAAGCACGTCGAGGCAGCGCTGCGGGAGAGCGAAGCTCGTTACCGTCTTGACCTTGAACGGCAAGTGCGGGAGCGGACAGTTGAACTGGAGCGGAGCCGCGACCTTCTCCAAGCGACAATCGATAGCTCGGTCGACATGATTCAGGTGTTTGAGGCCGTACGCGATGCGGCGGGCGAGATCGTCGATTATGTTTGGGTGCTGAACAACCACACCTCCGCCAGCCGCTACGGTGAGGTGCGTGAGGGGCAGAGCCTCGTAGAGCGGAACCCGGGCGTGGTGCCGGAAGGTATCTTCGACGCCTTCCGACATGTCACCAGAACCGGCGAACCGATCATTGCCGAACGCTACTATGCGCATGAGCAATTCAGCGGCTGGTTTCTTCAGTCCGCCGTGAAGCTCGGAGACGGTGTCGCGACAACGACGAAGGACATCACCGCCTGGAAGGAAGCGCAGGCGGAACTGCTTCGCTTGCAAGCAGAGGTAGCCGCGGCGAAGCTGCGGGAGAGCGAGGAGCTGTTTCGCGCTTTTGCGGATAACTCGGCTGATACGATATGGATCGTCTCCGTCGATGGTTCGCGACTGGAGTACCTATCGCCGGCCTTCGAGCGGATGTTCGGCGAGGCGCGCGGGCCCGTGCTGGCCGACATCCGGCGCTGGCGCGAGCTCGTCCACCCCGACGATTTGGCAGGCGCAGCCGACTTCCTCCCTCGCGCGAGCGCTGGTGAAACGGCGATCGCCCATTACCGCGTGGTCCGACCCTCCGATGGTCGGGTTGTACACCTGCGTGACACAGGGTTCCCGATCCGCGACGAGGCCGGGGCCGTCGTCCGGGTGGCCGGCATCGTGCAGGACGTGACAGACATCCACGACGCGACGGCGGCGCTGGTAGGGGAGAAGGAGCGGTTCCGGATGCTCGCCGAGGGTATCCCACAGCTCGTCTGGCGCTCCTGCGCCGAGGGGCGCTCCTGCGCCGAGGGGCGCTGGACGTGGTCCTCCCCGCAGTGGCGGGGCTACACGGGGCAGAGCCAGCAGGGGAGCCACGGCTGGGGCTGGCTCGAGGCGCTTCATCCCGACGACCGCGCGAGGACGATGGTCGCCTGGCACGCGGCGCGGCCGCACGGGCGGCTGGAGATGGAGTACCGGGTACGGCGCGCCGCCGACGGCGCCTGGCGCTGGCACCAGACGCGCTCCGTCCCCGTGCGGAACGCGGGGACGGCGGAGCAGCCGGAGGGGCGCATCGTCGAGTGGCTGGGCACGACGACGGACATCGAGGACCTCAAGCACCTCCAGGCCGGGCAGGCCGTGCTGGTCGCCGAGCTGCAGCACCGCACGCGCAACCTGCTCAGGGTGGTGCGCAACCTCGCGCGGCGCTCCATCCCGCCCCAGCCGGGCCGGGACGAGTACGACGAGCGGCTCGCGGCGCTCGGGCGCGTGCAGGGCTTCCTCGCCCGGACGGAGCGCTACGCGGTGGCGCTGCGCGACCTCGTCGAGGCCGAGCTCCAGGCCGTCGGCGACGGCGTGTCGGACCGGGTGGTGGTCGAGGGGCCGCCCGTGGACCTGCCCGGCGAGGGGGCGCAGCCGGTGGCGCTCGCGCTCCATGAGCTCGCCACCAACGCGGTGAAGTACGGCGCGATCGCGCAGCCCGGCGGCAGGCTCTCCGTCACCTGGCGGGTCGAGGAGGGCGCGCGGCTGCTCATCGCCTGGCGGGAGAGCGGGGTGCCGATTCCCGGCGGCCCGCCCGCGCGCCGGGGCTATGGCAGCGAGCTGATCACCCGCGCGCTGCCCTACCAGATGCGGGCGGAGACGGCGCTGGAATTCACCCCCGACGGGGTGCGCTGCCTCATCGCGCTCCCCGCCGGCGCGTTCAGGGTGGTGGAGGAGGCAGGATCGTGAGTGAGGGAGGCGAGACGCTCCGGGGCCGGCGCATCCTCGTGGTGGAGGACGAGTACTTCATCGCCGAGGAGGTCAGGGAGGCGCTGGAGAGGGCCGGCGCGGAGGTGGTCGGGCCGGTGCCGGAGGTGGGCGAGGCGATGGCCCTCGCGCGGGAGGGGGCGTGCTCGACGGGGCGGTGCTCGACGTGAACCTCGGCCATCTCCGGCCCGCTGACCTCTGGCACAACAACCCCAACCAGGAAATCTGGGCGCCGGGCAAGCCGGGGTAGGCGAACCGGGCCTGACGATCAGCCGCCCGCTTCCGACCGGGGCAAGTTATCCCCAGTTGGTGGGGGCATGTCTGTGGGCAGCTGGCGGCTGATGTTTCATACCAACGGCCTTGATCGCTGACTCGCATGTGATCCCGCCAGGGCCATAGGTGTGATTCGCTCCTTCCGACGGCTGGTTCGGGAGGCTGAGATG
>NZ_JACIJD010000030.1 GCF_014199205.1 Muricoccus pecuniae | reverse complement strand
AGTAGCAGCAGGCGCATCGGGCTTCACTTCAGGTCGAGAAGGTGGATAGCGGCGCGGCGGGCGCCCATGCCGGAAGGCCCACGCCTGCGCGCCACCCACGGGCGATCTCGTCCCGCCGGCACTGTGGTGCACGGGTCGGCCTGGTTGTGTAGCTGGGTTATGCTCCTGAGGGGTCGACGGCCCGTCATCCTTCAGGAGAGCGCAGCTTGCCGTTCAAGGCCAATGCCGACCGTCGCCAGCACATTCCGAAGCAGCGGTTCCGGGCCACGAACTGGGCAGAGTACGATACCGCCTTACGTGGACGTGGCAGCCTAACGGTGTGGTTCACGGATGCCGCGATCGCGGCCTGGAAGGCCGAGCCCCGGACCACGCGGGGCGGACAGCCGCGGTATTCGGAGCTGGCCATCTCCACGGCCCTGACGCTTCGGACCGTGTTCCGCCTGGCTTTGCGTCAGACCGAAGGCCTGATCGGCTCGATCATCGCCCTGCTCGGTCTCGACCTGCCCGTGCCGGACCACACGACCCTCAGCCGCCGAGCCGAGACGCTCGAGTTGCCGCAACCCCAGCCGGGTACCCGCCCCGTACACCTGCTGGTGGACAGTACGGGGCTGCGGTTATGTGGCCCGGGCGAGTGGCTGGTCGAGAAGCACGGGAGCAGGACGCGCCGGTCGTGGCGCAAGCTGCACGTCGGCGTGGATGCCGACACGGGGCGGATCGTTGCGGCCGAGTTGACAGCCCGCGACGTCGATGACGCTTCGCAGCTCGGTCCCTTGCTCGACCAGGTCACGGACCCGATCGCCTCGTTCACCGCCGATGGCGCCTACGACCAGGACGGTGTCTACTGTGAAGTAGCAGCGCGGCATCCCGATTCTACGGTGATCGTGCCACCACGGTCCAGTGCCGTGCCGAGCGCCACGGCTGAGACGGCGCCGACCAAGCGGGACAAACACCTTCGGGACATCGCCAGGCATGGCCGCAGGAGCTGGCAGAAGGCCTCAGGCTATAACTGGCGTGCCCTGGTCGAGGCGGATATCGCGCGCTTCAAGCGGGTGATTGGCGGTGGACTGCACTCGCGTACCGACGGGCGTCGCGCGACAGAAGTGGCCATCGCCGTCCGCGCACTCAACCGCATGCTCGAACTCGGACGGCCAGAGTATGTCCGCATCACGTGAATGCGGACTAACCCGGGGCCACTCCGCCTGCAAGTTGGTCCATGCAACGCAGTCATGCGCGGCAGCACCCGGTGGAGGATCTGCCGGACGACGTGCTGACGTATCTGCTGGGCAGCCGCTACTGCGACACGCAGAAGCTGTCCGATACGGCTTGGTCGCTGTTCGGCAATGTGCCGGAAGGATGGGCGCGGGTTCAGGCCATCGTGGACTATGTCCACAACCGCATCACCTTCGGCTACGGTTTCGCCCGCGCGACGCGCACGGCCTCGGAAGCCTTCCAGGAGCAGGTAGGCGTGTGCCGGGACTTCGCGCACCTCGCGGTGACGCTGTGCCGCTGCATGAACATCCCGGCACGTTACTGCACCGGCTACCTTGGCGATATCGGCGTCCCGCCCGTCGACGCGCCGATGGACTTCTCCGCTTGGTTCCAGGTCTACCTGTCGGGCCGCTGGTGGACCTTCGACGCCCGCCACAACCTGCCCCGGATCGGCCGCATCCTCATGGCGACCGGCCGCGACGCCACGGATGTGGCCATGGTGACCTCCTTCGGGCCGAGCTGTCTCACGGGCTTCAAGGTCATCACCGATGAGGTGGTGCCGGCCTGACCGCTGTGCAGTTGGCGCCCCAGTCTGGACGATCTGAAACCGGGCGGGCTGCACACGGCCCGCCCGAGTTCGGACCGGTCTGCGGTGGGAGCAGCTTCGGTCCGCACGCGAACGTACTCGTCGAGCATCACGTTGCTCTTGGATGAGCGCGAGCGAGTTGCTGCGGTGCAAGAACGGAACTGGCAGACATATCCCAGCAGGGGCACTATTGCCTCTGGATGACGCTCTGTCGGGGGGTGAATGAGACTGTTCAGGTGCCAAGCTTGCGGTCAGACGGTCTACTTCGAGAACACCCGCTGCGGGTCCTGCTCCTCGCCTCTGGGTTACCTGCCCGAGGTGGGTCTTATGTCCGCCCTGGAGCCCGAGGTTAGCCCCGAACTCGTCGAAGCCCTGCAGCAGGTCGGGCTTCAAGTGGCGATCGGCGCACTGCCTGGCGAAACAGCGGTCTGGCTCGCTCGTGTCTGGCCCGGGCGGCGCTACCGCTTCTGAACAATGCCCGGTTTCAGGTCTGCAACTGGATGGTCCCCGCCGAGAGTAAGAACTGCCTCTGCCTGGCCTGTCGCCACAACCGCTGCATTTCGAACCCGGCACAAGGAGAAAACCTTGCCCGCTGGCGGGAGCTCGAGGGCGCCAAGCACCGGCTCTTTTATTCGCTGGTCAAGCTCCAGCTTCCCCTGCTCACCCGAGACGAACAGCGGGATGGCCTGGCTTTCGACTTCCTGGATGACCCTCCCGACCCTGATGCGCCGCGCGTGATGACAGGCCACAGCGACGGCCTGATTACCATAGCGCTGCGCGAGGCCGACGATGTTGAACGCGAGCGTATGCGGAAAGCCCTGGGTGAGCGCTATCGCACTTTGCTCGGGCACCTACGGCACGAGACCGGGCACTACTTCTGGGATCGGCTGGTCCGGGACGGCGGCAAGGTGGAGGCCTGCCGTGCGGTGTTTGGCGATGAAGGGGTGGACTATGGCGAGACTCTGAAGACCTACTATGCCAAAGGGCCTCCTGCCGGCTGGCAGTCGCGCTACATCACCGCATACGCCACCGCCCATCCCTGGGAGGACTTCGCGGAGTCCTGGGCGCACTACTTGCACATGGTTGATACCTTGGAAACCGCCGCGGCTCACGGCGTAGAGATCCATCCGCGCAACGGCGGCAAGCGCTTCCAGGCAGCCATCGACTTCGACCCGTACCGCCCCTCCACCTTCGACCTGTTGATGGAGAACTGGCTCCCCCTGTCCCGGGCCGCCAACAGCCTGAACCGCTCTATGGGGCAGCCGGACCTATATCCCTTCGTCCTGTCGCCACTGACCGTCGAGAAGCTTCGCTTTATCCACGGGCTCGTACAGGGATACCGGGCGGGTTGAAGCCGCCGCTCCCTACACCGAACGAGCCGGCACGGGTGTTAAATGTCGCGGTCTAAGCATGGAGAAGCGAGTTCACCACCGCAGAAGGCGTTGAGGCTGCAGTGCTGTCACGAGAAGCAGAACTACCAGCGCCGGGCTGAGTAGTCGGCTGCTTCCAGGAGTGTGGGGGTCGGGACCAAGGCACCGCCTACACGGTCCCCGTCGAAGCCAAGTTCCCGGACGCGCTCTGGTGGCAGCTCAACCTGTCCCGGCCCATCAACCGTCTCAAAGTACACAACGAAGCGGATCGGCTGCAGCGAGACCACCTCGTCGATCGGGGCCATTGCTGTAACCCGCGCCACACCCGCCGGTATGGTTTCCTTCATCGGCGATCCCTGGGCTACCGGGCCCGAGCGAGCCCAGGGCCAAAGAGTGCAGGCGAGCAATGTTGCGGTGCAACCGTGATCTTCTGACAATCTGGGGAGATGGAGCTCCAATTGGCCCATAGAGTGGGGCCGGGGACAGTGGTCTGCTCTCGTGAAAGTCCTGTTGCCGGACGTTCTTGGCGCACTCCGCGATGAGGCGCGCCTGGGCGATGGTGAGCTTATGCCAGATTCTGTGGGAAGCCCCCTCATGGCAGAACCTCGCCAACACGGACATCATCAGGTTAGAGCGCTGACGTGCCCCGTTACCGCCAAGCCAGCAAGAGGAGCAGCAAAAAGGCCAGCATGGCGCAGAGCACGCGCCAGAACAGTAGTGGGTTTCGGTCATGCAGCGAGCGGGATGGGAGGCGCAGCGGCGCGCCACGCCCCATGCCGGCCTCCAGGTCGAAGAGAAGCTCCAGCGCATCCGCCGGCCGCTCCTCCGGCGCCACCGCCACAGCGCGAGCGAGGTTCCGGTCCAACCAAGCTGGCAGGTCGGGCCGGCGCGACACCAGCGACGCCGGCATGCCAAAACGCGGGCGGGAGAAGGCCTCCACCTCGCCATAGGGGTAGGCCCCACCGGAGAACAGACGGTAGAGCGTGACGCCGAGAGCAAAGATGTCCGATCGCTCGTCGCCCGGCGAGGCGCCGGCGAGCAGTTCCGGCGCCATGTAGCTCGGCGTACCCGGCGCGTCATGCGCGGCAAAGTCCTCGAGATGCGGCAGGCGCGCGACGCCCAGGTCCACCAGCCGTAGCCCGCCGGGTTCAAGCAGCACGTTGTCCGGCTTGATGTCGCGGTGAACAACGCAAGCCCGGTGCAGCGCGGCCACTCCTTTGCAGAGTCGCACCGCGATCTCCAGCCCCGCCTCCAGCCCGGGCGGCGGGCCGCGGAAGATGCGGCGCTCCAGCGTCTCGGCGCCGTAGTAGGGCATCACGCCGTAGAGGCAGGTCCGCCGCTCTGGCGGCGGCTCCAGCACCTCCCCGACGAAAGGGCTTCGCACCCGGGCGGCGACCCAGGCCTCCCGGATAAAGGCCTGACGGAAGCTTGCCTCCGCCGCCGCGCCTGGCTTAGGAAATTTCAGCACCACGGCCCGGCTCTCGGGCGCCAGGGTGTCGCGGCCGCGGAAGACGCGGCTGTAACGGCTGTCAGCCAGCATTTCGTCCAACGCGAACCCGTCCACCACCGCACCGCGGCGGGGCGGCGGCAGGATCGGCAGGACATCGATCGCGGATTCCAGATCGACTTGGTTCGGCGGCGGAAGCTCCAGTACATCGAGCACCAGCGCCGTGGCGTTATCTCCAACCGACGTGTCCAGCGCGGCCTGCACCAGCCGGCGCGCCGTTTCCTCCGGCGCTTCACGACGGCCCAATTCCTGAGCCACGCGCCGTTCGGACAACCCGCCATGCACCCCGTCGCTGCAGATCAGCAGGCGGTCGTGCGGCTGCAGCCCCTCCTCCGTGTAGTCCACGCGCACCGTCTCGGCGGCGCCGAGGGCGCGGGTCAGTACATGCGACGTGCCGGGGCGCCCAGGCGTATGGTCCTGGGTGAGCTGTGACAGCGTATCGCCACGGAGGCGATACAATCGCGTATCACCCACGTGCAGGACATGCAGGCGCCGGCCGCGCAGCACCGCAGCGGTGAGCGTGCACGCCATGTTCTCCAGCGCCGGCTCCGTGCGCCCACGCCCGTGAATCCAGGTGTTCAACGCCTCAATGGCGCGGGCGGCCGCACGGCGCACCCCCAACGCCTCGCTCTGGCCGAGCATCCCGTCGATCAGCCCGCGCACCGCGATCTCGGCTGCCACGCGGCCGCCCTTGGCGCCGCCCACCCCGTCCGCGACGGCGGCGATCACGCCCTGTGCGGCCCGGCGGCCCGGCTCTCCAAGCCAGGCACCCACATAGTCCTCGTTGCGCTCGCGCGCGCCGCGCTCGCTGCAGAAACCCAGGCGAATATCGAGCCGGCCACGGCCCGGTGCTGGCTCTGGCCGCGGAGAGGCATCGGGAAAGGACCGCTCCAACTCGCCCCGCCTCTGAACTGTCCTGCGGCAATGAGTAGATTGCTGTTTTTTTGTTCGCAATGGCTATTCTGTGGCGCGGGCGGATCGCACTGTCGACTGGTTGCTCCGAATTCGTTCACATATGCGGAGACATACCTACCCTGGACCAGCGCATTGCGTTATGCCTCCACCAGGGCCGCCGAGTGGCCCGGGACAAACGAGGCCGGGGCGCGGGGACAGATCTTCACCCTGAAGGCCAACTGGCATGGGATGGAATGCGAGTCACCGCGGCGGCGCGCCACGCCACGCGGGATGAACCGGCCGGCTTGCCGGAACGGGGTCTGCAGGCGGTCGCGCGTCCTATTGGGCGGAGCTGGCCGGATCTGATGGTGAATCGCGACTTCCTAAAGGCCGGACACCCCCCGACCCTGTTGTCGGCCTTCCTCTACTTCGACCTGAGCTTCATGGTCTGGGTGATGCTGGGCCCGTTAGCGGTTCAGATCGCCCGCGATCTTCAGCTAGACGCTGCGCAGCGCGGCCTGATGGTGGCCGTGCCGGTGCTCGCCGGCGCCCTGCTGCGTATGGTGAACGGCATCGCCGTGGACCGTATCGGCCCCAAACTCACGGGAGCCATCGGCCAGCTTGTGGTGCTCGCGGGTTTGCTGATCTCCTGGTGGTTCGGCGTCCACAGCTTTGCGCAGGTGCTGCTGCTCGGCATTGTTCTCGGGCAGGCCGGCGCCTCCTTCGCCGTGGCCCTGCCGCTCGCCTCCCGCTGGTACCCGCCCGAGATGCAAGGCATCGCGCTCGGCATCGCCGGCGCAGGCAATTCGGGCACGGTCTTCGCCTCCCTCTTCGCGCCCACCCTCGCGGCCCACTTCGGTTGGAGCAACGTGTTCGGCCTCGCCGCCATCCCGCTCGGGATCGTGTTCGTAATCTACCTGATCCTGGCCAAGGACAGCCCGGACAGGCCGCCGCCGAAGTCGCTTCCGGAGTACCTGCGTGTGTTCCGCGAGGGCGACGCCTGGTGGTTCATGTTCTTCTACTTCGTCACCTTCGGCGGCTTCGTCGGTCTCGCCTCCTCCCTGTCCTTCTACTTCAACGACCAGTACGGGCTGGACCCGGTGCTGGCCGGCTACTTCACCGCGGCCTGCGTCTTCGCGGGCTCGCTGGTGCGGCCCGTTGGCGGAGCGCTGGCGGACCGCGTCGGCGGCATTTGGGCCTTGTCCATCATGTACGGCGTCGCCGCGGTCGCCCTGATAGTGGTCAGTTTCGGCCTGCCCCAGGCCTGGATGGCGCTTCTGGTGTTCGTGATCGGGATGTTGGCACTCGGCATGGGCAACGGCTCGGTCTTCCAACTCGTGCCGCAGCGCTTCCGCTCAGAAATCGGCGTCATGACAGGGCTCGTGGGAATGACGGGGGGCATCGGCGGCTTCTATCTCGCCTCCAGCCTCGGCTATTCGAAGCAGCTTACAGGCAGCTACCAGGCAGGGTTCCTGCTCTTCGCCGCGCTAGCCGTGCTCGCACTGCTGGGGCTGACGGCGGTGAAGTCGCGGTGGCGTACCACCTGGGGCGCGGCCAGTGGGCTGGGCCGGATCTAGCGCCCGCAGATGGACGGCGTGATCCAGCCCACTATCGGCAGCGGAGGAACCCATTGCCCCTACTGCGCCATGCAGTGCGCCATGGATTTGGTGGTGGAGGACGGCCGGCTGGCTACTGCCGCGCGGGACTTCCCCACCAACCGCGGCGGCCTCTGCCGCAAGGGCTGGACGGCTGCGGAACCGCTCTCCAGCAGCGTCCGGCTGCTGACGCCACTGATGCGGGACAGCCGTGGCGCGCCGCTGCGCCCGGCCTCCTGGGACGAGGCGCTGGACGCCGTGGCCGCCGCATTCCGCGCTGCTCGGGAGAAAGGCGGGCCGGACGCGGTCGGCGTCTTCGGTGGCGGCGCGCTAAGCAATGAGAAAGCCTATATGCTTGGCAAGTTCGCCCGCGTCGGCCTCGGCACCCGCAACATCGACTACAACGGCCGCTTCTGCATGGCTTCAGGCGCCGCGGCGGGTAACCGGGCGCTCGGGATGGACCGGGGCCTTCCCTTCCCGATGACGGACCTGCCGGGCGCCGGGGCAATCCTGATCGTCGGCAGCAACCCGGCCGAAACCCTGCCCGTCATCGTGCAGTACCTGGAAGAGCAGCGGCGCCACGGCGGGCAGCTGATCGTTGCCGATCCGCGCCGCACCGCGACCGCCCAGATGGCCACGCTGCACCTCCAGCTCACTCCCGGCACGGACGCCGCGCTTGCACTCGGCCTGCTGCACGTCGCCTTGCGGGACAACCTGGTGGATCGCGCCTTTATTGAAGCGCGTACCACCGGCTTCGGCGCGGCGCGGCGCATTGCCAACGCTTACTGGCCAGAGCGGGTAGAGCGGATCACGGGGGTGCCCATCGCGCAGCTCGTCCAAGCCGCGCACATGCTGGGCGAAGCGTCAACCGCCATGGTCCTGACCGGGCGCGGGCCGGAGCAGCAAAGCCACGGCGTGGAGAACGCGCACGCCTTCATCAATCTTGCCCTCGCGCTCGGCAAGGTGGGCCGACCCAATTGCGGCTGGGGCACGCTAACCGGCCAGGGCAATGGTCAGGGAGGGCGGGAGCACGGCCAGAAGGCAGACCAGCTGCCGGGCTACCGCAGCCTCGCCAACCCCGAGCATCGCGCGGCGGTCGCCGCTGTCTGGGGCGTGGACCCGGACACCTTGCCGCCGCCCGGCCCCTCGGCGCAGGAACTGCTGGAGAGCTGTGGTTCACCGGACGGCGTGCGGGCGCTGCTGGTGATGGGCTGCAACCTCCTCGTCGCCGCGCCTCAGACGGAGAGGCTGCGGGCGCGCCTCGAGGCTCTCGACGTGCTGGTGGTCTGCGACCCTTTTCTGAGCGAGACCGCCGCGACCGCCGACATCGTGCTGCCCGTTGCCCAGTGGGTCGAGGAGAGCGGCACGGTGACCAACCTGGAAGGGCGCGTGCTTCTCCGCCACTGCCTCTCCCCGCCCCCCGAGGGTGTCCGGAGCGACGCGCAGGTGTTGAAGGCTCTGGCAGAGCGGCTAGGGCGTGGCGCCTACTTCACCGCCGACCACCGCGAACTCTTCGAGGAGCTGCGCCGCGCCAGCGCCGGCGGCTTGGCTGACTACGCCGGTATCACCTGGGAGCGGATCGAGGCGGAGCAGGGTGTGTTCTGGCCCTGCCCCTCCGAGGAGCATCCTGGCACGCCGCGCCCATTCCTCGACGCCTTCGCGACGCCGGATGGCAGGGCGCGCTTCTTCGCCGTGGAGCACCGGCCCACGGCGGAGGAGCCGGGCCCAGGCTACCCTATGTTCCTTACCACCGGCCGCGTACTGGGCCACTACAACTCGGGCACCCAGACCCGGCGCGTTGCGGCCCTGAACGCGGGCGACCCGGAGCCCTTCGTCGAGATCCACCCCGACGTGGCGCGTTCTCTCGGGATCAGCGAGGGCGGCATGGCGCGCATTACGACGCGGCGCGGGGAGGCAGTGCTGCGCGCGCGGCTCACCCGCGCCATCCGCTTCGACACCCTGTTCGTCCCGTTCCATTGGGGCGGCCGGGGAGGTGCGAACCTGCTTACCAACCCCGCCCTCGACCCGACCTCCCGCATTCCGGAGTTCAAGGCCTGCGCCGCGCGGATCGAACCGGCGGGGAACGGTGTGACCACAGATACCAGCATCGGAGCCGACGCATGATGGAATCCACCCCCCGCTTCATCAACGGCATCTACCCCTTCGAGGGACAGGGCCTCGCCGTTTCCGTGCCGCTCGACGATGGCTTGTCCTACACGGTACCAGCGGACCGGCGCGCCCAACTCGTCTATCTCCGCGCCGGTAACTCGGCCGACGGATTGATCACGCTGACCCTGCTGCGCGATGGCGTGCCGATGCGGCTTTTCCCCGTGGGCGCCAAGGGCGCGATGCACGTCCCGCTCGCCGTGCTGGAGGACCTGTTTCCCGAGACGAAGGTCGAGGTGCTGGTCTCGGCCGAGAGGGGCGTAGCGGGGCATGTCGTGCTTGATATCGGGCTGATGGAAATCTGACTGGGCGGAGCAACAACAGGGGCAAACACATGGCAAAGCAGAAGTTGGTGGTCGTCGGAAACGGCATGGCGGGCGCCCGCGCGGTGGAGGAGGTCCTCGCCCGCGGTGGTGCCGATATGTTCGACATCTTCATGTTCGGCGACGAGCCATACGGAAACTATAATCGCATCCTGCTCTCCAACGTTCTTAGCGGTGCGCAGGACACGGAGGAGATCTTCCTCAACCCACTGTCCTGGTACGCCGAGAACGGCATCACCCTCCATGCCGGGGCGCGGGTGACGGACATCGACCGCTATGCCAAGGTGGTTATCGCGGACAACGGGGTGCGGGAGCACTATGACCGCCTGCTGATTGCCACCGGTAGCCGGGCCTTCATGCCGCCGATCAAGGGGCTGCACGGGGCGGACGGCTCCCTGAAGCCAGGCGTCTTCGGCTTCCGCACCATCGACGACTGCAACGGCATGATTGCCGCCTCCGCACCGGGCAGGAAGGCCGTAGTGATCGGCGGCGGACTCCTCGGCCTAGAAGCGGCACGCGGCCTGATGAATCACGGCTGCGAGGTGCATGTGGTGCACTTGGCAGGGCACCTGATGGAACAGCAGCTCGACTTCACCGGCGGCACGATCCTGAAGTCCGGCATGGAGAGGATGGGCATCGCCGTCCACCTCCAGAAGTCCACCACCGAAATCCTGGGCGAGGGCCGCGTTACCGGCTTGGCCTTCAAGGACGGCACGACGCTGGATTGCGATCTTCTGGTAGTGGCCGCGGGTATTCGCCCCAATGCCGAGATCGGCCACCGGGCCGGGCTGACGGTGGAGCGTGCCATCGTGGTGGACGACCACATGCGCTCGGTTGACGACCGCACGATCTACGTCGTGGGGGAATGCGCGCAGCACCGCGGCCGCGTCTACGGTCTCGTCGCGCCGCTCTGGGATCAGGCCAAGGTCTTCGCAGACCACCTCACGGGTCGCAACATCGACGCCGCCTATCACGGCTCCAAGCTCGCCACAAAGTTGAAAGTCATGGGGGTCGAGCTGGCTTCCATGGGCCTTACTGAGACCCAGGAAGAGCGGGACGAACTGGTACAGTTCGTCGAGCCCAAGCGCGGCATTTACAAGAAGCTGATCGTGCGGGATGGGCGCCTCGTCGGCGGAATCCTGATGGGCGACATCGGCAAGGCTGCCTACCTGATGCAGGCTTTCGACCGCGATAGCCCGCTTCCGGAGGAGCGCCTGTCGCTGCTCTTCGACATCGGCGCGCCGAGCCAGAAGGTAACGATCGACGAGATGCCGGCCGACGCTCAGGTCTGCAACTGCAACGGCGTCACCAAGGCCGCGATTGGCACCTGTATCGCGGGCGGGGCCAAGACCACCAAGGCGGTAATGGGTGCCACCCGCGCCGGCATGGGCTGTGGCTCCTGCAAGGGGCTGATGAACGAGGTGGTGGCCTGGTTCCTGGGCGGCGCCGTGGAGGAGGACCCGTCCGTCCACTACTACGTGCCCTGCATTCCCCTGAAGAAGCCGGAGTTGGTCGCGGAAGTCAGGGCGCGGAACCTGCGCTCCGTCTCCGCCGTGTTCCGGGAACTGGCGGGCGGGGTCGAGGATGCCCAGAGTAAGCCGGCCCTCGCCTCCCTTCTCTCGGTGGTTTGGAGGGGTGACTACATTCCCGAGGCGGACGCGCGCTTCATCAACGAGCGCGCTCACGCCAACATCCAGAAGGACGGTACCTTCTCCGTCGTGCCCCCCATGGCAGGCGGCGCGACTACACCAGCTGAGCTGCGCCGCATCGCCGAGGTGGCCGAGAAATACAACGTCCCCATGGTGAAGGTGACGGGCGGTCAGCGCATCGACCTGCTCGGCGTCAAGAAGGAGGACCTGCCCAAGGTCTGGGCCGATCTGGGCACCCATTCGGGCTATGCCTACGGAAAGACCTACCGCACCTGCAAGTCCTGCGTCGGCACTGACTTCTGCCGCTTCGGCCTCGGCGACAGCATGAAGCTGGCCGCGCAAATCGAGGATCGGTTCAAGGGCATCGACAGCCCGCACAAGATGAAGTTGGCCACCACCGGCTGTCCGCGCAACTGCGCGGAAGCGCTGATAAAGGACGTGGGTGCCGTCGCGATCGGTGATGGCAAGTGGGAGATCTATGTGGGCGGGGCCGGCGGATCCCACGTGCGCAAGGGCGACCTGCTCTGCACGGTGGGCAGCCACGAGGAGGTGCTGCTCTATGCCGGCCGCTTCATGCAGCTCTACCGTGAGGAGGCGAAGTACAAGGAGCGGACCTACACCTGGGTGGAGCGGGTTGGCATCGAACGTGTCCGGGCCATCGTGATGGAGGACAGCGAGGGGATCGCCGCCCGGCTAGACGCCGCGATGCAGGAGTCCGTGGATGCCTTTATCGATCCCTGGAAGCAGATCATCGAGAAGGGGATGGACCGCGCCGACGCAGCGATGACCGCGACGGTAGGGTCCGGCGCATGAGCGCGGAGATCCCCATCGCCCGCCTGTCGGACATCCCGCCGGGGGAGGGCCGGAACTTCAAGGTGGAAGGGCGCTGCATCGCGATTTTCCACACCCGCTCCGGCCAAGTTTTTGCGACTCAGCCGGACTGCCCTCACAAGGGCGGACCCCTCGCCGACGGACTGACCGGCGGAACCACTATCGTTTGCCCGCTGCATGAGCGGAGCTGGGACCTCGCCACGGGGAGGCCGGTTGCTGACAGCGACCGCCCTCTCACCATCTACCCCGTCCGCGCGGCGGCGGACGGAACCTTGCTGGTCGGCTTGCCTGCCGTCACGAGCACGCCAGCCTAGCCGGGGGGCCTCGCCGGCAGGCGGAGGCGGGGCCTCCTAACATCGCCCATTATTCAGACGTCAGGGCTGCAAGGCGAGTAGGGCTGCCAAGATCGCCACAGTTAGGGAGAGCAGCAGGGAGATGGCTTTCCAGAACAGGACAGGGTCGCGCTCCAGAAGGGGCTGCGGCCGGGCTGCGAACTCAGCATTCGGGTGCCGAAGGTCATGGGTGAACTCGGAAAGCTCGGCATGCCGCCGCCTGGGGTCGACCCGAACCGCCTTCTCCAACGCTCCGTCGACCCAGGCCGGTATGGTGCGGTGAAGATCGCAGGCTGACTGGTACCGCAGCTTGCGCTGGGCTGATCGGGAATGCGCCTGCGATACGGCGGTGCCGTAGGGCAGACGGCCGGTAAGCATCTGGTAAGCGATCACACCGAGCGAGAAGATGTCGGACCGCGCGGTGCCACCCTCACCAAGGAAGTACTCGGGCGCCGTGTACTGCACAGTTCCGAGGATGTCCTCCTCGTGAGAGCGATCATCGGCCTCGGCAATGCCCGCTACCCTGGCGGCGCCAAAGTCGATGATCTTCACGGTGCCCGCCCGGTCGATCAGGATGTTCTCAGGGCGCAGGTCCTGGTGCAGGACCTCCTTGCGATGGAGGGCCTGGAGACCCCGGGCGATCTGCTCGACGACGTCTCGCACCCGCTCCAGGTCAGGACGGGGGTTGTCGGCCATCCACTGGGCGAGTGTTTGCCCCTCCACAAACTCAGTGACGACATACAGGAAGTTCCGCTTGCGTCGGTTTGCTGGAGCGCCGAGCACGTGCACATTGTCGATCCGGCGCGCGATCCACTCCTCCATCGCGAAGCGCCTGAGATGGGAAGCATCCGCCCTAAACTCGGTCGAAGGCACCTTCAGGGCGACGAGGCTCTCGTCTGCGGTATCCGCGGCCAGGAAGACCTGCGAGCGGCTGCTCGCGTGTAGCGGCCGGATGATCCGGAAGCCGTCGAAGACCGCGGGCGGCGTAAGGGCTGGCGGCAGCGGAAGGTCCCCTGAGCGGACCAGGGCCTCGGCGGCTTCACCCTCCGGCACTTGCTCGACACGCACCAGCTGGATGGTCAGGTTGTCCGGACTGCCGTTCTCGAGTGCCTCTCGAACGATACGGTGGGCGACCTCGTCGAGATCCGCGGTCGTATCTTGGACCGCTTCCGCGATGAACTGAGAGCTGACGTATTCATAAACCCCGTCGGTCGCCAACACGAAGAGGTCACCTGCAGCGACCGGGAAGGCGTAATAGTCGATCTCCACCTCGCGCTCGGCGCCCAAGGCGCGGTTAAGGTAACTCTGCCGCGACGAGACGACGACCCGATGATCGTCCGTCAGCTGTTCGAGCGAGGTGCCGTCGACTCGATAGATCCGGGAGTCACCGACATGGAAGATATGTGCGGTGGTGGATTTCAACACCATGGCGCTCAGGGTGCAGACATAGCCGCCGTCCATGTCCTCGCCGAGGCCGCTACGCCGGGTCTGAGCGTGCAGCCATGAGTTCGCGGCGGCGATGACGCGCTGCGCGGACGTCTTCACGCTCCAGGCTTCTGAGGTGCTGTAGTAGTCGGAAAGAAAGCTTTTGACCACGCTCTCGCTCGCGATGTGGGAAACCCTGCTCGTGCTGATGCCATCGGCAATCGCGATGGCGATCCCCTTGGAAGTCAGCAGCGGCTGGTCCGGCTGGAGGACGCCGTGGAAATCCTGGTTCACCTCTTTGCGGCCCCGGTCAGAGCACTGCCCGACCGAGACCGCCAGGCCGCTCCGCGGGGTGCCAGCATCCGCTCGCCCATGGTCAATCGGACCGGGGTCATGCGGCTCAGAACCGGCACCCCGGCTCACGTCACTCGCCAGGCGCCGGGGTACGGGCAGTCCGGGCCCTGAAGTCCTGATTACGCTTAGGCCCGGTACGCACATGCGTCGAGTAGAGAGTCAGGCCAACGAAGGAGAAGCCTCCAACGAGGTTGCCGAGCACGGTCGGGATCTCGTTCCAGATCATGTAATCCCAGAAGGAGAACTCACCGCCCAGCATCAAGCCGGAGGGGAAGAGGAACATGTTCACGATGGAATGCTCGAAGCCCATGTAGAAGAACACCATGATCGGCATCCACATGGCGATCACCTTACCGGAGACGGAGGTGGACATCATGGCCGCCACCACGCCGGTCGAGACCATCCAGTTGCACAGCACGCCGCGGATGAAGAGCGTCAGCATGCCCGCGGCGCCGTGCTCTGCGTATCCCACTGTACGGCCCTCACCGATCGAGCCGATACGCCTCCCGACCGCGTCCGGCGCCTCGGTGAAACCGTAGGTGAAGATGATGGCCATCATGACTGCCACGGTAAGCGCGCCGGCGAAGTTCCCAATAAAAACTAGCCACCAGTTGCGCAGCATACCCCCGACCGTCACGCCTGGCCGCTTGTCCATGAGAGCCAGAGGGACAAGGGTGAAGACCCCGGTCAGCAGGTCGAACCCGAGAAGGTAGAGAAGGCAGAAGCCGACCGGAAAGAGGATGGCACCAGCCAGGGGCTGCCCGGTCTGGACGGTGACGGTTACCGCGAACGCGGCCGCAAGGGCGAGAATGGCGCCTGCCATGTAGGCGCGGATCAAGGTATCGCGGGTGGACATGAAAACTTTCGACTCACCCGCGTCGATCATCTTGGTCACGAATTCCTGCGGAGCCAGGTAGGACACGTGCATCTCCCCTCGGGTGTTGGGCGTCGTTGAAGCCATGCAAGCTTCGCGCCCTCGGACCCGAACCGGTCCACCCCCGAAACCCGGGTGCCAGCCGTCCGCGGAAAATCAGATCTATCGTTGGGCGGTCGCAGAAGCTGGATGCGGTGGGCCAGCTAGCCGGCGACATCGCGCACCACTTCAACCACCCCATGACCAGTGTGACCGGCAGCCTGCGGCTGCTGCAAACTCCTCCTGCCACCTAGTCCAGGCGCGAGTCTGCGGAGCCTACCCGGGCAGGCGAAAAGCTTGGCGCGGCGACTGCGTCGCAGGGATCAGCTTGAAGGCGCAGTTAGCCGTAGGCGCATACCGAAGCGTCCGCCTAGGCCCTCATGGCTGCGCCTGGTATCCCGTCGATATAGGGGCCGCTCAAGTGGGCGAGCGCGACGGCTTGGCCGATCAGTACAAGCGTCGGGCCATCCGGTGCCGTCTCGGCCACGCGCTCCGCAATAGAGTGCAGCGTGCCGGGTATCGTTCGCTGCGTGGCCAGAGTCGCGTTCTCCACAGCCATCACGGGCGTCGAGAGGGGTAAGCCCGCTTCGGCGAGGCGGTCGACCAACTGCGGCAGCGTCCGTATGCCCATATAGACGGCGAGCGTGCCGCCGACCTGGGCAAGGGCCTTCCAGTTATGCTCCGGCAGGCGACCATCGGCCCCGTGGGCGGTGATGAGGTGCAGGCTGCGCGAGACGCCTCGGTGCGTTAGGGGGATGCCGAGCCTGGCCGCCGCCGCGACAGACGCTGTGACACCCGGCACCACACTGACAGTCAACCCGGCCTCGCGCATCGCCTCCATCTCCTCGCCGCCGCGGCCGAAAACGAAAGGGTCACCGCCCTTCAGCCGCACCACCCGCAGCCCTTGGCGGGCGAAGCGGACGAGGAGCGTGTTGATCACGGCTTGGGTCAATGAGTGGCGGCCGCAGCGCTTCCCCACGTCGATCCGACGTGCGTCCCGGCGGGCAAGGTTCAGCACCTCCGGGCCGACGAGCTTGTCGTAAAGGACGACATCGGCCCGCTGCAGGGCACGTAGCCCCTTGAGCGTGAGAAGGTCGGGATCGCCAGGACCGGCGCCGACCAACTGCGCCTGCCCCTGGGGGACCGACAGGCGACCGGCGGCAGCACGGACCACCAGCGCCCCCATTAGGCGGTCCGCCTCCGCGCGATTTCCGGCAAGCACGGCCTCAGCAACCGGGCCGTCTAGCACGTCATCCCAGAAACGGCGGCGCAAATCCCGCCCCGCAAGCGCGACCGATGCGGCCGCCCGCCAGTCGCGGCAGAAGGAGGAGAGCTTGTCGTAGCCTGGCGGGATGGCCGCCTCGACGCGCCCGCGCAGGTCGCGCGCCAACGCCGGCTCAGCGCCCGCCGTGCCGATCGCGATCGTCATGTCGCCGCGCGAGACGATCGCAGGCGTGACGAAGTCGCAGAGCAGGCGACGGTCCACGGCGTTTACCAGCACGCCCCGCGCGCAGGCCTCCGCAACCACAGCCTCGGCCGCGCTGGCATCCTCCAGGGTGACGTAGCAGAGCCGGGCCCCCTCCAGGTCGGCCAGTGCGAAGGCGCGGTGCAGAAGGCGGACCTCTCCCTCCTCTGCCATGTGACGGAGCTCGTCGGCCGGAGTTGGGTCCACGACGACGATGTCAGCCCCCGTGCCGACGAGCAGGCGGCACTTGGCGGCCGCCATCTCGTTCCCGCCGACCACCAGCACGCGCTGGCCACCGAGGTCCAGGAACACTGGTAAGAGGCTGCGGGATTGGGGCGGTTGCAGGGCGCCGGTCAGGGCATCGGTCTGGTAAGACTGAGGGTCCATCATGCACGCGCTCCGGCGCCCGTTGTCAGGGGTCGAGGAGGCTGCCCGCCGTTGAGCCGCCAAATGGCTAAACGAGGGATTGCCTGACCTGCACCGCTGCAGGTCACTCCTGCAGAGCCGGTAAATCACAGCCAGATATCGGAAGACAAGCCTGGAAATGCACATTTAATAAGCAATTCAGATAAGTCGTGCGAACTTAGGGGGATTGCTGCACAAACATCCGCCAGATGCATATTATACAGCCTTGGCGAAAACGGTCTCCGGTCGCGCCCGGTCGCGCATTCTATCCGCCGGTGACCGCACACCTCCTGCCAGCATCTCCCACCCGGTCCCCGTCCCAGGCTTCGGGATAACCCTGGCCGATAGCAGCGGCGCTCTGGTCAGGTGGAATGCCAGAACGCAGAAGATCGCACCCGAGCCGATCAGCCTTGAGACACTGGTAAGCGACCAGGAGGACAGCTACCTCGGCGACTTGATCCGTGACGAGAACGCCGTCATGCCCTTCGATGTCACAGTGCACGCCGACCTGTCCGCCGTCAGGTCTCATGAGACAGGCGGGGATGGTTGAGGAAAGGAGGGTTTCCGGCTCGTCGTAACTGCCAGGGAATGAGCCACAAGCCAGCGACACGGAATGCGAAGCCGCCTACCGATCGGGTGGTGCGCGACATTCGCCGGGCGACCCGCAAGCACCTCTCGGCCGAGGACAGGATCCGGATCGTGCTGGAGGGCTTGCGCAGGGAGGAGAGAATCGCCGCCCTGTGCCGACGGGAGGGCATTGCCGATAGCCCCTACTACACGTGGTCCAAGGAGTTCCTGGAAGCGAGCAAGCGCCGCGTGGCCTGGGACATGGCCCGGGCGGCGACGCGCCCGAGCCTCCGCTTAGTCAGCGCCCTCAATGTCCCAAAGCATTCGACGACGGACAGTTAGTGACATTGGGCTGACTGGGAACTGGGACGCTATCTCGGATACCATACGCGCCAGTGAACTTGTCCAGCCGACATGGACGTGGATGCCGCGGCTGACGAGTACTGCACCTTTATGCTGAGCAACCAGCGCCGGACGGCGACGGCAGAACTCCGCCGCCCCCTGGAGTGCCCCGCCATGCTCGCGCGACCTCAGGAAGGGCAGGTGCATCCGTGCTGGGCGCCAAGACAGGGCCGCAGCGTTTACGTCCGATGCTGGCTAGGACGGCCATGACGGCTAAGTTTACTTGCGGAACTTCTGTTGTGCAGTGCAACATGACCGCAGGTGAAGGGAGGAGCAGGCAAAGGAGCCACCCCCATGTTCGCCTTCTCCATCGGCATCGCCGCCCTTTTCGCCCTGAACCTGTTCGTCCGCGGCGCGGCTCATGATCAAGGGCTCGATCGCCTGCCAACCGGGCCGTTTGGTTCGTAGGACCCTGCGGCAGGAAGCGTGCACTGAAGGCATAGCCCTGGCAGGTACAGGTGTGCCCCCTCCTCATTCGCGATTGAGCAAAGCTTCTCGCTCCCCCAAGCCAAGTCTGGACCACGCCGTCATGCCGTTATCCTCAGGTGTCATCTCTCGTCGTAACGATGACGCACAGGCCCCCGAACAGGGTCAGCCGATCACGCTTGCTTTGCAAGGAGGTGGCTCCCTCGGTGCCTTCGCCTGGGGTGTCCTGGAGCGCCTTCTCGATGTTCCCAGCCTCCGCATCGAGGTCGTGAGCGGTGCCAGTGCCGGTGCGATGAATGCGGCACTGCTGGTTCAGGGACTTGCCACTGGAGGGCCTGCGGAGGCCAAGCGCCTTCTCGAAACCTTCTGGCGCCGTGTCGCCGTCGCATCTGGATCGCCTGACATCGCCGCGACAGCCGGATGGCTCTTTCCGTTCGCCGGCATCATGGAGCCGATGGCTGATATCCTTCGTCAAACGACGAAGGGCATGGCCCAGAGCCAGTTGAACCCTCTCGGCCTCAACCCGCTGCGCTCGGTGCTGGAAGATCTGTTCGACCCCTCGGTACTGGGGCGCGATGGCGTACCCTCCCTTGTGGTCTCGGCGACCCGGGTCAGCACCGGCGAGGCCCGGCTCTTCCGCGACGCGGAGGTGACGCTGGATGTGTTGCTGGCGTCTTCCTGCCTGCCCCAGCTGTTTCCGGCCGTGGAGATTGACGGGGACTTCTACTGGGACGGCGGTTTCGCCAGTAACCCGCCTCTGCGGGCCCTGATCGAGGCTGGAGCCCCCGCCGACATCGTCCTGGTCCGGACCACGCCAGTCGAGCGGCCTGGGCTACCAACGAGTGCGGCCGCTGTGCTGGAGCGCACGGAGGAGATGACCTTTGGAGCCGCGCTACGGCAGGAACTCCGCTCCCTCGCCCTGGCCCAACGAGTTCTGGCTGACCTGCCCTCCGCCTCCGGCGTCCTGGCCCGCCTGCGGGACGCTAGGCTTCACGTAATCGGGGCCGAGGAAGAGTTCCGCGCGCTCAAGACAGGCAGCCACCAGGATCCCAGTTGGGCTTTCCTGCAGCAGATGCGCGAGCTTGGGCAGCAGGCCAGCGTGCGATGGCTCGCGACCGACCTCGCTGGGGTTGGAGTTCGCTCGACCATCGACTTGGCTGACTTCGCCGGGCCCACCCTCGACCTGCCTCTCCGGCCTCAGTCGATCGACTCATCGGCGCATGCCAGCCTGGCGCAGACACGATCCAGCAGGCGCAACGTATCTGCTGTCTAGTACAGGCTGACCGCGCTTACCCCTTCAACCGCACCTTGACGGTCCGCGTTGGGGCGGAAACCACCGTGGAGGTCCCGCTTGTCGAAGGCAGGCTATTTCGCGCGCCCGATCGAGGCGGACGGCAAGCACCATCCGCACGGCACCCGCAAGGAGGAACAGGAGCCGGCACGGTGGTCCGATGCCGTCCACAAGGTGGCTGACACCATCCGGAGTTGGCTGCCCTCCTCCGAGCCTCCCGAGAAGGCTCGCGAATGAGCAAGTGGAGCCGGGAACAACGCTTCGACATGAGGGTGCTAGCCGCCCTGGCGCTCGTATTCCTCGTGGCCACTGTCGTCATGCTCACCTTCGCCAGCGACATGTTCTGGGAGGCGGTTGGATAGTGTCAGGACGCCGAGTGTTCTGGGCAGCTGGATGCCCGCCCCGTCGCCTCTGGGCCAGCAAGTTGGCAATGCCGACGCGAAACTCTAGCCCTCCCGCCCCGAACAGATCCGGGCTTCAGCGCCCGCCTGAAAAGGTGCTGGCCCTCTCGGCTCAATCGGCGCTGGGCTGGTCTCTCCGTCGTCAATCCCGTCGCCACGCTCGACCAAGCCGATACCTAGTTCGTCCAGCAGCGCCATGAGATCCTCGATCTGCTCGGATGACACTTCAGCAGAAGGCCTCGGGCTACAACTGGCGAGCCCTGGTCGAGGCAGATGTCGCACGCTTCAAGCGGGTCATTGGCGGCGGACTGCGGTCGCGCACGGACGGGCGCCGCGCGACAGAGGTGGCCATCGCCGTTGACGCACTGAATCGCATGCTCGAGCTCGGACGCCCGGAGTATGTGCATGGATCTTCATCGCGGAGCCTCCGGCTTTGAGGGATCGAAATCTCGAAGCGGAATCGGACTCACGCGCAAGGCAGGGCCGGCACACGGCGGGGCGCGGGTGCCTCCGCGGTGACATGGACCGAGACGTCCATGCCGAGCGCGTCATCGGGGAAGCCCTTCCAGCGCCCATGCAGCGGCACGGCCTGGTCCGGATCGCGCGCAACGGCGACGCTGATCAGGTCCCGGTTGCCGACAATGCCGTTGGTCGGGTCGAACTCCACCCAGCCGGCGCCGGGGAGATAGACGCGCACCCAGGCATGGGTGAACCCTCCGCCAAGATGCGTGCGCCCGTCCCGGCCGGGCGAATAGATGTATCCGGACACGAAGCGGGCCGCGAGGCCGAGGGAGCGCACCGCCTCCATCATCAGCAACGCGAAGTCGCGGCAGGTGCCGCTGCCCAGTTCCAGCGTGCGCGTCGGATCCTGAATGCCTCGCACAGCGCGGGCGATGTAGGTGAAGTCGCGCTTCACCGCGCGGGTCATCGCGGTCAGCAACTCCAGAGTGCCGGTCGGGCCATCGTTGCGCAGGAAGCCCCTGGCCCAGCGGTCCACCACGCGGTCTGGATCCCGATGGTGCCGCTCGATGGACCGGGCGAGGTCTGGCATCTCCTCGGTCGAGTAGGAGAAGGGCAGGCTGCTCGCATGGTCCTCCAACTGGAAGTCCAGCTCCTCAACAGGATTGTGATGCAGGAGCATCGTGCTCTCGAAGCGCAGTTCCCGCGCGCGCCCGGCGAATTGCGCGACTCCCACGCTGTTGCCGAAGACGTCATGCACCCACCAGAAGGCCGAGGGCTCCGGCGATATGTCAATCCGTGCCTCGAGCAGGTGCTGGTCATGCCCGTCACGTGGGCGAAGCATCATCCGGTGCTCACCGAAGGAAACGGGCTGGCGATAGCGATAGGTCGTGACGTGTCGGACGGTGAGGATCGGCATGGGGACTACCCTGTCAGCCCGTGTGGGCGAGTAAGGACCGGGCCCGGGGCCGGCAGAAAGGTCCTGCCGCGGCACCGCAGAGGAACGACAAACCGAGCCGCCTCTAGGTCATCCAGCATGGGCTCTCGCGGCTGGACGAGGACGGGATAGAGTTCCGCATGGGTACAGTGCTGCTGAACTACGCTGCGACCTCGTCAGCCTGCACGGCAAAGGTGCTCAGAAAGGTGGGGCCAAAGGTGGTCGTGATAGCCACATCAGTGGCGTCGCGCCCCCGTGCCAGGAGAATCCGTCCGATCCGCGGGACGTTGTTGCGCGCGTCGAAAGTGTGCCACGCGCCGCCAAGATAGACCTCGAACCAAGCCGCAAAATCCGGCACGCCCCACGGCTGCGGTGTGCCCATATCACCTAGATAGCCCGTGCAGTAGCGCGCCGGAATGTTGAGACACCGGCAAAAGGTGATCGCTAGGTGCGCATAATCCCGACAGACGCCGGTGCGCTCGCGGAAGGCTTCTGCTGCAGTGCGCGTCGCACGCGCAGCTTGGTAGTCGAAGACGATGTGGTTGTGCACGTAGTCGCAGATTGCCTGCACGCGTCCCCAACCTGGCGGCACCTGCCCGAACAACTCATAAGCGGTGTCGGACATCAAATCCGTCTCGCAGTACCGGCTTCCGAGCAGGAACACCACCGCCTCGTCGGGCAGGTCCGGTACACTATGCTCCGCTGCGTCCGGAACCAGCACATCTGGCAAGCCGCTATCACGCACAATGGCGCTGTTCGACAAGGTGAATCGTCCCGGCGGTGCAAGGAGACGTGTCCCGACATTGCCGAAGCCGTCCCGATAGGACGAGGTTGCGACGGTCGGCTCGACGACAGGTACTTCGGCCACAACGAGATCACCTGCCCGGCTAGGGTGGACGGTGAGCATCAGCACCATCGGCGTGGCTTGCTGGAGTTCGTAGACGAGCTTGTACCCAACCTGGATGTGCATGCGGCTTCCTTCCGTGAATGGCAGCGCGCAAGCTGAGCAAGGCCCGGGGGTGGGCGGTGCAAAGGTCCTTATCGCGGGCGAGCAGTACTCTTAGCGTCTTTCAGGGGTTTATGTCGACGAATGTTACCGGGACGGATCGGCATGCCAGAGTCAAGCAGCGCGCACTGCTCGTCCGTGCCTCCGGCCCTGGTACCGACGAAAGGGTGTTCACCACCCAGGAACGGTCGATGCTGGGTGGTGAACAGGGGACATGGCGGCATTGTCACATTGATTGATGACCAGGCGAGTTTGACCGCGCTATGGGGCTTGCATGATCTCACGCCCACGTCTGGGCACACGTCTCCTGCCGCCAGATCCGGAAGGCCTTGTCGCGCGAACGGCGGTACTGACTGGCGGTCATCAGGTGTCGCCGTGGACGGAAGTGGCCATAGATCATCGCGTGCGCTGAGAGGAACCGCTGTGCCTGCTCGGGCGACTTGAAACGCTGCATCTGGCGTTCTCGACGTCGCGTTGGCCTGTGGGAGTTCTCGGCACGATTGTTCAGGTAGCGGCTGGTCCGATGCCGCACACCTGGCAAGACCTCTCGCTGTGCGACGCCGTAGCTGCGGAGCCCATCGGTCACGATACGCCGCGGCTTGTACTCGAGGTCGGCCAGCAGGCGCTTGAAGAAGCGCTTGGCGGCTGTGGCATCGCGGCGCTCCTGCACAAGGATGTCGAGCACGACGCCATACTGGTCCACCGCGCGCCAGAGATAGAAGAGTTCACCATTGATCTTCAGGTACACTTCATCCATGTGCCAGGTGTCACCCGTCCTCGGCCGCCGCTTGCGCAGCCTCGCTGCGAAGTCCACGCCGAAACGGAGGCACCAGCGACGGATACTCTCATAGCTGACCACCACCCCCCGCTTGGCGAGGATCAGCTCGATGTCACGTAGGCTCAAGCTGAACAGATGGTGGAGCCAGACGGCATGGTGGATGACCTCAGCCGGAAAGCGGTAGCCGGGGTAGGTGGAGGGCTCGGTCGACATCCGGCCAGCCTGGCTCACCCTTCTCATTCCGGCTAGCGCTCAACGACGTGACAATGCCCTGGTACCTTATGTTCCCGATTACCTACCGCGATCTCGAGATGATGCTCGCCGACCGTGGGGTGGACGTCGCGCACACCACTCTCTTCCGCTGGATCCAGAGCTACGCGCCGGAGCTCAAGGAGCGGATCCGGCCACATCTGCCGCCGAGCAACGGCTCGTGGAGGGTCGATGAGACCTACGTTCGGGTGAAGGGTTGCTGCATGTACCTGTACCGGGCGGTCGACAGCCGCGGCCAAACGATCGACTTCCTGCTCTCGGCCAAGCGCGACGCCGAAGCCGCGAAGCGCTTCTTCCGCAAGGCCCTCGGGCAGCCGCATACGGTGAACCCGCGCACCATTACGGTGGACAAGAACCCGGCCTATCCGTGTGCCATCGAGCGGCTGAAGAAGGACGGCAAGCTGTGGCGCTTCTCCCGCCTCCGGCAATGCAAGTTCCTCAATAACATCGTGGAACAAGACCACCGGCGCGTGAAACGCCTGGTCAGACCGGGGCTCGGCTTTGGAGGTTTCCATACGGCACGACGAACCCTGGCAGGCTACGAGGTGATGGCGAGGGTGAGGAAGGGGCAGCTTCGGAGGATCGACGGGCGCGACATGCGGGCCCAAGCCATCTTCATCGCCGAGCTGTTCCAGGTTGCTGCCCGATCCGCCTGCTATCCAGGCCAACTGCGGCTCGCCGCAAGCTCTGCAACACAACCCCGGGCGGCGTGACGGACGGGCGCTACGCCATGCGCCTGCGCGACGACGGCGGCTACACGGTAGCGCTGGCCGGCTCCGGCCGCGTGGAACTCACGCCCCAGAAGCTTCGCTATGCGCGCGACTTCATCCCCCTCTTCGTCAAGCGGCGGAAGAAGCTGACGTTCGGGCTCGGCCGATCCTTCGTCGAGGGACCCGAGGCCGCAGCCCGGTGGCCTTCGGAGGGGGCCTCACCCTTTGAGAAGCTGCGGGTGCTGGACCCCGCACCCGCCCCGAAGCTGGTGGAGGCAGCCTTGGCTATGCTCCGCGCGGACTACCCCGCCCTGGCCGGGATCCGCGTCGCACAGGCCTGGGGCGGGCTCATTGATTCCACTCCGGACGCGCAGCCCGTCATCTCGGCGGTGCAGGAATTGCCTGGCTTTTATCTCGCCGCGGGATTCAGCGGGCTGGGCTTCGGCCTCGGCCCCGCGTCGGGCCGGCTGGCGGCCGACCTAATCACCGGGGATGCCCCGATCGTTGATCCAATCCCCTACCGCCACGCGCGCTTCTCGGATGGAAGCCGCCTTCGTCCAGAGGCAAGGATGTGATTAGCCTCGGTGGTGAACCTCCCCGGATTTGCCGGAGGCTGATTGGTTTGGGTTGCGCCGCCAGGGCGGGCTTCTCAAGCCTGGCGTGATAGCGCGCCTCGGCTTCAGTCGGTGGCATGTTGCCGACCGGCTCGAGGAGGCGGTGGTTGTTGAACCAGTCCACCCACTCGAGGGTGGCGTACTCGACAGCTTTCAGCGACCGCCACGGGCCGCGGCGGCGGATGACCTCGGTCTTGAACAGCCCGATCACCGTCTCGGCGAGCGCGTTGTCATAGGAATCGCCAACGCTCCCGACGGACGGCTCGATCCCGGCGTCGAGCAGCCGTTCCGTGTGCCGAATGCTGACGTATTGCTTGGCTTCAACTGATCGTCGCAACGCTACCCTGGACCGATTGCAGCGCTGCGTCGAGCGCCTCGGCGGGCGTCTTCCATCCAAGCGTCTTGCGCGGCCTGCTGTTGAGGGCCGCGGCCACTGCCGCGAGGTCATCAGCGCTGTGAACGCTCAGATCCGTGCCCATCGGGAAGTACTGCCGCAGCAGCCCGTTGGTGTTCTCGTTCGTCCCGCGTTGCCATGGGGAGTCCGGGTCGCAGAAGTAGACCTGCAGGCCGGTGTCGATCTTCAGCTGGAGGTGCTGCGCCATCTCCGAGCCCTGATCCCAGGTCAGCGATCGTCGCAGCTGCTCCGGCAACGTGGTGATCGTGCGGGTGATCGCATCGCGCACGGCTTCAGCGCCATGCCCGGCCAGTGCCGGCCCGTGCTTCTCGCGGGGCGTGACCCCGTGTCCCTCCATCGGCGGCAGACGCAGCAGCACCGTAAACCGCGTCGTCCGCTCGACGAGGGTGCCGATGGCTGAGCGGTGCAGGCCAAGGATCAGGTCCCCCTCCCAGTGCCCCGGCACGGCCCTGTCCTCCGCTTCGGCCGGGCGCTCGCTGATGAGGATCTCCGATGTGACGTATGACTTGCCGCGCCCACGACTCCGCGCTCGCGGCACGCGCATGGCCCGGCCCGTGCGGAGGCATTGGGTCAGTTCGCGTTTCAGTGCGCCACGGCCTTGCACGTAGAGCGCCTGATAGATCGCCTCGTGGCTGATGCGCATCGTCGTGTCTTCCGGGTAGTCGAGCCGCAGCCGTTCGGCGATCTGCTGCGGGCTCCAGGCTCTACCCCAGCGCCGGTGCTGCCGTCGTCCGTGCCGCCGCTCCTTCCAGGGCACCAGTGGTCCGGGCGCCGCAGTTCCACTCGGCGCGACAACCAGACCGGCGAGCCGTTCCTCAACGTAGGACCGCAAGGTTGTGTTCGCCGCCAGCTTCGCGCGCTTCGGACGACGTGCCGCCCGCTCGGCGTGCCACTGCGCCGTCGTCGCGCGGTAGTCGAGCTCCCCACCCCGCGTCGCCGCATTCCGTCGCAGCTCTCGTGAGATCGTCGATGCCGCCCGCCCGAGCCGACGGGCCACCTCTCGCACACCCAGCCCTTCCACCCGCAGCAGCGCGATCTCCTCGCGCTCAGCAAACGAGAGATAGCGCCCTGAAGGCGGCTTCGCAGATCGTGCCAGGTGCGACGGCGCCATCCCCCCTGCCTGACGGAACCACCGAAAGCCCACCGGCTGCGATACACCGACCTCCATCGCCGCGTCCTCACTTGAGCGTCCCTCAGCCACCAACGCCCAGAACCGACGCCGATGCTCCTGCCACGCCACGGGTGGACGCCCCGGCGACCGCAGCTTGCCCCGCAGCTTCCGATCTGAACGACGCTGACCCGCCATCGCACCACCCTCCGACACGGTGTTGCGACGACTAGGTGAAACCACCATCGAGGGGCGGCCGTGACGTCAGAACGATCGCTGCCTCTTAAACTTTCGGCGTCGTCTTCAATGCCCCTTCTAGGCAAAGGACGCCGTAGCCACACCGGTTATCGTATGTCTGATCTGTCTGCAGGCTTGCCGATTGATGATGCTTACGCGCTGTCTGTCGGAGATGACTGCGCAGGGAAGGACTCGGAAGGCTGCGGAGAGGAGATCCCTCGCTTCGCAGGGCCGCAACCGCCCCGGCCGCCATGCCGCATGCGGCGGAGGTGCCAGTGGACAGCCAAGCGCAGTCCTGCCCTTCGCTGAAGTGGCTGACGGCACAGATATCGGGTTTCTCGCCAAGACTCCCCGGAGGCTCGCTCAACTCGGGCTGTCCCGGTCCCTGGGAGGAGTAGCCAATCCACATTCCGTCCGCGCGCACCGCGCCGACGGTGAGCACGTGAGGCGAGGAGTTGGCCCCTAGGATGCTATGTCCGGGCCCGATGTCGCGCGGGCCACAGCGGGGGTGAGGGGCGAACTGACCGCCGTTGCCCGCGGCAAAAATCTGATCGTGGCCAGAGCCATCGGTGTCATTATGGCGGAACCACCGGTTCAAAATGTGCTGGCGGTCAGTAGTGTAGCTGCCTCGCGGAAACTCGATGCGGCGGTCGTAGATCCCCCAGGGATGACAGAAGATCCAAGGGCCCGGAAAAACTCGTCGCAGCCAGAGGCGGATTTCGGCCTCGATACGGTTCAGGGCAACAGCGACCTCCCCCGTCGTCATGCCGATGTCGACGATCCGCCCTGGCCGGAGCGGCAGGTCAAAGAGACGCGCCTTGGGGGCGAGCGAGACGGCGTTGAGGGCGACCATCGTTCCATGCCCACCTCTGGCAGCTGCGCCAGGGGTCCTGGATCCGCCCTTTGGTGTGGTGACCGACCACCCGCCAACGAAAGCCAAAGGCGAACGGGACCGCAGACCGAGCTCTCCGGCATTGAAGCCCTCGTCGAGAATGACGAGATTCGTTTCCTGCCCCAAGAAGTCGTGCTCTCGCAGGGTTCCAGCTCGGACCAGCGCCTCGGCTGCCCGGCGCGATCCGAAGAGGGATGGCCTATCCAGGCCCGGAACCCAGTAGTCGAAGGGCGCGAGATAGGTCTGCGTTCCGGCTGATAGACCAGCCTTCCGCATGGCCCCGATGTACTGCTCTGCGCTCGCGGCCGGCACCGATACCACAGCGATGAGGCTTCTGAGCTCGGCCTGGATATCCTCCTCTGAGGGACGTTCAAATCCACGGAGGTCGGCGTGCACCAGCCTTGCTTCGATTTGCAGAGAACCGGGCTCAAGGCTGGGCATTTCCATTATCTGAGAGCCATTCGGTAATTCCGGTAGTTGTCGCTGCAGCAGGGACAAAAAGTTTTTTCGATCGTCTGATCTGGCCGCCTCCCGAATTGCCGGGATATTCGGTAAATCAACGGCGATCTCGATCTGTGGCTGCCGATCCGTCGGATTTTCCATGGCCATCTGACCAACCCTCAGCATCCCACCTAGCATAATGAGGCGCGCCCTCGGTCGATTGCAAAGCATCACTGCGCGATGGAGCGTTTTGCTGTTGCGGAGGCGGATGGGAAATGGGACGGTTCCGTCGAGGGCTGGTGTGCTATGCCGGAAGAGCGAATCGTGCCGGACGCCAAGACCCAATCGCTGTCACGCCGTGCAGCGGTGGTTGCCCTGGCTGATATCGTTGGGTGGTCCGTCCTGGCTAAGCAGGACGAGGTCACGGCTGTTTCGCGCTGGCTCTCCCTTCTGCATGAGATGGTAACCCCGGCAGCACATAGCTTCGGGGGGCGAGTGATCGATGTCCAAGGCGACGGTGTGTTCGCTGAGTTTCCTTCCGTCGATGCCGCCCTGAAATGGGGCCGGATCCTGCACGAAGGCGCCGACCGCGAGAGCCAGGGCAGCAGCGATCAAGCGCCTATCACCTTCCGCGTGGCAATCCATGCAGGAATGGTGATGGAGGATGGGGCAAGGCTCTTCGGCAACACGGTCAACCTGCTCGCGCGGCTGCAGGAGTTCGGCACCCCCGGCGGCATCCTCCTCTCGGTCGATGCGGCTGCGCAGCTCCCCCTCGGTGATCAGGCGAAGGCGCGCAGCCTTGGGGAACTGCCGCTTCGGAACCTTTCCTCCTCGGTTGCCGCAGTCTCTCTGGATCCCGAGCGTGACGTTGGCGTTCCGCTCGCGCCGGTCCCGTCGGCACTGCCCTCCATCGCCGTCCTTCCCCTCCTCAACCTCGCCGGCAACCCGCAGGACGACTACCTGGCCGCAGGCATCGCGGAGGACATCGCCTCCGCGATGGCCGGACTTCATGAGGTGTTCGTTGTTGCTACCGAGAGCGCTCGGATGTTTGCCGGACAACGGCCAACCCCTCAAAGAGTAGGCCGCACGCTCGGAGTGCAATTTATCGCCAGGGGGAACTTTCTCCGCTCCGGCGGTGGCCTCTTTTTCTCGATGGGGCTGTTCGATACCCGGTCGGGAGAGCAGATCTGGGGAGAGCGGATCGACGCGGCCGAACGCGAGATCCTCGACGTCCAGGAATACGTCGTCGGCAGGGTCGTGGCCGGCATCGTTCCCGGCCTTCGTGCCGTCGCCCTGCGCGACGCAATGCGAAAACGACCCGAGAATCTCACCGCTTACGACCATATGCTGCGGGGCATCTATGCTTTCGGGTCAGGCGATCCTGCGGAGTTCCTCGATGCCCGCCAGCACCTCGAGCAGGCAATCGACCTCGATCCTGGCTTTGCGCTTCCGAGAGCCTGGGCCGCCTACTGGCACAATATCCAACTCGCGAAGGGATTGTCCTCAGACCGTGATCGGGACACGTCGAAGCTTTTCTCGCTCAGCGAGGAGGCTCTCCGGCTGAACCCTCGCGAGGCGCTGGCCTTGAGCGTTCTCGGCCACAACTTATCCTTCCTTAAGCGCGATTACCCGGCTGCGCAGGCTTGTTTCTCCGAGGCGCTCGACGCCGCCCCGAGTAGCGCCGCAACTTGGACCTTCTCCAGCGCGACGCTCGCTTACCTCGGCCAAGGTGATGAGGCAGTCGCTCATGCCGAACGCGGGATCAGGCTGTCGCCCTACGATCCCCTTCGTTTCTATAGGCTCCTCTTCCTCGGCATCGCCCACTATGCGGCTGGCAACCTCGACCAGTGCAGGAAAACCTGCCTCGCATCGCTTGGGAGCAATCCACGGCATGCCCCGACGCTTCGCCTCCTGGCCGCTGCGGAAGCCGGCGCCAACCGACATGAGGACGCTCGGGAGGCCGCTCGCCGGATGATGGACCTCGATCCAACTTTCCGGCTCAGGGATTACGCCTCCCACAGAGCGCCCTTTACCGGATCTCACCGTGAACGCTTCCTGGCCGACCTCACGGCGGCCGGATTTCCAGCGTGATCTGACCAGGGCAATCGATAGGGAGCATGCGATGAGCGGATCTTCAAGCGGCTTCGGGGGAGTGGGTGGTGTCGGGGGAGTAGGGGGAGTAGGAGGCGTCGGTGGGGTCGGCTCCGCAGTCGTGCTCGATCAAACCGTGGCCCCTGGCGCAGTCTACCGGCCGGCAGGGATAGTACCGACCCGCGAGCCTCTGCCTGGGCTCCCGGCCGGCTCCCCCCTTGCCTTCCAGGGACTCCGATGGCCGCCGGCCGCTGACGTTCCCTGGCATCGGCTCCCGGTAAAAGACTTCAGCGATCAGGACTGGGGGGCCGATCACTGGGTCATGTTCATGCTTGCGGAGTTCTCGTGCTTCTCCGTCCCGAGTGTTCCGGTCCAGCACTGGAGCCAAGCACTCGACCCCTCAAACATCGCCGATCAGCCCCCGAAGACCGATGCGGGCATCAACGCAGAGCTGGCAGAGCTCCGGGCGCTCACCGAGTACCGAGCCGCGGCCCTCGAAGAGGCCCTGGCTCAGCGCTGGGGCATCATCACCTATCTCCGGGGCGTGGTGACTTTCAGCGCCGCGAGCCACAGGAACACGTTCCTCCTGATCTTCTCGGCGCAGATGATCGGGAGCATGGTCGCAATGCATTACAAGCGGCTTTTTGCTCGGGCGCGCCCCTCTCGCCTCGACCCCGCACTGCTTCCGCCCATTGAGGTGCCCGGCCACGCGTCTTACCCCAGTGCGCACGCCACTGAAGCGATGCTGATCGCGCTCATTTTGGAGCAGGTGCTTCCTCCTGAGGTCGTGCAGGACTTGGCCGGGAAACCAGCCGCTGATGTCGGCCCTCTTCGCATGATGGCTCGTCGAACTGCACGCAATCGCGAGGTGCTAGGCGTCCACTACCCTAGCGACACCCTCTGCGGGTACAAGCTAGCGGCTAGGCTGCTGCCCCTCTTTCTTTCCTGCCCCACGGTCGCGGGCAAGTCGACAACCGACGGCAAGGATGGAACGCCCTTTGCCGTACATGAGCCCGTTGGGATCGACGCGGCCCACAACGAGCCATGCAATCTCCAGGGCCTGTCCTTCTTCGCGGACGGGTTACTCGCAAAGGCGCGGCAGGAGTGGTAGCCGGCGAAGCGCTCTCCCCGTCGCGGCGGAACTCGAACGTCGATGGGAGGCGGCGCTCCTGGAGCTGCGCGCCGGGGAAGAGGCGCTCGCGAAAGGTGAGCGTGAGGCAGCGCGCGGTGCCCCTGCGGGCCCGGCAGGATCGTGCCAGCCCGAACTGCGCGCCGCCCTGACGGAGATCGGGGAGACGCTGCCGCCCCTCTGGGCGGACCCCCGGCTCGCGCCCGGGCAGCGCAAGGCGCTCCTGCGATGCCTCGTAGACAAGGTGGTCCTCGAGCGCACCGCCGCCGACCGGGTGGCGGTCCGCGTGGTCTGGGCTGGCGGCGACTGGAGCGAGTTCGCCGCCGACACCGGCGGCCATGCGCTGCGCGAGTTGTCGGGCATCGGCGCGATCGAGCGCCTCGTCGCCGAGATGGCCCGCGCGGGCGCCTCGGACGCGGCGATCGCCGAAGCCCTCGACGCCCAGGGCCACCACCTCGACCACGGCCGGCGCGTGCTCCTCAGCACGATCCGCAAACTCCGTCTCGCTCAGGGCATCCGCTACCGGCCGGAGATGCGGCGGCGCGTGGCCGGCGCGCTGACCCTGCCCGAGGTCGCCGAGGCCGTCGGCGTGTCCCAGGCCTGGCTGCACCACCGCATCCGCACGGGCAGGATCCGGCTCGCCCTCGACCCGCAGCATCGCATGTACCTGTTCCCGAACGACCCGGCCGTCCTCGATGCCGTCCGACAGCTCGTCGACGGCAGCGTCACGACCGTCGATCTCACCCCAAGTGCACCGCATTGAGGAGGGCATCAAGATGCCAAGTCGCTGGAGGTGGTGCCCCGGCCGGTTCGAGGTGGTGCGTCACGTCCGGCCTGCGTTCTCGTGCCGGGCCTGCGAGGCGATGACGCAAGCGCCGATGCCCTCGTTGCCGATTGAGCGTGGCAGGCCGGGCCCCGGGCTGCTGGCCCATGTACTGGTCTCGAAATACTGCGACCACCTGCCGCTCTACAGGCAGTCGGAGATCTACGGCCGCGACGGCGTAGACCTGCCACGCGGGCTGTTGGCGGGATGGGTCGGCAAGTCGGCGCACTGGCCGAGCCGATGGCGGCATTCATCGGCCGCCATGCCCTGTCCGGACCGCGGGTGCATGCCGACGACACGCCGATGCCGATGCTCTCGCCTGGTCGCGGCAGGACGCA
>NZ_JACIJD010000029.1 GCF_014199205.1 Muricoccus pecuniae | reverse complement strand
CGATCCTCCGGACCTGCGCCCTCGTCAGCCAGAAAAGGTCAGCCATGGCAGCACCTCCGGCCACCAGGGAATCAGCTATTCAGATCAGCCGCTAGCCCTAATTAATGGGTCCTGACCCTAGGTCGTCCAGGCGGTAGCCGACGCGGCGCGCGCCCAGGCGAATGTACCGAGGGCCGGTGCCGGCCTTCCGGTGACGCTCCAAGGCGGGAATGCTGATCGTCGTCAGCTCCGAAGCTTGCGGTGTGGTCAGAACACAGTGGCGCTTCAGGCTATCATCGAGCGGGCGCCCCTTCCGCTTTGGCGGTCCCTCGCTCGCGCTACTGCTCTGAGTGGTCTGGTCCAATGTCGCCTCCTGATTGCTGGGGCGGGCAGTTGAACCGATGCGCGAGAGAGGCGGATTGATACAAAAACTAGAATCAGGGGTGGTACGTTTCGCCGAAGCCAACCAAGCTCGACGCCAATGCGCGGGCAGTCTCTGGCGGAACCTCCTTCCTTCCAGCCGCGGCGCCTCTCTGCAGGCGCGCCCATGCGGGCAGGAAGCGTGATTGCAGTCCTCCAACGCACAGGCTGCCGGGCACGTCCGACAGGGCTATCCTCCTCCGGAGCAACCAGTGAGCCGCCGCGAGCGCTCGTTCCAACTCTGGCCGGCGTCCGCGGGAAGGCTTGATCCTCGCGTCCGCCTGCTTCGCCGCGAGCGCTCGCTCGAGAACTAAGATGAGAAGTCCTAGCTTGCCCTCCGAGTCGGTGCTCGCATCTGTGACGGCCGCTTGAAACCTGGGGGCTCGTGCCGCCGCGATCATCTGCGCATCCGGCGATGCGGGCTGCGGTACATACCGGTAGCGACCAGTGCCGGGACGCCGCTCCATCAGCTGGCCCTTTGCATCGGCGCGACATTCCCCGCCACCCGCGCCGGCAATCCGACCACCTCGCGCACATGCGCCTCCCAAAGCGCCAGGGCCGCGCGCTTCGGTTCGCGGTAGGCCGCCCGATTGTAGGTGCCCGCCACGCCGCGCCTCGCAGCGCCAGAAGCATGGTTCAGCACGGCCTCGACGATGTGCGGCTCGATGCCCTTCTCACTGACCCCGGTGGCGAAGGTGCGGCGCAAGTCGTGGAGGGTCCACACCATTGGCGGCACCTCGTCAGGTTTGGGTACCCGGCCGTGCGCCGCAGCAAAGGCCTTGGCACGAGCCGCAGCGATGCGCACATCCATCGCCGCCTTGCACTTCGACCAGCCCGAAAACCCGCCTTCGCCAGTCCCGAACACGAGATCCCGCCCCTCGCGCTTTTCAGGCAACTGCGCCATCGCCAGCGGCCCAAGCGGCACCTCATGCGGTAGCCCATTCTTCGATCGGGCACGGGGCAGCATCCACACCCCACCCTCAATCTCGCCCCACGCGAGGCCGCCGACTTCCTCCCGCCGCGCGCCGGTTAGCAGCAGCAGCCGCACGACGCGCCCGTAGTCGTGCACGCCCTCGGTGGCATGCCACACCAACGCCAGCTCCGCGTCTGTCAGGACGCGCTCCCGCGGGGTCTCGGCGGCAGGCTTGGGGACGAGGGCCACCGGGTTTTCCCGCCCATCCAGGAACCCCGTGGTGAGGCCCCACGTCCACATAGCCGACAAGGCAGCGCGGAAGCGGTTCGCCGCCACCGGACCACTGCCCTTCGCCACAGCGGACACGACCCGGACGATTTCCGCCCGGCCCAGCTGAGAAGCGGCGGCGTGGTGCAGGGGCTTCGCGTGGACCCGGAGGTGCCGCTTTACTCCCTCGAAAGTGCCAAGCCTCAGGCGGCCCTCCGCGTCCGTCAGATAGGCCTCCACCAGGGCACTCACTCGCACGGCCTTCCGCGCGGCCCGACGCTCCGCTTGCGGGTCGGCGCCCAACTCCACCTTGCTCAGCAGTTGGCGCGCGGCCGTCCGCGCTTCGTCCAGCTCGACGGTGCGGAGATCCCCGAGGGTAGCGCGGCGCGTGCGGCCAGCGCCGTCCCGGTACTGCGCGATCCACAGGCGGCGCCCGGAGGCATAGGCGCGAACGCCGAAGCCCGGCAGCGCATCGTCCCAGAAGAACACCTCGGCCTTCCCCGCAGGGCAGGTGAGGCGGGTCAGCAAGGGCTTGGTGAAGCGAATGGGGGTGGCCATCGTCGGAAGCACTCCGGAAGCAGCCATATGATGGCGCGAGATGGGAGGAGGCGTAAGGGGACTTGGGGTCCTGCTCCCGTGTGTCTGTATTTATGGGCTTCTGATGCCTTCCGAGTGCTTCCGATGGCATCGCCGGGACACCCTAGCGCAGACTTTTAATCTTGGGGTCCTGGGTTCGAGCCCCAGCGGGCGCACCAATCCATTCTTCCCGAGCCGGTTCCCTCAGCCGCGCCGGCCGCCCCGGGGCGGGGTCGCCGCCTCTGCCCGGCCGGTCACGGAGGGCAGGGGCAGGACGGAGACGGGCGCCGTTCCTGTCCTCCCCATTCCCAGCTGCCCGGCCACGCCCGGGCTGACATCGAGGATGCGCCTCCGCGGACGCGGCCCGCGATCCGTCACTCGCACCGTCACGCTCCGCCCGTTCTTCAGATTCGTCACCCGCGCCCGGCTGCCGAGGGGGAGGGTGCGGCTCGCCACCGTCGCGGCATGGGGGTTGAACCGGGTTCCGTCGGCCATGCGCCGGCCCGCGAGGCTGGAGGCGTAGATCGAGGCGTGCCCGTGCTGCACCCCGGCCGCGTGGCGGGTTCGCTTCGGCGGGGTGTGGCGCGGGGTGGCCGGGCGGGCGTGGTGCTGCCTCGCAACTTGCCTCTCCGCGCGGTGATGCCCTTCCCGCTGATGCGCCGCGCGCGCCACGGCGGCCCCCGCATCGACCAGACCGAAACCGAGCGCCGTGCAGAGCAGCGCGATCCTCCAACCCTTCAAGCCGTTCACCTCATCGCCGTGGTAGGCGCGGCATCTGGGGGCAGGGCCACCCGCCCACCACCCCGGCGCGGCAGGGTCGCGATCAATTCCGCCGCGAGCCGGGAGGGCTCAGGACACCCCGACCTCCTCCTGGCGCCGCTTGTCCAGCTCCTCGCCGTAGCGGCGGAGGACGTGGCCGGCGGTGAGCATGCCCAGCACCCTCCGGCCCTCAAGGCTGTCGATCACGGGCAGGGCCTCCGCCTCGGCAGCGTCGAAGACGGCCATGGCCTCCCTGGCGTTCATGGCGGGCAGCAGCGCGCGGTCCCGCTGCCGCAGCAGGGCGGCTACCGTCTCCGCCTCGAGCTCCGCGGCATGGGCGTCGGCGACGAGCACCATCCCGGCATAGAGCCCGGCCTCGTCGAGAACGATCACGCGCTCGGTGGAGCCGAGGGGGAAGTCGCGGCGGAAGGCGGTCAGGCGCGTGTCGGCCCGCACGGTGCGGACATCGCGGCGCATCATCCGCCCCACCGTCAGCTCCCGCAGCCAGCCCACGTCATGCGCGGAGCGGATCGCCTCGCCGCGCAGGTGGAAGCGCCAGGTGGCGAAGGAGTAGCCGAAGAGCCGCCGCACCGCGATGCCCGAGACGGCCACCGCCGTCAGCACGGCGCCCGCGACGGGGAAGCTCCCCGTGGTCTCCAGCGCCAGGAAGGTCATGGCCAGCGGGGCGCCGATCACGGCGGTCCCGAAGGCGCTCATCCCCACCACGGCGAGGAAGAGCGCGTCCATCAGCGGCAGGCCGAGCACGACGAGGCTCGAGGCCAAGACCTTCCCGAGCAGGGCGCCGAGCAGGAGGGAGGCGAAGAACAGCCCGCCGCGGAACCCCGCCCCGATCGAGATGGCCGAGGCCAGCGCCTTCAGCAGCAGGAGCAGCAGCGCCGCCCGCGCCGGCCCCTCCGTGTTGAAGGCGATGTGCAGCGCGCCGTGCCCGGCCGAGAGCACGCCGGGCGAGAGGAGGGCCAGCACCCCCACCACGAGCCCTCCGAAGGCGGGGCGGAGGCAGGCCCAGGGCACCGCGCGCCGGACCAGCCCCTCCATGATGCCGACGCCGCGCATCAGCCCGATGGCGGCGAGCGCGCAGAGGATGCCGAGGGCGAGGGCGGCGGGGTAGCCCTCCCAGCCCGGCGAGGCGACGCCGCCGGGCTCGACGAGATAGGTCTGCCCGTGCAGCCCCCGCACGACGAGGGTGGCCGCGACGGCGCTGGCCACCACCGGGGCAAGGCTGGCGATGGCGTAGGTCCCGATCACCAGCTCGAAGGCGTAGAAGGCGCCGGTGAGCGGCGCGTCGAAGGCGGCGGCGATGGCGCCTGCCGCGCCGCAGCCGACCAGGACGCGCAGGTCCCCCCGCCGGAGCCCGCAGAGGATCCCCAACCGCGAGGCCACCCCGCCGGCCACCTGCGTGTAGGCGGCCTCCAGCCCGACGGAGGCGCCGAAGCCGTTGGAGATGAGGTTCTGCCCGGCCACCACCGCGCCGTCCTGCAGCGCCATCCGGCCGCCATGCAGCGCGTTCGCCTCGATCGGGTCCACCGGGTTGCGGCGGTGCCAGCGGTTGAGGGCGAGGTTCAGCAACCCGAGCAGCAGCCCACCCAGGGCCGGCAGCAGGAGGAGCCGGAGAGGGTCCTCGACGCGGAAGGCGCTCAGCCCGTGCCCGTCCCCCGTGCCGAACAGCACCGCCTGCATCCCGTGCGCCAGCTCTCCCATGGCGGAGGCGAGAAGCCCGCTCGCCACGCCGATGAGGGTGGCGAGCGCGACCAGCCCCGGCTCCGTCCCGCGGATCCAGGCGCGCAGCGGGGCGAGAGCCTCCGAGGCAGCGCTCCGGGCCGCGCGCGCAGGCAGGGGCGGCGCCCCCTGGAGCGGGGCGGCAGGAATGGTGGGAACGGGCTGCGGGAGGGTGTCGTCCGACATCCATGGCCTCCGCCGGGGAGCGGTTGCGCTACGACGATCCAGCGGGCCTGGGAAGGTCGGCAGACGCCGCGGCGGCCCCTGGGCCGGTCACGGTCCGGTGCTGAGCAGCCCGTTCAGCCCCCGCGCGGCCGTCAGCAGCGCGACGAGGGCGAGGGTCGCGAGGCTGATCCCGCGATGCGCGCCGCCCGCGCGCCGGAACAGCGCCGCGCCGATCCGCGAGCCGACCAGCATCAGCGGCAGCCCCGCCAGGATCAGCACCGTCTCGGCGCGGCCGATGGCGCCGACGGCGACGAGGCTGCCCGTCGAGAGCACCGCGGAGAGGAGGAAGAACACCATGAGGGAGGACCGCACCTGCGCGGGCTGGAGCGGCATGGCGAGGTAGTAGGCGAGGGCGGGCGGCCCTGGCATGGCCGCCAGCCCGTTGAACAGGCCGGAGAGGACCCCCGCCCCCAGCGTCGCCCACCGGCCGGCGAGGCCGCGGAAGCCGAATCCCGAGGCGAGGGCGATCACCGCCGCCCCGCAGGCCGCGGCCAGGAAGAGCCGGGCGAGATCGGGCGAGAGCCGGGCGAGGAGCAGCGTGCCGAGCGGCGAGGCGACCACCGCCCCCGCCGCGAGCCAGCGCACCGAGGGCCAGTGGCACAGCCGCGAGGCCGAGCGGACATCCATCAGCCCGCCCAGGAGCTGCAGCCCCGCCGAGAGGGAGACGGCGAGGATCGGCGGCATGGCGAGGCTGAGCAGCGGCACGGCGATGATGGCGAAGCCGAATCCGGTGAAGCCCCGGAAAACCGCGGAGAAGGCGACGATCGCGACGGCCGGCCCGAGCGCGCCGAGGGAGGGGAGATCCGCCGCGATGGAGGGCGCGATGGAGGACAGGTCGGGCAAGGGGGCGCTCCGGATGCGGCCGATCCGCTACGCCGTTCCGGCCGCGACCGGAAGGGGGTCCCTATCCGGGCGCCCCTCTTCCGGTGCCCCTCTTTCGGCGCCCCTCTTTCGGCACCGGGCGGCGCGGGCTAAGCCGCCGCCGTGCCGGCCGCAACACACCCCGCCGACCCCGCCGCCCGGCCCCTGCCGGCCGAGCTGACGGTCATCATCCCCTGCTTCAACGAGGCGGCGAACGTCGCCCCGATGGTGGAGCGGCTGGAGGCGGCGCTGCGCGGAGTCGCCTGGGAAGCGGTCTTCGTCGACGACAACAGCCCCGACGGCACGGCGGAGCGGGTGCGGGAGATCGCGGCGCGCGATCCCCGGGTGCGAGCGCTCCGGCGCGTCGGCCGCCGTGGCCTCGCCTCGGCGGTGACGGAAGGCGCGCTCTCCTCCTCGGCGCCCCTCATCGCCGTGATCGACGGCGACCTCCAGCACGACGAGACGATCCTGCCGGCCATGCTGGAGGCCGTGCGCGGCGGGGCCGAGGTGGCGGTGGGTAGCCGCCACGCGGAGGGCGGCGAGGCGGCGACGGGCTTCTCGGCCGGCAGGGCAAGGGTGAGCGGGCTGGGGGCGCGGCTCTCGGCCATGCTGCTTCCCACTCCCGTCGGTGACCCGATGAGCGGCTTTTTCCTCATGCGGCGGGAGCTGTTCGAGGCGATCCTGCCCCGGCTCTCCAACCGCGGCTTCAAGATCCTGGTGGACCTCCTGCTCTCGGCCGGGCGGCCGCTCCGCGTGGCGGAGGTGCCCTACCGCTTCCGCCCCCGGCTCGCGGGCGAGTCGAAGCTCGACGCGACGGTGCTGCTCGAATTCCTCGGGCTGCTGATGGACAAGTCGCTGGGCGGGTGGCTGCCCTGGCGCTTCGTCGCCTTCGCCGGGGTCGGCGCAGTCGGCATCCTCGTCCACCTCGCCGTGCTCGGCCTGCTCTCCGGGATCCCCGGCATCGGCTTCGCCGCGGCCCAGTGGACCGCCACCTTCGTGGCGATGACGGTGAACTTCCTGCTCAACAACCGCATCACCTACCGCGATCTCAGGCTGCGCGGGGCGCGGCTCGCGCGGGGGCTGCTGCTCTTCTACCTCGGCTGCGGCATCGGGGCGGCGGCGAATGTGGGCGTGGCCGGGCTTCTCCTGCAGGAAGGGGTGGCGGGCTGGGGCCTGGCCGGGGCGGCGGGTGCGCTGCTGACGGTGGTGTGGAACTACGCCATCTCCTCCACCCTCGTCTGGCGCAGCCGGTGATGCCCTGGGTCCTCGGCCTGCTCGCGCTCACGGCGCTCCGCCTTGGCGCGGCGGCGCTGCTGCCCCTCACGCCGGACGAGGCCTATTACTGGATCTGGGCGCGGGACCTGCAGGGCGGCTATCTCGACCACCCCCCGATGGTCGCGCTCTGGATCTGGGCGGGAACGGCCCTGGCCGGGGATGGGGCGCTGGGGATCCGGCTCCTCGGGCCCCTCGGGCTGGCCCTCGCCTCCCTCGCCCTGGCCTCGGCGGGGGACACGCTGATGCCGCGGCTCCGCCCGGGCCGCCCGGCCGCGCTGCTGCTCAACGCCATGCCCGTGACGAATGCGGGGGCGGTGCTGATGACGCCGGACACCCCGCTCTTCGTCTTCTGGTGCCTCGCCCTCTGGGCGGCGGCGCGGCTGCACGCGACGGGGAACGGGCGGTGGTGGCTCGCCGTCGGCGCCCTGTCGGGCCTCGCGCTGGCCTCGAAGTACACGGCGGTGCTCCTCGGTGCGGGGCTCGTGCTCTGGCTGGTGGCGGAACCCTCGGCCCGCCGCTGGTGGCGTAGCCCCTGGCTCTACGCGGGCGGGGCGCTGGCGGCGGCGGCCTTCTCCCCCGTGGTGGCCTGGAACGCGGCCCATGGCTGGGCCTCCTTCGCCAAGCAGGGCGGGCGCGCGGCGGCCGGGGAGGGGCTTGGCATCCGCTACCTCGCCGAGTTGCTGGGCGGGCAGCTCGGCCTGGCATCGCCGATCCTCCTCGTGCTCTGCGTCATCGGCACGGGGGCGGCGGCCCTCGCCTGGGTACGTGGGCGGGAGGGCGGGGCGGGGCTGCTGGCCGCGATCACCCTTCCCGCCGCGCTGCTCTTTCTCTGGCAGGCGCTCGGCAGCCGGGTGCAGGGGAACTGGCCCGCCATCCTCTACCCCGCCGCCTGCATCGCGGCGGCGGGCTTCACCGCCCGGGGCTGGCAGCGCGGGGGCGCGATTCTCGGAGGGGTGATGAGCGCGGCCATCCTCATCCAGGCCGGCGCCGCGCCGCTCGCCCTGCCGCGCCGCGCGGACCCGACCCTCGCGCGGCTGGGGGGCTGGCCGGAGCTGGCGGCCGAGGCCGAGGCGGCCCGGCTCCGGGCGGGGGCCTCCTTCATCGCCGCCGAGGAGTACGGGCTGGCGGCCGAGCTCTCCCTGCACCTGCCCCCCGGCGTGCCGGTGGTGGCCATCGGCGATCGCTGGGCGCTCTTCACCCTCCCGCGCCCCGCGCCGGGCGGGACGGGGCTGATGCTCCGCAGCCTGCGCCGCGGCGAAGGGCCCTCGCTCTGGCCGGGCGCGGTGCCGCTTGGCGAGCTCGTCCGCTCCCGCCAGGGGATCGAGGCGGAGCGCTACCGCCTCCTGCGGGTGGAGACGCCGCCGGGCGAGGTGCCCGCCGCCCTCCTGCCCCGCCCGCGCTGAGCGGCGCCGCGCGGCTTCCGCCGGGACGGCCGCGCTGCCAGACTGGCGCGAAGGCCCCGCCGGTGCGGCAGAAGGGCCGCGACGGAGGACCATGCCCATGCGCCGACGCGCCTTGCTCGCCGCCCTTTCCCTCCCGGCCATCCGCCCGGCCCGGGCGCAGGGCTCCGCCGGGGCCTGGGTGCCCGACCGGCCAATCTCCCTGACCGTGCCCTTCCTCGCCGGCGGCTCGACCGATATCGCGGCGCGCGTGCTGGCCGAGCGCATGGGCCCGAGGCTCGGCCCCGCCGCGCGCATCATCGTGGAGAACCGGGCGGGGGCGGGGGGCGCCGTTGGGAGCGAGTGGGTGCGCCAGCGCCCGGCGGACGGGTTCACCCTCCTCGTCGGCACCGCCTCCTCCCACGCGACGAACCCCGCGGCGCTGCCCGCCCAGACGCCCTACGACCCCGTGGCGGATTTCACCCCGGTCGCGGTGATCGGGGGAGGGCCGCTCGTGGTGGTGGTCCCGGCCGCCGCGCCGCAGCGGGACATCCGCGCCCTAATCGAGGCCGTGCGGGAGAGGCCGGGGGCGCTTTCCTGGGCAACCTCGGGCGTGGGCGGGGTCGGCCACCTCACGGGGGAGTATCTTAAGATCTCCGTCGGGGGGATGGAGGCGGAGCACGTGCCCTATCGCGGCGGCTCGGCCGTGATGGAGGCGCTGGCGAAGGGGGAGGTGGCCTATTCGCTGGAGGTGCTCGCCTCCAGCGCGCCGCATCTGCGTGACGGGCTCTCGCGCGGGCTGGCCGTGACCTCGGCCGCCCGCCACCCCCTCTTCCCCGAGATCCCGACCCTGGCCGAGACCGTGGCGCCCGGCTTCGATGTGACGACCTGGAACGTCCTCCTCGCCCCGCGCGGCCTGCCGGCCCCGGTGCTCGCCACCCTGAACGCGGCGGCGAATGCGGCCCTGGCCGATCCCTCCGTGCGCGAGCGGCTGGCCGCGGCCGGCGTCGATCCCTCGCCCGCCACCACGCCGGAGGAGACCCGCGCATTCCTCGAAGCGGAACTGGCGAAGTTCCGCGGCGTGGTGCAGCGTGCGGGACTGCGGCTGGGCCGGTGAGGAGGTGAGACCGAGACCCGCCACCGGGGCTGCGGGCTTGAACCTGGCGCCTGGCACCCGAGGTCATGCGCATCGTCCCTGGAGGCCACCATGCTGATCCGAGTTCCCCGCGGCTGGGAACTGCCCGAGAGCGCCGCGACCCCCGAGGCGGTGGTGATGGGCCGGCGCGCGGCGCTGGGCGCGGGCGCGGCCCTCGCCTCCGCGGTCCTCGCCCCCGGCCTGTTCGCCTCGGGCGCGCTCGCCCAGGCGGCGGCGCCGGCCATGCGCAACACCCGCTACCAGCCCGCCCGCGAGGTGACGCCGGAGCGGGACGCGACGAACTACAACAACTTCTACGAGTTCGGCTCCTCCAAGAGCGTTGCCTCGGCGGCCTCGAAGCTGAAGGTCAGCCCCTGGTCGATCCGCTTCGACGGGCTGGTGGAGGAGCCCCGCGAGATCGGGCTGGAGGACCTGCTGAAGCAGGTCAGCCTGGAGGAACGGGTCCTGCGCTTCCGCTGCGTGGAGGCCTGGGCCATGACGGTGCCCTGGACCGGCTTCCCCATGGCCGAGCTGGTGCGGCTGGCCGCCCCCAGGCCCGAGGCGAAGTACGTCGTCTTCGAGACGGCGGCGCAGCGGGACACCATGCCCGGCCTGCGCCAGTCCTGGTATCCCTGGCCCTATTCCGACGGATTCACGGTGGAGGAGGCCCGCAACGAGCTGGCCTTCATCGCGACCGGCATGTACGGCAAGCCCCTGCCGCCCCAGAGCGGCGCGCCCATCCGCGCGATCATGCCCTGGAAGTTCGGCTTCAAGGCACCGAAGTCGATCGTGCGCGTCACCTTCCAGGCCGAGAAGCCCGTGGGCTACTGGGAGAAGCTGCAGGCGAGCGAGTACGGCTTCTGGGGCAATGTGAACCCCGAGGTCGCGCATCCCCGCTGGAGCCAGGCGAGCGAGCGGCTGCTCGGCTCCAACGAGCGCGTGCCGACGCGGCTCTTCAACGGCTATGGCGAGTTCGTGGCATCCCTCTACTCCGGGATGGAGGGGCAGCGGATCTGGTACTAGGCCGGTTGCCCGCTAGGCCAACCGCCGCCGTGCCTCCTCGATGACGCGCAGGGTCTCGTGCCACAGGCCGAGGCCCGGCAGCTCCGCCGGCGAGAAGAAGCACGCCTCGCTCGCGTCGTCCCCGGCCACCGGCTCGCCCGAGAGCCAGCGACCGGCGAGGTCCACGATGGTGTAGTGGAAGAGCACCCGCCCCTCCGCGTCGCGCTCCACGATGTCCACGCAGGCGGCGAGGGTGAGGGCGCCGACCTCGATCCCGGTCTCCTCCCGCAGCTCCCGCCGCGCGCAGTCCTCGGCCGACTCGCCGAGCGCCTGGGCGCCGCCGGGCACGGTCCACTCCCCCTGGCGCGGCGGGCGGAGGCGGCGGACGAGGAGCACGTCCTCTCCCCGGAAGGCGAGGCAGCCGATCCCGACCCAGGGGCGGTCGGGATATTCCCGGGCGCTCAACCCTCCCGCTTCCGCAGCGTGTCGAGGCTCGGCGCGAAGGCCGGGAGCTTCCAGGCACCGACCTGATAGGCCCATCCGCGCCAGCGCGCGTTCAGCCGCGCGGCCTCCTCGTCCCCGCTCGCCGAGAGCGTCATCCAGACCGCGCCGTTCTCCTGCCGCAGCCGGGCGGTGACGGTGAGGTTGTCCGTCAGGATGAAGCGGCCCTCCCCGGCGGGCTGGCCGGGCGCCCCGCTCTCCGCGCGGACGTCGAGTAGGGTCAGCCCCTCCAGCGCGCGGCCGACCTCGTCGAGGGAGATCTCGTCGGCCGGCGGCGCGTCCCCGGGGAGGACGATGCGCAGCCGCCCGTCCGGCCCCTCCTCCCGCAGCAGCTCCACCGTGCGGCCGTCGCGCACGCCGATGACGCGGCGCACGCGCTCCTCCGGCAGGTTGGCGATCTCGCGCTCGATCCAGAGCTGCGGGTCCGCATCCACCGGCAGCCTGCCCTCGGCGAGCCAGGACTGGCTCTCCCCGGGGCGGCGGACGAAGGCGCTCTCCGCCATGGCAGCCGCACCTCCCCCCACGCCTCCTCCGGCCGTGCGGGTCCGTCTGTGGCCGATGACGAGGGAGGCGAGCGGCGCCCCGGCCCCGTCCAGCACGCGCAGCAGCACGGCATTGGAGCCCGGCCCCGGCTCGTCCAGCCCGAGGCGGGAGAGCGCAGCGGGGTCGGCGGTGCGACGCTCGGACAGGCGAAGCTCGGTGAGGGCGACGAGAAGCTCGCGCACCCGCTCGCCGCGCGCGGGATAGCCGCCCTTCTCCGGCAGCAGCCAGGCGTCGCCGGGCCCGCGCTGGAGGGTCAGCGCCTGCGCGCCCTGGCGCAGCTCGATCCGCTGGGCGGCGCCGAGGCGGCCGGCGAGGGCGGGGAAGGCAAGGGCGGTTTCGGCGGGCGGCGGCGCGGCGTCCTCGCGCGGAAGCAGGAGAGCGGCCGCCCCGGCAACGAGGACGGCGCCCCCACCGAGGGCCAGGAGATGGCGCTTGTTCAGCGGCATGGCCTCACCCCCGGGCCGCGGCGCGGCGCCGGGTGCGGAGCACGGCGAGGCCGATGGCCAGCATCGTCACCAGCGCCGGGACGAGCGCGATGTTGAGGATGCGGAGCCAGGTCTCCAGCCCCTCGATCCCCTGGCGCAGCTCGCGCTGGACGGCGCGCAGCTCCCCGCGCGTGCGGAGGATCTCGGCGCGGGCGCTGTCGATCTCGGCGCGCTGCTCGGGGGTGATGACGGTCCCGGCCGCGGCAGCGCCGCTCCCCGTGCCCCCGCGCAGCTCGCGCAGCCGGCGCTCGGTGGCCTGCAGACGCTCGGTCAGGCCCCGCTCGGTCTGGCGGTAGCGCGCTTCGGCCTCGGCGCGCATCTCTTCCACCAGGGTGAAGGGCCGCAGGCTCTCCCCGCGGGAGCGAAGGGAGATGAGGCTGTCCCCGCCCGCCAGCGTGTCGGCGAGGTTCGTCACGAGCGCGCCGTTGTCGCTCGTCGGCGTCGCGACCTGCTGGCCGAAGAAGTCCTGCACCCGCACCCAGAAGCGATCCTCCAGCAGGTCGGTGTCGTTGCCGACCACGAGGTTCGCCGGGCCGTTCGTGCGGGCGAGATGCGGCGGCAGGGCGGGGTCGCGCGCCGCGCCCTCCGGCGGGGCGGGCGGGCCCTCGGGGAAGGCGGTGGTGAGGGTGCCGCGCAACCGGGCGAGGAGGATCCGCCGCTCCCCGTCCGGCCGGAACTCCGAGAGGATGCGGGCGGGGTCGGGCGACTGCCGCACGCGGTCCGCGTCGATCAGCGCCGATTGCGGGGAGGAGGTGACGAGCGGGGTCAGCTCCACCGCCGCGCCCTCGCGCTTCCTCACCTCCCCGGCGGAGGCGAAGGTGACCTGGGATAGCTCCGCGCTGGCCACGTCCGCGCGGGAGAGGCTGTCTCCCTGGGCGTTGAACCAGGCGATGTAGTCCACGCCCTGCACCCGGTCCCCCCCACCCGCGCGGACGCGCCAGGCGCCGCGCGCGTCCACCACCACCTTGTCCGAGGGCGCCTCGACGCCCCATGCGTTCAGCAGCCGGTCGAGGCTCGACGCGGTGGAGGCGGGCGGGAGGCCCGTCGGGTCCGGGCGGCTGGCCTGGCTCTCGCTGTGCGGGTCCACCAGCGCCAGCAGCCGCCCGCCGCGCATGACGAACTGGTCGATGGCGTAGAGGGCCGCGGGGGGCAGGTCCTGCGCGTGGGCGACCATCAGCACCGCGATATCTGGCGGGATGAGCTGCGCGTCCGGCGCGATGTCGCGCAGCGTGAAGAACTGGCGGAGCTGCGTCACGATCTGGAAGGGCTGCCCGGCGCCGGGGACGCGCATCATCATCGCGCGGGGGTCGCCGTTCAGCGGCAGGGAGGATAGCACGCCGAGGATGGGGCGCTCGGGGCTCGACAGCTCGTGCACCAGCCGCGTCAGGTCGTACTCAAGGAAGCGCTCGCGGTCCGGCTGGAAGAAGGGGATGGTGCGCTCGTCATCCAGCAGGTTGGAGCCGGCGAGGCCGAAATAGACCTGCTCCCCCGCGTTATCGAGCGGCACGGCCTGGAGGCCGAGGGCCAGCGCGCGGTCCTCCGTCTCGGAGAAGGGCTCAGGATCGAGGATCTCCAGCCGGATCTTGCCGCCGGAGAGCAGCACGTATTCCCGCAGCATCTCCCTCACGCGGTCGGCATAGGCGCCGTAGACGGGCACGGCGGCGCCGAGGCGGCGGGAGTAGAAGAGGCGCAGCGTGATCGGCTCGCGCAGCCCCGCGATCTCGCGCTTCGTGCCGTCCGAGAGGGTGTAGAGGCGCTGCTCCGTCAAGTCGATGCGGGCGGAGGCGAGGAAGCGGTCGGCCAGCAGGTTCACGCCGACGGCGATGACGGCCACGGCCAGCAGCGCGCCGAGGGAGAGCAGGAGGCCGCGGCCGCGCCTCCGGGGGACGGTGGTGTCGCTCACGGGATTAGTCCGCCTTGCGAAGATCGATGGCGACGGCGTTGGCGAAGAGCCAGACGCCGATGAAGCTGGCGAAGAAGATCACGTCGCGCAGCCCGATCACCCCGCGCGAGAAGCCCGCCAGCCGGTCGGTGACGGAGAGGCCGCGCGCGATCTCGGCCAGCACGGGGGTGTTGCGGCTGAGGAACTCGATCACGACGGGCGAGCCGGCGGCGGCGAAGAGGAAGCAGACGGCCACCGCGAGGACGAAGGCGATCACCTGGTTCTTCGTCAGCGCCGAGATGGCCGCGCCGATGGCGAGATAGGCGCCCGCCACCATGAGGCAGCCGAGATAGCCCGTGGCGATCACGCCGTTATCCGGGTTTCCGAGCAGGTTGACGGTGATGACGAGCGGGAAGGTAAGGGCCAGCGCGATCGCGCAGAAGGCCCAGGCCGCGAGAAACTTGCCGAGCACCGCCGCCCATTGCGGGATGGGCAGGGTCAGCAGCAGCTCGATCGTGCCGAGCCGCCGCTCCTCCGCCCAGAGTCGCATGGTGATGGCGGGAACGAGGAAGAGGAAGAGCCAGGGCACGAAGGCGAAGAACGGCTGGAGGTCCGCCGTGCCGCGCGCGAAGAAGCCGCCGACGGTGAAGGTCAGCGCACCCGACATCACGAGGAAGATGACGATGAACACATAGGCCACCGGGGTGGCGAAGTAGGAGGCCAGCTCGCGCCGGGCGACAGTGAGCGCGCCGCCCATCACGCGGCCTCCCGCGTCAGCTCGCGGAAGACGGCGTCGAGGTTCTCGCCCCGCGCCTCCAGCTCCGCCGGCGCCGCATCGGCCACCACGCGACCGCGGGCGATGACGATGGCGCGGGTGCAGACCGCGCCGACCTCCTCGAGGATGTGGGTGGAGATGATCATCGCCTTGCTCGGCGCCATGCGGAGGATGAGGTTGCGGACCTCGTGCTTCTGGTTGGGGTCGAGACCGTCGGTCGGCTCGTCCAGCACCAGCACGGGCGGGTCGTGCAGCAGCGCCTGTGCCAGGCCGACGCGGCGCTTGAAGCCCTTGGACAGCGTCTCGATCGGCTGGAGCCGCACCTCCTCGAGCTGGGTCGCGCGCATGGCGTCGTGCACGCGGTCCCCGGCCTCGGTGCCGCGATAGCCGCGCGCGCGGGCGGTGAAGCGGAGGAAGCCCTGCACCGTCATCTCGGGATAGGTGGGCGCGCCTTCCGGCAGGAAGCCGAGATGGCGCTTGGCCGCGACCGGCCGGTCCACCACGTCCTCGCCCATGATGCGGGCGGTGCCGGCGGTTGGGGTCACGAAGCCGGCCAGCATCTTCATCGTGGTGGACTTGCCCGCGCCGTTCGGGCCGAGGAAGCCCAGCACCTCCCCGGCGCGGACGGTGAAGGAGATGTCGTCCACGGCGGTGAAGGCGCCGAAGCGCTTGGTCAGGCGGTCGATCTCGATATGCGGCGCGTCCACGGCAAGCCTTCCCCCAGGGGCAGGGGCCGCGACCGAAGACATGGGCGCCCCCGCGCCGGTCGGGTTAAGGCGGGCCGGGGAGGGGCGCAAGACCCCGTGAGCTACCCCGCGGCGAGGGGCTTCAGGCTGGGATCGTGGTCGAAGATCGCCAGCAGGTTCCGCGCCGCCCGCCCGCGCTCGGTGGCCAGGAGGCCGGGGTCCTTTTCCAGCAGCAGCTCCGCCTCCTGATGCGCCACGCGCACCAGCCCGCCATGGCGCTGGGGGTCGGCGATGCGGCGCCCGATCTGCCCGGCCTGGCGGGTGCCGAGCGCGTCTCCCCCGCCGCGCTGGTCGAGATCGGCATCGGCGATGAGGAAGCCGTCCTCCGTGTCCCGGATCACCGAGAGCCGCCGCTTCTCGCCCTCCAGCAGCTCGGCCGAGGGCAGCAGCAGGCAGTAGGACTGCGCGCTCCCTCGCCCGACGCGGCCACGGAGCTGGTGGAGGGCCGAGAGGCCGAAGCGCTCGGCCTGCTCGATGATCATGATCGTGGCCTCCGGCACGTCCACGCCCACCTCCACCACCGTCGTCGCCACCAGGAGCTGCGCCCGGCCGGCGGCAAAGTCGCCCAGCGCGGCCTCCCGCACCTCCAGGCTCTGCGCGCCATGGGCGAGGCGGACCTTGTCCCCGAAGATCTCCTTCAGCCCGGCGAAGGTGGTCTCGGCGGCCACGTTGTCATGCGCCTCGCCCTCCTCAATGGCGCGCACCACCCAGTAGGCGCGGTCCCCGTTGGCGAAGGCGCGGCGGAGCGCGGCCAGCACCTCGTCCCGCCGGTCGCGGGAGACGATTCGGGTGACGATCGGCTTGCGCCCGGCCGGCCGGCCCTCCAGCCGGGAAACGGCCATCTCCCCCCATTGCGTCAGCAGGAGGGTCCGCGGGATGGGGGTGGCGGTCATCACCAGCACATCCGTCTCGCTGCCCTTCTCCGTCAGCATGAGTCGCTGGGCGACACCGAAGCGGTGCTGCTCGTCCACCACCACTAGGGCGAGGTCGCGGAACTGCACCCCTTCCTGGAACAGCGCATGGGTGCCGACGACGAGGGGCAGGGAGCCGTCCGCCAGGCGGCGCAGCACGCGGGTCCGCTCCTTGCCTTTCACGCTGCCCGCCAGCAGCGCGCATTCCACCCCCGCCGCGCCCGCGAGGCGCTGGAAGGTGCGGAGGTGCTGGCGGGCCAGCATCTCGGTCGGCGCCATGATGGCGGCCTGGGCCCCCGCCTCCACGGCGCGCAGCATGGCCATCAGCGCCACCAGCGTCTTGCCGCTGCCGACATCGCCCTGGAGCAGGCGCAGCATTCGGCGGGGGGCGGCGAGGTCGCGGTCGATCTCGGCGAGGGCCCCGGCCTGGGCGGGGGTGGGCTCGTGGCCGAAGGCGGCCAGCGCCCTCTCCCGCAGCGCGCCGTCCCCCACCAGGGACCGCCCCGGCCGCTCCAGCACGGCGCGGCGGACGAGGCCGATGGCGAGCTGCCCGGCCAGCAGCTCGTCATAGGCGAGGCGGTCCGTCGCCTCCGGGGCGGGCAGGGCCTCCGGGGCCTGGAGCGCCCGCAGCGCCTCGGCGAAGCCGGGCCAGCGGCGGCGGAGATGGGCGGGATCCTGCCATTCCGGCAGGCCGGGCAGCCTGGCCAGGGCCGCCGCCATGGCCTTGCCCACATCCCTCGGCCCGAGCCCCTTCACCAGCGGCCAGACGGGCTGGATGGCTGGAATGGCATCGGGCGGGGAGACGAATTCCGGCGCGTCCATCTGCCAGCGCGGCCCATAGCGCCGCACCCGGCCGGAGACGGTGCGCGCCGCCCCCTCGGGGAAGGTGCGGTGCAGCCACGGCCCCACCCACTTGGCCCGGAGGAAGTAGACGAGGTCGATCATTGCCCGCTCGCTCAGGCATTTCACCACCCAGGGCTGGGAGGGATTGCGGGGCGCGGTGACCGACTCGACGAGAAGGGGCACCGTCGCCACATCCCCGTCCGCGGCGTCCGACAGGCGGGTGATCCGCCGGCGGTCCACGTAGCGCTCGGGAAGGTGGAACAGCAGGTCCAGCACGCGCGGCCCCGCGGCATCGGCGAGCTGGCGCGCCTTCCCCGCGGCCTCGGGCAGGCTCTCGACCGGGGCGAGCAGGGGGAGGAGGTGTTCGGACTGGGCTGGCATGATCTCTGCTGGCGGCTATATGGCACGCCACGAACAGAAGCCGAACGGGGCCCGCGACATGGATGACGACCAGGACGAACTCTCCCCGAGGCGGCGGCGTTTGATCTTCCGGGCGAGCCATCGCGGCACGAAGGAGACGGACCTGCTGATCGGGGGCTTCGTGTCGCGGCGGATCGAATCCTTCTCCGAGGAGGAGCTGGACGAGGTCGAGGCGCTGCTGGAACTGCCGGATGTGGACCTGACGGACTGGCTCTCCGGCCGCCGCCCGGTGCCGGAGGACCTCCGCACCCCCATGATGATGCGATTGATGGAAGCCAGCGCCGCGCCCGGTGCCGGCATCCCCGATGAGATGCGGAATCCCTGAATGGCTGGACTAGAGGTCTATGGCGCGCCCGAGGGCTATGACGGCCTGCTCGTCGCCCGCCGCCGGGCGGAGGAGGCGGGCGCCGTCCTGCATGTGTGCCGGGACGATGCCCGGATGCAGCGCATGGCGGACGCCCTGGCCTTCCTCGCGCCAGGGGCCGAGGTCCTGACCTTCCCCGCCTGGGACTGCCTTCCCTACGACCGCGTCTCGCCCAATCCCGAGATCACCGCCGAGCGCGTGGCGACCCTCACCCGCTTGATGGAGGAGGCGAAGCGCCCGCGCATCGTGCTGACCACCGTCAACGCCCTCGTCCAGAAGGTGCCGCCCCGCGCCGTCTTCGCCGGGGCCACGATGCGGCTGGCCAAGGGCGGGCGGACGGATCCCGACAAGCTCCTCGCCTTCCTGGAGGCCAATGGCTACGGCCGCGCCGGGACGGTGATGGAGCCCGGCGAGTACGCGGTCCGCGGCGGCATCATCGACCTCTACCCCGCCGGCGAGCCCGACCCCGTGCGGCTGGACCTCTTCGGCGACGAGATCGAGAGCCTCCGCCGCTTCGACACGGGCACGCAGCGCAGCGGCGAGGCGTTGGGGGAATTGTGGCTGCGCCCGATGGGCGAGGTCTTCCTCGACCGCGACTCCATCACCCGCTTCCGGACAGAGTACCGCGAGCTCTTCGGCCCGGCGGCCGGGGACGATCCCCTCTATGTCAGCGTCTCCGCCGGCCAGCGCCATCCCGGGATGGAGCACTGGGCCGGGCTGTTCCACGAGAGCATGGAGACCCTGCTCGACTATCTCGGCCCGGCCTCCACCAGCCTCGACCACCAGGCCGAGGACGCGCTGGACGCCCGGCTGGAGATGATCGAGGACCATTACGAGGCCCGCCGCCTGCCCCCGCGCGAGGGGGAGGTGCCCTACCGCCCGGCCCCGCCGCGTCGCCTCTACCTCGACCGCCGCGGCTGGGACCGGATGCTCGCCACCGGCCCGGTGCTTCGCTTCAACCCCTTCGGCAAGCCCGAGGGCGGGGAGGGAATCGAGGCCGGGGGCCGCCAGGGGCGCCTGTTCACCGAGGTGCGGCAGGCCGGCGGCAACGTCTTCCAGGCCTTCCACGAGCACGCCCGCGCCATGGCGGGGCAGGGCCGGCGCACCGTGCTCGCCGGCTGGACCCGCGGCTCCCGCGACCGGCTGGCCAACCTCCTGCGCGAGGCTGATGTCCCGACCCAGGTGGTGGAGGACTGGCCCGGCGTGCAGAGGCTGCCGCCCGGCGTGGTCGGGCTGGCGGTCTGGGGGCTGGAGCGCGGCTTCATCGGTGCCCCTGGCGGTGACGGCGAGCCCGGCATCTCCGTCACCGGCGAGCAGGACCTGCTGGGCGACCGCATCGCCCGCCCGCCCCGCCGCCGCAAGCGCGCGGACCAGTTCATCGCGGACGCGACCGAGATCGAGGAGGGCGACCTCGTCGTCCATGCCGACCACGGCATCGGCCGCTATGACGGGCTGCAGACCCTGGATGCCGGCGGCGCCCCGCATGACTGCCTCCGCCTGCTCTACGAGGGCGGGGACAAGCTCTTCCTCCCCGTCGAGAACATCGAGGTTCTGACACGCTTCGGCAGCGACGCCGCGGGGGTCGCGCTCGACAAGCTCGGCGGCGTCTCCTGGCAGAACCGCAAGGCGAAGGCGAAGTCGCGCATCCAGGACATGGCGGCGCAACTCATCCGCACCGCCGCCGAGCGCCAGACGAAGGAGGGGGTGCTGGCCACCCCGCCCGAGGGCGCCTGGGACGAGTTCTGCGCCCGCTTCCCCTTCGCCGAGACGGAGGACCAGCTCCGCGCCATCTCCGACGTGCTGGAGGACCTCTCCGCCGGCAAGCCGATGGATCGGCTGATCTGCGGCGATGTCGGCTTCGGCAAGACCGAGGTCGCGCTGCGCGCCGCCTTCGTCGTGGCGATGACGGGCGCGCAGGTGGCGGTCGTCGTGCCAACCACGCTTCTCTCCCGCCAGCACTTCCGCAACTTCTCCCGCCGGTTCGAGGGGCTGCCCGTCCAGGTCGCCCAGCTCTCGCGCATGGTGACGCCGAAGGAGCAGGCGGCGGTGAAGGCGGGGCTGAAGGACGGCACGATCAACATCGTGGTCGGCACCCATGCCATCCTCGCCAAGGGCGTTGAGTTCGCCGATCTCGGCCTCGTCATCGTGGACGAGGAGCAGCATTTCGGCGTTGCGCACAAGGAGCGGCTGAAGTCGCTCAAGGCCGATGTCCACGTGCTGACGCTGACGGCCACCCCCATCCCGCGCACCCTCCAGCTCGCCCTCTCCGGCGTGCGGGAGATGAGCGTGATCGCGACGCCGCCGGTGGACAGGCTCGCCGTCCGCACCTTCATCATGCCCTGGGACAGCGTCGTGATCCGCGAGGCGATCCAGCGCGAGCGCTTCCGCGGGGGCCAGGTTTTCTGCGTCGTGCCCCGGCTGGAGGACCTACCGAAGGTCGCCACCCGGCTCTCGGAGATCGTGCCGGACATCCGCGTCGCCCAGGCGCACGGGCGGCTGACGCCGACCGAGCTCGAACGCGTCATGACCGAGTTCGGCGACGGCAAGTACGACATCCTCCTCTCGACCAATATCGTGGAGAGCGGGTTGGATATGCCCGCGGTGAACACGCTGCTGATTCACCGCGCCGACATGTTCGGCCTCGCCGGGCTCTACCAGCTCCGCGGCCGCGTCGGGCGCGGGAAGCTGCGGGGCTACGCCTATTTCACTTGGCCGCAGTCGCACCGCCTCTCGGCGGCCGCGCAGAAGCGGCTGGAGGTGATGCAGACGCTCGACAACCTCGGCGCCGGCTTCACCCTGGCCTCCCACGACCTCGACATCCGCGGCGCGGGGAACCTGCTGGGCGACGAGCAGTCCGGCCATGTGCGCGAGGTCGGCATCGAGCTCTACCAGCAGATGCTGGAGGACGCGGTGCAGGACATCCGCAACCGCCAGCGCGGCAAGGGCGGGAAGGGCGAGGCGCCGGACCGGGACTGGACGCCCAACATCAATCTCGGCCTGCCCGTCCTCATCCCCGAGGACTATGTGCGCGACCTCCCCGTGCGCCTCGGCCTCTATCGCCGCATCGGCGGGCTCGCGAACGAGGCGGAGCTGGAGGCGATGGCGGCGGAGCTGGCCGACCGCTTCGGCCCGATCCCGGAGGAGGTGGAGAACCTTCTCCAGGTCGTCTCCATCAAGCGCATGTGCCGCGAGGCCGGGGTGGAGAAGCTGGATGCCGGGCCCAAGGGCGTGGTGCTCTCCTTCCGCCGCAACAACTTCGCCAATCCCGGCGGGCTCGTCGCCTGGGTCGCCACCCAGAAGGGCGCGGTGAAGCTGCGGCCGGACCACAAGCTGGCCGTGGTGCGGGAGATGGAGCTGCCGCAGCGCGTGAAGGTGGCGCGGGAGATCCTCCAGGCGCTGCTGCGCGTGGCGAGCCAGGCGAAGGCGGCCTAGAGCATTCTCAAGCCGGGTGGACACACCCGGCGGCTCGGAAAATGCGATAAAGCAAAGGGCTAGAGCGGTTGCCGTGAGCCATGGCGAACGGAAACCGCTCTAGGCGATCTCCCGGACGAGCTTCGCCCGCATCGCGCGGGCGAAGTCGGCGCGGCTCTCGGCGGTCATCACGAAGGCGCCGTCGCCCGCGATGAGCGTCTCCTCATAGGTGCGGCTGAGGCCGGGGCGGCCGCCCTCGATCGCCAGGGCGTTCACCACGATGCCCTGCGCCGCCGCCGCCTCCCGCGCGATGCCGACGGGGTTCAGGCTCCGCATGTCCGGCGCGTCGCCGGAGAGGTCGATCGCCCGCTCGGTGGCGGCCCAGGGCGCGGCGGCGATGAGAGCGGCCGAGTGGTCCAGCGCGTCCCCGATCGCGTTCCAGGACTGTCGGGAGCGCGGCGCCTCCACCACCGCCCGAGCGAAGCCGCCGGCCGAGGCCGCGCCGCTCACGCGGTGCCAGCCCACCACCGTCGCGGCGCCGCCCGGCGCGCCCCATTCGACCAGCGCGATCCCGATCGCGGCCCGCGGCCCGGCGCCGATGGCCGAGAGGACGGAAGGATGCGTCAGCGCCTCCGCGCAGCCCTCGCGCTGGAGGCGGAACTCCTCGGCGTCGATGCTGCCGGAGGCGTCGATGGCAAGCACCAGCAGGAGGTCCACGGCCCCGTCTTGCGCGACGGCCTCAGGGGCGGCCGCATGCGAGGCGAGGGCGGGCGGGAGGAGGAGCGCCGCCCGCCGCCTGATCACGCGGCCTCCGCGATCGCGACGTCGAGCAAGCGCTGCAGCACCTCCGGCTCCTGCGCCCCGGCGATGGCGTGGCCGCCCGCCAGCACGAAGCAGGGCACGCCGTTGATGCCGAGCCGGTGGGCGCGGAGGTTCTCGGCCTGCACCGCCTCGGCATCCGAATCCCCCGCGAGGAAGCGGCGGGTGGCGGCGCGGTCCAGCCCCGCCGCCCCCGCGATGCCGGCGAGGGTGGCGTGGTCGGCGATGTCCAGCCCCTCGGCGAAATGGGCGAGGAAGAGCCGGTCCACCATCTCCTCCGCTACGCCGCGCCGGGCCGCCAGGCGAACGAGGCGGTGGGCGTCGAGCGAGGGCGGGGTGCGGTGGATGAGGTCGAAGCGGAAGGGCACGCCCTCGGCCCGGCCCATCTCGGAGAGAGTCGCGTGCAGGCGCCTTGCCCGGTCCGCCCCGCCGGGCCGGCGCGCGAATGGGTCGCGCCCCGAGGCGGGCTGCTCCGGGTTCAGCAGGAAGGGGCGCCAGATGAGCTCCGCCACGATCTCCGGCCGGGCGCGCAGGGCGCGGCGCAGGCGGCGCGTGCCGAGGAAGCACCAGGGGCAGACGAGGTCGAAGACCACCTCGATCGGCAGGCGGGCGCGGAGCGGGGAGAGCGCGTTCACGGTCCGATCTTAGCGCCGCCGGCCCCGCCCGGGCCAGGGCTCCCATGCGCGCACGGACCTGGCTCCACCGCCCGGGCGATCAACGGTGCGTGGTCACGCCCACCTGCCGGCACATGTCCAGCAGGGGGCAGGTGGAGCAGCGCGGCCGCTCCCCCGTGCAGACGAACTTGCCGAAGGGGACGAGCCGCTCGTTGATCTCCACCCAGTAGCGGCGCGGCAGCACGGCCTCCAGCGCGGCCATGCTGCGCTCGGGCGTGGCCGCGGCGATGATGCCCCAGCGGTTGGTGATGCGGTGGACATGGATGTCCACCGCGATGGCCGGGCGATCGAAGGCGACGCCGAGCGTCAGGGCCGCGATCTTCGGGCCGACGCCGCGGAAGGCCGTCAGCCCCTCCATCGTGTCCGGCACCTCGCCGCCATGCTCCTCCAGGATGCGGCGGGAGAGGGCGAGGATGTCGCGCGCCTTCGGCTCGGGGAAGGTGGCCCCGTGCAGCAGGCCGGTGAGGGTTTCCTCGTCCAGCGCCGCCATCTCCGCCGGGGTGTGGGCGGCGGCGAAGAGGCGGAGGCAGACGGGGGTGGTCACCTCGTCGCGCGTCCGGGCGGAGATGAGGCTGGCGACGAGTTGCTCGAAGGGCGATCCGTAGCCGCGGTCCCGCAGGTCGAACATCGCGGCCTTGGGGAGGTCGGAGAGGGCGGCCCGCAGGCGGCGGAAGGCCTCGTCGAAGTCGAAGGGGGCCTTGTCGGGCCTTGCTGGGCGCTCGGCTTCGAGGGATGGGCGAGGGACGGGCATGAGGAGAGGAACGCGCCTGGAGGGCCGTCGCTGCCGCCTGGCGGATGGGGTGGGATTCGAACCCACGGTGGGGTTGCCCCCACGCCGGTTTTCAAGACCGGAGCAATCGACCGCTCTGCCACCCATCCCGGGACGCGACGGCGCCGCGGGGCCGGGTTACACCGCCTCCGTGAACAAGGGAACCGCTATGCGCCGGACGGCCACTCTGCTCCTCATCCTGGTGCACGCCGCGCCCGCTCTCGCCCAGGAGACGCCGGACCCCCGCGGCACGCTGAGCCTGACCGTGGAGAACGACCTCTTCGGCGGCTCGGACCGCTACTACACGAACGGGCTGCTGCTCACCTGGCGCTCCCCCTCGGCCGACCTGCCCTGGCCGCTGGACGCGCTGGACCGCGGCCTCTCCTCCCTTACCGGCCCGGGCGCCCTCCGCTGGGGCCTGTCCTTCGGGCAGAACTTCTTCACCCCCGAGGACAAGACCCGCCGCATCCCGGACCCGCGGGACCGCCCCTATGCGGGCTATCTCTACGGCGCGGCGAGCCTGGTGCGGACCACGGAGCGCACCCAGACCCTGGCCGAGGTGCAGCTCGGCGTGGTCGGCCCCTCCGCGCTCGGGGAGTTCGTGCAGAACAACTACCACGACCTCCTGAACATCAAGAACGCCGAGGGCTGGGATCGCCAGCTGAAGGACGAGCCGGCGGCGACGCTATTGCTGGAGCGTCGCTGGCGCATCCCGCTCGGCACCCCGCTCGGCGGCGGGCTGGCCGCGGAGGCCATCCCCGTGCTCTCCGGCGCGGTCGGGAACGTGCAGACCTACGCCGCGGCGGGGGCGCTGCTCCGCATCGGCGACGGGCTGGAGGCGGACTGGGGGCCGGTCCGCATCCGCCCGGCCCTCGCGGGCTCCGGCTTCTTCCAGCCGCGGCAGGACTTCGGCTGGTACGTCTTCGCCGGGGCCGAGGGCCGCGCCGTCGCGCGCGACATCTTCCTCGACGGCAACACCTGGCGGGACGGGCCGAGCGTCGACAAGCGCCTGCTGGTGGCGGATGCCCAGGCCGGCGCCGCGGTCCTCTGGCGCGGGGTGCGCTTCGCCTACACCCACGTGCTCCGGACGGAGGAGTTCTACGGCCAGCGCGGGCGGCAGTCCTTCGGCTCCCTGAGCGTGTCCTTCCGCTTCTAGGCCCCTTCCGGGCAGGGTTCGGCGCGCGGCGCGGGCGAATGCGACAATCTGTCGCAACGCCTCCGTTGCCCCGGGGCGCGGGAAGTGGCACCTCTCCGCCCATGATCCGCCCCGGCCGCCGGTCCGTCCTGGTCCTCCCCGCCCTCCTGGCCGCCGCGCCCGCGCGCGCCCAGGGAGTGAGCTTCGATGCCTTCCTCGACGGCGTGCGCACCGACGCGCGCCGCGCGGGGGTCTCGCCCGCCACCCTCCAGCGCGCCCTCTCCGGCATCCGCCCGGTGGACCGGGTGATCGAGCTGGACCGCAAGCAGCCGGAGAGCACGCTCACCTGGGACGGGTACCGGGACCGCATCGTCAGCCAGACCCGCATCGACAACGGCCGGCGCGCCTATGCCGAGAACCGCGCCCTGCTGCAGTCTCTGGAGGCGCGCTACCGCGTGCCCGGGCGCTTCATGGTCGCCATCTGGGGGATGGAGACGAACTACGGCGGGAACACCGGCGGCTTCAACGTGGTGGAGGCTCTGGCGACGCTCGCCTGGGAGGGGCGGCGCGCGAGCTTCTTCCGGGGCGAGCTGATCTCGGCGCTGCGAATTATCGATGCCGGCCACATCACCGCCGAGCGGATGCGCGGCTCCTGGGCCGGCGCCATGGGCCACCCGCAATTCATGCCGAGCAGCTTCGAGCGGCTGGCGGTGGATGCCGACGGCGACGGGCGCAAGGACATCTGGGAGAGCCGGGCGGACGCGCTGGGCTCCATCGCCAACTACCTCGCCCGCTCCGGCTGGCGCAAGGACGAGCGCTGGGGGAGGGAGGTCATCCTCCCCGCCGGCTTCGATCCCTATTCGGCGACGCGGGAGAACGTGAAGCCGCTGCGCGAATGGGCGCGCATGGGCGTCACCTTCAGCGACGGCACGCCAGTGCCCGCCCTCGACATGACGGGGGCGGTGATCTGCCCCGGTGCCACCTCGGGCAGCCTGCAGGCCTTCCTCGTCTATCAGAACTTCAACGTCATCAGGCGCTACAATCCCTCGAACTTCTACGCGCTCGCGGTCGGAATGCTCTCCGACCGGGTGGCGTGAGGCGCGCGGGCGCCCTTCTCGGGCTCGGCCTCGCGCTGCTCTCGGGCTGCAAGGCCCCGGAGACGCCCGTGCCCGCGGGCGAGCCGCGCTACGTCGTCGGCGAGCCCTACCGGCTGCGCGACCTCTGGTTCTACCCCCGCGAGGATTTCGGCCTGGTGGAGACCGGCCTCGCCGCCGTCGCCTCCGATGCGCGCGCGGGGCGCCGCACGGCCAATGGCGAGGTCCATGACCCCGCCGCCCTCATGGCCGCCCATCGCACGCTGCAGCTGCCCGCCGTGGTCACCGTGACGAACCTGGAGAACGGGCGGTCCCTCGCCGTGAGGGTGAACGACCGCGGCCCGGCCGAGCCGGGGCGGGTGGTCGCCCTCTCCCGCCGCGCGGCGGAGCTGCTGGGCATCGCGGCCGGGCGGCCCGCGCAGGTGCGCCTCGCCGTGGAGGGCGATCTCTCCCGCCGGCTCGCGGGCGGACTGCCGGCGCCCGAGGGCAGCCGCCCCGCCATCGCCGCCGCGCCGGCCGGGGCGGTGGAGCGGGAGACCCTGGCGCCGATCGCCGGCGCCCGACAGGCCGAGCGCGTGCGGGAAGGGCGTGGCCCCCTGGTGCAGGCGGCCTCCACCGGGGGTGAGCGCGCGGCGGAGCCGGTGGTGCTGGCCGAGCGCGTGGCGCAGGGGCCGGCGATGCCGGGGTCCCTCTTCGTGCAGGGCAGCAGCTTCACCAACCGCACGGCCGCGGCCCGCCAGGCGGCGCGGCTCGGCGGCGCGCGGGTGGAACCCTTCGGCGCGGCGCGGGGGCAGGAGTGGCGCGTCCGCCTCGGGCCCTTCGCCACGCCGGCCGAGGCCGACAGGGCGCTCGACGGCGCCCTGCGCGCTGGCGTATCGGAAGCGCGTATCATCGTCGATTAGGGGCGACCGCTCGGCCAGGCTGGCCGGCGCGTCGGGAACGGGGGGCATGGGGATGCCGAAGCGTCGGGACATGATCGTGGCGGCGGCCGCGATCGGGCTTGTGGGCGGGTTGCCGGGGGAGGCGGGGGCGCAGGCGCGCAACCAGCCCGGGCGCGGCTCGCGCGCGCCCGCGCCGCCGCCGGGCTCGCCGGCCAGCACGCCGCTGGGGCCGGTGGACACCATCGCCCGCCAGGCCCTCATCATCGACGCCGATACCGGCGCCGTGCTGCTGGAGAAGAACGCGGACGAGCGGATGCCGCCCTCCTCCATGTCGAAGCTGATGACGATGTACGTCGTCTTCGACCTGCTGAAGCAGGGCCGCCTTCGCCTGGACCAGGAGTTGCCGGTGACGGAGCGCGCCTGGCGCATGGGCGGCAGCAAGATGTTCGTCCAGATCGGCAACCAGGTGAAGGTCGAGGACCTCATCCGAGGCGTCATCATCCAGTCCGGCAACGACGCCTGCATCGTGCTGGCCGAGGGCATCTCGGGCAGCGAGACGCAGTTCGCGGAGACGCTGAACGAGTACGGCAAGCGGCTCGGCCTGAACGCCAGCAACTTCCGCAACGCGACGGGCTGGCCGGACCCGGAGCACCGGATGACCTGCCGCGACCTCGCCACCCTCGCGCGGCACATCATCAACGACTTCCCCGAATACTACCGCATCTATTCCGAGCGGAGCTTCCGCTGGAACGACATCAACCAGGAGAACCGCAACCCGCTGCTCGGCCGCGTCGCCGGGGCGGACGGGCTGAAGACGGGCCACACGGAGGATGCGGGCTACGGCCTGACCGGCAGCGCCAAGCGCGGAGACCGGCGCCTGATCCTCGTCGTCAACGGCCTGCCCAGCATGGCCGCGCGGCGCGAGGAGACCGAGCGTCTGATGGAGTGGGGCTTCCGCGAGTTCGAGAACGTCGCCCTCTTCCGCGCCTCCGACACGATCGAGGAGGCGCCGGTCTATCTCGGCGAGCAGCTGAAGGTGCCGCTGGTCGGCGGGCGGGACGTGGTGCTCACCCTCCCGCGCCAGTGGCGGCGGAGCCTGCAGGTGAAGCTGCGCTACGACACGCCCATCCCCGCGCCCGTCGCGAAGGGGCAGGAGCTGGGCAGGCTGGAGGTCTCGGGCGCGGGCGTGCCGCCGATGACCGTGCCGCTGCTCGCCGGGGCCGATGTCGCGCGGCTCGGGCTGATCCCGCGCATCCCGGCGGTGATCGGGCGGATGGTCGGTGGCGCCTGACGGCTCGGCGCTCGAGGGCCGCGGGCGCTTCATCACGCTGGAAGGCGGGGAGGGGGCGGGGAAGACCACCCTCTCCCGCGCCCTGGCGGCCGCGCTGGCCGAGGGCGGGCTCCCCGTCCTCCGCACCCGCGAGCCCGGCGGCGCGCCGGGGGCGGAGGCGGTGCGCGCCCTCATCCTCGGCCAAGGCCCCTGGGATCCCGTGGCCGAGGCGATGCTGCACTTCGCCGCCCGGCGGGAGCACGTGGCGCGGAGCCTGGAGCCGGCGCTGGCCGCCGGGATCTGGGTGGTGTGCGACCGCTTCGCCGACAGCACCCTCGCCTATCAGGGGGCGGGGCAGGGGCTCTCCCGCGATGTGTGGGAGCGGCTCTGCGACCTCGCCCTCGGCCCGCTGCGCCCGGACCTGACCCTCGTGCTCGACCTCCCGCCCGAGCGCGGCATGAGTCGCGCCCTCTCCCGCGGGGATGCCAACCGCTACGAGATGCAGGGAGAGGCCTTCCACAACAGGGTGCGCGCGGGCTTCCTCGACATCGCGGCGCGGGAGCCCGGGCGCTGCGCGGTGCTCGACGCCTCCCGCCCGGCGGATGAGGTGCTCTCCCTCTCCCTCGCGGCCCTTTGCGAGCGCCTGGGCGTCCCGGCATGAATCCTCCGCCGGAGCCGCGCGCCAACCCCGCCCTGTTCGGCCAGGACCACGCCGCCGCCGCGCTGCGCGACTCCGCCCTCTCCGGCCGGATGCATCACGGCTGGATGCTGGCCGGCCCGCAGGGGATCGGGAAGGCGACCCTCGCCTGGCGCTACGCCCGCTGGATGCTGGCCGGGATGCCGCGCGGGGCGCCCGCGGGCGAGGCGCCGCTCTTCGTGCCGCCCGGCGACCCGCTCTTCGCCCGCGTCGCGGCGGGCGCCCATGCCGACCTTCGCGCCCTCGTTCCCGGGACGGGCGAGAAGGGCAAGAAGGTCATCATCCGCGTGGAGGAGGTGCGGGAGCTGACTCGCTTCCTGGCCATGACCCCGGCCGAGGGCGGCTGGCGCGTGGTGGTGATCGAGGAGATCGAGGCGATGAACGAGCAGGCGCAGAACGCCCTGCTCAAGACCCTGGAGGAGCCGCCGCCCCGCGCCGTGCTCGTCCTCACCGCCTCCGCCCCGGACCGGCTCCTGCCGACCATCCGCAGCCGCGTCCGGCGGCTGGACCTCTTCCCGCTGGAAGAGGGGCCGATGGAGAGGGTGCTCACCCTCTGGATGCCTGACATGACAGGTGAGGACAGGTCCGCCCTCGCCCGGCTCGCCGCCGGCAGCCCCGGCCGCGCCCTGACCCTGGCCGAGGGGGAGGGGCTGGCCATGGCGCGGGAGGTGGAAGGCTTCCTCGCGCGCCTGCCCCGGCCCGACCCGCGCGAGTTGCACGCCCTGGCGGACCGCCTGGCTTCCAAGCGCGACGGCAGCGCCTTCGCCACCTTCTTCGCCCTGTTGCGGGACGCGATCGCGGGCGCGCTGCGCCGGGCCGGCCGGGGGCAGGGGACCGCCCCCTGGATGGAGGGGCGCGGCCTTGCCGAGTGGGCGGGGCTGTGGGACATGCTCGGCCGGCTGGCCGACGAGACCGACACGCTCAACCTGGACCGCAAGCAGGCAGTGCTGACGGGTCTCTCCCGGCTCTCCGCCTAGGCGGGGACCGGATCGCGCCGGCGGGACATGGCGCGGGACCGGACGATGAGCGAGGCCAAGGGCGTGACGAGCGGGAAGCGTTTCTTCCTGACGACGCCGATCTACTACCTGAACGGCCAGCCCCATATCGGCCATGCCTACACCTCCATCGCCGCCGACGTGCTGGCGCGCTGGAAGCGGCTGGCGGGAAACGAGGTGTTCTTCCTCACCGGCACGGACGAGCACGGGCAGAAGGTCGAGCAGGCCGCGATCGCCGCCGGCCTCTCGCCCCAGGAGTTCACCGACCGGCTGGCCGCCGACTTCCGCAGCATGGCCGAGAGGATCGGCATCTCCTTCGACGACTTCATCCGCACGACGGAGGAGCGGCACCGGCTCTCCTGCCAGGCGCTGTGGGAGAAGCTGGCCGCCGGCGGTCACATCTATCTCGGCCATTACGAGGGCTGGTACGCCGTGCGCGACGAGGCCTTCTACGGCCCCGACGAGATCGAGGAGCGGAACGGGCAGAAGGTGGCCATCGCCTCCGGAGCGCCGGTGGAGTGGACGCGCGAGCCCTCCTACTTCTTCCGCCTCTCAGCCTGGACCGACAAGCTGCTGGATTTCTACGATTCCAACCCCGATTTCATGGCGCCCGCCAGCACGCGGCGCGAGGTGACCTCCTTCGTGAAGGCGGGGCTGCAGGACCTCTCGATCTCCCGCACCTCCTTCAAATGGGGCGTGCCCGTGCCGGGGGACGAGGCGCATGTGATGTATGTCTGGCTCGACGCGCTGACGAACTACATCACCGCCCTCGGCTATCCCGACCGCGACTCACCGCGCTGGGACTTCTGGCCCGCCGATCTCCACATGGTCGGGAAGGAGATAACGCGCTTCCACTGCGTCTACTGGCCGGCCTTCCTCATGGCCGCGGGGCTGGAGCCGCCCCGGCGCGTTTACGCCAATGGCTGGCTGACCATCGAGGGGCAGAAGATGTCCAAGTCCCTCGGCAACGGGCTGGACCCGCTTCAACTCGCCGAGGAGTTCGGGCTGGACCCGCTGCGCTACTACCTGCTGCGGGAGGTGCCCTTCGGCAATGACGGTGACTTCTCCCGCCGCGCCGTGATCGGGCGTCTTAACAGCGAGTTGGCGAACGATCTTGGCAACCTGGCGCAGCGCACGCTCTCCCTGATCCAGCGGAACTGCGAGGGCCGGCTGCCCGCCCTGGTCCCGCCCACCGAGGCGGATCGCGAGCTGCTCGGCGCCGTCGAGGCGCTGCCCGCCGCCGTGGACGAGGCCGTCTCCCGCCAGGCCTTCGGCGAGGCGCTGGAGCGGATCTGGGTCGTGGTACGGCTCGGCAATTCCTGGATCGACGCCCAGAAGCCCTGGTCGCTGAAGAAGACCGATCCCGAGCGGATGGCCGCCGTGCTGCGGAGCCTGCACACGGCGCTGCGGGCCCTGGCCACCCTGCTCCAGCCCTTCATGCCCGGGACCATGGGCGCGATGCTGGACCAGCTCGGGGTGGGGCAGGGGGCCCGCGCCCTGACGGACCTCTCCGCCCCGATCGGCGACGGCACCCCGCTGCCGCCTCCCACGCCGCTCTTCCGCAAGATCGAGGAGCCGGCCTGATGCTCGTCGATAGCCACTGCCACCTCGACTACTACGGCGAGGAGGAGATCGAGGCCGTGGTCGCCCGCGCCGTGGAAGCCGGTGTCGGCCGGATGGTCACGATCGGCGTGCGCATGGCCCAGGCCGAGACGGTGAAGGCGCTCTCGGAGCGCTTCCCCCAGGTCTGGGGAACGGTGGGCGTGCATCCGCAGAATGCGGGCGAGGGGCCGGTCGCCACGGTGGACGAGATCGTCGCCCTGGCCGACCATCCCCGCATCGTCGGGATCGGGGAGTCGGGGCTGGACTACTTCTACGACAAGGCGCCTCGCGAGGCGCAGCAGGAAAGCTTCCGCCACCACATCCGCGCCTGCCAGCGCACCGGCCTGCCGCTCGCCATCCATGCGCGGGACGCCGATGACGACATCGCCTCCATCCTCTCTGAGGAGCGTGAGTCAGGCGGGCCGTTCCCCGCGCTGCTGCACTGCTTCTCCTCCACCCGCGCCCTGGCCGAGAAGGTCGTGGCCGACGGCGGCTACGTCTCGCTCTCCGGGATCCTGACCTTCCCGAAGAGCGAGGAGCTGCGCGCCATCGTGGCGGACCTGCCGGAGGACCGGCTGCTGGTGGAGACGGACAGCCCTTATCTCGCCCCGGTGCCCCTGCGCGGAAAGCGGAACGAGCCGGCCCTGGTCGGCCACACCGCGGCGGTACTCGCCAAGGTACGCGGATGGGAGGTGGCCAAGGCGGTGGACGTGACCACCCGCAACTTCGAGCGGCTCTTCACTCGATGCGCTTAGGCGGTTGTTCTTGCTGAAGATCACCATGCTGGGTTGCGGCGGGTCGAGCGGCGTGCCGCTGCTGGGCGGCGCGGACGGGCGCGGCCATTGGGGCGCCTGCGACCCGGCCGAGCCGAGGAACCGGAGAACCCGTTCCAGCATCCTCATCCAATCGGCTGAGGGCGCAACAATTCTCATCGATGCCGGGCCGGACCTCCGGAGCCAGCTCCTGGCCGCCGGCGTGGCCCGCCTCGACGCCGTGCTGCTGACCCATGCCCATGCCGACCACGTCCTCGGGATGGATGAGTTGAGGATGGTGAACCGGATCACCGGCCGTGCCCTGCCGCTCTTCGCCACGGCGAGGACGCTGGAGGACGTTTCCCGTCGCTTCGACTACGCCTTCAGGCCGCCCACGCCCGGCTTCTTCCGCCCGTCGCTGGACCCGCAGGTGGTGAGCCCGGGCGAGACCGTCCGGATCGCGGGGCTGGATCTCCGGCTCTTCGCCCAGGATCACCGGGTAATGGAGACCCTGGGACTGAGGATCGGCGGCTTCGCTTACTCGACCGACGTGGTCGAGATGCCCGAGCCGGCGATGGACGCGCTCGCGGGCGTGCGCGACTGGATCGTCGGCTGCTTCCAGCGGGAACCGCATCCGGTCCATGCCCATGTTCCGAAAGCGGTGGAATGGGCGCGGCGGATCGGCGCGAAGCGCACGGTGCTGACGCATATGGGCCCGGACCTCGATTGGCGCTGGATGAGGGAGAACCTGCCGGCCGGGATCGAGCCGGGCTACGACGGCATGGTCCTGGAGGCAGCCCTACATGCGCTCTGATTTTGACATAATATACATTACGCGACTTGCGGGGCCGGGAAGGGGTGGGTTCTATTTTGAAGTGCGACAGGCGTTGTTTTCTCTGAGCTTTGTCGTCCGGAGCACCCCTCCATGGTTGCCTGCTACACCCAACTAACC
>NZ_JACIJD010000028.1 GCF_014199205.1 Muricoccus pecuniae | reverse complement strand
TCCACCCGCTCGGCGCGGGCGAGCTTGGCAGCCGCCTCCGCGGCATTCGCGGTCGCCATGCGCTCCTGCTCGATCGCAGCCAGGCGGAAGCCCTCGACCGCCTCGGCCATCTGGCCCACCTCGTCGCGCCGGCCGGCGCCGGGTACCGGGCTCTCCTTCTCGCCACCGGCCAGCAAACGCATGCGCTCGGCAATGCGCCCGATCGGGCGAGAAACGCTGGACTGCACCATCCAAAGCGCCAAGCCGACCGAAATGGCGGCGCCCAGGACGGAGGCGGCCAGGGTGGTCCACCAAGCGACGTTGGTGTCGGCAGTGGCGTCGTCGGAGGCGCGCTGCGCCATGCTGTCCACCCGCTCGATCAGCTCGAGCGAGAGGCGGCGCGCCTCCATAGCGGCCGGGTCGTAGCGCTCGGCCATGACGCGCAGCGCGCGAGCGTTGTCGTCCACCAACGTCGCCGCCTCAGCCTCGGCTGCGGTCTCCACGGCGCGGCGGAAGGCGGAACCCACCGCCTCGGCATCGCGTGCGATGGACGGGAGCACCTTCGCAGCCTCGGCCAAGCGCTCGTTCACCTGCCGCCGCACGCCCTGCATCTCGCGCTGGATGGCGCGCATCTGCTCGGCCTCGGGCTCGGCGATCATGCGGTTGAGCAGCCGGCCGGCGTCGATGATCGAGCTGTTGGTCCGGGCCATCCAGGTCGCGGCCTTGGCCTCGCGCTCGAGGAGGGCGCTGTACCGGGCGTCAGTAGCCGACAGGCTGGCTACGGCGAACCAGGCGGCACCCAGGGCCGAAGCGGTCATGAGGGCAAGAGCCAGCATCACCTTGCGGGCGATGGGGACGTTGTCGAGGAAGCGGTTCATTCGGCGTCGGTGCTCCGATGCGGCCGCTCCTTCATGAGGGCGCGACGGCTGCTGGGCGGGTCGGCCCGTGTCGGGCCCCGCACCATAGTCGTTCCGAATAGTCACTAGATTGTGAAAATGTCGACGGACCGCGCCCACTACCAGCCTCCGTGAACGATGCGGGCAGTCGAGGCTCCAGCACGGCCACTTTGGATTCGGAGGTCGACAATCGTTTGGCGTCAACGGAGCGGTAATGGTCGGAACATTAGTACAACGGTGCCTTGGGATCGAGTGTCGCCGCTCGCCTGCGCAAGGCTGCTGATTTCGGAACGGCACCCGTTGGAGATGCTCATGGCTTCCAGCCTAGACCCTCAGCAGAGCAGGCGCTTCGCCGCTTTCGGCATCACGGAGAGGGACCTTCTGCTACTGAGAAGCCAGTCCGGCTTCGCACGGGATCGCCTTCCTTCTCTGATCACCGAGCTGCACCCGGCGTTTGCCGGCTGGCCGGAGATCCAGGCAGCCCTGATGGATCCCGAGGTGCACCAGGTCCGCGTGGCCCATTGGCAGCGCGTGATCTCGGGCGAGCTGGGTGAGGGCTTCATGGAATCGGCCGAGCGGCTGGCCAAAGCCTTCTATGAGCGCGGTGTGCCGAGCTATGCGGTGGCCCTTTGTCACTCCAACGTGGGTGCCGCGATCTGCCGCGACCTCGGGCTGGATGCACCGCCGCCGGCAAACCCTTTGCTGACCCTGCTCGGCCGTGGACAACGGGCGGCACGGAGCCGCGGGGCACTGGCCGCGGCGCTGAACCGGGCTGCGTGGCTCGACCTTGAGGTGCTGCTCGAGACCTATGTGGCGGCCGAGCGGGCCTCCCGCCGCGCAACGCTGGACCAGTTGGCGCAGGCCTTCGAGATCAAGATCGGCGGGGTGGTGCAGGGCGTGGCCGCGTCCTCGCAGCTGATGGAGGGCGCGGCGCGGCCCATGGCCGAGGTGGCGGCGCGCACCACCGAGGGATCGGCCTCCGCCGCCGCCGCGGCCCAGGCGGCAAGCGGCGATGTGCAGACCGTGGCGGCAGCGGCAGCGGAGCTGACCGCCTCCATCGGTGAGATCACGCGGCGGATGGGCCAGTCCTCCCTCATGGCGGAGCAGGCAGCGAAGCAGGCGCGGGACACGGATCTCGTGGTGCAGGCGCTGGCGGCCAACGCGGGACGGATCGGCGAGGTGGTGCATCTGATCGGCGACATCGCGGGGCAGACGAACCTGCTGGCGCTCAACGCTACCATCGAGGCGGCGCGGGCCGGCGAGCACGGCAAGGGCTTCGCCGTGGTGGCCTCCGAGGTGAAGGCGCTCGCTGCCCAGACCACAAGGGCGACGGGCGAGATCAGCGGGCAGATCGATGCCATCCGAACGGCGACGGAGCAGGCAGTCGAGGCGATCGGCGGCATCTCGCGCCAGATCGGTGACATCAGCGGTGTCATGATGGGGATCGCCGCCGCGGTCGAGGAGCAGGGTGCCGCGACGGTGGAGATCGCGCGCAGCGTGGAGCACGCCGCTGCGGGGAATGAGCGCGTGACGGCGCTGATGGAGGGCATCCACTCGGACGCGGCTGGAGCCTCAAGGATCGCGGGCGAGCTGGTTGGCACGGCGCAGGACCTTTCCGCGCAGTCCGGGATCCTGCGCCACGTGGTTGACGGCTTCCTGGCAGAGGTGCGGGCCGCTTAGGGGCGCTGGCAAGCAGTCCGGCACGCCGATGCGCGACCTCCTCCCCGCCCTGGCAATGTCCCTGGTAGCAACCATCGCCATCACGGGGAGCCGCCTCCTGCCGAGCGGTGATGGTCTTATGCTGGTGCGGCTCGGACCTTCCGGCTTCTCCGGCGCCCTGGACGCGCCCGACATGGCCGACATTGCCCTGGTTGACTTGCCAGCGCCCGGCTTTGCCGTGCTGCGGGGCGATGCGGCCCAGATCCGCTCCGTCTTCGGCGCTGGCCTTCGTTGGAAAGGAAATGCTCCATGCTCCCCACTGCTCTAGTCTCTGGTGCCACGCGGCTTGCCCACCTGCGCGCGTCCGCGGAACGCGTCATCGTTGGCATCGTCCTCCTGCACGGCCCGGCCCTGGCACTCACTGGATGGCTGTTCGACGGTTCTCTGCTGTTACCCTTTGTTCTCTGGGCAGGCATTGCTGCCACCGCCGTGTTCACGCACCTGCTGCTCCCGGGCAAACCCGCCACCCGCGCGACCGTCGCCACGGCCCTGTGCCTCATGCCCGGCCTGCTGGTAGAGCAGCTGATGGGTCACCCCTGGCAGGCCGACGCGCACATGCACTTCTACGCGGTGCTGGCCGTCACGGCCGTGCTTCTCGATCTCGGCGCCGTGCTGGCGGGCACGGTGGCCATTGCCCTGCACCACCTGATCCTGAACTACGCCCTGCCGGCGGCCGTGTTCCCCGGCGGCGGCGCCCTGGACCGGGCCGTGCTGCACGCCATGATCGTCGTCTTTGAGGCTGCCGCACTCGGCTGGCTGGTCCACCGCGCCGCCAGCGCTCTCGTCGAGGCGGAACGCGCCGGGACAGAAACGGTGCGCCTGGCCGCTCTTCGGGCGGAGGAGCAACTGGCTGCTCAAGCCGAGATCCAGACCGAGAAGGAACAGCGTGCCGTTCGGCTCACAGGTTTGGTTCACACTTTCGAAGCCGAGGCGGCCGAGGTTCTGCGCAAGGTAGCGGCAGCCGCCACCAAGCTAGATACGACGGCGGAGGAAATGGCTACGACCGCTCAGGACGGGGTGGGGCGCGCGACTTCAGTGGCGGCGGCCTCGGAGCAGGCAAGCGCGAACGTGCAGACGGTCGCGGCCTCGACCGAGGAACTGGCTGCCTCAATTGCCGAGGTATCGCTGCAGGTTACGAGCTCGGCTGCTGTAGCCCGGCAGGCGGTGGAGGCTGCCCAGCGGACGGATAGGGCGGTGCAAGGGCTCTCGGAAACGGCCCGTAGCGTTGGCGACGTTGTCAAGCTGATCAGTGACATCGCGGGCCAGACCAATCTCCTGGCACTGAACGCAACGATCGAGGCAGCGCGCGCCGGCGAAGCGGGGCGGGGTTTCGCGGTGGTCGCCTCCGAGGTGAAAGCCCTGGCCGCCCAGGCTGCCAAGGCGACGGAGCAGATCGGCAGCCAGATCGCGGCCATGCAGGAGGAGACTAGGCAGGCAGTGTCGGCGATCGACGGCATTGTGCGCACGATCGGGCAGATGAACAGCATCGCCACCCAGGTCGCCGCAGCGGCCGAGGAGCAGGCCTGCGCGACCCGCGAGATTGGCCGGGCCGTGGCCGAGGCGGCTGCCGGTACCCAGGACGTGTCGCGGCACACGGCGGGTGTCACGGAGGGGGCGGAGCGCACGGGGGTGGCGGCCGCCCAGGTGCGATCGGCTTCAGGCGAGCTGGCGCAGCGGGCGGAGCAGCTGCGCAGCCAGGTAGACAAATTCCTCAACGGAGTACGCTCGGCATGAGCAGCGACATGCAACACAGCAAGCCGGTCGCTCATCTGGTGGAGTTCGCCACTGTTGCGGCTAACCTCAACCAGGATTTCGAAACTGTAGCCTTGCTGCTGGAACAGCTCGGAGAAGTGGACAAGGCTCGGCAATTGCGAGCGCTTGATATTCCGAAGCTGCTGACTTTGCCTCCGGATCAAGCAAAGGAAGCATTGACGAAACTCGCTCATTATCTGAGCCGGTTCTATGTTCAGATTTGTGCATGGGATAACCATTCGCGTCAGCTTGGCTGACGATGATGCTTCGCGATTCTTGATGTCACTTGCTGTGTAGTCCCGGGGAGTAGTGGTGCATCTTTCACCCGCGAGGGGGAGGATGCCCTATGGCAGGCGGTCTTCACGGTTCAGCCCCAACGACGCCGCATGTTCGAGCCGAGCTCCAAGCGTCGCAAGAGGGCTGCCGCGCCCTGGCCGCCCGCTACGGGCTGAACCCCAAGACAATGGCGAAGTGGCGGGGGCGAGCCAGCACGGCTGATGCCCCGATGGATCCCGCCCGGCCCCGCAGCACCGTTCTGACCGAGGCTGAGGAGGCGATCGTCGTGGAGTTCCGGCGTCGCACCCTCCTACCGCTGGACGATGTCCTGGGCTGCCTGCGGGAGACCATTCCGGCCCTGTCCCGCAATGCTCTCCACCGCTGCCTCGCTCGCCTTGGCATCCCTCGCCTGCCCGAGAACGAGGAGATGGCCTCGAAGCGGAAGCGCTTCGCCGAGACCACAATCGGCTACCTTCACATCGACGTCTGCGGACTGCGCCGGGCGGACGGCAGACTCTTCATGTTCCTGGCCATCGACAAGGTGTTCAAGTTCACCCACGTCGCCTTTCTGGATGCCAACACAAAGATGAACGGCGCCGCTTTTCTACGCGAGGTCGTCGATGTTTTCCCCGAAGCCATCCATACCGTCCTGACCGACAACGGCATGGCCTTCGCCGACATGCCGAAGTACCGCGACGGCTCAACAGCACGATGGATGGGCCACATCTTCGACCGGGTCTGCCACGAGAACGATATCGAACATCGCCTCATCAAGCCTTACCATCCCTGGACCACGGATGAGATTGAACAGCCTTTTCTTGGTTCCGATGCTATGTTTCTCCAGGTCACGGGTGACCGCGTGGCACAGAGTGGGGCCTGGAGGTGCAAGCCCCGCCGCGCCGCCTACGACAGTCGCGCCTCCGTAGCGGCAACCGTGGGCACCCGCCGCTCTCGCTTTGGTTCAGCCCTCGGTCGGGCGCCGGTACGCGACCTCCGCCTGCTCGGCCCGGCGCTTCTCCTCCTGCCGGGTGCGCGTCAGGTTGTACTCGCGGGCGGAGCCACGTTGTCCGCGCCGCTCCGGCTATCCTGAGCGCAGTTCGAGGTCGCGCAGCTTCTTGGCGTGCAGCGCAGGCCTGACCCTCGCGTAGTCCTCCGCCTTGCTCTGCATGTGCCAGACGATGACGGCCAGCTTCTTGGCGACCGCCACGGCAGCGATGTGGGTGCCCCGCCGGGCTAAGACGCGTTGGTAGAAGGCCCGCAACGGCCCACGCCCGCGCACGGCTTGCCAAGCAGGTTCAGCTCGCCTCCGACCGGCTCAATGCCGTGCTGGAGGTAGCCGGCGCCAGCTTCCGACGACGTGGTGGACGTGACCACCTTCCACACCGACCTGGGAAAGCAGTTTGAGACGGGGATGGTCGTACGCGACTGGGCGATTGGCGCGTTACCCTATCCCAACTGGACCGCGGTGGGCGTGATGTTGCTTGCGGGCTTCGCCTTGAGATCAAAGCTGTCGCGCGCATCCCCTTGATAGCCGATCAGCTTAGAAGCAGTGAGCCGCGGGTTGGCAACTTCACCTCGCGTACCGCCCGTAGAAAGGAAAGAAATGCGCGGCCGCTGATCCCATGCTCCTGGTTGGGCCAAATGTTCGTGTGGAGCGAGCCACCCCGCTCCACATGAACATCTGACTGAGGATCTCGGCCAGGGTCAGCGCTGGGCGGAGAACATTCCGTCAGCCGAACCGCTCCCATGCCATTTGCCCCGAGACGCCCAGAGCTTGGCCGATCGCGGACCAACTAACCTCCTGCGACCGAAGCGCATCAACAACACGTTGAAGGTGTTCTCGATGCGTCACGGCTGTGGCGTTAAGAGGGCCAAGCAAAGCTATCAGTCGCTCCTGCGGCCAGGTTCCCGGATCGAATGCACAGCTCGGACCAACGCTGTCCGTTCGCATGATCACGTCGCACACTGCCACGCACTCATTGCAGATATGAACGCCGCCCGGCCCGGCAGCTAGCTTCTCGATCTCGGCCTCCGACTTGCCGCAGAAGGAGCAATGCAACGTCCTGCGCATGATGCACCTGTCAAGATCAAGTTGGCAGCCACATAAAACTTGGCAGGCCCAAATGCAAGGCGGCCCGGATGCAAGATCCAGATCCGCTTAACAACTCCAGCAACACCCGGTGTAGCTACGTCTACCCTTAAGAAACGTATTATCCTGAAACATCTACAGCAAGTTTTGCCCGGCAGCCTATACTTTGGTTTACATCTCTGTGTGAATGTATGCTGGCCCCCAGCATGAAACGGATAATGTTTAGCTCGCGCAACTTGGCGTACTCAGCCCGCGCGGTTCAGCTTTGACCGGTTCTGCGGCAGCGGCTCAAATATCGTTCAAAGGTTATCAGCAATGAGAGCCGCAGTTACTCCCTGGTGCCCCAGCCCGAAGTTACCTTGAGCTTTAAATGTTCTTTACGGTTTACACATGAAACTGCCTGCTTCAGAAGGTTAGTGGGTAGCAGATCGATGCGCGACAACGGACCGATTACCAACCGCGAGGTGTCGCTTCCTGACGGGGAGCTCCTCGTTTCACGAACCGACACTGGTGGTCGCATCCAGTTTTGCAACAAGGCTTTCGTGGATGTCAGCGGCTTTCTGACGGAGGAGTTGACTGGCGCACCGCATAACCTCGTCCGCCACCCGCACATGCCGCAGGAGGCGTTCAAGGACCTCTGGGCCACGATCAAGGGCGGCCGCCCTTGGGAAGGGCTGGTAAAGAACCGTACCAAGTCCGGCGACTACTACTGGGTGCGCGCCAACGTCACGCCGGTGGTCGAGAACGGCCAGGTCACCGGCTTCGTCTCCATCCGCTTCAAGCCGGAGCGGGCGTCGGTTGCAGCGGCCGACGAGGCCTATGCCAAGATCCGCACCGGCCAGGCGCGCGGCATTGGTCTGCGTGACGGCGAGCTCATCGCCACCGGCTGGCGCGCCCGCTTGGCCACCGCGGCGGCGGGTGTCACCGGTCGGCTCGCTGCCACGGTGGGCATAGCTGCCCTCTCACCGGCCCTCACGGCCGGCTGGGTCTCGTTCACCGGTGTGCCGGCAAGCGGCACCTTATCTGCAGCAGTCGCACTGTGCGCCGCCACCGCCGCCGCGGTTCTGGGATGGCTCACGCTCGCCGCCGTACGTCGGCCGGTGCACGATTTAGAGACGCACCTCTCGGCCATTGCCGCTGGCGAGTTCGGCCGTGCGGTTGAAACGCCGTCCGCGCCGGAGTTCTGGCGCCTAGCCTCCCTGATGCGGGCGACACGCGCCAAATTCGCCTATGCGGCGCAGGAACGCGAGGAGCTCGACCGCCGGGCGCGGGAGGAGCGCGCGGCGACGCAGCGCGCCATGGCGGCCGAACTGGAGCGCACCGTGGGCGGTGTTGCCAATACCCTCTCCACCGCTGCGACCACGCTGCAGGCCTCGACCGACAGCATCGCCGGCATTGCCGACCGCACGGCCCACCAAGCCACCGCCGCCGAGGCCGGCGCCATGCAGGCGAGCACCAACGTCCAAACAGTAGCCGCCGCAGCCGAGGAGATGGCGGCCTCGGTCGCCGAGATCTCCCGCCAAGTAACGGAGGCGGCCCAGGTGGCCCGCCGCGCCGCCGAGGAAGCGCGCGCGACGGACGGCACGGTCCGCCTGCTGGCTGAGGGCGCTCAGCGTATCGGTGAGGTGGTACGGCTGATCAGCGACATCGCCGGGCAGACCAACCTGCTGGCCTTGAACGCGACCATCGAGGCGGCGCGGGCCGGTGATGCAGGCAAGGGCTTCGCCGTGGTGGCCTCGGAGGTGAAAATCCTGGCCAGCCAGACGGCGAAGGCGACGGAGGAGATCGGGCGGCAGATCACCGAGATGCAGGGCGCAACCGCCTTGGCGGTGGAAGCGATCCGGGGCATCGGCGCCACCGTGGGGCAGTCGAGCGAGATCGCTGCCGCGATTGCAGCAGCGGTGGAGGAGCAGGGCGCGGCGACGCGCGAGATCGCCCGCAACGTGAGCGAGGCGGCAGCCGGCACCAACGAGGTGTCGGCACAGGTGGGCAGCCTCACAATCGGGGTTGGCGAGACCACGGGCGCACTGGGTAGCCTGCGCGCGGGTGCTGACGACGTCGCCCACCAGGGTAGGGCGCTGCGCGCCGAACTCAGCGGGCTGATCGTGCGACTGCGCGACACGGGCACGAGTATGGGCAAGAAATCAGCGTGACCTAGGCCACCTTGGGGGTGGCTTCTCTCTAGGAAGTCCTTCGAGTCTCGCGAGCGGCATATAGCGGCTCTTGGGTGGCAGCGCAGATTGGAGGTGTACTGCGACGCGCTCTTCCATGGGCCGCTCTTTCCGGAACGGCGGTCTCCTCTCACCTGAGTGCGAGACCTCCTCCGTTTCCGCAATACCAATGGAGCGCGCTGTATATGGACCGGACAGGTGGCGTGCCCTCGAGGACCTAGGATGAAGCCCGAGAGACCTATCCGGTTTGCTGGAAAGCACTCCAGTAGACACGATAAACGGATGCGAAATCTTCATCGTGGATTGTCGGTATCAGGACCATCGAGGCCAGTTCGTTATGCAGCATACGCGTGCTCTGGGCGAGAAGCGCCTGAGCCCCGTTTTGCATTCCCGTCCACTGCGGGCATGCATAGCGAGGATACACCTCAGCTTTCAGGTACGGCTGACCGCAGAAAGCCCGGTACCTATGCTTCCAGCAAAGCTCGCCCAAAATCACGGGAGCGATACTGGGCTTGACCCTTCCTTCGAGACGGGGTGCCCGGCATGACCGCGGGCGAGCCTGCTGGCAAGATACGCGACCTGCGCGATCGTTTTCTTGCCTTCGCCTTTGCGGCCGCCGACCTCCTGGTGGAGGTAAACGCGGAGGGATGTATCACCTTCGCTGCCGGTACCTTCCGTACCCGGTTCGGCGAGGCGCCTGAAGCGTTTCTCGGCCGCTCGGTTCAGGTGCTGGTCGCACCGGAGGATCAGGCCGCCCTTGCTCTCGGCCTCGGCACCCTTTCCGCGTTGGGTCGCCTGGCGCCTGTCATTCTGCGCCTGAACGATGCCCAGCGCTGCGAAGTGACAGTGGCCGGCCTCGCCCCACCCGGCCCGGGAGAGCGACTCTTCCTTACCTTTGGACCGCGCCCCGGCCCACCGCCCGTCGACCGCCCAATCAGCCCGGAGTCCCTTGCCTGCCTGGCCGAGATGCGGCTGCGCGACGGCATGCGTGGAACTCTCGGCCTGATTGAGTTGCCTCGCGGCTCTGACGTGGTCCTTGCCCGCACCCCTGGCCTGCGCATGGCGCTCATGGAGGATCTTGGCCACGCAGGCGAGGTAGCCCCCGGCCGCTTCGGCCTCCTAACCAGCGGGGAGGACGCCCTCAACGCCCTAGCCCGTGCCGCCGAGGCGACACTTGCGTCACATGGGCTACCAGGTCCCGTCGCCACCCGCGCCGTGGCCTTGGAGGCGGAAGGCTTGACTCTCATGCAGGCCACGCGTGCCCTGCGCCACGCGCTCGCCGCCTTCTCCCGCGACGGCGTCTCGGGGGTTGATACTGCGGGAGCGCCGGCCGGCCTTGGTGGCCTCGTCGCCCGGCTCGCCTCCGATGCCTCGGCGGTGCGTCGCGCCATTTCCGCCCGCCGGTTTCAGCTCGTCTTTCAGCCCATCGCCGACCTGACGACCCGCGCCGTCCACCATCACGAAGCCCTGCTTCGCCCCCCAGCCGAACTGCCCGACACGCTGAGCAGCACCGACGGCTTCGTCCGTTGTACCGAGGCGGTAGGTATGACCGAGGCGCTCGACTTTGCTGTCACCGAACGGGTGCTAGAGGCGCTCGCATCCTCGCCGGGCACCCAGGTGGCGGTGAACCTCTCGGGCCTCTCCGTCCAGAACCCCGCCTTCCGAGCCGACGTCGTCGCCTTGCTGGACAGCGCGTCAATGACCGCCCGGCGGCTAATGGTCGAAATCACAGAGTCGGCCGAGATTGAGGACGAGGCGGAGGCGATCCGCACCCTGGACATGCTACGAGAGCGCGGGGTCAGTCTCTGCCTCGACGATTTCGGGGCCGGCGCCGCGGCCTTCCGTTACCTCCGCGCATTCCGGGTAGACTGGGTGAAGGTGGACGGGCTCTACGTCTCCAACGCCGTACGGTCCGAGCGCGACCGGGCCTTCATCGCTTCCATGGTGGACCTCTCAACTGCGGTCGGCGCGAAGGTCATAGCTGAGCGGATCGAAACCGAGGCCGACGCGGCCGCAATGCGCGCACTGGGCATCCAGTTTGGCCAGGGCTGGTTCTATGGCAGGCCCGGGCCTCTCCCCCGGCCTGTCCACACCGCGCCTCGCGGAAGCGCGGACCGTGAAGTCTGGGCCTGACACTGTGCTCACAGACGTCGGCACGCAGTCCAGAGTGAACCGCTCCGTGTGTGGATCCCCCATAAATGCAAGTAAAAACTGTATCTGCTAACGACTGTGCAGTGAGGCGCGGTCGTGTGTCCGGGCTGTTGGTGCGGCTACTCCGTATGTAACTCTCTCGCAAGCAGCGGAGGCCAGAATAGCCTTACGAACTTCCAGCGCGTGCCTTTCGCCTTTCTGCAAGATGAGCGTGAAAAGGAGTTGGGAGAGATGATGGCTGCCATGGCGCCGGCCCTCAAGGACCTGTCGAGCGATCAGGACGCGGTAGCCGTCGGCGGTCTGCTCAGCGAGCTGGCCACCAAGCGGGCGAGTGGCCAGGATGCGGTGCTGATCGCCTTCGAGGTGCCTGAAGGCGCCCGTCCTCCTCAGGCGATCAGGCGCGCAATCAGTGCCTCGAGTCGGGCATTCTTGCCATGAAAGCTCTCGATCGCCGCCCGGAGCATTTGATTCGGCTCCAGCCGCTCCACGCCCAGCGGGTGTCCTGCCCGTGCGGCGAGCAACGCGAGGAAAGCAAGGCTCGTGCGCCCGTTCCCCTCGCGAAAGGGGTGGATCGCGTTCAGCTCGGCGAGCAAGTGGGCGGCATCGCGCGCGAAGTCGGCAGCCGGCAGACCCCGTAGGCACCGGCGCTCGCCCAGCCAGCCGAAGAGGCGCACCATTTCGCGGTCGATGTTCTCGGGATAGGCAAAGGCGTTGCCGTCCTTGGAGATCCGCACCGTCCTTCGCCTACCGGCCCACGAGTAGACGTCGCCGAAGAGATGGCGGTGGATAGCCATGTAGTGCCGGACACCGAGGCGACCTGGGGGTAGGGGCTCGGAGGCCCGCTGCGTGGTCATGTCGAGTTCGTAGGCGTCGAGGGCGACTTGGTCCGTCAGCCCCGCCCGGTTCCACAGGACCGTCGTGCCCGGATAGCAGTAAGGGTCCTCGACGGCGTCGTACACGCCCCCGCGTCAGCCCCCTGTGCGGCGCCGTGCGGAAGTGGCCGCGACCCTCGCGCCGTGCCGGGCGCGGATCGCTTGGCGGCGTTCCTCGGCGTCGAGGCTGCAGCGGTCGAAGTCGGCGAACATGGCCTCCGAGGCTGCGTCGCGGCAGAGGCCCTCGACAGCGGAGATGCGGTCGAAGGCGGCGCGGCCGAGGACGAAGGCGGAGCTCTGGGATGGGGCGGGGCGCTTCGGCATGCATTGAATGTAGCACCCCTGACCGTCAGGCGTAGAGCAGATCGACGGAGGCGTGCTGGCGGGCACCACCTGGAAGCCCGACACATCAGGGCCATGACACAGGGTCAGTTGCATGAAGGGTCAAGCCCTCCAGGCCACGATCCTACGCTCACAGTTGCAAAAACCGCTGAGGTGAGGAGCCATGGGCGAGGATGTGGCGGGGGTTCAACGCCGCCATCGGCAGGAACCCGGCGTCGCGCAGGCCGCGGATCGCGTCGGCGGTGGGGATGTAGGTGTAGCGCGCGCTCCGGCTCTCGTGCGCCTCCCCGGCAAAGGCTGAGGGCGCCACGCGATGGATGTCCTCGTCCAACAGAGGGGTAACGCCGTTCGGGCGGAGGATGCTAGTGCGGCCGATGAACGACATGGTGCTCGCCTTTCTTGCGCTGACCAGCAGGGAAGCAGCCCCGCTGCTTCCCTGCCCGTCGCGAGACCGGGGAAGGAGGGGTGGCATGCGGGCGGACGCGGCCGGGCCCTGGAGAGAGCGTGGCCTTGCAGGCCATGCGAGCGAGGGGTCTTGCCGTGCTGTAGCCGGCATGCCGAGGGGAACCTCCGGGGCAGAGCCCCGTGGTTCCCCTGTCCAGGCCGCGTCCGCGGCCAATGTCCCGCGTCAGCGGCCGTCACCCGCAGGGCGGAGACATGCCCGGCATGGCTCCGGGAGCGGCCGGCGGCCGCGAGTAGGACGCGGCCCCCCGAAGCAGGGGGGGACGCCCAGAGGCGGCTTGGACGCGAGGCCGACGGAGCCGATACTGCGCGGGCATGGAAGAGCCAGAGGACGCCACGACAGGAGGTGGGCAGCGGATGCCCTGGGACCTGCACCCCGCGCTGACGGAGGAGCGCCTCTCGGCCTGCGCGCGCCTGCTGGCCCGTGGCCGCACCGACGCCGTTGCCATGGCCGACCCTTGGGCCGGCGACGACGCCTGGTCCGTCGGCTGCCGCGCCTACTCCTTCTCGCGCAACCGCCTCCGCCAAGCGGCCGAGGGCGGGCGCTACCGCTGGCTCGGCGTGCTGGATCACACGCACCACTTCGTTTTCCTCATCGATGGCGTGCCGGTGCGCTTCTTCCGGGGCGACGCGGAGGAGCCCTCCAAGCGCACGCTCCGCCAGCAGGGGAGCGAGGCGCAGCAGCTCGCCCTGGCCCTCGGGGACGCCGTCGGCGCGGACGGCCTGATGTGTCGCCTCGCCGTGGAGACGGGCGAGGGCGGCGAGGTGACGCGGGTCGTGTTCCTCGCGCTCCGCGGCGAGGAGGGCCAAATGGAGTGTTTCTGGCCGGTCCCGCTCGGTAACGAGGACTTGTTCGGGGTGGGCGGGCGCAACGCCGGGACTGGACTGCCACCGCCCTTGGCCGCTGCCCTGCCTCGGCGCGGTGGCTGAAACACGTCTCTCTTTTCTGACCATTCTTACGAGTCCGGTTTTGTTCCTCACGGCAGAGTTAAGGAATTGCCTGCCCTTCTGACCGGCCATGGCCTCAATTGCATCTTGTATGCGCTCCACCACGGTCGGTAGCATCGCCCGTCTCCGCCCCTTCGGAGCCGGACCGCAATGCAACTTTCGGTATTTTGCAACCTCCCCGTGCTCCGTGCCTCACCCGTATGGGGCCTCGCCCGGACTGCGGAATTCGCTAGCCTCCCGCTGGCACGAATCGGAGGAGCGGCCGGGGGTTGGGCGACACGCTCGGCGAAGCGGACCTGCGGGAGGGATTGCTCCGCGGCGGCCGGATCGAGGCCGCCGTCGTGGTCGCGCGCCGGGATCCGGACGGCGGCGTGGACCACGTGCCCTATCTCCTGCCCTCCTGGCGCCGCGGCTACGTCGCCATCGCTCTCTTCCGCGGACCCGGCGTGCGCGGCTGGCGCGACCTCGACCGGCTCCTGCGCTTCCTCCGCGACGACATGTCCTACAAGCTGCCCGTCTCGCTCTACGAGGAGGACTGCCCCCGCCTCGCGCGGCTGCGCTCGGTCTTGCCGCGCGGCGCCACCACAAAGCACGTCAAGGCGGACGAGAGCCCATTGCCGCCGGGCGTGGACCTGCCGGAGCCTCCACCCGAGTAGCAAGGTGAGTCCCATTGGGGGCCTGCCACGCTTAGCTGCACCTCCCCTTGTTCCGTTGCAGCGGTTCGTTCTGCACCGCTGCCATGCGGGCCGGTGTTGCGGTTACACCAGGGGCAGACTTCACCGTCCGAATAGAGCTCCTCGCTTGATGCCGTGGTCGGCCTGTTCAGTTAGCAGCCCCGAACGGTTTCGGATCGCGCTCGGCTGGTCATCCGCGATCCTGTCCGACGGATCAGCCGGACGGTCGCTCGTCGGTAAAGGCCTCGCTGTTGCGCAGATCGGATACCCTGTCCCTGTGGACTGCCTCAAAGGCCAGCAAAGGGCCGAAACCCTTCTTGCCAGCCATCCCGCTGCCTCTATTCGCCAAATCGTCAGCATGACGCGCGTGTGCGGCCGCGCCTCGCCGTCGGCGCTCATCCCCAGTGTACGTTCAGATCCGCGGCTATGCCACGTGCGACAAACTCTCCCCACATGAAGTTCCGCGCTAGTGCGACCGCTTCGGCCTTCGGCAGGACACGCGGCAGCGCCACTTCCATGTCGCGCGCGAGGCGCGCGAGTTAGGTATCGCACCGCCGCTCACCCGCCTCCGACTCGTTTACACAGAGCAGGCACCGCTACCAGCACGGCCCTAACCCGTCTCAATCTCGCCCGTGACGTGTCTCAATGTGCAGACGCTCGCACACACGACGACGCAAAGACCAATAAGCGCAGAATCGTTTTTCCGTCTTTACGGGGGAACACCTGTTTCCGTAGCCTTGCCTTTGCTCACCGAAGAGTGGGCCGGCGACCGCCGGAATTTCAGCAATAGGTGGGACAATGCGGCAGCTTGGAGAGCAGCAATGGCCGGCGCCAAAGCCGAAATCGCGTCGATACGGCTTCCCCACGATGTGTGTGTTGCCTACGGTGCGCCTGCTAACGAAGAGGCGGGCGAGTCAGTGCAGCGCGACAGATCAATCTCAGAGGCTGATCTGCGCCAACGCGTGGCCGAAGGCGGACGCATCCAGCGTGTCGTCGTGGTTGAGGTTCCGGTCACGGCGGATTACGTCGCCTGGGCCCGCCTCTCCTGTTTTCAGGATTATCGCCTCCTCGCCATGCGGAAGTACGAGGGCGCCCGGACCTGGTCAGACTTCCGCACCCTCCGCCGCGCCTTCAGTGGTTGGGGGTATGCCGGGCCCGTTACGGTCTACCCTGAGGGGCATCCGCGGCTCGCTTGCCTGGGGCTCACCACGCGGGACTAACTTACTTGGGCGTCCGGACCGGGGCGCTGCCGGATTTCCGGCGGTGGGCGTGGCCGCATGAGCGAGCCGCTGACCGCTGTCCTATTCCTCGGCCACCTTGCCGCCTGCGCCGCGCTGCATCCCGTGGTGAAGGAAGCGCCGGCCGCCCGTGCGCTTGCCACCGCCCAGGCTGAGAGTGCGCTACACCCCTTCGCAATCGGGGACAACAACACCGGGCGCAGCTACTTCCCGGCCACCCGGGAGGCCGCGGTGGCGAAGGCGCGCGAGCTGCTGGCGCTGGGCCACCGGATCGACGCCGGCGCCATGCAGATCACCGACCGCAACTGGCCCGGCTACGGGCTGACGGTCGAAACCGTCTTCGACCCTCGCGCCAACATCTGCGCGGGCGGGCGCATCCTCGGTGAGGCGTTCCAGATAGAGCGCCGCGCCTCCTGCCGCTACAACACCGGCCGCCCTGACTGTCGCCGAGAGAGCGGCACGAACGGATATCCGGAGTGGGTGGACGCCGCGGCGCGCTCGGTCGGCGTGCTGCCTCCCCCGCAAGAGTCCCCGGCCCCTGCCCCACCCCCGCCCTCGCCGGCCGTCGTCGCCGCATGCGGGCCTGAGCCTGCGCCGTGGGACGGCTGGGCCCTGCAGGCGCACGAGCGATGCGCCCGCCGCCGCGGCCGGGATGCGGCTCACCCTTCTTCGCCGGACGGGGCGGGGGCCCCTGCCGTCGTCGCACTCAACCAGCCCTCGGAGCCTCGATAATGCCAAGCAACAGGACGCTCGCCATTGCGGCGCTGGCTGTGCTCGCCCTCACCGTCGCCGCGGAACCTGCCTTTGCGCAGATCGGGGGCGGCGGCGGAAGCGGCCAGCTCACGCAGCTCATCCAGTGGGTCATCACCAACATCGTGCGGGTCGCGATCTCGGCCGGCGTCATCGGTGTGGCCATCGCGCTACTGATGTTCCGCTTCAGCTTCGCGACCGTCGCCATGGTGGCCGTGGGCGGCCTGATCGCCGCCAACTACGCGACCATCGCCGGCTTCTTCGGCATCTGACATGCGGGCGCCCTCCATCCTCCATCCGGCGGAGGCGCGCCGCGTGCGCGAGGACGCGGTTCCGGTCGGCAGCACCCGGCCGGCCCGCTTCCTCGGCCTGCCGTTCCCCCTCGCGGTGGTGATGGGGGCGCTGGCCTATCTCATCCAGACCAACGTGACGGGCTGGCGCGGCCTGGGCTGGGCGGTTGCGGTGGTCGCGCCCTTCTGGTTCGTCGCGGTGCTCGCCATCGCCCGCGACCCCTACGGGGCCAACGTCTTCCTCGCCTGGTTCCGGTGCTGCGCTCTGCTGCGCGATCCCCTGCGCCTGGGCGCCCCGTCCCTCTCGCCCCTTCCTGGCAACCGTGCAGCTCCTGAGCGGAGGACGCCGCGTGTTCGATAACGGCCGCTTCACCCTGACCGACAAGCCGGCGGACGAATACCTACCGATACTCGGGCACGTCGCGGACAACGTGGTGGAGCTCGAAGACGGCACGCTGATGATGGTGCTGCGGCTAGACGGCCGCCCCCTCACGCTGCTGACCGAGGAAGCCCGTTACGCGGCTCGCCGGGAGCGGCATTCCGCCCTGCGCGCCCTCTACGACACCAACGTCACCATCCTGGAGCATCACGTCTGCCACGACCGGGTGGATGCCTTCGCTCCGGGCCCCTTCCGCTCGGCATACGGGCGCGACCTCCTCCAGGCCTATCACGCCGCCCTGGATCGCGACCTCCTGGCCCGGGAATGGTTCGTGACCATCCTCGTGCACCCCCGGCCCATCTCGGGGGCGATGGCGAAGCTCTCCCGGATCTTCGGGAAAGCGGCCGAGGTGGATGCCGCGCTGCTGCGCCAGGTGCGCGACCGGGCGGCTGTCATCCGCCGCTCCCTCCGGGCCTATACCCCCCGCATCCTCGGCCGCCGCTGGGCCGACGGCGCCCCCTTCTCCGAGATCGGTGAGGCGGTGCGCCTCATCCTCTACGGGCGCTGGTCTCCGGTGCCGGAGATGCGCGGCGCGCTGGCGAGCGCGATCTACACGGACCGGGTGGTGTGCGGCCTCGCCGGCATCGAGGTCCGCGCACCCGGCCGGAACGGCTACGCCGTCATAATGGGGCTGCGCGACTATCCCGAGATCGCACGGCCCTGGATTCTGGACGGGCTGCTGGCGGTGCGCCGGCGCATCGTGATGACCAACCGGTTTGCCTTCCAGTCGGCCGCCGCGGCGACGGGTCGGATGGCCCGCACCCAGCGCCAGATGGCCAATGCTCGTGACCGGGCGCACTCCGTCTCCGAAGGGCTGGACGAGGCCATGGACGCCGTGGAGAGCGGCCGGTCCGTGATGGGGGATCACCACTGGTCCCTCACCGTCCACGCCGATACGCAGGAAGAGCTTTCAGAGGCGCTGGGCGAGGTGTCCGGCATCCTGACGGAGCGCAGCAACGTCTCCGCCATCCCCGAGGCCCTGGGGTGCTTCCCCGCCTACTGGGCTCAGGTACCCGGGGCGCCTGGCGCCACTCTCGCCCGCCACGGCGGCGTCCACGGCTTCAACTTCCTGTCCTTCTCCTCCTGTGCCGGCTTCCCCAAGGGGGCGGAGCGGCCCTGGTGGGGCGCGCCCCTGCTGCGGCTCGTGACCGAGGGGCACACCGCCCACGACTTCGACCCGCACGTCCGGCGCGTCGGCCACACCCTCATGCTCGGCCCGACCGGCTACGGGAAATCCACCTTCCTCGGCCTCGTGGCGGTGGCGCTGGAGCAGGTACTGGCCCCCAAGGGCGGCGTCTGCGTCATCCTCGACAAGGACGCCTCCAACGAGCTAACCATCCGGGCCTGCGGCGGCTACTACGCACGGGTCCGGCGGGGTGTCGGCAGCGGCATGGCCCCGCTCAGGGCACTGCAGGACACGGACGAGGCCCGGAGCTGGCTGGAGGGGTTCGTCCTGGGCCTCATCCTGCTGGACGGGCGGGGCGAGCCGCCGCCGCACATGACCGATCGCCTCCGCACCGCCATCGCCTTCCTCATGCGGCGCCCGCCGGAGATGCGGTCCTTGGGCGGCCTTCGGCAGTTCCTCGACCACGGGGCGGAGAGCACCGGCGGGCGGCTGGAGCGGTGGTGCCGCGGTGGCGCGCTGGGCTGGGCCTTCGACGGGGAGGAGGATCTGATCCGGCTGGATGCCGGGATCGTCGGCATCGACAACACCGAATTGCTAAGCGACGACATGGCCACCATCCGCATCCCGGCGGCGGCCTATCAGTTCTTTCGCATCCGGGAGAGGGTCGGCCGCGGCGTGCGCGGCGCCGTGCTGGTGGACGAGGCCGCCTCCTACTTGCCCAACGACGGCAGCGGCTTCGCGGAGGGCTTCGATGCCTTCTCCCGCGAGCTCCGTAAGGGCAACGGCCTCCTCTGGCTGGCGGCGCACAAGCCCGAAGACATGGCCCGCACCGAGGCCGGCCGGACGCTCCTCACCAATACCCCCACCAAGATCCTCTTCCCCAACCCGGAGGCCAACGAAGCGGCCTATCGGGACCTCCTCCACTGCTCGGAAGGCGAGATGGAGCAGATCACGGGGCGGATGCGGTCCCTGGGGGAAGGCACGTTCCTGGTGAAGCGCCCAGAAGGCAGCTTCGTGGCCCGCGCGCCTCTCGACACCCTGCCCGAACACATCGCGGTCCTGTCCAACGACCCGCTCCGCTCCGCCCTGTGGGAGCGCATCGGCCGGGAGATCGGCACCACCGACCCCGCCGCGATCTGGCCCGTCTACCGCACCCGCTACATGGAGGCTTCGGCATGAGGCTCGCAGTTCTGGCGGCCGTCTCCGTTCTGGCGCTGGCCGCCCCGGCACAGGCGCAGATCCCCGTCACCGACACGGCCAGCATCGCTGCCCGCGCGCTGGAAGCTGCTCGGTCCCTGCAACAGGGGCTCCAGCAGCTTCAGCAGCTCCAGGCGCAGTATCAGCAGGCCGTCACTACCTACAACGCCATCGCGCACGCCACCGACCTCGGCGGCATCGCGAGCGCGCTGGGCGGCGTCAGCCGGTCCTATCTGCCGCCCGGCAACACCATCACCGAGGGCCTGTCCGCGGTGACGAGCGGCGCCTATGGCGGCATCCCCGGCGCCCTCGGCGGCGCGGAGCGGTTCCTCAGTAGCAACCAGCTCTATGCGATGCCCGGCACCCCCGACGCCTGGCAGATCGAGCAGAACCGCCGCGCCATGGTCACGGCGAACGCCCAGGCGATGGCGGCCGAGAGCATGATGGAAGCCGATCAGCGACTCGCCAACCTCTCCGCCCTGCGGGCGCGGCTGGAAGCGGCGAAGGACGGGACGGAGGTCGCGGCCGTCAACGGGCTCATCGCGATTGAGCAGCAGAACCTGGCCATCCATCAGGCCCGTTTTCAGAACATCTCGGCCATGGTCTCGGCCGACAACCGCGTCATCGAGCAGCGGATCGAGCAACGCCAGCGCCAGAGCGCGGACGAGCTGCGGCTGATGACGGCCCCGATCACGGGGAGCCTCCGGTGAGGCGCGCCCTCCTCCTCGGCCTGGTCCTGCTGGCGCAGCCGGCGGTGGCGGAGCCGTATGACGTGCCCTGGTTCCAGCAGAACCCGTCCGCCCGCGCCGACTGGCTCAAGCGGTGCGGCAACGATGCCCGCCTCAGCCGCACGGACGAGTGCGCCAACGCTCGCGCCGCCCAGACCCGCGGGCGCCTCGGCCGCCCCCTGCCGAACGCCCCCACGCAATTCGAGCGGGAGTTGCCCGCCTACCTGCGGCGGACCTGACCCATGCCGGCGCCCGCCATGCCCACCATCTTCACCGATATCGCGACCTCGATGGACACCATGCTCATCGCGAGCATGGACGCCATCATTTCGAGCGGCCTGGCCAGCATGCGGCCCCAGATCGCGCTGGCCCTCTCGCTCTACATCATCGGCTTTGCGGCGCTGACGGTCTTCGGGAAGACGGACATTGGCGCAGCGGCGATGGCGGCGGTTCGGGCGCTAGTAGTCGCCCAGATCCTCCGGGCCGCCTCCTACACCTCCTACGTCCGCGACTTCTTCTTCACCGACCTGCCCAACACCATCGCGGCCGCGCTCGGCGGGCCCCGGTCAGGCATCTCCTCCGCCCAGCAATTCGACCTGCTGTGGTCGGCCGCGCTTCACGCCACCAGCATCGTGCTCGGGCAGGCAACCGGCTTCACGATGATGCTGGAGCGCGGGGTGGCCTGGATCGAGGCCGGAGCCATGCTGGTGGCGCTGGGCGCCATCTTCCTCGTGTGGCTGATCGCGCGCGTCTTCATGGCCATCGTCATCTGCCTGGGCGTCTTCATCATCTTGCTGTTCCTGTTCAGCGCCACGCGCGGCTTCGTGGAGCAGTGGATCGGCAAGCTGGTAGGGCTGATCGTCCTGCAGATCACCTCCTCCATCCTCCTCCGCATCGTGCTCGTGGTCATCTCGGACAAGATGCGGGCCATGGGCGCGGCGCCTCCCGGGGACGTGGACGCCATGCTGGCCCAGCTCGGCAGCATCGCCGCCGTCTACTGGATCGGCGCCGCCCTGATGATCGTTCTTCCCTCTTTCTTCGCCATCGGTTCGGGCGTGAGCGCCGGGGCCGTGGTCGCAGCCGGCCATGTCAGCCGCTTCGCCAGCGGCGCCGGCCGCGCCGTCGTAGCCCCCTTCCGTCATGCATCCAGGAGCTAACCGAATGATCCGCCCTGCCGTCCTCGTGGCGGCGCTGGCCCTCTCTGCCTGCGCCGGCCACACCCCGCCGCCAGCCTGTCGCGGCGAGATGTTCTCCCTGAACCCGCCCCAGATGGCGAGCGCCACGCCCCAGGCCGGGGCCGGGCTGATGCCGGCGGTGGCGCCATGAGCGCCCGCGAGGCAACACCGCAGGAGGTCATGGACGCGGCCGATATCATCATCCCGGCCTCCGAGCTCTCCCGCGCGATCAAGGATCGCCAGGACGATCAGGCCCGCCGCCGCCGCGGCGAGTGGTGGCGGCAGACGGGCAAGAACGTGACGATCGGGCTCCAGTGGGCGGCCATCTTCGGCCTCGGCGCCTTCATCTGGGTGCGCCCGCCCCAGACCGATCCGGTGCCTGTCATCGTCTACCAGCGGCCGGACGGCACGGTCACGAACTACGCGCAGTGGGACGCTCTGCCGGCCCAGGTGCGGCGGGACAGCACGGTCAACGTCGTGTGGACCTATGTCCAGCAGCGCGAGAGCTGGAACGACGGCAATGCCGGCTGGGCGTGGCAGGTCGTCTCCGCTCTCTCCTCCCCTCCGCTCCGCGATCAGTTCCAGGCCTGGTATCGGCGCGAGAACCCGGAGAGCCCGGCGCGGCGCTACCGGGACGGGACCACCGTCGAAGCCCAGTACGTGAACTGGGGTGTCGTCTGTCCCATCGAGGGCTGCACGGGGGACCCGGACACCTACCGCATCTGGTTCAAGCGCGTGGAGACGCCGGCCGGCGGGCAGCCGATCGACCGCGGCACCTACGCCTCCACCGTCCGCATCCGCCGGAACGTGCCGATCCCGCAGGACCGCATCTGGCAGCGGTGGACCTTCAACGCCCCGCAGATCCAGGTGGTCGATTACGCCGGCCCCCAGCGCGACGGAGTGACGCAATGAGCCGTGCCCTCACCCTCGCCCTCGGGGCGACCCTCTCCCTGCCCGGGCCGGTCCTGGCGGCCGAGACGCCCGCCCCCTGCGGCCCGGACCCGCGGGAGCGGTGTGTGGCCTTCTCCCCGGGCCAGATCGTCCGGATCTACGCCGCGCCGGGCGCCACGCTGGCGATCGAGCTCCCGGCAGCGGAGCGCGTGGCCTTCGTCGGCACCTCCGACAACCAGCTCCTCCAAGGCGGGGAAGCGGTGGAGCGCGTGGCCGCCGGTGGGGACGGCAGCAGCACGGCCGATCCGAACCTGATGACCAGCGTCCCGCGCACGGACGGCGCCACGGGCAACTTCGTGATGATCAAGCCCCTCCGGCACCTGGAGCCGCAGCCCTTCACGGTGCTGGCGTGGTGGGTGAACCCGACCAACCAGGCGCGGGAGCTGCGTCGGCACACCTTCGAGCTACGCACCCGGCCGGGGGAACTGACGGAGGACGTGCCGGACACCTTTTTCGCCGTGCGCTTCTCCGACCCCGTGGGGGAGCGGATCGTGGCCGAAGCGGAGCGCCGGGCAGTCCAGAAGGAGGCCAGCGAGCGGTGGGCGGCGCAGCGCGCGGAGCGGGAGCAGCGCGCCGCCGCGGCGCGGCTGGTGCAGGCTGCCGCCCTCGGCACGACCCGCCAGAACACCGCCTATGACGGCCAGGGGACGGCCACGGATCGCACCGCGCTGGCCCCGGCCCCTTCCGCCACCGCCCCGGCGATCTGGGACGACGGCCAGCGCACCTACCTGCGCTATCCCGGCAACCGCCGCCCGCCCATGCCCTACCAGGTGCTTGCCGATGGGACGGAGGCGGTGGTGGGCCAGAGCACCAACCCCGACCCCACCACCAACGGCAACATCCTCGTCCTGCACGGCGTCTTCCCGATGCTCCGGCTGCGCGACGGGGACAACGTGCTGTGCATCGTCAACCGCGCCTATGACCCGACCGGGCAGAACCCAGGGACGGGCACGGTGAGCCCGGACGTGCTGCGCGTCAGCCGCTCCACGCCGCAAAGGGAGGCGCCCCGTGCCGCGCGGCGCTGATCGCAAGGAGGAGGGCGAGCCCACATTCTCGCCCGTCGCCGGCCGCAGGCCCATGTCCGGCCGCATGAAGGCCCTGGTGGGCGTCCTGGGCGTCACCTCCGCTGCCGGCGTCTTCTGGCTCCTCTCGCAGGGAATGCAGGCGGGAGACGGCGCGGAGAACGGGGGGCGGCCCCTGAACGCGGAGCGCGTGGGCGAGGTGGGGGAGCGGTGGTCCCCGATCCCGCGCGAAGCCCCTCCCCCGCCTCCGCCAGTGCTCCAGCCGGCCATGGTGGTGCCTCCGCCGCGCCCGCCCTCGACTATGGGAGCGCCCGGGGCCTTCACGCCCTTCGCCCAGCGCGCCGCGCCGTCTCGTGTGGGCATCGTGGCCTTCGAGCTGCCGGGCGGTGGCGGTCCGCCGACGCCTGGGGGCGGGCCGTCAGGAGCGCCGGAGGTGACGCCGGGGATGCCGGCCACGCTGACGGCCGGGCGCCGGGATGCCCTCGCTGATCGGCTCCAGGCCGGTGACGACATGGATACCGCCGTCGCCACGGTGCTGCCGGACCGGAACCTGTTCATCACCATGGGCACCCCCATGGCCTGCACGCCGGAGCAGCCGATCAACACCGACCAGCCGGGCCCCTTCCGGTGCAAGGTCTCGGCGCCGGTCTATTCCACGAGCGGCGCCGTGCCCCTGCTGGATGCCGGAACGTGGTTCGTCGGCCAGGTACGGGAGAGCCTACAGCGCGGCCGACGGCGAGCCTTCGCCGTGATGACGCGGATCGAGACGCCGCAGGGCTGCCTCATCCGGCTGCGTGCGCCGGTGGCGGACCAGCTCGGGGAGGCCGGGCTGGACGGCGAGGTGGACAACCACTTCTGGGAGCGGTTCCGCGGGCTCGCGGCCGTGGCCTTCCTCGACGCCGCATCCCAGGCCGCCGCCACCGCCGCGGCGAACGCCCTGGCCAGCCGTAACGGCAATTCCGTCAGCTTCAACTCCTTCGGCGGCGTTGGCGGGCGCGCCGGGAGCGGTTTCGCGGATGAGGCGGACATTTCCCCAACGCTGCGCCGGAACCAGGCGCGGCCCATCCTGGTGATGGCGATGCAGGATCTGGACATGCGGCCGTGCTTCCAACTCCGCATGAGGGAGGTCCGCCGATGAGCCGCCAGATGGAAGCCCTGCCCCTCCTGCAGATGGCCCTCTCCCTACTGGACCCGCTCTGGGCGGACCCGGAGGTGGAGGACGTGCTGATCAACCGCCCGGGCGAAGCCTTCGTTCGGCGGCGGGGCGAGATGACCCGACATGAGGTCCCGCTGGACTTCATCGACCTGGAGGGCATCGCCATCCTGGCGGGGTCGCTCAAGCGGCAGAACGTGGGTCGGTCGCAGCCCCTCCTCTCCTGCGACCTGTCGGGCGGGATGCGGATGCAGGCCATCCTGCCGCCCTGCGTGAATGACGGCTCGGTCGTGCTGGCCATCCGGCGGCCGAAGAAGGTGGCCCCCACCCTCAGCGAGCTTGGGGAAGGCGGCATCTTCGCGGACGTGCGGCCGGCGGCGCGCGGCCTGTCGGAGACCGATCGCCACCTCGTCCACCTCTACCGCGAGGCGCAGGAGGCCAGGCGCTGGCGCGAGTTCTTGAGCGCCACCGTCCAGGCGAAGCGGACGCACGTCCTCTGCGGCCTGGTCGGGACGGGCAAGACGCACACGGCCATGGCGCTGGCGGGAGAAATCCCCCTCTCCTCCCGGCTGGTGACGATCCAGGACGCCGACGAGATGAGCGCCCTGCCTCACCCGAACCGCGTGGATCTCTTCTACAGCAAGGGGGACCAGAGCGAGGCGTCCGTCTCGGCCAATGACCTGGTGGAGGCATCGCTCCGGCTCTCCATGGAATGGCTGATCCTCCAGGAGCTGCGCGGCGGCGAGGCGTTCTCCTTCGTGCGGGCGCTGCGCTCGGGGCATCCGGGCATCACGACCTGCCACGCCCCCTCTGCGGCCGAGGCCATCCCTGCGCTGGCGCTGATGGTGCGGCAGCACCCGGCAGCAGCCACCGTGGACCTGGACACCATCGGGGCCACCTTGCGCGGGCTCGTGGACGTGGTGGTCCATATGCATCGCCCCGGCGGACGCTTCGAGATCTCGGAGGTCTGGTTCCGGCCGGCGGCGGATGGAGCAGAACGGTGAGCAACACGAAAGATGAATGGCATCCGATTCACACGGGGCCGATGAATGGAACCGGCGTACTGCTCTGGGCTGCGGGGTGGAAACGGGTGCGGGAAGGGTTTTACCGCTCACCCCAGCAGCGGCCCGACGGGACGGTGGAGGCCGGCTCATGGGTGACTTCTGAGTTCGGCCGGATCTTGCCTTTTCCGACCCACTGGCGGCCACTGCCGGACCCGCCTGAGACATGAGGAAGGCTGTCCTCAACCTTCTCCTCCTGCCCTTGGTAGGGGGACTGGCGGCTGTGGCTTGGCTCGTGATGGCGTCCCTGCTCTTCCTCTATGGGGTCGGGCTCTGGGGCCATCCTGAGCTCTCTTGGTGGGAGTATCCTTGGGCGTGGTGGCGGTACGCCCCCTATGCCGGGCGGAGCTGGGAGGAGAGCGTGGCCATCGCCGCCTCTGCCCTCTTCGCCTTCGCCCCGCTCCTGGCGCTGGGGCGCTGGCAGTGGCGCCGGTGGGGCGGCGTCGCCGGCATGGCGCGCAAGGGCCTGGGGATCGACCGCATCCGGCGCGGCACCACGAACAACCACGGCTCTGCGACCTTCATGAACATGGCGGAGGCGGCGAAGCTGTTCCCCTCCACCCCGGACCCTGACCTCGGCGGGGTGGTCGTAGGCGAGGCGGAGCGCGTGGACCTCGGCCCCGTCGCCCGGGTGCGCTTCGTTCCAGGGGACCGCGAGACCTGGGGGAACGGCGGCAGGGTTCCGCTGCTGATCGACCCGTGCAAGTCGGGCACTACGCACTCCATCGTCATCGCGGGCGGCGGTGCCTACAAGTCCACCACCCTCGTCACCTCGCTGCTCACCTGGAAGAAGTCGCGAGTGGTGCTCGACCCCAGCACGGAGCTTTCCGAACAGGTCGGCGCGGCCCTCGCGGAGACAGGCCAGCAGGTTGTCCGCCTCGGCATCGGGGACGTCGGCCCGAACGTCCTGGAAGCGATCGACATTGACGACGACATGGCGGAGACGCGCCTCCGTGCCGTGGTCGGGCGCATCATAGGCCCCATGCCGGACGCCGGCAGCGGTGGTGGGGACGGGACGAATGCCCGCTTCAAGCAGTGGGGCAGGACCATCGTCACCGCCCTGCTCGCGCACATGCTGTGGGATGACGAGTTCCCGGCCGAGCTGAAGACGCTGCGGACCCTGCGGGCCGGGCTCTCGGTGTCGGAGGAGAGGATGCGCGACCGCCTGCGCGGCATTCACGAGACCAGCCCCTCCCCTCTCGCCCGCAGCCTCGCGGGCTCCATGATGGGGCTGGCTGACGTGACCTTCTCGGGCGCCTTCGGCAACGCCACCGATGACACGGAATGGTTGGCGAGCGAGGTCTATGGGGATCTCGTGAGCGGCGATGCCTTCCGCATGTCCGACCTGGTGCGCGGCAATCTCTCAGTCTTCGTGCAGGTCCCGATGGAGGCCCTGCGCGAGACGCCGGCGGTGGCGCGCGTGCTGGTCGGATCACTGTTGGATGCGGTCTTTGCGGCTAACGGCAAGGTCAACGGGCGAGTCGCCTTCTTCCTGGATGAGGCGGTGCTGCTCGGCCCGATGAACGCGCTGGAGACGGCGCGCGACCAGGGGCGTAAATACAAGGTCACGCTCCAGCTATTCTACCAATCAGAGGGGCAAATCGAGAAGGTTTGGGGCCGGCCCGGCAAGGATGCGTGGTTCGACGGCGTGAGCTGGCGCACCTATGCCGGCATTCAGAACCTCAACACCGCCAAGGATCTGTCCGCGACGCTCGGGACCTATGGCGCGGTCGCGACCAGCAAGGGCGAGAACAAGGGCCGTAGCGGGCGCATCCTCGACCTGCCGACGAGTTCGGTGGGCGCGAACCTGAACGAGCACGAGATCAGCCGCGAGGTCGCGAAGCCTCACGAGCTGCTGCAAGAGATGCGCGGGGATGAGCGGATCACCCTGCCCCGCGGCGAGCGGCCCATCCGGCACGGTGCCGCCATCGGCTTCCGGCGGCCCGCCATCGCGGCGCGGCTCCGGGAAACCTCCTACACCGCGACGTGGGAGGACGAGGAGGAGGCGGCACCGGCCTGACGGTGCCGCCTCCTGCGTCTAACAAGCGAAGGAGAAGGCAATGGCGATTGCAGAGCCCAAGGAAGTGAAGACGGCGCGGGCCAAGGTCCGCGCGAAGGAGGCAGGCGCCTGGGACAAGGTGGAGGCGGCCGGCCGCACCGCGCGCCAGGCCGAGGGCGCGCAGGCGTCCAAGGCCACGACCAAGGCCAGCAGCGACGACACCGACGAGAAGGCGAAGAAGCGGCAGGGAATGACGGCCTGACCGAGCATGTCCCATTTTGCTGCCTCAGATGAGGCGGGGTTTTGGGACATGCTCTCTGCTACGCGCTCAAGCCCTGCCTTTGGCGCGGCTTGGGCGCCCCTCCTGCATCCGCCACGCGAACCCCCTGCCCTCCCTGCTGTAGCTTCGTCGCAAAGCGGTCCACCGCGGCGGCCAGCGCGCTCTCTGCCCGCTCCATGATCGTCTCCGAGGGCAAGCCGCCCCGCGGCAGACGGTGCACCGGATCCAGTTCGGCACTCCGGTTCTGGGCGGCCCGCTCGCGCTTCAGCATCAGCGTGGCCGCCTCGCTGAAAGCCATCTGCCCACGCGCGACCAAGGGCGAGTAGACCCGCGCCGTATAGACCAGGCGGTTCTCCATCTGTTGCTCCGGCGAGACGGAGCGAAGCCGGTCGAGCACCGGCGCCAGCGCTGCGAAGGCGCCATCCAACCTCTCCGCCAAGCGCGCCACCGCTTCCTTGGCGCGGCGCAGATCGAAGGTTCGGCGCAGGGTCGTGGGCGCCTGTCCTGCTGCCGCACGTGCCTCCTGCACCCTGAGCCCTTCTTGGAGCGCGTGCGCCGCCTTGCGCGTCTCGGCCGCCACGCTGGCGACGAAGGCAAGGGCGCTTTCCTTCACCGGTTGGCGCTCCAGGTTCTTCGCCACCGCGTCCCAGAGATCGCTTGCGCTCAACGGATCGTTCACGCCCAGCGGTCGGTGGTCCTGCGCTTCCCGCAGCTCGGCGCCATGGCTGGTCACAAGCCAGGATGAGACGCGGTGGCGGCTCTCTGCCACGTAGCCCTTGAAGCCCTGCACCGCACGCGAGCCGGCCGGCAGCGCGTTGATATGCTCGTCCGAGGTAAGGCCCTGGCTGCTGTCAATCGTGCGGCAGTCACCGTGCGCCAGCTTGATCCGCTCGGACCCTTCATCGCGCAGGGCGGCCCAGGGGACGAAGCCGACCTTGCCGCTCTCGGCGCGGAGGTGGATGCCGTCACGCGGCTGCACGCGCACCACCTCGAGCACGCTGCCGTTGTCCCCGATGTTGGCGGATTTCCGGCGCCCCTGCTCGTCCGTGAAGGTGGCGCGGGTGCGGGCGAAGAGCCGCACGCAGTCGCCTTCCGCCAGGGGCAGCGAGTACGTGGCGCCGTTCTGGTCAGTGGCTTGGATGCTGGCGCGATCCGCGCCGAGTTCGCCGGCCGCGCGCCGCCTCTCACGGATCGCGAGGCTGATGGCGCGCGCATCCGCGTTCGTCGGCGCGGAGATGCTGACGGTGTAGCCGGCCGCCGTTGCCTTCCCGGCCTCGGTGCGCTCCTGCCATAGTTCCGCTACACGCTGCACCGCCTCGCGATAGCCGCCCGGCACCATCTCGGCCGTTCCGTCTTCCCGCTTCATCGCCAGCGCGTCGCGCGCCTTGCCCTCCCGGAACAGGCCGGCGATCTCGCGCTCGCGTTCCGTGCGCTGGCGGACGGTGGTCAGGATCTCGGGGACGGCTTCCTTCCCCAGCGCCTTCCGCAGCAACTCGATGACGGGCCCGGCCTCGATGCTCTGGCATTGCTTGTCGTCGCCCACGGCCACCACGGAAAAGCCGTGTCGCTGCTGGAGGCGCAGGAGGTGCAGCATCTGTCGCGTCCCGACGCGCCCCACCTCGTCCACCACCACGACGCTCTGCGCGGAGAGGGCGAAGCGCCCGGCCTCGACGCCATCTAGGAAGGGCTGGAGCGCGCGCGTCCGGGCATCGGTCACGCCCGCCTCCTGCAGCGCCGTGGCTTGGCGCCACGCATCGGCCACGCCCCACACCTCGCGGCCCCGCTCGGTCCATGCGTCCACCAGCGGGCGCAGCATGGAGGTCTTACCAGCGCCTGCCACGCCGATGGCCACCCCGAAACGCCCGCCGGTGCCCAGGGCTTCCATCGCCTTGCGCTGCGCCTGTCCATGCTCCCCCGTGAAGGCGAGGCCGCTACGCGCGACGGCCGCAGCGAGAACCGAGGAGGGGAGGGCGGTGGAGCGATCGGCCGCGGCACTCTTCGCCAAGGCCACCAGCTCCCGCTCCTGGGAGACGTGCAGTTCCGTGGTGAGCTTCGTCCGGCCGTCGCTGCCCTCCTTCCAGATCAGGCGCGTGAGGGCGCCGTCCTGCTCCACCCCGCGCTTGGCCATGGCGCGTGTCAGGGCGCCTATGTCGTCGGTGGTCTCAATGCCGGCGGCGATCAGGCCCCGCACTGCGGCGAGCCGGGCATCCGTGCCCAGGACGACGGCGCGCTTGGCCAGCTCCTCGGATAGGAGGGGGAGGGCGGTCTGATACCCGGCCTCCAACCGCTCCTCGCGGCTCTGCGGGGCCGGGCGGGGGCCAGCGCCGATGGCGGTCCGGTGCGTCCACCCCATCGCCTCGGCCTGCGTCCTCCACGCCTCGACGTTGGCCAGGTCGTCGGCCTTGAAGCGCCGGCTCTCCTTCGCCCCGCCCTTCAGGAAGTCGATGCGGGCATTGGTGGGCATGGCGTCCCAATCCAGGCCGCGCGCCATCGCCTCGGTCCGGGCGGAGCCCTCGGCGTCCCGGGTGCGCTTGGAGAACTCGTCCGCCACCGCCTCGGCAATGGCGGGAAGGCGGGCCATTTTCGTGCGCTCGCAGAGATCCACGTCGATCCCGGCCCGGCGCAGGTTGCGGGCGAGGAGGGCCTGATAGACGGCGCCGAACTCGTGGATCCGGTTCCGCAGGTGGTCGCGGTTCACCGCCACCAAGCGCCCGCTCTCCGTGACCATCGCGTTGGGGACGATGCAGTGGCTGTGGATCTGGGGATCACCGGCCACGCGGACGGAGTGCAGCTCGGTATCCATGACGCCCGTCACCGGGTCAGGGCGCGTTACCGCTACCGTGGGACGGCTGGTGAAGTGGTCGAACGTCATCCAGGCGAGGCTGCCCCGCTCCTCGCCCTCCCGGCCGCCATGACCGAAGCCGGCCTTGGCGATCTCCTTCTCGACGTAGCGGAGGGCATCGTCCCGGGCGTCCCTGTGCGCCTGCAGGATGGTGTTCCGCTCGGCCGCGGTCTCCGCGAAGGCCCAGGCGAGGGAGGCTGTTTTGGGCGCCGAGAAGCACAGGTCCACGTAGGAGATGCGGAAGCGGTCGGGCTTGCTCCCGTCCTCGCTCTCATAGCGCCTCACGTCCCGCTGGTGCCCGGGTAGCTCCTCCCCGTCCGCCCGCCGACCGCCCAGCAGGTTCGCAACGGCGGTCTCGTCCAGGAAGGCACCCGGCGCGATGCCCAAGGTGTCGGCCAGGTCGGCGTGTATGTCCGCCCGGACGGTCGGCACGCACCCCATACCCCGCACCAAGGCCTCCTCCACCCCGGAGCCGCCTGCGTAGTATTCGGCCAGCCGCATCTCCTCGTCCGGGACCGTCCTCTCCAGCAGGTGCGCCGCCATCGCTGAGGCCGCCGAGGGGGCGCCCGCCGCTCCGGTGCGGTAGGTCAGCACGGTCAGTCTCCCTGCGAGGGCTCGCGCTCGGGTGAGGGGGCGAAGGCCGGGGTGGCATCAGGGCTGGGGGTCGGCCGGACCATCTGCTCCACCGCTCCCGGCAGTCGGACGATGGCCGCTTCCATCCGCTCCATGGTGGCGAGGATCTGGGTCAGCAGCTCGGGGAGGTTGCTGTCCCCGGGCGTCTCCTGCGTGGCCGCGGCGAGGAGCAGCCGGAGCATTTCGGTCTGCGCCCCCAGCAGGGGGACCAGCCCGGAGATGCCCTGCACCACGGCGGCGATGGAGGTTTCCAGGTCGGCCGTAGCCTTGGCCTGGGCCACCTGTCCGGCCAGAAGGCGGTCCAGCTTCGAATGGATGTCGGTGCTCATCAGTGGCTCCGCTTGTTGAGGGTGAGACGGCCCCGCTCGGTGAGCACAACTCTGGCTTCGCGTGAAAAGGGACCGTCGCCCCAGGACACGAGACCCCGGCCAGCAAGCGCGCGCAGGGTGGCAAGGGAGGCGCCATGGGACGCTCCCTTTTGCATGTTCAGGAGCGTCCGGCGCTGAGGCTGCGAGATCGATCGCCACTCGTTGGCTGCGTCGAAGTCAGCCGCTTCGCCTTGCGAAGCGTGTGCATCCGGGGCGTTTCCCATGAGCCTGTCCCTTGGACAACTGACCGCGTGAGCGGTCACTTGGTCTGCAGGGGATTGCTTCACTCTGCAAGAGGAACAGTATTCGGACTAGAAACGGGATGCATCCAGGACAGATGCCGGATAAGGTTCGGAACGCGAGAGGGACGGAAACCTGGCCGGACGGCCGGCTTCCGCCATGGTGACGGGCTCGTGAGCAGGGGTGGTAATGGGCATGGGAGCCGACACGGAGGAGAGCGGGGCGCGACTACACGCGATCCTAGCCGCGGCGAAACGGAGACCGGCCGGGGGAACCCGCAAAGCCCACTCGCCCCTCTATGAGTGGATGTGGGCCCACGCCTCAGACTTGGTGGCGGAGCTGAACCCACCCCGGACGCCCAACTGGCAGGCCATCGCGGAGGAGTTCCAGCGCGCCCAGGTGACGGATGGGCAGGGACGCCCCCCGACTGCGGAAAGGGTGCGCAAGACGTGGTGGAAGGTCCGAGCGGATCGCCGGGCCCAGGAAGGGGGCGAGGCCGTGCGGCAGGCCCCCAGGCGAGCGGTGCTGCCACCGCCAGTGCAGGAGACGCCCGCGCCCCAGCCGGCCGAGGCATCGAGTGAGCATGAACCGGCGAGCCCGCGCTTCGGGTTCGCCAAGCCGAGAACGTGACGCAGCAGGAGGGATGACGATGGCAGCACAGACGAAGAAGCCGGGGGCGGTGAACGTGGTGCCCCTGTTCAAACGTGGAGCCTCCTTCGAGGGGGAGGAGGAGTTGCCGGTGGGCCTGCCGCCCTCCGCCGTCCCCAGCGCGGGGCCGGTCGCGAAGGCGGGGGTGGACCTGGGCGGCCTTCCGCCCGTGTGGTTCCTCGTCGGCGCGGGCTGGAGCGGTAAGACGATGCTCGCCCGCTGGCTGGGCTGGCGGACGGCGGAGGAGGGCAGGGCGGCCGTGCTCGCGGCCCTGGATCCGCAGAACCGCACCCTTCCCGGCTTCTTCGAGGGGGTGGCCCAGCCGCCCAACGCGGACCCGACGCAGACGGCCCGGTGGCTGCGCGAGCTGGTGGAGTGGGTGATGGGGCAGAAGGCGCCCGCCATCCTCGACATGGGCGGTGGCGACACGTCCCTCGCGGCGCTGATCGACAACGCGCCCACCGTCGCGGCCGACATGGAAGAGGCCGGGGTTGCCCCGGTGGCGGCCTACCTGCTCGGCCCGCGCGTGGACGACCTGGCCAGCCTGGACACCTTCGAGGCGCGCGGCTTCAAGCCGAAGGCGACAGCAATCATCCTGAACGAGGGCCGCGTTGAGGGTGGCATGGAGCGGGAAGAAGCGTTCGCCCGGGTGCTGCGGCACTCGGCCGTGAAGCGCGCCATGGACCGCGGCGCCGTGCAGGTCTGGCTCCCACGCCTGGACCCGCCCGAGGTCGCGCAGGAGATCGAGGCGAAGCGGCTGACCTTCGGCTTGGCCCGTGACGGGTTGGTCCCCGAGGGCAAGACCTTCGCGCCGATCGGCGGTCTGAACCGCTCCGCCGTCCGGCGCTGGCTCGATCGCATGGAAGCGGAGTTCGCCCCGGTCCGCGGCTGGCTGCCGTGAGCCAAGGGGCGCCACCGGCCGAGGCCGTAACCTACGAGGATCTGGCGGAGGCGGTGGCGTCTGCTCAGGCGGAGATTTCCGAGGCGGTGCGGCGCGCGGAGTTGACGCGCGACCCTTACCGCTTCGTGCTCGGTGCCCTCTTCGTGTCGCTGGGGCTGTTCCCCCGGCTGGTGGAGCGCATGGAGGAGGCGGCCGAGGCGGCGCGCGTCCCCATGACGTCGGAGGAGAAGGCGGCCTTCCGCCGCGACGTGCGCGACGGCCTGCGCCAGGAGGCGGGAAATCTGGCGAGGGCAACCACCCGCCGGACCGCGCTCCTCGCCGGCGCCGCTCTCGCCCTTACCGCGCTGGCGGGGGTGGGAGGCGGTTACCTACTGGGGCGTTCCTCCGTGCGGGAAGAGGTGGCGGCCCTGAACGCCCGCCTGGCACTGCCTTCAGACGCCTCGCGCGCGTGGCTGGAACTGATGCGTGCGAACCCGGACCCGCGCCCCGCCATTGCTGCCGGCGCCGCTTGGCAGGACCCGGCCACCCAGCGGCGGGCGGTCGAGTTCCGCTTGTGGACCGACCCGCCACCCGCTACGGCGCCACCGCGCCGATAGGAGGGCCCCGCCGTGGTCTCGTTGCTCTGCCTGGTGGTAGCGGTGGCGGTGGTCCTCACGGCGGCGGGCCTTGTCGCCCGCCTCATGCTGCTTGGTGTCTGGGCTCTCGCGGTGGCCGCGCTGCTCGGCTGGGTCGCCGTGTCTCCCGAACCCCAGATCTTCCCAGCAGCATGGTGGGTGCTGGGGGCTTGGGCGAGCGCTTGGGTACTGGCATGGGGGCTAAGGCTCCGCCGATGGTTCATCCGCGCCTAGACGACTTTCCTCGTCTCCCCGCAGCAAGGCCGCGAGTAGCGAAGCCAGAGCGCGAGCCTGTTCCTTGTGCCCCCGCTCTACAGCTTCGCTGGAGATCAGGGGCGGGGGCGGCTGCTGCGCGGCACTCTCTACGAGACGCGCTGCGGTTTCTCCGGCGACGGGATCAGCATGCATCGCAAGTCCAGCAACAGCAGCTTGAAGGAGGTGAACCTGTGTCCTCGTCGCGTCCAAGGCGCTGAGGATGGCCGCCAGAGAGGGGCGTGGGAGTTCGGGATCGGCCATCACGCCGTCTTCCTTTCTGTACTCTGACCGGCAGACTCTTCGAGGTGTCGCTCCATCTCGCGGCCGAGCTGGAGTGCGCCCGTCACGGCAAAGTGGGTCAGGGTTTTCAGCCGCTCCCCCGTCCTTTTTAGCGCCAGCTGGAACTCCGGCTTAGCGGCCACATCTCCCAAGACCTGATACGGATTGGATTGCCTTCTTCCGAGGGCTCGCATGGCGGCTTGCGGCTCACGGGACAAGATAGCGAAGAGCACGCGCGCCGCCGGATCGGGCGTCACGCGGCCCTGCTCCCAGTTCCGCAGCGTCCCCAGGGGAATGCCCGTGAGACCCGAGAAGGCCTGTTGCGTCATGCCGAGTTGCGCGCGCACGGCCGCGGCAGGCACCACTAGGCGCCCCGCCGGCGGCGGACTGTCCGGGTCCTCGCCATCTTCCACCTGATAGCGCCGGATATCGGCTTCGCTCGCTCCCTCGATCTTAGCCCGATCCACGTTGTGGGCCCTGGCCTTGATCTCCGCGAAACTCATCCGCGTGACTGCCATTGCCTGCGCTCCTTCCTGCTGGCGGCCCGGGCGGAGATGATCCGGCGGGCGTCCTCCCGATCCGTGTAGACCACGACCAGAATCGATCCCTCTGCCTCGCCCAGTGCCCGCATCCGGGTCTCACCGTAGTCGCGGCGGGCGTCTTCGGCCTCGATGGTCTCCCCACCGAAGATGAGAGCGGCAAAGACGAAATCGAAACCGCGTTTTTGAAGCGTCTCGTCGTTCTTGTCGCTGTCCCACTCGAATTCCATGGGCAGATTGTACGCTTCCAGCGTGCTTGCTGCAAAGGGGATATGCGCTTGAAGCGCATCTCCGATGGGAAGGAAATCGGAGCGGGAAGACTCGGCTGGTATGGCTGCCTCCTTTGTGGAAGAGCCAAACTGGCATCACGACCGTGTGATATCGGTCACATCGGGAGCGCGTGGAGCACGATTTGCCCCGCCGGTCGTCCGGACCAGGACGAGAACTCGGATTTCTCTTAGCGCCTGCTCGTCATGCTCCCCTCCTCGGCTGCCATGCCCGAGTTGACGTCACGCCGGCCGGAACTCGGTGCCGTCCACCCACATGCGGTGGAGGATCACGCCGAGCTTTCTGGCAAGTGCGACACTGGCCTTCTTGTGCCCGACCTTCGCTCGCAGCCGCAGCTATGGCGCGACAATCAGGATGCGATCGCGCATTGCCTCACCGTGATCACCGCGCAGCACGCAGCGCCCATTCCCGCAACGCGCCACCTCCGCCTGCGCGGGTGATCAGGCTGGATGCCGCCTCGAACAGCAGCGTCCTGAGCAACCCGTCGCCCCGGCGGGTGATACGACCTGAGTAGTTGATCTCACCCGACTGATAGCGTCTGGATGTCAGGCCGACATAGGCCCCCACCGATCTCGAATGAGCAAAGCGGGTCGGATCATCCACGGTGGCGACAAAGGCATAGGCGGTGATGGCGCCGACCCCTGGCACCGTCATGAGCCGGCGGCACAGCCCCGAGTTCCTGGCCTCAGCCAGGAGCCTGCGGGTCAGCTCCAGCAGGGAGCGCGCCAGGTCCAGGCGCAGCAGCAGTCGCAGGGCCAGGGCAAGCGCCTCGTTCGCCTCAAGCGCCAGCTCGACACGATCAGACCAGCGACGCGGCCCCTTGGGCAGCCGCACCCCCATGCTGGTCACCAGGCCACGGATGGTGTTGTCGAGGTCCATCCTCTGGCCCAGGACGAGGTTGCGGGCCTTGAGCAGCGCCCGCATGGCTTGGGACGCCTCGCTCTTGACCCGCACCGCCCGGTAGAACCCCGTCCGCGCCAGCTCGGCCAGCATCGCCGCATCGTTCGCGTCCGTCTTGTTCGGCATCTGGCTCAGCACCGCATGCGCCTGGCGGGCGTCCACGCAGACCGCCGGCAGATCACGGGCGACCAGCTGCCGGTGCAGCCAGTTCGCCATCCGGCCCGTCTCCAGCACCACCCGCTCGGGGTGGCCAAACCGCGCCAAGGCGCCGACGATCGCCTCCGGGTCGGTCGCCACCTTACCCTGGCCAAGGATGCGGCCCTCAGGGCCGCGGACACAAAAGGCCGTCTCCTCCATGGAGACGTCGAGGCCAACATAGCAGGTCATCTCGCACTCCTCCTGTTCGCCGAACCGGCAGCCCATTCTGGCCACCAGACCGGGAGTGCGCCCGCCCTCAGCTACGCCGTGTCTGCTCGGTCATCCTGATCGTGCGCACCGCCTCGGCGGCGGTCTTGCCCTGCGCCAGCAACACCTCGACCTGCCGCAGCTTGGCAACTATACTTCCGGCTTGTGGTGCTTCCTTGCCATCCTGACACCCTCCACGGTTCCGCCGGTCTCACCTTACCGGCGGACCGCTTCTACGGGGGAAGGTCAGGGGGATTTCGGCCATCAACATGCTCTGCTGAGTTGCATAGGAGGGTATGGGGTGGCGAGGAACTAGAAACCAGCCTGCGCGAGTGGCCGGAGAACGCATCTGCCAGCCCTATCGGTTTTGGCCGCCGCGACCGGTAGACCTTCGTTAACCCGCCCTGTGCATACTGCCTTCTGAGAGGGCCACACCTCTACTCGGCATGGCGGCCTTTCCTACGTGGCCTGGCCCGGCGCGACACCCCTCGCGTCGGGCCCCCTCATTCCTCAGCCTCGTCGCTACGTGCCGGCGTTTGCGGGCTTAAGGATCGGATCTTCGCGAGCGCCGGACTGCCCTCCTCATGCAGCGCGATTGTACCGCGGTAGGCTAGATCCTCGCGCACGAACCTGACCAAGCGGGTCAGGTCACGATAGGCTCGTACGCCGGCGCCCCGGAACAAGCCGATCGGAACGTATCCCCTCCGCCAACTCGGCAGCAGGTAGGGGACGTGCTCACCCCCCCCCCCCGGCTTCGTCACGACGAGCCACGATGACGACGGCCTCGATCCAGCCGCCTCGCTGAAGGCCGGCGCGGAAGTCGGCCTCCTGAATCGTTTCTGCCATGAGCTTGTCCTCAGGTATTCATTTCCGCGGTCTGCGTTTGATCGAAAGTGCAGGCCAGCCCTGTGCCGCCTCTCCCACCGGATTTGGACGCGCCAGGCACCTGACGCCTTTCCTGACGCCACTCTCCAGGGTGGCACCCTCTACGTTTCGGGCAGCGCCCACAGCCCGCGCCGCAGCGCTACGCCGTTTCCCTCATCACCAGCAGCGCCGCGTCATGACTGTAGCGTCGATACACCCAGGCCGCAGCCGGCGCGTCACGAAAACTCACAGTTCTGGCCTGGCGCCTCTGGATGGCACCCCGTACACCCCGTCGCGACCCAGCCTTTCACTGGGCTGATTAGGACTGATTGCAGACGAGGAGACGTCCTGCCACTCGCCATCGGTCCTTGTGTTCCTCGCGAGTGGGCGGGGGCTGGAACTCTTCGGCGCTCCCTCGCCGTGGACTTCGACCCTCGTCGCGCGCGGGCTAGCTGCGGGTGGATCCGGAGGCGGATCCGGCAACCTGGTCCCCCATGGGGTCGCTCCCCTCACGACCACGCCCGCTGTAGCCCCTCTCCTGCACCAAAGATGGTCGGCTGCTTGGTGGGCCGGAAACTGACTGGCCGCCCTGCGGCCGTATTCCGCTGGTGATCTCCCGGCGCCTCGGATTCAACCTCTCCTTTACGGTCTGCGTTACGGCGAAAACCACCATGGAGGTTCAGCATGTCAAAGGCAGGCTATTTCGCGCGCCCGGTCGAGGCGGACGGCAAGCACCATCCGCAGGGCGCCCACAAGGAAGAGCAGGAGCCGGAGCGGTGGTCAGATACCGTCCACAAGGTTGCTGACACCATCCGGAGTTGGCTGCCCTCCTCCACAACCTCCAAGAAGGGGTAGAGGAGCGGCGAAATCGTCACGGTCTAGCGCCGCCACCTTCCCGTGCCGCGCTGAAGCAGTTGTCGATTTTCCTCATCGAGGATAATGGGCCCGATACGCTCCCGAATTTTCCTTAACCGTGAGAATGGCACGGTGGGCTGGTGGGGCCTTGGCCGGAGGTGAGCCCTGCCAGACGTTCGACCATTTCCGTTGCTTATGGGCGAGCGCTCTTCGGTCGTCGTCACCGAGCCGTCGACCCAATGTTTCCAGATCCGCTTGCCAGTTCCCGGGCAATGGCAGGAACGCTTGGCGCAGGGATGATGACCCGGTGAGGACCGCGGCCGTTGCCATGAGCAGATGGCGTTCGGTGACATGCAAGCGCCTGAAGTCAGCCGGACCGGGCCGACGCCCCTGGGCCATGATCCAGGGGTTGTCCAGGACTGGCGAGGCGAAGGCCTCGTAGACCAGCCGGTCACGGTATGGATAGTCGGTGCGGGTAAAAGCCCAGACTAGGTCCGACACGATGAGTGCCCGCTCCTCCGAGGCGCTGCGTCCCCGACCCGGCTGATTTCCGGCTTCCACCGTTAGGATCCCGTCCTGGAGCTCCGCCATTTGCTGGTGGAGGGCCGCAGCGGCGGCGGTGTCCGGAGCCCAATGTGCATGGTGGGCCACGGCCTCGACGCCAGGAGGGAGAAAGCAGAGAGGGTTGTCGGAGCGCTGGTGCTGACGAAGGTACGCGGCCAGCACGGGGTGCAGCAGCGTGCCGGGCCGCGCCTCCACGAGCGTCACGCGGTGCAGGGAACAGACGGTCCGCGGCGCCATGCCCCAGGCCCGCCGAAGGTAACAGATCCCCCGGTCGGCCCGCTGCTGCTCCAGGCAGTGCGGACAGGCCGCGTAGCGCAGCCTTGGACGGCTGAAGCCGTCCGGGCGGGCGGCACCGAAGGCGACGAGTTCCCCCGCCCGAGGATAGGCGGCGGCCACGGTATGTGGGAGCAAGCCGTCCAGGGAGAGCCCGAGCAGTTTCGCGACCGGTGAGAGACCTCTCCGCGGGTGGCCAAGATCAATCGCAGCCAGGTCGATCGGCTTTCCGCCCGGTGCAATCCGACCCAGAAGTGCCTGTAGAGGCTGCCCGTAGAAGCGGGCGGTCCGATCGAGCCATGAAGAGATGAGCTCATCCTCCTCTGGCGGCGGCACGATGGGCCGAGTTCCAGGACGGCTTCGCATCGGAGGAGGACCTACCATGGACCATCACGCTGGGATTGACGTTTCGTTGGCGACGAGCGCTGTGTGCATCCTCGACGCAGCTGGGCGCGTCGTTCGGGAGGCCAAGGTTGGCAGCGAGCCGGAGGAACTCGCCGCCTTCCTGACTGGCTGCGGTCATCGCCTCATCCGCATCGGCCTGGAGGCAGGACCGTTGTCGCAATGGCTCCACGCCGGGCTGGTACGGGCAGGGTTGCCGGCGATCCTCGTCGAGACCCGGCACGTGAAGGCGGCGCTCTCGGCCATGCGGGTGAAGACTGACCGCAACGACGCCCGCGGCATCGCGCAGCTGATCCGTCTGGGCTGGTTCCGGCCGGTTCTCTAATCGCCTCTCCTTTGTCAATGGCCGTCGCTACTCAGCTGCTGCTGTTGTCGCCATACTAGGTCACGGTTCTCTCCGCGGTCGGCGTTTGCCGCCGCAACATCCGGTTCGAAGCACAGGTGCTGCAATGTCCACAACGGGCTCACGTGGATGCCACGCGGCCCAACGGCCTCCCTCGCAGCCAACCTGCACCCTCGCCCTGGCGGGCAACTCGCACCCGCGCTGCGTCGTGCGTGGGTGGATCTTGTCAGGGTCGGGTCAGGCCGCCGCTGCTTGCTCCGACCAGCGGAACGGCTCGCCGGACCGCCAGATGCTGTGCAGGATCACGCACAGCTTCCTGGCCAGCGCCACGCGCGCCTTGCCGGGGCCGGACCGTTTCGCAATCGCCTGTGCCCAGTCCTTCAGCGGCGAGGCCCGCTTGACCCGCGTCAGCAGAACAACAGCCGCCTCGTACATCAGGGTGCGGGCCAGCGTGTCGCCACACCGCGAGATCCGGCCGCTGCGGTCGACCTCGCCGGACTGATACCGTCGCGGTGTCAGGCCTACGTGTGCACCGACCGACCGTGATCGGGCAAAGCGCCGCGGGTCCTCGACAGTGCTGACGTAGGCCAGCACGGACAGAACCCCGACGCCGGGTACGCTCATCAGCAGGCGGCAGGTCGGGTCCTTCTTCGCCAATGCCCGTACCTCCTTATCGAAGGTTGCGATCTGCTCGCGCAACTGCCGCCAAGCCACCAGCATGGGCCGGACAAGCGGTGCCAGGTCGTCGCGGTCGACCAGCAGCTCCTCGACACGGCGGTCGAACTGCAAGCCCCGCATGCCACCCGGCAGCAAGCCGAACGTCTTGAGCACGCCCCGGATGTGGTTCGACAGCCGCGTCGTCATGCCGACGAGTTGCGCCCGGGCGCCCAGCAAGGCCCGCGCACGGTGGGCGTCGAGCGACTTCACGTGCACGGGCCGATACCAGCCGGTGCGCATGATCTGCGCCAAATCCTCTGCGTCGTTCTGGTCGGTCTTGTTCATCTGCATCTTGAGGGCGGCGCTGGCGTGCCGAGCGTCTAAGTGCGGATTCCGACGGAAGTCGGCCACCGTTTCCGATTTGATGTCGGCCAGTGATTCCGAGATGAAGTCGGCCATTCCGATTTGATGTCGGCCACC
>NZ_JACIJD010000027.1 GCF_014199205.1 Muricoccus pecuniae | reverse complement strand
TTTGCGCCACTCGCTGCCTTGGTGCTCTCGACACGTTTCGGGTTGCTGTCTGTGGGCGCTTATCTGCTCTCTGGCGCGATCTGTACCTTGGCAGCTCTGGCTTTCAACAAGGAATGGGCAAGCAGGGAGGTTTAGGTTTGACCTCTCTACGGCGAGGTGGCCCACCTCGGACAGTTCAGGAGAGGCACTGAAATCGTACGACTAGCGACTGGCCTCAGCTGGGCACACGGGCTCCCGTCAAGTGGATCGGCCCGAACGGGTCATGCTGCTCCAGCAGCAAGGCACCGCCCTGGGCCATCTCCAGCCCTGCCACAAAGGTACTGGCAAGGGCCGCCCGTATCCTGATTTGCCGGTCAGGGGTGTGGGCTGGGATGGGCGGTAGGCAGCGCTCCAGGGCGAGTTGACCCGGGTGCTGGCGAAGCAACCCGGCGATGCGCCGGAGCGCGTCCGGGATGCGCCAGAGGTCGGGAGGGCGGGGCTGGTACGTGGGCGTGGGCTCGGTGGCCCTCCCTTCCCTTCCCTCCAGCAGGACCAGCGTTGCCTCCAGGAAGGCGACATACAGCTCCGCCTGCGGTTGGGCCTGAGGTGGTGTGCTCTGTCCCCTGCTGAAGGTCTCCCGCCCGAGCTGCGGCCGCGCCGCGAGCCAGTCCGCCCCGGCCCGCATGCGGGCGAGCTCGCCCAGCAGCTCCAGCCGCCGAGCCGCGGTCGCCCTGGCGTCCTCGGCTTCCTCCGGGCTGCTCGGGGCCAGCAACTGCGCCTTGAGCAGCAGGAGCCCGCTGGCCATGACCAGCCAGTCCGCCCGGCGCTCGAGCGAGATCCGGCCTTCCCCGCCCTCGATGGCGTCCACCAGCTGATCGGTCAGGGTCAGGATCGAGAGCCGGCCGAGGTCGACCCGCTGGCGGCGGACCATCTCGAGCAGGAAGTCGAGCGGGCCCTCAAAGCCCTCCACGCTGAGCCGGGGTGCTGCGTGGGTTGGGGTGGACAGAGGAGCCTCAGCCACCCCGGTGCGCCCCAGCCCCTGCCCGGCGCTTGCGACCCTTCCGTTCCGGAGCGGGCGTCGGCCTCTCCTCGTCTACCTGCTGCTGAGAGCCCGGGTAGTGCGGCCGCAGATCAAAGGAGAGGTCGGGCCAGGCGCGGCGCAGGCGGGCCACTGCTTGCCAGGGCGACCAGTCGGCCGACCAGAAGCCGACCCGCAGCTGCCCCATCCTCTTCCTGCGCCCGTCCAGGGTGGAGGGCAGCACCTCGACGTGGCGCAGTGGCCGGGTCACGCCCCAGTAGTGGGTCCGGAGCCACCTCTTGCTCTCCTCCTCCTCCGGCCCGAGCGCCAGGATGCCGGGCGGCACGGGCAGGAGCCGGTGCAGGTCAAAGGGACAGCTCCGGTCCGAGCCTATCCGGGCCAGCGCGGCCTGGTGGTTGGCCGCCGCCGCGTCGCGCAGGCGCCGGGCCAGGACCTTGGCACCCGAGAGGCTGATCGCCCGCACCCCGTCCTGCGGGCCCGCCATGGGCAGGAGGAACTCCTCCTCGAGCGCGGCCAGGTCCAGCACCCAGGGCACCACACCTGGGCCGGCCGCCGCCGCCCGGAACGCCTCGACCCGCTCGGCGGGCCCGCCCACCTCCAGGGTGTTCCACAGCCAGTCCACCGGCACAGGGGTGGGCTGCCAGGGATGGGCCGACGCCTCCCCTGGCTCCGCGGCAGCGCTGGTCTCGCCCTCCTGACTTGGCATGTCTCGCCGGCGTCCTTAGAGGGCCGCCATGCTCGCGAAACAGCTCCGCCCCATGCAGGACCTCCCTGAACCCGTCGAGATCCGGGTCAGCAAGGAGGGCTCTGGCCGGAACAGCTGGCGCTGGTCGATCTGGCGCGGCACGACCCTCGTCTCCCGCGCCGCCCAGGGCTTCTCGGGTGCCGAGGCCGCGTATGAGGATGGCCGCCGCGTCCTGAACCGCTGACGCGCGGCACTGCGTGCCCGACCGCACGTCGCCCCCTGCCCTTCATCGCGCCTCACAGGTCGAGCAGCCGGGCGGGGCTGTCCCTGGTGATCCTGGCCCGGCGGCGGTAGCCCTGGGTGGTGGCGATGCTCTTCTGCCGGGCGTGGTGCATCACCTGCTCGTCGAGTGCGCCCTTGAGGTAGGCCTCGGTGATGAACCCCGCCCGGAGCCCGTGCGGGGACAACCGCTCGGCCTCGTCCACCGTCAGGCGAGCCATCTCCGCCCGCCGCCGCAGGACCCGCCACACCCCCTGCGGGCTCAGCCTCTCCTCCAGCGCCCCTCCGGGGCTGAGCCGGCGGAACACCGGGCCCCACTCGATGCGGGTGCGGCGGAGCCACTCCTCCATCGCCCGCACCGGGCAGGAGAGCGGGTTCAGCCCGCGCGGGATGCCGATGGTGGCCCCCTCCCCCTCCTGGTCACGCTTGGAGCGCGGGATCAGCACCGTCATCCCCTCCCCCGTGAAGCGCAGGTGCTCGCGGTCGATCGCGACGATCTCCGAGCGCCGCAGCGCCCCGGCAAAGCCGAGCAGCAGCAACGCCCGGTCGCGGTGGCCGGCCGTGTCGGTCCCGCAGGCGGCCAGCAGGCGCTTGACCTCGGCCGAGGTCAGCGCCGCGGCGGGACGCGAGGTCCTGCCGTGAGTCGCGAGAATGCCGCGCATGGTGGCCGCGATCGCCGGGTGCCGTGCCTCCCAGGGGTGGCCGGCTTGCCGGTGCTGGTGGGCGATGGCGGCGAGGCGCCGGCGCAGCCCACTGCGGCCGAGCGAGGCGGCGAGGCTCGCCAGATGCCCCGCGACCACGACCGGGGCGGCTGGGAGGGCGACTACCCCGCCCGCCTCGCACCAGAGAAGGAAGGCGCGCCAGTCCGACTCATAGGCCCGGCGCGTGTTGTCCGAGAGGGCGCGGCCGGCATAGCCGGCCGCCCGCGCCACCGCCTCCCCGACCGGGCCCGAGAGCACGGCCAGCGCCTCGGGCGGCAGCGCCTCGCCGGCTAGGCGCCGCACGGCTGGGAGGAGCAGCGGCCGGCCCCCTGCCCTGTCGGGCGGCGTCAACGGCCAGCCCTCGCCGGCTGACCCCTGAAAACCTCAGCAAACACTGGATCCTGTGTCCCTGTCGCGCCCAAGCCTCCGGCCCCCCTGCCCTCTCTGGCCAGCCGGACGGACGCCCCCGCGCCCGCCCCTGCCACCTCCCTCATGGTGCCAGGAGGGTCTCCTTGATGGCAATCCGGCACTCTCTCCCCCTCACGCACGATAATGGGGGATTATCGTGCCTGGGTGCCTGCCCAGAGCGGCTGAAACAGCCGGAACCCGGCCCCGCGGGGCATTGGGCCCGACCGTCCGCTCGATCCCTGCAGGCCTACGTAGAGGGGCGCCTTTTGGGCTCGTGCGCAACGGCAGGGTCGGGCCGAAAGCGGCACGGCCGCTTTTGAGGGCCTGATGCGGGAGAGACGACATTTGTTCAGCCAGCTCTGGGCTGCCAGGTTTGATCCGACTGCCGCACGACGAGGCCGGCCTCGCACAGGTCGCCACCGTCCTGGCCGGCCTGTCGCCCGCGCTCATCGTTCTCGAGGCCACCGGCGGCTACGAGGTCCGGCTGGCGGCCGACCTCGCCACCGCCGGCATGGCCGTCGCGGTGGTAAACCCGCGGCAGGTCCGCGACTTCGCCCGCGCCACGGGGCGACTGGCCAAGACCGATCGCATCGATGCCGCCCTCCTCGCCCTCTTCGCCGAGCGCATCCGACCCGAGCCCCGCCCACTTCCCGACGCCCTGGCGCAGGCTCTCACCGAACTGGTCGCCCGCAGGCGTCAGGTGGTCGAGATGACCGTCATGGAGGGCAACCGCCGACGCTGCGCCCGCAATCCCAAGGTCCGGGCCGCCATCGATGCGACGCTGGCCGTTCTGCGCGCTCAGCTCGCCAGCCTCGACGGGGACATCGAGGGCACCGTGCGCGCCTCGCCACTGTGGCGCGAAACCGAGAACCTGCTGACCTCCGTCCCTGGCATCGGCGACGTCACCGCCCGCACCCTCATTGCCGAGTTGCCCGAACTGGGCCAACTCGACCGGCGCAAGCTCGCCGCCCTGGTCGGTGTCGCCCCTGTCAACCGCGACAGCGGACAGTTCCGTGGGCACCGCGCTATCGCCGGCGGCCGCACCTCCCTTCGCAACACCCTCTTCATGGCCACCCTGGTTGCCGTCCGGCACAACGCCGTCCTACGCGCCCACTACCAGGCCCTTATCGCCCGCGGCCGACCCAAGAAGGTCGCCCTTGTCGCTTGCATCAGGCGTCTCCTGGGCATCCTCAACGCCATCGTCCGGACCAACACACCATGGCAACCCGCTTGACCAACAAGACGGTCGCTCAGGTCCTTCCGTCGGCGGCTCTGATGGTCAGTTGGTCATATGGCACGAGGGCCGTTACCTGCGCTGTTGAAGAAGCGTTTCGGGGCTCGGTCACACCATTCCGATGCTCCTGCCAAGAGGGCTCGTGTGATCATGGGGAGATTGGTGGATCGTGGCGTCGTCGAGCTACGGCAGCGGTTCGCACATGTCCACGCTGTCCTGTGAGCTGTTACAGCGCCGGGAGCCTGGCACCACTTACGTCGCACAGCGCCGCCCGGGTGGCCCGCCGTCGGCCCGAGCGCGGCAAGTGTTCTGCTTGAGTGCGAAAGCCGGAACGGGTGTCGCCCCAGAATAGCGGCCGGTCGAGAGACGCGTGGCGCCCCGTCGAGTGTGGCCTCCGGAACCAGACAGCGTCGAGGCGAGGCCGTGTACGCCCGCCCGGTGAGGCTCCCTCGATGCGGCGAGTGGTGTTTTCGGCCGGACGAAGGGGAACATCCGTGGCTGGTCGGAGGCGCCACGCGGCCTGCATGGTACTGCGGTTGAACTTGCTCAGGATGCCTTACCCCAATCCCCTATCTGGTTTCTGATCGGCCCGTACAGGTCGGGCGGTTGTTTGGCGAAGGGGCCAATTTGCCATATGACCAGCCGACCTCGTGGCCTCATGCTGGGCCTCGGGCCAACGGCGGCACGGTGAACCAGCCCCTTCGGCTGCGACCGCCCCTACTCCTCTGCTAAGGCCGGCATCCCGCCGTACTTTGGCCCGAAGCCGAGGGACTGGTTGTCGGCCTTGAGAACGTGGGGCCGGCGGTTGCAGCCGAGCGCCTCCGCCCTCGGTGACTGCCGTCGCACCTCGTGCGTTAGGGAGGATGGGCAGCAGCGTCGTACGGACGCGCCCTCCCCCCCTCGGGTCCCACACTCCCCGCGTCCTTAGACACCTAGCGGCGCTTTCGAATCTCTCCTCCAGAACGGGCGGGTGTTCCTCGCCCGTGTGCTTGGTCCTCGGTCTCGAATCATCCTTTCGCGAGGCCACGCGTATGTGCCTGCTCCTCGTTCCTGCGGCCGAGCGGTCCCTCCCCTGCTGTCCGGGATGCAGCTCAGCCCTTAACGGGACACGGCTCGAATCCGGCATAATCGAGCGAACGCCGTTCGGCCAGTTGGTCATATGACACAATGTCCAATGGACCTTTGGACACTCAGGTTCAGCCTCCACGCCGGCCGGTGGCAGCGGAGCTGCGTCGGCGGCGGATGGTCTGACTTCTACGGCTGCACAATCTGCGGTGCGCCAGGCGACCGTCACAGCCCCGACCAGCTGCGGGATGATTGCTGCCGGCGCGTCGGCGCGCGAGCCGGAGCACAAGATGGTGTAGGTGGGAAAACGCATTGCGCTTCCCTAAGGCCATATCGCCATATGGCCATAATCGGCATTTGACAGAGGGGTTTCAGGGGCATTCGCGTAGCCCTCAGTGGATTCGGAGTGGCCGCCTTCAACGGGGCCGGTCGATGTGTGCCTTCCTACGGTTCCGGGTGGCCACGTGCGTTCGTCGCCCCCCCTCGCACACCGCATGGGTCGGGCTTCCACTGCTTTGACGGGCAGGAAGGCGGGGCCGGAAGCGTTGGCGCGCGGAATATCGGGGGCTTTGTGTCGGCACCAGCTGGAGGGACAGTGCTGGATCTGTTCAGGGCCGTATTGCGAGGGTGGGTGTTCGTCCGAGGGACCCGCCAGAGAACTCTAGACTGGGTTTGGAGGGGCGTGCACCCGCGGAGATTTCAGACTCGCTAGGGGCTCGGAATCGCCTGATCCCCGATCACTGAAGCATGCCGCGCCACTGCGCCCCCGTGCCAGCACGTCATATGGCGCAATGGCCGCCTCGCACATTGATCGTGTGGCCGCGGTGCGCTACGGCACGTGGGTCATTCTGTCCGGAGGCCGCCATGCTCGTCGTCAGTGTCCTTGCCCGGAAAGGCGGAACCGGGAAGTCGACCGCCGTTCGCTGTCTTGCGGTCGAGGCATTGAAGGCGGGCCGCCGAGTGGTCGTGATCGACGCAGACCCACAGCCCACATGCTTCCGCTGGGGCCAGCGCCGGGCTGCAGCGGGGATCCCGGTCCCGCTGGTGGTCGTTCCGGCGCCCGGAGGCCTCGCCGCGCAGATCGAAGGCTTCCGTGCCCAGGGCGTCGACCTCATCCTTGTGGATACGCCTCCGACGGCAACGCCCGCCGTCAACGCGGCGCTGGACTCCTCGACCGGCGCCCTGGTCGTCACCCGGCCGAACCCGGAGGACCTCGAGAGCGTGCAGGAGAGCCTCCGCGTGGCGAGTGCCCAGAAGCGGCGCACCGGCGTCATCCTGTGGCAATCGCCACCCGACAAGCGCGTCCGTGCGGTTGCCCTGGCCCGAGAAGCCCTCGTGGCCATGGGCGCTGATGTCTGTCCCACGGCCGTCTCAGCCTCGATCAGCTACCCGTATGCTTATGCAGAGGGCCTGACACCGCAGGAGCGTGAGCCGGAAGGTCGAGCGCGTGCAGAGCTGGCGGAGGTGTGGGGGTGGCTTCAGCGCTCTGGCATCATGGCCATTGGGCCATATGACGGTGGAGCTTCGAAGGTGCCGGACCAGGATGCTGGCACGCAAGCCGACGGGACGGCTAAGCGGGTTCGGGCCAAGACGTCCAGCAGGAAGGAGCTGGTCGCGTGAGCAAGCGTCCGGGAGCCCCTGTTTCATACGCAGCGTCGCTGATGGTCGAGCCACCGCGGGTCGCTTCACCCCCGTCGGCTGCACCGTCGCTGACTCCCGCACACAGGGCAGTTGGCGAGCCGGAGATGGTGCAAGTTAGGGGGCGCCGGCCTCTGGAGGATGCCGCCGATCCCTCTGTCGTCTACCTGCATCCGGCCGGCAAGAAGGCCCTGCGCCTCTACGCGGTAGAGCGGGGCGTGAAGGTCCACGACCTTCTCCTCGAGGCCATAGAGAGCTGGGCTTCCCAGAAAGGATTAGCCGGGCCTTGGCGCGTCCCGTCCTCTGGCCCGCCACGACGCCGCCGCGGGTAAGAAGCTGAAGGGGAGGCGAGGGGAGGGGAGAGGGCCCGGTGGTCATATGGCAACATGACCACGGGGTCACCTTGCCGGATAGCCTACATCTCCCGGAAGTCGGCCATCTGCCTGCCCGGTAGGGCGAGGCCCCGATGCTGGTGCACGCACCGACCAGAGCGGTCGGGAGTGGAGGCCGTTGATCCTTGAGCCGGCGGCCGGCTTGGAATGCACTGGCGGCAGCCGGCAAACCGATCGCGGAACTTGTCGGGGCAGGCATCAAACGCCCTGGCTTGGTCGCCAGATACACGATGAACAGCACCACCGAACTTGCCACGGACGGCCTGCCCCCTCCGTCGTCTACCTGCATCCGGCCGCTAAGAAGGCCTTGGGCCTCTAACGCAGTCGAGCGGGGCTCGAAGATCCACGACCCTCTCCCCGAGGCGATAGGGAGTTGGGCTTCCCAGAAAGGGTTGGCCGGGCCCTGGCGCGTGCCGCCGTCGCGCCCGCCACGACGCCGCCGCGGGTAAGAAGCGGAAGGGAAGGAGAGGGCCCAGTGGTCATATGGCGACATGACCGTTCGGTCATCTGTTCCGTTGGCCACGGGCCAAATGGTGGACGTTCTTACCTTCTCTTAAGCGGCTGAAACCCTCTGGCGAGCCACGAGCCGACCAGAGCGCTGATCCATCGATCGCCGCTGACGGTGGAGCAGGCAGCGGCTGCGACCGCCGGCTTGAAATGTTCGGCAGCAGCGGGCCGTCCCACTCCGTTTCAATCGCTTCACCGCTCGCGAGGTCGCGGAATTTGGCCCGGCAGGCATCAAGCGCGCCTGGCTTGGTCGCAGATCTACCCATGGTCAGCTCCACGGACCTCGCCCTCAGAGCAAGGGAGCTTACCTCCGGAGGACGCGGCGGATCCCGCCGTCGTCCACCTGCACCCGCCGGCAAGAAGGGGCCGCGCCCCGACGCGCTTGAGCGGGGCGTATAGGTCCGCGACCTTTTCGAACTGCGCTTCCAGAAAGGACCGGCCAAGCCCTGGTTCGTGACGTCGTGGGGCCCGACACGGCGATGCCGCGGGTAAAGAGGGAATGGCAGGGGAGGGGGAGGGGGCCGCGTGGTCATATGGCAACATGACCACTCGGCCAGCCAAGGATCCGGTGCTATCGGCGGTGGGCAGTGCTGCCTGTTTCGGGGGAGCCACGGCCGATGCTGAATCACGGGCCACCAAACTGCTGTCCGGCGGTGGTCCTGACGGTGGAGCACGTGCCGGTTGCGGAGCCAGGAACCGAATGACGGCAGCCTTCCGGGGGGTTCTGACGACCCCAGGCCGGTAACCTTCAGGTGCGACCGCCGCGGCTTAGCGACACCAACTTGGGGCAACTCCGACGTCTCGCACCGCCGTGGCGTTCCCTCTTAGATCCAGCTCTCGAGCAGCCTGATCTCCCAGGGAGGGGCGTCGGAGTGCACCTCGGCGCATTTCGTTGAGATCAGGTCGGGACCGCCTGAGCCGAGAGCCTAGGCTCAGGACCCGTTAATCGGGGCTATGCGCTGAGTGGATTGGCTGATTCCATGGCGGCCGGAGGTGCTGCCATGGCTGACCTGTTTTGGCTCACGAAGGCTCAGGTGCGGCGGATCACGCCCTACTTCCCGCTCTCGCACGGGGTACCGCGGGTGGACGACCAGCGGGTCGTCAGCGGCATCCTCCACGTCATCCGTAACGGGCTGCGCTGGCGTGACGCCCCGGCCGAGTACGGGCCGCACAAGACGCTCTACAACCGCTTCATCCGCTGGAGCCGCCTAGGCGTGTTCAACCGCATCTTCGCCGGGCTTGCCGGGCGCAAAGGCGAACCGGACCGGCTGATGATCGACGCCACCCACCTCAAGGCGCACCGCACGGCCGCAAGTCTGCTCAAAAAGGGGCTGTTCCCCGCCGTATCGGGCGTACCAAAGGCGGCCTGAACTCCAAGCTCCATGCCGTCTGCGACGGTCGGGGCCGCCCCGTGGTCCTGCTCCTCTCCGAAGGGCAGATGAGCGACCACAAGGGAGCGGCCCTGAACCTCGACAGCTCGCATGTGAAAGCCCACCGCTCGGCGGCTGGCGGAAAAGGGGGGAGTGGACGCAAGCGGTCGGGCGCTCGCGTGGCGGTCGCACCTCGAAAATCCATTGCCTGGCCGATGATCGTGGCCGACCGCTCGCCTTCGCGCTGACGCCCGGCAACGTCGCCGACATCACCATGGCCCTGCCGCTGCTCCAGGCCGTGGCACGCCCCCGGCGTCTTCTCGCTGACAAGGCCTATGACGCCGAAAGCCTCCGCCGCTGGCTGAAAGACAGGCGCATCAAGGCCGTTATCCCGTCCACCGCCACCCGCACCGTGCCCTACCCACTCGACCACCGTGCCTACAAGCGCCGCAACGTCATTGAGCGCCTGTTCTGCCGCCTCAAGAACTGGCGAAGGCTGGCCACCCGCTACGACCGCCTCGCGCGAAACTACCTCGCCAGTCTCGCCCTCGTCGCTGCCGTCAGCGAGTGGACCTGAATGAGTCCCCTACCTAGTGCTTAGCAGCCTGGTCCGAACGGGCATGCATCAGGGATCTGCCCAGATGCAGCGCGGCGAATGTGACGTGGGGGGTCGATCAGGTGAGCTGGCGATGCCCTCTCGAAACCCTCACGAGAGCGGCGGACCGGAACCTCCTGAACAGCCAGATGGCGGAAGCGTCGGAATAAGCCGGGGCACCCATGCGCGTCGTGACCAAGGTCCAACCTCCGCGCCGCGTGACCAAAGTCCAAGGCCGGGCTCCTCCGTGACCAACGTCCAAGCGCTGTTACCTTCAAACCCTGCACTTCCGAGTCGTGGAGTCGCTGGTCCACCCTCGCGCTAGCGAAATCCACAGCCTGGGCCGGCCAGGAATTGGACCTTGGTCATACCGGCTTGGATACTGGTCATCCGAGGCGCCGGAGCCGAGACAGTGGCCCGCGTTAGGAAACAAGCACTTACCCCGGTTGTTCCTTTGGACCTCGGTCATGACTCAAGTAGAAGAATCTACAACTAGCTTTTCCAGTAGCTTCGATGACCAAGGTCCAAGGGCTCCATTCCCCGCCGGTTGGTGCAAAGGTCCTCCTTGTGAATGAAGGTGCGGGAGTGGCGCTTTGCGTGAGGTCCAGGAGGCTAGAAAGCTCGTAGAGGAGCATGGCAGGCTTGGTGCCATCGCCCGCTCAGACAGCCGTGGCCTCGTGGAGATCGTCGCCGCTTACGGAGCCGATGAGGAAGTCGGCATCCCGAGTTTTCTCTATTCGGGATGGGCCATGACGGCTCTCCCCCATTCCAAGATCCCGGACGATGAGGCCTGGAGGCTCGAGAACGGGCAGGTTGTCCTACTCGTAGAGCCCGGACGACGGGCAGCTCCTGGGAAAGCGGACGAATGGGTGGGGGTGCCGTACGGCCCGACCGCCCGACTCATCCTGATCTACCTCCAGACAGAAGCGTTGAGGACAGGCAGCCGCAGCGTCGAACTTGGCGGAAGCATGAACGCTTGGTTCAAGCGCCTCGACAAGAAGGCTGGTGGCAACTCCTACAACCTGGTTCGGCAGCAAGCGGAGCGGATTGCGACGTGTCGCCTCACTTTCCACAGCGAACGGAACGGCGTCCGTGCGGTACGGAACCAGTCGATCGTCGAGGAAGGGCTACTGTTTAGCGCCTCCGCGACCCACGACGAGCGCCAGTCGAGCATGTTCAGCGAAGGCGTCGTGCTCAGCGAAGGCTTCTTCAACAGCCTGAGGGAACACGCCGTTCCTCTTGAGGAGCGGGCGATACGTCACATCAGCCACTCCTCGATGGCGATCGATGTATATTGCTGGCTCGCCTACAGGCTCCATTCCATACGCCGCCCAACTCCAATCCCCTGGCCTGCCCTCCACCGGCAGTTCGGGCCCTCCTACGGAGCATTAGGAGCCTTCAAGCGGGCGTTCCTGAGCAAGGTCTTGCCCGCAGCACTGGCTGTCTATCCGGAGGCCGCGGAGAAAGGGGTGGAGGTGACCGACAAGGGGCTGATCCTCCGATACACACCGCCACCGATCGCCCCCAAGAGTCTCGCCTGACCGGGGATCGGGCCACGCGGACCGCGGATCCAGCGGGGCGGCCCCGGCGTGACGCTGGCGTTCTGCTGGAGCCATGTGCGTCGCGAGTTCTACGACCTGGCCCGGAAGAAGACGGCACCGATCGCGGCGGAGGCGCTGGAGCGGATCGCCGCCCTCTACGCCGTCGGGCCGAGATCCGCGGCCAGATACCCGAGCAGCGACGGACCACGCGGCAGGCCAGGAGCCGGCCACTGGTCGAGGACCTGTTCGCCTTGCTGGAGCAGCGGCTGGCACGCCTGCCCGGTGGCAGCCCCACGGCAGGCGCGATCCGCTACGCCCTGAACCGCGGTGCGGGATTCCAAAGGTTCCTCGAGGACGGTCGAGTGGACATGAACTCCAACACCGTCGAGCGCGCCATCCGCCCCGTGGTCCTCAGCTGGAAGAACGCCCTGTTTGCCAGCGGCGATGACGGCGGGCGCCGCACGGCTGACCTCGCCTCCCTGGTCGAGGCGTGCAAGCTGAACAGTGTCGACCCGCAGCGCTGCCTCACCGACCTGCTGACCCGCCTTGCCGATGGCTGGCCCAACAGCCGCATCGACGATGCTAATGCCCTGGTACTGGGCCAACGTGAAAGCTGACTGAGCGTCCATCGAACCCAGCAAGGGTCTGTAGCTCTCGCTTACGGTGGAGCAGACACCTAAAGCAGACCCTGAACAGCCTTTTTCCACCCAACCCGGCGCAGCTTGGCAACTCGGAGCGAACGGCAGGCCGGCGAAGCCGGCTGAGCGCGCGATGGACGATGCGGCGCCCCGGCGACGTGGTATCAGGCGGCTACGGGCCGGTTGGTGGCGTGCTCGCGATGGCTATGGGGAATCCGTCCCGTCACTCTGCTTCGTCCACCCGGGGGGGTGCGGAGCCGCGGCATGCGCTTCCGCGACCCGGCGCAGGGCTTCGGCCTCGTCATCTGACAGCGGCCGGATGCCGCGAGGGTAGCGCACCCACTCCCCCCGGTCGCAGCCCATGCGCTCCGCGATCTCGCGCAGCTCAGGCGACAGCGGCGCGTGTGCTGCCGCCAGCCCTTCCAGCCAGGCGGCGAAGCCGGGATGAACCGGCCGGCGGCCGTTAGCCATCTGGCGCACGGCGCCCGGATCGCAGCCGAGGCGACGGGCGGCGCCTCGCCGGGTCCAGCCGATCAGGTCTAGGCACTGGTTGAATCGATCGGGCGACATGCGGTGGGTAATGGCCCGGCGGCGGGGCCTGCCGCAACGCAGAAGGCCGCCCGGAGGCGGCCAGCGGCGGAGCGCGGAGCGGGACAGCGGGGGTGGGCCGAAGCCCGCCGGCACCACCTGCAACGCGGTCACGACGAGGCCCCGGTGGCGCCTGGCGCAGAACGATAGGGCGGAATCGCCGCAGCGGCGCGCACGGCCGCGCGCAGATTCAGCATGGCCAGCAACAGCGCCTCGCTTTCGGCGTCGATGAGGTTGCGAATGATGGCGCGGCCGGTGCCGTCCTCGATCACGGCCAGGAGGTAGGCGGGATCTTCTGAGCTGGTGCCGAGCGCCAGGCCGTTGCCGGCATCGTCGTTGAGGATGAGCGGAAGGCCCAGGATGGGCAGGGCGTGGCGATCCATGGTGCGGAGCTTTCGACGGGGTGGAGCAGGAGGGGAAGGAGGGGCGGTGACGGCTCCCCGCCCCGGCCCGTCAGGCGGCGCCCTTGAGGGCCGCCATGCGCTCGCCCAGCATCCACAGCGCGCGGTTGAGCTTGACGTCCTGGTCGATGCCCGTGACCTCGCGCGAGGTGACGCGGCGCGGTCGGTTGTTGCCGTCCCTGCCCCACGCCTGGAGGCCGCCGCGGATGGTATTTTCCTGCACCCGGTTAAAGGTGGTCCACAGATCGTCCAGGGCGTCCGCGACCCGGCGGGGGCGTAGGAACTGATCCGCCTGGATCGGAGTGGACACGTTGCCTTCCTCGTCGCCGAAGCGCAGCACGCGGGCCGCATCCGCGAGAGCGTGCTGTTCGTCCCGGTTGAGAGTGACGCCGGTCCAGGCGTCAGCCGCCTCGATAGCTTGGCGCGAGGCGTCCAGAACCTCGAAGCTGCCTTCGATCACCTGGCGCACCACGTCGCCTTTGTGCGGCACCTTCACTGAGCGTTCCGGCCCGTCCGACACCACCATCCCATTCAGGCAGGCGAGGCGGAACACGCCCGCGGTGACGTGGTAGGCGCTGGTTCCGTCGTGCGAGTTGATGAGCACGACCTCGGGGAAGGTCATGCCGAGGCGGCGCGGCTGGTTGGCCTGGCCCTCGTGGCGGAAGCGGATGAGGTGCTTGGTGTGGCCGCTGCGTTCGGCGTCGCGCGGGCGGGTCTGACGGGCCAGCACGGGGGCGAAGCCCTCGCGCCGTAGGCCTGCGATCACGTCCGCGGTCGGGATGTAGGCGTAGCGCGCGGAGCGGGAGGAATGGGCCTCGGTCGCGAAGGCGGACGGGGCGAGCTGCATCAGCTCTCCGTCGGACAGCGGGCTGGCGCCCATCGCGGCGCGGGTAGAGCCGAAGGAACGAGAGGAACGGAAGAACGACATTGGAGAGCGCCTTTGCTCTAGCCACCGAGGCATTGCGTCTCGGCTGAAAGGGACATTACACCCCCTTCCCCCTGCCGTCAACATTTTAAAAGTTTAAAAGTCATAAATCTGGTCGCGAGTTCGTGAGGTGTTGGGAGAGCCAGCGCCGGGCCGCTCCGCGGCCGGGGTATCTCGCCCGCGCACGATCAGGCGCCCGGTCTATAAGGAAACTTCGCTTCCAGCAGCTCCATGATCACGGCTTGCGCGGTGACGGTGCGGCCGGTCGCGGCGGTGCGCCTGGCGCCTTCCTCAACGAGTTGTGCGAGCTGGCCGCGAGGGATGCGGAGCGTGACTTGCACGGTGTCGCCGGGCGAGGGCCGGCCGGGGCGACGCTTGGCAGCGGGCGCGTCGTCCGCATCGTGCGGAACGGACGCGGCAGCGGTGCGGGGCATGTGGGCAAACCTTCTGCAAAGCCCTTCCCGTTAACTTCGAAACTTTAAAACTTCAACTGCCGGCGTCCAGGGCAAGGCGGATGCTGAACAGGCACGCGAAGGCCGCGACGGTGGGGATCCCCGTGACGGATGCGAGCAGCCGTCGCAGCGGCCCGCGGCCGAGAAAGATCACGGCCAGCAGCAGGCGAAGAACCAAGGCGCCGAAGCGCCACAGCGCCATGAAATTCTGACACCGTGGGACGCCTCACGAGCGCGGCCCGGTCGGCGCCACCGGGGGCGGCGCCTCATCCAGCCATAGCGGCACGGCGCAGGCTCGCCGGCCGGTCGGGTCGGCCCACACCGAGCGCCCCTCGCACCGCGCCAGCAGGCCCACCAGGTCGTTGCGGCGGATCGCGTCGGCCCAGGCTTGGGCCGAGGTGGACCCTTCCGACAACGCGGCGCGGATCACGCCCGAGGCGGCGCGCACTTCCGCCGCTTCCTTGGACCGTCCCCACAGATACCCTCCGCCGAGCGTGGCCAGCAGCAGCACCGCGGCGCCGACACCCGAGACCACCGCGAGCCGGCGGGACTGCCCGGCCGCCAGACGCACGAAGTCGGCCCGGCACGCCTGCACGAGCTGGCGCGTCATCTCGGCCCGTGCCTTGGCGTCCAGCGGTTCCCGACTGGCTTCCATGCGGGCCTGTAGCGCGACCATGGCGCCCAGGCTGGACGACAGCCCAGCCAGCACCGGGGCGAGCGGGTCCCGCTCTACCCTGGCGGTTTCGGCCGCGGCTTCCAGATCGGCGCGAGCCTGGCGCATTGCCTCCCCCACGTCGGGGAGCTGCGCGCCCTCGCCAGGAGGGCCGGCCGGCGTCGGCGCCGCGGCGCTCACGGAAACCAGGAGCGGATCGGCGCCAGCGCCTGATCCATGCTCGCCATCCACTTGCGGACGCGAGAGCGGTTGAGCGGGCCGAGCGGCCCGACAGGCGCGCGGCCCTGCGGTTCCTGGCCGTCGCGCGCCAGGCTGAACGAGAGCCGCTTGGCCTCGATCTCGTTGGCCACGGTCGCGTCCAGCCGCGGCATCCAGATCGGCACCGCCCCGCGCGCCACGGCCTCGCGGAACGCGGAGTGATTGAGGACCCAGCCGAACGCTTCTTCCCGCGACTGCGTGGGGGACACCAAGCCCTCGTTGAGGATCAGCGCCGTCGCCGCCGGCGCAAACACCTTCTTCTCGAAGGAGGCGAGGGAGGAGAGATCGTCCACGCGCGGGCCGAGGGTGTAGATCGCGACTGGCGACACACCGGCTTCCTCCATTACGTCGCCCAGGTCGGGCGCATCGTCCAGCAGCCGGCTGAGGCTGGTATCGCCGCCGCCCAGGTCCAGCAGCGCCGAACGCTTCTCCTCCATCGCGAATCGAAGCAGCTCTTCCAGCCATGCCGCGACACTGGCGGCCTCGTTGGTGGGCGGCTGGTCAACGCCGTCCACGAAGGCGGCCAGGGAGCGGTTCTGTGGGTCCAGGGCGGCCGCCAAGACCTCGCTGCCGGTCGCGGCGGCGGCTTCGAGGATGTAGCGCAGCAGGGTGGTCTTGCCCGACCGCCCCGGGCCACTGACGAACCACACCTTGGGCTTCCCGGTCAGGTCGAGGATCGGCCCGGAAGGTGTCAGGGACGAGGCCGCCGCATCGAGCGCGGAGGGGGGCAGGCCGATGGTGGCTTCCGGGGCGTCAAAGCTGCGCTTGCGCTGGAACAGGCGGACGATGCTCGCGCCACCCTCGGCCGCGGGAGGAGCATCGGCGCCGGGAATGGCGGTCGGCTTAGTGGCCATGTTCGGTTCCTTCCAAGTCATTGCCTAAGCCGAGCAATGCCGAACTTCGGCTTAGCTGGCGGATTGACCCCCTCCGACAGGTTCACGGGTGAGTTGTCGGGCGCGGGTGGGCGAGGGGGGATAGGCGAAGGCGTCGTCGTGAGAGGCTGTGGCAACGCGGCAGACGCAGGAGGGGCGGCCGGTGCCGGCGTCGGCGCAGGAGAGGGCACCACGGAGGCGGGGATGGCCCCGGCAAGATTGCGAGCCTGAGCCCGCTTCACGTCTGCCCGGACACGCCACCATGTTTTGCGGGTGCGCTCCGGGGTGGCCGGCTTTCCGGTGCTGTCCGTGATGCCCAGGGATGCGAACTCGGCCGCCAGGGCAGGCCAGTTTGGGCGAACCTTCCCAAACTGCGCGGCTAGGTTCTCGTGATGCTGGCGCATCCATTGGTAGAGCCGAGAGCGCGAAGAACCCTGGTCCGCGGCCCGCAGCACCCGAGCTAGAGCGTCCTCATCGTCAGGCATGCCGGGCCGGCCATCCTAAGATCGTTGCCGCCTGCATCATGCCAAACGTCCCTAGAAGCGTCCACTGCTCTGTCCCTTTTTGATATCCGAAGCATCCCCAAATTTTCCTCTGGTGTCCCCAAAACGTCCCAAGGCGTCCTCTATGGCGTCCTCAAAGGGGCAGGGGAGGGGAAGAGAAGTCTTCTACAGACCAATGCACCCTAGAAGGTGCTGGTCTCATCCCCAGCGGAGATGGTTCATTGGCGCCCGACCACCCGACGCCGAGGAAGCCGCCATGTCAGACGCCATCACCGCCGAGCTGGCCCGCCTCCGGGACACCGTTGAGACGCTGACCCAAGGGCTGCGGATGATGGTGGAGACACAGGCCACCCACACCGAAATGCTGCAAGCCATCCTTGAGGCGGCGACCGAGGAAGCCGGCGAGAGCCCGCTGCCGGGCTTGCTGACGCAGATCGTGGAACGCCTCGACGAGCAGACTGGAATCCTGCACCGCATCGAGGCTGCGGCCGACGGTGGGCCGGTCGAGGATGCCCAGGACGACGAGCGCCACGCCGGCCGGCGGCCGGGGCCGCCGTCGCGTCAGTAGCAGGCCCGGCCGGTGCTGACCTTCCGCAAGGGCGCGGCCACCGTCACCCCTGGCGGTGCGCGGGCGATGGCAGACCACCTGATGGAAGAAACCCTCTCGCCCGAAGCCGTGGCGATGGGGGACTACTATACCCGGAACCGGGCGGCCGAGCTGGGGGCCGGGCCGGGACCGGGCGGCGAGGCAGGACCGGAGGCGCCGAACCGGGGCACTCGGCCGCAGCCGCGGCGAGACATGCACCCCGGTCTGGCGGCGGCGCTGGGATTGGACCCGCACGGCACGCCGACCGTGGAGCAGGTCAGTCAGATCCTCGCCGGTCGGCGGGCGGACGGCGCCGAGCTGGCGACGAACGAGGCCGCGACCACGCGCAGCGTCAGCTACATCGACCTGTGCTTCTCCGCCCCCAAGAGTGTCAGCCTGGCGTGGGCGTTCGCCCCGACCGAGGCCGAGCGGGCGACCATCCTCCAAGCGCACCGGGACGCGGTTGACGCCTCGCTGCGCTACGTCGCCCGGGAAATCGGCCAGGTCCGCCGCGGCAAGGCCGGCAGCGGAGGCACCGAGGCCGGGCACATCGCGTGGATCGGCTTCGAGCACTTCACCGCCCGCCCGACCGCGAGCGTGGTCGTCACCGACCAGAGGACGGGCGAGGACCGCACCGAGTTCTTCACCCTCCGCATGGAGCGCGATCCCTCGGGGGCAGGGGACCCCCAGCTCCACACCCATTGCGCGGTGCCCAACCTGGTCCTGACGGACGGCGGGCACCTCGGCGCCCTGGACCTCAACCCGACCCGGACGCGCATCCACGAGTTCGGCGCCTTCTACCAGGCGCAGGTCGCGGCGAACCTGCGCCGCGTCGGGGTGGAGGTAGAGTTGGAGGAGCGCACCGGCATGGCCCGCCTGTCGGCGATCCCGGAGGCGGTGTGCGAGGCGTTCAGCAAGCGCACCCGCGACGGCACCGAGGCGGCGCGCGAGGAAGCGGCAAAGCGCGGTCTCGATTGGGACGCCATGACGCCGGACATGCAGGTGGACTTTCTCAAAGGCGGCACAAAGGCGGCCCGCAAGAGCAAGGCGGACGACCTCAGCGATTTTGCCGCCTGGCGCGGCCAGGCCGCGGCCATCGGCTGGCAGCACCGTGGCGTCGTGGCGCCGCAGCGCCAGGCCACCGAGGCGCCACGGGAGCAGAGCCGGGCGGCCCGCCTGGAAGCCGGCTACGAGGCGGCCTTGCCCTTCCTCGAAGCCGAGTTCTCCCGCGCCTCCGTGCTCAACGGGGCGGACCTGCGCGCCGCGGCGGCCCGCGCCCTGATCGCCGCCGGCATCACGCCAGGGGCGGACGGCGGCCGGGCCGATGTGGACGCCCTGACGCGGGCCATGCGCGAGCGCGGCGTGCGCCAGGATGGCCACCTTACGGGGCTGGTGTGGGGCCGCGACGGCGAGCGCGACGAGGTGAAGGTGACGACGGCGCTGCACGTCGCCCAGGAGGGCGAAGCCGTGGCCCTGGCCAAGGCCGCCGCGGCAGACCGCAGCCGCGCCCTGTCCCCCGCCGCCCTCGCTGCCGCCGTGGAGCGCAGCGGCCTGGACTTTGCGGACGAGCACGGCCAGGCGCAGCACGCTGCCATGGTGCGCCTTGGCACGGGCGGTGCCGTAGGGGTGGCGGTGGGCGTGGCCGGGTCGGGTAAGACCGCCCTGTTGCGCCCGCTGGTGGATGCCTGGAAGTCCCAGGGGGACAACGTGGTGGGCGTGGCGATTGCCTGGCGTCAAGCCGAGCCGCTGAAGGAGGCCGGCGTGGGTAGCGTCGCCGCGCTGACCGGCTTCCTGCACGGGGTCAGAGCCGGCCGCATCTCGGTCGGGCCGCGGACGGTGGTGGTGGTGGACGAGCTGGGGCAGGTGGGCGCCCGGCAGATGCTGGAGCTGCTGCGGCTGCGCCAGGAGCACGGCTTCCGCATCGTCGCCGTGGGCGACGACAAGCAATGCCAGGGCATCGAGGCCGGGCCGGTGGTCAACCTGATGCGCCGGGCGCTGGGGTCAGAGGCGGTGCCGGAAATCCTCACCACGCGCCGGCAGCGCACGGAGCGCAAGCGCGAGATCGCCGGGCTGTTCCGCGACGGCAAGGCGGCCGAGGCGCTGGCCATGAAGCGCGAGGACGGCACGGCCGAGGCGGTGCCGGGCGGCTACGACGACGCCGTGCGCCGGGTGGCCGAGCTATGGCGGCAGCGGCGCGAGGCGAACGCCGGCGATGCGGGATTCTCGATCAGCGTCACGGCGCCGACGAACGCCGACGCCCGCGCCGTGGCCTTGGCGCTGCGCGAGGAGCGCCGAGCGATGGGCGAGCTGGGGGCCGATCTGTTCAGCATCCGCGCGACCGACCAGGCCGGCGCCACATACAACCTGACCTTGGCGCCGGGCGACCGGGTGCGGCTGTTCGACCGGCTCAACGCCCGCTTCCTTGACGGCGGCCGGGGCAACATCGGCAACAACGGCAGCGTGCTCGAAGTGCGCGAGGTGAACGCGGACGGGATCGTGCTGCGGACGGCCGGGGGCCGCGACGGGGCGGTGTCGTGGGACAGTCTGGCGGACAAGAAGAACGGCCGCACGCGGCTGGCGCCGGGCGACGTGCTGACCATCGACGCCGCCCAGGGCATCACCAGCCGCGAGCACATCAACGCCATGCCGGCGGGATCGGCGGGGGTGCAGGGCTTCAAGGGCTACACGGCCGAGAGCCGGCACAAGGATTCCGCCTGGCTCATCACCTCGGACGGGGCGGAGCGGCGCGAGGTGATGGCCCGACGCGCCCTGGGCGATGCTCGTCCGGTGGGTGCGGCCGATGTGTGGGAGAACGTGGCGCGGAATCTGGCACGGCAGCCGGCGAAGGCGTCAGCGCTCGACTTCATGGACCGCGCCCGCGACGTGGGCCGCACCGCGGCGCACGCCATGCAGTCCGGTTTCCGGCGAGCCGAGGCACGTGAGGTGGCGGGAGAGCCACGGACGACCCTGGGGGCACACCTCCGCGATCGTCGCGACGGCCGGGCGGTGGGGCAGGCGGTGGAACGGCTGCGGCAGGCGCTCGATGCCCGCTGGCAGGCGGTGCGCGAGCTGGCCGACCGGCTGCGGCGAGCCGGCGGAACCGTTCTGCAGGAGGGCGGAGGCGAGGAGCAGCGGCCGGCCGAGGGCGAGGCCAAGGCGGTGCGCGACCGGGCGCGGGACAACCAGGCCCGTAGCCGAACGGCGGCCGAACGGCACCGGGCGCCGCGGCCGAAGCAGGCCAGCCCGGCACAGCCGGTGGACGCGGCGGCCTACTGGCGGCGCACGGCGGCCGGAGCGAAGGGAGCACCGCGGCCGAGCGTGCGGCGGGCGGCGCAGCGCAAGCGCGAGGAGGGCGCCGTGGCCGTAGTGGCGGACCGCTTGGCGCTGGCCCTGGGCGAGCGCGGGGCGGTGCTGGCGGGGATGGAGCAGGGCAGGGGCCAGAAGCCCGCCCAGGCGACCCAGCCGTGCCAGGACCGCGACGCGGCGCAGGCCTCCGCCAGACCCGCGGCGCCTTCCCAGGCCAACCCGGCGCCATCCCCGGTCATTCCCCGGGCCTCCCCGCGAGCTTCCGCAGCTTCGGGGCGGCGCGCGGCGCCGCGCTTCACCGAGGCCGACGCCGCGGTGGACTTCGCCGTGGCGCTGCATCAGGCGGGGTTGCGCGTGAGCGGGCCGGTGGAGATGGACGGGCGGATGCACCGGGTTGCCGTGGAGGGGGACCGGAAGGGGCAGAAGTCGGGAACCTACGTCGGGCATCTGGACGGCTGGCCGGCGGGCTACATCCGCAACCACAAGACCGGAACCGAGATCCGCTGGAAGGCCGAGCGGCCCGTGGTGCAGATGGCGCCGGCCGAGCGGGCGGCGTTCGCGGCCAAGGCGGCGGCAAAGTCCGCGGAGCGGGCGCGGGAGCGCCACGACACCCAGGAGCGGGCGGCCAGGATGGCGCACCGGCTATGGGCGGCGGCGGCGCCGGCGACCTCGCACCCCTACCTCGCGGCCAAGGGGGTGCGAGCGCACGGGCTACGGCAGGACCGGCGCGGCCGGCTGCTGGTGCCGGTGCAAGGACCGGACGGGCGGCTATGGGGCCTTCAGCGAGTGGATGTGAACGGGTCCAAGCTGTTCCTGAAAGGCGCCAGGACCGAGGGCGGGCACGCGCTGATCGGCGACCGGCCGAGGCCGGGGGCGCCGCTGCTGGTGGCCGAGGGCTACGCCACGGCGGCGACGCTGCACGAGGCGACCGGCCTGCCGGTGGCCGTGGCCTTCAACGCGGCAAACCTGGCGGCCGTGGCGAAGGCGTACCGGGCGGCCGACCCGTCGCGGCCCATCGTCATCGCGGGCGACAACGACCACCACCTGCCGAGGCGGGCGGTGCCGCTGCCGAACGTGGGGAAGGAGAAGGCGGAGGCCGCCGCGGCGGCCGTGGGGGGAGCTGCGGCGGTGCCGTCCTTTCCGGCCGGCGACCGCGGCAGCGATTGGAACGACTTGGCGCGACGCCAGGGACACCAGCCCATCGCCACGGCGGTACAAAACGTTTTGAGCCATTTACAAACAGCGCAGCTCAACAAAACCGCAATGGCTCAAAACGCTGCTACCGAGAAAACTACAAAGCAGGGGCGTGCTTCCGGTCCCAGAATGTAGGCAACGAATAATCCAAGGGGAGGTGCATTTGAGCTTGCCGCCGTGGGGTGCTGGTGATGAGGAATCTCTAATCGACAAAGTGACTAGGTTGCAAAACGGATTGGTCGCTAGAGCAACTGGAGGCAACTTTGACGATGACGAATATAAGCAGCTTCGGGACGAGCTGACCCGCAATCCAATGACGGCGGGAAAGCTGCCTGCCTTTGTTCGGCCCTGTCGGGATACAAGCCAATTCTGGCCTTACATTCAAATAGAGCACGCGCAGTATCAGGGAAGACGGGTCCACATTTGGGACGCTTTCCGGCCATTGCTGGACCAGCTCGAAGCCCAGGAAAATTCACCCGGCACAGAGCCCATAACAGAGGCGTTGGAAGTCCTCGATGCAGAGCACGTTGCTGTGGCCTGGACAAAGGCGCTTGAGCGCCGCACCGATGATCCAGATGGCGCAATTACAGCAGCGCGGACGATGCTTGAGACTGTTTGCAAGCACATCCTTGACGATGCTGAGAAGGCGTATCCTGATGACGTGGACTTGCCGCGGCTTTGGGGAATGACCGCAGAGCTGTTGAACCTGGCGCCGAACCAGCATCAAGAGCCGGTGTTCAAAGCCATACTTGGTAATGCTCAGGCTGTTGTGGGAAATCTTGCTGCCATCCGCAACAAGGCGGGTGACGCACATGGACAGGGCCGAACAGGTATTCGTGCTCAACCCCGTCACGCTGAATTAGCGGTCAACCTAGCCGGAACAATGGCCTCTTTCTTGGTTTCAACTTGGCAGCATCGTTCCAAGAAAACGGCTGATTGGTTTAGTTGACGCGCTTGGCGCTGCTACCGTTGTGGAATGGGGTCGTCAAATCGGTGCAGGGAACGGGTCAATTTGTGCTTTGGAAGGGGGCTAAGTGATTGATGGCCTAGATTGGCTTAAACATGCTTTGCGGCCCATCCGAGTGCAGACGGCCATAGAACTCCATCGCATATCGATCGGTCATGCCAGCCACAAAGTCGCATATAAGTCTCATTTCCGTGTCCATGTCACCGCCGCACAGGTAGTACTGATCTCTAACATCATCAGGCATAAGTAGGTGTCCCTTGGGGCCGGCCAAGGCTTTGAATATGCCCATTACCACTTCGTATCCGCGGTATTCAGGGAGTTTGACCCTCGAAGAGAAAATGGTAGCTAAGTAAGTATACTGTTTCAGCACCTCCACTCTAAGTTTTGCCTCCGCCGACAGATGAACCTTAGACATTGCCGGACAGTCGGCATTGTACGTCAAAGTTACCGATCCGATGGCCTCTTTAACCAACTGAGACGACAGCTGTGTGCGAAAATAGCCAGACTTTGCCAGCTGATCATATGCGTTGTATTGATCAATAAACTTCTCTAAATCGCCCTTATCGCCTACTCTCTGGTTGGGATCAGTAAAAATCTCAACAAATACGGCCATTGCCTCAACCGCGGTAACATTCTTCTGAAGCTCGTCGCTAACCTTCTTCGCCACATCATTCATCAATCGCGGCGGAGAGGACAAAATTGCAGCGGGCGTTAAAAATCCTGCTTTAAGTGAATCCTCAAGATCGTACGTCGAATATGCAATATCGTCCGCTATATCCATAATCGCACACTCGACGGTCTTAAACTCACCGTCTGGGACCACGTACGAACCCAAGACATGCTTCTTTATCTCAGAAACAATCTCGCGCTCGCTCTGATAATACCCCTTTGAAAGTTTTGCGCCCTCGGGTCGCGCTCTGGGGATCAGCGAATCATACTTGAGGATTGATGCAAGGGTTCTATAGCAAAGATCAAGGCCATATGGGACATTATTGGCGTCCCTAGCTTTACGCTCAAGTTTAGTGACGATCCGAAGCGTCTGTGCATTGCCTTCAAATCCACCATGCGAGTGCATGGCGTGATCAAGGGCGCGCTCACCATTGTGTCCAAACGGAGGATGACCGAGATCGTGTATGAGGCTAGCTGCAGCGCAGAGGCGCGTATCGATGCGCTGCCTTGCATCCATCTTTTTCAATTCTGGATGCTCAGTATTCAGCCTATCGGCAATTCCTTCCGCAATCTGCGCTACTTCGAGCGAATGCGTTAGCCGATTACGGAAGAAGTCAGATTCATGCCCAGGGAAAACCTGCGTTTTACCTTGCAAACGCCTAAAGCTGGGTGAATGGATGATCCTGCCGTAATCGCGGAAGAACGATGGACGCCACTCCTCATCGTCCTTTTTGGACAAAGATCGCCTGAAATCATCCTTTTGGTAAAACAAGCCCCTATCGCTCAGAATTGGCTCCAGAAGCCTCGCCCTCTTTCTTCGCCTCCGCTGTTCCCTGAAGGCGAACCTTTTCAGCCTGCATCCGAATGACTTGCTTCAAGAGCGTGTCCTGCTTTTCCACAAAGCGGAAAGCGTCATTAACGGCTGCATAGCCTGACATAGAACGGCTCCCGTCTGGCGCGTACAATGAGCGCGCATCTAACTCGATTCGGCAACTCTCTGCGAGTCTGCCTTAACGAATGGCGTACTCCGCATCGCATAGCGCGCTTCGGTCAACGCGCCTAGTCGGGCTGGGTTAGAGCACTCGCCGCTCAACTTCTCGGGGAGCGCGCATCTAGCCGCGCTGCCAGTACCCAGCCCACACCCGAGACACCGGGTATCGTAGCGCTGCGCCGGTCGCGCGCTGGCGCAGCACCCCGTTCGGCTGACGGCGAGTGTCCTCGCGCCATGCAATCTCGCCCGCGTAGGCAGCGAGGTATCGTCCGCTGATGTGGTAATGCTGCCCCCACTCGGCGCGGCGCAAGCGGGCGAAGTAGCTGTCCGCCTGGTTGGTGCAGGCGGCGTTGAGGCTGAATGCGACGAAGTGGTTGATCCGACGCAGGTTGTAGAAGGCGTGCAGGACGTCCCAGCCGCCCGCCTCATCGGCATGAATCACGGAACCCGGCGCGATATGCTGGCGGGCAAGCGCCACACCGTCCGCCTCGCGCGCCACGACGAACGGCAGGGTACGCCCGTCGCGCTCACGAAGGACAACCCCGGAGTGACGACGTTGGACTGGTTCTCCGAAAGGCGCCGGTCCTTGCGATCCGCCTTCTTGTTCTCTCGGCGGGTGTGGCCGCCGACATAGGCGCCGTCGATCTCCACCACGCCGGAAAGTGTGGCATCGGACCGGTTCGAGGGAGAGAAGCGAACCCCAATGGCGGCTAACCTCCGCGTGCTGAGGCAGACGCTGGAAGCCGCCGGGGTGCGACCAGTGTTCTCGGGCGATATCCCAATCGGCATAGACGCCTCTCCAGAGACCTAGCCCGGAGGCGGGCGGGGTTCCCCGCCCGCCCACCTTACGACGATAATAGCGTGAGTGACGGACCAACCGGAGCCAAAGCCGCTGGCAGTTCGCCGCATAGCCTCTGCACCATCTCCAACGAAAAGCCGTTCTCAGATTCTAAGCCAGAGGGGGGCAGCGCCCCACGATCAACGAGCATCTTGATCGCCTTGAGCAGCATCTTTGGCTGTTCCATCGGGATTTCCCGATCCAGAGGCTCCTCTCTAAGCCATCGGTTCTTAGTGACGGTTTTCCGAAATAAGACGTACTGACTGTCGTCAATCGCGCCTAGCACCTTAGCGTAATGTGCAATCGCCTGCATCGACATGCCCCACCGGCGCTTAAGCCCCTGTAGGTGCGCTGCACGGGTCGAATAGAACTCAATCAGAAACATATTACGCGGAAACAGGAACTCGCTGGCGAACCGATGCGCCTCCTCCTCCAACCGGTCGCGGATGCGCTTGTCATTCAGATCCTCCTGCGCCGCGCCATGGTGGAGGATGATGTGTCCAACCTCATGGGCCGCATCGAATCTGGAACGACAAGCGGATTCCTTATCTGATCCGAGTAGAATCAGAGGTCGGCCGTCGACCCAGCATGAGAAGGCATCGATTTTATCCGACCCCATCTCATAGCGGCTAACGATGATGCCGTTCGTTTCCAGTAATGCTATGACATTGGCAATCGGGCCGTCACCCAGCCCCCAAAGGCGGCGGGTCGCGGTAGCAATTTGTGCGATTTCCTCGTCCGAGTAGGAAGTCGCGCCCGGCGAACGATCTACCGAAGGCAACTTCACTTCGGGCAAACGCACGAGCTTGCCAATGCGGTCTACCACCTCCCACAGCCACTTGGTCTTTACGTCCAACGACGCATTAAGCTTGTTGCTCTTGGGACCGATGCTGCGGAAGAACCGCGTGCCAGTGGTGGCTGGCATGGGCCGCCCCTCGCGCAGGAAGAACGTGACGGGCTGCCTAAGCGCGGCCGCGATCGAGAGCAGCTTTTCCATGTCGGGCCTACGCGCGCCCGTCTCGTAATAGCCAATTGCTTGGCCTGTCAGCCCAACAGCACGCCCCAGCTCGTCGCGCGACGCTTGGAGCGCAACCCGAGCCTCAATAAGCCGTGCGGGAGCAAAACCACGCACCCGATCCGGAAAGGAAACTACGTTCGTCATCGATCCAGCTTGTTATCACGTAAAAACTTCTCAAGGTCCTCAAGCGGCTCAAGATCAGGGGCCTCGGTGGGACCCTCGCGCTTGTCGTCGCGCTCGTCCGTGCCGCCGATCACCTGCGGCATATCGACAAAGTTTTCGGTTCGATACAGCAGTCGATCCTTAGTCGGATGTGGGAAGCCGATGTTGACAAAGTTGAGGTCCTGATACCCGTGCAGGATCAGCAGATGGCGAAGTCTGTCCGAACGCTCCGCCTCGTCATTCCATTCCGGCCACAGATACCGCGTATTGTTCAGGCCAAAGTTCTCACGAAACTTGGCGTGACGAGGCTTCGACGAAGGCTCCGAAACTTGGTTGACCGTGATACGTGACCGCGGGCTGTGCAGCACGAGATGCTTGCCGGTCGGAGACGCATATTCTTCCCACTTCGGCTCGAACGGCAAGCTGCCGCTCCGTGCTAACTTGAAGAGCTGTAGCTCGACAGCCTTCACGATGAGCTGGCCGCGCTGAAACAGGCCGCTCGGGGTCATCAGGAAATCCGCCTGCTCCATGAATGTGTCCACAGTTGCGTAGGCGAGACGCATGGCCGGCGGCAGGAAGGCACGGAATCGAACCGGAAACTCGCCATCCACGAACCGCTCAACCGGGTTGTCGGCCTCCGTCATGTCGGATCCTGTTGATTTTTGCGCTAATCAACAGAAGGCGACTTTTCGGGAAAAAAGTCAACAGCCCGTAGCGGCTCAACCCGCGCCTCGCTGACCCGTGAGGTCTCGTTGCTGCTTAATGCCGGCGCATCCCTGCACGCGCAGGGCATTGACCACCTGTTCAGCCTCCACGTTCCGACCGTCACGGCCGGTGACTACTGCCGTGCATTGGGGCACGGGTTGAGGCGCCCGCGCCGAGGCAGGCAGGATGCCGAAGCCATAGACAGCGGCCAGGCCGGATGCAGACAGAACGAGCTTCATAAGGTAATTTCCTTGTCTATCTTACGCACGCGCGCCGCGTTGACGGCCAGGCGTGGCGGCTTCAGTCGGCGCTGCGGCGGCCGGCTTCGCGGCCCGGCCGGCAGCGGCCACGCTCTGCCAGTATTGCGTCGCAGCCGAGGCTTGCCCCTGCCCCAGCTTTGACGATCTGGCGCCGGCTAAGGCCGACTCTTCCGCCCGGCGCGGCGCGGTGTCGTGGGATTGGTTGGAACCCTTGGTGTCGGACATACTGCCCTCCTACTCCGCCGCTTGTTTATGGAAGCGGCTGGCCTCGATCACCGCGCGCAGCTCGGCGCGGCGGAAGTAGATCGCGCGTCCGCAGCGCAGCGGCTTGGAGCCACGGGCGAACACGAACGCCTCATCGCCGCGCACGTCCTGCATCAGCTCATCCGGCCGGATCAGGGCGCGGGCCATCTCGTGCCGGTTCATGCTGGTGCCCTTGGAGCGTGAGCCGACTTCCAGGGCCTTGCCCTGACTGCCGGCGTTGCTGCCCTCGCTCTCGGCCAGGACCGAGTGCCCGCCGGCCGCGTCCGATACCGACTTCGCGGTGTCGGTGTTCTGGACGGCGGCATACATCCGCCAGCTCACGCTATCGAACCAGGCGTTGCGGCCCTGCCGGCCCCACTGTTCCACGAGCTGATCCTCGGCCTGGTAGAGCAGTTGCAAGGTAATCCCGTATTTCCGGCCGGCGTCGCGGGCGACCTCCAGGATCTTCATTGGCCCCAGGCGGCGGACCTCATCGAGCATGAACAGCACCCGGCCCTGCACGGCGCCGTCCGCCTCGTAGAGCGCGTTCAGCAACGCGCCGACGAGCACGCGCCCGACGGCGGGGGTGTCGCGCAGCACCTTGAGCGGGATTTGCAGGAACACCGTCAGCTTGCCCTCTGTCAGCTCGGCGGTGCCGCAGGAGGGTTCCGCGCCCTCGGTACCGCCCGACACCAGATCGGCGTAGGCGGCGACGGAGAGCCAGGCGGTGTCGCCGGTGGCATTGCCGTAGATGCCCGAGAAGGTCTCGGGGACGATCTTCTTGATAGTGCCGGCAATGTCGCGCGCCATGGGGCTGTTCGACCCGGCGTGGATGCCTTCCAGCACGTCGCGCATCTGGTCCTCGGGGGTGACGATGCCGGCGCGGAGCGTGCGGAGGGTCTTGGCCTCCGCGGGCATGGTGTCGTCCCACAGCATATGCGCCAGCAGGCAAGCGACGAGCTGCTTGCCCCAGTTGCGGAAGAACTTATCAGCGTCGGAGCTGCCGCCTTCCGCCTCTCCGAAGATCCAGCCCACGACGGCGTGGACGTTGGTTTCCGCGAGGGGGTGGGTCACGTCGATCCAGTCGAGGACGTTGATCCCGCCCGGCGTGCCGGGTTCCAGGGAGACGACCTTGTGCCCCATGGCGGCGCGGGCCGCGGACAGCATCGGCCCCAGCTCGCGCGAGGGATCGAGCACGACGGCGGCGCCGGTCCAGTGGACCAGGGTAGAGGCGGCCGAGACGGTCTTGAAGCCGCCGGAGCCGGCGAACACCAGGCTATGGGTCGGGCCGATCTTGCAGGGGTCCACCAGCAGCGCGGCCTTGCCGCCCTGGCCCCAGGTCTCCCGCCGCTCCGGGTCAAAGGCGAGCCTGGCCACCTTGTCCTGATCCACCCGGTAAGCCTCGCCCACGACCACGCCCCCGAAGTCGGGGTGCGGGCCAGGGAAGCGGTCACGGGCCTCCTTCATGCTCATCCACTCGGCGTGCCCGTGGTTGTCGGTGCTGCCGCGGACGACCTCGCCGGGGCGGGTGACGCGCCCGCCGCGAAGCTGCACCAGGCGGTAGATCACCAGGCCGAGGAACACGGTGGGCGCCCCGGCCCCGAACATCAGCCATCGGCCGACGATGGGGTGGGGCGACGCGAACAGGGCGTAGCTCCACCACTTGCCGATCCAGGCGGTCCCCTGGAACGGGAAGTAGCGGACCAGGCCGGTGCCCCACAGGAACACGGCCGAGGCCGCAGCGGTCCAGAGCAGGGCGAGGATGGCCAGCAGCAGGCCCCAGGCCACTAAGCGACCGGGGGAGGGGAGGCGGCGACGTTCGCTCATCGCCCCGGCCTCCGGCGACCTGATGCTGGACGGCTAGACGCAAGACGTACAGCGCCCATCGTATATCTCTCTTCCAGCCCTATGCAGGGCCCTCCCAAGACGGTCCAGCGTTAGGCGGCGCGGAGCAGATCGGCGGCGACCTCGCCGCGGCGGGCGGCGTCATCGGCGAACCAGACCTCGCGTATGGAGTAGGTGCCGGCGTCATTGTGCAGGGGCACGATGGCGTCCACGGCGCTGCCGATCATCGCGGCCAGGGTGTCGTCGCCGTAGGTGGCGCCCTGCGGGGTGCCCTTCACCAGGTTGAACAGCCGGCGCATGGCCTGCGGCGCGTCGGCGCCGTGAATCGTGGTGAGGCTACCGGGGTGCCCGGTCATCACCTCGTTCAGGTACACCCAGGCCGCGTCGTCGCGCAGTTCCTGCAGCAGCACGCGGTCGGGGCGCATCCGTAGGGTGGCTTGCAGCAGGGCGTCGGCGGTGACGCCGCCCATGGTCAGCCCACCCTTGGAGTAGAGCAGGCGGACAGAGTTGCCGTGTGGCACGACCAACTCAAGCGCGTCCTCAATTGTGAGGATGCGTTCGGTGCGCGGGATCTCGGAGGTGAGGGTCTTGCTCAGCGTCGTCTTGCCGCCGCCCGTGGCGCCGCAGAACAGGATGTTGCGGCGCGCCCGCACTAGGCCGCCGAAGAAGGCCACGGCGTCGCCCGCGTCGAACAGCTCCAGCAGCCCGGCGCTGTCCGCCTGGCGCTGTTCCCGGCGCTTGTCCCAGCGGTTCCAGCGGGAGGTGTCGTAGCGCCCGGCCAGGTCAGACAGGGCGGCCACGGAATCGCTCGGCCGGCGGAAGGTCAGCGAGACCGTGCCGGGCGGCACGGCGGGCGGCAGCACGACTTGCAGGCGGTGGCCGGTCGGCAGGTCGGTGGAGCACAGCGGGTGCTCGGCGCCGACGTTCTGGTTCCGCAGGGCGCCGGCCAGGATGGCGACGCCTTCCAGCATGTCGAAGTCCAGCTCGGGGGCGGCGTGCCGCTCGAAGCGCCCGCCCTGGCGTAGCCAGAACTCGCCGGGGTGGTTGATGCACAGCTCCTCGGTGCGCGGATCGGCCAGGGCGCCGGCCACGGGGGCGAGGGCGAAATCCAGTTGTGCCGCGGCGTGCATCATCGGCCTGCCTCCCGCGCGAAGGCGAACAGGAGCTGCGCCGGATCGTGGATGGTGGGCGCGTCCTCCGGGGAGGGACCGGGCAGGCGGCACGCCTGCCCTGCCGTTCCCCAACTCCCGGCCGGCGCCGCAGCGGCGAGGTGAAGGGCGAGCTGCACCGCCGCGCCCCTCACCGGCTCACCAACCGATATACGTCCGAGAAGTCCAGATTTCTCGCCACGAACACCGTCATGGGCTCCCCCTGGTTTCGGCGCAGGGTGGAGGGAATGTTGATGTCGGATTCCAGCGCTTGGCTGGTGGCGCGCTGCCCGCCCGACTGGAACTGGTTGAAGGTGACGCCCGTGCCGTTGTTCAGCGAGTTGCTGGCGACGGTGGCCGCGGCCTGTAGGCCGGTGTCGAGGAAGGCGAGCAGCATGGCGCCGCGGAACCGCTCGAAGAAGTGGCTATCGACCTCGCCATCCAGCCCGGCCTGGCCCATCACGTCGGCGCCGGGGCTGTTCAGCTCCATCTGCACGCCGCCAGGCGTGAGGGCTTGGGTCATCACCACGAACAGGCGACGCGAGCCGCGGGCCAGGCCGGAACGGACCTCGCCCACGATGCGGGTGCCACGCTCCATCAGCACGACGGTTCCGGTGGAGCCGCGCACGTCCACGGGAGTGATGCAGGAGAAGAAGCCGGCAACCGTGGAGTCTATCGGCATCTCGGGAATGCAGGGGATGCGCGTGCCCATCGGCACCGTCAGTTCAGGATTCCGCAGCACGGTTGCGCGGGCCGCGGCCATGCGGGACGGGCGCAGGCGCGAAGAGAGCGCGTCGTCGGGCTCATTGGCGCCCCCGGCCAGGCCGCCGGGGACTGTAGCAGGCGCCCCGGCCCGGGCAGCGCGGGGGCCGGCCGGCCCGTCCTGCACGAGCTGCGCGGCCTGCGGGGCGGCACGGTCCTCGTAGCTCATGATCGGGGTGGGGTTGGGGAGCTGGCGCCCGCCCCCGCCGCCGAAGGCTACGGCGCTGCCGGCGCCCGGCATCGGCATCGGCATCCCCATGGCCGCCGGGGTCGGCGGGGTGGGCAGCGCCGCGGCCGTGACGGCCGGGGCCGGGGACGGCGGGGCGGCCGGCTCGGGCATCGGCCGGTAGGGCATGGAGCGCCCGGCCTCTGCGACCGGCTGCTCGCGCTCGCGCTCCGGGGCCGGCTTGGACGAGGGCCACATCGCGACCAGGCCGCAGGCCGCGAAGATGCCGACGCCGATCAGCACCTTCTCCCGGCCGGTCAGCAGGCGCCGGCCGCCGGCCACGGGCGAGACAGGATCATTGGAGGCGGCGGCGCCCCTGGTGGCCGTTGCGTCGCTCACTGTCTGATCTCCCGCACCACATCGGGGCTGGTGGTGCCGGTGCCGGGGTTGCGCCCGGTGGCATCGAAGGCCCGGTTGAGGATGCACAGCACCAGGCCGCCGTCCCGCAGGCGGAAGGTGCCGTTGGTCTGGTGGATGGTGATGAGGCCCGAGGTGTTGGCCGAGTAGTTCACGGCCGCCTCGCGTCCGTCCGCGAGGACGGAGAAGATGGCCGGCACGCGACGATTGCCGGGGAAGCGCAGGAAGGTGGATTGCCCGTCGTCCCACACCTCGGCCGGGGCCAGGTCACGGTCGCCCTGGCCGTCGTAGTTCCAGTTCAGGACGCCGGGCGTGGCGGCGTTCGTGCTGGCCAGCACTAGGCGCTCACGCGCCTGCCGGTCGGCCAGCTCGCGGCGGCGCGTCTCGGCCGCGGCGTTGGCCGCCTGCCGACGAGCTGCCGCCGCAGCCGCCGCGGCGGCGCGTTCCTCAGCGGGGTAGGTGAAGCGCACGAGGTAGTAGGTATCCGGGGCGTCCGCGGTCAGTGGCCCCTCTCGCGTGGACAGCTCGAAGGTATAGGCGCGCATCACCTCCTTGCCCGTGGTGGGGTCGGTGCTGCGGCCGATGATGAACAAGGGCTGCGGCGCCAGGTCGCGCAGGGGCTTGAGCATCACGAAGTTGCCGCGGACAGCGGTGAAGAGGTTCCGATCCGTCGAGGCACCGCGGCCGGCGCCGGCCCGCTCGGAGGGAGTGACGGGGCCGCCGGCCAGGGCAATCGGGCCGTTACCGGGGCCGGCGGGCTCGGGCGTGTCCAACAGGGATTGATCCGACACTGGCAGGCCGGCGACCGTCTCACCGGGCGCGAGCTGGATGGTCAGGGTGGCGCCGGGGACGGCATAGAGCTTGACCACCTGTTGCGGGTTGTAGGCGATCACCCGCACGCGGGGATCGGCGCCGGCCGGGGCCGGGGCTTCGCCCGCCGTGGCCGGGGCACCCCAGGCCAGCGGCAGGGCGACGGAGGGGGCCAGAAGCAGCCGCAGGACGGAACGGGGGCGGTTCATCGGGCCTCTCCCAGCGTCGGCACGCCCTCACGCTCGGGCGGGCGGTATTCGGTCACGAGCACGCCCAGCGGGTTGATCGTGGTGCCGTCGGTGAAGGCGATGTTCTGGCCGGCGCGGTAGCGCAGTGTCGTGACCCAGGTGGACACGACCGGCGGGCGGCCGGCAGCGCGCTCGGTGCGGCGGAAGCGGAGCTGGTAAATCTCGTCGGCCTGCGCGGTGTCGTTCGGCAGCAGGGCGCCGCTGATCTGCTCCACGGTGACGGTCGCCCGCGTCCCCCACACGGCCTGCGGGCCGGGCGGCTTGTCGAGGTTGAACCACTCCTGAAAAGCGGTGCGAACAGCGGGCGCCGACATGCGGCTCACCACGTCATAGGCGTAGCCGGCCTCGCCGGAGGACCAGCCTTCGCGCAGGCGGACATACTGGAACAGGGTGGCGCGCACGGCGCGCTCCTGCACGCCGGCCGGCAGGGCGTCGCCGTGGACCACGGTGGCCATGCTGCCGTCCGGCTGCGGGATGGCCACCACGGGCACCACGCGCACCAGGGGAAAGAGCTGGAGGGCGGCGAGGGCCTGCATCCCGACCACGCCCAGCAGGCCGACGATGGCCCAGGTCTTTCCCATGCTGATGCGCTTGGCGCAGCGGGCGTCGCGGAGCTGGCGGGCCCGCGTCTCGGCGTAGAGGCGGTTCAGCTCGCCCCGTGGGATCACCACGGCGGCGGCCATATCGCCATCGGAGGGGCCACCCGCGGGCGAGGCGTTGGGCGGCACCGGCTGGCCGGGCGGGAGGATGGCGTTCAACGCACGACACTCCTGGCCGGGGCGACCACGGGGGCCGCGGCGGCGAGGGTGGCCGGCGGGAGCATCCGGGTCGGATTGAGCTGGAACACCTCGCCCTTGCAGGCCGGCGGTTCGGAGGCGCTGGCACAGGCGGCCAGGGCCAGCAGGGAGAGCAGCAGCGCGGGCTTCATCGGGGCTCCACGGTGACGGAGGAGGGGGCAGGAGGCGCGCACGGGATCAGCCCTTCGGCACGGTGTTGGCGGCTGTCGCCTCGGCGGCGGTGGCCGTTCGGCTCTGATAGGCTTCCTGCCGGCCCTGGGAGGCGGCGGCGGCCTTCTTGTCGGAGCGGCGCTGCATCGACGCCATGCCGCGGTCGATGGCTTCGCCCAGGGCTTGCGTGTGCGGGGCGAAGGAGCCGGCCAGGCCGCCGCCGATGGAGTAGGCCACGCCCGTCAGCGCGCCGATCAGTAGCAGGCCACACCAATACCAGGCGGCGACTTGCAGCAGCGCGCCCATCTTCTCATCCAGGCTACCGCCGGAATTGGACTGCGCGACGCGGACGTAGTTGTTGAAACCCGTCATCAGCATTTGCAGCATGACACTGACGGAGAGCTGCACGAGCGTCAGCGAGACGAGCTTGCCCACCCAGCGATCCACGAAGGGACGCGTCGCGTCGAACAGGGCAAGGCCGATCAGGAACGGCCCGAGGGCAATCACGAAGCCCATGACCACGCGGGCCACGATCCACATAAGGAAGATCACGACCAGGGCGACGAAGGAAATCACCATCAGCGCGCGGATCACCAGGCGCTCACCGAACTGCGTCCAGCCCGTCGCTTCCGCGAGCATGGTGGCGGCGATGCGCTGCGTGGCACCCCACAGCGCATCGAACTGCGCGGCCGGGGCGTAGGTGGTTCCGCCCGTGAGGGCACTTCCGACCGTGGAAGGAATGTCGGTCAGGAACAAGTCGCGGACGTAGGTGTTGAACGTGCCCGCCGATGTGAGCAAGGCGGCCACGGCCATGATCCGCAGCACGCGCCCGGCCAGCACGCTCTTGTCCATCCGGCCGGTCAGCACGAGCCAACCGGAAATGAGGATGAACAGCGTGGCAGCGGCCCGCACCTGGGGACGTGCCCAGGTGAGGCCGTTGTTAATGACGTTGTTGACGGCGGAAACTAGATTGCCATCGAAGGCTAGAGAGACGTTCTGGAAGAACTCACCGGCCACGGTCGCGTTCCTCCGGGTAGCGATCGAGCTGGTAGCAGTAGGGAAGGAACATCGAGCTTCCCGGCCCACGTTCCTGACAAGCCCGCTTTAGGGACTGAAAGCCGAACGGGTTGGTGCGCGGGTTGTAGTCCGGCTCCGGTAGGCCGCTGCTGTCCACGGGCGGCGCCTGGCGTCCCTGGCCGGCACGCGGCAGGGTGTTGGGCAGCGGGCGGCCCATGCGCGAGGCGCCCGCGGCTTCCGCGTTCTGGCACTCCCAGCTCGCGGCCAGGCGGGCGTCGCGCTGGCAGCGTCGCAAGGTCTCATCGAGGATTTGCGGATGCGCCTGGAACCAGGGCACGTCGCGGTTCTCGCGCGACCGCTGCGCGAGAACGGGCGCGGTGCCCACGGCCACCAGGGCGAGCACGAGCACCGCACCGCGCATCAGTTGTCCCCCAACGGCTGGAAGCTATCGCGGTATTGCTCCGCGCTCTGCCGGGCGGCTTCCTCCGCGCGCAGGGTGTCGCCCTGCTGCTGGGTGGCCGCCATGAGCTGCAACTGCGCGAGCTGCTGCTGCTGCGCCGACAGAAGCGCGTGCTCGGCCTGGATGCGGTTGTTCAGGGCGGCCGACGCCTGCACGTCGGGCTGCCCGTCAATCTCGCCCATCAGCTCGCGCAGGCCGGCGATGCGCTGCTCCGACTGCTGCATCCCCTGCATGGCCGCGGCCTGGACGTTGCCCAGGCGCTGCGCCCGCCGCGTCTGCTCGGTCGCGGAGAAGTCCGTTCCCGACGACGAGAAGAAGCGCATGTTGGCCACCTGATCGGCAGCGCCGGCCAAGCTCCCCACGCCCGTCATGGCGCCGCCGATCTGGCTGGCACCGTAGCCGTTCGCGACGCCGCCCAGGCGGTTTGCCAGGCCCGAGACGCTGGTGGTGTGGGCGAGCACGTTATAGGTGGCCTGGAGCTGCTGATACTGCTGCTCAAGCTGGCGCACGGTGGCCACGGCCTGCGCGACCTGCTGCACGAGCTGGGAGTTGGTAATCTGCGCCTGCGCGTTCGCGAGGGCGTCCGTCACCGGGATTTGTGCCCGCGCAGCGCCAGGCGCCGCCACGGCCAGGGCGAGGGCCGCGGCCCCCGCCAAAAGCGTCCGCTTCATGCTCCATGTCCTCATCAGGTTGCCGCTTCCGGCAGGCGGCGGTGGAACTCGGGCAGGAGCGCCGACGGCTCATCGGTCCCCAGCTCGCGCCGGATCTTCCGCAGCAGGCGGACGGTGCCGACCTTGCCGCTCAACACCGCTAGGTGCGGCGCCATGGCCGGAGGCAGCTCCACCCGGCAGACCACGGAGCCGGCGTCGCGCTTGACCAGCATGGATCGCGCCCCGGCGGCCATGTCCTCGGTGACGGCGCGATACTCGCCCGGCGTGCAATGCAGGCTCTCGTAGCCGTCTCCCACGTCGCAGTAGGCGGACCGGCTGGCCGACTGGTTGGGAAAAAGAACCTTGGTCGGCATGTTGCTGACCAGGGTGGCGCCGATGGGATGGCGGAGCACCTGCTGCGGCTGCTGCGTTGCGATCACCAGGGCGCCGTTGCCCTTGCGGAGCGTCAGCGCGAAGTCCTCAAAGGCGCGGGCGAACCGCTCATCGGGCAGGTAGGCCCAGAACTCATCGGCTGCGAGCACGAAGCGCCGGCCGTCGATCACGCCGCGGACCCGGTGCAGGAGGTAGGAGGCGGCCGGGCCGCGCACCGTCTCGTCCTCCATCAGCGCCGAGAAATCCACGCCCACCAAACCGGCATCGGGATCGAAGGCGTCGGCCTCGCCGTCAAAGGACCAGCCCAGGTCGCCGTCCCGGCCCCAGCGTTCCAGGCGCTTGCCGGCGCTGCCGGCGCCCTCGCCCACCAGCCAGGCGCAGAGCCCGGCGATGGAGCGGGCAGCAGGCGGCATCCGCATCTGGAAGGCGATGGCCTTGGACAGCCGGCGCAGCTCAATCGCGTCGGGCTGCGGGCCGTCGTCGGCGCGGATCAACCCCACCACGAAGCGCAGCAGCCACACCCGAGCGTCGGGGGTGTTCGGCAGCGCCCGCATCGGCGCCAGGCCGCTATCCTCGCCCGCGCGCAGGGTCAGGTAGCGCCCGCCCATGGCGCGGACGAGGATCTCGTTGGCGTTGTCCTTGTCGAACACCACCACGGTCCCGCCCGGCCCCGTCACCCGTTCCAGGGCGGCCACCATCATGCCGAGGAACACGGTCTTGCCCGACCCGGAGGGGCCGAAAATGGCCATGTGCGGCAGGCCGGCGACGTGGAGCGACAGGTCAAAGCCAGTGTTGGCCGAGGTCAGCAGCCGCAGCAGCGGGGCGCCCCACTCCGGGGACGGGCCGCCCCGCGGGTAGCCATCCAGGGACGAGAAACCCACGAAGTTTCGAGAGGAAATGTCGCCGGGCCGGGTGCGCCAAGCGGCGTTGCCGGGGAGCTGCGCCCAATAGGCGGCCTCGGTCCCCAGGTCCTCCACGGCGACGCTGGCCCCGGCATTGGTCAGGGCGGCGCGAACCTCGCCGGTGCGGCGCTCCAGCTCGGGCAGGCTGTCGCAATGCAGGGCGACGGAGACGTGGTGCGATCCCATGGTGGCCTGGTTGGAGGCCACGTCGTCCATGGCGTCGTGCAGGGCGTCCATCTGGCTCAGGGCGCGGTCGCCGGCATTGGCCATCTGCGCCTGCTTGCGCGCCAAGCTCCCGGTCGCCGCGGCGCGGGAGTGGAAGCGGAAGGAGTTGGTCAGCACCACCCGGCAGTCGGCCGAGAGCAGGTCGTTGAGCATCCCCGGGCGGGTGCGGTCGGGGTATTCCTTGAACCCCATGAGGGTGCCGAAGGATGGACGGCCGGGGGTGCGGACCTCAAAGCCGCGCCGGCCGCAGATCACCCGATCCGTGTAGATGGAGCCGCCGAGGGAGCCGCTGACCATCGGCACGGGAAGGAAGCGCGCCGTCAGGAACAGGCGCAGGGCTTCGGCAATCTCGGAGAACATCACCCCGCCGGCCTCGCGCACGCCCAGCCGCACCGGCCCCATCTCGGCATAGGCCTTGGCCAGCACGAGCATCCGGTCATCCAGGGTGCGGATCAGCTCATCGCTGGCCGTGGTGGCGGCGGCCTCCTTCTTGCGGCCCAGGCGCGAGCGGAGGGCGTTGAGACCGCGCGTCACCGGGGCGCGCGGGGTGACGATCACCGACACGAACCACTCGTTGACCCGCTCGCGCCCGGCCAGGACCTCCCGGCGGTAGGCGTTCTCGAGATCGGCGGCGAAGGCGGATCGGTAGGCCCCGGCCGGCAGCGGCGCCACGCCGTCGTGCCGTACCATGGTCTCCACGACCGTCAGGGTGTCGTCCGCGATGTTGCGGAGGACCGCGTTGCGGAAGCGGTGCCGGCTGTTGCGCCGGGCGTGGTCCTCCAGAGCGAAGGGAGCGCCGACCAGCCGCAGCATCCCCATCACCGACCCGTCCGTCCGCAGCACGGCGTCGTCGCGGACGTGGCCGACGAAAGGCACGTAGTCGTCGGCGCTGCGCTCGCTCCACCCGGAGGCGGAGAGGAAGGGGTTACGCATTGGACATGCCGCGCGGCCCCCGCGCGCTCCCTACGGGCAGTGGGGCGACGGAGGCGCCGCCCCAATCGGCGGTGTCGAGGCCGCGGGCGCTGGTGTTGAGCCAGAGCACCGCGACGCCGACCGCGTTGTAGTCGCGGGCGACGAGGAACCGGGCTGCGATCCAGACCGGGGCGACCAGGGCGAGCGCCCAGGTCACGCCGGTCAGGCCCTTGAACACCACCTGCACCTCGGCCCCGATCACGAACAGGGCGAGGGCCAGCGGCAGCGGCAGGCCCCACATCAGGGCCGGCCGCGTCGCCGCGACGTGCAAGGGATCTTCGGTCAGGGGTTCCACGCCGTGCCCGCCCCTCAGAAGCCGAAGTAGCCGGCGATGGTGTCGGCGTTGGCCAGGATCAGGCCGCCGGCCACCACGGAGGCGATGACGCTGACGGAGAAGCGCATGACGAAGAGGCCGATGGCGACGGCGATGATGCCGAGCATCACCAGGCCGCGGGCCACGTTGGTCATGAACCACTGCGTCAGGCTGTTGACCACGCCGGAGCCGCCGCCGCCGATCTGCGCGTGCGCCAGGTCGGGCAGGATCAGCGCGGCGCAGGCCACGGCAGCGAAGAGGGCGACGTTCCGCGCCTTTGGAGAAAGGGTCATTCTGCGGTCCTCGGGGGCTCGGTGGGGGTGGCTCCCGCGGCGCCCCCCGACGCCGCGGGGGTCTCACGAGGCACGGCCACCAAGCGCGGCCGGCTCGCAGGGGCGGCCCGTGCCCACACGTCCCACTCCGGGGGCGCGTCGGGATCGTCGTCGGGCAGCTCGGGGGCGGAGGTGGCGGCCGGGCGCTGCGGCGCCCCGACGGCCTCGCCGCGCAGACGGATGGCCGGCACCACGACCTCGGCCGCGCCCTGGACGCGGCGGACGTAGCCGTTGGCGAAGCCCCGCTCGGGGTGACCGGTGTTGTAGCGGGAGAAGGCGACGCGGAGCGCCTGCTGCGGGTCCGCCTCGCCGCGGCTGGCCGTGGCGTAGCCCTTGCGCAGGATGCGGGCGCCGGCCGCCAGGTTGGTGCAGGGGTCGAGGACTTCCGCGACCGTCAGCCCCAGCGCGCGCAGGTTGCCGCTGTTCACCTGCATCAGCCCCAGGTCCACGGAGCGGCCTTGGCGCTCGATGAGGTCCGTCGCGAGCGCCACGGCGGCCTCGCGCGTCTCGGGGAAGATCGCGCCGCCGCCCGGCCCGTTCACGCCCAGGGCGAAGGGCTTGAAGCCGCTTTCCGTCCGCATGACGGCGGCCAGCGTCTCAATAGCGACAGAGGGGGCGCAGCGGGCGGCGAGCTGCGCGACGACGGCCAGTTCCAGGATCACGCGGCCACCACCGGGCCGCGGGCCGCCTCGCTAGGTGTCGAGCGTGTCCGGCGTCGCCACCCCGTCGCCGGCTGGCAGGGACTTGTTGGGCTGGACCGGCCCGCCCGGCACGGCGCCGTCGAGGAAGGAGCGGAGCTTCGCGAGCTTCGTGCAGTCCGGCTCGTGCAGGGAGATAGGGCCGTGGAAGCCGAGTTCGTCGCGCATGAAGCGGACCAGCCGGTTGAGGTCGCGATAGGCGCGCACGCCGGCACCTCGGAAGAGGCCGATAGCGACGTAGCCTCGCCGCCAGCTCGGAAGCAGGTAGGGGACGTGCTCCACCCCATCCGCCTCGCTGCGACGCGCGACGATGACCACGTTCTCGATCCGCCCCCCAGCCTCCAGGCCGGCGCGGATCTCTGCCTCTTGCAGAAGCCCTCGCAAGTATCCGTTCCCCTGACGGAGGGGGAACTTAGCTGGGAACCCGCCATCCTGCCGAGTGGTAGCTGCCGAACCTCGCACGAGGGTCCGGCCTGCAGCCCCTTGGAGATGGTGGTGCGGAGAACCAAAATTGCTATTTCGCTTCTGCAGTTGGGTCTGTTGTGCCGCAACCCTAGCGAGCATAGCGCAGCAATTGCAACGCAGAAGGAGGAGCAAAACGCCTTCTTACATGACCTATCCGCGTTGGGAACAAAACCGAACTTCTAACTTTGCGGATCCGTAGGTGCGCACGGAGGTGCCGGTCTCGAACATGTTCAGCTGCAAGTCACAACTCGGAGACCGGCATGCTCCGGAACTGCCAATCGCCCGGGCTGCTGCCCTGATCCGCGAATCGGCGCTGCCATCTAGCCTCGAAAGGGGAAGAGGGTGCCCGGACTCGATCAGGTACCGGTCCCTCTCACAGTAGCCCCATCCCGAACAGGACCGGGTCTGGCTTGCTTGCATTGCTGGCATTTTGCTATCAGCTAAGCTGGAGGCGAAGGAAGGTAGGTATGCCCGCCCTCACAGTGAGGAACTTGGACGAGGAGATCGTCCGCCGCTTGCGGGTCCGTGCAGCGGAGCATGGCCGCTCTGCCGAAGCCGAACACCGGGAGATCCTGCGCGCCGTGCTGACGGGACCAGGGCCTGCATCGGCCCGAGAACAAGCGGCCGAGCGGCTGGCTGAGTTCCGGCGCAGAACGGCGGGGCGCGGTTCAGCGGGGACTAGTGAGCTCTTGGAGCAGTCGCGGGCAGGTCGCACCGAGCAACTGGCCCACAGGCCGAAGGGCGACTGAGCTTGGCGCTGGTTGTGGACGCATCCGTGGGGCTGAAGTAGGTCCTCGAGGAGCCCGACAGCCACTTGGCTCAGGCGCTCGCGACAGGAGGTGAAGAGCTCCTCCTTCCTGACTTCTGGCTGGGGGAGGCCACAAATGTCCTCTGGCTGCAGGTACGCAGGCGCGCCCTCACAGCTGAGGAGGCACGGGAAGGGCTGGCACTCCTGCAGGCGCAGGTGGAGCCAACCTCGACGACGGGGCTGGACCTCCACTCCGTCGCGCTCGACATCGGCCTGGCTACCAATCATTCGACCTATGATACGCTCTACCTGGCTTTCGCCATCGCCATGGGAGCCCGGGGCGTCGTGGTGTCGGACGCGCCCTTCGTGCGGGACATGAAGCGGCACCCTGATCCGCTCGTGGCGGGCATGGTGATTCCGCTCTCCAGCTGGGCAGAGGAGCAGGGGCTCACTGGACAGGATGGCTAGACGCGCCTCCTACCTCCTGGAGGCCCGTGCTTCAGGCCTCAGCCGCATGGGGCGGCCGACGGGCGGCTTCCACTCACCCCGCTTTCGGGCGGACCAGGCGTAGCGCGGGTCGCCCTCCAGAAGGTGCAGGTGGTCGCCCAGCCGGTTGCGCTCCATCCAGCCGATCGCGGCCTCCAGCTCCTCCAGCGTCATGCGCGCCCGCGCCTTGTCGCCCGTCACACGCTTCAGGACCGCGTTGTAGCGATGGTAGAGGCCGGGCCCGGCCAGGCCACCCCGCAATCCGCTCGCCCCCGCCTCGTCCTCGACCGCCTGGGCGGCCACCATCTCCCCCAGCCGTGCCCTCAGCCTCCGCTCGACGACTGAGGGCACCTCCAGCAGCTCGCCCTGCGCTTCCTCGTTCTCGGGCCGGTGCATCGCCAGCTCTGGCCCGGGCGCCAGCCGGTCGTAGCGCAGCGCCAACGCGTTGGAGGAGAGCGGGACGATGCCTTCCTTCTCCGCCGGCGGCAGCTTGTCCAGCAGCCAGTCCGGCAGCGCCATCTGCCCGCGGCGGGGCTTCGGCCGGCGCGCCATCGTGCCCTGCTCCGTCTCCATCCTGCGGCGGAACAGGCCAAACAGCGGGTCGTCGGGATGGAAGACGAGCGCCTGCTGCGCCTCGTAGCCCCCGGCATTCGGGTCCACTCGCGTTGCGCGGGCCACCATCTGTTCGAGCCAGGGCCGCGACCGGATGTGGGTCAGCGCCGCCACCACGGCCACCTCGGGCGCGTCCAGCCCCTCATAGGCCATGGCCACTGTCACGAGGATCGAGGGTTCCGGCATCAGCCGGAAGGCGGCGAGCAGCTCGTGGGCGCGCGGCGTGTCCGAGGTCGCGAGCCCCGCTACAACCGCGGCCTGAGCCGTCGGGACCCACTTCCGCACCACCTCCAGGTAGTGGCGCGCCGTCGTCTGATCGGGCGCCACCACCAGCAACTTGCCCAGGCCGCGCGCCGCCTCGCCCGGCGCCAGGCCGCGCTCCCGCCGGCGCCGCGCGCGCAGGTCGCGGATCGCGAGGAAGGCTTCGCGCAGCAGCGCCTCCGCGAAGCCGGTGCGCAGCGCGGTGAAGAGGGCAGGGCGCGTCGTCTCGTCGGGGTAGAGGCCGGAGATGCGGTGCGGGCCCAGCTCGTTGCCGTCCTCGTCGCGCCAGCTGGCCTCGCCATCCAGCGCGCCGAAGGTCACGGGCAGCACGGCGCGCTCGGCCAGCGCCTGGGCACGGGAGTAGCCGACCACCGCCCACCCTTCGGCGTCCAGCTCCACCTCGCGCGTGCGCGCCTTCGGGCCGCGGCGGTAGGGCAGCCAGAGGATGCCCCTGCCGTCCGCCCGCTCCAGCGTGCCGGAGAGCAGCAGGCGGACGCGGGCGCATTCCAGCAGGGGCAGGATGGCGCGGGACCAGGCGCTCGCCTGGTCCTCCTCTGTCTCCTGCGCCGCGGCCACAAGATCGATGTCGGCCAGCGCCGGCAGGTGGTGCACCTCGTCCACCACCAGCAGCGTGCGGCGGCGTCGGAACTCCGCCAGGTGCAGGTCCGGGGCGGCCGCGATGCCCTGATAGGTCGTGATGTAGCCGGCCAGGCCACGGCTCGGGTCCGGCGTGTTGTCGGCCGCGCGTACGGAAAGGGAGTGGCCCAGCGCCCGCCGCCAGAGGGGATCGGCGAAGGCCTCCTCGGCCTGCAGGCGCAAGCTGTCGCGCGGCACCACCCAGCAGACCCGCTCCACGATCCCGGCTGCGACGAGGCAGCTGGCGGCAATGACCGGCAGGAGCGACTTACCCCCGCCGGGCGTTACGGCGGCCAGGATGTCGCGTGCCTCCGTCTCGCCGTTGGCGATTGCCTCCACCACCCCGGCGAGGCGTTGCTGGTGGGAGCGGAGCCGGCGGGTCACGGTGGGGGAAGATCAAAACAGAGCACCCCAAGACACTGATTCAGCGTGATTCCTGTGTCTAGGGCTTATAAACCTTGCGCCTTGGCAAGGCGGGGATATATGGATTGTATATCCCAAGAGGTTCACATGACCCGGACCACTCTCTTTCAGAGCAACCGGACGCAGGCCGTACGTCTGCCGAAGGGCGTGGCCTTTCCAGAAAGTGTTAGGGAAGTCTCGATCCTCCGGGACGGCACCCGCCGGGTCATCGTGCCGGCGGATGCTAGTTGGGACGACTTCTTCGGTGCACCCGGGATTGACCTGCCGGACCGCAACCAGCCTCGTGCCGAGGAACGCGAGCGCTTCTGATGCTGCGCTATCTGCTGGACACGAATCTCTGCATCCGTGTTCTGCGAGATCGACCGCAAGGCCTACGAACACGCTTCAACGCCGAGGCCGGCTCACTCTGCATCTCGACCGTGGTTCTGATGGAGTTACTGCACGGTGCGGGCAAGTCGGCCCGCCCGATCGAGAACCGGCGGGAGGTGGAGCGCTTCACGGCGCGGCTGGATGTGCTGGCCTTCGACGCGGACGCAGCAGCGCATGCGGGAGAGATTCGCACAGCGCTGGAGCGCGCCGGGCAGGTTATTGGTGCCTACGATCTGATGATCGCGGGACACGCGCGTAGCCGCGGGCTGGTCGTGGTCACAGGCAACCTCAGCGAGTTCCGCCGCGTGGAGGGACTACGCTGTGAGGACTGGCTGGCGTCAGTGCAGGAAAAGTAGCCGAAAAACAGGCAAGTAGGACGTCTATTTTACATAAGATACATTACGCGACGATGTCGTTGACGTGCACGCGCTAGGTCATGTCCCCACTCGGCTGAGGAACCCCTCGTGGCTGCCCCGTGACGCGTTGTCCCGTGGCATCGCGACGCTCTTGCAACAGCCTGGAGGGCCAGAATGACGGCTCAGCCAAGGCCGGAACGCTGCCTCCGGTTCACGACTGATGGCGCACAGCCTCCACGAACACTTGTTGAGTTTCGCTGAGAACTGACCCGGGGTTTTCATCGAGAACTGACCCGTGCGGGGATATGTCCCGCGGGCTGTGGCCGCGGGTCAAGCAGGTGTTTTGGCCCTCCTGTTCCGTAAGCGAGGTCTACGGACCCTTGCGGCCTTTGCTTGATCGTCAGCTGTTTTCGTCGGCCGCGCAGTGCCATGGCATGAGCTCGTCGATGCGGCTGTTGGGCCAGCCGTTGACCAGGCGCGTCAGCACTGTGGTGAGGTAGCGCTGCGGGTCGACGCTGTTGAGCTTGCAGGTCTCCACCAACGAGGCCACGGCCGCCCATCTGGCCCCGCCATCGTCGCCGGAGGCAAAGAGCGCATTCTTGCGGCTGAGGCAGATCGGTCGGATGGCGCGCTCCACCGTGTTCGTGTCCAGCTCGATCCGACCGTCCTTGAGGACCCGCATCAGGCCGTCGCGATGGTTCAGCGCGTAGCGGATGGCCTCTGCCGTCGGACTGCTGCCCGGCAGCCGCGCGAGGTGCGCCGAGAACCAGGCGAACAGGTCCTCGACAAGGGGGCGGCTTCGTTCCTGGCGGACGGCGCGGCGGATGTCGGGCGGCTTGCCGCGCAGTTCCGCCTCGACCGCGTAGAGGGCGGCAATCCTCTGCAGCGTCTCGGTGGCGATCGGCGCGGTCTTGCCCTTGGCTAGCTCGATGAACTGCCGGCGCAGGTGCGACCAGCAGAATGCCAGCGTGATGCCCTCGCTCGCCGCGGCGAGCGTCTTGTAAGCGCCGTAGCCGTCGCACTGGAGGATGCCGCGATAGCCGCCCAGCAGTGCCTTCGCGTGCTCGGCGCCGCGGCCCGGCGCGTAGTGGAACACCACCGCCGGCGGGTCCGTCCCGCCCCAGGGCCGGTCGTCGCGCGCGATCGCCCAGGCATAGCCCTTCTTGGTCTTGCCACGTCCAGGGTCGAGGACCGGCATCGTGGTCTCGTCGGCGAACAGCCGCGAGGAGGCCAGCAGGATCTCCCGCATGCGCCGGACCACCGGGATGATCTCCAGCGCCCCCGTGCCGGTCCAGTCGGCCAGCACCTCGCGGCCGATCTCGATCCCCTGCCGCGCCAGGATCTGCGCCTGGCGGTAAAGGGGCAGATGGTCGGCGTAGCGAGAGACCAGCACGTGGGCGACCGTTGCCTCGGTCGGCACCCCGCCCTCGATCAGGCGGGCCGGCGCGGGCGCCTGCAGCACCACGCCGGCGCAGGCCCGGCAGGCCAGCTTCGGCCGCTTCGTGACGAGGACGCGGAACCGCGCCGGGATCACGTCGAGCCGCTCGGCGGCATCGGTGCCGATCTCGACCAGCGGGCCCTGGCAGCAGGGGCACACCGTCGCCTCGGGCGCCAGCACCTGCTCGATGCGCGGCAGGTGCGCCGGCAGTCGGCCCCGGCCTGCCCGGCGGCGCTTCTTGTGCTGGTCGCGCAGCGCCGGAGAGGCCTTGCCGGCCTCGGCCGCGTTCCCGGCCAGCGTCGCCTCGATCTCCTCGAAGGCGAACAGCAGTTGCTCCTCGGGGAGCCTCTCGGATTTCTGCCCGAACTGCCGGCGCTTCAGCTTCAGCAGCAGGTGCTGGAGGCGCTCGTTCTGCGCCGTCAGCGCATCACGCTCGGCGACCAGCGTGTCGACCTCGACCAGCGTCTCGAGCAGAAGCGCGCGCAGGGCTGCGGGGTCCTCCGGCAGTGTCGGCCTGTCGTCTCCCGCGGCGCGCATCGTGCCGCGGATTCTATGCCGGCGCGCTCGGCGTGGGAATCTCCCGCAGCGTTTGCACGCGCCGCCAATCGATCCCGTCGAACAGCGCGGCGAACTCCACCGGCGTCAGACGCAGCACGCCGTCCACCACCGGCGGCCAGCGGAACGCGCCTCCCTCCAATTGCTTCCAGACCAGGACCAGGCCGCCGCCGTCCCAGAGGAGGATCTTGATCCGGTCGGCACGGCGCGAACGGAACACCAGCACCGCCCCGGAGAACGGATCTGCGCCCAGCACCTCGGCGGCCAGCGCCGCCAGGCTGTGCGCGCCCTTGCGGAAGTCGACCGGCTTCGTCGCCAGCAGGATCCGCGCGCCAGCCGGGGGCGCGATCATGCCGCCGATGTCCGGATCGCCCGCAGCACCATCGTCAGCAGGTCCACATCTGTGCCAGGCACCACGTGCAGCACCGCTCCCGCCAGTTCCACCTCGATCGGTGGCGAGGAACCTGCCGACGAGACTGTTGTCGGCTCGGGCACAGGCATCGACGGCGCCGGCACGATCGGCACAAAGCTCAGCGGCGCCACCGCAGCACGCCGCATCTCCCGCCGCCACGTGAACACCTGCTGCGAACTGACCTGCCAGCGTCGTGCCACCTCGGCCACCACCGTGCCGGGCCGCAGCGTCTCCGCTACGATCCGTGCCTTGTCGTCGTCCGACCACTTCCGCCGACGGCCAGGTCCGGTCAGAACCTCGACACGCCGATATCCGCCGTCCTTCGCGTCACCACTAATGTCGACCATAATGTCGGCCCGAAGCTCCCTGCTCCAAGCCGACCCAGCACATCCACCAACCGCGCCGGAAGACGGGCCTCGTGGCCACGCTTACCCTGTTCCTGGGTTCGGCCGAGCTGCTCCTGAACCGGAAACTGTCGTTGCCGGTCTCCAGGATGTGGCAGTGGTGCGTGAGCCGGTCGAGCAGGG
>NZ_JACIJD010000026.1 GCF_014199205.1 Muricoccus pecuniae | reverse complement strand
AGCCACACGCTCCAACATCGCGTCACCTCACCATCCGTGACGCTACCTCGCCGTCAGCACGCTCCAGGACAATACGGCCTCAAACCACCGCTTACGAAGTAGTGACTGCCACAAACGTCCTGAACCGCATGCTTGACCTTGGGCGTTCGGAGTGGACCCGACTTGCGTGACCCGAACTACCCGTAAGGCTCGCCGTGCCCAGATCGTCGGTCGATGCAATAAGGTCCCCTAGATGTCGATTACCAGCGGAGCCATGTCGGACGGCGGATAGACACACTCGTAACTCCAGCGCTCCTTGAGCGTAGCGTCACCCCATGGCGTGGTCCGTTCGCCTGCATAGTTGAAGTAGAGCGTCTTGATGCCTGGTTTACCGAACTTGAGCAGCCTCGCGATCGCCTCCGGATCGGGGTGGCCGAACACCGCCCCGCTCGTCGAGATGGCAAAGCGGCGGCAGTCAAGCTTCTCGACGACCTCCCGTGTGAGATTGGCGCGGCTGCCATGATGCGGTAGTTTGATGAGATCCACCGCGAATGTGCCGTCCTCGCCGGCGAGCCTCTCAAGGCTCGCGAGCAAAGTGTCGGGATGCGCGTCAGCCCCGAGGAGCACGCTTCGGCCCTTGTACCGGGCGACGAAGGCGATGCTTGATCCGTTCGGCGCCGAGGTGTCCTCCTTGCTGGGCGCACTCAGGGCATCGACATCGAGCGTCTTGGGCATCGGCCGTTTAGCGAGTGCCCGTACTCCAGGGCGCGTGGATCGCCATTGGTCCCATTCGGAGCGGAGCACACGGAGCTTCTCGCGATCAGGGGAGACGAGCGTGACGCTGAGGTCGGCGATGTCGATCGGCTGGCGTTGCCCCTCGACGGCCAGCGGCTTACCGCCGAAGGCGACATTCGCGTCCCAACCCTTCTCCTCAAGCGCCAGGCTGTAGCTTTCCGCCGCCGGGAAGCCGTACGCCTGAGGCCCGGCTCCGAGCGGTACCTGTGCAAGTTGCGCATAGCCGTTGTACCATACCGCCTTGGGAACGAGCGGCACCGCGGTCGCCTGGGCCATGGCCAGAAGCCCGTCAATATGATCGGCGTCGATATGGCTGAGCACCATCAGCTCAATTGCCTCGCCGCGATCCTTGATTGCCGTTAACGCCTTTTCCAGATGCGGCCAACTCGCCTTGCGGCCCCCATCGATCAGGACGTGACGGAGCGCCCCCTCGGCATCGCTCTCTCCGTAGCTCAGGATTAGGCTGTCGCCCTCGTTGGCCGGCAGCATGGTTAGACGGAAGACGCTCATGCACTGACCTTTTCCACAGGTGGATAGCGCAGGATGGTGAAGGCTTGGCTCAGACAGAACCGCCCCACGAGTCTCGCGGTGCCCACCGGGGATGCCAGATTGGAAGATTCGGTCGGAAGCACGAGCAGCATCTCACGCAGCAGGCGCCGTTCAGGATGTTGGTAAACCTAACGATTCAGGAGTTTTAGGCCTCGGTTGCGCATCGTAGACGGCAAGGCTCAGCTAAGCAACGGCACAGGCCGCGAGTGTACCGCCCGCGGTTGTTGAGACACCTGAGTGGAGCCTATGCGGCGAGAGCCGCGGCGGGAAGCTGATCCTGCCGGACGGCGTCCGGTGTTCTGAAGCCGTGGCGCTCGATGAGCCAGGTTGAGTTGTAGTTCCGGCGGAACTCGAGGAGCGCCTGGCGGAGCTGCTCGACGGTGTCGAAGGTCCGGACCCACAGATGCGGTAATCGGGCCGCGGCTCCCCTACGGTCGGCAGCTGCCGGCCTGAACGGAGGGGCCGAGTTCCAGGACGGCTTCGCATCGGAGGAGGACCTACCATGGACCACTACGCTGGGATCGACGTGTCGTTGGCGACGAGCGCTGTGTGCATCCTCGACGCAGCTGGGCGCGTCGTTCGGGAGGCCAAGGTTGGCAGCGAGCCGGAGGAACTCGCCGCCTTCCTGACCGGCTGCGGTCATCGCCTCATCCGCATCGGCCTGGAGGCAGGACCGTTGTCGCAATGGCTCCACGCCGGGCTGGTACGGGCAGGGTTGCCGGCGATCCTCGTCGAGACCCGGCACGTGAAGGCGGCGCTCTCGGCCATGCGGGTGAAGACTGACCGCAACGACGCCCGCGGCATCGCGCAGCTGATCCGTCTGGGCTGGTTCCGGCCGGTCCACGTCAAGGCCGTGCCGGCGCAGGAGGCTCGGCTGCTGACCGCCCGCAAGCAGATCCAGACCAAGCTGCTCGACCTCGAGGGAACCATTCGTGGCCTGCTCCGGGGCTTTGGGCTGAAGGTGGGTCCGGTCGGCACGGCAGGGTTCGAGCGGCGCATCCGCGAACTGGTGGCTGGCCAATCCACCCTGGAGAGGGTGATGGAGCCGATGCTGAGGGCACGCCAGGCGTTGAGGGCCGAGTACGCGAACCTGCACCGCGATCTCCTGCGGGTGGTGCGTACGGATGATGTCTGCCGCCGGCTCATGACAGTGCCGGGGGTGGGGGCGGTTGTTGCCATCACCTTCACGTCGGGGGTGGACGACCCAGCGCGGTTCCGATGCTCAAAGGACGTGGGCGCGCACTTCGGCCTGACCCCGCGCAAGTACCAGTCGGGCGAGACAGACCGGACAGGGCGCATCTGCAAGGCTGGGGATGCCATGGTGCGCTGCATGCTGTTTGAGGCAGCGAACGCGATGCTCACGCGCGTGGCGCGCTTCTCCTCCCTCAAAGCCTGGGCGATGCGCATTGCGAGCCGCCGGGGAATGGCAAAGGCGAAGGTAGCGCTGGCTCGGAAGTTGGCCGTCGTGCTGCACGCGATGTGGGTGGACGGCACCGAGTTCCGGTGGGGCCGCGAGCAGGCGACGGCTGCCGCGTAGCGTCGAAGGAGGAGAGATCAGGGGCGGGCCCGAGGCCCGCCCCATCGAGGTCCCGTCACGGGGACGACGGATCGGGTGAAGCCGTGAGAACCTCAGTGCCGATGAGCACGCCCCACAGATCGGCTCACCCGTTCCTCAGGACCACATCGTGTGGCGGCCGCTGCGCTGACCACGGACAGAAGCAAGGGCCCCGTGACGTGACACCAACAGGAAGGAGTTGACCGAAACGGCCCGATTACAGAAGGAGGTTCTCCTTCAGAGTACGGATGAAGCGCTCGGCGCAGCCATTCCCCTCGGGCGCCCGGACGAAGGCGGGCGAGCTCTCGATGCCGAGGAACTCCAGCTCGCCTTGGAAAGCGTCGGACATGTACTGCGAGCCATGGTCATGGCGCAGAGCGAGGCCCGCCGCGATGCCCTTGGTGAAGCCGCCGAAGTGCTGGCGCACGCCCTGCCTGAGAGGCTCGAGGGCCTCGAAGCGGGTGCCGCGCCGGGCAGCGTGGAGGCCGACGCACCCGGCGCTGTGGTGATCGACGGCGACGAACACCGCCGCCTGGCCCTCGCCGGTCCAGGTGGTGGTCATGTCCGTGCCCCAGATGGTGTCCACCGCGTCAGGGAGGATGGTGCCGTCGTGGTTGCGCGGGCCTCGGGGGCTGCCGACCCGGGAAGGGGCGAGCAGGTCGTGCTCGCGCATCAGCCGCAGCACCCGGGCCTTGGAGGTTCGAACGCCCTGCAGGCGCAGCCTCGCCCAGACCTTCCGGTGCCCCTCGCCGTGGAAGGGGGAGGCCACAAGGACAGCCCGGATCGCCTCGACCAACTCGGGATCCGGCATGGACCCGACCGGGCCACGTCGCCTGGGCGGCTCCGTCCGGGGCGGCAAGCGATGGCGATAGACAGTGGCCCGGGCTGCGCGCCAGACCCGGCATACCCAGGCCAGGCCATAGGGCCTGCCGCTGCTGGGCGAGGCGGTCAGGCTCATGGCCGTGACCTCCGCCGGGCCAAAGGGCGGCCCCCCTCAAGGGCCGCGACCTTGGCCTCCAGCAGCTCGCGCTCGAGCAGCATCTGACCTTGCCCCCTGAAATGCCCTCGTTCTGAAGTTAGGGTCCGTCAACAGGAGACGGACGATGAAGCGGTCGAGGTTCACGCAAGAGCAGGTCATTGGCGTGCTGAAGGAGCACCAGGCAGGTGCGACCGCGGCCGATCTGTGCCGCAAGCACGGGATCAGCGACGCGACGTTCTACACGTGGCGGTCCAAGTATGGCGGCATGGATGTGTCGGATGCCCGCAAGCTGAAGGGGCTGGAGGAGGAGAACGCCAAGCTGAAGCGGCTGCTGGCGGAGCATATGCTGGATGTGGCGACGCTGAAGGAGATGCTGGCAAAAAACTTCTGATGCCCGGCTCGCGGCGCAGGGCCGTGACCCGGGCGATAGAGCAGAAGGGCTATTCGCAGCGGCGGGCGTGCGGGTTGGTCGGGCTGGAACCGAAGACCTACCGGTATGCCTCCAAACGGCCTGACGCGGCGAGATCCGTGCCAGGCTGCGGTTGCTGGCTGGTGAGCGCCGCCGGTTCGGCTACCGGCGGCTCCACATCCTGCTGTCTCGGGAGGGCGTGCGGCTGAACCACATGGCCTAATCGCATCTGGGAGGGGAGTAGGCTCTGTCCCGGTTCCATACGCTGGAGGATGCGATGATGCTCTACGTCGGTCTGGACGTGTCGCAGAAGGAGACGGAAATCTGCACCGTCGATGCGGAGGGCCGTCGTACCTGGCGCGGCAAGTGCCCCTCGCGGCCCAACGCTATTGCTGAGGTGCTGGCGCAGCGGGCGCCAGGCGCCATCAAAGTCGGTATGGAGAGCGGGCCGCTCGCCATCTGGTTGTGGCACGGCCTGAAGGCCCTGGGTGTCCCGATCGAGTGCCTGCACGCCCGCCATGTCGCCGCGGCCTTGTCGCTGCAGGAACAAGACCGATACCAACGACGCCCACAGCATCGCTCAGGTGGTTCGCTCGGGCTGGTACCGCCCGGCCGTGGTCAAGAGCGTGCACAGCTGCCGGGTGCGGGCCATCCTCGCGGCGCGGCGTCAGCTCGTCGAGGTGCGCACCGGCCTCTACAATCAGATCCGCGGGCTGCTGAAGACCTTTGGCGTGATCCTGGCGCCGGGAACCGGAGGGACGTTCGAGCGGGCTGTGAACGCTGAGTGTCCGGATGATCCGATGGTACGCGACGCGATAGGTGCCCTGGTATGTGCCTGGAAGGCTGCGGGCGAGCAGAAGGTCGCACTTGAGCGGCAGCTCGTGAGGATCGCACGCGACCAAGACGTCTGCCGCCGTCTGGCAACGGTCCCGGGAGTAGGCGCCATCACGTCACTGACCTTCGTGACGGCGCTCGATGATCCCACCCGGTTCCGGCGCTCCTGCGATGTCGGGGCCTACCTCGGGCTCACGCCGAAGCGCTATCAATCCGGCGAGGTCGACCTGGGCGGACGCATCTCAAAAGCAGGGGACCGTACGGCACACAGCCTGCTGTTCGAGGCGGCGAACGCGCTGATGACGCGCGTGCGCAAGGACTGCACCCTGCGAAGCTGGGGCCTGAGCCTGGCCAAGCGGATCGGCAGCCGCAAAGCCAAGGTGGCTGTCGCCCGCAAGTTGGCCGTTTGAGGCAGTGCCTCAAACCCTGCACCGCATTTGGCTGGACGGCACCGAGTTCGAGGCCGCACCGGCCCACTGAGCTCTCGCCTATCGGGCGAGGGACGTCCCAGCCGGGACGCTGGCCAGGTCACCCCGGATCCTCTTGTGCGGCCCAAAAGGGAGCGCGCGAATCACATCGGGGGACCAGCTGGCGAGGGCCATGATGAGGCGAGCTCGTCTCGACCTCGAAGACGACAAGGTCCGCGGCACAGGGATGTCCATCGGAAAGGAAGGTTGACCGCGATTAGAAGACAAGAAGCTGTTCCGGCTTTACCGAGAGGAGCGGCTTGGCGTGCGCAAGCGGGGTGGCCGGAAACGAGCGCTGGGCACGCGCTCACCCATGGCGCAGCCGAAGGCGGCGGACCAGCGCTGGTCGCTGGACTTTGTGTCCGACGCGCTGACCAATGGGCGGAGGTTCCGGGTGCTGGCCGTCGTGGACGACTTCACCCGCGAGTGCCTCGGCCTAGTCGTGGACACGTCGCTGTCCGGCTTGCGGGTCGGTCGCGAACTGGACCGCATCGTCGAGCTGCGCGGTTGCCGTCCGGCCATGGTGGTCAGCGACAACGGCACGGAGCTGACCTCGCACGCCATCCTGCGCTGGCAGGAGGAGCGGTCGGTGCTGTGGCACTACATCGCACCCGGCAAACCGCAGCAGAACGGGTTCGTGGAAAGCTTCAACGGTCGGTTTCGGGACGAGTGCCTGAACGAGCACCTGTTCAGCAGCCTGGCCGCGGCGCGCCGGATCATCGAGGCGTGGAGGATCGACTACAACACGGTCCGCCCACATACGAGCCTGGGCGGGCTCACCCCAGCAGCCTTGGCAACCCGCCCCGAGCAGGGGCATACAGAAATCGGACTCTGCTTATGAGTGAGGGCACGTAGGGGGCAGGGTCACATCTCGCCCAGCTTGTCCTTGAGCCGCTCGCTCTCCAGCGCCTCGCCATCAGCCGGTCGCGTGGCCAGGCTTGCCTCACCACCCGCCAGGAAGGCGTCGCGCCAGCCGCTTAGGGTCGCCGCCGTCACACCCAGCGCCCGCGAGACTGTCTCCAGGTCCTCGCCCCGGAGCAGCCGCAGCACCGCCTCCCGCTTGCGCTGCCGCGACATCCGGCCACCCCGGCCGGGACCAGCGGCATCCGTCAGCTCTGTCATCGTCCTGCACCCCATCGGCGGATACCGTCCGCATACGGGATGTCTCAATCAACTGTGGAGCGGAGGAACGTCAGCGATGGTTCCGCGTGGCACCTTCTGGCCGCGATAGGAAGCGACCGCTGGCTCTGACAGCAAAAGCGAGAGGCGCGCGAGCGGCCTATCGGGATTGGGAGATACGTCGCAGAACCCGTTCGCCATCGCCCGCATCGACATGGGTGGCCCACCGAGCTGGCCGATGCCCATCGCTGCGATGCGCTGTGCCGACCTCGTGCATTTCGCGCCGCCCTCGGCCCAGGGGATCGCCGATCCGATCAACAGCACATGGACGCCGGCCCGAATGTCCTTGCCGTGAAAGACGAGTGCGCGATCCGACATTGTCGCCTTAGTTCGCCGGCGCCATAGCACGTCCGCGGCCATATTGCGCCTCGTCGTAGGCGGCGGGAAGCTTGCTCTTCACGGCGGCGCGCAACAGCTCCTCACGAACCCGCTCAGCATTCGCATCGCGACCGAGCAACTGCCACCATAAAGCGGCGAGGCCTGCGATGTGGGGGCATGCCATGCTCGTACCGCTCATCTCGACCAGACCAGCGTTCGTGGCCGCTTCGGCAGATAGCACGTCGACGCCCGGCCCGCAGAGCGCGACATCGGTGTTGGAGAAGCTAGCGATTTCAAACGCTCGTCCATGCCGGCCATAGGCGCCGATTGCGACCACATGATCGGCAGACGACGGCAACGACGCCGAGATCAGGAACTGGTTGGCGCCTGTCCGCCGGCTTTCGTTGCCCGATGCGGCTACTACCAGCATCTTCTTCTCGACTTGAAAGTAGCTCATCAGACGATCGAAGGCGCGAAGGTTACGCGTGAACAGGACGAGCGCGCTCGACGCCGCTACGTCATCAGGAACGCCCTCCTCGATCAACTGGCGCACCATGCCCGGGTAATCGAAGCCCAGTGACATCGAGACAATATTGGCGCCTTGCTGGTGCACCCACTGCATCGCTTCGAACAAGATCGCGGCATCACCTTCGCCATCGTCGGGCAGCACCTTGCCGATTAGCGCACGCTCGACATTGCGCGCGATCCCGATCCGTGTACCGTCTACATCGCGCCCGAAAATCGTGCCGGCGCAATGGGTGCCGTGCCCGTCATTATCGGTACCTGCGCCGCCTGTACGGGTGAAATCCTTGACTACGAGGCGCTCACCATAAGCTGCGAATGCCTCATGCGCAGGGTTGATGCCGGTATCGAGCACCGCCACCGTGACACCTGTACCGTCGTAAGGACTCCTGTCCGCCCTGGTGGCGGTGACTCCCCAGGCGGGCCTGCCCCGAGCCGCAGGGTTCGGTGCGGCCTTCGTAGTGGGGGTGATTAGCTTGAGCGGAAAGGCGCGCTCGAGCAGTCGACCTTCGCGCTTGCGCTCCTGGGCCGCTTCCTGCGGCGACAATTCGGCTGCGGCGACGGTGACCGGCGAGCGTTCGCCACCGAAGGCACGGGGCGGCACCCCGGCACCCAATAATCTTGGTCCGAAGCCTCTCACGTCCGGGCGTTTGCCAGGATCCACAAGGTCGAGGATGAAATAGCGCGAGGTCGCCATCAGGCCACTCCGACTGTCGGATAGGGGAGCACCGGCTGTCCAGCGAACCCGTCCGGCCAATAGCGCCTCACGGCAGCATCGGCCACCGCATAGCCCCAGTTGATCAGGAGTTCCTGCTCGCTCGCGTTCATGCGCCGCAACCGGGTCGCGATCCCGGCAATCCGCAACGTGTCGACGTGTGGTGCAGGATATGGGTCGGGAAGCTGATAGTCGGCAATATCGGTGCGGATGCCCCAGTAAGTACCCATCCGCTCCTTCGCGACCAGCGAACAGACCACTTGGCGCTTGCGGAGGTTACGGACCTGATGATCGACAACGTCGAGCACACGTTTGGCGCCACGCGCCCAATCGCCCGGTGGTGAGGGATCGTCCTCAATCCGGCCACCCCCGTCCGAGACGAGCACCGTCTTACAGCGCTTCCAGACCTGCTCGATCCCGAGATTGTCATAGACACCGCCATCGGTCAGGCTGATCTCGCTGCGGAAGCGATCGTCGGCGATCTCCTTTCCCGTCAGAGGATCGAAGTCGCTTGGCTCGACATCGAGAACGAAGGGCGAGAGCACTGGCGGAAAAGCGGACGAGGCGGCAACGGCGTGAGCGATTTTGAACCGCGGCTTGTCGATCCGGCCAACCCGCCAGTCGCGCGCTTCGGCCTTGGTGAAGCGGAAAAGCGTTCCTGTCTCGAGATTGGTGGCGTTGAACACGAACACAGGCCAATCGGGCAGATCCTGGAGTGTCGCGCCGTCGAAAAGATGCTCGTCATAGGCGCGCGCCACGAACTGACCGATCGTTCCCGGAAGCAGGATGCCGCTCAGGATTGACCGCTTGTCGACCGTCACGCCCGCCATCCGCCGTAGCGGCGTGACGACGCGCGCCTGAAAGGCATCAAGTCCGCCAACTTTGAGCTCGTCCCAGGCGATTGCCAGCACGCCGGCGGTAATCGATCCGCCCGAGACGCTCGAGATTCGATCGATCTCAAGGAGTTTGCCTGATTTCATCAGGCGCCACAGTGCACCGACATGGAAAAGCATCGCCCGGTAGCCGCCGCCCGAAAGACAGAGGCCGATCTCATCGCGAAGCTCACCGTCGTCGCCGCCTCCGCCAAGCGTTTTGATGGTCATCGGCTGATCTACTCCGAAGGAAAAAATCGCCGGCCGCGTCCCATGCCCTAATCATAGAAGGTATCTGATTAGGCCGTCGCTAGGCGCTAAATACGTAAGATCTGCCGGAATCGCCCGGCCACGGCCAGGAACCCGTCCTCCTTGGGATGAAGTTCATCGCTCCACTGGTGGTCCCCCAAAGTGCCGCGCAAGTCGAGGTAGTCGATCCTTAAGTTCTGGCCGCCGCCTGCGGCCTTCCATAGGGCGTTATTGAACCGGTCCACCATGATGGTCGCGATCTCCCGCCGGAGGCCAGGATCGTCGATGCCGCGGCTCGCCATTGGCCGTTCCATCCAGCGGCCCGGCTCGCCGTTTACACCGGGGATGGCATAGTCGTAGCCGTGGCAGACGATCTGGTCGACCAGCTCGACCGCCAGCGCCGTGCGGAAGATGTCGGCGTAGCGCCGCATGCTGGTGGCGATGAGTTTATCGTAGCTCGGGCGCAGGAGCTTGTCGGCCGTCATGCCCGGCGCGTACTCGTTCAGATGGTCGGCGAGCTTGCCATTGGCCACGAGGTCGTTGCCGCCCGCGCTGACCAGCAGGACCGTCGCTCCAGTTTCCTCCAAGGCTGGCAGGTACTCCTTCAGGCTCGCGATGGTCTGAAGTTCATCTCCGGGCCAGTCCAGGCTCTTGATGGCGCAGATCCCGGCCAAGCGGTCAATGACGTCGTAGAGTAGCGGGTGCAGGAACCACGAGTCCCCGTCCGAGACGACGACCTTCGCATTGGGGTCCGTCCGGCGCTTGTCGGTGAACCACCGGTCGCGCTCCTCGCGCCTGGCCCTGATTATCCACCGAGCGAGGCCGCTTCCGACTCCCAGAGTCCTCGGGCCCGGTGGCGGCATCGCCACTACATCAGTTCTGATCCGAAGGCCCGGGAAAAATGGGGCAGGAGAGGCTCCGGGGTCGGTCTCGAAATACCGCTGAAGTTCGTCTTTGGTCAGGTGCTCCGTCCGCATCCGCTGCTCTAACTCTCTCAGCGCGATCTCGGCCATTGCGGAGCCTCCTCCTTGAGCGCCAAGACCAGCGCTGCCTCGCCCGTCACGTCAACAATAATCCGCCGGATTCTGTCAGCACTCGCGCCAAACTGGGTGGGATCTCTCAGGTCTCGCGCCAAGCGACCTGTTTGGCTGGCTGGAGTACCGCGGGTAGGCTCCGGGACCAGCGGGTGGGGCTCGGGGATGGACTGTGTGGCCTGCGGCTCCGCCGCCATGACGGAGCGGCCGGAGCACGGCCCGGGGATATCGCCGGTTCCGCTGTCGGGAGTGCGGCAAGGGGTACAATGAGCGCAGCGGCGGACTGCTGAACCACACCCAGTACCCCTCGGACGTGATCGCCCTCGTGGTGCTCTGGCGGCTGCGCTACCGCCTGACCCTGCGCGACCTGGCCGAGATGTTTCTCGTCCGCGGCATCGTCTTCAGCCACGAGGCGGTCCGCGATTGGGAAGCGAAGCTCGCGCCGGTACTGGCTGACGAACTCCGGAAACGGCGGGCACGGCAGGGGCGGTCGCCGCAGCCGACGATGGCACGTGGATGAGACGTATTTGAAGGTGCGCGGCCACTGGGCCTATCTGTACCGAGCCATCGACCGTGACGGCAAGCTGGTCGACACCATGCTCAGCGAACAGCGGGATATGGCCGCTGCCCAGACCTTCTTTCGCTCAGCGAAGGCTGCCACCGGCATCACGCCCGATCAGGTCACCACGGATGACCATGGCTCCTACCCGCGGGCAATCCGTACTGTGCTGGGCCGGCGGGTTGTGCACCGGACCAGTGCCTACAAGAATAACCGATTGGAGCAAGATCACCGGGGCGTAAAGGGCCGAACGCGATGCATGCGGAGCTTCAAGAGCTTCGGTTCAGCCGCGCGTTTCTGCAAAAGCCATGACGAACTCCGCAACTTCCTCCGCCCCCGAACCCGCTACGATCAATCTGTCTCTGCCAGCCGTGGCCGCCTGCTGCATCTCCGTCGTGCTACAATTGTGCTCGCAGTTCTCGAAGCGGCATAGGCGAGCCCCTCCCTACGTCACCGCTCACCCAGTTTGGCACGAGTGCTGGACAGAACCCAGAATGTCAGGCGACTGCCGCGTTTGCCGCGGAACACGTAGAGGTCACCGGCATGCGGATAGCGCCCGAGCGCCTCCTGCACCTGCAGCGCCAGGCCGTTCATGCCGCGGCACATGTCCGTGTAGCCCACCGCCAGCCAGACCCGCTCACCAGCGGGAACCGGGATCACCGCCGCAGCACCGACAACACGCGGCGCAGCGCCGCCGCGTCCACGTCAGCCCCCACCCGCACGAGGGTGCCGTCCGGCAGCGCGATCTCGATCCGCGGGTCCGTCGCCGCCGTGGGCGCCACAGGCCCGGACGCCGCCGCATCGCTCACCTGCACCGGCAGAAACACCGGCTCGGGCGCGTCAGCTGCCGTCAGCCGCCCTTGCCGCAGCCGCCGCCAATACCACAGAAGCCCACGGCTGGATGTCGTGCCTCCGGGCCACCTCCGACGTCCGCGCTCCGGGCTGTGCCGCCTCAGCCAGCACGCGCAACTTGCCCTCGGCACGCCAGCGACGACGCCGCTCCACCCCGGTGATGATCTCCATCCCGCCCCCGTCCTTAGCGTCGCCCTTACGAGCGTCACTAAGGTCAGCGAACTTCACCACTCACAGAAGCGGCACTCGGCGGATGGGTACGCTTCAGCCGCAACGGCTTGCCCTCTGGCGTAGTATCGACGGCGGCTAGGAAGGGTGTCTTGCCACGCGAGCCACGGCTACGCTTGCCGCCCGAGCGCTCGCCGCCGAGATAGGCGTCATCGAGCTCGATACGGCCCGCAAGCAGCCTCCCGGCGTCGCGCTCCAGCATCATCTGTCCGAGCTTGTGCTTGATGGTCCAGGCGGTGCTCTGGCTCACGCCGAGGCGGCGGTCCAACTCGATGCTGGAGATCCCCTGCTTCGTCTGGGTCACATGGTAGATGGCCCGAAACCAGATCCGCAGCGCCACTTTGGTAGCGGCGAAGATGGTGCCCGCGGTCAGCGAGGTCTGGCGTCGGCAGGCGCTGCATTGGAACAGCTGGCGCGACCGTATCTCGCTAGCGCCGCTCGCCGCAGATCGAGCACTCAAAACCCTCCGGCCAGCGCGACCGAAAGAGCACCTCGCGGCAGGCCGCTTCAGTGCCGTACCGCAGCTCGAACTCAGCTTCGCTGAGCCCCTTCTAGAATTGCACCGAGTTGCGGGCCACGGCTATCCCTTTGCAAACACACCAATGTTCCTGATTTGCACCCTGGCCTGGTTAGCTGAGGAAGCCGTGTAATCAGGAAAGACTTAATTGCACTGGACCTGCGTATCCGCTCCCGCCACCGCCATCACATTCCCGCCGATTGCTGTCGCTCCCTTATCCTATCACTTCAGTGCTGCGCTCGCGATTCTGCAACGGCATCGAACAGGCTCAACACGCAGTGCAGGGCGTGTGCTTTGGTTCGGGTGCTGACAATCCCTTCGGACGCCGGGCTATAGCCGCACGCGGATATTAGCACTGGGTACCAAGCGCGGCAGAGCAGTACGAGGCTGGACGGCTGGTTGTGGCGCCCCTGACTGCGAAGCAATCCAATCGTATAGCTTTTGGTCGCTGGCATGGGAACCAGCCTCGCGCCTCGTAAGATATAGGGCCCAACTGAGATTAGCTTTCAATCGTTGTTCAAGGATTGTCGTCGGACCGCCATAGATGAAGCGGCAGTATACCAGGGCATCCTCCACTTGCTCCTGGTTCGCCGGGATCGCGGCGTCAGCAAGCGAGAAATGCAGCGCGGCGCCCATGCCGACAGCGGCGGGGCGGGCAAAGGGCTGGTGCAGCGTTAGGTTGCCGAACCGACCGGTGGTCAAACGCGCCGCAGCCCGGCCCGGAGTATCGGCGGGCAGGGTAATGACCCGGGCGACTGCGGCCATCAAAGCAGTCCGATGTGCCTCAAAATCAAGCCCTGCCTCCCGAGGAGGCGTCTCAGCGGGCTTGCCCAGAGCCGCCGGTGGTGCGCCGGCGGCATCCTTGGGTGGCGGAGGGCTTGCCCCGGATAGCGTCGGAACCACGGGAGCTTGTGGCAAGTTGGCTAAGGTGCTGGCAAAGTCTATCGCCAAGCGCATGGTGCCGACCGTCTGTGTCATAAAATCAAAATTCACTGCGCCAGCATACAGGATCCGGTTCGCCACGACGATGCGGGCGCCCGTACGATCCAGGGTGCTAAAGTCGCCTCGGCAGAACCGTGCTCCGGTCTGCGTCCCATTTCTGTTATCGGCGAAAACCAACGATCTGATAAGCATTAACGGTGTCAATGTGTTAGGATAGTCTGTACCCCCTTCCCTGTTCACACGCCTGATCCGGCTAATTGATATGTCCTCGATCAGCCGGGATCCGCGCAACTCGTCGAGCGTAAGGGTCTGGAGGCTTTTCAGCTCGACACGCAGCGCCGCAGCGCCTGACCTGCCGACGCCTAACGCCGCGCCGAAATTGCCAAACAGGCCGGCACCACCGATCTCGCCTTCGCTGAATCGACCGACCTCGAGCGTCGGGATCGCCGCTTCACGAAGCCGAGTCAAATGACTAGTCCCGGTCGTACCATCGAAGGGCAGAACGCGTCGCAATTCGTTTCTGCGGCATTGCGTTAGAGTTGTTCCCGCTCCGTCAGCACCATCCTTGATTGCGTCCGAAGCAAGCCGATCGCCCTCTTGATAGCAGAGCTGCTCTGCTAGCAGGGAGCGGGGCGCAGATGTGATACGGACCAGATCGAAGAAACGAGCATCCGGGATATGGAGGAAGATGTCGCCCACCATAACGTCCTCGGATGGCGGGTAGATCGCGAACATGCCTAATTCCGTGATGGCATGACTCCACTGGCGCTCTGCGTCCAGCCGCGGCGGCGACATGGTGCAACCGGCCTCGATTAGCAGCGCGGTCGCTGCCGCTGCGATGAGCGAACGATGCAACATTCCCGCTCCCATCATATATGTTGGATAGCTGCGAGCATAGTTACTGTTCTCCGGTGGACTTCTGCCGCAGCATCACGCCCATTCACGCCGTGAAGGGTCGTCATCGTCACGGCCGCTCCCAGCCTCCCTCGGCGCGCGCATCGGCGGCTCTCGGCTCGATGCGCAACATTTGCATTCCATAGGCGGCATCGGCGCGCGTGCCATCCAAGGTCGGGCCGAGAAGCGCATTCGGCTCCCCGGGCGCTAAAGCTGCGGCTGCCGCGCGGATCCGTGCTGCGGACGGCGCCGGCCCGGCCTGCCGCATTGCGAGCATCGTCAGCTGTGCCGCCGCGTGCAGACGGCGGACCACCTCGGGCTGGCGGACGAGACGGTCGGAGGCGATCCGCACTAGCTCCTCATGAATCGGACGCGGCATGGCGCGTCCTCGCGGATCCGCCACTACAAGGGGAAACGGCAGGGAACCCGCCCGCCGCAGCAGTGGTGCGGCATAATCGAGCGGCGCGAAGACCGTCACTCCCTCACCAATAGCAGCCAGTTCATAAATCTCTGCCGGCCGGGCAAGCACAACGGCCTTCGCTCCCAGGGGCGTGGCGGCACAGCCGACCTTGCCATCAAGCGGCTTGGCGGCCAGGGAACAGAGTCTAGCAATCGGGCCACCGAGCGCCTCCGCATGGCGGGTCAGCACCGCGAGCTGCGCCGCCAGCGGCGCCTCCGCCAGAATCGCGGAAGCAGGCGCCTCCGCATAAGTATCGATCGGAAATAGGTGTGGCAGGCCGTGCCCGGCCAGCGCCGCATCCAGGTCCTGTACACGTACCGAGGGCCCCGCCGCCGCCGCCGCCGCATCGATGCGGTTCCATAACCCGTCATCCACGCGGCGTGGACTCAGCGGCACGGCAACAGCGCGTAGACGCCGGCCCCAAGCCCTCCGTCCCGGCTCCGCCCAGAGTGCTTCCAGTATCGCTGGGACGAACTCCTCACCGTGCAGATGCGGCACGGCGATCCGTACTTCCACCTCCGTCACGCCGGGGAGTTCACGCGATGCGCCGCGCTGCAGGAAGGCAAGCAGCGCCACGATCTGCTCATCATCTATTCGGTATCGCGGCATGGCAGGATGCAGGCTCCTGCCTGCCGGATCAGTTCCATCGGTCACTGCTGTACGAAAGGCTTCCGCATCGTAGGCAGGGCGCCCGGGGCTTGCGATCTGCAGCGCCCGCCAGAATATTGGCGGTGCCGCGATGCCCCCCTCCGTCAGCCCGCGCGCATCCTCAGCATGGCACCGACCGCAAGCCGCGGCGGCACCCTGGATCCGCAGCCCGCTTATGGCTGGTAGCGACGCGCTCAGCGCCTCGAAGCCGTCATAGAGCGCAGCGCCCCGCAGCACGGGATCCCCGGTAGCCGGGCCAGTAGCCAGGGCGAGGCCAATGGCCAGCACGAGTATCCCTCGTACGCCCGGCATTCTCATTATCCCTTCGGAATGGCGCCACGCAGGGCCGTGCCCATGGCGGCGGTCAGCTCCTCGGGCGGGGGAAGCGCAAAGAGCTGTGCCAGCCGTGGAACCCGCCCATCCCCCACGAAGAAGACTGGCGCATGGTCCTCTGGCCGCCCGAATTGCCGCCGGAAAGCGCGAAGCACGGTCGTCACATCCGTCTGGGCGCCAGTGAGGAATAACCAGTCACCCGCTTCGGCCGCCTCTGTGGCGCCAACTGCCTCGGCATAGGAGCGGAGGCGCTCCGGCGTATCCGTCGCCGGGTCCAGCGACAGGCTGATGCAGCGCAGCCCGGCGCGCTCCCGACTGTCGAGCGCTCCGCGCGCCTCCGCCATGATGCGGGTTGAAATCGGACAGATTGTTGTGCATCCGGTATATACTAGCTCGACCGCCACCGCCGGTCGCTGCGCCAGCACCTCGCTGCGGAACCGCCAGCGCCGGCGCGACTGGTCCAGCAGCGGGACATCCGGGATCGCCCCAGCGAAGGGCTGCCAAGCCCCCGCGGGGCTGGCCGTGGCGGCCAGCAGCCCCGCTAGCATTTGGCGGCGGGGAAACTCGGCGCAGCGTCTCATCCCGCATTCTCCCGAGTGACCACCAGATCGTGGCAAATGGCCCGCCCCTGGTCCGCAACAGCGAAAACGAGGCGCCAGGATCCGGCCGCTGGCGCCTCGGCGGTCAGCTCCATTCGCGCCGCGCCGGTGCGCATAGGCTCGCGCGCCAGCGCCACTAGTCCGGCAAGCGGCGACCCGCCCGCGGCGAAGGCAGCGCGCGGCGCCACCATGCCCATTCCGTGATGCATGTAGATTCTTCGGTCTCCCGGATGGGCGATGAGCATCGCCTCCCCTAGCGGCGCCAGGAGCGGCAATCCGGCCTCGCCGAAGGGGCTTGTCCCGGCTTCCGCCATGGCGGGCTGTGTCGGTTGTCCGGGCCGCAGTCGCTCGGTGTCCAACAGCGCGAGTTGCGGCGTGTCGCCGGCGCGCAAGTAGAGCGTCGATCCGGCGAGCCCGGCCTCGACCATGGTCGTGCCTGCCGACGCCAAGTCGAAGCGAAGGCCCGCGGCGGCGTCGAGCACCACCACGGAACCATCCGCCAGCGGCGCAACGGCACGGCCCCGGGACAGGGGCAGCAGCATCCGCGGCGGCGCGGGCAGGTCGAAGCGGGCTAGGACCCGGCCTGTTACGGCGTGCAACGCCAATGCCGCGTGCCCCGCGCTCGCGAACAGCGTCGCCGTCTCCTCCGACACCGCGATCCGGACAGGCTCTGCATCATCACCCTCAGAGAGGGGAAGCACATGGACCGCCCTCAGCGTGACGCTTTCCAAGATCCAGAGCCTGCCAGACCCCGCCACGACCAAGAGCCGTTCGCGCGGTAGCGCCGCCACCGCTTCGCGCCTGCCGGAAGCGCCATCAAGGATCTTGCTGATGATTCGGGGCTGCAGCGTATCAGGATCGCGCAGCGACAGCGCGCCGTCCATTCCGAGCACGAGCAGCGCTTCCGCCGAGGCATCCCAGGCCAAGGCCGCCACCGGGGCGTCAAGCGTCAGTACGGTTTCGGTGCGGCGCGTAGCGAGATCCACCATGGCCAACGCGGCCGGTACCTGGGTAGCCATAAAGAGGCGCTGGCCGAGGCGGTCGAGCGCGAAGCCCGAGGGGGCGCCCGGTAGCCGCGCCAACCCAGCAAGGCCTGCCGGGCCCAGGCGGAGGGCTGGGTCTACTACCGTGACCGTCGCGTCCTCGCCAAAGGCAGCTACCAGCGGTCCCGTCAGCTCCCGCGTCCCGATTCCGCGTCCCGAGGTGGCGAGGAGGCGCCGAGCCGCCGCCATGCAGGGCGGCGGCTCGGCGGCAGCAGGTTCAATGAAGGCGCGGAACATGGCCGGGGCCGCCGCAGCAGCGCTGGAGGGCGCGGCAAACCCCAGACGCATGGGCCGCCCGGCAATCGGCGCCGCCAGGACGGGCGGCGCAGTCCCCGCCCGCCCTGGCGCGACGAAGGGAAGCGCTTCCTGCGCCGCCGCATAGAGAGGCAGTGAGGCGCCAAACACTAGGAGCAGGCCTGGCCGTATCACCGCCGCGGCGCCTGCTCGACATCCAGCCAGCCCCATATGCCCGAGGCAATCATTGGGGCCGGACCGTCGCGCCAGAGCCAACGTCCGGGCGCTGGCGAAAGGATGCGCGCATTCACCATCCGGCCTGGCCCGAGCAGCGAAACACCCGGCGCACCATACCACGGGGCGCGCTCCGCTTGTCGCCTCGCATCAACGGACACCACCGCGTCACTGTCCTGTGGCAGCACGTAGATGCCGTCGCGGTAGTCATGCCCAAGGACGCTGAAGACGCGCTGCCGCGCACGCCCCGCCGGCTGTCCCACATGCAGCCGCAACTCGACCCCGGCCAGCCCTTGCAGTCTTGGCGTCCGTGCTCTGGGATCCAGCCAAAACCGTCGCGGGAAGACGACTGTGTTCAGATTGGGTTGAAGATTTGTCTCCGCCTGCCCATCCGGCCCTGCTACGGGCAGGAAGGGCCGGTCGGATGGCCCAGCCGTCAGCGGTACGCTTAGCCGCGCCCAGAAGGGCTCAGCACGATGGCCCGCTGCCCGGTCGCCCCGATCATAGCTGTCACCACAATCCCGGCAGTCCGGGATAGGTCTGTTCACCCGGCCGTCCCGCACCCAATGGTTCAGCCCATCCCGGAAGACGAGGGTTTGGTCCCGGTAGGTCCGCACCTCCGGCGAGGAGAGAGATACGCCGCCCTCCGGTAGCCAGACCTGGACTGAAGCCTCTGCCCAGCCATCCGTCCTGCGGCGCGCTTCGGCCCCATTCGTCGGCTTACGATAGCCGGCGCTGGCCCCAGCCAACACCGCATGGGCCTCATGCACGACCAGCGTGCCCACCATCCCATGCGCGGGGTGGAAGAAGGGATCGCCGCCCGAGACGAGATTGATACCGCCGTAATCCTCAGCAAAAGGAGCCACCACGAAGGCCCGCTCCTCGCCGGACTGATTTCTGCCACCTGCAAGGACCGGGGTGGAGGTGGTGGCGAGCCGGACAGCGCTTTCATTCCGTTGCGCAATGGTTCTCCCGGCACCGTCCAGCATGCCCTGCGTCGCCGCGACGTAGCGACCAGCGAACCAGTAGTAGTGGACGGTTCGCGCGTCCCCGCGCGCGAACTGCTGGAACGCCTCCTTGTCCTTCGGTCCGCGCACCTGCTCGTTGAGGCCAATGCGCAGCCCGCCATGCAACGGGTTCTGGTGCAAGAGCTGCGGCACCAGCGACACCGAGACCGACGGTCTGAGCACCCCACCGCTACCCATGCGTGTGGTATTCAAAGACACAATATTCGGCAGTGCCGCCTCGCCGGGCAGTTGGTTGAACGCCTCGGGCGGTAGGGCATATGTCAGCTCGACATGCACGCATTCACCGGCGAGCGCTCGCAGGACAAGCGGCCCGTCCTGCGGCGGTTTAAGAGGCATGAAGCCACTCTCTGCTGCTGGTCTCCTCGGTCCCACCGCGGCAGGCATCGCCGAGGCACCATCTTCGACCCGCATTCCCGTCGCCCGGAAGCGCATCGGCCTGGGATCAACGATCCGGAGACCGCCGAGACGGAAAACCTCCCCGGCGCCAGTGCCCTGTATGGGCTCAGCTGTCACGCGATAGTGGCGCGTCTGAACCGGCCGCCAATCCCAGATTGGCCTGCCCTCGGATGTGAGACCGGCGTGCCATACCACTTCAGCCGGGCAGCTGTTGTCGACCACCCGGGTGCGCCGCGGCTCCCCTTGCCGCTCGATTGGATCATAGCCTACGAAGTCCACACGGGGAGACTGGTGCTCCCAGCGGCGGCGCCAGTCGCCGGCAGCCTGCAGCGAAAGCAAAGGCTGCGCCGACACCCCATCCCTGACCGCGCGCTCCGCCTCAAGCCGTGCTGCGCGCAGGCTGGCCAGTCGCCCGCGCACCGCGCCGACAGAGCAACTCGGCTCCGGAGCACCACGCGATGCGGCCTCCGCACGACGAATCATGCAAGTGCCATCGGGTGTGCTCCAAGGAACGAAGTCGCTAGTGTCGCGGCGCGTTCCTATCCGCCCGAGCCACTGCGCCTCTGTTTCTAGCTCGCGGGGCCAGTCCTTCTCCCACTCCCCCTGGTTCCGCCGCAGCGTGCCGTTGTGGAGGCGAATCAGCCCCCAGGCGCCATTCCAGATCGCATCCGTTGATCCGAAGTGCCAGAGATGGTCCGCCGCGCTACCGGACGAGACATCCACGCCGCGGGTATGGAACTCGAAATGCTCCGAGATTCCGACTTCCTGCGCGGAGACGAAGCCTGTGCGCAGCAGGTCGAAGGTCTCGCGCTGTTGCCCAATGAGATCTCGCACCTCTTCCCGCGCCACCGGCCCCACCTGCGGTTCGGCCCCGGAAGAGGGCGCACCCGGCTTGCCGACGTGATCCAATAGCCGCCGCCCGAGTTGAGCGATTTCGCCCCTTCGGGTGATTGCGTCCTGCTGCCGCTGCGGCGCTGCAGCGCCGCTCGACGAAACGCCCGCCCCACCATTCCGCAGCTGGCTCCCCGCCACTCGGTTCGCCACCTCACGTGCGGTCGTGGAAGCGACTGAGAGATCGGCATCCCGCGGCCAGCGTAAGCTCGGCGCGTTGAAGACATGCTGAACTTCCTGCGCGCCCTGGATCAGCCGAATCTGGAGCTGTTCGCCCTCATAGGCCTCGAACACCTCTCCGAATGGGTCGCCGTGACACCAGCTGTCAAAGGCGCGGGAGAGGTCGCCTGGGTCGTGATCCTCACGCCGGCTGACTCGCGGGTCCCGCACCCTCTGGCGGCTGATGCCGTCGCTGCCGTCCCGCCGCAGCTGACTGCAATGGAGGCGCATCCTCTCGGTGGACTGGTTCCACGGCAGGGCAATCTCTGCGCCATCTTCAGCCCGGCGCTCCTGGTCACCCGAGCTGCGCCCAACACGAAGTGGAATTGGATCATGGGCATAGTTCACGAGGAAAGGGTTATGGTGGTGCTGGCTGATCGCCTCCGGTGCCGGCGGCGCCTCAACCGGCCAGCCATGTCGCGCACGAAACTCCCTGAGTAGTCGGCTGCCCTCGGTCCCAAGCCGCGCAGTCATCTCCGATGATCCCTCGCGGCGTGGCGAGTAGAGCAATGCAAAATCAGCGATAGCCATTGGGAACTCGCGCAGATCTCCGTGGTAGGCTGCCGTCAGTCCGTTGCCACCAGCCCGCACGATCAGAGCTTGCGCCGTCGGCCGCCATAACGCGCGGACCGAACGGACCAGTTCGGCATCTGGACTTCCAACCTCCGGCTCCGGTGGCGGGAAAATCTGAGTTACCGGCATGACGCAGCCATCTCGTGCGATGCCGTCCTGCATCTGCTCGATCCGCGAGCACATCGGTCGCCCGTCGGCGGTGAACCAAATGCTGTCCTCCGGCTCAACAAGTAGGGCGCTGTAGAAGCCGTGCTGCTGGATCGAGGACGGGCCAAAATGGTCATGTGTGAACACGGTGCGCAGGGTGGCGTCACGGCACGGGTTAGCCTGTACCGCCTCCTCTCTTGCCGTGCCGCTCCGCCAGCGGTACCAGCCATCCTGCTCGCAGCTACCGGGCGCGCGCTCCTGCCCCGCTGCGAAGACCTGTTGCCAGACGCGATCCGCGTACCAGCGCTGTACCGTGGTCTGGTAGCGCCAAGTTTCCCGCGGTGCGCCCGGGGCACAATGTGAAGGCTCCGGGAGTCTCTCGCGACCGGCGTTGTCACGTCGCCGGTTCGCCGCGCGTAGCCGCTCGCACAGTGCTGCGCGCGCGAAGGTACCGTCCTCGTAGTTCCAACCATTGGCTGAGCCGTCCGAAGCCAGCACATCGAACTTCACAAGGTGGATATGCTGCCCGATTGTGTCGGTCGGCGTAGCGACCTGGAAGTCATCGAGCTCAAGATGGCCCTTGGTCCGGTTCTGGTGGCGAAACTCGACGCAGTCCCCTGAGTGCGCCCGGAAGAAGAAGGGCGCTGCCCGTAGCCTCTGGCCTTCGATGGCATCCGCCTCGCTCGTCAGCACATTGATATGCGCCTGCGGATCATGCCAGCCGGCTGCATTCACCACTAGGTCGAGCTCCACGGCCGAGACTTGGTAAACGCGCTTCGGTGAAAAGGAGAGCGGGTTATTAGGATCGCGTTGGCCATCATTAGCGCCATCGGCGATCGGGATCTCGGGTGCCTCCGTGTTTCGGCACGGATCGGCGAACGGTGCGCCGGGTGCGGGAAGGCGCCCGTTGACGCGGAACCAGTCCTGCCGCCCTGCATCCTCCGGTCGAGGCAGGAGGTAGGCTCCGATCCGCCCGAAACCCGACAGGATCGGTGTCGCTGGCCTGGCGCTGATCGGTACTCCAGTCACCGGGTTTCGCACGCGGGGCGGCTCGCCATTTTGTGGGTCGTCCACGTTCTGTGCGGCATGGAAGGCCATAGCCCTGCGCTCGCGAGCATTGCCCTCAGGTGGAAGGAGTTCCAATTCGACGGCAGTCAGCTCCATACGGAAGTCGCCCTCGAGGATAGCGGCGGATAGGTCCAGGCCGCGGCGCTCGCCATTGTCCAGGATTCGATGGCGGCCGAGCCCGCCATCCTCATGGATGTCTAGCGGCGGCTGGGGTGCTCTGTGCCCAGCTTGACCGGCAATGAAGAAGGGATAGCCCGGTCGGTCGCGCGTCGCCTCCTCGGGGTCGTTCGCATAGGTCGGGGGTGGCGGCATGGCTTGGCCAGGAAGGGGTACAACGGCCGGGACCGGAGAGCCCGCGCGCTTCTCCCCCGTGCCGGGATCCGTACCCGGCCCGAGCACGCCGTCTGGTAGGGTGCGGCTGCCATCCTCAAGCACGTCGTGGTTGCGCCACAACGCCCACATGCCTTGCGCAAAATGTGGGTAGAGATGGCAGTGAAAGATAGAATCACCGGCCGTCAGATTAAGGTTGCCTCCACCCCCGTGATCAATCTCGTAGGTAAATGCCTGAAGCGGTGCGATGGTTTGGCTATCGCGGTAGGCGCCGTAGCCATCGGCACCTGCACGCCACTGATGTGCGTGCAGGTGGAAGACATGCGTCTCCTTCGGCCCAGCATGCAGATTATGAAACAGTACCCGGTCACCGATGTAGCTGTGATGTGTGTTGGAGGGATCATCCGCATAGCGCCGTGCATGCGCCCGGACGTTTTGCGGCAGGCGGTCGGCCATTTCCTCTGTCAGCAGTGCCGGGTCGCCATTAGCCCAGGATTGCAGGAAGAACTCCTCGTACAGACACTCTGTGCAGTTCTGTGCCGGCCCGATACCGAGGCGGTTCGCCATGAGGATTGTTCCCATGCCGCTCGCGCCGTAGTTGATCGCGAAGCCGTCCCGGATACCGTCGAGCATGACGCCGCGCGGCTCGTTGGCATCGTCGCGCGCCGCACCGAGTTTCTGCCGCCGGATATCAGGATCGAGCAGGGTGAAGGGATCGGCGTAGCGAGTTTTCAACTCGTCATGAAAGACGACGGCAAAGGCTCGATGGGCCGGCCGCCCCCTCCACAGTTCCTCACGCGGTGTGCCGTCCTCACGCTGCCCCGCAACGTCACGCGCCAGTGCATCTTGCATCTCGCGCGTGGCGCAGTGCCAGTCGGCCATGGCACGGGACCGCGCATCCGACCCGTTTGAAGCGGGTGGGCTGCGCCGCTCGGCAAGTGGGCAGTAAACAATGGCATTGAGATCGCTATGCACGATCTCGGTCGTGCCCTCGCCTGTCACGGCACCCATGTTCAGTAAGGGGGTGCCGTCGCCGGCTGTCGCCTCGTAATCGAGATAGGCGCTCCTGCCGCCCACGGCCGCACGCGTCGCCCTTAGCGTCTCCTCATCCACTTGGCTTCGATACCAACGGCTGCCTGCACGCTCAACGACGACAACGCCGAATAGACCATGTGTCAGGCTTCCGCCATCACCTTCGCCACCGGCGGGCGCCGCGTGAGATAGCATGAGATGCGGACCAGGCCGGTCGGCGGTGAAACGGTAAATACGGCACTCGCCCGGCCGCTGTGGCAGTAGGCCCTGGCGCGCGACGTCATTGTCCGGAGCCGTCGGTTCGTCTTCGTCGCAGCGCACCGGAACTATCCGGCCAGCCTGCCCGCCCGCATCGCTGCGCTCGCCGCCATCAAACCGAAAGCTCACCTCCTTCGGGCTCGCATCCTGCTGCTTGGCAGAGGAACCCGGTGTGGCCTCAGCCAGAGGCAGCCCTACAACTGAGAGTCCCGCGCAGGTGGTGGCTGGCCAGTCTCCCTCGCTTCCGGCGATACCGCCGCCACAGTTGTCGCGCCCCTCACCCCTGTCGCGAAGCAGGTTAAGAAACCGGATTTCAAGCGTATCGCCGACATTCATGCGCAGCACGAGCGGGCGCGGGCGTTTGCCACCGCGCAGCCGAGCCCTCGTGCCCGACTGCTCCGCCATGACCACATCGCGCGAAAGGGCGTAGATCATGCCGTGTGGGTTATGGGAGCCGAACCGATTGTAGAGGAGCGGCTGCGTGAGGGCGACGATGTTGGCGACAACCGTCGCGGCTCCTCGGCGCCCGTCTTCTATGGCTGGCGCCGTACTTTCCTGCGCGCTGGCACTCGCCAAGGTGGCGAGCAGTCCCATGATGGGGGAAAGTGAGGCGAGAATACGCATAGCGCACCTCTGACAGGCTGCATGCGTTGCTACCCTGCTCCCGTGGTGAGGGAAGTATGGGTAACAGTTCCGCGACATTCTGAGATGCGCGAGGCTTGTCCGCTGTCCTCTTGGCCAACCCAGCCAAAGGCGCAGACGCCACTCTGGTCAGCACTAGTGACTTGGAGCCCGCCTCAACAATGGCAACCGGGCCCTCTCTCCACTTCGGGCACGATAATAGAGGTTTATCGTGCCTATCTTCCCTGGTTGGCTCGCTGATTCCGTCTGACAAACGCCATTGCGAAAGAACGGGCGGGGGTAGCCACACCACGATGAACCCCAGCGATCTCCCTGCTCCGCCCTCGGGGCCCCCTCCCCTGCCTACTGGCGCGCTCCGCCTCTCGACCACCCTCCTCGGCGACCCTGTCGTCCCCGACGGTGCGACGCGCGCGGCCGAGCTGCAGGCGCTCTCGGCCCGTGCTACGGCCTACGCCACTCGCGCCCGCGGCCAGGGCACCCGCCGCGCCTACCGCTCCGAATGGGGCGCCTTCGATGCTTGGTGCGCTGCCCTCGGCCGCGAGCCGCTGGCCGGCGATCCCGAGACGCTCGCCATGTACGCCGTCCGCCTCGCCGACCGCGGCCTGACCGTCTCCTCGCTGCGCGTCCACCTCGCCGCCATCGGCGCCGCCTACCGCCTGGCCGGCATCGCCCTCGACCTGCGCCACCCGAGGCTGGTCACGGTCTTGGAAGGCATCACCCGCGCCAAGGGCACCCGGCCCCGCAAGAGGGCAGCGGCCGCCGACTTGGACACGCTGCGGCTCCTGCTCGCCACCCGCCCCGCCCCCCTCCACCCCGCTCGGGGCGCGTGACCGGGCGCTTCTCCTGCTGGGCTTCGGCGGCGCGCTGCGCCGGAGCGAACTCGCCCGCTTGTCGCTCGGCGACCTCGAAGCCGTGCCCGGGCGCGGGCTGCGCCTCCTCATCCGCCGCTCCAAGACCGACCAGCGCGGCGCCGGCCGGAAGGTCGCGATCTGGACCAACCCCGACATGAGGGGCCCGACATCACGGGCGGCGCCTCAGACGCGGCGCTGCCGCTCTTTGTTGGGATGAGCAAGGCCGGGCGCCTCAGCGCCCAGGGGCTGTCCGACAAGGCGGTGTGGCAGCTGGTCAGGGAGGCGGCGCGGGGAGCCGGGATCGAGGGGTGGGAGCGCTTCTCCGAGCACTCGCTGCGGGCGGGCCTGGCCCCCGCCGCCGGCGAGGCCGGCGCCGACCTCGCCCAGGTCATGCGCCAGACCCCACACCGCTCCGCCGAGGTCGCCCTCGGCTACCTCAGACCCGCCGACCTCTGGCGCAACAACCCGACACAGGGGATCTGGGCGGCGGGCAAGCCGGGGGAGGCGGACCGGGCCTGAGGATCAGCCCCGCGCTCCCGACCGGGGCGTATTATCCCCCGTTGGTGGGGACAGGTCTGTGGGCATCTGGCAGCTAGCGTTTGGGGCGATCCACAAGAGCAAGCTTGACGAAAGGGGCCGTAGGGCGAGCGGGCAACTGCGCCGCGATCCAAAACGAGCTCTCGGTGAGCGCGGCCGCCGCCCACCTCGTACCCTCGGCGGCGTACCACGCCAAGTCAGGCGAGATCCACACCGTCAGATCACCGCGCGCAATCAGCCCCCGGTCGTACTCCCGCCAGTTCCGTATCCAGTAGTGGTTCTTGGGTCGCTCACCCCATGCTGATGCCCTGCTCATGCAGGGCCGCCTGCAAGGTTTGTGCAACAACGCCGTTCCGAGGTGACAGATTGAAATGCCATAGTACCCGACTTTATGCTTTGTTTGCGTAAGCACACACAGAGGAAGATAGTTAGAGTTCATGCGCGTTGCCGGGAACTGTCTAAACTCAAGCATTTGCTCTGTTTCGGTTCGAGACAAGAGCACCTGTTTAGGTGGTGGCGTTCTGGCCGGATCTCGCTCGACGCTGGCTTCGCCGGCTTTCAGATCCGGACAAGTCGAACTGCCACCTTACTAGCTTCCTTGTGCTCCATACGTACACTGGAGGGAGAGGACAATGTCAGACATCGAATTTACGGTAGCAGGCTTGACTAACCTCGATATTTTAGAGTTGAAAGGTTTACTGAAAAAAGAGGGGAGTGTCGTAGATATCGAAACCAGAAAGAGGGCACCTGAACCGGGTAAGTACAATGACCCAGCCCTAGCGACCGCTCTTGTTAAAATCGCCGTCGATAACGCGCCTGTTGTGCTTCCCACTCTAGTATCGGCTCTAGCCATCTGGATCGCCAAAGGCAAGAAGGCCGGGCGCATGAGAGGCAAGTCAATTGAGGTGTCTTTAAAGGGAATAAAAATCGCAACTTACGAGGCTGAAAACTTCCAAGAAGCTGATGGCACCGCAATCCTGAATAAACTCAGTCTGCCAAATAACAAGGTCTAGAGTATCATGGCAGTTGAGGCGCCACCCCGAAACTGGACTGAGGCCCTCGCCAACACGATTTTCTTCGACGGCCTTAACTCGGCGAGATATATCGAATGGCTGGTTGACAGATCCAAGCAGCCAATCGAACTGGCCGCACCTTTCATTCACGAGTTCACTCATCACTGGTGCTTTAATTCTCTCGTAGGCAATGCCACTGCCTTCACCGAACTGCGATTATATGCCATCTGCGGTATTTATGATGGAGTAAGGCCTTACTGCGCGCGTGATTACGTGGCAGTGAAGGGCATTTCAAAATTATTGCGCCCGCTTGCAGAGGGCATGGCTTTATTCGCTGAGTTCGACCTTGAATCCTCCAGATCCGGGCTTAAAGTCGGAACTCCTTTCACTGCAGCAGAACTTTGTTTTTCTCCGGGGGATGGAGATGACTTCTCACAGCTCATGCTGCAGGCTCTGCGCAGAGCCCCCCATCACGTTGATCGAAAAGCCTCGATTTATTGTCATGATTTTGAGGTCGAGGAAGGGTATCTGCCAGGGTACATTCTAGTCAAATCGCTTTTTGGTGCGATGCAGATCAAAGTGCCAGGCATCTCCTCAGAACTGTTCCTAGCTTATTTGCGCTGCTTCTTTTGGGAGGATCCTGGATTTGTCGCTATACTCGCCGCGGTGGAAGATAGTGGACCAGAAACTGCTCAGAAACTCTTCGACCGGTTCTTGCACCGAATGGATGTTTTACGTTTGGCTACGGATCTGCCTGATCGTCTGGAGAAATTCTGGCTTGCATGGTCGGCCAAGGGGCGCTTCCAACCTGGCTGGAGCATCTTTATCGAGCCGGAAGAAGCCCACGTTTCAATAGAAAAACTCGATGGCTTAGTGCGGGGGCTAAATGCTTTCGTTGAGTCAACTCCGCCCAATTCATATCTACCGCCCGCACTCCGAACCGATGAGTTGGTGCAGCTTCAATTAGATTTGGCAAATCTTCGACAATACACGATAATTGCACGCACCCCACTTACTGTCGAGAAAAAGGGAGAGCGGTGCGTGCTAGTACTGCCTGGAGAACACGGCGCTTCCCATCGAGTACACTGGCCAAGCGTCTCGACACCTGCGGAAGGTCACTACGAGTGCTTTGCCATCATACCTAATTTTTCTGGTTACATGTCTATCGTGCTTAGAGGTCCAGGCTCGGCAATCTTTCTGGGTTGGATAGGTCACTTCAGGCCAGAAGATCACGCTCATGAAATTGAAGCGTTCGTGGGTGCAATTGACAGAGTGACTGAAGCTGTTGTCAAATTACGTGACAGTTTCGAAAAGGGCGGTTATGCAAGTATTGATAGTGGTACGATGAGAGAATTGCTCAAGGAATTCGATGATCGAACACTTAGTGCTTATCTTTGGTTGGTTGCATTAAGAGGCAGGTCTGATATCGAGAGCGCAAAAGCGGAGATATCAATGCTTCGCACCGCAGGACTTAGACCAATTTTCGACAACGACCCTTTGGCTTTACGCGCGGCGGCAGCCATCAGTCTCGCTGACAGTTCGCTCACCAATCTTCATGATTTCGATTTCGAGGCGCAGATTTCGATGGTGAAATCTTTTTGGCTCGGCGATGAGGACTCCTCGGAACTAAGACGGGCAATGACTGGGATCGCAAGCAGAGACAGATCAGGTCTCGTGATTTTTTCTGACGCAACTAGGTTACGAGTTTTGTTGTAGGTTCTCCAGCAGCTGGCTTGAATACAACCATATAGCATCTCGATCACAGGTGTTCGATGGCCAGTGGGATCGGCCAGAAAAGCCAAAGGTGGTTTCGGGCTGTAACTGATCTTGGACTAGCAATGAATTTCACTCCGTATCCCAAAGATCGGCATTCGCTCAGAGAAAGAAACCGCGCCTGCGATTGGTCTGAAGTAAAATTTCAAGGATGGCCGTTTTTCGTGTTGATCATTCATTAGCGGAAGTGCGGCTTTCGGCCAAATCCGGCCGTTCGGAACGGTGCTGAAAGCTCCTACCTCGCCGACCTGCACAATAATGGATGATTATCGTGCTTACTTTGCCGGAAATGCCTAATTTCGCTGAGGTTTTTCTGCCTCATGGGAGGCCAGCGCCGCGTCCCGTAACGGGCTGTAGCGTTCCGTCCGTTAATCCCGCCCTTCGGACGTAATGGACCGCTCCCCCAGCCCAAAAGTTCTGCTGAGCCTCTGACCGAGTCCCCTCCCCTGCCCGCCGGAGTGCTCCGGCTCTCGGCCCGCTCCGCCGTCTTCGCCACCCGCGCCCGCGGCGATGCCACCAGTCGCGCCTACTGCTCGGCGTGGCAGGGCTTCGAGGTCTGGTGCCCCTCCTTCGGCCGCGAGCCGCTGGCCGGCGACTCCGAGACGTTTGCCATGTACGCCGTCCGTTTCGCCGATCTCGGCCCCGCCGTCTCGACGCTGCACGTCCATTTCGCGGCCATCCAGGTCGCGCACCGCTTATCCGGCATCGCCCTCGACCTGCGCCATCCCCGCCTCCTTATGGTCCTGGAGGACATCGCCCGCAGCACCGGCACCCGGCCCCACAAGAAGGCCGCAGTCGCCGGGCCCGACGTCCTCCAGCTCCTCCCCTAAGCCCCACAGGACTGAGCGGCGGTCAGGCGAACTGCGACGACTTTGGGCATCCTTCGGGCCTGCCCCGCAATGGGGTATCCAGTGAGCCCGTCTCGGGATGCCCCCTCCCCTGCCCAGCCCGTGGGTTCAAATGGGCAACTCGGCCTGCGGACTGCCGGTCCGCACGTAGCGGTAGCGGTAGGTCTTCGCCCGGCCGGACCCGACCGTCTCCTCCGTCCACGAGGCGAGGCCGCCTGCCTGCTGCATGTCGCCCAGCGCCTGTCGGGCCTCCTCCCGCAGCTTTACCCGCTGCTTCGTCGTCTCTGCGCGGTAGTCCCGCCCGGCGAGGCTGGCCAGCAGCTCCACGTCGATCCACGAGTGCGCCGGTTGGCTGTCGATGTAGGGCCACCAGCAGCGGGCGTAGTCGCTCTTCAGCCGAAAGTAGACGTCGGCGTCCACCGCCACGAGGTGGCGCTCCTCCAGCGTCCGGCGGACCCACTCGCCGTAGGAGACTGTGACCTTGCTGTCGAGCTGAGCGCCCTCCCACTCAATCTTGCCTATAAGCGCATCCGACCACCCGGCGCCCGCGAGCAGTCCTCGGCTCTCAGCCTTTAGGAACTCGTCATGGCTGCCCCGGAAAACGCGGATGGACACGCGCTGGAGCTCCTGCAGGACGCGGAGGGCAGTCAGGAGGTTCGTGACGTGCACCGTCAGGCCGGAGGCGACGAGGAGCTCCCGCCACGACGTCTCCGTCTGGCAGAGCACGATGCGCTGGCCTGCGTCGGTCCTGGCTTCCACTCGGCGGGCTCGCAGCCGGAAAAGGGCGACCAGCATGTCCCTATGCCGGGTGCCCAGTTCCCGACCGGCCACCTCGACCACCGAGTGGGGCGGGACGATGTAGATTCGTTTGAAGTTGCTGTCCGTGTTCAACGAGTGGGTCCGGGCGGCGAAGGCCGAAGTCCGTGCGAGTCGGGACGGCATGACGGCGGGCGCCCGGCGGCCCCGAGCGTTCAGCCGGGTCTTCTCCAGCCGCGCGAGACGGCGCCGCTCTACGTCGGACAGGTGCTTCGGCCCGTTCTCGACCATTCTGAAAATGCCCCCGCTATTCCGCCTGCCGCCGGAATGCTCGTGCGATTCCCGTTGGCCGGGATCATAGAACCGGAACCATCGCCGGGGAGCCCCAAAAATGCTCCCGTGATTCCCGTCGTCCGACGGGTTTATCCCCAGCGGTGTGGATGACCGGGGGTCTCCAGTGAATCGCAGGGGCATTTTTCGTAGAAGTGGGGGCATTTTTCGTAGAAGCAGGGGCAAAACCCCCTCAGAACGCGTTGATAGGAAAAGTGAATCTGCCCTTTAGACTCTTATAATTAGACGAATCAAAGACGTTTGGCTGTGGACAACAGCGACCCGACGTACCGCCTGCGGCCAATAAAAAGCAGGGGTATTGAGAGCGACGCGGCCTGACAGGACCCCGAGAGATCCCGCGTGGCGCAGAAACCCGGGTCGTCAGGGGATGCGACGGTGCAAATCCCACTGAAGAAGGGCTGGGTGCCAAGGCAAAGTGCCCCCGCGATTACGGGCGCCCCCTCCTCCCCTCCTAGTAGCCGTAGCTTCTCAGGAACTCGTCCAACGCCTCGGAAACGGCTTTTTGCTGGCTCTGCCCCTCCTCGAAGCAGTAGCGGGCCAGCCGCTTCGCGATCGTCGAAGGAATGCGTGCTCCAACCTGAGTGCGCGGGACGTCGGCCTCCCCTTCCTTGGTTGGCCGTCGGCGGGCCGGTTCCTCGGACTGCGGGGACAGCACCTCGGCCGGAGCCTGCGATGGCTGAGTGACTACGGACTGGGCAGCGATGGACGCAAGCTGCGCAACAGGCGGGGAGTCCTGCGAAACGGGAGACGGAATTTCGGGACCAGTATTCGACTGGGAGGCCTGTGCAGGCCTCTGCCTGCTAGACTGCTCGATGGGCTGCTGGACCTCCAACAGGGACACAGGCCTTGAAGATGGCTCGCCTACTGATTGAACTTCGGGCTTGGTAACCTGATCGCGCGGAATCTGGAAATTCGCGAGACGCGTTGGCTGCTTGCTCATCCGGCCTTCTCTACAGCTCGTCCGCCAACGATCTTGAGAGCGGACTTGTTTGTTAACTTGTTAGCTTGTTCCCGGGATAACACACCCATTCGCTTGGCCACGTACTGCCATAGGGCGGCAACCTCGTGTGCCGGAGCGCCCCGCGGGTCGGCCTCCTGGACCGTAAGGCCGTCGAGCGCCGACGCGGCGTAGGCGTCGCTCCGGTGGAGAATGGCCGGAGCTACAGTGCCGTGCTGGCTGAGGGCAATCGCAGCGTCGCCGGTGAGCCGGGCCTTCTTGGTCGCAGAATTGACCACGAACACCATGACCTTCCCAGCGGCCGTCACAAGGTCAGCAGTCTCCCCCACCGCGTCCAGGTCGTCGGGACTGGGGCGAACCGGCACGAGGACTAGATCGGCCGTCGCGACGGCGAGCTCCACGATCCGGTCGGCGGCCGGAGGGGTGTCGACCACCAGTAGGCCGTATCCCTGCGCCCGGAGCGCCGGGATGGCAGTGGCCAGTTGCTCGGCCGCCGCGAGCGCTACGGCGGCGCGTTGCTCGTGGCTGTCGGCGGGCATCTCGGGTGATGCGAGCTGGACGAGTTCAAGGCCGTCCTCGGGGCGCCGCTGCCACCAGCGCGAGAGGCCGCGCATCGGGTCGAGGTCCACCATTGCCACACGGCCCACCCCGCCCTTGAGGGCGGCAACGGCCATGTGACGGGCGCAGACGGTCTTTCCCGACCCTCCCTTTCGGCTCCCTGAAACAATGACTTTCATGTTGCCAGTCCCCATGAATGGTCGAAGCGGCATCCTTTGTACACAAAGCCAAGTTACCCATCAACAGCTCCTTCATGTTAACATGGTAGCTTGCTAACTAGCTACCTTAATATCGATCCTTGAAGGTGACAGTCTTTACCCAGTATGATATGACCAGCGATATGAAGTTCGTGGTGGACACCAGCGTCGTCGTAAGTGGACTGCAAAGCAGTGCTGGCGCATCGCGCCTCCTGCTGGCGGCCATTGCCGAACGCGCGCTCCGCCCACTGGTCACCGTGCCCGTCGTACTCGAATACGAGGATGTCCTTCTTCGGCCCGATATCCTGGCGAAAACCGGCCTAAGCCCCGACCAAACCAAGGCGTTCATAGATGCCTTCATCGCTCAGTCGGAAGCGGTCGTGGTGCATTACCGATACCGACCCTCCATCGCCGATCCTGCCGACGAGGCGTTCGTCGAGGCTCTCCTCAACGGCAACGGAGATGCGGTGGTCACTTTCAACGAAAAGGACTTCCTCTCTCCATTTCCGCCGCACGCCTCAAGAGGCGTGCCAGTTATCCAGGTCATCAAGCCCGGAGAGGCACTCAAGAGGCTCACATGGCGACCTTCAGCAGCTACGCCCTTCGCGTCCCAGGCTCCCTCATGGAAGACCTCAAGCTCGCGTCCGAAAGGGACGGGGTCTCCATGAACTCATTCATCGTTCAGGCGGTGGCCGAGAAGGTGGCGGCACTTCGCGCGCGCGGCCTGCTGCAGGAGTTGTCGGCTGACGAGCAAACAGCCTACCTCCGCGGGCGCGCCGAGCGGAGCGAGACGCCCATGAAGGCGCTGCTCCGGAAGGCTGGCACTACGAGCCGGGTCCGCCGTGGTGACGAGATGCCCGAGGGCTGGCTCTCCGAGACACCCGAGACCAGGGAAGGGGAGGGGGGCTGACCCGGCACGGGCGGCTACCTAACGCGCCGCCCCGCTCCGCCCGGGGGAACTCTGCCCGCAGCTGGTAAACCTCTCGCACTGCAGCCCATTTGACCTTGTGTTTTGCTCAAAGGAGCAGAACAGCTGTTGCAGCTGGATGCTAGGGTAAGCCGCCCGCGTCGCACGTCGGTGCGGCGGCCTGTCGGGTCGGCCCTGTCCTACGTCGAGGTGTTCCGGGTCGAGCCAATCAAGCGCATCGGCATGATCAAGAGCGGCCTACGCGCGGCCGAGGCCAAGCGCATCCTCGCCGACCTCGCCGTCACCCAGGCCGTGGCCATGCGGGCGCTGAACATCTCGGCCACCACCATGAACCGCAAGGTGAGGGGAGAGGACCGGCTGGACCGTGATCATCAACCCGCTGCACCCGGCGAGCGCCGGCATCAGGGCGCGCAAGCTGCGCCTGTGGACCTACGATCCCCGACTCACCAAGCCATCGTGAGATCCCGGCCGGTGCGCCCCACAAATCCCTCGCAGGAGCGCGACCCGCGGGTGGCGGTGGCATGCCACATCATCGTGGAGACCGGCTTTCGCCCACCCTCGGCCCCTGTCGAGCGGGTGTGGCTCGACGGCTTTGAGCAAGGGCCCGGTTGGACCGGGGCGGAACTGGAGCGGTACGAGACGGCCGGGATGGTGCAGGAGCACGGGACGGCTGAGGAGGCGTGGGCGGCGCTGGTGGCAGGGTGGATGGAGGCACGGCAAGGCGACCTCCTCCCCATTCTCAGAGTTGCTGATGCTGGCGCATAGGCGGGCGGACGTGGCGGACCTCAATGCGCACGCCCGGGTGGTGCTGCGGGATGCGGGAACTCTGGCGGGGCCGGACCATCGGCTGGAGACGGAGCGCGGGACGCAGGATTTCGCAGTGGGCAAGGGGGTCATGTTCCTGCGCAACGAGCGCGGCATGGGTTTGAGGAACGGCATGCTGGGCACCCTGGCGCGGATCGAGGGTGTGGCGGCGGGTGGGAGCGACACGCGGCTCGTGGTGCGGCTGGATGGGAAGGTTGCGGTCTTACCCGGCGCTGAGGGCCGGAACGTGGCGTTTCAGCTGCGGGACTACAGGCACTTGGCGCCGGGCTGTGCATCGACGGTGCATAAGGCCCAAAGAGTGACGGTGGACCGGGCGCATGTGCTGGCGACGCTGGGGATTGACCGGCATGTGGCCTATGTGGCCCTCAACCGGCATCGGGAGGGCGTGACCGTGCACCGGAGCCGGGAGGAGCACATCTAGCGGGAACACCTGGTGCGGGCGCTGTCGCGGGAGCGGGCGAAGGACGCGACGCTGGACTACGGGTCGGCGGCAGAGCGTAGGGAGTTGGCAAGCCGGAGCGCGGGGCAGCCGTCCCGCCCCACGGCAGAGCAGGCCCAGGAGAAGGCGGCCGCGACCTCTGCGGCGCGACGCGGGCTGCACCCGCTGACTCCCGAGAGCGGCATCGTGGTGGAGCAGCCGGAGGCGCTGCCCACGTGCAATGGGCCGGAGAGGGCCGAGGAGCATCCGCGGCCGCTGCTGCCGGTGCACGGGGATCCAGAGGGTCGGGACAGCTTGGGGCGGGGCACGACGGCGCCGGAGATAGCAGCGGCCGTAGGACAGGATCCTGCCGTGTTGCGGTAGGCGCAGGACCGGGGCCGGTGGCTGGCGCTGGCCTATCGCGACCCGGGCGCGGCAGAGGTAAAGCTTGCGGCCCTGGTGGGGGGGAGGGGGCGACCTGCGGGCTGCGTTGCGGCAACTGCGGGAAGCCGGGCCGGAGGCAATGGGCACGCTGCGCGGGTGCGAGGGGCTATTCGGCAGTTCAGCGGCAAAGCAGGAGCATGCGGCAGCGCTGGATGCAGTGCGCACGGTGATCTCTGGTCTGGCGCACGAGGCGAAGGCACGGGAGCGGGTTGGGGCGGCCTATGTGGCGTCTGTGGAGGCGCAGCGCAGACGGGACACGGTAGAGGTGCCCGGGCTGAGCCGGGCGGCCTGGACGGCGGTGGATGCCCAGGAGCGCGCTCAGGCCCGGCAGCAGGAGGCGGAGCAGCAACGCCTGGGGATCCGGCGTGGGTAGAACATGGCGATGTAGCAACCCGCTCAGGGAGACAGTGGGGTTCGGACTCGGAGGGGGACTTGGTCGGAGATGATCCGAAGGGCTAATCTCGACCGAAAGTGCATTCGACGCCACCAGCAGCACAACGCTCACCTCCGCGGTCGCGAGCGTTATGCCCCCTCCAAGCCCGACTGGAGCGATTGGCGACGGCAGAAGCTCGACACAGAGGACGGCGATCACAGATCTTGCGGCACGAACCACGAACACGCGATAAGGTGGCGCGATGAGGAGCGCCGCTGACACCAAGAGACACGCAATAACGCGCCGGGCACCAGCAGCCCACCGTCCTGCACCCTGCCGCCCAGCGACCGCCACACTGTCGGCCGCCCGCTCCAGCGCGCGAGGCGGGCCCTGAGGCCGCAGGACGTCATTGCTGGCGCCGAGATCCCCGGCCATCCGGGCGCGTACGTGCTTGGCTGCTACGATTCACGGATAACGCTCTACTCCCAGCAGGTCAGGGCGCTGGAGCTCGCCCACGCGCTCCATCGCACCCACTATGTCGCGGCCGATGCGCACGTGGCGGTCGTAGGCGGCGGCGCGGGCGGCTTGACCATGGCCGCGGCGCTGGCGCTCCAAGGCACCGCGACTGTGCACCTGTTCCAGCGCGGCCCTGATCTCATGCCGCTCCAGAGCGCCGCCACCCGCCGGCGTCTTGACCCGCACATCTACGGCTGGCCGACTCCGGGAGCGGAGCAGGTAGCGGCCGAGCTGCCCATACTGGACTGGACGAGCGGGTCGGCGGTGGAGGTGCGGCGGGCGCTCGTCCGCGAGTTCGACGAGGTACGCGCGGCGGTTGGTGACCGCCTTCTCGTCCATACTGGGCACCGGGTCACCCGCGTCACGGCCAGCGGCGCGACGTTCGAGGTTGACTTCGACGCGGACGACCCCACCGGCGGTCTCGCGCCAGGCGCCAGGATTGTCGACCTCCTCGTCCTCGCGATCGGCTTCGGGCTGGAGCGTCGACAGCCGATCCGCGGCGTCCAGTCGGAGAGCTACTGGCGCGACGCGGGCGTGCCGGGCGGCGACATCGAGGGCCGCGGCCGGCCGAGCGTGCTGGTGAGCGGGAACGGCGACGGCGGCCTCATCGACCTGATCGCGGCCGCAAGTCGCGACTTCGACCACGACGTTATGATCCGCACGATCACCCGGCGTCCCGGGGTGGACAGGCTCTCCGCGCCACTCGCCACCATTGACGAGCGGGCGCGCGCCGCCGACGCGGCGGGCCAGGGCTTCGACTTCGTCGCCGCCTACGACGTGGAGGTTGGCCCCATTGCCGACAACCTGGGGCTCACCGACGAGATGGCGGGCCGACTGCTGCCCGGCGTTCAGCTCCACCTCCAGACGCGCGAGCCGGAGCTGATGTCGATTAGGACGGCGACGCTTAACCGGCTAGCCGTCTACCTGGTCCGGCGCGCCTGTGGACGCAGCCCGCGTGAGAACTTTGAGCACGTGGTGTGCACCGAACTCGACGCCGTCGAGCCCAGGCCAGACCACGACGCGCCCGCCTACGCCCTGACCTGCGACGGACGTCGCCTCGAAGTCGACCGCCTGGTGGTCAGGCGCGGCCCCAACCGCGACTTCGAGCGCCAACCGTTCGCCGACCTGTTGCGGGACTATCCCGATGCGCACGAAGCGTGGATGCGCCGCTTCCCAGCCGAGGCCATCGCGCCGGTGCTTGGGCGCGACGCGCGCGCCCACTTCGAGGATTTGACCCGCGCGCATCGCCTGCCCTCGCCGGGCCACCGCCGCGCCGCCGAGGCCGCCGGCGCGGCGAGGCGGATCAAGGTCGCGCTCCACGGCGGCGAGGCGCGCTGGACGGGCGACGTGCCGCTCGCCGGCGCAGCCACAGCCTGGGACGCAGCCGGCCCTCCCGTCACCATAACCGTGCCCGCGATTCCCGCCGACCTCGGTGCGCTCGCCTACGCGCTCGGCCGCCTCGCGCTGCACGCCCAAGGCGGTGTTATGCACGTCGACGTGGCGAGATGGGGGGCATTCCTCGACGGAATAACCACCGCTTCGCGCAATGCTGAGGACCTGGACCGGCCGACGCTGCGCCCCGTGGACGGCTCCTCCGACCTCGCCCCCGAGCGTCTCACGACCGACAACATGGCGGCACGGCTCGGCGCGACGCTCGACCGGCGATGCCTAGCGATGATCGACGAACATCTCGCGGGCCTGCTCGAGCGCGGTGAGGACCCGGGGCACGTCGTCGACCTCGCCCCCGCGCCCGAGGTCGCCGCGGCGATGCGGGCTATCTGGGCCGAGTGGAAGGCTGCGTTCGACCGCGACCCCGCCCTTCTCGCTCGATTCCTGCGCCTTCTCGTCTGCGCACAGGACGGCACCGCCGCCGCGGACGAAGCGCGCACCCTCGTCGGGCCGCGCAAGCGCAAGCTGCTCGTCCGGGCGACGGGGGCCGCGCTGGCGGTCGCCACCGGGTGGGCCAGCACAGCGCCGCACCCCGACGAGCCCGGCAACCTCACTCACCAAACCGGCGCCCACGCGCGCACGGGCCATGTGTGCGCCGCCGAGCGCATCGGTGGGCGCACCACCGCGACGGAGGCTGCGAGCTTCCTGTGGCGGACCGACTTCGTCGTACTACCAATGCTGACAAGCCCCGTCGCGGTAGCGAGGCGGGCGGAGGAGCGCTTCGACGCCACGGACGAAAGCGAGCCGACATTCGCCAAAGCCGGTGCCGGCCCGAGCCTGATGCTCAGCGTCGATCCGCGATTCAAGGCCGGGGTTGCAGCAGGCTTGGCGCAGATCGCGGGCCTGCTATCTGAGGCGGAGGCAGCGCATGCGGCGCGGCTGGGCAGCGGCATCGAGAGGAACGTCGGGGGCGGACGCGACTTGGAGGAGGCAGCATGACCGAGGGATCAGGGTCGCCGGGTGCCGACACGCTCGCCTGGGTCGCCGCCGCGCTGAGCGCGCTTGCCATCAACGCTGGCCTGGAGGCGAATGACGCACCGCGGCTTGTTGCCGACACGTTCGACGGCGGTAGAGGCGAGCCGAGCGCCAGCCTCGAGGCGCGGGATCTGCCGTTAGTCAGGCGCGGGCTCTCGGTCGGCCGCCACGCGGTAGTGCTCGGCCTACTGCCGGAGACGGCCGACGAGCGCGAACTCGCCGACACGATGCGGCAGCACCGAAACCAATGTGTCGTCGCGCGCTCGGCGCTGCAGCCAAACGCCGCGCTCGACCTGCTCCTCATCATGGTCGGCCCGCGCGGCAGCGAGGGCAAGGACGCTTGGCGGGCCATCGCGCTCGGCGTCGAGCGCGACGACCGGGTCGCGCGCAAGCTGGTATGGCTGCGCCCTGACGACGCACGCGCGGACGCCGACAGCTTCGACGCGTTCGCCAAGCGCACCTTCCTGGCTCGGCCTTGGGCCACGCCCGCGCAGTTCTCGATTGCCTCTCTCGACGATATCGCCGCTATCGTGAACGCGGGCGACGTGCCCCGTGACACCGCCGGCAAGTGGAACAGGCTCGCTGTCAAACAGGGCGACGAACCTGACGCTCTCGTCGAAGGCCTCGTCAAGGTTTGGGCCGAAAGGAGCGCCACGTGAGCCGCACCTACCTGTCGCACGTCGAACTCCGCAATTTCCGCACCTTCGGCCGGTTCCGCCTCGACATCGCGCCCGGGCCTGGGCTCACGCTCATGGTCGGCCCCAACGGGCTGGGCAAGAGCAGCTTCTTCGACGGGATCGAGTGGTGCCTCTCCGGGCGCATCCGTCGCTTCGCCGATCACGTGGGGCGCCTGAGCGAAAGCGCCTACCTGACGCGACGCGACGCCGAGATGCCGAACTCCCACGTCGTCTCGCTCAGCTTCGATGCGGGTGAGGCGTTTACCCGGTCGGCCAACTCCGCCCCCGACGCGGCGCGGCTCGTCGCAGCGCTGAAGACGGATGGCTGGGGCGAGATCAAGGATCTCGCCGCCTACCTGAACCTCACGCACTTTCTCGGCCAGGCCGCGCAGCAACGCTTTACGAGCCGGAACAAGAACGATCAATGGGAGGCGTTAAAGGGGCCGAGCGGCATCGACCGGCTTGAGGAGGTGCGGCTCGCACTCAGGGGGCCGGCGACCACCGCGGCGTTCCGCCGCCGGTTGGCGCTACAGGCGGCTGAGGTCGAACTCGCCGAGCAGGCGCTCTCGCGCTGGGGCGACGACAGCGCCCGCCTCGCAGCGCTCCGCGCATCGGCGCAGGCGTCGGGCACGCCTTCAGCCGAGGCAATCGAGCGCGACCTGGAGGCGCTCGAAACGGCATGTATAGAAGCGGGATTGGACACGGCGGCTGCTTGGAAAATGGGCGACCGCACGCGGACGCTGATCGCATTGCGCGAGAGAATGGACGACGAGCGCGCGCGGGCGCTCGAGGGGCAGCGGCAGGTCGAGCGCCTGCACCTGCTGGCGATGCGGTACGAGTCTCTCGCCGCTGCGGCTGACACTGACGGGGCAGCGGCGGACGCCGCACGCGAGACCGTCGGCGCCGCGACCGCCGCTCTGTCCCAGGCAGCGCTCGCCAGCAGGAGCGTCGAAAAGCGGGTCGCGACGGAAGCAGAGTCGGTGGCCCAAGCCAAGACGGTGCTGCGGCGTTCGACTGAACTGGCCGAGGCGATTGAGGCGACCGCGGAGCTCGCGACCAGCGTCGCGCGGCTCGCGGAACGCAGGGATGCGCTCTCCGTGTCGCTCGGAGAGACGGCCGCGACGTGCGCTGCCACGGCGGAAGCGCTCGCCGCCGCGCGGGCGCGGCAGGTTGCGCGCCGCATGCTCCAGGAGCGCCGCGGGGTCGACGAGGGCGTGGTCGCGCGCGCGGGCAGGCTGGCGGCGCTCACGCTGGAGGCGCAAACAGCGGAGGGACGTGCGATCCGGGCGCGGGAGGACGCGATGGCGGCGGCGACCTCGGCGGAGGCGCTACGCGGGCACATCGACGGCTTACGTGTCGAGCTAACGGCCCAAGAGGCGGACCTCGCCACGGCGCGGCGGCGCGCGTCCGAGATGGCCGACGCGATCGCAACTGTGGCCAAGCACATCGGCGAGCACGACGAGCACTGCCCGGTGTGCGCGACTGAGTTCGCCGCGGGCGCTCTCAAGATCCTGGCCGAGGCGGCCTCGCGCGGTCAGAACGAGGAGCTGACCCGACAGGCGCAAAAAGTCGAGGCGATCCGGCGGTCGCTTGAGGCGGCGACGGCGGCGCTCGCCACGGCCGACGAGAGCAGCGTTCGGGCCGACGCGGCGCGCGTCGAGGCGGATGCCGCAGGGAAGGCACTCGCGAACGCGCGTGCGGAGGTCGCAATGCTCCTCGGCGCTGAACTAGGCGACGACCTCGCCGCGCTCGCCGACCGGCGGCTAGCGGCGACAGCCGCGGAGCTCTCAGACGTCGAGGCAGACATTGCCTCGACGGACGCGAGCATCGCCGAGTTGGCGGCGGCGGCCGAGGACGCTGAGCGCCGTCACGAGGCGCTTCGGGCCGAGCGCGACGGGATCGAGCGCGACATCGCCGCCGCCGAGAAGCGAATCGGAGAACTGGGTCAGACGCTCGGCGGCGAGGCGCTCGCGGCAGAGCCGGACGCGCTCACGGCGCGCATCGAAGCCGACCGGCAGGCGCTTGCGAAGTCCGAAGGACGATACTCGGCCGTCCAGGTTGAGCTAGCCGCGGCGCTGGCGGTCGAGACGACCACGCGCCAGCGGCTAGACGCGGTCGACGCGGCAAGGACCCAGGCGGAGAAGGCGATCGCCGGCGCCAGGACGGAGCGGCAGAACCTCACGCGCGACTGGACGGCGGCGGGGATAGCCGGCGAGCCCTCGGGCCGCGGCGCGGCCGAGCACGGCGACGCGCTCGCGCGGCGACTAGCCGGGATTGACGGGCTGCTTGCCGAGGCGGACCGGATCGCCCGCGCGCTCCAGGAACTCGCTGCCTTGTCCGAGCTGCGGACCCTGGAAGGCCGCATGGCCGAGAAGGCCGAGCAAGACGGGATGCGCGACCCGTCCCAGCACGAGCGCACACTCCAGCAGCGCCTCGACGGGGCGAGATCGGCGCGCCGCGCCACCGAGCGGACCCAGGAGGCGGTCAACGCTTACACCGTACAGTTGAAGAAGAGGGTCGACCGGTTCTCCGTCGAGTTCCTGATGCCGCTCAACGGTCTAATCGAGGACTTCAATAAGACGCTTCTCAGCACTCCCGGCGAAACGGTGCAGTTCAGCGCCGACACGGCCGTCAACCGCACGGCGCTGGGCATGCAGCTGCGCTACGCCGACGAGGTTGACAATAGCAGGTACGACACCGGCCTTGCGCCCCAGCTGGTGCTGAGCGAGGGGCAGATGGCGGCCAACGGGTTCAGCATCCTGTGCGCGGCCAGCGTCGCCTATAAATGGTCAAACTGGCGCGCGCTGCTGCTCGATGATCCGCTACAGCATAATGATATTGTCCACGCCGCTGCCTTTGCCGACGTGATGCGCAATCTCGTTGAATACGAAGGTTACCAGCTGCTCATGTCGAGCCACGACCGCGCCGAAGGCGAGTTCCTGTTCCGTAAGTTCGACGCCGCGGGGCTGCCTTGCACCATGGTGACGCTCACCGCACCGTCGCGCGACGGCGTACTCCACGAGCCGCCCCGCCACAACGTGGCCGCGAGCAAGCTGCTCGCACGGCCCCTCGCCGAGGCGAGCTGACGCCAGCAGCGAGCGCGCGGTCGGCGGAAGATGCGTGCGTGAGCATCGCGACGATGCTGGGCGGCAATTACGTCGTTGCAATGCCTAATGGAAGCGGACACGAACGGGCTCGTGGCATCTATGAATGCCGAAAAGTCGGAACCTTTGCAGGCAGAGCTACTGTCGTGATCAGACTTTGAAGCCATCTGTGCACCAGATAAAGGCGTGTGGTTGCCACGTCTAGATCAGGGGCGGACGCGTTGAGTGGTGCTGCGGTGGGAAGCCACACGACCGAATAGCGTATGAGCGGCCCGGGCTGAGCAGCTCAGGAGTCGTGGCTCCATCTCTCAGCGGTTGGAGCCTCCGGCAGAACCGGCGCGGTTCAGACCCCTCGCTGGCGGCGGGTAGGCGGGCGGGGCCTGACATCAACCGGGACCTCGATAACCGTATTGCCTCCTAAGGTGGCCGTGTCGAAGAGCGGCGTTCCGAAGAGGTCGGCACGAGCATCAAACACGACGAGATACCCGAGGTGAACTCCCCGGTTCTCCATGTAATGCCGAATTTGCGGCTCGCCCGATGCCGCATAGCTCGTGGAGTAGCCGGCGCCGCACATCTTGACCTCGATAATGGCCGACAAGCCGCCTTCGAGTTGGAGCAAGAGATCTAAGCGCCCTGCGCCCGTCCCGATTTCCTCGTAAACCGCGATGCGCAGACCGAAGCGCAGCTTCAATGCGACGTGCAGAAGGTTCTGCGCAAACCTCTCAGGACGGCTCACCCATTGGTGTTCTTTCCTTTTACCTCTGGACCAGAACTCCATCCTCTTGTCGGCTGCGACGAACCCCGCGAAGTCCCGCAACGCCCCTTCCAGCTCGGCGCGGGTGACGGGATCGGATGGGTCCACGGGAGGTTGCGACGGTCCAGGCGACCCGCCGCGATCGAGCGCCTGCTCCCGGAGTGTCCGAATCTGTTCGCGCAATCCTTGACTTAGATCCGGGAGTTTCAGCGCCCGTGTGAACGCATCCAGCGCTCCGTTGACGTCGCCGCTTTCAAGCAGTGATCGGCCACATGCCACTAGCATCCCCGGCATTTCACCGCGGGCCGCGAGCTGGGCCTTGAGGAATGACGCTGCGCCCGCCCAGTCCCCCGCTTTCCAGAGCACGTCAACGAGCATGTCGCGGGCCTGGTTTTCGTGCGGGGTGATTTCGAGCAGGCGGCGAAGCTGAGCCCCCGCTCGCTTGAATTCGCCTTGGTCTCGCAGCTGGGAGGCAATTGCGAGGAAGATCGGCGCCTGGGCACCCTCCGGCCCGCCGGCTCGATCGAGGTCAAGGAGGGCGCCCTCCAGGCGTTCCAGTCGCGCGGAGCCCCCCAGGTCCGGATCGGTCACCGCGATAGCGGTGGCGACCAGCGCGACGATCTCAGCATCACCGTGATCCTTCGCGTCGGCGAGCAGCCGCTGCGCCTCCACCGCGTCGTACCGCTTCATGACTTCCCGAATGCGGCGCGCGAACGCGAAGCGTGCGTCTCCGACGTCCTCCGCGAGCCGCATCGCCTCCTGGCGCAGGTCCGTCGTTTGCTCGTTCTTGCCGAGCCCTTCCGCCGCGTTAGCAGCGAGGTGGAGCGAGGAAATGAGTTCGCTTTCCAAGCCCACCACGCCACGGCGCAGGGCGGCGGCGGCGAGCGCATCGCCGAGTGCCCGCTCGAGCGCGCCGACTCGGATCAACCGGTTCGCCTTCGCGTGGTGGACGGTGGCCTTTAATTCGCGCTCCAACAGGCCGGTGTCGCGTGCGAAACTGAGGACGTTGTCGAGTTGACGAATCGCCTCGCGCGGATCGGAGTGCTCGAGGATTCTCGCGAGCTGCCCCAGGCTCCTTGCCGCTTCGGCCCTGTTTCCATTCTCCAGGAATGCATCGGCCGAGAGCTGCGCGGCGCGAGCCGCTTCTGGGTCCTCGCGGTCGAGGGCCATGCTCAGGTTGCGCCAGACCCAACCGCGCTCGCCCGCCATGACGCTGGCCGGATCTTTCAGGACGTCGCGCCAGATCCGTATGGCCGTCTCGACCCGCCCCTCCTTTATCGCGGCGACACCGAGCGTGTTCCTCAGTGTGTTCCGCTCTTCAAGCGGCATGTCGGGCCACCCGCGGAGGAGCGCCTCGGCATCTTGCCTGACAGTCGCCAAATCCCCTCCGCCGTAGGCCAGGGCGGCCCGCAAGCGGTGGAAGTCGTAAGCGTCCCCTCGGTCCAGCCGGCCGGGGTCGATTGCCCTCAGTGCGCCCAGCAAGGCCAGCGTCGGCCTCCCTGCGAACGGCAGCTCGTCCTTGGCCGTTCGCAGGGCCTCGGCCGCCCCGGGGTGGTCTTCCTGGTCCAGGCGTGTTTGGAGATTTTGGACGAGAGCATCAAATCCCCGGTTGAAGGCGCTCCTGAGCGACTGGCCGATCCTGCGCGACAATTCGGGGTTCGAATTGGCAAATTCGTGGAGTGGCTGATGCTTTCCAATCCCCAAGCCCGTCCGCAAATCGAATTCGAAGGCAAACGAGACATCAGCGGACGGAAGTTCCTTTACGGCAAATCCCGCAGCTATAAGCTTCTGGCGGATGGCGTCCTGGTAAGTCGCGGCCTGCTCCTTCGCCAGCACCTCGGCCTGAGCCGAATCCTCTATAGCCTGACGCGCGGCTTCGCCTACGATCTGGCCTAAAGCCTCGTCGCCCGTAACTTCGAGCTTTAGGCCTGCACTGTCGTCATGCCTCAACTCCAGGATCACCGGCTTGCCCTTACCCGCGCTGTCGAGCACGGCGAGTCGAATGCATGCGTTTTGCTTCCCGGCCTCAGAGCTTTTCACGGGTGGCCAATCCTCTCTTTGTTCTTTAGCACTGTAATGACGTGTTGGCGCGCGTCGCGAAGGCTTTTGGCTGCGGGCGAGCGCCGGATCGATCTCGGTGTCAGGCAGTTCGACCAACAATCCTAGCCTGTGTAACCTGTCATGGTAGATTTTGATGAACTTGCCACCCGGCGCTCAGTTTATGCATGATAAGGTCCTTTATAGGGACGCGCGCCGGAACGCGTCCGTGCCCGTCAGGACTGCAGCCCAGGCCTCACCCTTCTCGTCAGGATCCGGGATATCGCGGATGAGGTGCCATAGCGTCCGGAGCACCTCAAAGCCGTCTTCCTGGACTGACCTTAAACCTGGAAACTGGTCCGGTTTTTCTGAGAGTTCTCCGGCAGGTGCCGCCCTCCTGCTGGACGGCGCGGGTTGACACATCGCGGGGCACCTCGCCGTGCCCGACAACGTCAGCCTCATCTTCCTGCCGCTCTATGCGCCGGAGTTGAACCCAGTCGAGCGTGTGTGGCTGTACCTGCGCGAGCGCTTCCTGTCGCTCCGCCTATTCCCCGACCTCGGCGCCATCATCGACGGCTGCTGCCAAGCCTTGGAACCACCTCACCGCCGAACCCGGCCGCATCGCCTCGCTCACAAACTACCCTTACCCGCGGTCAGTCAGGACTTCATGAGCCGGGTATTAGAGAACATCTTCTGAAGCTTGGCACCGGTTCTCAATACCGGTATCAAACCTTCGGAGTTCAGAGAAAGATGGCAAAAAGAGCCGAGAAAAACGACCGAACGCCCAAGAAGGACCCCGTGCGAGAGGCATTGATGCAAATACCTCGCGAGATCCGCATGTTCATGTGGGCGCTTCTCCCGCCGGATCAGAAATATCTCGCGCGGGAAATCGAAGACTTACTTGCGGGGCGAAAGGTGGGCGCCAGCAAGAAAGACTATTCTGCGCTTTTACGCGAAATGGCCCGTCTTCACCAATCTTATCGTCCCGTTAGGACCGTGCACACACTGGCCAAGATGACTGTATCGTGTCTTCCATCAGATGCTCGCCTGGATGGCCGATTTTATGTTCAGGTCGGACCCAAGCGATGGCATGAAAAAGGGTCGCTGATCCGCACCCTTGTTGGCCGATTTGAGAAAACGCGGGAGGCTCTACTAAGAGAAGCAGACTATGAGATATTCAAACGTGCGCTCCAGGTATATAAATTTTACAACCCAGAAGCAGCTGAAGAGTACGAAAAAACCATTCAGCCGCAAAGCAGCTTACGCTTCTATACATTTAATTTAGAAAAAGATAAATAGATGATACCTCGAATAATTTGAGTAGTCGTAGGGCCCACAGTCCGAAGCTACTCCTAATTTTTCTCGATTTGCCGTTTTCATTTCGACTCACAACTGTTATGTTTTATCAAGAGTAATAACTTCGGAACTTTTTTACCCTGACGGGGCTCACGCCATCAGGTGATCTGATTTCATGACCTACGCACCACGAAGACGATACCGGAGCCCGAGCGCTCTCGGGCTTTCTCTACATCTGACCTGTGTTGCCTTTTCGAGTTCGGGATGACCGTGGTGATGGTCGAATCCCAAGACCCCACGCTGTGCACCCAGCCTTACGTTGCATCGACTACAGCAGGTGAAACTGACGCAGCAAACGACCGCCTCCTGACGCTGCAGGAAGTAGGCGATCTCATCGGCATTTCACAACGCACTCTGCGGCGCTGGCGCCGTGACGGTCACCTTCAGAGTGTGCGCATTGCCGGCACTGTTCGCGTGCGTGCGAGCGCCTTGGAGCAGGTCCTGTGCGGCTCATCGGATACTGCGCAAGAGATCTCATAACCTCCCATAAGCGAACGCCTTCTGCGCCTGTCGTGCATACGTCGCCGTACTAATCGCGGTGATCAATCCCGCTATGCCTGCACGAATGGCCGCTCCTGTCCGCTCCTGGCCAAACCACCTTTTAGGGACATCGCATGACGTATCAAACCCCCTCGCCGCCATCGGCTGACGGGCTGCCCTCGCCCTCCCTGGCGGACGCGCGGCAGGCCGTGATGAGTTCGACCGATCTCTCGCCGACGAAGATGAGAGATTGGCTATCCGCCCTCAACGGCACCGCCGAGCTCCTCGGCATGCCGCTCGCCGCCGTGCCCTGTGACATCCCCTGGCTCAACGCCCACCTTTTCGGCCCAGCGCCCATCGTGCGCCGGCTCAACGCTGGCCGACGACGGAACATCGAGAGCGGCCTACGGGGCGTGCTGCGGTGGATGGGCCTGCACGAGCCGGACCCGCGGTGGGACTCCCGGCCCCTGTCCCCCGCTTGGTGGGCTCGGGTGGCCCAGGTAAAAACGTATGGCCCGCCCCGTCCGCAAGGGCTTTCACGACCTGGTCTGATCAGTCTACGCCAACGTATCCGGTCACAAGGCACATCGGCCCTGG
>NZ_JACIJD010000025.1 GCF_014199205.1 Muricoccus pecuniae | reverse complement strand
ACCCCGACCATCCGGCCGGGGAGGTGAACAGACACGGGTCATTTCTCGGCGAAAACTTCGGCTCCTACAGGGTCAGCTCTCAGTGCAAATCAACAGCGCATGCCTCCATACCCCCCACGGCGTCGCAGCTCGCCGCGCACTCCTCGCAGATCTCTGCACACTCACGGCAGGTATGCTTATGATGGTGGGTGCCGATCAGCATCATGTTCGCCGAGGTCTGGCAAATCTCGGCGCATGCCATCATGAGCTTAAAGTGGGCCGGTTCGACATGTTGGCCGCCGACCTCTAAGCAATGGTTCATGGCCATGCTCAGGCAGGTGCTGTGGCAGCGCAGGCATTCCTCGATGCAGGCCTGCATTTCGGTGGACATGTGGTGCATAGCGGTTCTCCGAGGACAATGGCGCCTCAATGAGACAGCGAAGGCGGCGTTGGTGGGTTTCGCTGTCGACGGCCGGTGCTCGGTCAGGCTGGCAGCTGGCACCGGCCCGTCTCTCAATCGAGCCTTAGCGGCCAGCTCAGGGTGTGCTGCATGTCTATGACGACGCGGAACGCGGGCGACTTCCCGGCAAATGCAGTGATCCAGCGCAGGATTTCAGAACGTCCATGCAGACTCGTGAGACCCTACGAATGTTACGCCTGGGGTGTGGGCGTAATGCTCACGAAGGACATTGAACAAGGCAACTAAGCTGAAGCCTATGGAGTGCTCGTGCATCGCTAGTGTCTCCGCCGATCCCTGCCATCGGCGCCGACCCGCCTTGACCTCGATCAAGTCGCCGTTCTCGGGCGCAGCGCGGCCTGTCCAGCCATCCTGGTCAATGCCGGGCCCACATCCGGTCAGCTCCACCGCCGAATAGGATGACCTCGTAGGGCGTCCCCGGGATGTCCATGCCCGGTGAGGAGGGCGGCATCCCCGGCGCGGCAAGTCCCTTGGCGCGCGGGCGCTCCGCCAGCAGGCGGCGGACATCGGAGGCAGGGACGTGGCCTTCCACGACGTAGCCGCCGACCGTGGCCGTGTGGCAGGACTGGAGCTTGTCCGGCACGCCGTTGACCGCCTTCACCGCCTGCAGGTCCGCGACCTCATGGACGGTCGCCTCGAAGCCCGCCGCGCGCATGTGCCTGACCCATCCCTCGCAGCAGCCGCAGCTCGGGTCTTTCCACACTTGGAGTGCTGGGCCCTGGGCCCGAACTACGCTGACGGGCAGCGCCGCAGCAGCCAGCCCGAAACCAAGGAGGGAGCGCCGGGCGGCGCCGCCCCTGAACCCCTTGCTCATGACATCGCTCCCTGGAAGCTGCTGATTGTGCTCTTGCCGTTCGCCTGTCGCAGGCTCCCGTCCTGACCGGCGTCATGGCCGCCGGCGGCGCAGTGGTCGCCTTCGGCAATCTCGTCGAGGATCGGGCACTCCGGCCGGTCGTCACCGTGGCAAGCGTCAGCCATACGCTCCAACGCCTCGCACATCCGGGTCATCTCGGCGACTTTGGCGCGCATTTCGGCCGCATGCTCGGTGGCAATGCGCTTCACGTCGGCGCTCGCACGATCCTCGTCCTGCCAGAGGCCAATGAGCCGCTTTATGCTGTCCAGCGGCAGGCCGAGGTCCCGCGCCCTCCGAACGAAGCGGAGGGTACCAATGTCCTGCTCCGAGTACACGCGGTAGCCCGCCTCAGTCCGCCCCGCCGCGGGAAGGAGGCCCACGCTCTCGTAGTACCTCAGCATCTTCGCGGAGACGCCGGACGCCTTCGCGGCCTGTCCGATGTTCATGGGGACCTCCTTTTCAAGGCACCGCAGTCCTGATCACGGCTAAGATGGAGATTCCCACTGTGGGAAGGTCAAGGCATCCCCCAGAGAATCCCCGTTCGGCAGCTGATGGTCCTTGACCTTCCCATCATGGGAAACACCACCTTCCCGGTCACCTGAGCAACGAGGGCCCGCCACGCGGCCCAAACCGGGGCGGCAAGCATGAGCAGTCACCACACCAGTCACGGGCATTCGCACCAGCACGGGCCGGGCTGCGGCCACGACCATCATCACGGTCCCGGCCCGGCCGCTGACGCCGGGCTCGTCACAGATCCGGTCTGCGGGATGAAGGTCGATCCGGCCACCTCGAAGCACCGCTTGGAGCATGCCGGGACGACATTTCACTTCTGCTCAGCTGGGTGCCGGACGAAGTTCCAGGCTGACCCCGACAAATATCTGAAGCCGAAGGAGGCCGCCGCGGCCCCGCCTCCAGCTCCACGGAAGGGCACCATCTACACCTGCCCGATGCACCCCGAGATCCGGCAGGAGGGGCCCGGGAACTGCCCCATCTGCGGTATGGCGTTGGAGCCGCTGGACGTCACCGCTGAGGCCGCCCCCAACCACGAGCTGGCCGACATGACCCGCCGGTTCTGGATCGGGCTGGCCCTCACACTCCCCGTGGTGGTGCTGGAGATGGGGGCTCACATCCCTGGCCTCGGGCTCCATCACCTGGTGCCGCCCAGGATCTCAGTCTGGATCCAATTCCTGTTGGGGACCCCCGTCGTGCTTTGGGCCGGCTGGCCGTTCTTCATGCGCGGTTGGCAGTCGGTCGTGAACCGCAGCCTCAACATGTTCACGCTGATCGCCCTCGGGACCGGCGCCGCATACCTCTACAGCTTGGTGGCGACCTTCGCCCCCGGTGTCTTTCCGGAAGGCTTCCGGGGCATGGACGGCACGGTGGCCGTCTACTTCGAGGCAGCTGCTGTCATCACCGTGCTCGTCCTTCTCGGGCAGGTGCTAGAGCTGCGCGCCCGGGAGCAGACCGGCGGTGCCATCCGCGCCCTACTCAACATGGCGCCGAAGACCGCGCGGCGCCTCAAGGAGAATGGAGAGGATGAGGAGGTTCCCCTGGCGGACGTCCAGGCTGGCGACCGGCTGCGGGTGCGTCCGGGAGAGAGCGTGCCGGTGGACGGCGAGGTGCTGGAGGGGAGCGGCGCCGTGGACGAGTCCATGGTTACCGGCGAGTCCCTGCCGGTGGAGAAGGGGCCGGGTGCCAAGCTCATCGGCGGCACGGTGAACGGCACCGGCTCGCTGGTCATGCGGGCGGACAAGGTGGGATCCGACACCATGCTCTCGCGCATCGTGGCCATGGTCGCCGAGGCGCAGCGCAGCCGGGCGCCCATCCAGCGAATGGCCGACCAGGTGTCCGGCTACTTCGTCCCGGCGGTCATCGCCGTCGCGGTCCTGGCCTTCATCGCCTGGGCCGTCTGGGGCCCGTCACCGGCACTCTCCTACGGGCTGATCGCAGCCGTCTCAGTGTTGATCATCGCCTGTCCCTGCGCGCTCGGCCTGGCTACGCCCATGAGCATCATGGTGGGTGTTGGCAAGGGAGCCGGTGCGGGTGTGCTCATCAAGTCAGCTGAGGCGCTCGAGCGCATGGAGAAGGTCGACACCCTTGTCGTGGACAAGACCGGCACGCTGACTGAGGGCAAGCCCAAGGTCGTGGCCGTGGTCCCGGCACTGGGTCTGACCGAGGCCGAGGTGCTGCCCTTGGCGGCCAGCCTGGAGAGGTCGAGCGAGCACCCGCTGGCGGCGGCCATCGTGGCCGCGGCCCGGGAGCGCGGGGTCGAAATGTGGGAACCCGCCGAGTTCGACTCTGTGACCGGCAAGGGGGTCACCGGCACTGTCGGCGGACGGCGGGTGGCCCTGGGGAATGCCCGCCTAATGCAGGATCTCGGCGTGGACCTGGGCGGGCTGGCCACCACGGCGGACGAGCTCCGGCGCGAGGGAGGGACGGCGCTTTTCCTTGCGATAGACGGCAGGCCCGGTGGCGTTATCTCCGTAGCGGACCCAGTCAAGGCGACTACGCCATCCGCCCTGGAGAGCCTGCGCGCCGCGGGCGTCCACATCGTCATGCTGACCGGCGACAATCAAACGACGGCCGGTGCCGTTGCCCGGAAGCTCGGCATTGGCGAGTTCCAGGGCGACGTCCTCCCCGAGGACAAGCACCGCATCGTTCGCGATCTCAGGGCGCGATGTCATGAGCAAGGGGTTCAGGGGCGGCGCCGCCCGGCGCTCCCTCCTTGGTTTCGGGCTGGCTGCTGCGGCGCTGCCCGTCAGCGTAGTTCGGGCCCAGGGCCCAGCACTCCAAGTGTGGAAAGACCCGAGCTGCGGCTGCTGCGAGGGATGGGTCAGGCACATGCGCGCGGCGGGCTTCGAGGCGACCGTCCATGAGGTCGCGGACCTGCAGGCGGTGAAGGCGGTCAACGGCGTGCCGGACAAGCTCCAGTCCTGCCACACGGCCACGGTCGGCGGCTACGTCGTGGAAGGCCACGTCCCTGCCTCCGATGTCCGCCGCCTGCTGGCATCGCCGCCCTCTCGGCTCCGGCTCTTCCGGGATCCGCCCTGGCTCAGCCAGCCGTCGGGCGGGCGATGCCCCGCGAGTTCAATCTCGCGATCGAGCACGTGTCGTTAAACATCACCGGCCGCAGCCGCCCGGCCATCGCGGTCAACCGCTCCGTTCCGGCCCCCGTCCTCCGCTTTCGCGAGGGCGAGGAGGTAATCATCAACGTCGCCAACCGGCTCCGCGAAGAGACGTCGATTCACTGGCACGGCCTGATCCTTCCGAGCAGTCAAGACGGCGTGCCGGGCATCAGCGATGGCTTTCAGGGCATCGCGGCAGGACAGACGCACCAGTACCGCTTCCCACTCGTGCAGTCGGGCACGTACTGGTACCACAGCCATTCCGGGACGCAGGAGCAGGCTGGCCTCTACGGTCCGCTGGTCATCGATCCGGTGCGCCCCGACCCTTACGGCTACGACCGGGACTACATCATCCAGCTCTCCGACTGGACAGACGAGAACCCGCACCGCGTCATCCAGAACCTCAAGCGCGACGCGGGCTACTACAACTACAACAAGCGCACCGCGGCGAGCCTCGCCAACGAGCTCGCGCGCGCCCCGAACGCACAGGCGCGCGAGGCCATCATCCGCGACCGGCTGATGTGGGGCGACATGCGGATGGACCCGACGGATATCGAAGACGTCACGGGCTACACATTCCTGGTCAACGGCCGGACGCCCGAGCAGAACTTCACTGCGGTCTACCGTCCCGGCGAGACGGTTCGCCTGCGCTTCATCAACTCCGGCGCCATGAGCCACTTCGACGTGCGCATCCCCGGGCTGGAGATGACCGTTGTCCAGGCGCACGGCAACAACGTGCAGCCGGTGGCTGTGGACGAGTTCCGCATCGCCCCAGCCGAGACCTTCGACGTGCTCGTGCGCCCCGCGGGCGGGCGCCAGTTCCAAATCCTGGCGGAGTCCATGGGCCGCCAAGGCTTCGCGAGCGCCAGCTTGGCCACCCAGAACGGTTTACCGATGATGCCGCTGCCCCCGCACCGCGAGCGGCCGCTGCTGACCATGGCCGATATGGGCGGCAACTACGGGCCCAAGGGCCTGGACCGCGGCACCCTGCGTCCCGAGACGGACCGGCCCGGCCAGATCGCCCCCATGGAATCCATGGACATGGGCGGCATGGACCACTCGGGGATGTCCGGCATGGGTTCCAGCAGTGCCCAGGGCGGCATGCAGGGCATGGATCACTCGAACATGCCCGGGATGAACCACGGAAATATGCCGGGAATGAACCAGGGCGCCCCGGCCCGGGGGACGGGCGGTGCTCGCCAAGCCCCGGCCAGGCCCCCGGCCATGGACCATTCGAACATGCCCGGCATGGATCACTCCAACATGCCGGGCATGGGCCGCTCGTCGTCCCTGGCACGGGATCCGGGCTTCCGCTTTGCCGTCGCGGACCTTCCGGTAGGTTCCGTGCCGGGCGCGGGCCTTTTCCGGTTGGCCCAGGCGAGCCAAGGCTCCATGCAGGGCATGGACCATTCGAACATGCTCGGCATGGACCACTCCAGCACGCCAGGGATGGACCACTCGAGCATGCCGGGCATGGGGCGGCCGCAGGGAGGTCAGCAGCCCCGGCCGCAGCGGCAGCAGGGGCGCCAGGGCCAGCAGCCCGCGCAGCGGCGCGACCAGCGTGGCGCCGCCCCAGCTGCGCCGGACCACTCGGCGATGGGCCACGGCGCGCCGGGCACCGGCCAAGTGGGTCAGGTCGATACTTCCGCGGCCAGCGCGCATGCGGGCCACGGGGGGATGGCGCCGCCCGACCCGTTCGCGGTGAACACCGGGGCGCCTCCGGGCACCCGTGTCCTGACATACCGCATGCTCCGGGCGCTCTCGAATCCCTACCCGGTACGCGAGCCCAACCGCATCATTGAGGTGCGCCTTACCGGCAACATGGATCGCTACTTTTGGGCCATTAACGGCAACCGCTTCAGCGAGGCGCAACCAATCGTGCTGAACCTCGGCGAGCGGGTCCGGATGCGGTTCATCAACGAGACCATGATGAGCCACCCGATGCACCTGCACGGCGTCTGGATGCAGCCGCAGGTGGGCAACGGCGCCCAGAACCCGCTGCTGCACACCATCAGCGTCAAGCCTGGCAGCACACTCGATGTGGATGTGGAGGCGGATGCCGAGGGCGGCTGGGCCTTCCACTGTCACATGCTCTTCCACATGGAGACCGGGATGATGCGGAAGGTCGAGATCCGACGTCAGCCGCGCGTCGCGTCTAACGGCTGATCACGAAGGACCGACACCCGATGCGACTTACGACCAAGGCGGCCGCCCTTCTCACGACCCTGCTCGGCTTCACCCTGGCCGGCGGGGCGTCGGCCCAGCAGGCCGCCTCCCAGAACGCGGTACACGATCCGGGCGCGCACGGCGCCTCGTCCCACGAGGTCTACTTCGGCGCCGTCCTTTTCGAGAAGCTCGAATGGGGCGTCGGCCTCAACGGCGCACCGAATATTGCGCGCTGGGACGGTCAGGCTTGGTACGGCACCGACTACGACAAGGTCTGGATCAAGACGCAGGGCGAGCTTGAGCGCGGGCGCCGCGCCGAGAATGCCGAGATTCAGCTGCTCTACTCCCGCCTCATCGGGTACTTCTGGGACTTCCAGGCGGGTGTCCGCTACGACCCGCGTCCGCGGCCGGACCGCACCTACGGCGTTATCGGCATTCAGGGCTTGGCCCCGGGCCTGTTCGAGGTGGACCTCCAGGGCTTCGTGAGCGAGAGGGGCGACCTCTCGGCGCGGCTTGAGCTCTCTTACGACGTCTACGTCACCCAGCGGCTTGTGCTGCAGCCGAACCTGGAGGTGAACGTCGCTGCCCAGCGCGTGCCGGAACTCGGCATTAACAGCGGGTTCAATGACATAGAGGCAGGTTTCCGCCTCAGGTACGAGTTCACCCGCGAGGTCGCGCCCTATGTCGGCGTGAACTATACAAGGCGCTTCGGCGAGGCCGCCAAGTACGCTCGCGCTGAGGGGGGGAAGGCCGAGGGTATTGAATTCGTCACCGGCATTCGTCTGTTCTTCTGAACGGGCCCGTCGAATGAATGCTTGCTGCGAGGACGAAGGTTCCGTCGGAGGGCCGCGTTGACCGAGCGTCCTGGAAGCGACGGTTCCCGCGGAGTGCCCGCCCCCAACCTTCCACCTATGTCGGGAGAGGGGCGACACGTTCTCGTCGTCGAGGACGATGGGGAACTGCGCAAGCTCCTGCTCACCCTTCTGCGCCGCAGCGGGTTCCGCGCCAGCGGCGCCCGCGACGGCATCGAGATGCGACGCCTCTTGGCATCGGCCCAGGTGGACCTCGTGCTGCTCGACATCATGCTGCCGGGTAAGTCGGGGTTCGAGCTCTGCCGGGATCTCCGTGCCGAGGGACGGATCCCGGTCATCATCCTGACCGCCCTGGCCGAGGCATCGGACCGCGTCGTCGGGCTGGAGCTCGGGGCGGACGACTTCGTCGTGAAGCCAGCCGACCCCCGGGAGCTCGTCGCCCGCATCCGTGCCGTCCTCCGTCGGGCCGAGGGCCCGGAGGACAACGCGAGCGGCAAGAGCCGTGAGGTGGCGCACTTCGCCGGGTGGTCCCTGGACACCCGGCGGCGCGAGCTGCTGAGGCCGGACGGCGTCGCGGTCGAGCTGACCAGCGGGGAGTATGATCTCCTGTTGGCCTTCGTCGAGCGGCCGCAGCGAATCCTGACGCGGGACCAGCTCCTGGACATCGCCCGGAACCGGCCCTACGGCGGGCTGGACCGCTCGATGGACGTCCAGATCAGCCGGTTGCGTGCCAAGCTCGGATCCCGGCCCCACGAGGACGGCGAGCCAGGGCTCATCAAGACCGTCCGCGGCGTGGGCTACCTGCTCTCGAGCCCCGTGGAGTGGTCGGGTTGAAGCGGTTCCTCCCGCAGTCGCTGGCTGCACGGACCCTGGCGGCCCTGACGATCGGCTTCGCGATCCTGTTCGCCGCCATGGTCGGCATCCACGACGTGCTGCTCCGCCATGCGGTGGAACGCGGAACCGAGGAGCTGCTGGCCCAGCGGCTGGCGACGATCCTGGATGCCGTGGCAGCGGCGCCGGAGGGCGAGAGGGACCGGATCGCCCATGCCCTGTCGCGGGTGGACCTGGAGGTCCATTGGCGGCGTGACGCGGCTCCCACCCTCGAGCATCCTTCCCCCGAGGAGTGGCCGACCGTCGCGGCCCGGACCGCTGCCCTGAGCGGCGTGGCGACCGAGGTGCGCGTGCGCCCCGGACGCTACGAGGCCGCGTCGGATCGGCTCGTCGGCATCGGAGCGGTGGCCCGCCTGCAGGACGGCTCCTGGCTGGAGGTGGAGCTCGCCACCTTCAGCGTGCTGTCGGCCGATCAGGGCGTGCTGCACTCCTACGCGGCTACCGTCGGCTTAGCCCTTCTCCTGGCTGTCGGCTTCGCGGCCCGTTCTGTCTCGGCGCCGGTCTCGGCGCTGGCGAAGGCCGTTTCCCGCCTCGACCCCGAGGGCGAGCCGCCAGTCCTCTCTGCTTCCGGCCCGCGCGAGGTCCGCCAACTCGCGGAGGCGCTGACCGACATGTCCATGCGGACCCGTGACGCTTTCCGCCAGCGGACCCTGGCGCTCGGCGCGCTCTCTCACGACCTGATGTCGCCGATCGCCCGGCTGCGTCTCCGGGCCGAGGATCTGCCGGAGGAGGTTCAGCAGCCGATACGACGCGATCTGGCCGAGATGGAGACGATGGTCTCCGACGTCCTCGCCTACCTCCGAGGCGGGCACGGCGGTGAAGCCGTCCTGCCGCTGTCGATCGCGGCGCTCGTCCGCACCGTGGCCGACGAGTTTGCCGATGCGGGGACGCCGGTCGAGGAAGGGCGCATTGACGACGCCGTTGCCCCGGGGCGCCGGGTCGCCATCAAGCGGGCAGTGACGAATCTGGTCGCGAACGCCGTTCGGCACGGGCGCGATCCATGGATCGAAGTCGAAGCGCTCCCCGACGCAGTGTTGGTGCGGGTGGGCGACCGCGGACCCGGCATACCGCCCGAAGACCTCCCCAGGGTGACTGAGCCGTTCTTCCGGGGGGACCGCGCCCGTACCGCGGGCGGCGGCAGCGGCCTGGGCCTCTCGACCGCCCAGGCCATCGTCGAAGCCCACGGAGGGCATCTTGCCGTCGAGAGTGCGCTCGGGCGTGGGACCGTGGTCACCCTGACCCTTCCTCGCTGGCCGCAGGGCGCCGACGACGGCCAGCCAAGTAATAAAACGATGTAATCCGGCGCCCGCCGGACAGCCGCTGCACGGCGTTAGGGCCAGGCGGATCGGCGCCGGTTCCGGGGCACGTGTCGCGGTACCCCGTGGCAGGAAGTTCTCCCTGAATCGCTAAACTGCGCCGCATAAACAGCGAGGAAGGACGAGCCCGATGTTGACAAGAGGTCACGCTATTCAGGCCACTGCGGCGGCCGCGGCAGCGCTCCTATGGGCTGGCGCCGCGTCGGCCCAGAGCGCCGCGGGCCAGCAAGCCGGTCACCAGGGGGCCTCGGCGGGGTACCATGCTGCCATGGAGGCCATGAACCGCGACATGGCGGCCCAGCCTATGACCGGCAACGCCGACCATGACTTCGCCAGCATGATGGCGCGGCATCACCAGGCCGCCATCGACATGGCACGGGTCGAAGTCGAGCACGGGCGTGATCCCGAGATGAAGCGTAAGGCTCAGGAGATGATCCAGAAGCAGCAGCAGGACATCGCCGAACTGAGGACCTGGATGTCACGGCACCCGGCCCGCTAGGACTTTCGCGGCCCACGGCCCACGGCCCACGGCCCACGGTCTGCGGCTCTGGGCGGTTGTCGCTGACTGGCCGGACGCCATGCCTGGGCTAACCGGCCCGCGCACGCCGCGGTCGCACCTCCAAGGAAATAGAGATGAGCTACCTCCGCTTCGGCGCGATGATCCTGGTGTCCACGGTCGTCATGTTCGGGCTTATGTACCTGAACACCTACGCATTTGAGCATGTGTTCTACAGCCAGACGCGGACGTGGATGGCCCTCATGATGGGCGGGGCGATGGCCGTCATCATGATGCTGTTCATGCTGAAGATGTATCACAGCAAGCGCGCGAACCTGGCCATTGTCGCAGGTGGGGCGGTCGTGTTCGCCGCGTCACTCTTCCTGGTTCGCAGTCAGGCGACGGTCGGTGATGTGGATTACATGAAGGCCATGATCCCGCACCACTCCATCGCCATCATGACTAGCGAGCGCGCCCATATCCGCGACCCGCGCGTGCGACGCTTGGCAGACCAGATCATCGAGGCGCAGGTCCGCGAGATTGGGGAGATGAAGCAGCTGATCGCCGACCTTGAACGCAATCCGACCGCTCCAGGGGCGCCGGACCTGGAGCCGCGGGTGGCAAGCGCGGCTATAACAGGACGGTAACGTCGGAACGGGCGCTTCCGCTCCTCCGGACGCCCTCCCCCTCTTGCCTAGGCCGCCCCGTAGCGGAAGCCGGAGCGTGGACGCTTGCCCGGAATCTAAGCGCGCAGGTCTCTCCCCTTGACCTTGCCACAATGGGAAGCCCCACCTCCCGGCGACTGTCGTGGAAAGGGGAATACCCATGCGCTTCATCGTCGAGAACATGCACTGCGAAGGCTGCGCCAAGGGCGTGACTGCCGTGGTGAAGCAAGCCGACCCTTCAGCACAGGTCGAGGTCCGGCTCGAAGACAAGTCGATTTCCATCAACGGCGGCCGCCTTGGCGGCGAGGCGCTTCGAAGCGCCCTGTACACGGCAGGCTGGAAAGCCGCCGGAATGGCTGGTTGACTGTAGGCGGGCGTCGGCCTGCAGCGGAAATAAATTGGTGCGCGATTGCCGCTGCCGCACTGCGGTGTCCCGCCTAATCATCCTGCAAGGCTTCCGCCGTCATCCCAGTCGCGGAATCGCCTCTACAGGAGAGACCATGCTTTCACGATTTGCCTTCCTTCGGAACGGCGCGCTCGCTGCGGCCTTTGCCGTCCTGATGGCTCCCGGTGCTGCGTCCGCGCATGCGATGCTGCACTCCTCCGATCCAGGCGACGGCGCAACCCTCAACTCGTCTCCGCGCGCGCTGCACCTGATGTTCACCGAGGAGTGCCGCGTGACGTCGCTGCGCCTGCTCGACGAGGCCGGGAAGGAGCGGCAGATCCGCCGTGAGGGCGGGCGGGAGGCGGCGAGCCACGCGACCGCGACCGTTCCCTCGTCGCTCCCGCCGGGAGCCTACCGGATCGAATGGCGGGCCATGGGCGGCGACGGCCATGTCATGAGCGGCGCAGTGCGCTTTGCCGTGACATCTTCGCGGTGATCTTGGAGCTGCTCGGGCCGGAGCCGGACTTTTACCGGGCGCTCTCGGCGGCGTGGCGCATCGCCTTCTACGTCACCTGCTTCGGGGCCGCTGGGCTGGGCGTCTTTGCCATCGGCTTCAGCCGCCTACAGACGCCCCAGGACGCCGCTTCGTGCCGTCGCCTGACCCGGACCATGGTGGCACTGGGCTTGGCGTCCAGCCTACTCTGGCTGGCAACGCAGGTTGCCTTGGCGTCGGACGGGGATCCGTTCGACGCTGAGGTCTGGGACATGATGGTCACCTCCCGTCCGGGGATCTCCGTCCTGATCGCCTGGACGGGCTTGCTCGCGGTGGCGGTTGCTACCTGGATGGGGCAGCCGAGCCTCGTCGTCGGCGCCGCAGGTATCCTGACGATTGCAGCCAGCTTCACAGCCGTCGGCCATACGACGCAGCACCAGCCACGGTGGCTCCTCGCGGCAGCCCTGGTGACGCACCTCGTTGCGGTCTCCTTCTGGTCCGGCAGCCTCTGGCCGCTCGCTCTGGCCTCTAAGCGGGGCGGTCCGGAGGCGGCACGGCTGGTCGAGGGCTGGGCTAGGGCCGCCACTTGGCTCGTGGGTGGCCTGGTTCTCGCCGGGGCGCTGCTGGCGTGGCTTCTCGTGGGCAGCCTCGAGACCCTGCTAACCACGGCGTATGGCTGGGCTTTGATGACCAAGCTGGCGCTGGTGGGCGTCCTGCTCGGCTTCGCGGCATGGCACCGCTTCCGGCTGACGCCTGCCCTTGCGGCCGGCACTCCCGGAGCGGGAAGGCGTCTTGCTGTCTCCATCGGGTGGGAGATCGCGGTCATGGTCTTGGTGTTCTGGGCCGTGGCCGAGATGACGTCCACCAGCCCCCAGGGCGAGGGATAGCTTCCAGCGGTGCCGCGCCTATTCCCTCCCGGTCCAGGCCCTGGACGTGGTGAAGGCGCGGCACCGCGGAATCCGGCCCCACTCACTGGCAGCACGCTGCGTCGGGGAAGGTAAAGCGGCTACTATTGCTCTTCCGGGCGACGTGCCATCAGCGCCATGCGGGTATCCGCACCGGAGTTTGGTGGCAGCAAATTCAGACCCGGAGGGCGCGTCCGAGCTTGCGTCGGTTGGTAGGTCTGCCGACGTGATCGCTTACGCCAATTTCCATGTGCAGCCCCGGGGTTCCACTCCAGTACATGGCAGCGCCAGCCGTTGGCGGTTTACAGCGTTGTCCTATGTGAATCTGGCGGCGGCTTAAACGAAGTTCGCGCAGTTCCCTGTCCGCTCAGTCCACAGGTAGACACTACATCATTTTGTTGCACGGTGATCCGCTGTTCGACTGAGCCGTTCTCATTGGCCGGTCACTGCGGGGGCTTGGAACTGCCTACCCTGCCCGGCCGGTACATTCCTCATCGTGCAAGGAAAACGCTATGGCACATAATCCGCAGCACTTTGGGCTGAGCAGTGGCCGCGATTTCCAGAGAGCGTTCGGTGACTATGACTTGCGCATTGGACAGGCGCACTTCGACTTTTTCTCCGGGTCAGACGCCATGGACGTTCAGTTTGGCCGAGCCAACGCGGACATCCTCCTCGGCAATGCTCAGAACGATGACCTGCTCGGCGGTCGCGGAAGCGATGTCCTCGTCGGCGGTGCGGGTATGGATCATATAGATGGAGGCAAAGGCAACGACCTCCTGATTGGTGGCGACGCCGCCGACGGGCTTCGGGGAGCGGACGGGCGAGACTACCTCAGCGAAGGGGTGGGCCACGGCGACCTCGAGGGCGGCGCTGGAAACGACGTGCTCTCCGGTGGGCTGGGCGGCGATGCGTTCATCGTCGACCCTACCAGCGGCCACGACATTGTCGTCGACTTCCAGGCTGGGCCTGGCATCCTCGATCACATCGCGTTCCGCGAGATCACGCCGGAGGAGCTGACGTTCCAGGACACGGCTGCTGGTGTGAAGATTAGCTGGGCGGATGGAGAGGGCTCGGTGCTGCTGGCGGGTATCGAGAAGGCGGATCTCGCCCAGGACGATTTTATGTTTGCGGATGACCGCTATCTTCTCCAGCCCACCAGTGCCGACGCGGACCACGTATCCGCCGTCAGCTTCGCGAAGGATGAGGGCTTCAACCTTTCCGCGCCGGACATCACCGACAGCACGACGCCCGCCACCACCATCCACTTCGACGAGTTCAATGTGCAGATCGGCGCTGCGCAGGCGGAGGCCCTTGCGGGCACGGACGCGCGCGACTTCTACTTCGGTCTCGGGGGAGATGACCGGCTGTCAGGGGCAGCCGAGGACGACAACCTCACCGGTGATGCCGGAAACGACACTCTGGACGGCGGCATGGGCCAGGACCACCTAGTAGGCGGCGCCGGGGACGATCAGCTCTTCGGAGGTGACCAGGCCGACAACCTCATGGGCGAGGACGGGAAGGACACCCTGTACGCCGGTGCCGGTCACGACATGCTCGAGGGCGGGGGCGGCGACGATGTCCTGAACGGCGGGGACGGTGCCGACGCCTTCATCGTGTCTCCCGACAGCGGCAACGACGTGGTCACAGGTGGCTTTGATGCAGGCCCCGGCGCTTTCGACCACATCGCCTTCCGTGACATCACGCCCGATGAGGTCACGATGGCCGACACGACTGGTGGAGTGCTGGTCAGCTGGACCACGGATCAGGGAACCGGGTCTCTGTTGCTCGAAGGCCTTACGAAGAGCGAGATGGCTCAGGACGACTTCATGTTCAATGCAGATGCAGGTACAAGCGGAGCTTTTGTGAACGATCCCGCCATTACGGATGAGGGCTCGTTGTACCTCTTCCGGGACGGAACCACGACCACTGATGTGCAGCAGGACTACCTGTTGGCCTAGTTCGCTTAGCGGCCCTGCGCCGCAGTGCGTGGCGCAGGGCCCGCGACCGGGGCACCAGGGAAGCCCGCCGGATTCCGCACCCAATCACCTGGAGTTCTCTCCTCCAGGACGAGTCTGGCGTCCCTGCAAAGCGTGCTCCCGTTCCGGCCAAGTGCTCTTAATAAACGCCAGCACCGTGCGGATCTCGGCGTCGGTCAGAACGTCGCCGAAACTAGGCTTATCGTGCGTTGGTTCCCGGCCAGAGGGGCAGGTTGGCCCGAACTGGCTGGGTTTTCGGATGGGCGCCGCGGAACGGGGCGGGGCCGCGCCCTCCCCGGCTGTGCCCGACGCGCGTCCGGGCGGCGGGCATGATCCTCTGGCCGGCACACCTCCCGCTAGTCAGGGCTGACGGGGTCGTCATGTCTCCCGCCCGAGCGTCCACTGCACCCTCGTGGGCGGACATCGAAGCGGCCCGCTGGAGCTCGTCTGCTACGGCGTGGTCTGGCCGAAAGCGGCAATTCCGCTTCCGGGCGGAGTACATGGCGAAGCGGCCATCCAGGGGCGGGCGATCCTCGGCCGCTTTCGACCCTGAGCGGACCTACATTTCCCCGGCAGGACGAACGGCCGTAGCTGCGGTAATGTAGAACAATGCGTCGCCGCCCATCCTCCCGCTTACTCATCCTGAACCCTGATGGTGCAGTTCTCCTGTTCCGCTTCGTTCACAAGGGAGATGCTCTTGCTGGGTTGAGCTACTGGGCCACACCTGGCGGTGGCCTCGAAGATGACGAGACATTTGAAGAAGCCGCCATCCGCGAGCTGTTCGAGGAAACAGGCATCCGGAATGTCGATCTTGACCGCGATGTTAGCCGACGGGAGTTTGTCCTTCGCCTCCCAAGCGGCGAAGAGGTGATGGCTGAAGAGCGCTTCTTCCTGATACGGCATGATGGCTCCGCCTTGTCACGCGAAGGATGGACCGAAGCAGAGGTCAAGGTGATGGCCGACCACCGATGGTGGTCGAGGGATGATCTCGCTCGAACGACCGACAAGATTTTCCCGGAGAACATCCTGGCAATGCTGCCATCTCAGGGATGAGATGCACCCTGTCTATGACCGCCTTCCATCCCATGCGGCTATGTGTCGCTCGGAGTGGGCGATTTCCGCTTCCCGGAAGGCGATAAGACCACGCGAATGGCCGGGTTGGGCGCGAAGCCGCCGATCTGGCCTCCCCTGAACATGTGCCGCGCGCCGGTCCTCGCGCCACTTCTCCTCCTGCGCCACGCCGGCCTGCACCAGCACGAGCCGTACCGGCGGCCCCGGCGGCTCCGGGCCGGAGAGGCGCCACGCGCCGAAGGCGGCGAGGGCCAGGGCCGCGGCCCCGCCCGCGAGCCAGGCCCGGCGGCGGTCGGGGAGGACCGGGAGTCCCGCGAGCAGGAGCGTCAGCAGGGAGAGGCCGTGCACGCCGACCACGGCCGGTAAGCGTGCACTGGAGACTGCGGTGTGGCTCCTTGGCGGAGGCGGCCGACGAGGGGTTCAGAGTCGTCGTGTCGGCTTGCCTCGCTGACGGCGGCGCGCGATTGCGGCCAGGTTCCCGCTGATGCGGGGCTCATCCATATCGGTGGGATCGAACGGGCCGCCGTACCAGGTGGTGGTAGCTTCGTGCTCGGGATGGCTTGGGTCGGCCATGGCGTCGAGGAAGTCCTCGAACCCGCTCAGGCTGCCGACGTCCTCGGGTGGACAGCGGCGCTCGCCCGCGAGGAGGATCGGGACCTCCTCACCGGGGAGGAGCGGGATCTCGCGCTTGATCTCGATGAGATGCTCCCAGTGGTCGCCGAAGTCGTAGAGGTAGGTAAACCGGTGCACGCCACGCCGCAGAAGCGAGGCGAGCTTGACCCTTCGGGCAGGTGTCACCCCGGCCGCGTCCCAGTCCGGATCGGGCATGCCGATCCTCTCGTCGCCGACATCGAACTCGAACAGGTGCGCGTCCCACCAGCCCATGGCGGCCTGGATCGTCTGGTGCAGAGTCTGCATGGTCATGCTGGTGGGGACGAGCACCTCGCGCCAGATCGCGGGCTTGGAGCCCTTCAGCGTGATGCGCAGCCGGACGGCTGTGGCGGTCAGGGCCGCAGGTGCCATGGCATCAGTTCACCGAGACGGTTGATCGGGTGCCCGGCGAGGCGCTCGAGCAGGGTACGGATGTAGGCCTGCGGATCCCAGCCGTTCAGTTCGGCGGTGCCGACCAGGGTGTAGATGATGGCAGCGCGCCTACCGCCCTCCATCGAACCGGCGAACAGGTAGTTCTTCCGTCCGAGGGCCAGCGGGCGCATGCGCCGCTCGGCGGCGTTGTTGCTGAGACAGGCACGGCCGTCGCGCAGGACCAGGGTGAGGGCCGTCCACTGGGTCAGCGTGTAGCGGATGGCCTTGGCCAGGTCCGACTTGCCGGAGATGCGGCGCAGAGTCGCATCCAGCCATGCCCGCAGGTCAGTCATGAGCGGCGCCGATCTGGCCTGCCGGGCCGCAAGGCGCGCGTCCGGAGGCTGGCCAAGGATCTCCGCCTCGATCGCGAACAGCCCGGCCATGCGCTCGATCGCCTCCCGCGCGAGCGGGCTTTGCGTGGTCAGCAGCACGTCGTGGAACTTGCGTCGCGCATGCGTCCAGCAGGCCGCTTCAAGCACCCGGCCGCCTTCGTAGAGGCTGTTGAACCCGGGATAGGCGTCAGCCTGCAAGATGCCTTGGAAGTCACGCAGGCGCCGCTGCGGGTGTTCACCCTTCCGGTCCGGCGTGAACTCGTAGAACACCGCGGGCGGGTCAGGGCCGCCGAATGGCCGGTCGTCCCGCAGATAGGCCCAGAACCGGGCCGTCTGGGTGCTGCCCCTGCCGGGCGAGAGCATCGGCATCGGCGTGTCGTCGGCGTGCACCCGTGCCCCGGCCAAGGCGTGGCGGCCGATGAACTCGGCGACCGGCCTTGCCAGCTCGGCCGACCTGCCGACCCATCCCGCCAGCAGCCCGCGCGGGAGGTCCAGGCCATCCCGGGCGTAGATCTCCGTCTGCCGGTAGAGGGGCAGGTGGTCGCAGTACTTCGAGACCAGCACATGGGCCAGCAAGCCCGGACCAGGCCTGCCACGCTCGATAGGCAGCGAGGGCATGAGGGCCTGCGTCATCGTCTCGCAGATCCGGCAGGAGAATGCCGGGCGGACGTGGCGGACCACCTCGAACCGGCCGGGGCGATACTCCAGGATTTCGGTGACGTCCTCCCCCACCTTGCGCAGCGCGCCACCACAGGCCCGGCAGGCGCAGCCATGGACAGGTAGGTGCTCGACATCCCGCCGCGGCAGATCCTCGGGCAATGGACGGCGGCCGCGGCGCGGGGCTTTGTCCCCCACCGGTGCCGTCCCGGAATCTGTGCCATCAGCCGCCGAGCCATCCGCGGCCGCGATGTCCGCCAGCACCTCGTCGAGGCGCAACTCGAGCTGCTCCACCTCGCCTGCCAGGCGCTCCGAGGAGCGCCCGAACCGCTCATGCCGCAGCCTGGCAATCTGCATCCGCAGTCCCTCGGCCTCGATCGCCTTGGCCTGTAGGCCCAGCTCCGCCGCTCGCCGGGCCGCACGCTCCTCGGCAAGCTCGCCCTGCAGAGCCGCGATCACGACCAGCAGGGCGGCCGGGTCCTTTGGGAGCGTGCTGTCGATCTGGCTTGGCACACGCGAATCGTCCCCGATACTGCCGCGTCGGAGCAAGCCGAATCCGCCGCTCTAGACCACGATCTCAGGCCTCCAACTCCGCACCGGCGCGCGCCAGTCCAGGCCTTCCAAGAGCATCGCGAGCTGTGCCGTCGTCAGCGTCACAGCGCCTTCACGCGCGATCGTCGGCCAAATGAACCGGCCCTTCTCCAGCCTCTTGGACAGCAGAACCAATCCCTGACCGTCCCACCACAACGCCTTAACCATGTCACCCCGGCGCCCCCGAAACAGGAACAGGTGCCCCGAGAACGGGTCCTCCTTCAGCACCGTCTGCACCTGCGCGGCAAGCCCGTCGAAGCCCTTGCGCATGTCCGTCGTGCCGAGCGCCAGGTGGACGCGCGCTCCCGCGGGCAGTGCGAGCATCAGGCCTCCAACGCCGCGGCGAGCCGCCTCAGCACCTCCGGCCGGATCGCCTCTGAAACCCGCAATATCCGGCTGTTCCGCAGAACCACCTCCACCCCGGCGGTGTCGCGGACAGGCTGCTCGGGATGGGTGAATGCCGGAGATGTCGCCTCAGGCGGTGACCCGTCCACCAAGTGCACTGGCACCAGTGAAGGAGATCTCTCCGCCTCCGGCGGGACCAGCCCCGGCATCGTGCCCTCGCGCGCCTGCCGCCGCCACTCAAACAAGAGGCTTCGGCTCACCCCGTGCCGGTCGGCCACCCCAGCCAGCGACGTGCCGGGACACATCGTCTCCTCGATCAGCGCCAGCTTCTGCTCCGTCGTCCAGCGACGACGCCGCTGCACCACGCTGATCACCTCGCCACGCGATCCGTCCGACAATGTCCTTACCCCTACGCGTAAGGGCGGTTACCGACAGATGGCCCGCCCTCAGGCGCGTAGGTCAGCCCACCCCCGTCAAGCGTCACAAGGCAGTCGAGGAAAGACGCTTACGGACAGGGCACGGCGGGCAGATCTGCAACGCCCTCCACAGGCTCGGGCGCCGCAAGCTCGGGAACCAGGCGAACCGGGACGAAGGTTGTCCTCTCCGCCGTGAGCCGCCCCCGCCGCTGGGCGTCCCGCCACTGCCAGAGCAGGCCCCGGCTGACGTCGTACCGCCGCGCGACATCCGTCAGCGTGGCGCCCCCGTCGATCTCGGCGAGGATCCGGAGCTTGTCCTCGATGCGCCAGCGTCGGCGCCGCTCCACCCCGCTGATGATCTCCATCCCACTCCCCGCCTACTCTTACCGACACTCTTACGAACACCCGTAAGATCAGCGGACGCGCGGGTCAGGGAAGGCGGTACCCGCCGGATGGGTACGGGGATTCCACGGGAAGCCGGTGAACAGCACGCTGCGCAGCATCTCAGCGAAGGTCCAGGCCCCGGCGAAGCCCGCCAGGCGGCGCCAGCCCGGAGGCAGGAACCATGCGGCGAGCGCGGGTGGCACCGCGTAGAGAGCCATCACGGCGGCGAGCGCCGGCGCGGCGAGCGGCACGAGCCACCACCAGCGCGCCGGGTCTGTGAGCAGCGCCTCCGTAACCCAGTACAGGCCCCCGAGGCTGTGGCCGAAGCCCCAGGCCAGGCCGAGCCTGCCCGCCCGTCGCCACGACGTCGCGGCGCCGAGCAGCGCGAGCAGCCCCGGTACGGCGAGCAGCAGCACCAGCACCGCATGAAGCGGGGGCAGGGCGAGGGCCGAGAGCAGCCCGAGGGCGAGCGCCGCGGCGAGAGCCCGACGCGGCGGCAGTCCGGCAAGCCAGGTGAAGAGGCGGGCGACCGCGTCCGGTGGCGCGAACCCTTCCCCTCGGCCCGGCGCGGTCCCTCTCCGCCCCCCCGCGGCCTCGGGCTCGTCGCCCGTGCCGCCTCGGGACGGCGAGGTGGAGGCGACGGCGCTCGGGATCGGGCGGCCCGCGCGCGTCCGGAGGGCGCCGCCGCTCATCCGATCCTCGCGAGCCATGGGAAGGCCACTAGCATCCAGTCCACGAGCGCGGTGATCTCGCCGGTGGCGATGAGCACCCACATCAGCAGGCCGGAGGCGAACTGCGCGACCCTGACGGTGCCGCAGGAGCTCATCTGGTCAAGGTTGCTGTGGCGTCCATCCAGGCTTTCAGGCCGACCTTGAAAGCGTCCCGGCCCTTGTCCGTCAGGGTGTAGACCTTTCGCTTGCGGCCGGAGACGACCTCGGCTTCGGGGGGGCACGCGGCCGTTGGCTACCAGTTGAAACCTGTGTCGGCCCCGGAGTGCAGTGGAACATGGCGGAAGCGGACCACCTGGGCTTCGTGGTTCGCCCGACACTGCGCGAAGATGCCTGAACAGCCGCGGGCACGGGCCAAGAGGCTGACGTTGATATCCGCGACAGCTATCCGGGCTCCGGGCTTGAACCGGGAGGTCTCTGCGAGAAGGACCCCGTTCTCATAGATCGAGGTCTGACCATCCCACGCGAGGTCGGTCGTCGATTCACCCTCGCCAGACGCCGTGTACAGATAGGCCGCCGTGCATCGCGCCGACTGAGCTTGGCACAGCATTCGCCGGGTGTCGGCTTTCCCGACTGTGATGTTGCTGGCCGACAGGTTCACCAGAACAGTCGCACCAGCCAGCGCCGCGATGGCGCTCGGCTGTATCGGCACCCACATATCCTCGCAAATCTCAGCGTGGAACACGAGCCCTGGGCGGTCCTCGGCCACGAAGATGAGGTCGGGGCCGAATGGCACGTGCTGCTCACCCAGGCGGATCATGCTGCCTTCCGTCCCTTGCCCGGACGCGAAGTAACGGCGCTCGTAGAACTCGCGGTAGTTTGGCAGGTGAACCTTCGGGACCACCCCGGCCACCCGCCCGCCATGGACCACCACTGCTGTGTTGTAGACGCGCCCCGCGTGGCGCAGTGGTGCTCCCACCACCATGACGGGCTGGATATGGACGGAAGCCTCCACAATACGCCTCAGGGCGGCCTCCGCAGCGTCCAGCACAACGTCCTGAAGGAAGAGGTCGTCAATGGAGTAACCGGTCAACGCCAGCTCCGGGAAGGCGACCAGGGACACCAATCGTGCGTCGCAGGCACGCGCGGTCGTCAGCAGGGTGTCCGCATTCACCTCCGGGTCGGCAATGCGAACAGGAGTCGTGCAGGCGGCGACCCTTACCTGGGCGTCCGGTCCGGATGGCCCGGTGCTCTGCCCCGGAGGCAGCTCTGGCTGAACGTTCTCAGTCATTGGTTGCCTCACGCAGATCCGTCCTGGCATCGCGGACGATCGACCATGCCGATTGCAGGAAAAGCCCGGCGATGACGACGGCCACGGCGAGATCCGGCCATGCAGTTCCGGTCCACCAGACGAGACCCGCCGCGACCACCACGGCGAGGTTGCCGATGGCGTCATTGCGGCTGAATAGCCAGACAGCCCGGACATTGGCGTCACCCTCCCGGTGCGGGATGAGCACCGCCGCGGAGGCGACGTTGACCACCAGTGCGACGGCGCCGAAGAGGCCCATCAGTTCGGCCTCGGGCTGGTTCAGCACCAGCACCCGGTAGCCAGTGGTGGCGAGCACGCCCAAGCCGAGCGCTGCGAGGAACAGTCCCTGGATGAGGGCGGACCGGGCGCGCCAAGCGAGGCTCCAGCCGATGGCCAGCAGGCCGAGGAAGCTGATCAGGCCGTCGCCAAGGAAGTCGAGAGCGTCCGCCTTCAACGCCTGGCTGCCGGAGACGAAGCCGCCGACCATCTCCACGAGGCCGTAGCCGACGTTGAGTCCCACGACGATCCAGAGCGCCCGGCGGTAGGCGGGCGTGATGTGGCCAAGGTCCCGGGGCAGATCGTCGTCGTCGCTCATCCTATGCGTCCGAGCCCCGGGAAGAGCTCGAGCATCAGGATGGCGAAGTCGGTCAGGTGGCCCGTGATCATGGCCGCCCCCATCACCACCATGACGCCACCCGCCACGATCTGAAGAACACGGCCGAGGCGCCGTAGGCTGCGGAACGGGCCGCGCAGGAAGGCGTCGGCGAAGGCGGCCACCAGCAGGAAAGGCACGCCCAGCCCGGCCGCGTAGGTGGCCAGGAGCACGATGCCGAGGTGGCTGATCTCGCTGGTGGCGGTCAGCGCCAGGATGGCGCCGAGCACCGGCCCGATGCAGGGCGTCCAGCCAAAGGCGAAAGCCAGCCCGAGCACATAGGCGGAGAGCGGCGTGCCGCCGCTGAGGGTCGGCATGAAGCGGAGGTCGCGTTGCAGCGGCATCAGCCGCAGGACGCCCGCGGTCATGAGGCCGAACAGGATGACCACCACGCCGCCCACGATCCCGGCCTCGTAGCGGTAGCGCAGCAGGGCTTGGCTCAGCGCCGAGGCGCCCGCGCCCATCGCCACGAAGACGGTCGCGAAGCCCAGAACGAAGCAGAGGCCGAGGCCGACCGTGGCGAGGCGACCGGGCGCCGCGCGTTCGGCGGCGACCGAGCGACCGGCGACGTAGGAGACGTAGCCGGGCACCAGCGGCAGCACGCAGGGCGAGAGGAACGAGACCATCCCGGCCAGGAAGGCTGTCAGGAGGCCGGACATCTGGAGGAGCGGGTTCACGGCGGTCCCGCCCTCAGGGTCGCGCCGCGGAGGTCGGCGCGCCCGCCGGGTCGCGCCTCCCGCCGACGAGGAGCAGGAGCGCGACGCCGACGAAGATCGCGGTGTCGGCGAGGTTGAAGGCGGGCCAGTGGTAGCCAGCCACGTGGAAGTCCAGGAAGTCCGTCACGGCACCGTGCCGCAGCCGGTCGACGACGTTGCCCAGGGCGCCTCCGACGATGAACCCGACCGAGGCCGCCATCCCCGGCCGCCGGTCGCGCGTCGTCCAGACGACGAGGCCCACGACGACGGCGAGCGCGAGGGAGGACAGGAGCCAGGGCGTCGCGGGGTGGTCCGCCGACAGCAGACCGAAGCTGACGCCCCGGTTCCATCCCAGCACCAGGTTGAAGAACGGGGTGATGGGGATGACGCGGGGCGGATCCATGAGATGGGCCAGCACCCACCACTTCGTCGCTTGGTCCAGCGCGAAGGCCAGCGCGGCCGCCGCCGCGCCCCAGGTCCAGGCGAGGCGCGCGCTAGGCAGGACCTCAGCCATGCGCCACGCTCTTGAAGCGGTATCCGAGCAGGCGCAGGGCGTTGAGGGTTACCAGCACCGTCGCGCCGGTGTCGGCCAGCACGGCGGGCCAGAGGCCGGTGATGCCGACCACCGTCGTCACCAGGAAGACCGCCTTCAGGCCGAGGGCGATGGCCACGTTCTGGTGGATATTGGAGAGCGTCGCGCGCGACAGCCCGACCAGGGCGGCCACATCCACGACGCGGCTGTTCAGCAGCGCCGCGTCGGCCGTCTCCAGGGCCACGTCGGTCCCGCCGCCCATGGCAATGCCGACTGAGGCGGCTGCGAGCGCGGGTGCGTCGTTGATGCCGTCACCGACCATGGCCACGGGCGCCTTTTCCTTGAGGGCGCCGATCTCCCGCAGCTTGTCCTCCGGCAGCAGCCCCGCTTTCACCTTGAGGCCGAGCGCCCCGGCGATGGCCTGACCCGTGCGGATGTTGTCGCCGGTCAGCATGACGGCCTCGACGCCGAGGGCGCCGAGCGCCCGGATGCCTGCGGCCGCGTCCGGCCGGGGCTCGTCGCGCACCGCGATCAGGCCGGTATGGGTGCCGTCCACGGAGACGACGACTACCGTCTTTCCTTGGTTCTCCCACTCGGCGACCGTCCGCGCCGCGTCGGCCGGGAGCGGCGCCTGCCCGGCGGCATGAGAGGGCGAGCCGACGGCCACGCGCTTGCCGGTCACGACCGCCTCAACGGCCTTGCCCGGGATGGCCCGCGAATCCTTGGCGGGGCGCAGTGGGATGCCATCGGCGTCCGCCCGCTCCAGGATGGCGCGGCCGAGCGGGTGGCTGGAGCCGTTCTCCACCGCGGCGGCGAGGCCGAGCATGGTACGCTCCGGGCCGGAGAGGGCGAGGAGGTCGGTCACGCGCGGGCGCCCTTCGGTCAGGGTGCCGGTCTTGTCGAAGGCGACGGCGCGGATCCGGCCGATGGTCTCCAGGGCGCCGCCGCCCTTCACCAGCAGACCCCGCCGGGTGCCGACGGCGAGGCCGGAGGCGATGGCCGCGGGCGTCGAGAGGACGAGGGCGCAGGGGCAGGCGACCAGCAGCAGTGCCAGGCCCCGGTAAATCCAGGTGTCCCAGTCTGCGCCGACGACAAGCGGCGGCGCGACGGCGACCAAGGCCGCTACGGCAACCGCGATCGGCGTGTAGACAGCCGAGAACCGCTCGATGAAGCGGGCGGTGGGCGCCTTGGCGTCCTGCGCCTCCTCCACCAAGCGGATGATGCGGGCGATGGTGTTGTCCGAGGCAGGCCGGGTCACGCGGACCTGCAGCGCGCTGGAGGCGTTAATGCTGCCCGCGAAGACGGAGGCGCCCTCGGCCTTAGGGACAGGGACGGACTCGCCGGTCACCGGGCTCTCGTCCACCTCGGACTCACCCTCGGCTACCTCGCCGTCGGCCGAGACGCGGTCTCCCGGGCGGATCAGGACGAGGTCACCGACCTTGAGGCTGGCGGCGGGCACCTCCCGTGCCGTGCCATCCTCGATGCGCAGCGCGGTCCTCGGCACCAGGGCGCCGAGCGCCTCGATGCCCGCGCGAGCACGCCCGGCCGCGACGTTCTCGAGCAGCTCGCCAATGGTGAAAAGGAACACCACCACGGCCGCCTCAGAGGTCGCGCCGATGGCGATGGCGCCGACGGTCGCGATCGACATCAGCATCTCGATGCTGAAGGGCGACCCGGCGCGTGCCGCGGCGATTGCCTTGCGGCCGAAGTAGACAAGGCCGAGCAGGGCGGCGGGCAGGTAGACCCAGTGGTCCAGGGCCGGGACAGCGAGCGAGACGGCAAACCCGGCCACCATAAGGGCGCCGATTGCCGCGGCGAGCCGCGCCTTTTTCCCCTTCCACCATGGCTGGCGTGGGCGAACGAGCGCCAGGTCGGCGGCGGCGCCAGGCTCGCCCGCGACCACCCGCGGCGCCTCGACGGGGGCGACGCCGTAGCCAAGCTTGCGGATCTGCTCCTCGACGGCCGAGCGCGGCGTGGCCGCCTCGTCCAGCCGGAAGGCCAGAACCTGGCTGTGGTAGTTGACCCGGATGTCTTCGGCCCCGCCGAAGCGGCCAACCGCCGTTTCGATTTTCGAGGCGCAGGACGGGCAGTCCATGCCCTCCACGTGGTATCGCAGGGCCGACCTGGACCCAGGGGCCAGTTGAGCCGTTCCGCCGTCAGCCATCGCCGCCACCCAGTCCTTGCCAGTCACGCCAGAGGCGCGACGCCGTAGCCGAGCTTGCGGATCATATCCTCGACGGCCGAGCGCGGCGTGGTCGCCTCATCCAGCCGAAACTCCAGGGTCTCGGTCTTGTAGTTGACCTGGATGTCCTCGGTGCCGCCAAGGTGCTCCACCGCGTCCTCGATCTTCAAAGCGCAGCTGGAGCAATCCATGCCGTCGACCCGGTAGCGCAGGTCCACCCGCGTCCCGGGCGCCGTGGTTTCGCTGTTGGCCATCGTTTGCCTTCCCTTCCAGGAATGTGCCCGCCGGTTGGCGCGCGGACAGAAGGCTCCCTACATGGACCCTGTAGCCACTACAGGGTCAAGGGAATGGTTGTGGAAAAGCCCCTGAACATCGGCGCCCTTGCTAGGGTGACCGGAACGAAGGTGGAGACCATTCGCTGGTACGAGCGGGTCGGCCTGCTCCCGGTGCCCGCCCGCAGCGCGGGGAACTATCGAACCTACGGCGAGCCGCACCTCGGCCGCCTGAGCTTCATTCGGCGCGCCCGGGACCTTGGCTTCTCGCTGGAACAGATCCGCGCCCTGCTTGACTTGGCCGAGGACCGCGAGCGCTCCTGCGACGCGGTGGACGTCATCGCCCGCGAGCACCTGGACGAGGTGGACCGGAAGATCGCCGACCTGCAGGCGCTGCAGCGGGAACTGGCCTCCCTCATCGGGCAGTGCCGTCACGGCAACGTGGCGGAGTGCCGCATCATCGAGGCGCTTGCCCCGCCGAAGTAGACGTGTTGGATGCGCGTTGTTCTCGATGAATGATCAGGCGGGCCAACAGATCGCTCCGGGCAGGCTGAAGGCCAGCAGCGTCGAGGCATCCCTTCCCGGCGCAGACATGCTGACGTCCCTCATGCCGAGGGCTTCCAGGCGAGGAGGCGCAGGGCATTCAGCGTCACCAGCACCGTGGCGCCGGTGTCCGCGATGATGGCGGGCCACAGCCCGGTCACGCCCATCAGAGTCGTCACGAGGAAGACCGCCTTGAGCCCGACGGCGATGGCGACGTTCGCTTTCACGTTGGCCATGGTGGACCGCGACAGGCTGACGAGTTCGGAGACGCCGGTCACGCGATCCTTCAGGACCGCTGCATCCGCTGTTTCCAGGGCCACGTCAGTGCCGCCGCCCATGGCGACGCCCACCGAGGCTGCCGCCAGCGCCGGGGCGTCGTTGATGCCGTCACCCACCATGGCCACGGAGCCGGACGACCGGAGGGCTCCAATCTCGCGGAGCTTGTCGTCCGGCAGCAGCTCGGCCTTCACGTCCAGGCCCAGCCCCTTGGCGATGGCCGCCCCGGTCCGGGCGTTGTCGCCCGTCAGCATCACGGAGCGGATGCCGATCCGCGAAAGGGCGGCGATGCCCTCGGCCGCGTCGCCCCGAGGCTCGTCACGGAGCGCCAGGACGCCCGCGACGGTGCCGTCCGCCAGGATCACGACGGCCGTCTTGCCCTCGTTCTCCAAGCGGGTGACCGCCTCGGCCAGTCCGCCGAGTTGGGCGCCCGCCTCCGCGGCGTGGCGCGGGCTGCCGACGCTGACCTTGCGGCCGTCGACCGTGGCGGTGACCCCCTTCCCGGGCACAGCAGCCTGGTCGGAAACGGGCGGCGTCGCGACGCCCCGCGCTTCCGCCGCGGCCACGACGGCCTTGGCCAGGGGGTGCGAGGACCCCTGCTCGACCCCGGCCGCCAAGGTCAGCAGGTCGGACTCGGAGGTTCCCTGCGCGGGCAGGATGTCCGTCACCTTGGGATGACCCTCGGTCAGCGTGCCGGTCTTGTCGAAGGCCACGGTCTTCGCCGCGCCGATCTCCTCCAGGGCGGCACCTCCCTTGATAAGCAGGCCGCGCCGGGCACCGGCGGACAGGCCGGAGGCCATGGCGGCTGGCACCGAGATGACCAGGGCGCAGGGGCAGGCGATCAGGAGGACGGCCAGCCCGCGGTAGACGCTGGTCCACCAGTCCCAGCCCAGCAGGAAGGGCGGGACGAGGATGACCAATGCTGAGACGAGCATCGCGCCCGGCGTCCACCAGGTGGAGAAGCGCTCGATGAAGCGCTGCGTCGGTGCACGGGAGGCGGTGGCCTCCTCCACCATGCGGATGATGCGGGCGATGGTGTTGTCGGTAGCGGCTCGGGTCACGCGCACCCGCAGGGCGCCGTCGGCGTTGATGGAGCCCGCCACGACCGCCTCGCCGGGGCCGCGGGACACGGGGATGCTCTCCCCGGTGACGGGGCTCTCGTCGAGCGCGGACCGGCCTTCCTCAATGGTGCCATCGCAGGGCACGCGGTCGCCGGGGCGGACCAGGACGAGGTCGCCGACGGAGAGCTGGTCGGAAGGCACCTCCTCGGTGGAGCCGTCCGCCCGCAGGCGCCGCGCCGTCCGAGGCATGAGGTTGGCCAGGGCCTTGATGCCCGCCCGCGCCCGCCCGGCCGCCACATTCTCCAGCAGCTCACCCAGAGCGAACAGCAGGACGACCACGGCAGCCTCCTCGGCTGCCCCAATGACGGCGGCGCCCGCCGCAGCGGTCACCATCAGGGTCTCGATGGAGAAGGGTGTCCCGGCCCGGGCCAGGGCGAAGGCGCGGCGGCCGAACGGAACCAGGGCCACGAGGGTCGCGGCCAGGAAGAGCGGGTAAGTCAGCCGGGCGGGAAGAACCAGCGACAGGGCATAGGCGCCGAGGACCAAGGCGCCGAGCAGCCAGACCAGGCGTGCCTTGCCCGTGGCGTACCAGGGCTTCGTGGCATCGGCCGGATTCTCGTGGTCGGCATGTGAATGGCCGAAGGTATCGCCGTGGCCATGTTCGCCGTGATCGTGGTCCGCTTGGTCATGCCCGGCATGGTCACGCTCCTCCGCGGCATGGGCGTGACCGTCAGCAGGAGCCACGACATCGTTCGCCGGGAGCGACCGAGCCGTGTAGCCGAGACCTGCCAGCGACTGCTCGATGGTGGTGGCGTCGGACGCGCCTGGCTCCAGCCGGACCGTCAGACGCTCCGCGATGAGGTTCACCGAGACGTCCTTGACGCCTGGAAGGCGGGTGACCGCCTTCTCCACCTTCGCCACGCAGGAGGCGCAGTCCATGCCCTCCACGCGCCAGGACACGGACTGCCCCTGGCTGCCGTTCCGTGTGCCGTCCATCTAGCGACCTCCTGCTGACGGCTTCTGAGATGGGACCTCCAGTGGCTGGAGGTTCAAGAGAGAATTTGCGGGCCGCCCTGGGGAAACGCCCGCCAGGGTCACCCGTCAGTGGCGGTGCCCTGCTTCCGCGGCGCCCCAGTTGTCCGTCGTGGTGCCCCCGTGGGCGCCCGCCAGCTCGGCCTGGACTGTCGCGTGGGTGATGCCGAACCGCCCGGCCAGCATGGTGCCCAGGGCATCCTCCAGGCGGTCCTCCCGGGCCAGGGAGGGCTCGACCACCACGTGGGCCGATAGGGCCACCTTGCCGCTGGTCAGGGACCAGACGTGCAGATCGTGGATGTCTCGCACCCCCGGCGTGTCCCGCATCGCGGTCTCGACGGCATCCAGATCGATGCCGCGAGGCACGCTCTCCAGCAGCACGTCGATGGCCTCGGACAGGAGGGTCCAGGTGCGTGGAAGAACCCATAGGGCGATGCCGATGCCGAGCACCGGGTCCACCCAGGTCCAGCCGGTCGCCCAGATGACCGCCGCGCCGACGATGACAGCGATCGAACCCAGGAAGTCGCTCCAGACCTCCAGGTAGGCGCCCTTCACGTTGAGGCTGCTCTCGCTGCCGCCCGCGAGCAGGCGCATGGAGATCCAGTTCACCAGCAGGCCGAAGGCGGCGACGGCCAGCATGCCGACGGTGCCGACCTCGGCGGGCTCGCGGAAGCGCTGGTACGCCTCGTAGAGGATGTAGATCGCCACCAGGAACAGCAGGGAGGCGTTGAAGGCGGCCGCGAGGATCTCGAAGCGGTGGTAGCCCCAGGTCCGGCGCCTGTCCGCGGGACGGCGGCCGATGCGGATGGCGACGAGCGCCACGGCCAGGGCCAGCGCGTCGGTCAGCATGTGGGCCGCGTCGGACAGGAGCGCGAGACTGTTGAAGACGTAGGCGCCCGCGACCTCGGCCAGCAGGAAGGTGCCGGTCAGGGCGAGCGCCTTCGTCAGCGCGGCGGAGTTGGCGTTGCCCACCCCATGGTCGTGATCCTGTCCCATTCGCACCTCCACGTCGGCCCACCGCCTCGGGGCCGCCGCAAGGGTGGGTACAATCTCCAGTCACTGGAGCATCAAGGAAAAACTTGTCGCCGATGACGCGGAGGGCGTCGGCATGACCGGCGCGCCCCGCGCACTATGTCGGCAGGGCACGAGGGCGACCAGATCGGGAACCTAGTCGCCCATCCCGTGCGCCTGCTCCTGGCAGGACTGAGGGCCGCGTAGACGGGCGGCGGGGCGGGGCCGCCCTATGGCCCCGCCTGTCGTTCACGGCAGCGGCGGCGCGCTCTTGTCGCGGTGTCCGTGCTCGTCCAGGTCGCCGGGCTTGTGGCCCGGGTGGTCGTGGTGGGGACCGGGCGTCTCCGTGACGCTCCTGTCGCGGTGGCCCTCCGGGTCGAGATCGCCCGGCGTGTGCCCCGGATGGTCATGGTGCTGACCGGGAACCTCCTTCGTCGCCTGGTCGCGATGGCCGTGCTGGTCGAGGTCGCCCGGCTTGTGCCCGGGATGATCGTGGTGCGGGCCCGGCTGTTCCTGCGGCATCCTCGCGCTCCTTCCTGACTGGCCCCGAGCCCGCCGTCACCGCCTGGCATCCATGGCTTCCACAGTGCGACGCCTCGGTTCGCGGTAAACTCCGGATCCCGAGACGCCGTTCCCCGCTCGAATATTTAGTTTTGTAAATGCCCGCGGCGCCCGGCTCTCGCTGAGTCCAGCGCCTCGGCCGCTAATTCTGCTGCGAGGGATCCTGGATGCCTGGTACGCCAGCCTGCGGGCTCGGCGGACCTTCGCCGCTGTGGTCGGGGCCGTGCGGGGCAGCCGGGGAGGCCGCGGCTCCCGGCACGCCTGCCCCCTGGTCCGGGACCATGGCGGCCGGGTGGCCGGGATGCGGTGCGGTCGGGACCATGACCTGGGGCGGCCCGGAACCCTGCGTCACCGGGGACTGGGCCAGCGCGGGCAGCGCCACCAGTCCGAGGGCAAGGGCGAGGGCGTGGTTCCTCATTGGGGTGTCTCCTGCTGAGCGCGTGCGTCCAAGGGGCTGGATGAGGCCCGGTGGTGCGGCGGTCGTCCGGCCGCCGCGCCGGGATGCCTCACTGACCCTGGCCGCCGCCGCCGGTCGCGCCGCTCTGCTCGAGGAAGGTCTGCTTCGCCCCCTGCATGCCTGCGTAGGGGAGATCCTGCGGCCGCGGCCGGTAGTGGTCCTCGTGGGTGTGGGGCTGGACGTCGCTGCGCGACATGACCTGCGTCTGGAAGACTCGCTGCGGGTAGTATCCCTCGGCCGAGGCAGTCGTGGCGACGAACGGCGCGAACATAGCGGCCGCGAGAGCCAGGGTTCCCGTCGCCTTCATCTTCTTGCTGCGGAACATCTTCTCTTCTCCGTGTGGGTGCTGACGGCTTCTTTCCGCCCTGCCGAGAAGATAACGCCAGAGGCCCGATTTTTCAGCGGATCCTAATGTTTTTATTTGTGTATTTGAATTCTTGTCTTGATGATTACTTTTCTTTTCCGACGTGTTTCCGGCTTGTAAATCCCGAATGCCGGAGAACCCTGCGCCTTCCGGCCTACATCGGCGTCAACGTGGCGGCCCAGGGGCTTCCATCTCGGCGAGGCACCTGCCGAGGGCCGGTGCGGTCTGCGCCAGGCCCGTCGCCGGGATGGGCCAGGTTCCGCCGCCGGGCATGGTCAACTCGATGGAGGATGCCGCCGCGAGCCGGGCGACAAGGCGCACTCGTTCCCCGGCATCGGCCGCGAGAACGCCGCGCGCCATCAGGAAGCCATTTGGCAGCGACCGCACGAGGTCGGCCAGGGCGACCTCGCGGAGCCCGTCGATGCTTAGCGCCAGCTCGCTCCTGGGGCTCAGGGCATTCGTTCCAGCCCCCTCCAGGAACAGGAAGAGGATGGCCTCGGCGCCCCGCATCTGGAGGGAGAGGCTGCGCCCCAGCCCGCCGGTGGCGTCCGTCCACATGGTGGTCCATCCGCACCAGGCATCGCCGCGCTCCCCGAGGTAGAGGGACACGCTCCAGGCGCCCGCGCGCCGGGTCCATGCGGTGTCGGCTGCCGCCTTCCCACCGGGCGCCAGCAGCGCGGGCACGCACGACAGGAGGACCGCCGCGATGCGCCACCTGCTCGACCTTTCTCCGCTCATGTGGCGTCGATCCCCCTTGTGGCCCCCTGGCTCGGATGCGGGACCAACATCGCTGGTGTGGGTGGAAGACGAGCCCACCTGTGTCGCCCTCAGGCCCGACCGTCCGGTACGGACGGCCGGGCCATCGAACGCCGGACTACCGGCGGGTCGGCAGGGTCAGCTCGGTGACGCGCCACGGCCGGGCCGAATACACCGCTCCCGCCCTGCTCGTGCCAGCCTGCGCCAGGATCGCCCCGGTTTCCTTGTCGATCGTGTAGGTCGAGTGCAACACGAAGGAGGTGTCCAGCATGCTCCTCAACGTGCCCTCCACGGCCCACGCCGGGCGCTCCTCGCTCTCCGTCTGGAAGACCGTCTCGCCGACGACGCGGAAGCTCTCCTCGAAGGGGACGGGCTGCATGTCGGGCCGGAAGGCTTGGTTGACGAGCTGGTACCGCGCCGTGGACGAGCGTCCCGGTGCGAGCGGGAACAGGGACGCCAGCGCCTGGCGGCGGATGCCCTCGTTCATGGGGTGCGTGGTCAGGAGGCCGCCGAGTGCCCGGGCGGTTCCCTGCTGCGTGCGGACCAGGCAGACGGCCGGATCGTTCGGATCGGCGCCCGCGTAGCGGACGCGAACGCCGTCGTCGCGCACCGCAACGGTCCCGGCTGGCGGGCAGACGACGCCGCTCAGCGCCGTGGTGGTGGGCGGCGTCGAGGCCACCTGCCCGGCGGAGCAGGCCGCGAGCGTCAGGGTAGCGCCGACAAGCGCGACGGGTGTCATGAACTTCGGCATTGGAAGTCTCCTCGGGGCGATACTGCGCCGCCGATTGTGCAAGGCCGAAATGCACTGACAACGAGCATTGTCCCGCTGCGCCCGCGTGGAAACAACACGATGAAACCCGGAAACAGCCAGCAACGACCCGGAAAACTTATTGCTTGGTTTTCGCCTTCTGGCCGGGCGTCGGGACGTCCACGGGAAGGCGGATGGTGGCGACGGTTCCCCTGCCCGGCTCGCTCGTGATCTCGAGGCGCCCGCCGTGCGATTCGGCGATGGCCCGGGCGGTGGCGAGGCCGAGGCCGCTGCCGCCCCCGCTGGTCCGGGCGCGATCGCCCCGGAAGAAAGGCTCGGTCACGCGGGGCAGGTCCTCGGCAGGAATCCCGGGACCGCGGTCGCCGACCCGTATCACGGCCTCATCCTCCGTGGCCTCCACTTCCACCCATGGCCGCTCGCCGTGCCGGAAGGCGTTGGCGACGAGGTTCGTGACCGCCCGCTTCAGCGCGACCCGGCGCACGGTCGCTATGGCCCGCCTGTTCATCCCGCGATCCTCGACGGCCTGCCCGGCATCGGCGAACTCGTCGGTGATGCTGTGGACCAGGGCGGCGATCGCGAGGGGGCGGGCGATCTCGCCGCCATCCCCGCCGCGCAGGTAGGCCAGGACGTCCGAGACCATCGTCTCCATCTCGGCCAGGTCACGGCGGAGCGGGTCGCTCACCTCGGGCCGGAGGTCGTCCACCCTGAGGCGCATTCGCGTGATGGGCGACATGAGGTCGTGGGACAGTGCGCCCAGGGCGAGCGTGCGCTGCCGAAAGGCGTCGCGTGTCCTCCTGGCCATCCCGTTGAGCGCGTCGGCGAGCTGCCGCACTTCCCGCGGTCCAGTCGTCTCCACGGCTTCTACCTCCCCCGCGGGATCCATCCGGGAGACGGCACCTGCCAGGGCCGACACGGGCGAGGCCACGGCCCGGGCTGCCAGCCCGACGGCGACGAGCAGCGCCAGCCCGAAGGCGCCCGCGTAGAGGTACAGCGCCTTCAGCTCCGCCGAGAGCAGGTCGAAGGTCCGCATCTCAATGTCGACCCACGAGCCGTCGCCGAGCCGGGCGGATGCCGCGATGCCGATGAGGTGCCCGTTGGCCGGATCCACGCGTCCCGCATCGACCCGGAAGTTCCCGGCGACCGCGACCAGGGCCTGGGTGCGCTCGGAGATCCGCCGGGCGGCGGCGTTCAGCGTGCCGCCCGCGACGGGGGTCTGCTCGGCCAGGGGATTGATTTCGAGGCCCGGCCGGGACATCGCCCGCGCGATGCTGTCCTGGGCGCCGGGCGGGGCGGCCGCGAGGGCGTCGAGGAGCGTCGCGAGCCGCTGGGACAGGAGTTCCTCCGTGCTCCAGTCGACGGCGTGGCGGAGGAGGTAGTCGTGAACGACCACCATGGCGCCGAACAGCACCGCGAAGCCGATGAGGAGGGCCGCGACCGTGCGGGTCGCGAGCGTCTCGGGCAGGATCCTCCTCAGCCGGTCCATTCGACGGGGCTCGTGAACATGTACCCGGCGTTCCTCACCGTCTTGATGAGGGACGGGCGCGCCTCGGCACCGGGAAGGGAGTCTAGCTTGGACCTCAGGCGGCTGACCTGGACGTCCATGGAGCGGCCGAGGCCACCGTAGGGGCGGTTGCGGGCGAGGTCGAGGAGCTGGTCCCGGGTGAGGATTCGCTGCGGCCGCTCCACGAAGACCAGCAGGACGTCGTACTCGCCCCCCGTCAGGTCGACGCCCACCCCGTCGGGCTGGAACAGCTCACGTCGCCTCGTGTCGAGCGACCAGCCCGCGAAGTGCGCGATCTCGCGCCTCGGCGTCCCGGCATGTCCTTCCTTGCCGTCGGTCCGCCGTAACAGCGCCCGTATCCGGGCCACCAGCTCGCGCGGCTCGGGCGGCTTCACAATGAAATCGTCGGCCCCGAGCTCCAGCCCGGTCACGCGGTCCGAGGTCTCCCCGAGGGCGGTCAGCATGATGATGGGCATGTCGCCCTGTGCCCGCAGCTCGCGGCAGAGCTCGAAACCGGACCGGCCCGGCAGCATCACGTCCAACAGGATCAGGTCCACGGGCGCGGAGACGAGCAGCCGCTCCATGTCGACGCCGTCCCGCGCCCCGCTGGCGCGGAAGCCGCTGCGGCGGAGGTGCGACAGCAGGAGCTTCCGCATCTCCTCGTCGTCCTCGACCACGAGGACGTGGCGCCCCTCGCCGTACAGGGGCGGCTCGGTCTGGGTCGGCGTGCCGCACGGCGGCTCGCTCCCCGCACTGCCCGGGTTTCTCTCGTTCATCCTGCGCCTCCGGCCACCCGCGGTGCGGCGTGGACGTTCATGTCCCGCCGGGGCCCGTCCAGGGCCCCGGGGTCCTTCGATTGCATCGCCATGAGATGATCCTCAGGCCTTCGCCGCCGCGCGGAGCTGCACGGCGGCAGGCGCCCGCCCGGTCGGGCGGGCGATCACACGGGCCGCCGCCTCAGAACCGCGCCTGGCCGCTGCGACCGGCGGGGTTCTTGATCTGCAGCGTGACAGAGGTTCCGCGGGCGACCGGGCTCGCGGCGGCCCCGGTCATCGTGTTCTCCGCGCCGGGTGCCAGCTGGACGACCTGGCGCGACTGCCCCGAGCCGACCAGGGCCGAGGCCGTGTAGCCCGCCGCGGGGACGGGCTTTCCGGCCTCGTCGTAGAGGTGGACGGTCAGTGTCCGCTCGGACGTCAGCAGCTCGGCGTGGACGCCCACCACGTCCTGCATCTTGCCGCCGTGCGGGCCCTGGTCGCCGTGGCTGTGACCCTGCTGGGCCAGGGCGCCCGTGGAGAGTGCGGCGGCCGCGATGGCCGCGAGGATGGTCCTGCGCATGTCATAGATCCTTGGTGACTGGGGTTGGTCGAACCCGGTGGCCGCCGTTCCCGGCGGCCACCGGCACGCTCACTCGGCCGGGGCGTGGCCCGCCCGGGCGGGCGCCTCCTCGGTCGCGGGCGCCTGCACGCGGCCGAACATCACGTACAGGGCGGGCAGCACCAGCAGGGTGAGCAGCGTCGCGGTGATCAGGCCGCCGATGACGACGGTCGCCAGCGGCTTCTGGACCTCCGCCCCGGGGCCGGTCGCGATGGCCATGGGCACGAAGCCCAGCGACGCGACGAGGGCGGTCATGGCCACGGGCCGCAGCCGGGTCATGGCGCCCTGGTAGACCGCGTCCCGCAGGGACAGGTGGCCCCGCAGGATGAGGTCCTTGATGGAGGTCGCCATCACCAGCCCGTTCAGCACCGCCACGCCGGACAGCGCGATGAACCCGACGGCCGCTGGGACCGAGAACGGCATGTCCCGCAGCCACAGGGCGAGCAGGCCGCCCGAGAGCGCCAGCGGCACGCCGCTGAACACCACCAGCGCGTCACGCACGGAGCCCAGGGCCGCGTAGAGGAGCACCAGGATCAGCAGGAAGCAGGCGGGCACCACGATGGTCAGCCGCTCGCGCGCCTTGGCCAGGTTCTCGAACTGCCCGCCCCAGGTGACGGTGTAGCCGGGCGGCAGCTGCACCTCGCGCTCCACCCGCGCCTGGGCCTCGGCCACGATGGAGCCGATGTCCCGGCCTCGGGCGTTCGCCTGGACGACCACCCGGCGCCGCCCCTGCTCGCGGCTGATCTGGTTCGGCCCCTCGACGACGCGGAGAGTCGCCAACTGCTGCAGGGGCACCGAGGCGGCCGGGCGCCCGGCCACGGGCGGCAGCGGCACCGGCAGGCTGCGGAGCGTCTCGAAGTTGCCCCGCAGGTTCTCCGGCAGCCGCACCACGATGGCGAAGCGGCGGTCCCCCTCATAGACCATTCCCGCCTCGCGTCCGCCGACCGCGGTGGCCACCACGGCCTGGACGTCGGCGACGCTCAGCCCACGGCGTGCCACCTCCGCCCGGTTCACCGTGATCTCCAGGAAGGGCAGGCCCGTCGCCTGCTCCACCTTCACGTCCTCGGCGCCGTCGATGCCGTTCAGGATGTTCGAGATCTGCCCGGCCACCTGGAGCATCGGGCCGTACTCGTCGCCGAACACCTTCACGGCAAGGTCGCCGCGCACGCCCGCCAGCAGCTCGTTGAAGCGCATCTGGATGGGCTGGCTGAACTCCATCGCGTTGCCGGGGATGCCCGCGACCGACGCCTCGATGCGCCGGACCAGCTCAGCCTTCGGCAAGGACGGATCGGGCCACTCCGAGCGGGGCTTGAGGATGATGAAGGTGTCGGAGGCGTTCGGCGGCATCGGGTCGGAGGCGACCTCCGCCGTACCCGTCTTCGAGTAGATGACCTGCACCTCGGGCAGGCGGGAGATGCGGCGTTCCAGCACCGACTGCATGGCTTGGGACTGCTGCAGGGAGGTGCTGGGGATGCGGAGCGCCTGCATGGCGAGGTTGCCCTCGTCCAGCGTCGGGATGAACTCCTGCCCGAGCCGGGAGAACAGGCCGAGGCAGGCGACGAAGAGGAGGGCGCCCGCCGCGACGACGGGGAACGGGGCGCGCAGCGCGCCGCCTAGGAGCGGGGCATAGGCGTGCTTGAGGCCGCGGACGATGGCCACGTCCTTCTCCTGCACCCGGCCGCTGATCCAGATGGCGATGAGGGCCGGGACCAGGGTCAGGGAGAGGATGAAGGCGCAGACCAGGGCGATGATGACGGTCAACGCCATCGGGATGAACATCTTGCCCTCGACCCCCGTGAAGGTCAGGAGCGGCGCGTAGACGAGGATGATGATGGCCTGCCCGTAGAGCGAGGGCCGGATCATCTCCTTGGCGCTGTCCGCCACGGTCTGGAGGCGCTCCGCGACGGTCAGCAGGCGTCCCTTCTCGTGCTGGCGCTCGGCGAGGTGGCGCAGGCTGTTCTCGGTGATGATGACGGCGCCGTCGACGATCAGGCCGAAGTCGAGCGCGCCGAGCGACATCAGGTTGGCCGAGATGCCGCCCCGGACCATGCCGAAGGCAGTCAGCAGCATCGTCACCGGGATGACCAGGGCGGTGATGATGGCCGCCCGGATGTTCCCGAGCATCAGGAACAGGATGACAATGACCAGCAGCGCGCCCTCGCCGAGGTTCTTGGCGACGGTGTGGATGGTGGCATCCACCAGGAGACCGCGATCCAGCACCGTGACCGCCTCGACGCCCCGCGGCAGGGTCCGCCGGAGATCGTCCACCTTGGCGTGGACGGCCTCCGCGACAATTCGGGAGTTCTCGCCGAGGAGCATGAGGGCGGTGCCGACCACCATCTCCTGCCCGTTGCCGCTGGCGCTGCCCGTCCGCGGCGCCTGGCCGATGGTCACCCGCCCGACGTCACGCAGCAGGATGGGCACGCCCTCGCGGGTGGCGACGACCACCTGCTCGAGTTCGGCCACGCTCGTGACCCGGCCGCCGGAGCGGACGACGAGTCCTTCGCCGCCCCGCTCCACGTAGCCCGCGCCGGTCGAGACGTTGTTCCGCTCGATGGCCGTCGAGAGGTCGGAGAAGCTCAGTCCCAGGGCGATCAAGCGGGCCGGGTCGGGCTGGACCACGTACTGCTTCGTGTAGCCGCCGATGGCGTCCACGCCCGCGACACCCCGCACGTTCCGGACCTGTGGCCGGATGATCCAGTCCTGGACCGTTCGGAGGTAGGTGGCCCGGTCCGCCTCCGTGGCCAGGCGCTCGCGCTCAGGGGTCAGGTAGCTGCCGTCGGCCTGCCATCCCGGCTGGCCGTCCGGCACGACATCGCCCTGTTTCCTGGGCGCGAAGTTCACCGTCCACATGGTGACTTCGCCGAGGCCGGTGGAGACAGGGCCTAGACGCGGCTCTACCCCCTCCGGCATGGCCTCCCGTGCCTCGATCAGCCTCTCCAGCACCTGCTGGCGGGCGAAGTAGATGTCGGTACTCTCGGTGAAGACCGCCGTGACTTGGCTGAAGCCGTTACGGGAGATGGAGCGCGTGCTCTCCAGCCCGGGGATGCCCGCCAGCGCCGTCTCGATCGGGAAGGTGACCTGCTTCTCGATCTCGTAGGGCGAGAGCGAGGGCGCGAGGGTGTTGATCTGAGCCTGGTTGTTGGTGATGTCGGGCGTGGCGTCGATGGGCAGCCGCGTGACCGACCATGCGCCGATGCAGGCCGCGATGAGGGCCAGCAGCACCACCGTCCAGCGGTTGCGGACGGAGAAGTCGAGGATGGGTCCAATCATGTCCGGGCGGCTTTCAGTGCGCGTGCCCGGCTTCGGACTTGCTCAGCTCGGCCCGGAGCGAGAAGGCGTTGGCCACCGCGATCTCCGTCCCCTGGTCCAGCCCGAAGATGACCTCGTAGCCGTTCGCGTCTTCGCGCCCGGTCTCCACCTCCCTCAGCTCGAAGCCCTCCTCGTTCCTCACGAAGACGACCTTCTTGCCCTCGACCTCCTGCACGGCGTCGCGCGGAACCAGCGCGTCCACCTGCTGCTCGGCCGTGGAGAGGTGGGCGGTGACGAAGCCGCCCGCCCTCCACACGCCCTCGGGATTTGCGATCTCGGCGACCGCTCGGGCCGAGCGGGTCTCGGGATCCAGGACCGGGCTGAGGAAGACGATCTTGCCCTCGGTGCGTGCCTCGCCCTCCCCGGTGACGAGCACCGTCTGGCCCTGGCGCGCCATGGGCAGGTCCCGCGGCGGGATGGTCAGCTCGACCCAGAGGACCGAGAGGTCGGCAACCGCGAACACCTCGGCGTCCGCGGCCACGGAGGCGCCCAGCACCGCGTTGCGGGCGGTGACCCGCCCGGCCATGGGCGCCCGCAGCTCCAGGCGGCGGAGCGTGGCAGCGGGCTGGCGTGCCAAGGCGGCGACCTCGGCGTCCGACAGGCCGAGTGCGGCCAACCGGGCGCGGCCGAGGTCCACCTTGATGCGGGCTTCCTCCGCCGCGGTCCGGGCCTGGAGGAACTCCTGCTCGGCGGAGATCTTCTGGCGCCAGAGGCGGGTCTCGCGGGCCAGCGTCGTCTCGGCCAGGGCCGCCGCGCGCGTGGCGGCCATGAACTCGCCCTTGGCGTCCGCAACCTCGCGGCTCTCCAGCACGGCCAGGATGTCGCCGCGCGCGACCTCTTCACCCAGGGTCTTGCGGACCTCGGCCACGATTCCGCCGAGGCGGGCCGTCACCCGTGCCTGCCGGTCCTGGCTCGCGGCGAGGACGCCCGGGACCGCCGCACGGGTCACCAGGACACCGCCCTGGACGGCCGCGACCCGGATGCCCGCGGCCTCGACCTGCTCGGCCGTCATTTTGATGCGGCCTTCCTCGCCGTGTTCCTCGCCCTCGGCGTGGCCGTGGCCGTCCCCCTTTGGCGCAGCGGCGGGAGCGGCGGCGCGGGCTGCTCCGGTGGCGGTGGACTGCATCCCGAGGAGGCTTCGGGCGGTCTCGGGGATGGACGGGTAGGCGACAGACAGGGCCAGGCCGCCGATGGCGGCGCCTGCCAGCAAGGTCATGCGGAGCATCAGCGGGCACTCCCGTTCGGGGCGTTCACGGGCTGGGGGGAGACGGCGGGCAGGTCGCCGCGCAGGCGCTGCACCTGGGCACGGAGGGCATGGAAGGCCTGGATGGCCTCCACGAGCTGGGCGCGGGTGTCGGAGAGCGCCCGCTGGGCGTCGAGGACCTCCAGGAAGCTGAAGCGCCCCTCGCCGTAGCCGAGGGTGGCGAACCGGGCCGCCTGCTCGGCGGAGGGCAGTGCCGTTCGCCGAAGGGTGTCGGCCGACCGCCAGGCCAGGGCCAGGCGTTGCTCGGCCGCGACGAGGGTGGCGACGAGAACGCTGCGCCCCCGATCGGCCTCGGCCTCGGCGCGGGTCACCTCGGCCTGGGCACGGGCGATGCCGCCCTGGTTCCGATCGTAGAAGGGCAGCGGGATGGAGGCGCCCGCGACGAAGGCCGTCTCGTTGCTGTCGCCGAAGCGGCGCACGTCCCCGGAGATGGTCACGTCAGGCACGGCGGTCGCGCGCTGGAGGGTCAGGTTCGCCCGCTGCTGGGCGATCGCCGCCTCCAGCCGGGCCAGCTCGGGACTACCCGAGAGACGAGCCAGCGGGTCCGTTGGAACCGGGCGGCCGGGATTGGGACCGATCTCGTCGAACCAAGCCTGGCGAGGGGCGAGTTCGACCCGGGGCACCCCGATGAGCACGGCAAGGTCGGCTAGGGAGATGTCGACCTCGCGCTGGGCACGCTCGGCGGCGATGTCGGCCGTGGCCCGGACCACCTCGGCCCGCTCGGCCTGGAGCAACGGATCCCGGCCTGCCTCGACCCGGGCGCGAGCGGCCCGGAGCGTCTCGGCTGCCAGGCGGGCGCGCTCTCGCTCGACGCCGACGAGCCGCCGGGCGGCCTCTGCGGTGGCCAGGGCCGTCACCACCTCCCGGGCGATCTCCAGCCGGACGCCGGTGAAGTCGAGCGCGGCGACCTCGCCGCTGCGGGCAGCAAGATCGATCCGGGCGGAGCGCTTGCCGCCGAGCTCGATGCGCTGGGCGAGGCCGACCGTGCTCTCCAGGGTCCGGAAGGCCCGGTTCTCCTGGCGGCCACCGAAGCCGCCGAAGTTTTCGAAGCTGCCCCTCAGTTCCGGGTTGGGCCGGAGCCGTGCCTGGAGGGCGTCGGCCTGCACGGCCTGGCGGGCCGCCCCGGCGCCGCGGAGAGCGGGGGAGACGGTGAGTGCGGCCTCGACCGCCTGCTGGGGCGATAGGATGGTGAGGGGCGCAACAGGCGGACGGGCGTCCTGTCCGAAGGCCAGGGCCGGGACGACGGCGAGAACCGCCGCGAGCCGGGCAACGCTGAGCATCATTGTCGCCCCGCACCGCCGGGCCAGGGCACCCACCGTGGCGCCACTGAAGTCCGCGGGATGGGAGGCGGCCACCGAGATTCCAGCCGCGGCCCAGGAGCGGTTTGCTCCCCGTGTCTCCAGGGACACGTGCCGCCTCTGTCCTTCGTCTCGCGCGCCATCCACCAGGTGATCTCCCGTCGATGGCTCGGCAGATAGGGCCTCTAGCGACTGGAGGTTCAAGGGCCATTCTGCGTTGGAAGACGCCGTCGGAGTGGAAGCATGGCTGAACGGGCGCCTGCGGGGCCCAAGGCCAGGGAGCCTTCGGGGAAGCCCAGGTGCCGCCGGGACGATGCAGGCGGTGGGTGAGGCGACGGGTGGCCGGGTGCCCTGGGCGAGGGCGGCCTCAGGGATGACGGCATGGAGCGCCGTTAGCCGGGCAGTGCTGAATGACATGGAGGTACCTGGAATGACGGACCGCGAACGGGCCGGGCACCGCCGCCCTCAGGGATGGGCGGGCCGGACCAGCAGGAAGGCGTGTTCCGTCAGGCGCGAGGTGGTCTTGGCGGCAGTTCGGTCACGCCGGAGGGCAGCAGCCGGTCCGGCACCGGGACCGGCTTGAACTCAGGATGGACGACCGCAGGCGCCCCGGCCGCAAGGATCGGCGGGAGCGGGGTTACCTTGCCGCAGAGGTGGTGGGCTGAGTGACACGGCAGGGAGTCCGGCTGCAGGGGTTCGTCACCAGAGCCAGCGTCCATGAGAACCAACTCGACCAGCGCGGGCGGACTCGTGACCGTAGGGGCACCAGCATCCGCCGAGACCGCCAGAGACAGGAGCATGAGCGCGCACATCATCACCGAGAGCACTCGGCGAAGGATCCTGGCGGCCAGCGATGTCGGCAGGGCGAGCATGCTGCCCAAGTCTAACGCAGCTGTAATCCGGTGTCATCGGGAGACGGGGGGACATCTTGTCCCACCCCCCTGTCGGCCTTGCAGGGCAGGCCAGGGAGCCAGCAGGGAGGTACGGTGTCACCGAGGCCCCATATCCTCCAGGATGGCCCTGACCGAGGAGATACCATGGCGAGGCTGACGATCGGCGAGCTGTCGCGGCTGACCGGCGTGAAGGCGACCACGATCCGCTGGTACGAGGCCGAGGGCTGGCTGCCTCCTCCCGCCCGAACCGAGGGCGGGCACCGCTCCTACGGGGATGCCCACCTCCGGCGGCTCGGCTTTATCCGCCATGCCCGGGAACTCGGCTTCTCCATGGAGCACATCCGCTCCCTCCTCGACCTCGCCGACCGGCCCGGGACGGACTGCTCGGCGGCACACGCCATCGCCATGGCCCACATCGCCGAGGTGGACGCCCGGATGAAGCGCCTCGAGGCGCTGCGATCGGAATTGCAGCGGATGGCCAGCCAGTGCGTGGGCGGCCACGTGGAGGAGTGCCGTATCATCGAGACACTGGCGGACTTTGGGCATGGGCACTGTACTGTCCCCATACATGGGGAGCCGGCGTCACGTCTGGGCTGAGCGATATATCGTTACGATGTCGTGGTAGTATCGATGGATCGAGGACGGCAGGCCGGCGAAGCCGGCCGGGCGAGTGGAGCGCAACACCTGATCTTTTCAGGTTCGGCCAAATTACGAGTCTGTATTATCGTCCTTCACAGTGCCGCCCCGCCATCCTGGCGGCCAAGGCATCGCAGCGTGCGCTTCCGCGACGCGGCGCAGCGCCGCCGCCTCCTCGTCAGATAGGGGCCGTATGCCACGGGGATAGCGCACCCACTCCCCCCTATCGCACCCCATCTGGTCAGAAAACTCGCGTAGCTCGGGCGACAGCGGCGCATGGACCGCTGCCAACCCCTCTAACCATCCGCCGAAGTCGTCGCGGATCTCGTGCCGCCCGTTGGCCATCTGGCGCACCGCCGCTTGCCCCACGTTCAGTCGGCGTGCGAGGCCGCGCTTGGTCCAGCCGATCGTTTCCAGGCACTCGGCGAAGCGGGATGGGGACATAGCCATACGGACGGTAATGACCCAACGACGGCACCGGCCGCAACGTAGAAGGCCGCCCGGAGGCGGCCAGCGGCGAAGCACAGAGCGGGGCAGCGAGGGCGGGCCGAAGCCTGCCCGCACCACCTTAACGCGGTCACGACGAGGCCCCAGCGGCGCCCGGTGTAGCACGATAGGGCGGGATCGCCGCGGCGGCGCGCACGGCCGCGCGTTCGGTCAGCATGGCCAGCAACAGCGCCTCGCTCTCACCGTCGATCAGGTTGCAGATGATGGCGCGGCCGGCGGCATCCTCGACCACGGCAAGGAGGTAGGCGGGATCTTCTGAACTGGTGCCGAGCGCCAGGCCGTTGCCGGCATCGTCATTGAGTACGAGCGAAATGCCCAGGATAGGCAGAGCGTGGAAATCCATAGTGCGGAGCTTTCGACGGGGTGGCACGCAAGGGCGGAAGGAAGGGCGGGGATCGCTCCCCGCCCCCACTGGTTAGGCGGCGCTCTTGAGGGCCGCCATGCGCTCGCCCAGCATCCACAGCGCCCGGTTGAGCTTCACGTCCTGGTCGATTCCCGTAACCTCGCGCGAGGTGATGCGGCGCGGGCGGTTGTTACCGTCCCTGCCCCAAGCCTGGAGGCCGCCGCGAATGGTGTTTTCCTGCACCCGGTTAAAGGTGCTCCACAGGTCCGCGCCTGTGTCCGCCGCCCGGCGGGCGGTGAGGAACTGTTCCGCCTGAATTGGGGAGGCGACGTTGCCCTCCTCGTCTCCGAAGCGGATCACGCGGGCGGCTTCCGCAAGGATGTTCTGTTCCTCGCAATTAAGGGCGACGCTGGCCCAGGCATCAGCGGCCTCAATGGCCTGGCGCGAGGCGCCGAGGACCTCGTAACTGCCCTCGATCACTTGGCGCACTACGTCGCCCTTGTGCGGCACCTTTACCGAGCGTTCCGGCCCGGCCGACACCACCATCCCATTGAGGCAGGCGAGGCGGAACACGCCTGCGGTGACGTGGTAGGCGCTGGTCCCATCGTGGGAGTTGATGAGCACGACTTCCGGAAAGGTCATGCCGACGCGACGCGGCTGGCTTGCCTGACCCTCGTGGCGGAAGCGGATCAGGTGCTTGGTGTGGCCGCTGCGGTCGGCGTCGCGCGGGCGGGTCTGCCGCGCCAGCACCGGCACAAAGCCTTCGCGTCGCAGACCCGCGATTACGTCCGCAGTCGGGATATAGGCGTAGCGCGCGGAGCGGGAGGAATGGGCCTCTGTCGCGAAGGCAGACGGGGCGAGCTGCATTAGCTCCCCGTCTGACAGTGGGTTAGCGCCCATCGCGGCGCGGGTGGAACCGAAGGAACGAGAAGAACGGAAGAACGTCATGCGGAGCGCCTTGCTCTAACCGCCGAAGCGAAGCGCCTCGGCTGAGAGGAACATTACCCCGACCCAATCCACCGGTCAACGTTTTTAAATTAAAAAATTCATTTATATGGTAACGGGTCCGTGACCTTGTCTGTTGCGGCGGCGTAGGGTTCTACGCCGCCGGTGTGCTCTCGTTCTTGGTGGCAATGCTGGCCGCGATCATGCCTGCGATGATGGCTTGCGGCGTGACATTGCGGCCCGTCTCCATCGAACGACGGGCGCTTTCCTCTGTGAGGGCGAGCAGGTGCGCGCGCGGAATACGGAGCGTCAGTTGCGCCATGTCACCGCCGGCCGGGCGGCCAGGGCGGCGCTTGACCGGGGTGCCAGTGGCCTTGGCGTCGGGGCTAGAGCTGTCTGACATACTGGGATCCTGGAGAACATTCATGGTGGTTTATAAATTAAAGAACTAAACAACCACGATGCCCTCGGATGGGGAAGGCCCTACTGAGGTGTCCAGCGCCAAGTGTACAGACGTAATACGCTTTACGCATGGCGACGTACGTTGTAGTCAAGCCGTATTGACGCTTGCTAACTTGACGCACGGCGTCATGCGGTTGGAGCCACCATGTCGATCATCACTGTTGCCAGCTCAAAGGGTGGGCCAGGCAAGACAACGCTGTCCCAGATCATCGCGGGCACCCTCGCGGCGCGGGGGGTGAGCGTTGCCGTGCTCGATGCCGACCCGACTGCCGGCCTGTCCCGATGGGCATCCAGGCTCTACGAGGGAGCCGCCTTTGTCTGCCACCACGAACCGGACGAGGCGAAGCTGGCCCATTTGATCCATCGGATGGCCCAGGAGGCTGAGGTGGTAGTGGTGGACACAGCTGGCTTCGGCAACCGTGCCGCGACCGTTGCCATGACGGCGGCAGACGGGGTGCTGATCCCCATGGTGCCGGGGGAGGGCGACGTGACCGAGGCCGCCCGCACCGTTGAGCTGGTGGCCGGCGTTGCATCGGCAGCCCGCCGCGAGATACCTGCCCGTGTTGTTCTCAACCGCGTGCGGTCCTCGACGGCACTCTCCAAACACGCTGCGGCCGAGGCAGCGACCCTGCCAAAACTAGCCGCCTCCCTGTCTGACCTAGTGGCCTATGGGGAAATGGGCTTCTCAGGGCGGATGCCAGCTGGGAAGGCGGGAGCAGAGGCGGCAGCCCTGGTCGACGAGCTGCGGGAGCTGGGGTGGCTGCCGGGCAATCCCTCAGCGGCTGGAAAGAAAAAGACGCCGAGCGCCAAGTTACATGGCGTAAAGGCGCAAGACGTAAAGACGAAAGCCGTAAAGACACAGGAGCCGCACCGTTGAAGGGCCTCAAGAGCACCAGGCCAGCGCCGCCCATTTCCCCTGACGAGATGCTACGGGCAGCCGGCGAGGCCGCACCGCAGCAGCCGCCGGCCATTGCCCAACGCCAGGGCGACGACAAGCCGGCTGTCCTGTCTGTCCGGATGACGGAAGGTACCTTGGAAGCCCTGGCCCGCTTCGCAATCGAAAAGGGCACGACGCAGCGGCGCGTGATCGCGGAAGCCCTGGCCAAGCATGGCGTGCAGGTATCCAGCCATGACTTAGAGGAACGGCCCCAGCCCAGGCGCCGTGGGCGGGGTTAGAACCGCAAAGCCGTCTTGCGTAAAGCAGTAATACGCAAGACAGCTTGGCGCTTGTCAGTCATAGTCATTCCACATGCGGGAAATGCGCGCGCGCAGCCCAAGGCAGAGCATCCCAACAGCCCCACCACCCCAAATCATGCCAAGCGGCTCCCAGAGCGGTTGCCCCGCGTCGAGTGCGGAGCGGATGCCGAGGAGGCCCGCGAAGGCGCATACGATGCCCAGGAAGCCCATCACGGCCAGCAAGACCCTCGCTGGTCCCCGCACCAGGTAGAGCAGCGGGGCGAGCAGCAGCCAGGCAGCGGCGCGGAGTGCAGAGCCCACCCCGCGGATCGCCCGTGGGAAAGGCGCCGCCACTACGAGCGTGGCCCCGCCGGCGCCGCCGGCGGTGGCGCCTCATCCAGCCACAGCGGCACGGCGCAGGCCCGCCGGCCAGCGGCATCGGCCCAAACCGCCCGCCCTTCGCAGCGCGACAGGAGGCCTACAAGGTCATTGCGGCGGATGGCGTCGGCCCACGCCCGAGCCGAGGCCGAGCCGTCCGACAGCGCGGCGCGGATAATGCCCGTGGCCTCGCGCACTTCCGCCGCCTCCGTCGATCTTCCCCACAGATAGCCGCCGCCCAGCGCGCCCAGCAGCAGCACCGCCGCCCCGGCGCCCGACAGCACGGCCAAACGCCGGGACTGCGCGCCGGCCTGGCGCACGAAGTCGGCCCGGCATGCCTTCACGAGCTGGCGCGTCATCTCGGCCTGCGCTGAAGCGTCCAGCGGCTGCCGGCTAGACTCTGCGTGGTCCAGCACTTCGCCCATGGCGCCGAGGCTGGCCCCGAAGGCCTCGAGAACCGGGCCGAGCGGGTCGCCCTCCAGTTGCGCCTTCGAGGCCGCGAGGCGCAGATCGGCCCGCGCGCGGCCGATCGCTGCGCGCGGGTCCGAGGGCGCCGCCGCAGTCGTCGTGCTCACGGAATCCAGGACCGGATCGGCACTAGCCCGTCCTATTCACCGGGTTGGAGCGTAGGGCGTCCTGGCAGGCTGACTTGAGCGTTCGGCACGCGGCTGCATCCGCTTGCGGCGGGGTGGTTGGGCCTGACGGGCGGCGTTGGAAGTTGCTGGGCGAGAGGATTGGTGGGGCACTAGCCCCGTTGCTTATGGTCCGGCCGGATGGAAGCTGCGGGCGAGGCCGCGGAACAGCACGGCATGCGGGCAGGCGGCGGCGAAGGCGAGGCGGACCCGGCTGGCGGTTTCGATGACCCGGCCCGCCACTTTGAGCAGGCGTAGCCTGAGGGTGGCGAACTCGGCAGCCGCCAACTCATGCGTCGTGGGAATGCGGTCGCGCAGGGTCAGCAGCAGCCAGTAGGCGGCGGTGTGCAGGACCAGACGGACCTGATTGGCCAGCGGTGAGCGGCAAGACGTGCGATCGGAGGCGAGTTGGGCCTTGTGCAGCTTCACCAGATTTTCCGCCTGTCCCCGCGCGCAGTATAGGGCGTCATAGACCCACTCGGCGCTGCCGCGGGTGAAGCTGGTGACCACGAAGCGAATATCGAGGCCCTGGGTGCTGGCCTCGATGCGGGCAACCACCCGACGCTGCTTGCCCCAGGATTTGGCGCCATAGTGGGTCTCGGCATAGCGGCGCAGCACCGGGGCATTCTCCTCGGCACGGCGGACCCGCACGTCGTCGGCCGCGTCCTCGACGGCGGCCCGCAGCACGGCATTGGTTGGCAGGCCAAAGACGTAGTCGATGCCCTCCGCCTCGCAGAAGGCCATCACCTCCGGGCGGCCGTAGTGCCCATCGCCGCGCAGGGTGATGTGGGTGCTCGGCCAGTGGCGCCGGATTTGCCGGACTAGACGGCGGAGATGGCCCCGGATCTCCGCGCCGGAGGGGGTCTTGCCCGGCCGCAGCAGCACCATAACCGGGCGGGAGGTCGCGGTGTCGTAGACATGGATGGGCAGAAAGCAGCGTTCGTCGTAGTGGGCGTTGAACAGCGACAACTGTTGGCGCCCGTGGACCACGTCCACCGTGTCGTCGATGTCCAACGTCACCGCCGCGGGCGGCTTCGGGTAGCTGGCGCAGTAGAGGTCCACCATGGCCCGCATCAGGCGCACCACCTCGCGCAGGGAGGGCGCATTCTCCCAGCGCGACATGGTCGGCTGCGAGCACAGGTCCCGCCCGCTGTCGGGCAGGCGACCGCAGGCCAGCTTGAAGCCGGGATCCCGGCGCAGGTGGTCGAGGTCGTCGGCATCCTCATAGCCGCAGGCGATCGCCAGGATCCGCGCTCGCAGGATGTCGGCCAATGGGTGGACCACCCGCGCCGGGTCGCGCGGGTCGAAGATCAGCGCCGCCAGCCGATCGCAAATGCCAAGCTGTCGCTCGGCCGCGGCCAGCAGCATTACCCCGCCATCCGAGGTCAGCCGCCCGCCGTCGAAGGCGGCGACCACCTTCTTGCGGCCGATCGCTGGAAAGCCGAAGGGCTCGGTCGTATCGTCATCCATGGCGGGTGTGGCGCGGCCTGATGCTGCTGCGGATTGGTCTCGACACCCAAGTCCGTAAACGCAATCAGCAGCTTACGCCACGCCCGCCAGCCGCACCGTAGGCCCGTGATGAATAAGAGCGGCTAGGGACGCGGCTGTTGAGTTTCGCTGAGAACTGACCCGGGGTTTTCATCGAGAACTGACCCGTGCGGGGATATGTCCCGCGGGCTGTGGCCGCGGGTCAAGCAGGT
>NZ_JACIJD010000024.1 GCF_014199205.1 Muricoccus pecuniae | reverse complement strand
AACGCCCCAGGAGGCGTTCCTGACCGCCCTCACCTCCCCTGCACCAGGTAGCGCTCCATGACCAAGTCACCGTCGCACTTCGATTGGAAACCGCCAAGGTGAGCGACGATCCGACCGGCGCGGAACTGTCCCGCCTCCTCTCCATCATGGCCCGACTCAGGGCACCCGACGGCTGCTCCTGGGACCGGGTGCAGGATTTCAGTTCCATCGCGCCCTACACCATCGAGGAGGGCTACGAGGTCGCCGAGGCGATCGGGCGGCAGGACCGCGCGGCGCTGAAGGACGAGTTGGGCGATCTGCTCTTCCAGGTTGTCTACCACGCCCAGATGGCCGAGGAGGCCGGCGACTTCGCCTTCGTCGATGTGGCGAAATCCATCAGCGACAAGATGATCCGGCGGCATCCTCACGTCTTCGGCGAGGCAGCGGCCCGGGACGCGGCCGCCCAGACCGACGCCTGGGAACGCCAGAAGGCTGCCGAGCGGGCCGCGCGCGCCGAGACGGGCACCCTGGCCGGGGTGGCGGAGAACCTTCCCTCCCTCACCCGCGCCCTGAAGCTCACCCGCCGGGCGGCCCGGGTCGGTTTCGACTGGCCGGATGCCGCGCAGGTGCTGGATAAGCTGGAGGAGGAAGCCTCGGAGTTGCGGGCCGAGCTGCCCGGCGCGGATCCCGCGCGCCTGGCGGATGAGGTGGGCGACCTGCTCTTCGTGCTGGCCAATCTCGCCCGCAAGCTCGACCTCGATCCCGAGATCTGCCTCCGCGGCGCAAATGCGAAGTTCGAGCGCCGCTTCGGTGCCGTCGAGCAGCGTCTGGCCGCCGAGGGCTCCGCCCCCGCCGACGCTTCCCTCGAACGGATGGAGGCGCTTTGGCAGGAGGCCAAGAGGGCCGAGCGGGGCGGCTAAGCCCCCTCCCCGGCCTCAGTCGCCCAGCAGCGCGGCCCGGGCGAGCTCCCAGCTTTCCCGGTCCGGCGCGCAGAGCAGCCCGCCTGCGCGGTCCACCGCCGGCCTGTAGGGGCTGCCGTCGAAATGCGCGCTGTAGCCGCCGAGTTCCTGGTGGATGAGCCAGCCGGGCGCGTGGTCCCAGGGCATCAGCCGATTGTAGAGCTGCAGGTGGATGTGACCGCTCGCCAGCAGCCGGTACTCATGGGCGGCGCAGCCGAGCTGCCAGGTCTTCGCCAGCCGCGGCAGTCGGGCGGCGACATGGCTCTTCAGCGGCTCCACCAGGTAGCCGTAGGAGATGCAGCCGACCATGGCCGCAACCGGGGCCGGCGCGGCGAGGCCGAGCGGCGCGCCGCGCTCCCCGTCCGGGCCGGCGAGCCAGGCACCCTGCCCCGTCGCGGCGATCAGCGTGTCGTCCCCGACGGGGTCATGGATCCAGGCGGCGACCACCTCGCCCCCGGCGAAGGCCGCGGCCATGCAGCCGAAGATCGCCATGCCGGCCGCGAAGTTGGCGGTGCCGTCCACGGGATCCACCACGAAGGCGAGCGGCGCGGCGGCCAGCCGGTCCAGCAGGGCTGGATCGGCCGCGCAGCCCTCCTCCCCCACCACGAGGCAGCCGGGAAAGCGCTCTTCCAGGGCGGCCACGATCATCCGCTCGGCGGCCTCGTCGGCATCCGTCACCATGTCCAGCGGGCCGGACTTCGTGCGGATGTCGCTCGCGGCCAGCTTGCGGAAGCGAGGCATGATCTCGGCGCGCGAGGCCGCGCGGAGGATGAGGTCGACGTCCCGCAGCGCCGCCGCGTCGAAGGCCCTCACGCCTCGCCCCGCTGGGCGAAGCGGGCGAGATCGGCGGGGCTGAGGCGCACGGAGAGGCGCACGGCGTCCTCCGCGTCGCTGCGCTCCAGCACCTCGCCGTGCTCGTAGAGCCAGGCGATGCCGGCACCGTCCTCGGGCGGGAGGGAGAAGCTCTCGGTCACGAGCCCCGCGGCCAGGCGGGCGTCCAGCATGTCGCGCAGTTCGTCCAGCCCCTCGCCCGTCAGGGCAGAGACAGGGATGCTGCCCGCCCCCGCAGGGGGCGGCTCCTCCAGCAGGTCGGTCTTGTTGAGCACCTCGATCACCCGCCGCTCCCAGTCCTCGTCCAGCGCGGGGTCGGGCCCCGTGGCCATGTCGTTCAGCACGCCCATCACATCGGCCCGCTGGGCCGCGCTGTCGGGATGGGCCACGTCGCGCACGTGCAGGATGATGTCGGCGGTCGCGACCTCCTCCAGCGTAGCGCGGAAGGCCTCGACGAGCTGGGTTGGCAGCTCGGAGATGAAGCCGACGGTGTCGGAGAGGATGACGGTGCGGTTGGAGGGCAGCCGGATGGCCCGCATCGTCGGGTCCAGCGTCGCGAAGAGCTGGTCCTGGGCGTAGACCCCGGCGCCGGTGAGGGCGTTGAACAGCGTGGACTTGCCGGCATTCGTGTAGCCGACCAGCGCCACCACGGGGTAGGGCACCTTCGTCCGCGCCTTGCGGTGCAGCCCGCGGGTGCGGCGGACCTGCTCCAGCTCCTTCTTGAGCTTCACGATCCGCTCGTCGATGAGCCGGCGGTCGATCTCGATCTGCGACTCACCGGGGCCGCCGAGGAAGCCGAAGCCGCCGCGCTGCCGCTCAAGATGGGTCCAGGACCGGACGAGGCGGGTGCGCTGGTAGGACAGGTGCGCCAGCTCGACCTGGAGCGAGCCCTCCTTCGTCCGCGCGCGCTCGCCGAAGATCTCGAGGATCAGGCCCGTCCGGTCGATCACCTTGCAGCCCCAGGCGCGCTCGAGGTTGCGCTGCTGCACGGGGCTGAGGGCGGCGTCCACCACCACCACCTGCACGCCATGAGCGGCGATGGAGGCGCGGTCGGCCTCCACCGCGCCCTCGCCGAGCAGCGTGCTCGGGCGCCGGGCGCGCAGCGGGTGGATCGCGGTGTGGACGATGGCCACGCCGATCGAGGCGGCCAGCCCGACGGCCTCGGCCAGCCGCGCTTCCGCGGCGCGGGTGGCACCCCGGCCGTCAGGGATGCCGTGGGGGCGTTCCCAGGGCAGGATGACCGCGGCGGGGGTCGGTGCCCCCGCCCCGGTGTCAGTCTTGGCTTCCGACAGGGCTTGGCTCGCGCGGTGTGAGGGTCATGGTGGTTTCCCGGATGGGAGCCCCGGCCTGGGTAGGTTGCGGGGCACCGGCGGTGCCCTGGGCACCCGCCGAGGCGGCATCGAACAGCATGATCGGGGCGCCCGGCATCACGGTGCTGATCGCATGCTTGTAGACGAGCTGCGTGTGCCCGTCACGGCGCAGGAGCACCGAGAAGTTGTCGAACCAGGTAATAATACCCTGGAGCTTCACACCGTTCACCAGGAAGACGGTGACGGGAGTCTTGCTCTTGCGAACATGGTTCAGGAACACGTCCTGCACGTTCTGGGACTTCTCGGCAGCCATCGGCTGATGTCCTTCTTCTTGCTCACCGCCCAGCTTTGCCGTGGCGGATCCGGGGCGGTTGTTCTTCGGCGCGCGCCCCTGCGGCACGCCCCGTTCCCGGGCGCGCTCCCTCGCCCATGGGGGCGTCAAACTCACCCGGGGGGCGTGGCCTTGTCCAGCGCGTATAACGCAACCGTCATGCGCTCCGCCGTGATGAAGTGCAGGGCGGGGGCGGAAGCCTCGGGGCCGCCGTCATGCGCGGCGTCGCCCAGCAGGACGGGGATGCAGCCGGCGCGGCGGGCGGCCTCCATGTCGAGCGCATTGTCCCCGACATACCAGACCGAGGCCCCGGCCGGCACGCCGCAGGCCGCGCAGGCCAGGCGCATGGGGATCGGGTCGGGCTTGTCGGCGGCCGCGTCCCCCGCCCCGACCAGGGCGCTGAAGAGCGGCGCCCAGCCGAGATGCGCCGCCTCCGCCCGCAGCAGCGGGCCGGACTTGTTCGAGAGCACAGCGAGCGGCGCGACCAGGGCCGCCCGGCGCAGCAGCGCCTCCGCCCCGGGCATGGGGCGCAGCACATCCAGGTGAGTCGCCCGGACGGCGGCGTAGAAGATGTCCCGCGCGTGCTCCCAGCGGTGCCCGAAGAGCTGGGGGAAGCTGTCGCGCAGGGAGTGCCGCACCCGGGCGCGGACCTCCTCGAGGCTCCATTCCGCCATGCCCGCATCCCGGAGCGCGGCGTTCAGCCCGGCCCGGATGGCCGGCCAGCCATCGACGAGCGTGTTGTCCCAGTCCCATACGATGGCCAGGGGGCGGCTCGGGGACGGGTTCACGGGGCGTTGCGCGGCGCGCCGGTGGCGTGGCGGGCGAAGATCTCGAAGAGGCGGCGCGTCACGGGGCCGGGCTGCCCGTCGGCCACGGGCCGGCCGTCGATCGAGAGCACCGGCTTCACGAAGGAGCCGGCGGAGGTGATGAAGGCCTCGCGCGCCCCGGCCAGCTCGTCCAGCGTGGCCGGGCGCTCCTCGGCGCGCATCCCGTGCAGGGCCATCTCCTCCAGCAGCGCGGCGCGGGTGCAGCCGGGAAGGATGGTATGGGTGAGCGGCGGGATGCGGAGCACCCCTTCGGCATCCACCATCCAGAAGCTCGTCGCCGCGCCCTCGGTGATCACGCGGGTGGCGGGGTCGAAGAGGATGGCCTCCCCTGCCCCGGCCTCCTTCGCCGCCTGCCGGGCCAGGACGTTGGGCAGGAGGTTCACGCTCTTGATGTCCCGCCTGGCCCAGCGGAGGTCCGGATGGGTGATGGCCGCGATGTTCCAGCCCTCGATGCTGGTGGGGTAGGGCGGCCCGTGGCGGGAGGTGACGACGAGGCTGACCCGCGGCGCCCTCTTCGGAAATGCATGGTCCCGCCGGGCGACGCCGCGGCCGACCTGCATGTAGACCAGCCCCTCCGTCACCCGGTTCCGCCGCACCACCTCCTCCAGCACCAGCCGGAGCGAGGCCATGGGCATCGGCATGGGAAGCCGGATCTCGCCCAGCGAGCGCTGGAGGCGGGCGAGGTGGAGGTCCGCGTCGATGAAGCGGCCGGCATGGAGGTTGACCACCTCGTAGATGCCGTCCCCGAACTGGTAGCCACGATCCTCCACGTTCACGCAGGCCTCGCGCTGCGGGAGGTAGCGCCCGTTCACATAGGCAATTCTCGACATCGGGCCTCGGTCGTCAGCGGGCGGGCATCAGGGAACGGGCGCCCGGTCCTCGGCCTGCACGCCCAGGAACTTCAGCTTCCGGTGCAGGGCGGAGCGCTCCATCCCCACGAAATTGGCGGTGCGGCTGATGTTCCCGCCGAAGCGGAGGAGCTGGGCTTCCAGGTACTGGCGCTCGAACAGCTCGCGCGCGTCGCGCAGCGGCAGGGTCATGATCTCGCTGGAGCGGTCCAGCTTGAGCATGGCGGGCGCCGCGGAGCCGACCTCCGGAGGCAGCATCTCCGGCCGGATGGGGTCCGCGGGGCCACCGGGGGCCATGATGAGCAGCCAGTCCACGAGGTTGCGGAGCTGGCGGACATTGCCGGGCCAGTCATAGGCCTGCATCGCCGCCATCGCGTCCTCGCTGATCTCGCGCGCGGGGACGCCGGAATTCTCGGCGGACTTGGCCATGAAGTGCCGGGCGAGGGCCGGCACGTCCTCCCGCCGCTCGCGGAGCGAGGGCATGCGGATCGGCACCACGGCGAGCCGGTAGTAGAGATCCTCCCGGAAGCGCCCGGCCGCGATCTCGGCCGAGAGGTCCCGGTTGGTGGTGGCGGTAACACGCACGTCAACCTTGACCCGCGTCGCGCCGCCGATGCGCTCGAACCCCTGCTCCTGCAGCGCGCGGACGATCTTGCCCTGGGTTTCCAGCGGCATGTCCGCCACCTCGTCCAGCAGCAGCGTGCCGCCATGGGCTCGCTCCAGCACGCCCTGGCGCCGGGGATGGGCCACGGGGTCCGGGCCGCCCTCCACCCCGAACAGCTCCTCCTCGAAGCGGGCGGGGTTGAGGGTGGCGCAGTTCAGGGCGACGAAGGGCTCGTCCGCGCGGCGGGAGCGGGCATGGATCATGCGCGCCGCCACCTCCTTGCCCGAGCCGGCGGGGCCGGTGAGCAGCACGCGCGAGCCCGTGGGCGCCACCTTGTCGATCGCGTTGCGGATCTGCGCGATGAGCGAGGAGGTGCCGACCAGCTCGGTCTCCGACCCGCTCCGCAGGCGCAACTCGCTGTTCTCGCGCTTCAGCCGCGCCGCTTCCAGCGCGCGCGCGACGATCAGCAGCAGACGGTCCGACTTGAACGGCTTCTCGATGAAGTCGTAGGCGCCCTGCTGTATCGCCTGCACCGCCGTCTCGATCGTGCCGTGGCCGGAGATCATCACCACCGGCACGCGCGGCTCCTCGCGGTGCAGGGCCTCCAGGATACCCAATCCGTCCAGTCGGGAATTCTGCAGCCAGATGTCGAGGATGACGAGGTTCGGGCGCTTCTGGCGGAACGCGGCCAGGGCCCCGTCGCTGTTCGCCGCCTGCCGGACCTCATAGCCCTCGTCGTCCAGGATGCCGGCGATCAGGGCGCGGATGTCCGGCTCGTCGTCGACGATCAGGATGTCATGCGCCATGGCGCAGCATCTCTCCTCTTTCCTGCAATCCGTCCCGCTCCGATGTCCCGTCCAGGGGCAGGGTGAGCGTGGCGCGCGCCCCGCCTTCCCGGCCATCCGCGAGCGTCAGCCCGCCCCCATGGTCCTCCATGATCTTCTTCACGATGGCAAGCCCGAGGCCGGTTCCCTTCGCCTTGTGTGTCACATACGGTTCCGTGAGCCGGTCGCGCTCCGCGTCCCGCGGCAGGCCGATGCCGTTGTCCTCGACCGCGATCGCGAGCACCCCGGCCCCCGCCACCGCCTCCAGCACCACCCGCCCGCCCGCCTCGCCCTCCGGGCGCATCGAGATGGCATCCGCCGCGTTCTGCAACAGGTTGGTCAGCGCCTGGTTCAGCAGCCGCCGGTCGCAGCGCACGGGGGGCAGATCCTCCTCGGGCAGGCGAAGCTCGTAGGTGATGGAGGGATGCGCGTCCCGCTGCAGCACCAGCGCTTCCCGCAGGAGCTGGGAGGGGTTCTCCGGGCGGATCACCGGCTGGGGCATGCGGGCGAAGGCGGAGAACTCGTCCACCATCCGCCCGATGTCGCCGACCTGGCGCACGATCGTGTCCGTGCAGGCGCGGAAGGTGTCGGGGTCCTCGGTGATCTGCTTGAGGTAGCGCCGCTTCAGCCGCTCCGCCGAGAGCTGGATGGGGGTGAGCGGGTTCTTGATCTCGTGCGCAATGCGCCGGGCCACGTCCGCCCAGGCCGCCGTGCGCTGGGCCGAGAGAAGGGCGGTGATGTCGTCGAAGGTGAGGACGTAGCCCGAGAGCCCGCCGGCATCGAACTCCGCCCCGATCCGCGCGAGCAGGGTGCGGCGCCCGGAGGGGCCGGGGACGAGGATCTCCTCCGTGCGCGGCTTCTCCGGCGTCGCCGCCGCGGCCGCGAGGATGGCGCGGAACTCCGGAACGACCTCCCCCAGGCGCTGGCCGACCGCGGCCTCCAGGTCCTGGCCCAGCAACTCGCTGGCCGAGCGGTTGGGCAGGTTGATCCGCCCCTCCGCGTCCAGCCCGATCACCCCGGCCGAAACGCCGCCCAGCACGCCCTCGGTGAAGCGCCGGCGGTCGTCGAGCTGGCGATAGGCTTCCAGCAGCTCGCTCCGCTGGGCCGCGAGCTGGTTCGTCATGCGGTTGAAGGCGCGGGAAAGGCTGCCGACCTCGTCATCCGCCCGCCCCTCGTCCACCCGCACGGAGAGGTCGCCCCCCCTTACCCGCTCGGCCGCGTTGATCAGCCGCGAGATCGGGCGCGCGATCTGGTTCGCCATCACCAGCCCGATCAGCACGGCGGCCAGCAGCACGAGCAGGGTCGCGATCGCGAAGATGAGGGCGAAGGTGATCTGCAGGCCGGAGCGGTTGCGGTCGAGCTGGTCGTATTCCTGGAAGGCCAGCTCGGTGCGCTGCATGTGCTCGATGATCGAGGGGTCGAGCGGGCGGCCGATCATCAGCATCAGCCCGGGATCGATGTCGAGGGCGACCAGCCCGCGCACCCAGCCCTCCTCCCCCTCGGCGGCCAGCACCGCCACCTCGCCCTGGCGCACCACCTCCGTCGCCCAGGCCGGCGGGGGCTCCACCACCAGGGCGGAGCCGAGCCCCGCCTGGGCGATGACGCGGCCGAGCACGGGCTCGAAGACCGTCGCCTCCGTCAGCCCGCGGAGCGCGGTGTAGTTCGTCAGCACCCGGCTGAAGCCGACGGTGTTGTCCGGCAGCAGCGGCGCCGCGCGGTTCAGGTCCGCCGCCATCGCCAGCGCGTCGGCCCGGATGGTGTTGCGGTTCTCGTCGAGATAGGCGCGGGAGGCGACGAGGCTCGCCTCCAGCGTGTCGCGCACCTTGTCGCCGAACCAGGCCTGGATGCCGAGCTGGAAGAAGACGGAGGCGAAGACCGCCACCAGCAGCGCCGGCACCACCGCCACGCCGCCGAGCAGCATCACCAGCCGCACGTGCAGGCGCGACCCCGCGCTGCCCCGCCGCCGCTCCGCCAGCACGCGCACGAGGCGCCCGGCGAGGCTGGCCGTGAGCAGCAGCACGAAGGCCGCGTTCACCAGCACCAGCGCCGCGGTCTGGGCGGCGCTGGTCGGGCCGAAGGGCGTGCTGCCGGAGAGGACCGCGAAGGAGGCCACCCCGACCGCCAGCGCGCCCAGGGCCAGGGCGAGGGTCATCACCCGGCCGAGCAGGAAGTCCGCCAGCCCTCGGAGAGGGCTCCTGCGCTCCCCCGGGACCCGGCGGTTCACGCCCGGCCCGTCACGACAGGCCCCGCACCACCGGCAGCTCCAGCTCCCGGATCTTCTTGCGAAGCGTGTTGCGGTTCAGGCCGAGCATGGCGGCGGCCTTGATCTGGTTGCCGCGCGTATTGGCCAGGGCGAGCCGCAGCAGCGGGCGCTCCACCTCGGCCAGCACGCGCTCGTAGAGGTCGCGCACGGGCAGGCCATCGCGCTGGGCGCTCATGAAGCCGGCGAGGTGCCGCTCCACCGCCTGCTCCAGCGTCTCGGGCGTGGAGGGGGCGGCGGGAATGCCGGGAGCCGCCTCGGCCTCGGCCAGCTCGGCCGCCACCGCATCCTCCCCGATCACCTCCTGGGGATAGAGGGCGGCGAGGCGGCGCATGAGGTTCTCCAGCTCGCGCGCGTTGCCGGGCCAGGGATGGGCCCGCAGCCGCTCCACCGCCCCGTTGTCGAGCGACTTGGCCGGCAGCCCCGCCGCCTTGGCGCGGTCGAGAAAGTGGCGGGCCAGCAGGGGGATGTCCTCCGCCCGCTCGCGCAGCGGGGGCAGGCGGATGGGCACGACATTGAGGCGGTAGAACAGGTCCTCACGGAACACGCCGGCGCGAATGGCCTGGCGCAGGTCCCGGTGGGTGGCGGCCACGATCCGGACATTCGCCTTGATCGGCGTGCGGCCGCCGACCGTGGTGAACTCGCCTTCCTGCAGCACGCGCAGCAGGCGGGTCTGCGCCTCGGGCGGCATGTCGCCGATCTCGTCGAGGAAGAGGGTGCCGCCGGCCGCCTGCTCGAAGCGGCCGACGCCGCGGGCCATGGCGCCGGTGAAGGCGCCGCGCTCATGGCCGAACAGCTCGGCCTCGATCAGGTCGCGCGGGATGGCGGCCATGTTCACGGCGACGAAGCTGCCGGAGCGCCGGCGGGAGTAGTCGTGGAGGGCGCGGGCGACCAGCTCCTTGCCCGTGCCGCTCTCCCCCGTGATCATCACCGTCAGGTCCGTCGTCGTGAGCCGGGCGACGGTGCGGTAGATCTCCTGCATGGCGGCCGAGCGGCCGACGAGGGGCAGCCGCTCCTCCTCGGGCCCCTCCCCGTCATCCTCCGGCGCGGCCACGGGCGCGGCGAGGGCGCGGCCGACAAGGGCGAGCAGATCCTTCAGGTCGAAGGGCTTGGGCAGGTACTCGAAGGCACCGCGCTGCGCGGCCTTGAGGGCGGTCGCGAAGGTGGACTGGGCGCTCATCACCACTACACGCAGCTCCGGCCGCACGCGGCGGATGCGGGGCACGAGGTCCAGCCCGTTCTCGTCCGGCATCACCACGTCGGTGATGACGAGGTCGCCCTCCCCGTCCTCCACCCAGCGCCAGAGCGTGGCCGCGGAGGAGGTGGCGCGCACGTTGTACCCCGCGCGGCCCAGGGCCTGGGCGAGCACGGTGCGGATGGCGCGGTCGTCATCGGCGATGAGGATGGTGCGTTCGGTCATACTCTGCCTTCGAGGGGGCCCCTGGCGGGAAGAGGGAATTCAGGCGGTCTGGCGGATGCGCGCCCGCGGCTGGGCGAGGGCCGCGCCGGAGGGTGGCTTGGCGAGGGAGAGGCGGAAGACGGTGCGGCCGGGCCGGCTGTCGCACTCGATGAGCGCGCCGTGGTCGGCGACGAGCTTGGCCACCATCGCCAGCCCCAGCCCCTGCCCGCCGGGCTTGGTGCTGATGAAGGGATCGAAGAGGCTCGCGCGCACCTCCTCGGCGATGCCGGGGCCGTTGTCCCGCACGCTCACCTCCAGGGGCAGGTGGACCCGCTCCCGCGATCCCGGGATGGCCAGCCGCACGCCGTGCCGGTAGGCGGTGGAGAGGACGATCTCGCCGTTGCGCGGATCGACCGCCTCGGCCGCGTTCTTCACAAGGTTGAGCAGGATCTGGACGAGCTGGTCCCGGTTGCCCCAGACCGGCGGGAGGGAGGGATCGTACTCCTCCACGATCCGCAGATGCGCCGCGAAGCCCGTGGCCGCGATCCGGCGCACATGGTCGAGCACCTCGTGGATGTTCACGGGCTCCCGCTCCAGCGGGCGCTCCGAGAACATGTCCATCCGCTCCACGAGGTCGCGGATACGGTCCGCCTCGTCCTGGATGAGGATGCAGAGCTCCCGGTCCCCCTCGGAGGCCGATGACTGCTCCAGGAGCTGCGCCGCCCCGCGGATGCCGGAGAGCGGGTTCTTCACCTCATGCGCCAGCATCGCCGCCATCGCGCTCGCGCCCCGCGCCGCGCCGCGGAAGTTGAGCTGGCGGTCGAGCTTCTGGGCGGTGGAGCCGTCCTGCAGCGTCAGCACCACCGCGCCCGGCATCTCGTGCAGCGGCGCGCCATGCGCGGCGACGCCCTCGCGGTGGATGCGCGGGGAGAGAAGGGTGAGGTCGTGGTCCGAGATCGGCGCCTCCGCCGCGCGCACCTGCCGCACGAGGGCGGGCAGGCGCGAGTCGGCCGGGAGCAGGTCGGTGAGCTGCATCTGGGCGAGGCTGGAGGCGGAGAGGCCGAGGAACAGCTCCGCCGCGGGATTGGCGAAGCGGAACCGCTCCTCGCGGTCCACCACCACCACGGGCACGGGCAGGGCCGAGAGGAGCTGCGCGCTGGCGGGCAGCCCTGGCTTCTCCGGCGTTTCTCGGCGCGGGGGCATGGGACCTTTCAGGCGGCGATCGCCGCGTCGTCGGGCGTGGCATCCGCCGACTCGCGGCCGGCCTCGCGGAAGAGGTCGCGCACCCCCTCCACCCCGGCCTCGAGCAGCGGGCGGTAGAAGGCGTCGATCGCCGCCAGCGCGTCGGGCACCGTCTCGGCGGCGTTGATCCGCACCCGGAACTCGGCGCTGCCGGGCAGGCCGCGCGAGTACCAGGCGATGTGCTTGCGGGCGAGGCGAAGCCCGGGGTTGCTGCCGTGATGGGACAGCATGTCGGCATAATGCTCCAGCAGCATCGCGTGCTGCTCGGCGAGCGAGGGCAGCTCGGGCATCGTGCCGGTCGCGAGATAGGCGGCGACGAGCCCGGGCAGCCAGGGCCGCCCATAGGCGCCGCGCCCGATCATCACCCCGTCGGCGCCGGACTGTCGCAGCGCCTCCTCGGCGTCCTTCGGCCCGAGGATGTCGCCGTTGACGATCACGGGGATGCCGACCGCCGCCTTCACCTTCGCGACGAAGGCCCAGTCCGCCGTGCCGGTGTAGAGCATCTGCCGCGTGCGGCCGTGGATCGTGACCATGCGGATGCCGCAGGCCTCGGCGATGCGGGCGAGGTTCGGGGCGTTCAGGCTCGAATGGTCCCAGCCCATCCGCATCTTGAGCGTGACGGGCACGGAAACGGCGCGCACCACGGCTTCCAGGATGCGGGCCGCGCGCAGCTCGTCCCGCATCAGGGCGCTGCCGGCCTGCTGCCCCACCGCCACCTTCTTCACGGGGCAGCCGAAATTGATGTCCACCAGCGCCGCGCCGTGATCGACGGCGAGCCGCGCGGCCTCGGCCATCACCTCCGGCTCACAGCCGGCGAGCTGGATGCTGGCAGGGCCGCCGAAGCCGTCCACCTCCGCCATCTTCAAGGTCTGGCGATTCTCGCGCACCATCGCCTGGCTCGCGATCATCTCGCTCACCACCATGGGCGTGCCGTGGCGGCGGGCGAGGCGGCGGAAAGGCAGGTCGGTGACGCCGGACATCGGCGCCAGGATGACCGGCCTCTCGATCCTGATGGGGCCGAGCACGATCGGCCGCAGCTGCGGGCTGCCCTCGGGTTGGGCAGCCTCTCCGGTGCGTGATGTTGGCGGCATGGGCAGGTGCCTATCAACTGGGCAGGCGGGCGGTCAAGCGGCATCGCGAGATCCGTCGCGCCGGGGCCCCTGGGCGCGCCCCTCTCGCGCCGCTAGGTTCCGCCGCATGAACGGGGATAGCGGAATGCGGGTGGTGGCGTTGCTGATGGCGGCGGGGCGCGGCGAGCGGCTCGGCGGGGCGGAACCGAAGCAGTTCCTCCCCCTCCTCGGCCGCCCCGTGCTGCGCCACGCGGCCGAGGCCCTGCTCCGGGACGGGGCGGTGGAGGCCATCCAGCCCATCTGCGCCGAGGCGGAGCGGGGCCGGGTCGATTCGATCCTGGAAGGCCTGCCCGCCCTGCCCGCGGTCGCCGGCGGTGCGACGCGCCAGGCCAGCGTGCTCGCCGGGCTGGAGGCCCTGGCCGGCTGCGCCCCGGAAATCGTGCTCGTCCACGACGCCGCCCGCCCGGTGGTGCCGGCCGGCACCGTCACCGCGCTGCTGCGGGCGCTGGAGAGGGCCGAGGGCGCGATCCCCGCCCAGCCCGTGGCCGACACGCTGAAGCGGGTGGAGGACGGCACCGTCCTGCACACCGTGCCGCGGGAAGCGCTGTACCGCGCCCAGACACCCCAGGGTTTCCGCTTCCCCTTGCTGCTGGCGCTCCACCGCGCGGCACCGGAGGGCGCGACCGACGACGCATCCCTGCTGGAGGCGGCGGGCCGTCCCGTGCGCCTCGTCCCCGGATCGGAGAGCAACGTGAAGATCACCCATCCCGGCGACCTCGAGCGCGTGGAGGCGGATATACTGCCGCGCCTGCTGCCCCGCGTCGGCACCGGCTTCGACGTGCACCGCCTCGTCGCGGGACGGCCGCTCTTTCTCTGCGGGGTCGAGGTGCCGCACTCCATGGGGCTGGACGGCCACTCGGACGCCGATGTCGGGCTGCACGCCCTCTGCGACGCGATCTACGGCGCCCTGGCGGAGGGCGATATCGGCCGCCACTTCCCGCCGAGCGAGATGCGCTGGAAGGATGCCGACAGCGCGGCCTTCCTCCGCCACGCCGCCGGGCGGATCGCTGCGCGGGGCGGCATGCTGGCCAATGCCGACGTCACCCTTATCTGCGAGCGGCCGAAGATCACGCCCCACGCCCCCGCCATGATCGCCCGTGTGGCCGAGCTGCTCGGCGTGCCGGAGAGCCGGGTCTCGGTGAAGGCAACGACGACGGAGCGGCTGGGCTTCCCCGGGCGGGAGGAGGGCATCGCCGCCCAGGCCGCCGTCAGCCTGCTGGTGCCGGCGTAGCGGGCTCGGGTAGCCCTTCCAGCACCGACCGGCAGGCCGCGACCACCTCCTCGCGCAACGAGCCGGGCCGGGGCTGGTCGACCAGGGTGGTGGACCAGTGCTCCGGCGGGTTGCGCCCGGCAGCCCGGTCCCAGTCGAGGCCGCGCAGCACCCTCTCCGCTGCCGGTGGCAGCCGGCCCGGCATGGGCCGGTTGTCCAGCGCGCCCCAGACGGCGGCCCAGCAGCGGGCGACGGTCCAGGGATTGTACCCCCCTCCCCCCGTCACGATCAGCCGCGGCGCCTCGGCCATCACCGCGCGCACCACGGCGAGATGCGTGTTGTTGGACAGGGATAGGCGGGCGAGCGGGTCCTCCTCCAGCATGTCCGCCCCGCACTGGAGCATGACCGCCTGGGGGCGGAGGTGCCGCAGGATGGGCAGGATGGCCGCGTGCAGGACGTGGTCCATCTCCGTGTCGTTGAAGCCCTGCGGCACGGGGATGTTGCGCGCGTGCCCGTCCGCCCGGTCCTCCAGCCCGCCCGTGAAGGGCCAGCGCCCGGCCTCATGGACCGAGAGGGTGAAGACGCGGGGATCGTCGCGGAAGGCGTGCTCCACCCCGTCGCCGTGATGGGCGTCGATGTCGATGTAGAGGATGTCGGTCAGGCCGAGATCCAGCCATTCGAGCAGGCCGAGCACGGGATCGTTGATGTAGCAGAAGCCGGAGGCGCGGTCGGGCATCGCGTGATGCGTGCCGGCGCCGGGCACATGGACGATGCCGCCCCGTCGGGTCAGCCGCGCGGCCAGGATCGCCCCGCCCGCCCCCGTGGCGGGGCGCCGGAAGACCTCCCGGTAGATGGGGTTGCCATGCGCGCCGAGATGGTGGCGCTCCCGCACCTCCGGGGGGACGGAGCCCTCCGCCTCGGCCAGCTCCAGCGCGGCGATGTAGTCAGGCGTGTGGAAGCGGGCGAGCTGTTGCGGAGTCGCCCGGGGGCTGTCGAGGTAGCGGTGGGGATCGAGCCAGCCCAGCGCCCGGATGAGGTCCAGCGTCGCCGGCACCCGCTGTATAGCCAGGGGATGCTTCGGGCCATAAGTCGAGCCCCGGTAGACCTCGGAGCCGATAAGGAGCGGCTGCCTCAGCGCAGCCTCTCCAGGATGGAGACGTAGTTCGCCACCGCCGCCCCGCCCATGTTGAACACGCCGCCGAGCGTCGCGCCCGGAACCTGCATCCCGCCGGCCTCCCCCGCGAGCTGCATGGCGGAGAGGACGTGCATCGAGACACCCGTCGCCCCGATGGGATGGCCCTTCGACTTCAGCCCGCCCGACGGGTTCACCGGCAGGCGCCCGCCCTTGGCCACCATGCCCTCCAGCACCGCGCGGGCCCCCTGCCCTTCCGGCACGAGCCCCATCGCCTCGTAGTCGATCAGCTCGGCGATGGTGAAGCAGTCATGCACCTCGGCGAAGGAGAGGTCGGAAACGCCCGTGCCGGCGGCCTCATAGGCCCGGCGCCATGCTTCCTGCGCGCCCTCGAAGCGCGTGATGTCGCGGGCGGAGATCGGCATGAAGTCGTTGACCTGCACCGCGGCACGGAAGCGGACCGCCTTGCCCATCGTCGCCGCCGTCTCGGCGTCGGTCAGCACGAGCGCCGCGGCGCCGTCGGAGACGAGGCTGCAATCCGTGCGCTTGAGCGGCCCGGCGACGACCGGGTTCCGCTCGCTCTCCGTGCGGCAGAACTCGTAGCCGAGGTCCTTGCGCATCTGGGCATAGGGATTGTCCACGCCGTTGCGATGGTTCTTCGCCGCGATGGCGGCCAGCGCATCGGACTGGTCGCCGTGCCTCTGGAAATAGGCCTGGGCGATCCGGGCGAAGACGCCCGCGAAGCCCGCCGGGATGTCCCCCTCCTCCCGGCGATAGGCGCAGCCGAGCAAGACATCGCCCACCTCGGAGCCCGGGATGGCCGTCATCTTCTCGACGCCGAGGACGAGGGTGAAGCGCCCTCCGCCCGCGGCCAGGAAATTCATGCCCGCATGGATGGCCGCGGATCCGGTCGCACAGGCATTCTCAAGGCGAGTCGCCGGTTTGAAGCGGAGTTCCGGCAGCGACTGCATGACGAGGGAGGATGGGAAATCCTGCTTCTGGAAGCCGCCGTTGAAATGGCCGACATAGATGGCATCAACCTCCGAGGGCTCGATCCCGGCGTCCTCGATGGCAGCCCGGGCCACGCGCCCGATTAGTGCCTCCGCGTCCGGCGCGTCCTCGATGCGGCCGAATGGCGTGTGCGCCCAGCCCACGATGCAGGCGCCACCCGATGCTGTACCGGCCATCTCTCAGACTCCCCGATTTTGAGGGGAAGATAGGGATGCCGGCGCCGCTTATCCATCGCCCCGAGGGGTGTCCTCAGCCCTTGAAGAGGCTCAAGAGCTGCTGGGGCGACTGGTTGGCGATGCCGAGCGCCTGGGTGCCGAGCTGCTGGCGGATCTGCAGGGCCTGGAGGCGCGCGCTCTCCTTGGCAAGGTCAGCATCGATCAAGGAGCCGAGCCCGGACTCCAGCGCGTCCAACTTCTCTTTGTTGTAGCTGATCTGCGATTGGAGGTAGTTCGAGTTGGCGCCGAATGTGTTCAGGGCAGTGTTCACTGCCTTCATCTTAGTCGTGAAATCACCGTTCAGGGCGGAGGCCGCATCGGTGGCGTTGGCGGGCGCAGCGGTCACGATGAGTGTCGTCGCGGCAGCGATCGCCGTGAGAGTATAGGTCGTTGCCTGCTCATTACGCGTGGTGGCGATATCGCCTCCGCCGCTCGCAGAAATCGTGTGTAGCAGGCTACGACCATTGTAGGTGGCGTCGGCAATGAAGTCGGTGACCTGAGTCCTCAGCGACTCGTACTGGGCCGTGTACTGGTCGCGCTGGGAGGTGGAGAGCGTGCCATCGGCCAGCTTCACCAGGACACCTCGGATCGAGGTCATCGTCTCCGAGATCTTGTTCAGCCCAGCAAGCGTCGTGTCCAGAATGCCCTGGACGCTGCCCATCTGCTCATTGGCCGAGGTAAGGCCGGCAATATCGGAACGAACGGACTGCGCCACGGCAAAGGCCGCGCCGTCATCCTTCGCGTCGGAAACACGAAAACCGGTCGAGACACGCTTCTGCGTTGTCGCAAGCGCGTCATTCGTGCGGTTCAACGACTGCAGCGCGACCTGCGCGCCGATATTCGTGTTCACCGAGTTCATCGCCATCGGGGTCTTCCCTTCGCGTTGGCAGGTTGTCCGCCCTTCACCGAAGAGTGGCCGCGGAAAGTGAAGAAAGTGCTAACGCTGGCCCTGGAATCAAAAAGCCCCGGCACGATGGCCGGGGCTTCCGATCCCTGTCCAGGGAGAGCGGGATCAGCTGCCCTTGTACTGCACGGCCTGGCGCCCGCGCTGGCCGTCGCGAACGTCCAGCGCCACCTTCTGGCCCTGCTGCACGTCCGTCACGCCCGCGCGCTGCAGGACAGAGGAGTGCAGGAACACGTCCTGGCCACCATCGTCCGGCGTCACGAAGCCGAAGCCGCGGACCTGGTCGAACCACTTCACCGTGCCGTTCACGGCATAGGTGGGGCCACCCTCGTCACGGCCGAAGTCACGCCGGGGCGGACGATCGCCGAACTCGCGGCGCGGGGCGCCGAAGCCGCCACCGGCACCCGCGCCACCGAAGCCGCCGCCACCGCCGAACTCACGGCGCGGGGGACGGTCACCGAAGCCGCCGCCGCCACCACCGAAGTCACGGCGCGGGGGACGATCCCCGAACCCGCCGCCGCCACCACCGAAGTCACGACGCGGGGGACGATCCCCGAACCCGCCGCCGCCACCACCGAAGTCACGACGCGGGGGACGATCCCCGAACCCGCCACCACCGGCGCCGCCGCCCGGCCCGGGCTTCAGCTCCATGATGCGGGTCACGAGCCGCCGGCCCTGGCGGTCCGTGCCGATCTCGCAGACGAGCTTGTCACCCGTGTCAGCCGACTGGATACCGGCCTCGGCCATGGCAGATGCGTGGAAGAACACGTCCTGTCCGTCGGGCCCGAGCACGAAGCCGAAACCCTTGCGGCCGTTGTACCACTTCACCTCGGCCTCGACGGGCCCGGTGCCGCCCTGCGATTCATTCTCGGGGAACACTTTATCTCACTATCCGCAAACAGATCGGCCCGACGGGATGCAGGACCGGTATCGTCATGCTGGCACGGCCCTACAAGGAATGCTAGCCGAATCGGCGCGGATTATAGGGCCGGAGATCCAGGGCCGGAACGTCGCCCGCCGCGAGCGCCGCGGCGGCCTCCCCGCTGCGGGGCGCGGCAACCAAGCCCACATGCCCGTGGCCGAAGGCGAGGATGACGTCCGGGCAGTGCCTTGCCGGGCCGAGGCAGGGCAGGCCGTCCGGCATCGAGGGGCGGTGGCCCATCCAGAACCGCACACGCTCGGCCGGCAGGTCCCTCGGCAGGCGGGGAAAGGCGCGGAGGAGATGGTCCCGCAGGATCTCGGACCGCTTCCAGTTCGGCGCCGCCTCCAGCCCCGCGATCTCGACCTGGCCGGAGGCGCGCAGCCCGGCGCGTGTCGCAGTGATGCCCATCTTGCCGTCCGACGGCATGATCGGAATGCGGGGCCCCGTCTCCGCCCCGAGGACCACGGCGTGGTAGCCGCGCTCGGTCTCCAGCGGCACGCGCGACCCGGCGCTGGCGGCCAGCCCGGCCGAGCGAGCCCCGGCCGCGATCACGGCGCGGTCGGCGGCGATCTCCCCCTCCCCCGTCCGCACGGCCCGGAGCCTCCCGGCCTCGATCCGCAGCCCGCTTGCTCCTGTCCGGCGCAGCACGGCACCCTCGGCAACTGCCCTCTCGACGAGGGCGGCCACATAGGCGCCGGGATCGGTGCAATGGCCGGCTTCGGGGAAGAGTGCGCCGAAGCCGTATCGGGGGTCCAGCTCGGGCTGGATCTGGCGCATCCGCTCCGGGCCGATCTCATCCCAGGAGAGACCGACCTGCCGGCGGATGCGGAAGCCCAGCGCCTCGGCCTCGTACTCCGCCCGGGAGGGATAGACATACATGAGCCCTTCCCGACGGATCAGCTCCGGCACCCCGGCCCGCGCGGCGAGGGCGGCGTGCAGGGACGGTGCCTCGTCGAGCAGGGCCCGCAGGGCGCGCGCCGTCTCCAGCACGCGCCCCTCCGTCCAGCCCGAGCGAAGATAGGCGAGCAGCCAGGGCAGCGCGCGGGGGAGGTAGGACCAGCGGATGGCGAGCGGCCCGAGCGGGTCACGCAGGAAGCCCGGCACCTTGCGCCAGAGCCCGGGCACCGCGGGCGGGATGACGGACATGGTGGAGAGCCAGCAGCCATTCCCGTAGGAGGCCGCCTGCTCCCCGCCCGGCGGGCCGGGATCGAGGATCGTGACGCGCAGGCCGCGGTCGATGGCGGCGAGGGCCGTGCAGGCGCCGACGATGCCGGCGCCGATCACGACGAGATGGCGGCCCTCCCCCGCTGGCGCGCCTCTATCCGGCGTCAAGGACCGCGCGCTTGGCCATCACCGTGACGAGGTGGGCGCGGTACTCGGCACTGCCGTGGATGTCGCCGTTCAGCCCGTCCGAGGACTGGCGGATGCTGGCCACCGCCTCGGGCGACCAGTTCGCCGAGAGCGCGGCCTCCATCTCCGCCTGGCGGAACACGCCCGGACCCGCGCCGTTCACGACGACCCGCACTCCCATCGGACCGCGCGCGACGAAGACGCCGGTCATGACGTAGCGCGAGGCCGGGTTCCGCATCTTGGCGTAGCCCGCCTTCTCCGGCACCGGGAACTCGATGGCGGTCAGCAGCTCGCCGGGCTCCAGCGCCGTGGTGAACATGCCGAGGAAGTAGTCGTCCGCCTCGATGCGCCGGCGGTCGGTGACGAGGGTGGCGCCGAGCGCCAGCGCGGCCGAGGGGTAGTCCGCGGCGGGGTCGTTGTTGGCCAGGGAGCCGCCCATGGTGCCGCGGTTGCGGACCTGGGGGTCACCGAGGAGCCCGGCCATGCGGGCGAGCGCGGGGATGGCGGCGTTCAGCGAGGGATCGCGCTGGATCTCGGCATGCCGCGTCATCGCGCCGATCACGATCCGGTCGCCCTGCCGCCTGATGCCGCGCAGCTCCGCGATGCCGGAGAGATCGACCAGCGCCGAGGGACGGTCCAGCCGGTGCTTCAGCGCGGGCAGGAGCGTCTGCCCGCCCGAGATCGGGCGCACCTCGGGGTCGGCGAGCAGCGCCACCGCCTCGGAAACGGTCGAGGGCTTGTGGTAGAGGAAGTCGTACATGGCGGGTCAGGCCTCCGCCGGCGCCAGCGTGTCGCGGCGGCCGTGCATGACCTCCTGCGCCGCCGCAATCGCCTTGACAATGTTGTGATAGCCGGTGCAGCGGCAGAGATTGCCCTCCAGCCCCTCCCGGATCTCGTGCTCGCTCATCCCCTGCGGGTGCTTCTCCACGAGGTCGATGGCGGACATCACCATCCCCGGCGTGCAGAAGCCGCACTGCAGGGCATGGTACTCGCGGAAGGCTTCCTGCATCGGGTGCAGCCCGCCGTCCGGAGAGGCCAGCCCCTCGATGGTGGTGACGGAGCCTCCATCCGCCTGCACGGCAAGGATGGTGCAGGCCTTCACGCTCTCGCCATCGATATGGACGACGCAGGCGCCGCACTGGCTGGTGTCACAGCCCACATGGGTGCCCGTGAGGCGCAGCTTCTCCCGCAGCAACTCCACCAGCAAGGTACGGCCCTCAACCTCGACGCTGTGGGGCTGACCGTTCACCGTCAGGCTCACACTCGGCATGCTTCGCTCCCCGTCCGGTCCGATGTTCCGAGGGTCGCGCGGCCTCCCCGACGCGTCAAGCGAGGCCCGGCCTCAGTGCAGCGGAGAGGCCTCCCCGGCCAGCGGATTCTGATCGGCCGGGAGATCGTGCAGGTGGCAGGCGGCGGTGTGGGCGTGGAAACCGGGCTCGGGCGGCTTGAGGAGCGGCTCCTCCACGCGGCAGCGGTCGAAGACATAGGGGCAGCGCGTGTGGAAGCGGCAGCCGCTGGGAGGGCTGATCGGGCTCGGCACGTCGCCCTTGAGGATGATGCGCTGCCGCGCCGCCCCGGGCTGCGGCACGGGAACCGCCGAGAGCAGCGCCTGGGTGTAGGGGTGCTTGGGCGCGGCGAAGAGGGATCGCCGGGGCGCCACCTCCACGATCTTGCCGAGATACATCACGGCCACCCGGTGCGTCATGTGCTCGACGATGGCGAGGTCGTGGCTGATGAAGAGAAGCGCGAGGCCCAGCTCCCTCTGCAGGTCCTGGAGCAGGTTGACGATCTGCGCCTTCACCGAGACGTCCAGCGCCGAGACGGCCTCGTCGCAGATGATGAGGTCCGGCTCGGCGGCGAGCGCCCGGGCGATGCCGATGCGCTGGCGCTGCCCGCCGGAGAACTCGTGCGGCCAGCGTGTCACCGCGTCTCGCGGCAGGCGAACGGTGTCCATCAGCTCGGCCAGCCGCCGGTCGAGATCGGCGCTGTTCTTCGCCAGCCCGAAGTTGCGGATCGGCTCGGCCAGGATGTCCTTCACCCGCATGCGGGGGTTGAGGCTGCTGAAGGGGTCCTGGAACACCACCTGCACACGGCGGCGCATCGGCCGCAGCGAGGATTGCGGCAGCGTGTCGATCCGCCGGCCGTCCAGCACCACCTGGCCCGAGGTGATGTCGAAGAGCCGCAGCACGGCCTTGCCCACGGTGGACTTGCCGCAGCCGGACTCGCCGACGAGGGACAGGGTCTCCCCCTTGGCGATCTCGAAGGAGACGCCGTCCACGGCATAGACCTGGCCGGTGACGCCGCCGAGCAGCCCGCCGCGGAGGGGGAAGTGCTTCTTGAGGTCGTCCACCTGGAGGAGCGGCTTGCCCGGCGCCGAGCCGTGGGAGGTGGCGCTGTCGGTGGTCGGGGTGGTGGAGAGCGTGGCGCTCATGCGGCCATCAGCTCCTTCTCGGCATAGTGGCAGGCGGCGGTGTGGCGCGGCGCCTTCGGCTCCAGCGCGGGGGCGACGGCACGGCAGAGGTCGGTCACCTTCGGGCAGCGCCCGGCGAAGACGCAGCCATCGATCCGCGTCTTCAGGCTGGGCACGAGGCCCGGGATCTCGGCCAGCCGCGTCTCCTCCCCCGTGAGGGACGAGCCGAGCTTCGGCACGGCGCCGAGCAGGCCCTGGGTATAGGGGTGCTTGGGATCGCTGAAGAGCTCGCGCACCGGCGCCTCCTCCACCTTGCGGCCGGCATACATGACGATCACACGCTCCGCGACCTCCGCCACCACGCCGAGGTCGTGGGTGATGAGGACGATGGCCGCGCCCACGCGGTGCTTCAGGTCCCGCATGAGGTCGAGGATCTGCGCCTGGATCGTCACATCAAGCGCCGTGGTCGGCTCGTCCGCTATCAGGAGCTTGGGGTTGCAGGCCAGCGCCATGGCGATCATCACGCGCTGGCGCATGCCGCCCGAGAGCTGGTGCGGATACTCCCTCACCCGCCGCTCGGGGGCAGGGATGCCCACGAGCTTCAGCATCTCGATCGACTTCGCCTCCGCCTGCGCCCCGCTCAGCCCCTGGTGCAGCCGCAGCGTCTCGCCGATCTGGCGCCCGACCGTCAGCACCGGGTTCAGGGAGGTCATCGGCTCCTGAAAAATCATGGAGACGTCATTGCCGCGGATGGCGCGCATCTCCTTGTCCGAGAGCTTCAGCAGGTCCTTCCCTTGGAAGAGGATCTCCCCCGCGATCTTCCCCGGCGGCTCGGGGATGAGCCGCAGGATGGACATGGAGGTGACGGACTTGCCGCAGCCGCTCTCGCCCACGATCGCGACCGTCTCGCCGGCATTCACGTGGAAGGAGAGCCCGTCCACCGCGCGGTTCACGCCATCGGGCGTGCGGAAATGGGTCTGGAGGTTGCGGACATCGAGAAGGGGTGCCTCGGCCCCGGTGCTGGATGACATCGGGTCAGACCTTCTTCGCCATGCGGGGATCGAGCCAGTCGCGCAGCCCGTCGCCGAGCAGGTTCACGGCAAGCACGGTGAGGGAGAGGAAGACGGCGGGGAAGAAGACGATGTAGGGCTTCACCTGCCAGAGCGCCCTCCCCTCCGCCATGATGTTCCCCCAGGAGGGAATGATGGGCGGGGTGCCCGCGCCGATGAAGGAGAGGATGCTCTCGGCGATCATCGCGCTCGCGCAGATATAGGTCGCCTGCACCGTCAGCGGCGCGAGGGTGTTGGGCAGGATGTGGCGGAGGATGATCCGCGGCGTCGTCGTGCCGGAGGCGACCGCCGCATCCACATAGGGCTGCTCGCGGAGGGAGAGCACCACGCCGCGCACGAGGCGGGAGACGCGCGGCACCTCCGCGATGGTGATGGCCAGGATCACGTTCCCCACGCTGCCGCGCGTCAGCGCCATCAGCGCGATCGCGAGCAGGATGGAGGGGATGGACATGATCCCGTCCATGACCCGCATGACGATGGCGTCGGCCCATCGGACGAAGCCGGAGACGAGGCCGATGGTGAGGCCGATGACGGAGGAGAAGAAGGCGACCGCGAAGCCGACGATCAGCGACACGCGCGCCCCGTAGAGCACGCGCGAATAGACGTCCCGCCCGAGCATGTCGGTCCCGAACCAGTACATGGCCGAGGGCTCGCGCGTGCGCCGGGCCGGGGCGAGTGCCGTCGGGTCCACCGTCCAGAGCAGCGGCGCGAGGATCGCGACGGCGATGATGAGCAGCATCAGCCCGCCGCCGATCGCGATGGTCGGGTTGCGGCGGAGGAAGCCGATGAGGCCGCGCCGGGCCCGGACCGGCGGCAGGATGTCGGGCAGCGGCGCCGCGGCGGCCACGTCTCCCGCGGTCAGCGGCCGGTGGAGCGTGCCGGGCTGGATGGTCGAGGTGCTCAATAGCGGATCCTCGGATCGAACAGGGTGTAGAGGAGGTCGATGACCAGGTTCACCAGGACGTAGGTGAAGGAGAAGAGCAGGATCACGCCCTGGATCACGGGGTAGTCGCGCCGGAGGATGGCATCCACCGTCAGCCGGCCGAGGCCGGGGATGGCGAAGACGCTCTCCGTCACCACCGCGCCGCCGATCAGCAGCGCCACGCCGATGCCGATGACGGTGACGATGGGAACGGCCGCGTTCTTCAGCGCGTGCAGGAACAGGATGCCGCGCTGGCCCACGCCCTTGGCGCGGGCCGTGCGGATGTAGTCCTGCTGCAGCACCTCGAGCATCGTCGCCCGGGTGATGCGGGCGATGAGCGCAATGTAGACCCCGCCGAGCGCGACCGCGGGAAGGATGAGGTTCTGGAACCAGGGCCCGATTCCACGCGCGAAGGGCGTGTAGCCCTGCACCGGCAGCCAATCCAGCTCCAGCGCGAAGACATAGGCGAGCAGGTAGCCCACTACGAAGACCGGCACGGAGAAGCCGAGCACCGCGAAGGCCATCACGGCGCGGTCGATCCAGGTGCCCTGCTTCCAGGCGGCCACCACGCCCATCGGCACCGCGATGCAGACCGCGAGGATGAGGGTGATCACCATGAGCGAGAGCGTCGGCTCGATCCGCTGCGCGATCATGGTGCTGACCGGCAGGTTGGTGAAGATCGAGGTGCCGAGGTCCCCGTGCACGATCTGCCAGACCCAGTCGCCGAAGCGCACGAGATAGGGCCGGTCGAGGCCGAGGCTGGCCCGGATGCGCTCGACATCGGCCGGCGTCGCCTGGTCGCCCGCGATCACCGCCGCCGGATCGCCGGGCGAGATGTAGAGGAGACTGAACACGAAGAGCGCCACCACCGCCATGACGGGGATGGTGGCCACGATGCGGCGGAGCGCGTAGGCGAACATCCCGCCCTCCTCAGCTCTTGGACACGCCCCAGAAGAAGGGAAGCGGCCCCTTGACGATGCCCGACACGTTGCGGCGCCAGGCGGTGTAGAAGGTGAAGAAGCCGGTCGGCGCGTAGATCACGTGATCCATGGCGGCCTTGTTCAGCCCGGCCATGGCGGCCTTCTCGGCCTCCGGCGTGGTCGCGGCGAACCAGGCGTCGCGCTTGGCCTCGACCTCCGGGCTGTTGGGCCAGCCGAACCAGGCGCCGTCGCCATTGGCACGGATGGCGGTGTAGGCGGCGGGGTTGATGCAGTCCGCGCCCGCGTGCCAGGAGAAGAAGATGTTCCACCCGCCCTGGCCCGGCGGCGTCTTCACCGCGCGGCGGCTGCCCACCGTGCCCCAGTCGGTGGCCACGTAGTCCACGTTCATGCCGATCTTCTTCAGGGCCTCGGCCGTCACGTCGCCCTGCGCCTTGGTGATGGGCTGGTCCTGCGCCACGAGCATCACGACGGGCTCGCCCTTGTAGCCGCTCTCCATCAGCAGGCGGCGGGCGGCGTCGAGATTGCGGGGGCCCTTGAGCAGGTCTCCGCCCTCTTCGGAGTAGATCGGCGTGCCGGGGGTGAAGTAGCTCGGCAGGCGCTTCCACATGCTCTCGTCATCGCCGACGAGCGCGCGCAGCACGTCCTCCTGGCTGATCGCCATCAGCACGGCCTTGCGGGCGCGAACGTCGTTGAAGGGAGGGTGCAGGTGGTTCATGCGGAACGCGCCGATATTGCCCAGCGGGTCGGCGACGTCGAACTGGATGTTGCGGCTGCGGCGGAGCTGGGGGATCAGGTCGCTGATCGGGTTCTCCCACCAGTCGACCTCGCCGTTCTGCAGCGCGGCGGCGGCGGTGGCGGCGTCGGGCATCACCATCCACTCCACCCGGTCCACCATCACGCGCTTGCCGCCGGCGAGCCAGGAGGCGGGCTCGCTGCGCGGCTGGTAGTCCGCGAACTTCTCGAACACCGCCTTGGCGCCCGGCACCCACTCGCCGCGCGCAAAGCGGAACGGGCCGGAGCCGACATATTCGGTGATCTGCTGGAAGGGATCGGTGCGCGCGATCCGCTCGGGCATGACGAAGCTGCAGGGCGCGTTGTTCTTCGCCAGGGCGAGCAGCATCTTCGGATAGGGCTGCTTCAGGGACCAGCGGAAGGTCCGGTCGTCCACCGCCACCAGCTCGTTCTGGATGGCGCGGATCATCTGCCCCATGGGGTCGCGCACGGCCCAGCGGTTGAGGCTCGCGACGGCGTCCTTCGCGAGCACGGGCTCGCCGTCATGGAACTTCAGCCCCGGGCGGAGGCGGAAGGTCCAGGTCAGGCCGTCCGAGGAGACCTCCTCGCTCTCGACCATCTGCCGCTGCGGCACGAGCTGCGCGTCCACGCCGTAGAGCGTGTCCCACACCATCGCGGCCGCGTTGCGGACGACGTACTGCGTGCCCCAGACCGGGTCGAAGTTCGCGAGATTGGCCTGGGGCACGAAGCGCAGCGTCCGGGCCGCCGCTCCCTGCGACAGGGCCGGGGCCGAAAGCCCGGCGGCGGCCAGGCCGGTACCGGCCATCAGGAAGGAACGGCGGTCCATCTCTCAAGCTCCCAAGCGGGGCGGCATTCGCCTTGCCCCTGATCCCTCTGCGGCGAGCCTGCCGGAAAAGCCGGCGCGGCGCCACTCCATGCGCGGCGGTCTTGCACGGGGCGTGCCATCGGGCGCGCTGCCCCGCCCGTCAGCCCCGCCGCAGGTTCCAGAAGATCGCGAAGCCGGGCACGCGGTCGCGCAGGTCGCGCCGGATGGCGGTGAGGGACTTGTAGGCGCCGACGGGGATGTAGGGGACCTCCTCCATCGCCACGCGCTGCATCCTCTCGGCGATGCGCTTGCCCTCCTCGGGCGTGGGGGCGAGGAACCACTCGTCCCGCAGGGTCTCGAGCTCGGGGATGTCCGGCCAGCCCGGCCAGGCATTCGTGCCGTTGCCGCGCAGGGGGAAATGCGCGGAGGGATCGATGAAGTCGAAGGAGGCAAAGGAGGTGAAGATCATGCTCCATCCCCCGCGCTCGATGGGCTCCCGGCTCGTGCGGCGCTGGACCGTCGTGCCCCAGTCCGTCAGCACGATGTCGGCGTTGAAGCCGAGCCGGCGGACGAGGTCCGCCCCCACCTGCGTCATGGCGGAGGGCGCGAGGATGTCGGTCGGCCCGACCAGCCGCATGGGCTGGTTCGTGTAGCCGGCCTCCCGCATCAGGGCCTTCGCCCGGTCGATGCTGCGGGGGCCGCGCAGCGGCTCCAGCCCGGCATCGCTGGCCAGCGGCGTGCCCGGCGTGAAGACGCCGCAGGATTCCCAGAGGCCGGGATCCGTGCCCACGATCGCGGTCATGAAATCCGCCTGGTCGATGGCGGGCAGCAGGGCCTGGCGCATCCGCCGGTCGTTGAAGGGCGGGTGCAGGTGGTTCGGGCGCAGGATGCCGACCAGCGGCAACGGGTCCACCGGCTCGATGGACAGCGCGCGGCTGCGGCGGAGAAGTGCCTGAATCTCGGGCGGCGGCTGCTCGTACCAGTCGATCTCGCCGGCCTGGAGCGCCGCGGCGGAGGTGGAGGCGTCGGTGATGATCTGCCACTCGACCCGGTCGAAATGCACGATCTTCGGGCCGGCGGTGAGGCTCGGCGCCCCGACCGGCGTCGGGCTGTATTCCGGGTTGCGCTCGTAGACGACGAGGCTGCCGGAGTTGAACTCGTCCCTCTTGAAGCGGAAGGGACCGCTGCCGACGGTCTCGCGAATCTGCTGGAAGGCATCCGTCTGCGCGATCCGCTCCGGCATGATGAAGGCCGGGCTGTTGCTCACCTGGGCGAGGGCGGAGAAGAGGAAGGGAAAGGACCGCTTCAGGCGGAACTGGAGCCGCCGGTCGTCGAGGGCGGACACCTCGTCCACGAACTCGGCCAGCTTCTGGCCGGAGGGCGAGCGGCGCATCCAACGGCGAAGGCTCTGGACCGCGTCCGCCGCGCGCACGGGCTCGCCGTCATGGAACTTCGGTCCCTGGCGCAGGGTGATGACGACCCGCTTGCCGTCCTCCTCGACGACATGCCCCTCGGCGAGCTGGGGCTGCGGGCGGAAGCCCGCATCCATGCCGTAGAGGTTGTCATAGACCATGTAGCCGTGGTTGCGGGTGATGTTCGCCGTGGTCCAGATGGGGTCCAGGCTCGTGAGGTTCGCCTGCGGCACCATCTTCAGCACGCGCGCCCCCGCGGGCTGCGCGAGCGCGGGGCGGGCGCCCGCGAAGGGCGCGAGCGCGGCCGCGCCCGCGGCTCCGAGAACCCTGCGTCGTCCGGTCATCCATCCCTCTCCCCTGTCGTCGCCGGCATGGGAGCAGGAGGTAGGGCGCCGGGGCAAGCCCGCCTCAGGCGGACTTCTGCACGCTCCAGAACATCGGGAAGCCCTTGGGCACGCCCGTCAGGCCACGGCGGTAGGCGGTGGCCTGGAAGTACTGGCCGAGGGGCAGGTAGGGCACCTCCTGGAAGGCGAGCTGCTGGATTTCCTGCGCGACCTTTTTCTGGCCGTCGAGGTCGGGCGCGTCGAACCAGGCGGTCCGCAGCTCCTCCATGCGGGGCATGGTGGGCCAGCCGAACCAAGCGCTCTGCCCGTTCCCGCGCAGGCTCTGGCTGACGCCGGGATTGATCATGTCCAGCCCGGCCCAGAAGGTGAAGAACATGCTCCAGCCGCCCTTCTCCACAGGCTCGCGGCTGGCGCGGCGCTGCACGACGCTGCCCCAGTCGGTGGAGACGAACTCTACGTTCATGCCCGCCTTGGTGAGCATGTCGTTGCCGACCTGCGCCAGCGCATTGAGGGAGGGGAAGTCGGAGGCGGCGATGAGGACGACCTTCTCGCCCTTGTAGCCGGCGGCGGCGAGGTCGCGCTTGACCTTCTCCATGTCGCGCGGGCTCGTCAGCGCCTCCATCCCGGCGTCGTTCGCCAGCGCCGTGCCCGGCGGGAAGTAGCCGTTGCCATCCTTCCAGAGCGAGCGGTCCGTACCGATCACCGCGCTCATATAGTCGCCCTGCACGACCGCGCCGAGCAGGGCACGCCGGATCGCCGGGTTGTTGAAGGGCGGGTGCAGGTGGTTGAAGCGCGCGATGGCGCAGAGCCCCGTCGGGTCGGGGATCTCCATCACCACGTTGCGGTTGCGCCGGAGCGTCGGCTGAAGGTCGGCGGTCGGCTGCTCCCACCAGTCCATCTCGCCATTCGCCAGGGCGTTGGCGGCGGTGGAGGCGTCGGGGATGACGTGCCACTCCACGCGATCGAGGTTCACGCGCTTGGGGCCGGCCGTCCAGCTCACCGTGCCGTCCGCGCGCGGCACGTAGTCGGCGAAGCGCTCATAGACCACGCGCGAGCCAGGGACGCGCTCGTCGGCCTTCCAGCGGAAGGGGCCGCTGCCGATCAGCTCCTTGATCGGCTGCGACGGGTCGGTCTGCGCGACCCGCTCGGGCATCATGAAGCAGACGGGCGTGCTCGGCTTGCCCAGCGCCGAGAAGAGCATCGGGAAGGACTGCTTCAGGCGGAAGACGATCGTGCGGTCGTCCGGCGCCTCCAGCGCGTCCGTGCGCGCCATCAGCACCTGCCCCAGCGCGTCGCGCGCGGCCCAGCGGCGGATGGAGGCGACGCAGTCCTTCGCCGTCACCGCCCCGCCGTCGTGCCACTTCAGCCCCTGGCGCAGCGTGATCGTGACGCGCTTGCCGTCCTCCTCCACCCGGTGCCCCTCGGCCATCTGGGGCTGCGGGTTGAAGTCCTCGTCGAAGCCGTAGAGCGTGTCCCAGATCGCGTAGCCGTGGTGGCGCGTGACATAGGCTGTGGTGATGATGGGGTCCGTCACCGCAACGTCCGATTGCGGGATGAACTTCAGCACGCGCGCGCCCGCGGGCTGGGCCAGGGCGGGGCGGGAGAGACCGAGGGTTCCGGTGCCGGCCAGGGCCAGGCCGGTGCCGCCGGCCAGGAAGCGACGACGATCCGTGGGCATGCGCTCTCTCGTTCCTTCCGGGGAGGGGTTGAGCAGAGGCAAGCGCAGCCCGCGGCCCGGCGCAAGCCCCGGCCCCTGCCCTCCAACCCTTTCCGCGGCCGCGCTTTGCCGCTAGACGGCCGCCGATGCTCAACGCCGCCATCCTGGACCGGCTCCTGCCGCCGTCGCGCCGCGCGCTGGCTGCCGAGTTCGTCCGCTTCGGGGCGGTCGGCACCGCGGGATTCGTGGTGGATTCGCTCGTGCTCCTCCTCGTCCTCGGGATGGGAGCGGGGCTCTATGGCGGGCGGCTCATCTCCTACGTCGCGGCCGCGACGACCACCTTCGCGCTCAACCGCGCCTGGACTTTCCGTTCCGCCCAACGGACCGCTACCGGCGCCGCGACGGGGCGCCAGTGGCTCCTCTTCCTCCTGGTCAACCTGCTGGGCTTCGCCGCGAACTACGGCACCTACGCTGTCCTCGTGACCCACCTGCCCCTCGCCGCCGCCTATCCCGTGCTGGCGGTCGCCGTGGGGGCCCTTGCCGGGATGGGCAGCAACTTCTTCCTGTCGCGCCGCTACGTCTTCCGCCGATGATCCCCCTCAGGATCGCCGTCCTCGTGCCCTGCCACAATGAGGAGGTGGCCATCGGCTCGGTCGTCTCCGGCTTCCGGGCGGCCCTGCCCGGGGCATCTGTCTATGTCTACGACAACAACTCCGGCGACAGGACGCGGGAGGTGGCCGCGGCCGCCGGCGCGATCGTCCGGTCGGAGCCGCAGCAGGGGAAGGGCAATGTCGTTCGCAGGATGTTCGCGGATGTCGAGGCGGACGCCTATCTCCTCGTGGACGGGGACGGCACCTACGACCCCGCCGACGCGCCGGCCATGCTGCGCCTCCTGCTCGACGACCGCCTGGACATGGTCACCGGGGTGAGGGTGACGGAGCTGGAGGGCGCCTACCGGCCCGGGCACCGCCTCGGCAACCTTCTCCTGACGGGCGTGGTCCGCCGGGTCTTCGGCAGCGGGGTCACCGACATGCTCTCGGGCTACCGGTGCTTCTCCCGGCGCTTCGTGAAGTCCTTCCCCGCCCTGGCCCGTGGCTTCGAGACGGAGACGGAGTTCACCGTCCACGCGCTGGAGCTGCGGATGCCCGTGGGCGAGCTCCCCACCGCCTACAGCCAGCGCCCGGCCGGCTCCGCCTCCAAGCTGCGGACCTACCATGACGGCTTCCGGATCCTGCGCATGATCCTCGCCCTCGTGCAGCGGGAGCGGCCGCGCTTCTTCTTCGGGGTGCTGGCGGTGCTCTTCGCCCTCTTCTCCGCCGCCCTCTTCGTCCCGGTCTTCGAGAACTACCTCGAGACGGGGCTGGTTCCGCGCCTGCCCACCTTCGTAGCTTCCGCAGCCCTGGCGATGCTATCCTTCCTCTCTCTCACCTGCGGCCTCATCCTGGACACCGTCACCCGTGGGCGGATCGAGGCCAAGCGGATCGCATACCTCTCCCTGCCGGCGCCCGGGCCGCCGGCACAACCGGGAAGCGCGAAATAACGCTCCCCTGATCACGCAAGTGTGCTAACAAAAATTTGTTCAGCACCTCGGCCCTCCCAGGAAGGAAGGGTCGGCGCAGTTTGAAGGACTGACAGGATGGCCTTTTCCGCACCGCGGAACGATGCCCTGCAACGGGCGATGGCGGCGTGCAGGGCGCAGTTCGGGGCCGTAGGCCTGTTCAGCCTCGTGGTGAACCTGCTCCAGCTCACCGTCTCGCTCTACATGATGCAGGTCTTCGACCGCGTGCTCGCGACGCGGAGCCTGGACACGCTCTTCTGGCTGACCGTCGTCGCCACTGCCGCCATCGGGCTTCTCGCGCTACTGGACGGGGTCCGCTCGCAGGTGATGCAGCGCGCGGCGATGTGGATGGAGAACCGCGTCGCGCCGGAGGGCTTCGCCCGGGCGCTGGAGGCCACGCTTCGCAACCGCCCCTACCGGATGGAGGCGCTGCGGGACCTCGGCACGCTTCGGGCCTGGCTGGGCGGGCCGGGGGCGCTCACCCTCTATGACGTGCCCTGGGTGCCGGTCTACCTCTTCGTCATCTACCTCCTGAACCCCATCCTCTTCCTCATCGCGGCCGGCGGCGCGGTGATCCTGTTCGGCCTCGCCCTGGCCACCGAGCTCGCCACCGCCGGGCCGCTCCGCGAGGCGAATGTCGCCGCCATGGCCTCCCACAAGCGGGCCGAGGCGATCGCGCGCAATGCCGAGGCCGCCGATGCGATGGGCATGGTGCCCGCCCTTCTCCGCCTCTGGCGCAACGGGCTGGCCGAGGCCACGCCGCTGCAGCAGAAGGCCGCGGACCGCGCGGCCGTGCTCTCTGGGCTCACCAAGTTCATCCGCCTCGCCGTGCAGATCGCCGTCCTCGGCGTCGGCGCCTATCTCACCCTTCGCCAGCAGATGACCTCGGGCGCGGCCATCGCGGGCTCGATCATCATGGGCCGGGCGCTGGCCCCGGTGGAGCAGCTCATCGGCGGCTGGAAGGGGCTCGTGCAGGTCCGCCAGGCCAATCGCCGCCTCCGCGCCTTCCTCGCCCTCCCCCGCCTGCGGCCCGAGGCCGAGCCCCTGCCCACCCCGACCGGCCGGCTGACGGCCGAGCGGCTGACCTGGGCCCCGCCGGGCATGCCCACCCCTGTCATCAAGGGCGTGACCTTCGCCCTCGAGCCCGGCGAGAGCCTCGGGATCATCGGTCCCTCCGGCTCCGGCAAGACGACGCTGCTCCGGCTGCTCGTCGGCACCCTCGCCCCGGTCAGCGGGAGCGCGCGGCTCGACGGGGCCGATCTCGCCACCTGGCCGCGCGAGGATGTCGGGCGCCATATCGGCTACCTGCCCCAGGACGTGGAGCTGTTCGAGGGCACGGTGTTCCGCAACATCGCCCGGCTGGAGGCCGATCCTGAGCCCGAGCGCGTGCACCGCGCCGCAGGCCTCGCGGGCTGCCACGAGACGATCCTCCGCTTCCCCCAGGGCTATGAGACGGAGGTGGCGGACGGCACCCTCTCCGGCGGCCAGCGCCAGATGGTCGGGCTCGCCCGCGCCCTCTACGGCGACCCCCGCCTCGTCGTCCTCGACGAGCCTGACAGCAGCCTGGACGGCGATGCCGAGGCACGCCTCCTCGAGGGCCTCGCGGGACTGAAGGCGATCGGGGCCACGGTGGTGCTCGTGAGCCACCGCCCCTCCCTCATCCGCGGCGTGGACAAGGTGCTGGTGATGCGTGACGGCGCGGCGGAGCTGTTCGGCCCGCGCGCCGAGGTGCTGGCCCGCCTCGCCGCCCGCCCGATCCCGCCGAACCGCCCGCAGCCGCCGAAGAACCTCCCGGGAGTCGCCGCATGAGCCTCGCGACCACCACCGCCGGCACGCTGCCGGCTCCCATCGCCCCGGCGCGTCCGCCGCTCGTCCTCGACATGCCGCGGCCCCGCACCGGGGGGCCGATCGCCCTCGGCCTCGCCGCGCTGATCGCCTTCTCCGGCGGGCTCACGGCCTTCTCCGTGCTCGTGCCGCTGAGCGAGGCGGCGATCGCCCCCGGCACGATCAAGGCCGAGGGCAGCCGCCGCACCATCGCCCATCTGGAGGGCGGCACCGTGCGCGAGATCCTGGTGCGCGATGGCGACGCCGTGCGGGCCGGGCAGGTCCTGCTCCGGCTGGACGACGTGCAGTCCGCCACCGGCCGCGAGGCGGCCCGCGCGCAGCGCTGGGCCCTTCTCGCGCAGGACGCCCGGATCGCCGCCGAGATCGCCGGCGCGAACGGCATCGCCTTCCACCCCGACCTCCTCGCCAGCGAGGACCCCCGGGCCCGCGAGTCGATGGACGGGCAGCGCGTGCTCTTCGCCAGCCGCCAGGCAAGCCTCCGGAGCCAGCTTCAGGTGCTCGAGGCGCGGATCCTCCAGTACCAGACCATGGCCGCCTCGGCCGAGGCGCAGATGGCGAGCCAGCAGCGCCAGCGCGAGCTGCTGGTGCGCGAGGAGGCGGACGTGCAGGGGCTCGTCCGCCAGGGCCTGGAGCGCCAGCCCCGGCTCTACGGGCTGCAGCGCCAGGTCTTCGCGGCGAACGGCACCATCTCGGACCTCGCCGCCCAGATCGACCGCGCCCGCGCCCAGATCGCCGAGGCCCAGTCACAGATCCGGCAAGTGGCCGACCAGCGCCTGCAGGAGGTCTCGACCGAGGGGCGCGACGTGCGCACCCGGCTGCACGAGGTCGAGGAGAAGCTGCGCGCGGCGGACGACGTGTCCTCCCGCCGGGAGATCCTCGCCCCCGAGGACGGCACGGTGCTGAACGCCCGCTTCTTCAACCCCGGCGCCGTGGTGCGGCCGGGCGAGCCGGTGATGGATCTCGTCCCCGCGCGGGACAAGCTGATCGCCGAGGTCCGCGTCTCCCCGACCGACATCGACATGGTGCATACCGGGCTTCTGGCCGAGGTGCGGCTGCCCGCCTTCAAGCAGCGCCTCGTGCCCTTCCTGAACGGGCAGGTCACCGTGGTCGGCGGCGACGTCACCACGGAGGAGCGGACGATGCAGGAATACTACCGCGTCCGCATCGCCATCGACGAGGACCAGCTCTCCCGCCTGGAGAACGTGGCGCTCCGCCCCGGCATGCCGGTGGAGGCGCAGATCCAGGTCGGCGAGCGCTCCTTCCTCCGCTATCTCATACAGCCCGTGCTCGACAGCTTCCACCGGGCGTTCCGCGAGCAGTAGGACCAGGCTCATGGCTGATCTTCCCACCCTCTTCGCCGACGGCATCCTCGAGGGAACCGTCCGCCACGGCGTCGCGCGGCTGAAGCTGGCCGTCCAGGACGGCAACGGGTCGCCCGCGACGACGGGGCTCCTCGTCGTGCCGCTCGCCCAGCTTCCCGCCTTCGCCGGCTCGATCACGCGGCTGCTGCGCGAGGTCGAGGCGAAGGCGCGCGAGGCGCAGGGCCAGGTGAACGCCGCCGCCGCACCGGCGGCCGACACGCCCGATGTCGCCGAAGCCTTCCGCTTCCAGGGCTGATTCGCACGGAGAGAGCCCCGTGCCAGGATTCGCCGCGAGGGCGGTGGCGGCGAGGGGCCGGGCGGTGCGCGGCCTCTCCCTCCTCGCGCTGAGCATCGCGCTCGTCGCCGGGCCCGCATCCGCCCAGCCGGCGGCACAATGGGCCGCGGCGCCCGGGCCCTCGCCCGGGCCGGCGCGCAGCATCGGCGGCACCTCGCTCGGCTGCGTCCAGGGCGCCGCGATGCTCCCGCCGGAAGGGCCGGGCTGGCAGGTCGTGCGGCTCTCGCGCAACCGGAACTGGGGGCACCCGGTGCTGGTGGCGGCGCTGCGGGACCTTGCCGGGCGCGCCCGCGCGGGGGGCCTGCCGGATCTCTGGATCGGCGACCTCGGCCAGCCCCGGGGCGGCCCCCTGCCCTTCGGCCATGCCAGCCACCAGGCCGGGCTGGACGCCGACATCTGGCTCGACCTCTCGCCCAAGCCCCTCGTGCCGGCGGCCGCGCGGGAGAGCATCCCTGAGCGCTCCCTCGTCCTGCCGGACGGATCGGCCGCCGATCCCCGGCTCTTCACCCCGGCCCATGCGCGGCTGATCCGCATGGCGGCCGAACTGCCGGGGCTGGACCGGATCTTCGTCCATCACGGCATCAAGCGGAGCCTCTGCGCGGCCCATGCCGGCGAGCCCTGGCTGCGCCATGTGCGCCCCTGGCGCGGGCATGACAGCCACATGCACATCCGCCTGCGCTGCCCCGCCGGAAGCCCGGACTGCAAGGACGCCGCCCCGCCCCCGCCGGGCGACGGTTGCGATGCGGGGCTTGCCTGGTGGCTGACCCCGGAGGCGAGCCAGCCCCGGCGCAGCGCTCCCCCGTCCGAGCCGCCCTCCCTGCCGCAGGCCTGCGCGGGACTGCTCTCCGCGCGCTGAGGCCCGGCTTCCTCCTGGTTCAGTCCCAGCCGCGGAAGGCGTTCCTGATCCGCCGCATGCCCTCTGGGGCAGCGAGGATGATGTCGAAGCGGATGCCGGCCGCGCCATGGCCGGGATTCCCGGCGAGCCAGGCCTCGGCGGCGGCCATGATCCTCGCCCTCTGGCGCGGGGAGACGGAGTGGGCGGCCTCGGCCAGGCTCGGGCGCGACTTCACCTCCAGGAAGGCGAGCAGCCCGTCGCGCTCGGCGATCAGGTCGAGCTCCCCCGCCGGGGTGCGGACGCGGCGGGCCAGCACGGTCCAGCCCCGCGCCTCCAGCGCCGCGGCGGCGCGCCTCTCGGCCTCCAGGCCCCGGCGCTCGGCGGCGCGGCGGGCCGCCTCCTTGGCTTGCGGGTCCATCTTGCCAGGATAGCCCAACCCGTGCCGGAGTCGGCCATGCGCCTCATCGCCGCCCTGTTCCTCCTCGCCGCGCTGCCGGCCCTCGCCCAAGCGCCGGCAGCGTCGCTGCCGCAGCGGCGGATGGTGGCGGCCGCGCATCCCCTGGCCGCGGAGGCAGGGCTGGAAGTGCTCCGGCGCGGCGGGGGAGCGGTCGACGCCGCCGTCGCCGTGCAGGCCGTGCTCACCCTGGTGGAGCCGCAATCCAGCGGGATCGGCGGCGGGGCGCTCATCCTGCACTGGAACGCCGCGGCCGCCTCCGTCACGGGCTTCGACGGGCGGGAGGCCGCGCCCGCCGCCGCGCGCCCCGATCTCTTCCTCCGTGCGGACGGCACGCCGCTCCCCTTCTATGATGCCGTCCTCTCCGGCCGCAGCGTGGGGGTGCCGGGGGCGGTCGCGGCGCTGGAAGCGGCGCATCGGCGGCACGGGAAGCTGCCCTGGGACGGGCTGTGGCAGCGGGCGGTCGAGTTGGCCGAGAACGGCTTCCCCGTCTCTCCCAAGCTCGCCGACGCCATCGCCTCGGATGCCGCGCGTCTCGCCCGCCACCCCTCCACGCGCGACTATTTCCTGCGCGGCGGCGACCGGCCGCTCCTGGCCGGGGAGAGGCTGCGAAACCCCGACCTGGCCGGGACCTTCCGCCTGATCGCCGCGCAGGGATCGGCGGCGCTGCTGCGCGGCCCCGTCGCTGCGGCGATCGCCGCCGCCGTGCGCGGCCATGGGGCGGGCGGGCTGATGACGGTGGACGACCTCGCCGGCTACGCCGCGAAGGAGCGCGAGCCGGTCTGCCATCCCTACCGCACCTTCCGCATCTGCGGCTTCCCGCCGCCTTCCTCGGGCGGGGTGGCGGTGGGCCAGATCCTCGGCGTGCTGGAGCATTTCGACATGCCGCGCCTGGCGCCGGGGGGCGCGGAGGCGGCACACCTCATCGCCGAAGCCTCCCGCCTCGCCTTCGCCGACCGCGCCCAGTACCTCGCGGATCCGGACTTCGTGCCCGTGCCCGTGCGCGGGCTGCTCGACCCCGCCTATCTCACCCTTCGCGCCCAGCTCGTCAGTCCCGGCTCCGCCATCGCCGAGCCCCGGGCCGGCAACCCGCGCTGGCGGGAGACGACCCTGCACGCGCCAATGCCGGAGGCCGTGGAGAACGGGACCAGCCATCTCTCCATCCTGGACGCCTGGGGCGACGCGGTTTCCATGACGACGACGGTGGAGGACGCCTTCGGCGCGCGGCTCATGGTCGGCGGCTTCATCCTGAACAACGAGCTGACGGACTTCTCCTTCCGCCCGGAGTTGGAGGGGCGGCCGGTCGCCAACCGGGTGGAGGGCGGCAAGCGCCCGCGCTCCTCGATGTCCCCCAGCCTCGTCTTCGACGGCGAGGGGCGGCTGGCGGCGGTGGTCGGCTCGCCCGGCGGGGCGCGGATCATCGGCTATGTCGCCCAGGCGCTGGTGGGAATGCTCGATTGGAAGCTCAGCCCCCAGGAGGCCGTCTCCCTGCCGCATGTCGTCACGACGGGCGGGGTCGTGGAGTTGGAGGAGGGCACGGCGGCGGCAGGGCTCGCCCCGGCGCTGCGCGCGCGCGGGCATCGGGTCGAGGTCCGGCCGCTCTACTCGGGCCTTCAGGCGATCCGGGTGACGCCCTCGGGGCTGCTGGGCGGCGCTGATCCCCGGCGGGAGGGCGTGGCGATCGGGGATTGATGGCGGGGCATCCGACCCAACCCTGGCCGGGGCCGCGCGCTATGCGGGAAAGAACCGGAGTGATCCCATGCGCCGCCCCGCCCTCGCCCTTCTCGCCGCCCTCGCCGCGGCCGGCCCCGCCTCCGCCGCGGACGAGACGGCGCAGGTCGGCTACGTCAACACCGCCCTCACCAATCTCGGCCTGACTCGCAGCCACCGCATCGTCGTCGAGCGCTTCGACGACCCGGAGGTGCGCAACGTCTCCTGCTACATCAGCCAGGCGCGGACGGGCGGCATCTCCGGCATGGTTGGCGTGGCGGAGGACCCCGCGCGCTTCGCCCTCTCCTGCTCCGCCACGGGCGCGGTCGAGGTCCTGCCCGGCGCCGCCCGCGGCGAGCGGGGCGAGGTCGTGCATGAGAGCTCGACGAGCCTGTTCTTCAAGGAAACCCGCGTCCATCGCTTCATCGACGAGGGGCGCGGCGCGGTGGTCTACCTCGCCTGGTCGACCAAGCTGGTGGAGGGCTCGCCCTTCAGCGCGGTCGCCGTGGTGCCGGTAGCCGCCGCCGCGACGGCCACCGCCCCAGCCCCGGCGCGTTAGCGGCTCAGGCCGCGGCCCGTGCCTCGAAGCTGTCCCGCCCCTCCTCCACGGCGTGGCAGGCCACCAGCGTCTCCGGCGTGCCGCGGGCGGGGATGAGGGCGGGGCGCTCGCTCCGGCAGCGGTCGTTCGCCAGGGGGCAGCGGGGATTGAAGGGGCAGCCCGGCGGCGGGGCGATGGGGCTCGGCACCTCGCCGCCCACAGGCTGGCGGTCCTTGCCGACCATGTCGAGGTCGGGGATCGCCTCCGTCAGCGCGCGGGTATAGGGCTGGCGCGGGGTGGTGAAGAGCGTCTCGGCCGGCGCCAGCTCCATGATGCTGCCGAGATACATCACCCCGACGCGGTCGCTCACCTGCCGCACCACGGCGAGGTTGTGGCTGATGAAGAGGTAGGTGAGGCCGAGGTCGCGCTGCAGCCCTTTCATGAGGTTCAGGATCTGCGCCTGGACGGAGACGTCCAGCGCCGAGGTCGGCTCGTCGCAGACGAGGAAGTCGGGGTTCGAGGACAGGGCGCGGGCGATGGAAATGCGCTGCCGCTGCCCACCCGAGAACTCGTGCGGGAAGCGGTTGCCGTCGGCCGGCGACAGCCCGACCTGCCGCAGCAGCGCGCCCACCTTCTCCCGCAGCGCACCGGCGCCCTCGGCGATGCCATAGGCCCGGATCGGTTCCCCGACGATGTCCGCCACCCGCCAGCGCGGGTTGAGGCTGGCATAGGGATCCTGGAAGATCATACCCATGCGGCGCCGCTGCGCGGCCGACTTCCGCGCCTCCGCCAGGTCCTGCCCCTCGAACAGCGCCTGCCCCCCGCTCGGCTCGTAGAGGCCAACGGCGAGGCGCGCGACGGTGGACTTGCCGCAGCCGCTCTCGCCGACGAGCGACATCGTCGTGCCGCGCGGGATGGCGAAGGAGACCTCGTTCACCGCCCGCAGCGTGCGCCTGCCCTCGCGCGAGAGAAGGCGCTGGAGGGCGGGTTTGGAGACGTCGAAGTGGCGGCTGAGCCCGCGCGCCTCGAAGATCGGGGGCTCAGACATGGGCGCGCTCCCGTGGGGCGTCGCTGTCGAAGAGCCAGCAGGCCGCCCTTGTCTCGGGGGCCTGCAGCAGCTCCGGGCGCTCCACCTTGCAGCGGTCGAAGACGTGCGGGCAGCGCGGGTTGTAGGCGCAGCCCTGCGGGATGGCGTTCAGGCGCGGCATGGCGCCGTCGATCTGCGGCAGCTGGTCCACCTTGTGGGAGAGCGGCGGGATGGAGGCCATGAGCCCCGCGGAATAGGGATGCGCCGCCGCCTTCACCACCGAGCGCACCGGCCCGATCTCGGCCACGCGCCCGGCATACATCACGGCCACGCGGTCCGCCGTCTCGGCGATCACGCCCATGTCGTGGGTGATGAGCATGACGGAGGTGCCCTTCTCCCGCGTCAGGCGCTTGAGCAGGGCGATGACCTGGGCCTGGATGGAGACGTCGAGCGCCGTGGTCGGCTCGTCCGCCACCACCATCTCCGGCTCGGCGCAGAGGGCGAGCGCGATCACCACGCGCTGGCGCATGCCGCCGGAGAACTGGTGGGGATAGGCGTCGATCCGCTCGGAGGCAGCGGGGATGCCGACCATCTCCAGCCAGCCGACCGCCCGGCGCCGCGCCTCGGCGGCGTCGATCGCCAGATGCGTCCGCATCGTCTCCACGAGCTGGTGGCCCACCGTGTAGAGCGGGTTCAGGGTCGTGAGCGGGTCCTGGAAGATGGCGCCGATCCGCTTGCCCCGCACCTTACGCATCTCGCGCGGGGGCAGGTTGTCGATGCGCTCGCCGCGGAGCGTGATGGAACCGCCCGCCACGCGCCCCGGCGGCTCCAGCAGCCCGATGATCGCAGCCCCCGTCATCGACTTGCCCGCGCCGGACTCGCCGACCACGCCGAGCACCTCGCCGGGGGCGATGTCGAAGGAGACGCGGTCGAGCGCGCGCAGGGTGCCGCGGCGCGTGGGGAATTCCACGACGAGGTCGCGGACCTGGAGGAGCGGCTGCATCAGCGTGCGATCGCCGCAGGCCGGCACGGCCGGAGGCGTGAATCGCACGGCGCGCGCGCGATGAGGTTCAGAGATTTCGGCACGGAACGAATGGACCTCATCGCAGCCTCGGGTTCAGGGCGTCTCGCAGCCAGTCGCCCAACAGGTTCACGCTGAGGACCATGGCCACCAGCGCCAGGCCGGGAAAGAGCGCGATCCACCACTCCCCGCTGAAGAGGAAGTCGTTCCCGATGCGGATGAGGGTGCCGAGCGAGGGCTGGGTCGGCGGCACGCCGACGCCGAGGAAGGAGAGCGTCGCCTCGGAGAGAATGGCGAGGCCGAGGTTCAGCGTCGCCAGCACCAGCAGCGGACCGAGCACGTTGGGCAGGACATGGGTGAGCATGATGCGCGCCGGCGAGATGCCGATCACCCGCGCCGCCAGCACATACTCCTTGTTCCGCTCCACCAGCGCCGAGCCGCGCACCGTGCGGGCGAAGCGCGGCCAGTCGGAGATGCCGATGGCCACGATCACCACCACGATGGCGAGCTGGTCGTGCACCTCGCGCGGCAGCGCCGCCCGGGCCACGCCGTCGATGAGGAGGGCGATCAGGATGCTGGGAAAGGTGAGCTGGATGTCGGCGATGCGCATGAGCACCGCGTCCACCGTGCCCCCGGCATAGCCCGCCAGGAGCCCGACCAGCACGCCGACCGTGAGGGCGAAGGCCGTGGCCGAGACGCCGACGACGAGCGAGACGCGCGCCCCGTAGAGGATGGCCGAGAGCACGTCCCGCCCCTGGTCGTCCGTGCCGAAGGGATGGGCGAGCGAGCCCTCATCCATGAAGGCGGGCGGGTTGAACGCGTCCATCAGGTCGAGGCTGGCGAGGTCGAAGGGGTTGTAGGGCGCCACCCAGGGGGCGGCCGCCGCGCCGAGGATGATGACCGCCGCGACTACGGCCGAGATCACGGCGCTCGGCGTGCGGCGGAAGGAGTAGAAGAGGTCGCTGTCGAGGAAGCGGGAGACGGCGTTCATGCGTCAGTGCCCCCGGCTCAGTGGCCACGGCCGGCGCGCAGGCGCGGGTCCACGGCGTAGTAGAGGAGGTCCACCACCAGGTTGATCGTCACGAACACCGCCGCGATGAGGAGGAGATAGGCCGCCATCACCGGGATGTCGGCCGAGGAGACGGACTGGATGAAGAGCAGGCCCATGCCCGGCCACTGGAACACCGTCTCCGTCACGATGGAGAAGGCGATGATGGAGCCGAGCTGGAGGCCGACGATGGTGATCACCGGCACCAGCGTATTTCGCAGCGCGTGGCCGAAGTTGATCGACCGGTCCCGCAGCCCGCGCGCCCGCGCGAACTTCACGTAGTCCGAGCGCAGCACCTCCAGCATCTCCGAGCGCACGAGCCGCATGATGAGGGTGAGCTGGAACAGGCCGAGGGTGACGGAGGGCAGGATCAGCGCCTTCCAGCCGGAGGCCGTGAGGAAGCCCGTGCTCCACCAGCCCAACTGAACCGTATCTCCCCGCCCGAAGCTCGGCAGCCAGCCGAGCCAGACGGCGAAGACGAGGATCAGCAGGATGCCGATCAGGAAGGTCGGCAGGGACACGCCGACGAGGCTGAAGGTGAGGAAGGCACGGGAGAGCAGGGAGCGGGGGTATAAGCCCGTATAAACCCCCATCGGTAGCCCGACCGCCAGCGCCACCACCGAGGCGCAGAGCGCGAGTTCCAGTGTGGCCGGCGCCCGCTCCACGATGAGGTCCGCGACGGGACGGGAGAGCCGGTAGGAGAGGCCGAACTCGCCCTGCAGGGCGTTGCCGATGAAGCGGACGAACTGCACGGGGACCGGCTGGTCCAGCCCGAGCGCGGCCACCAGCGCGTCGCGCTGCTGCGGGGTGAACTCCTGCCCCAGCATCGTCGCGATGGGATCGCCGACGAAGGAGAAGAGCGCGAAGGCGATGAGGGCGACGGCGAGCATCACCGGGATCGCCTGGAGGATGCGGGAGAGAATGAAGGCGGGCACGCCTATCGCCTAGCGGACGGCCGCGAGGTCGTCCACCCGGGGGGGCGCCCCGCCAGCGCGGATCGTTGCCGTCACGCGCCGCGCCCCGCAGGTCCAGCGCCGGGACCGGGGCATCCCCGGCGCCGGCTCATCCCCGCGAGGAGGGCCAGATCGGCCTCGGCCCGGTCCGCCCCTGCCCGTCCGCGGCCCAATCCCGGATGAGGGTGTAGGCAACGGCGAGCAGCACGGGACCGAGGAACAGGCCCAGCAGCCCGAAGGCCAGCGCCCCGCCGAGCGCGCCGAGCAGGGTGAGGAGCAGGGGCAGGTCCGCCCCGCGGGAGATGAGCCAGGGCCGGATGAAGTTGTCCACGGAGGAGATGCCGAAGGCGCCATAGAGCCCCATGAAGATGCCCCAGCCCGTGCTCCCGTTCGCGAGCAGCCAGATGGTCGCGGGAATCCAGACCACCGGCGCCCCGATCGGCAGGATCGAGATCACCCCGGCCAGAATGCCCAGCAGCGCCGGCTGCGGCACGCCGGAGAGCCAGAGGCCGAAGGTCGTCATTGCGCCCTGCACCACCGCCGTGCCGAGCAGCCCGTAGATCACGCCCTGGGTCACCGCCCCTGTCAGCTCGACCAGCCGCGTCCCGCGTTCCCCCGCGATCCGCTCGGCCATCCGGATGAGCGCCTCGGCCAGCCGGGGACCGTCGCGGAAAAAGAAGAAGGAGAGAAGGATGGCGATCAGCAGCTCCGCAACGCCGGAGACGATGGCCAGCACCAGGCCGAGCGCCGTCTGCGCCACGCTGCCAGCATAGGGGCGGAGGACGCTGAAGAGGTTGCCGATGCCGAGATCGACGGCGCCGAAGCGCTCCTGCAGGAAGGGGCCGGCCACCGGCACGCGCCCGAGCATCGCGACGAGGGCGGGCAGGCCATCCGTGAGGAAGTTCTGGACGGCGTTGCGGAGCCCCTCGATCTCCTCGCGGCTGGTCGGGGCGGCGAGGGCGAGGGGAAGGCCGATCACGATCATCATCGCCACGACCATCAGCCCCGCCGCCGGCCCGGGCCCGATCCCGCGGTCCAGCAGGAAGCGATAGACCGGCCAAGTGGTGAAGGCGAGGATCACCGCCCATAGGAGCGAGGACAGGAACGGCCGCAGGACGAAGAAACAGCCGGCGAGCAGCGCGACGAGGACCACCACCCCGATCAGCCGGACCAGGAACTGCTTGTCATCGGACATCGGGATCTCCTCTCCGGCCCGCTCCTGCTGCCCGGCTCTGCGGTAGGGGTTATCATGTGATCGTGGCTGCCGGCCAATTCCCGCCGATGACCGGCCGCGGCGCTTGGGGCGGCGCGCAGGCGCTGGTACTCTCATTTCAGAAAGCGCCCCGGGGGAAACGGGCGCGGGGGGTGTCCAGATGCCGCGCTTCGCCGCGAATCTTTCCATGATGTTCACCGAGCACGACTTCCTCGAGCGCTTCGCGCAGGCGCGCGCCGCGGGCTTCGAGGCGGCCGAGTTCCTCTTTCCCTACGAGCATCCCGCGGGGGAAATCCGGGCAAGGCTGGACGATGCCGGGCTGCAGCTCGTCCTGTTCAACGCGCCGCCGGGCGACCCGTCCCTGGGCGAGAGGGGTATCGCCTCCCTGGCCGGGCGCGAGGAGGAGTTCCGCGACTCGGTCCTGCGCGCGCTCGACTATGCCGGTGCGCTCGGCTGCCCCCGCCTGCACCTGATGGCCGGCATCGCGCCGGCGGGCATGGAGCGCGAGAGGCTCGTCGCGACTTTCGCCAACAACCTCCTCTGGGCCGCCGAGCGCTGCGCCGCGCAGGGCGTGTTGCCGGTGATCGAGCCGATCAACCACCGCGACGTGCCGGGCTACATGCTGAACACCACCGCCCAGGCCGCCTCCCTGATCGAGGCGGTTGGGCGCGGGCGCGTCGGGCTTCAATTCGATCTTTACCACGCGCAGGTAACAGAGGGGGACATCACCCGGAGGTTCGAGGCCCTGCTGCCGCTGATCGCCCACGCGCAGATGGCCGACACGCCCGGCCGGCACGAGCCCGGCACGGGCGAGGTGAACTGGCCCTTCGTCTTCGGCCGCCTCGACGCCATGGGCTACGGCGGATGGATCGGCTGCGAGTACCGCCCGGCCGGCCGCACCGAGGACGGGCTGGCCTGGTTCACGCCGTGGCGGCCCTGATAATCCGGAGAGGGAACGAGAAAGCATGAAGATCGGATTCATCGGCCTCGGGATCATGGGCCGCCCGATGGCGCTCAACCTCGCGAGGGCGGGGCACGAGTTGTTCGTGCCGGAGCGCGCGAGCCTGACGGAGGAGATCCGCGGCGCCGCGACCGTCCTTCCCTCCCCCGCGGAGGTCGCCAGGGCCGCCGAGGTGGTGATCCTGATGCTGCCCGACACGCCCGATGTCGAGGCCGTGCTCTTCGGCGAGGGCGGGGTGGCCGAGGCGCTGCGCCCGGGTACCCTCGTCATCGACATGTCCTCGATCAGCCCCACAGCGACGAAGGACTTCGCCGCGCGCGTGAATGCCAGGGGCTGCGACTATCTCGACGCCCCCGTCTCCGGCGGCGAGGTGGGCGCGCGGAACGCCGCGCTTACCATCATGGTGGGCGGCCCCGAGGCGGCCTTCGAGCGGGCCACGCCGCTCTTCCAGGCCATGGGCAAGAATATCACCCTCGTCGGCGGCAACGGCGCGGGGCAGACGACGAAGGTCGCGAACCAGATCATCGTCGCGCTGAATATCGAGGCCGTGGCCGAGGCCCTCGTCTTCGCGAGCAAGGCCGGCGCCGATCCGGCGAAGGTGAGGGAAGCGCTGATGGGTGGCTTCGCCTCCTCGCGGATCCTTGAGATCCATGGCGAGCGCATGATCCGCAAGACCTTCGAGCCGGGTTTCCGGATCGCGCTGCATCAGAAGGATCTCAATCTCGCCCTGCAATCAGCGCGCGAACTCGGCGTTGCACTTCCCCATACCGCTTCGGCACAACAGCTCTTCTCGGTTGTATCCGCGGCCGGTGGTGCACAAAAAGATCACTCGGCGCTGGTCCAGGCCCTCGAAAAATTGGCATCTCACGACATGTGATGCAGAGTTTTTACACTAACGCTTTAATGCTCGTTGCATCGCATCGATGAAACGAGCATTTAGAGCCACGAATCCAATAGGGTGAGATGGCCCAGTCGGAAAGGCAGCGATGAGTGCCAGGATGAGCGAGGGACCTGCCATGCGGTTTGCCGATATCGGCCAGCAACTGAGGGCATATCGCCTCGAATCCGGTCTTCGGGCCGAGGAGATCGCGGCAAGACTCGGCGTGTCGCGCGCTGCCCTTTATCGCTATGAAAAGGGCGAGGTTATCAAGCTGGACACGATCCGGCGCCTCGCGGAGCTATTGAAGATCTCGCCTCTTTCCCTTCTTGGGATCGGGGTCGAGTATTTCTCGCGCCCGCTCGCCCTGCAGGAGCGGCTGCGGCAGGTGGAGGAGGATGCGGAGCAGATCCTTCAGCTCGGCGGAGCCCTCTGCACCCTCGTGACGACGGACGCCTATGACGCGGCGCTGACGGATGCGCTGGCGGAAGCGGCCGATGCGGCGCCCGAGCGCCTCGCCTTCCACGGCGCCGCGGAGCAGGCCCTCGGCCTCCTCGCCGCCCGGAAGAAGGCCTACCAGTCCCGCCGCCCCTCGATCATCGCCATGGTGAGCGAGCAGGCCCTCCGCTCCTTCCTGGTGGACGGCATTGCCCCCGCCATGAACCTGTCCGAGCGGGTGCGCCATCGCTGCCGCGTCGCTGCCCGGACGGAGCTGGAGAATGTGGCGGCGCTGATGGAGAGCGTGCCCATGGGCCTGCAGATCGGGCTGCTACCCGACGCCGAGCCGAATGGGAACTTCATCGTCCTGCGCGCGCGGGACCGTGCCCATCTCTGCGCCAATCCCTTCCAGCCGGACAGTGTGCCGATCGGCGCCATCGGCGTCGGGACGATCACGGCGGCGGACGAGGCCGTCTCGATCCATCAGCGCGTCGCCGAGGCTGCCTGGCGCGAGGCGCGCAAGGGCGCGGAGGCCGCCGCGCGCGTGCGGCTGCTCCTGGCCGAGACGCGGATGCACTAGGCGGGGCCACCGCCCCGCCCTCCGCTACTCTTCCAGGGTCAGGTAGGCTTCGAGGATCTCCGGGTCCTCGGTTCGCCGCGTCTCGAAGCCGATGACGCGCACGAAGCGCAGCATGCCGGTATTGTCGGCCAGCACTTGGCCCGAGATGCGCTTCAGCCCCCGGCTGCGTCCCCAGTCCACCAGCCTCGCCATCAGGTGGCGCGCGAGGCCGCCGCGCTTCCAGGCGCCGTCGATGAGGATGGCGAACTCGCCCCCGCCTTCCTGGTCCAGCACCAGCCGGCTCACCCCGGCAATCGCCTCGCCATCCAGGGCGGTGAAGGCCATCTCGCGGTCGTAGTCGATCTGGGTCAGGCGCGCGATCTGGGCCGGCGGCAGCTCGCGCAGCCGGTTGAAGAAGCGGTAGCGCAGATCCTCCGGCGAGACTCGCCGGACGAAGGCGGCAACGCCCTCCGCATCCTCCGGCCGGATCGGCCGCACCAGCACCTGCCGCCCGTCCCGGATGGTGAAGGGCTGGGCGAGTTCCGCCGGATAGGGGGGGATGGCGAGGAAGCCCACCTCTCCCTCCGGGCGCAGGGCGAGGTCGGCGTCCAGCACCTCCATCCCGTCCTCACGGGCGACGAGGGGATTGACGGTGACCGAGGCGATCTCGGGGAAATCCACCGAGAGCTGCGAGAGGCCCACCAGCGCCTCCGCCAGACCCTCCCGCGACACCGCCGGATGGTCCCGCCACCCGTCGAGCAGCCGGGAGACGCGGGTACGCGCGATGAGGGAGAGGGCGAGGGCCCGGTTGAGCGGGGGAAGGTCGTGGGCCTCATCGCTCTCCATCCCGGCGGCGGTGCCACCGGTGCCGAAGCCGATCCAGGGGCCGAACATGGGGTCGTCGCCCGTCCTCAGCCGCAGCTCGCGCCCGCGCGGGGATTGCCGCTGCACCATCCAGCCATGCGGGACGAGCCCGGGGCTCGACCGGGCGAGCCGCGCCGCCATCGCCTCCGCGGCGCCTCGCAGGGCGGCGGCGTCGGCGAGGTTCAGGGCGACGGCGCCGACCTCCGTCTTGGCCGGCAGGTCCGGGCTCAGCACCTTCAGCACCGCGGGCCATCCGAGTGCCTCGGCGGCCTCGACGGCCTCCTCCACCGTGGCGGCCGTGCGGTGCGGGATGATGGGGAGGCCATAGGCCTCCAGCACGGAGAGCGCCTCCGCCTCGTCCAGGCGCAGGCGCCCGGCCTCGCGCACCCGGCGGAACAGGGCCGCGACCCGCGCCCGGTCGGGCGTGACCTCCAGCACCTCGCTCGGCGGCAGCTCCGCAGCGGCGGCCCGGTTGCGCCGGTCCTGGGCGAGGTGCAGCGCGCCCTGCACCGCCGCCTCGGGCGTGGCGAAAACGGCGATGCCCCGCTCGGCGAGGGCCCGCCGCTGCGCCCCAGCGACGGACTGGCCGAGCCAGGCGGCCAGCACCGGCGCGCTCCGTCCGCCCCGCCCCGCCGTGGCCGCCGCGGCGGCGAGGTTCTCGGCCGCGAGGGCGGGGTCCTCCTCCGGCGCGGGCGCGTGGATGGCCACCACCGAATCCACTTCCCGCAAGGCCGAGAGGAGGACGGCCGCCTCCCCGAGGCGGTGCGCCTGACCCATCGGCAGCGCGAGCGGGTTCTCCCCCGCCCATCCGCCGAGAAGCGCGAGGTCGAGCACGGAGCGCGCCTCGGGGGTGATCTCGGCCAGCCGCCCGCCGCCGCGCAGCGCGGCATCGGCCGCCATCTGCCCCGGCCCGTAGCCGTTGGTGACGATAGCGATCCGGTCCCCGCGCTGGCCATCCGGTCCCGGGCGGGCGGAGGGCTTCACCCGCGCCAGGGTCTCGGCGGCGGAGAGCAGGTCCTCCAGCCCCTGTACGCGCAGGACGCCGGCCCGGCGCAGCGCCGCCCCCATCACGGCATCCGCCGCGCCCCGCCCGGCATGGCCGGGCCGCTGCGCCACCACCGGCCGGCTGCGCGCCGCCGCGCGGGCAGAGGAGATGAAGAGCCGCCGGTTCTTGATGCGGCGGAGGTCCAGCAGGATGGCGCCGGTCGCCGCGTCCCGCGCCAGCCAGTCGAGCGCGCCGGCGAAGCCGTAGTCGAGATTCGTGCCGATCCCCGCGATGAGGGTGAAGCCCACCGCCTCCCCCTCCGCCCAGTCGATCACCGCCCGCGCCAGGGCGGAGGACTGGCAGAGCAGCGCCAGCCGCCCCGGCCGCGGCATGAGGTGGGAGAGCGAGGCATTCAGCCCGAGGGACGGCACGCAGAGGCCGAAGGAGTGGTCGCCCAGGGCGCGAACCCCGGTCCGCGCGCAGATAGTGGCGAGGTCCGGCGCGGGGCCCGGCACCACCGCCGCGTGGCAGCCGCGCGCCCCGAGCGCGGCCATGGTCCTCTCGATCGCGGCGGGCGGGAGGGAGAGCACGGCGAGATCGGGCGCGGCCGGCAGTGCCTCCAGCCCTTCCGCATGCGCCATGCCCGGCCAGGGATGGCCGACGGCGTGCAGCGGGCCCTTGAACCCGCCCGCGGCCAGGTTGCGCGCCAGCACGGGGGAGGCCGGCAGGGCGGGGTCCGCCAGCAGGGCGACGCTGCGCGGCGCGAAGAGCGAGGTGTCGCGGAAGCCCGGCTTCAGCCCGTGGCCGGAGAGGGAGACCGGCAGCGCCACCCGCGTTCCTCCTAGTCGCCGGCCAGGGCGCGCCGGGCCGTCTCCGCGAGGAAGCGGCTGGCGGTGGGCAGCACCCGGTCGTCGAAGTCGTAATTCGGGTTGTGCAGCTCGCGTCCCCCCTCGGCCGGGCCGTTGCCGATCCAGACGAAGGCGCCGGGCACCTGGCCCAGGAAGACGGAGAAGTCCTCGCCGGTCATCGCGGCGGGCAGGTCGCGGCGGAGCGGGGCGACGGCGGCGGCGGCCCCGGCGGCGAGGTCGCGCTCGGCCGGGTGGTTCGTCGTCGCGTCCACGCCGCCCAGCACCTCCGCCGTGGCGCGGAGCTGGAAGGTCTCCGACAGCCCGCGCGCGATGCGGTGCAGCCCCTCCTCGATCATCCGCCCCGTCGCCTCGTGCAGGAAGCGCATGGAGCCCTTGATCTCCACCCGGGCCGCGATCTGGTTCCAGGCCTCGCCGCCCTCGATCGTGGTGAGGCTGACCACGGCGGAGTCGAGGGGATCGAGGTTGCGGGAGACGATGGACTGGCAGGCGACGATGGCGTGGCCCGCCGCCACGATGGGATCATGCGTCAGGTGCGGCAGGGCGGCATGGCCCGCATGGCCCTCGACGAGGATGCGGAAGCGCTTGCCGGCCGCCATCACCGGGCCATCATGCACGGCGATGGTGCCCACGGGCAGGCCGGGCCAGTTGTGCCAGCCGAAGATGCGGTCCATGGGGAAGCGTTGGAACAGGCCATCATCGACCATCGACCGCGCGCCGCCGCCGCCTTCCTCCGCCGGCTGGAAGACGAGGCGCACCGTGCCGGACCAGCTCTCGTCCCGCATCAGCAGGGCCGCCGCGCCGAGCAGGGCGGTGGTGTGGCCGTCATGCCCGCAGGCATGCATCACGCCGGGGCGGGTGCTGTGCCAGGGAAGCTCGGTGCTCGCCTCCTGGATCGGCAGGGCGTCCATGTCGCCGCGGAGGCCGACGCTCCGGTTGCCGCCGCCGCGGCGGATGGTTGCCACCACCCCGTGCCCGCCGACGCCTGTTTCCACCTCGGAAATGCCGAGTTCACGCAAACGTTGGGCGACGAAATCCGCGGTCGGGCCTTCTTGCCCCGTGACATCCGGGTTCGCATGGAGGTGTCGGCGCCAGCGCGTGAGGGTCTCGGCGAGATCATGATCCATGGATTGAGGAGTTAGCCCTTCCATTGCCTTCGCTCCACCCCGGACTTGTGCCCGTCGCGCTGCTGCTGGCCTCGCTGCTGGTCGGGGTCGTCGCCGCCCAGCCCGCGGGGACGGCGCCGGCCGAGGAGCCGCGCCCGGGCGGGGCGCCGGAGAGCGACAGCCCGGATGGCCCCGTCCGCAGCTATGATGTGACCTTCACCCCAACCGGCAACCCCTCCCTCGACACGGCGATGGACGGCGTCTCCTCCCTGAGGCGGCTGCGCGAGAGCGTGCCGACGAGCGCGGAGGGGCTGGTGGCGCGGGCGCTGCAGGATCTCGGCCAGCTCCAGCGGGCGCTGCGGTCGGAGGGCTACTATGCCGGCACGCCGCGGGTGACCCTGGCGGGCGAGCCGCCGGACGCGCCGAACCTCGCCCTGCGCCTGGCCGCGCGGGGCACGGAGCCGGTGCCCGTCGTCATCGGGGCGGAAACCGGCCCGCTCTATCGCATCTCCAGCGTCAGCCTCCGCCCCTCCGTCGTCGAGGAGAGCATCGCCGAGGCCGGGGAGGTCGCCGGGCTCGGCCCCGGGGACCCGGCGCGCGCCGCCGCCGTGAACGACGCGCAGGAGACCCTGCTCACCCGGCTGCGGGACGCCGGCCACCCCTTCGCCAGCGTGCCCCGGCGGGAGATCACCGTCGATCACGACGCGCGCACGATGGAGATCGTCTATCTGGTCCAGCCCGGCCCGCGCGCCCGCTTCGCCCAGCCGGCGGTGGAGGGATCGGAGAATGTCGATCCCACCCTGCTCCGCCGGGCCTCCGGCGTGCTCGCCGGCCATGTCTACAGCCCACAGGAGCTGGACCGGGTGCGGCGGGACGTGCTCGCGCTGGGCGTCTTCGGCACGGTCCGCGCGCGCATCGGCGAGCGGCTGGACCCCGATGGCCGTCTTCCCGTCACCTTCCTCGTCGCCGAGCGGCCCTTCCGCGCCATCGGCGGCACCGCCGGCTACGAGACGCGCTACGGCCCGACCCTCCGCGCCTACTGGGAGCACCGGAACCTGTTCGGGGCGGCCGAGCGCCTGCGGATCGAGGGCGAGGTCTCCCGCACCACCCAGCGCGGGGTGAGCGACACGGGCTACCGCCTCTCGGCCAATCTGCGGCAGCCCTGGTTCGCCGGGCTGAACGCGACGGCGGTGACCGACGTGGCGATCCTGCGCGAGCGCCTGCGCGCCTATGACCGGGACGCCGTGACCGCCGGCTTCTCCCTCGAGCGGCGGCTGGACCCGCGCCTGACCGTCTCGGCCGGCATCGCCGCCGAGCTGGGCAAGACCTCGGAGCTGGACCAGGACCTCAGCTACGCCCTTCTCTCCCTGCCGCTCGGCGCGCGGTACGACGGGACGGACAACGTGCTGGACCCCTCGCGCGGGGTGCGGGCGAACCTCCTGGTCTCGCCCACCACCTCGGTCGGCGATTCCAGCGCCGTCTTCGTGCGGGTGCGCGGCACGGGAAGCGCCTATTTCGACCTCAGCGGGGACAAGGGCAGCATCCTCGCCCTGCGGGCCGGCTTCGGGACCCTGGCCGGGGCGGAGGCGATCGATATCCCGCCGCACCTGCGCTTCTATGCCGGCGGCGGCGGCTCCGTGCGCGGCTACGACTTCCAGAGCATCGGCCCGCGCCGGCGGGACAACACCCCGCGCGGCGGCCTTTCCCTGCTGGAGGGCAGCGTCGAGCTGCGCCAGCGCATCTCCGGGCCCTACGGCGTGGCGCTCTTCGTCGATGCCGGCAGCGTGGGGGAGAACCCGGCGACGGGCTTCGGCGACCTGCGGATCGGGGCGGGCCTCGGCTTCCGCTACGCCACGGCGATCGGGCCGATCCGCGCCGATGTCGCCCTGCCCCTCTCGAAAGTGCCGGGAAGCTCGGGCTACGGCCTCTATGTCGGGATCGGGCAGGCCTTCTGATGCGCTGGGTCGGGCGTATCCTGCTCTCGCTCCTGGGCGTGGCCGTTGTGCTGCCGGTGGTGCTCCTGGCCGGGGCCTGGGCGGCGCTGAACCTCCGGCCGGGGCAGGAGGCGCTGGCCGGGCTAGCCATGCGCTTCGTACCCGGGTTGGAGATCGAGAACCTGCATGGCGGCCTGCCCGCCGCCCCGCGAATCGGGCGGGTGGTGCTGTCGGACCGCGAGGGGCCCTATCTCGTCGCCGAGGACATCGCCCTCGACCTCGACCTCCTCCGCTTGGCCTCGCGCGAGTTCCGGGTGTCGAACATCTCCGCCGGCCGCGTGGCCTTCACCCGCCTTCCCGTCACGGAGCCCCGGCCCGAGCCACAGCCCGCCGAACCCGCCGGGCCGGTCATCCCCCAGCTCCCGCAGCTGCCGGTAGAGGTGGCGCTGGAGCGCCTGGCCCTGCCGCGGATCGAGCTGGGAAGGGCTGTCGCGGGCATCCCGGCCGTCCTCTCGCTGGAGGCGGGCGGGCGGCTCGGGGCCGACGGCGCGTTCATCGGGGCCAAGGGACGGCGCCTGGACGCGCCGGGATCGCTCGACCTCGACCTCGCCCTCGCGCCGGGGCAGCGGATGAAGATCGACCTCTCCTATGACGAGGCGCCCGGCGGCCTCGTCGCCTCCCTTCTCGGCAAGCCGGAGGGGGCCACGCGCCTGCGCGTAGAGCTGGATGGCCCGGCGAGCGGGGCGGCGCTCAACCTGCTGGCCGATCTCGGCGAGACCGCGCGGCTGGAAGGGCGCGGCACGGTCAGCCTCCCCGCCGGCGGCGGGGTCGGGCTGGAGGCCTCGGGCAACGCCGCGCTCGGCGGCTTCCTGCCCCCTCCCCTGGCGGCCCTCCGCTTCGACTTCCGGACCTCCCCGGCCGGTGGCGGCGGAACCCGGATCGAGCGGGCACGGATCGATGCGGGTGCGGCGGCCGTCGAGGCGCGGGGCACGCTGGGCGAGGCGCTCGACCTCGCCTTCGAGGCGCGGGTGGGCGATGCGGCGGCCCTGGCCGGCCTCGTTCCGCCGACCGTTGGCTGGAGCGCGGTCGAGGCGAGCGGCAGCGTGACGGGCACGACCGCCGCGCCGGAGCTGCGGGTCGAGGCCACGCTCCGGCAGCCACGGCTGCCCGAGCCCGCGCCGGCCCTGCTCGGCGAGGCGCCGACCCTCCTGCTGCGCGCCAACCGGGAGCACCTGCACGAGCTGGCCGTGAACGGCCGCGCCGTGACGCTCCGGGCAGAGGGCGGCTTCGGGGAGAGGCTGAACCTCACCATCAACGCCGCCCTCGCGGCGGAGGACATCCCGGCCGCGCCCGTCCGGGGGCGGCTGAGCGCGGAGGCGCGCGTCACCGGCCCCGCCTCGGAGCCGGCCGTTGCGCTGCGGGCCGAGTCGCCGGAGCTGGAAGCCTATGGCCGCCGCTTCGAAGCGCTGCGTCTGGAGGCCTCGCTTCCCCGGGCGACGGTCCCGGCGGGCAGCCTCAACCTCTCGGCGCGGCTCCAGAACATGCCACTGACCGCCGAGGCCCGCGCCGCCCAGGAGGGTGAGGTGATCCGGGTGCAGACGCTACGCGCCGCCCTCGGCCCGGCGCGGCTGGAGGGGAGCGGGGAGGTGAACACGGCCACCGCCCTTGCCCGCGCGACCCTCCTGCTGGAGGCCACGGACCTCGCGCCCCTGACCCCGGTGGCCGGCGCGCCGCTCGGAGGCGGGCTGCGCGTCTCCGCGAGCCTCGCCCCCAGGGAGGCCGGCGCGGAGCGGCGCCAGGGAATCGAGGCGGAGATCCGGGCGAACGATCTCCGAGCCGGCGGGCAGGTGGTGAACGGGACGATCCAGGCGAACGGGACGGATGCGGCGCTGGACCTGCGGGCCGACCTGCGCGCCCTCGAGGCCCGCGCCACGCTGCGGGCCCGCCTCGCCCTGCACGAGCCGGAGAAGCGGATCGACCTCGCCGCACTGGATGTGACGCGGCAGGCCCTGGGCGTCCGCCTCTCGGCCCCCGCGACGATCCTCCTCACCCCCGGGGGCGGGGTCTCGACCGAGGGGCTGAGCCTCCAGGGCCGGCCGGGCGGAACGCTTCGGGTGACCGGGCGCTGGGGACCGGAGAATGCCGATCTCCGCGCCACCCTCACCAGCCTGCCCCTGGGAATCGCGAACCTCTTCCTCCCGGAGCCGGCGCTCTCCGGGACGCTTTCCGGCGATGTCCGGCTCTCCGGTCCCGTGGCGCGGCCCGGGATCGAGGGCGATCTACGCGGCACGGGGCTCCGTGCCGGGGCGCCCTGGGCGCGCGGCCTGCCCGAGGGCACGCTCCAGGCCACCGCGCGGATGCGGGGCGAGTCGGTCGAGACGCAGGCGGAGTTCCGCCTGGGCCAAGCGCTCAGGCTGAACCTCCAGGCCCGGCTGCCGTCCGACTTCGCCGGGCCGATCGAGGCCACGCTGCGCGGCACCACGGATATCGGCGTGATCGCCGCGCCCTTCCTCCTGAGCGGGGCGAACCGCGTTGCGGGGACGGTCGCGATCGATGCGCGGGCGGGGGGCACGGTGGCCGAGCCACAGGTCTCCGGCACGGCGCGGCTCTCCAATGGCTCCTTCCGCAACCTCGAATACGGGCTCGCGCTGCGCGACATCCGTGGGACGGTCAGGGGCGACGCCGACCGGATCGTCGTGGAATCGATCACCGCCCGGGCGGGGCCGGGCACGCTGACAGCGCGGGGCGACCTGCGCCCCTTCGCCGAGGGGCAGCCGATCGACCTGAGCGTGACGGGCCAGAACCTCCAGCCCGTCTCCTCCGACCTGCTGCGCGGCGCCTTCGACACGGACCTGCGCCTCTCAGGCTCCGTCGGGGACGGCATGCGGCTCGCCGGGGCGATCACCGCGCGGAACGCGACCATCGGCATCCCCGAGGGGCTGCCGGGGGGCGTGCCCGATATCGGCGAGGTGCGTGAGGTCGGGCGCAACATCCCCTCCCCGCCCCCCGGCACCGCGGCGGCCCGGCGCGCGGCCGGCCGGCGTGCCGCCCCCCCACCTTCCGACGCGCCGCCGCTCGCGCTCGACATCGCGTTCCGCGCGCCGGGGCAGATCTATCTCCGCGGGCGCGGGCTGGACGTGGAGCTGGGCGGGGACGTGCGGATCGCCGGCACCATCTCCGACCCGCAGGCGAGCGGCGCGTTGCGGCTGCGGCGCGGCAACCTCACCGTGCTGGACCGGCGGCTGAACTTCGAGCGCGGCGTGCTGACCTTCCAGGGAGACGTCGCCTCGCCCGAGATCGACCTGCTCGCGACGTCGCGCGCCAGCAGCACGACGATCAACGTGACTGTCACGGGCACCCCGCGTGCGCCCAAGATCGAGTTCACCTCCTCGCCCGAGCTCCCGCAGGACGAGGTGCTCGCCCGGCTGATCTTCAACCGTTCGGCGGACAAGCTCTCGCCTTTCCAGATCGCCCAGCTCGCGCGCGTGCTGTCCGGTGCCCTCGCCGGCGGGAAGGAGGACCCGGTGAGCGGGGTGCTCGGGCGGGTGAGCCGCAGCCTCGGGCTGGACCGGTTGGGCATCGGCACGGGCGCGAATGGCACGCCGGGGATCGAGGCCGGCGGCTATCTTGGACAGGGCATCTACCTGAACGTCGATCCCGGGACGAGCACGGGCTCGCCGCGCGTCGGCGTGGAGATCGAGCTGACGCCGCGGCTGAAGCTGGAGAGCGGTGCCGGTGCGGACAGCCAGGGAGCGGGCATCACCTATGAGTACGAGTACTGAGGGAGGGCGCCGGCCTGCTTCGCGGGAAGCGGGTATTCCGGTCCCGCCGGGGACCCGTTAGACTCGGCCGATCCCGAGCCACCGGCCGCACCCAAAGCGGCAGGAAATGGCAGGGGCGTGCGGGGTGCTCCGGCACCTCGGCCCTGCCCCAGCGCCGGGACCGCTTCGACGATAAGAGGGAGAGGAGGAGCCTCATGCGCGCCTTCGAAGGACAGTTCAGCGACAACAAGCCGATCCGGCGCAGCGTGGACGAGAAGCGCCGGCTTCTCGCCGAGCTGGAACAGACCCTGGCCGGGATGAAGGCGCACACCTCCCCGAGCCTGCGCGAGAGCATCAAGGGCCGGATCGCGGAGCTCCGCGCCGATCTCGGCGCCAAGCGCTGATCCACGCCTCCCCGGACGGCCCCGCTTCCTGACCGGAGGCGGGGCCGTTTCCTGTTCAGGCGCCCAGTTCGGCGAGCAGGCGCGCGTGGCTGCGGGCACCGTGCATGAGGCAGGCCCAGTCGAACTTCTCGTTGGGGCTGTGCACCTGGTCGTCGTTCAGCCCGAAGCCCATGAGCACGCTGTCCAGGCCGAGGATGCGGCGGAAGCTCTCAACCACGGGGATGGAACCACCGGAGCCGATGAGCACCGCCTCGCGCCCGTACTCCGCCGCGAGCGCGCGACGGGCAGCGGCAACCTCATCGCTGTCCTCCGGCACCACTACGGGCGGCGCGGAGGCGAAGCGCTGGACCTCGACACGGGCGTCGGCGGGGACGCGGGCCTTCACGAAGGCTTCGAGCGAGTCCAGCACCGCCTCGGGGTCCTGGTCACCGACCAGGCGGAAGGACACCTTGGCATGCGCCTCGGCCGCGATAACGGTCTTGGAGCCCGGGCCGGTATAGCCGCCCCAGATGCCGTTCACGTCGCAGGTCGGGCGTGCCCACTGCCGGACCAGCGGCTTCAGCCCCTTCTCCCCGGCGGGAACGGAGAGGCCGATATCCCCGAGGAAGCGTCCCTCGTCGAAGCCGAGAGAGTCCCAGGCGGCATCGAGGTTGCCGCCGACCTCCGGCACCGCGTCGTAGAAGCCGGGTAGCTGGATACGGCCGTTCGCGTCCGTCAGCTCGGCCACGATCTTGCTGAGCAGGTTGATCGGGTTCAGCGCCATCCCGCCATAAAGGCCGGAATGGAGGTCGCGCGAGGCCGCGTAGAGGTCGATCTGCGCGTAGGCCATGCCGCGCAGGCGGGCCGAGATGGCCGGGGTCTGCGGATCCCACATGTTGGTGTCGCTGACGACGACGGCTCGGGCCTGCTTCAGCTCGCCCGCGTGCTGGTCGAGGAAGGCGTCGAGGCTCGGGCTGCCGATCTCCTCCTCCCCCTCCACCAGCACGCGCACCGGGACCGGCGGGCCGCCCGCCACTTCGTGCCAGGCCCGCATGGCGGCGAGCCAGGTCATGACCTGTCCCTTATCGTCCACCGCACCCCGAGCCACGGTGATCGGGCCGTTGGGGCCTTCCTTTAAGGTCGGCTCGAAGGGAGGCGAGGTCCAGAGCTCGAAGGGTTCCGCGGGCTGGACATCGTAATGGCCGTAATACAGCACCGGTGACGCCCCATTGCCCGGGCCGGGGTGGTAGGCCACCACGGCGGGCTGACCCCGCGTCTCCCGGATCTCGGCGGTGCAGCCGATCGCCCGGAGTTCCTCCACCAGCCAGGCCGCGGCGCGGCGGCAGTCAGCGGCATGGTCGGGCTGGGCACTCACGCTGGGAATGCGGAGGAAATCGAAGTAGCGGCCGCGGATCTCAGCCTCGGCAGAATCGAGCCGGGCCAGGACTTCGGGAAGACGGCTCATCAGGCGTCGTCCCCCGTGTCCGGCGTCAGTCCCGCGGCCTTGATGCCCGCAACCGCCGCCGCCTCGTCCTTGTCGGACAGGTCCCCGGAGATGCCGACCGCGCCCAGGATGGCCCCGCCCGCATCGCGTATGAGAACGCCGCCGGGAACGGGCACCGCCGCGCCGCCGGCAAGGTCCGAGAAGGCATTCATGAAACCGGGCATCCCCTGGGAACGCCGCGCGAGTTCACGGCCGCCGAAGCCAAGGCCCATTGCGCCGAAGGCCTTGCCATGGGCGATCGCCGGGCGGAGCAGGCTGCAGCCGTCTTCCTTCAGCACCGCCTTGATCTGACCTGCGGCGTCCAGGATGACCACGGTTAGGGGCGCGAGATTAAGGCGCCGCCCCTCTTCGAGTGAGGCAGAGACGATCCGCTGCGCCTGATCCAATGTGATGCCGTGCTGGAAGCCGGTAGGAGGGTTGGGCATGAGAACGTCGCTCCGCTGTTGACGCGAAGGGTTCTATTCCCTGCTTCTCCGGCCGCAAACAGCACAAAGCCCCGACGGGCGATGCCTGTCGGGGCTTTGTGGATGGGATGTATTTGGATGCGGGGACAGGATTTGAACCTGTGACCTTCA
>NZ_JACIJD010000023.1 GCF_014199205.1 Muricoccus pecuniae | reverse complement strand
CGGCCGACATCAATCGGAATGGCCGGCCGACATGACGTCGGAATCAGTGGCCGACTTCGCCTCGGAACAGGCGGCCGACATCGTCGGAATCCCCATATAGCAGTGCCGCACGCCACCCGATGGAAAACATTTGGTAAGCCGGCAGGCAGTACTGCTTCACCGACGCTACTGCGACGATGGATTACTAGGGCTGATGAGCACGCGGACTGAACGTGACTGGGACGCCTTCAACACGGACGTCGTGGTCGAGCGTCGCGGCTTCCGATCGGAAGCTTGGGGGTGGCGTATCACGGTCCATGGCGCCACTGTGAAGGAGGGCGGGCAGGGCTACCGCTGCGCCGAGGACGCCTACGCAGCAGCGCAGGAACACCTGAAGATCATGCAGGCCGATCCCCGGCCGACCACGCGCGGCGCCATGCCCGCAAGCAGCTCGGAGGTGGCAAGACCTCCGTTGTCGCAGGAGGCGCAGCGGCAACGCCGTCCCTACCGACGGAGGATCTTCACCGTTCGAACCCCGGTCAACCCTCGGGCGACTTCGGCAGAAACACTCTAACACGGTGGCAGCTGGACCCGGCAACGAACTGCCCTCGTGGCTCAGCGAAAAGGCTGACTTACAGGATCATCTCTGGCTCGGCGTGCCCTTCCGACTTTGCGCAGGTCAGTCTGCTGCGCTGAATCCAGGCGTGTCCGTGAGACCCGAACCCGCCTGGAGTGGGATCTCGATCTCGCAGACAAGGCCTGACGCCTCCCAGCGCAGTCTTACCTTGCCCCCGAGCTGGCCGCGCACCGTGCCGTCCAGCATCCGCGAACCGAAACCGCGTCGCTGCGGTTGGGCGTTGATCCTTGGTCCTCCAGCCTCGACCCAGTGCAGACGCAACAACGGCAGCCCGCCACTTGCGCTCTCCAGACGCCAGGATACTGAGAGACGGCCCGCGCCAACCGACAAGGCGCCGTACTTGACCGCGTTCGTCGCCAACTCGTGAACGGCCATGGTCAAGGGTTGTGCCGCTCTGGTCGAGATGGCTACCCGGGGCCCCGTCAACTGGACTCGCGCTTCCGGGCCCGCCACAGCCCCGAGGAATGGCGCGAGTTCCCCCTCCAGCATTCGGCGGAGGTCGGCACCCGCCCAGCGGTCCTGGGCCAGCACTGACTGCGCCCGCGCCAGCGCGCCTATCCGACCCTCGATAGCGGTCCTGTAGCTCGCCACGTCCGGAGCCTTGGTCAGCCGCAAGGCTGCTTGTACAACAGCGAGGGCGTTCTTGGCGCGGTGGTCGACTTCCCGCGCCAACAGGGTCTGCCGTTCCTCCGCCGCCTTTCGCTCGCTCACGTTGAGGAACAGGGCGGCGAAGCGCCCTGGCTCCGTGCGGTAGGCATAAACCTCGAACCAGCGACCAATGGAGGCGACTTGGCACTCGAAATGCACAGGTTCCCCGGTTTCGACCACCTGGGCGTAGGTGTCGGTCCAGAACCGCTCGATACCGGGGAATATCTCCGATGCGAGGCGGCCAAGGGTCTCATCGGACGGAACGCCGGTCAGCCGCTCCCAGGCCTGGTTCACCTCGGCGTAGCGGAAGTCCGCCGCCGTCCCATCCGGGCCGTAGACCATCTCGCACAAGGCAAAGCCCTCGTGCATGTACTCGAAAATACCACGCCATCGCGCCTCGCTTGCCCGCAACTCAGCCCGGGCACCTGCCCACTGCACCATGTCCCAGGCCTGCCCACCGACAGCCTCGACGAAAGCCACCTCCTCGGGTGACCATGCCCGAGGTTCGGCGTGATTGACGTAGAGCGCCGCCACCCAGCGCCCATCACGGATCACTGGAAAACCAACGAGCGCGCGCGTCCCGATCTCCGCGAAGGCCGAATCAGTCGTGAGAGGATGTCGTGTCGTGTCCGCGATGGCGATGACTGCGCCCTTGCGAACCTCGGCGAGGTAGGCAGTGCCGATGCGGGTGGCGGGCCATGTCCCCACAATCAGGGGCAGCGTGCCGTCCGCCCAGCCCACGGTGAAGCTCAGGGTGTAGTCGTCGGTCACGTCGAAGAAGCCGACCCGGTGCACACCCAGGGTTCGTCCCAGCGCCTCAGCCGCGACCAGCATGATCCCGTAAGGGTCGTCGAGGTCGCGCATCCGCGCCATCAGCGCCCCCAGGGCGGCCTGCCGCTCGCGCGCCCGCTGCTGTGGGGTGCGATCGCGCAGGATCTTGAGGAAGCCAAGGTGGGTGCCGTCCTTGTCTCGGAGCGGCATCATCTCGCCACTTGCCCAGAACCGGCACCCGTCCTCGCGCGTGTGCCAGCGCTCGTTGTCAGCACGTCCGGCATGGAGGGCACGCTGCATCTCGACCTGCGGTCGACCCTCTTCCTGGTCCTCGGGCGTGAAGAAGAAGTCTGCCGGTCTGCCGCGCACCTCCTCGGCCGACCAGCCGAGGACGCGCTCGGCCCCGGGATTCCAGTCCATTACCCGGCCGTCCCGATCGGTGGCGATGATGGCGAAATCAACCGCACACTCGAAAATGGCCCGGTATCGCCGGTCCTGGACCTCGTCCGTGGTGTCTGGGCCAGTCTCGTTCATGGCGACCCCCCACCGCCTTATTTGCTCCAGGGCTGCGGCACTCCTCGACCCGGTCACGCTTGGGCGGCAGATGGTGCCCGGCCCGGACCACTCCACCCGCGCCAGCGTACTTTCCTAAGACGACGCAGTTGCCAATATACCTTACCAAAGGTCCGATCAGGGCAACGCAAGGGCCATTTTGCAGAAGCATCAACCCACCCTAGGTAGGAACCTGGACTGATGTCATCTCCTGGCTGCTCTGGCAGTGCCATGAATGTAGAGCAGCTGAGGGTTCGGGCTGTGTAGGGGAAGCCAAACCTTTGGCAGAAGCTATCCCGCAAACGACCGCTTTCTACCCCCTAAAATCCCTCTCTCCGGCCCTTAATGCTGTTCTGGGACTGAATCTTTGCTTGTAGTGAGGGCAGCAGCGAACCACGTTGTGCGGCGCAGCAAGCCGATCATGTTGGGTTTGCTGTTTTCTTGGACGTTTCCTCCCTAAACTCGGCGGTGCCCTCGGGCACCGCCTTCCTTTTCCGGAGGGGAGAGGGGCTTGCACTTAGAGGTGATCGGCGGGCGTTCCGGCACACCCCCGCCTTACTGTTATGATCTGGTCATCATGGATCGCTGGCGACTAGCCTTTCCGGGTTCAAGTCACCAGAGTGCCGTGCGGATCAACTCACGATGCATGGACGCGGACCACCTCCCGCACTGTCCCCGCGACATGGCGCACCCCCGCATCGTCCTCGCGCCGGCGGTGCCAGGCGAGGTGGACGGGGAAGCCCTCCACCGCGACCGGCGGCTCCAGCAGGACAAGGTCGCCGCGCATCTCCGCCCCGATCGAGCGGCTTGGCAGCAGGGCGATGAGATCGGAGCCGCGGAGCACCGGCGGCACTAGCAGGAAGCTCGGCACGACCAGCCCCACGCGCCGCGTCCGGCCGTGCCGAGCCAGCGCCTCATCCAGCGCACCGCGCACCTCGCCGCGCCCGGAGACGAGCACGTGCGGGTAGGATAGCCAGCGGTCCAGGTCGAAGCCCGCAACGGCCGGGTGATCGCGGCGCATGGTGACGACATAGCCTTCCCGCAGCAACTCCTCGCGCCGAATGTCCGGGCCAACCGAGGGGAAGACCGAGGCCGCGAGGTCGAGCGTGCCGCGCGTCAGCGCCTCCATCGCCGCCGGCGCGCCGTGCCAGGGCTGGACGACGAGGTCGAGGCCTGGCGCCGTGCGCGACAGCGCCGCCACCAGCGGGCCGAGCAGGAGCGCGGCGAGGTTGTCCGCCATGAGGAGCCGCACCGTCTGGCGGAGATCCGCGAGCGGCACCTCCGGCGGGGCAAGCACGTCCACGATGCCGGCCAGCGCGTCCTTCAGCCGCGGCCGGAGCGCCTCGGCCTTCGGCGTGAGACGCATGCTCCCCGCCGCGCGCTCCAGCAGGCGGTCACCGAAGAGGTGGCGGCAGCGATCGAGCGCACTGGAGGTGGCGGGCTGCGACAGGCCGAGACGCTCGGCCGCGCGGGAGACATGTGCCTCATCGAGCAGGGCGTCAAGCACGACGAGGAGGTTCAGGTCCACGCCACGGAGGTTCATGGCGTGGATAGTGGCATATACGGATTATCTGTTGGAGTGATCCTGCGCGCCCTCCCATCCTTCACCCACCACGAAGGAGGTCGCGATGTCCCGAACCCTGATCCTCTTCTTCCATCCCATGCCCTCACGCTCGAGGGCGAATGCGGCGCTGCTGGCCGCGGCACGGTCCCTGCCCGGCGTCGAAGTCCTCGACATGGGCGCGCTCTACCCTGACGGCGCGATCGACACCGAGGCCGAGGTCGGGCGGCTGCTCGCCGCCGACCGGGTGGTGCTGCAATTCCCGGTACAGTGGTACTCCACGCCGCCGTTGCTGAAGGCTTGGCAGGACACGGTGCTGACGCGGATGTTCTACGTCCGTCCGGATGAGGGCGCTCGGCTGCGCGGCCTACCGGTCACGCTGGCCGCGACGGCGGGCAACGTCGCGCAGGCCTACGGGCCGGGAGGCGCGAACCTCTACTCGCTTGAGGAGCTGCTGCGGCCACTCGAGGCCACGGCGCATCGCTGCAGGCTGGCCTGGTCGCGGCCCTTCTTGCTCTACCAGGCAAACAAGCTTGGGGCCGAAGCGCTGGTTACGGCAGGCGAGGCCTATGCTGCGCACCTGCGGCGATGGATCGCGGCGACAGCGGATACCATCCCTGACCGGGAGCCTGCCTTGCGCGTCCTGGCGGGTACCTGAGCGATCAGGCGCGTCCGCCACACGGCTTCCGGGCCCCACGCTCTACCTCGGGCTGCTGGGCGGGTACGGGACCGTGGCCGGGTCGTAAGGGGAGTGACCCCGAGGGGACCGGTCTTGCGGGACCCGCCTCCCGGGTCCACCACGGCACTCGTTCAAAGTGGAACGTGCGGATCCCTGCACGGTTCAGCCTGCGAATAGCAGAATGCGTCGGCGTGCCAGTCTGTGCCCCCGCTTCGGTGGAGGCAGGCCGGAATGGGGCTGCCCCGGTGATCGCGGTCCAGCCACCCGCCAGTGATCCCCGCCCACCTGCTGATACCGCTTCGGAGAGATCTCGCGGTCCAACACAAGGCCGCGCCCGTCGCGAGCAGCGCGAGTAGCCCGCCTACCCGGGTGAACACGGGACGACGATGGTTTTGGAGGTGAACGCATTGGCGCTCCGGGAGGTAGTGTTCGCTGGCTTGGGCCAGGGCAGGTCTGGCTTCTCAGCCCCGGTCCAGGATCGTCCGCACCCGCCCGGTAAGGACCTCCGCCGCGAAGGGTTTCGTGAGAAGATCCACGCCCTCGTCGAGCCGCCCGTGGTGGATGATGGCATTGCGCGTGTAGCCTGTGGTAAACAGGATCCGCAGTTCGGGTCTGCGGCGGAGCGCCTCGTCGGCTACCTTCCGCCCGTTCATCGGCCCGGTGAGCACGACATCGGTGAACAGCAGCGCGACCTCCGGGTGCGCGTCCAGCAAGGCCAGTCCGGACGGCCCGTCCTCGGCCGCGAGCACCCGGTAGCCCGCCTCCTCGAGCGCCGCCACCGAGAACTCTCGCACCATTACCTCATCTTCGACGACGAGGACCGTCTCGCCCCTGCCCCGGGCCGGGTGCGCGATTGGGCGGACCCTCGCTGGAGCAGCGCCGCCGTCGAGAGCTTCCGCCGCCTGCCGGAACCGGGGGAGGTAGAGCTTGAAGGTCGTGCCGTGCCCCGGCTCCGAGTAGATCGCCGCGTGGCCGCCCGACTGCTTTACGAACCCGTACACCTGTGAGAGCCCGAGCCCGGTTCCCTTGCCCACGGGCTTGGTTGTGAAGAACGGCTCGAAGGCTTGCGCAACCACCTCCGGCGCCATGCCCATGCCGGTGTCGCATACCGCGATGAGGACGTACTGACCCGGTGTCACCTCCGGCCGGGTCGCGGCGTAGGCCTCGTCTAGGTGTGCGTTCGCCGTTTCCACAGTCAGCTTGCCCCCGTCCGGCATCGCGTCGCGCGCATTCACCGCAAGATTGAGGACCGCGTTCTCCAGCCCGTTCGGGTCAGCGTGCGTCCGCCACAGCCCACCCGCGAGCACCGTCTCGATCGCGATGTTCTCGCCGAGGGTTCGGCGCAGCAGGTCCGACATGCCAGCGACGAGCTTGTTCGCGTCCACCGGCTCTGGCGCCAATGGCTGCTGGCGGGAGAAGGCGAGGAGCCTGAAGGTGAGTGCCGCCGCGCGATTGGCTCCCTCGGTCGCGCCCGCGATGAGGCGCGCAACGCGCTCGTCCGCAGTCCCGTCCAGCCTGCGCCGGAGCATTGCGAGGTTGCCCATGACGACGGTGAGGAGATTGTTGAAATCGTGCGCGACGCCGCCCGTGAGGCGGCCGACCGCCTCCATCTTCTGGGCTTGGCGGAGCTGCTCCTCAGCGCGCTCGCGGGCCGCCGCCTCGGCCACCAGTCGGTCGTTCGCGGCGGCGAGCTCCGTGGTCCGCTCGGCAACGAGGCGCTCCAGCGTCTCCGCGAGGTCCCGCCGTGCCTGCTCCACCTCATGAGCCTCCGTCCGGTCACGGAGGATCTTCAGGAACCCTGTCGGCGCGCCATTCTCGCCAGCGCGGATGGGGAGGAGGGCGCCGGACGCGAAGAAGCGCGATCCGTCACGGCGCACGTGCCAGCGCTCGTCAGCGGCGCGGCCATTAGCGAGGGCATGGCCCATCTCGGCCTCTGGCGCACCTCCAGCCCCATCCTCCAGCGTAAAAATCACCCGAACGCTTCGGCCGAGCGCCTCGGCGGCTTCCCAGCCCAGGATGTTCCGCGCTCCGGCGTTCCAGAGCGTGATCGTGCCGGCGAGGTCAGTTGCGATGATCGCATAATCCGTCGCGCTCTCAACGACGGTGCGGAACCGCCCCTCACTCGCCCGCACCTCCGCCGTGCGCTCGGCGACCTTCGTCTCCAGACCGGCGATCGTCCGCGCCAGCGCGTCACGCGCCTCCTCGAGCGCGCGGGTTGCCGCCATCTCCTGCCGTGCCTGCCGGAACGCGAAGAGGGTAAGAAAGGCGAGCGCGAAGGCCGCCGCCGCGCCGAGGAGGAAATAGTTGCGCATCCGCGCGCGCCACGCCACCTCGATTGCCACCTCCGAACTGCTCACCGTGAGAAGAAGTGGGAGATCGCCCACGCGCCTGTACGCCGCGAGGCGCGCCCCACCGCCGGTGGCCGAGGCGAACCCGATCTGGCCCTCGCGCGGCGCCCGGGCGAGGGCATCGCGCAACACCCTGGCCGGCGCAGGGACGAACGAGGCACCGTCCGGAGGCGGCGGATGCTGCGCGAGCACGTCGAAGCTCCCCTCCCGGAAGACCGTGACGCGCGCCCCAGGGGGAAGACGGACCCGTCCCCAGTATTCGCCGAAGTAGGCGAGATCGGCCGTCACCGAGGCCATGCCGCGGAAAGTGCCGTCCGGGTTTACGAGCCGACGAGAGAGGAGGAAGGTCGGGCGGCCGGTCACGCGCCCGACGATGCGCTCGCCGACATGAGGCCGGTCGAGGCCGTCACGCAGGGCACGGAACACCTCGCGGTCCGCTGCGTTCGAGCGGGGCGTGGGGAAGGCGTAGGTGGTCAAGCGTAGCTCGCCCGAGGCGTCGTTCAACCAGACGTCCTCGACATAGGGCAGCGAGGTGGCCGTCGCCTTGAGTTGGCGCCAGAGAGCTTCAGAGCGGGAGACCTCATCCCAGCCCAGGCCCTCGGTTGCCGCGGCCGCGCCGCGGATCGCCACGTCAGCCACCTCGAAGAGCCGCCCTGCATGGTCGGCGAGGAGGTAGGCCGCGCTTGCCAGGTCGCGCTCCGCATCCCGCCGCGCCGCCGCCTGCAGGTCGAGGCCGAGCACGAGGAGGCCAGAGAGGAGAAGGAGCAGACCGACAAGGCCGCTGAGGCCGACGAGGCGGCTAGCTGACCGCCGCAGTCCTCTTGGGAGAGGATCGGACGCGGAAACGTCTGTGGCCAACTGATGCGACCTCCTCTCGCGAGGTGGCAGTTAGCCCGGCGGCGGGAGCACGACAATCCATGCCTCACCGCCCTGAGCGGAGTATGGTCGCCTATTTCCAACACGCCGAACGGTTGTTTGGTGACAGTCTGTCAACGTAGTTTCTAGGCGGCACAGCGCCCACAGTGTCCGACGTGCCGGCGAGGAGCCGCGTGGATCATCCCCCAAAGCCGGTAGTCCGGATTCCCGGTAGGATCCTCCGGTAAGTGGCGTACCCACTCTGTGGACAACGGACACCGAGCCACGGTGCTCGGGCCCGTCAAGGACGTGCCTACGCGCCGTGATGGCTAGAGGGGGGGATGGATGGCGTCCCGACCTTCACACGCGGCATCCGGCGCGGGTCGAAGGGAAGACTTTTGAATGAGTATGTTGAGAATAAAGAAAGCACGCCTTACCTTGACGAGGCACCGCAATTCGTGAGGAAGGCGATGTCGCCGTGCCGCGAGGAGCAGGCGGCGGAAAGGTGGCGGCCCCGGACTTCCAAGACGTCACGGCACACGGCAGGTTTGCCTCATACTGAGGAGGGGCCCTGCTACCGTGACACCAGACACCTTTCGCCACCTTGCACTGGAACTGCCGGAGGTCATGGAGTGGGTGCACCTGGGCAAGCCGGACTTCCGTGTCGGCGGGCGCATCTTCGCAACCCTTGGCGACCCAGATAGAGGGTGGGGCATGGTGGCGCTCAGGCCGCATGAGCAGGACAGGCTGATCGCATCGGCACCCACGGCGTACCGATCAGCATCGGGCAGTTGGGGCTTGCGCGGCTATACTCAGGTCAACCTAACTCAGGTAGACGAGGCGACCCTGCGGCCACTCCTGTTGACGGCATGGCGGTGGAAGGCCGGTAGTCGCCTAGTCAAGCGCCACGCGTCCCTGGTAGAGCCTGAAGGCCTCGAAGCCCCTATAGCAGTTGCTGTCTAATCGCGGAACATTGTTGGAATCCTAGTGGGCTGGCCATTGTAGACCTCACCTACCGCTTCGAGCGCCTGAAGGGCGCCGCTCAGGGAGGAAGGTGAGCGGTGCTCCAGATCCATCCCAATGCCCGCACCACCCCCGCCGTCCGGGCCGAGATTGCCCGCTCCTCCGAGCCCTCTGGCGTGCTGACCAGGCGCTTTGGGGTAAGCAGCGAGACCATCCGCAAGTGGCGCAAGCGAGGTCCTGAGGACTGCCTCGACCACTCGGCACGGCCTCACAAGCTGCCCTGGAAGGCGACTGATGAGGAGCGCGCCGCGGTCTGCGCCCTGCGGAGGAGCACCAACTTCGCCCTCGACGACCTCACCTTGGTGGTGACCCCCTTCCTGCCCCACCTGAACCGCGACAGCGTCTGGCGCATTCTCAAGGCCGAGGGGCTGAACCGCAGACGTCCTCCTGTCTCTGACCGGCCGGTCCGAGGCAAGGGCACCTTCCGAGACTACGACCTCGGCTTCATTCACATCGACATGGAGCACCTGCCCAAGCTGCAGACCGCCAATGGCGAGCGCCGAAAGCGCTACCTCTACGTCGCCATCGACCGCAGGTCCCGCTCCGTCCACCTGGCCGTCAAGGATGACGAGACCGAGCGCAGCGCCATCGCCTTCCTGCGCGAGGCAGCCAAGGCTTTCCCTTCAGCCTCACCCACGTGCTGACCGACAACAGCAGCTGCTTCACACCCGCTTTCGCCCGCGCCTGCGCCGAACTCGGCGCCGAGTACCGCCACACGCGGCCCTACTTGCCGCAAACAAATGGCATGGTGGAGCGGTTCAACGGCCGGGTCGGCAGCGAGGTGCTCGGCATCACCATCCCGTCCCATGTCCAACTCGAGCAGCTGCTCCGGGGCTTCAACGCCGCCTACAACGCCCGCCGCCAGCGCGTCCTGAACGGCAAGACACCCGATCAGGTCGTCAAGGAACGCCTCCAAGCCCGACGAAAGCTCGCCCGCCCCAAACCCGAAACACCCGACGATCGTGCGGGCCAGAGGACATCGCCCGCGCACGCCTCATCGCGGAACGCGCAAATGAGGTCTCACAACCGGACAGAAGGGCCGCACGAACTGCGGCGGGATCAGCCGCACCTCGTGGCCGAGAGCGATCAGTTCCCGGGCCCAGTAGTGGCCACTCGGGCAGACCTCGATCCCCACAATGCAGGGGCTGAGCCGGGCAAAGAACCCGATGACCTCCGCCCGTCGCAGCCGCCGTCGCAGGACGGCGCGCCCGGAGGCGTCAGCGCCGTGTGCCTGGAACACGCTCTTGGCGATGTCGAGGCCGATGACATGGGGTGCGACAGGGTGCGGCATGGCTCTCCTCCTCGGGGCTGCCCGCCCAGCTTAGCCGCAAGAGCGCGGCTGGGCGGGGGCGGTCCATGCCATCATGATTAAGGGACAGGGCGTGAACATTACGCCGCGTCGGCCCTTGGTATCTCCCCTGGATTGTTCGGCTTGAGGCCGCCATCAGGTGCTGCCGGCCCAGCGGGGCGACGTGGGCGAGCAGCGCCCGACCTACCAAGACCACGCGCGGGCGCATGGGCCGCTCGGGGCGTTCCGGGGATGCCGGCGGGTTTCCGCTCGGCTGCCTCGCCTTGCCTCAATCGGGATCGACCGGCACGAACAGCGAGCGCTTGGTCACCTGCAGCGCGACCCCGGTCTTGAACTTGCGCACGTTCCGGTTGTCGGCGAGCAATCGCTCCATGAACGCGTCGAAGCCCTCTACGCTCGCGGCGGTGACCACGAGCATGAAGTCGGCCTCGCCGGTCGTGTACCAGGCCTGCTGCACGGCCTCCTCGTTCGACAACCAACGGCGCAGGGCGCCGAGCAGCTCCGGGCGCTCGCGCTCTATCTGGATCTCGACCAGCATCGTCAGCGGGCGCCCGACCCGCCTCGGGTTCACGACGGCGACCTCGCCGACGATCACGCCGCCGCGGCGCAGGGCCTGCAGCCGGCGCTGCACGGCCGACGCGGAGAGTTCGACGGCCTCGGCCAAGCGCTCGGCCGATAGGCGGGCGTCCTTCTGGACGAGGCGCAGGAGCTGCCGGTCCACGGCGTCGAGGCCCATGGGCGCTGCTTCCTCGGCGGCCATCACCACTCCTTCGCACGGAAACGGCGCAAACTTGCCCTAAATCGCGGAAAACCAGAACCGGTGCGGGCGTAGCCTCGCCCCATGTCGAATGCACCCCGCCCGCCCGATCCGTCCCGCATCGCCGCCGCCGCCGACGCGGTCGATCCCGTCTTCCTCGCCTCGCCGCTGATCGGGAATCGCGCACTGGACGAGCGTCTCGGATGCACCTTGTTGGCCAAGGTGGAGACCTTGAACCCGATCCGGTCATTCAAGGGCCGCGGGACCGACTTCGCCATGGCAGCGTTGCCCGCCGGCGTCCGTCGGGTCGTGTCGGCATCGGCCGGCAACTTCGGCCAGGGCATCGCCTATGCCGCTGCCAAGCGCGGCATGGAGGCGGTGATCTACGCCGCCGAGACGGCGAACCCGCTCAAGGTGGAAGCCATGCGCCGCCTCGGAGCCCGTGTCGTTCTGGAAGGGCAGGACTTCGACGCGGCCAAGCTCGCGGGGCGCGCCTTCGCCGAGGCCGCCGGCTCCATGTTCCTGGAGGACGGCGCCGTGCCGGAGGTGGCCGAGGGTGCGGGCACGATCGCCGTCGAACTCACGCGCGGTGGCGCCGCGTTCGACGCGGTGCTGGTGCCGCTCGGCAACGGCGCGCTCGCGACGGGCATGGGCGCCTGGCTCAAAGCGGAGCGGCCCGAGTGCCGCGTGGTCGGCGTGGTCGCCGAGGGCGCGCCGTCGATGCTGCGCTCGTGGCGGTCGGGATCGGCCGTGGAAACCGAGGCGGCCCGCACGATCGCGGACGGCATCGCGGTGCGCGTGCCCGTACCTTATGCGCTCGCCTGCATGGGCGCGACGGTCGATGCGGTGCTCGCCGTGTCCGAAGAGTCGATCCTTGCCGCCATGCGCCTCGTGCACGAGTCACTCGGCTTGGCGGTCGAGCCGGCCGGGGTGGCCGGCGCCGCCGCCCTGATCGAGCACGGACCCCGGTTCCGGGGCGGGCGCGTCGCCACCGTCCTATGTGGCGGCAATCTCACGCCCGACCAGATCCAGCGCTGGCTATGCCCACCCACCCCCGCGGGCGAGCGGCGACCGGAGCGGGGGAACGCGTGACGGCCCGCCCCATCCTCCCGGACGCGCCCGGTTTCAGGCCCGACGTCGGCGGAGGGTGGCCCGCTTCGGTCAGCCCCTCGACGGCGTGCCGCCGTCGCGCCCTCCGGCCCGTGCTCGCCCTACGATCCCCGCCACCGTGTTCTTGCTCAGCCCCACCTCGCGCCCGACCAGGCGGTAGCTACGCCCCAGGGCGACAAGGGCGAGCACCTTGGGGGCGAGCCGGTCCGACTTCGGCCGCTGCCCGGGTTGCCACCCCAGCTTTTTGCCCCTGGCCTTGGCCGCCACGATGCCGGAGCGGATGCACTCGATCGCGAGTTCGCGCTCAAACTCGGCGATGCCCGCCAGCACGGCGGCCATCACGCGGCCGTGCTGGGTGGAGAGGCGAAGGCCATCCCGTTCAGCGCGACCGGCGACACGCGCTGAGCTTCCAACTCGCGCAAACGCCCAACTAACGGGGCGATACAGCGCCTCTTCTGTCGGGGGTGAGCGGGAAGCGGACACCCACGGGGCCGTCAGCCGGCCGCCGCCGTTCCTATTCGGAACCGCGCGGTCAGCCAGTCGATGAAAACCCGGAGCCGCGGCGAGAGGTGCTTGGCGCGCGGGTAGACCACGGACACCGGCGTGGACGTGGGCGGGGTCGCCTCGAGGATCGGCACCAGCGCCCCGCGGCGGAAGTCCTCCTCCAGGCGGTAGCGGGGCGCCTGGATCAGCCCGAGCCCCGCGCGCGCGGCCGCCGCGTAGGTCTCCGCCCCGCCCACGGTGATGCTCGACGGCAGGGCGACGGCGCGGACCTTGCCCGCGATGGTGAACTCCAGCGGCAGCACCGCGCCGGTGGCCGAGGAGCGGAAGCCGACCATGCAATGGTCGCCCAGGGCGTCGATGTCCCGCGGGGTACCGTGCCGCGCGAGGTAGGCGGGGGAGGCGCAGGTCGCCTCCTCCAGCGCCGCCAGCCGCCGCGCGACCAGCTCGCCGCTGTCGGCGAGGCCGCCGACGCGGACCGCGCAGTCGAAGCCTTCCCGCACCAGGTCCACGTAGCGGTCGCCCTCGCCGAGGAAGAACTCGACCCCGGGGTGGTCGGACAGGAAGCCGGGCAGGTGCGGCACGATGAAGTGGCTGGCCAGCGTCGGATGCACGGCCACGTGCAGCGGGCCGCGCGGTGTTGCGCCGGCGAATGCGCCCTCCGCCTCCTCCAGGTCGGCGATCAGCCGCAGGCAGCGCTGGCGGTAGGCCTCGCCGTCGAGCGTGGGGCTGACGTGGCGCGTGGTCCGTTGTAGGAGCCGCACCCCCAGCCTGTTCTCCAGCTCCTTCACCGCGTCCGTCACGGAGGAGCGCGGCAGGCCGAGATCCTCGGCCGCCCGGGTGAAGCTTCGGCGCTCCACGATGCGGCAGAAGACGCGCATGGCGTCGAAGCGGTCCATTGTCCGACCCATCGGATACTGTAGCCGGAACATGCCCGATTATCCGCGCCCCTGGAAGGCGTAGATCTCCGTCCGTGCCCGCCGCGTCCCCGCGGCGGCCCAGGCAGGAGATGAAGCGATGAGCAGCACCCAAACCCGGAAGGCCGCGATCGTCACGGGCGCTTCGGGCGGCATCGGCGCCGCGGTGGCGGAGCGCCTGGCGCGCGACGGCTTCGCCGTGGCCGTCCACTACGCAGGCAACGTCGCGGCCGCCGAGGCCCTGGTCCGCCGGATCGAGGCGGCGGGCGGTCGGGCCGCCGCCGCCCGGGCCGACGTGGCCGACGTCGCCGCGGTGGCCCGCCTCTTCGACGCGGCCGAGGCGGCGTTCGGCGGCGTCGACGTCCTGGTCAACACCGCAGGCACCATGGACCTCGCGCCGGTCGCGGAAAGTAGCGACGCGCTGTTCGACAAGACCGTCGCCACCAACCTGCGGGGTACCTTCAACACGCTGCGCGAGGCGGCCCGGCGGCTGCGCGACGGCGGCCGGATCGTGAACGTCTCGTCCAGTGTCACGTCGCTGCTCCAGCCCACCTACGGCGTCTACGCCGCCACCAAGGCGGCGGTGGAGGCGCTGACGAGCGTGCTGGCCAAGGAGCTGCGGGGGCGCGGCATCACGGTGAACGCCGTCGCCCCCGGCCCCGTGGCAACCAAGCTGTTCCTCGACGGCAAGCCGCAGGAGGCGATCGACCGCATGGCCCAGGCCGCGCCGCTGGGGCGCCTGGGGCAGCCCGAGGACATTGCCGCCGCGGTTTCCTTCCTCGCCGGGCCGGACGGCGGCTGGATCAACGGCCAGACCCTGCGCGCCAACGGCGGGATCATCTGAGCCCGCCCGCCGCCGACCGGCTGGACCACCCCCACCCTCGACAGGAAACACCGACCATGCCGAACCACGTCATCCTCGTCACCGGCGCCTCCTCCGGCTTCGGCCTGATGACCGCCCGCGCGCTGGCCGAGGCCGGCCACACCGTCTACGCCTCCATGCGCGACACGGCGGGCCGCAACGCCCCGCGGGCCGCCGAGGCCGCGGCCTGGGCCGCGGAGCGCGGCGCCGACCTCCGCACCGTGGAACTCGACGTGCAGTCCGACGCCTCCGCTGAAGCGGGCGTCTCCCGCGTGCTGGCCGAGGCCGGGCGCCTCGACGTCATCGTCCACAACGCCGGGCACATGGTGTTCGGCCCGGCGGAGGCCTTCACGCCGGAGCAGTTCGTGCAGCAGTACGATGTCAACGTGCTCGGCGCGCAGCGCGTCAACCGCGCCGCCCTGCCGCACATGCGCCGGCAGGGCCGCGGGCTGCTGGTGTGGGTCGGCTCCTCCTCGACCCGCGGCGGCACGCCGCCCTTCCTCGGCCCGTACTTCGCGGCCAAGGCGGCGATGGACTCCCTCGCGGTCACCTACGCCGGCGAGCTGGCGCGCTGGGGCATCGAGACCACGATCGTGGTGCCCGGCGCCTTCACCAAGGGCACCAACCACTTCGCCCATGCCGGAAAGCCGACCGACACGGCCAGGGTGGAGGAATACGAGGCGGGCCCCTACGCCGGCGTTGCCGACCGGGCGCTGAAGGGTCTGGCCGCCCTGGAGCCCGCCGACGCCGACCCGGCCGAGGTGGCGCGCGCCATCGTCCGGGTGGTGGACGCGCCCTCCGGAAAGCGCCCCTTCCGGGTGCACGTGGACCCCTCGCAGGACGGCGCCGAGGTGGTCAACGGCGTGGCCGACCGCGTGCGCCGCGAGATGTTCCGCAACATCGGCCTGGCCGACCTGCTCTCGCCGCGCGCCGGCGGCTGACCGGGCCGGCCCGACACCTCCAGGAGAAGAGCCATGAGGTACCGCACGCTGGGCCGGACCGGCATCAAGGTCAGCCCGTACTGCCTGGGCGCGATGATGTTCGGGGCGGCCGGTAACCCCGACCACGACGACTGCGTCCGCATGATCCACAAGGCCCTCGACTTCGGCATCAACTTCATCGACACCGCCGACGGCTACAGCCGCGGGGAGTCGGAGGAGATCGTCGGGAAGGCCCTCGAGGGCCGGCGCAACAACGTCGTGCTGGCCACCAAGGCGCACATGCCGATGGGCGACGACCCGAACCAGCAAGGCAATTCGCGGCGCTGGCTCACGCACGAGGTCGAGGCTTCGCTGCGGCGCCTGCGGACGGACCGCATCGACCTCTACCAGATTCATCGGCCGTCGCCGGACACGGACATCGAGGAGACCCTGTCGGCGCTCACCGACCTCATGCGGGCGGGCAAGGTGCGCGCGATCGGCGCTTCGACCTTCCCCGCCTCCGACATCGTGGAGGCCCAGTGGGTCGCCGAGCGGCGCGGGCTCGCGCGCTTCCGCACCGAGCAGCGGCCCTACTCGATCCTGAACCGGAGCGTCGAGCGCGAGGTGCTGCCCGTCTGCCAACGCCACGGGATGGGCGTGATGGTGTGGAGCCCGCTGGCCATGGGCATGCTCACCGGCAAGTACCGCCGCGGCCAGCGACAGCCCGACAGCCTGCGCGCGAGGCGGTTTCCCACGCAGATGTCCGACGAGCGCCGGCTGGACGCGGTCGAGCGGCTCATTCGGTTAGCGCAGGACGCCGGCTTGTCCCTGACGCACATGGCCATGGCCTTCGCGGTGGCCCATCCAACCGTCACCTCCGCGATCATCGGTCCGCGCACCATGGAGCATCTCGACGACGTGCTCGCCGGCGCCGAAGTCGTGCTGGACAACGGGCTCCTCGACCAGATCGACGGTGTCGTTCCGCCGGGCGTCGACGTGGGCTCGCTGGAAGCGGCCTATTCGCCGCCCGCGATCACGCAGGTCGAGTTGCGCCGCCGTCCGATCGCCGAGCGCGCCGCCGCTTGACCGGTCGATGAGGAGACCGGGTACTTGGTGCGCCCGGTCCCCGCCCGCCTCCGACGCCCGCCGCCGATCGGTCAGGCGGATTGGGGAGGCGCGCGATGGCCTTGATCTCGAAATCGAAGTCCGCCAGCCAGTTCACGCCCACCGCGTCCAGCTTGGGTAGGGCGCGTGCCTCCGCCCGACGACGCAAACCATCCAGGCGCTCATCGCGAGGGGGGGCAGGGCGGCCCGCCGCGCTCGGCTCCGCCGCAGCGACCGACATCGGTGTTGGGTCAGGGCCGAGAGGTCATCGTTCCGCACGCCGATCCTGGCCACCGTTCCCTCGGGGCCCGGCGGCCAGGGTGAGGCATCGTGCCAGATGCTCAACGCCGGGTGCGATGTCACGGTGGTGGTGCCGGGCGATGCCGATCTCGCGGTGAAAGCCGTGCTCCCCGAGCGGGATGGCGCGGACGTTCGCGGGCAGCGGCAGATGCGCCTCCGCCATGGGCACGAGGGCGACACCCAAGCCGCTCCCCACCATCGCTACCATGGCCTGCACGTCGTCGACCTCGATGGACTCCGCCACCGAGATGCGCTCGGCACGCAAGAACCGCTCCACTTGTCGCCCGCCGAACGACGCCCGGTCGTAGCGCAGGAAAGGTCGCGACCGCAGCAGACTCCGCCAATCATCACCCGCACCCGTCGCGGGCACGACCAGTTCGAAAGGCTCGCGGATCAACGGTTGCCAGGACAGGTCCGACGGCAAGCCGAAGGGCGGCGGGATCATGATGGCCAGGTCGAGCTCACCGGCGTCGAGCCGGTCCAGCAGGTGCAGCGACAGGCCAGGGACGATGTGGACGTGCGGCTTGGGGAAGCGCCGCCGGAACGAGGTCAGCGCCCGCGCCAGCACCGTCGACTGGACCGAGGCGATCGCCCCGAGCCGTATCCGCCCGCCGATGCGCTCGTCGTCCGCGTCGCCGAGCGCATCGAAAAGGGACACGATCTCCTGCGCCCGCGCCAGCGTTCGGGCGCCCGCCGCGTTCAGCGTCGCGGACCGTCCCGTGCGGTCGAACAGGCTGAAGCCCAGCTTTTCTTCCAAACGCTTGATCTGCCCGCTCACGGCCGCCTGGGTCAGCCCGACGCGCTCGCCCGCGGCACTGAACGTACTTTGGCGGGCAACGGCGATGAAGGTGCGCAGCTCGGCGATCATGGTCCAGCATAGCCAAACGTTATGCTGAGCATCAACACACATCGTTTTTCATCGGCGGAGATGATGCATAAGGTGGCGTCAATCGACGACTATCTCAGGACCTTTCCCATGCACAGCGCCGCCGTCCCCACGCCTTTTCACCCCGCCTTCCCCGTGCACGAGCTCGTTGCGGCCCGGCGCTTCTACGGCGACCTGTTGGGCTGCCCGGAGGGCCGCAACTCGGCGGAGTGGGAGGACTAAAGCCTTGGCCGACATCGGAAGATCGTTCGCTCGCTGACGGCGGAGAAGGAACCATGCGTCGCTGGAACGTCGCCATCACGGGGTTCGGTCGCGTTGGCAAGGCAGTCGCGGCCTTGCTCCTGTCGCGGCGGGCACGCTACCAAGCCCTTTACGAGGCGGACGTGAGGTTGACCGCCATTTGCGGGTCGCGAGCGGGGTCGATCAACGACGACGGACTCGGCGAAGGGCGTCTGGCCGAGAACGAACTGACCCCCGGCCTTTCGGGTATCACGGTTTTGGCGTCAGCGCCGGTCGACGTGCTGATCGAAGCGGGTCCGACCGACTTCCGCACAGGCGGTCCGGGCTATGGCTACATCAAAGCCGCGCTGGCCGCGGGCAGGCACGCCATCGCCATCTCCAAAGGCGCGCTGGTCTTCGACGGGCGCGGCCTGCGCGCGCTGGCCGAGCGCAACGAGGTATCGCTCAAGATCAGCGGCGCGACGGCCGCGGCGCTGCCGACGATTGACTTGCTGGAGTACAACCTCGCGGGCTGCGAAGTCCTGCGGGTCGAAGGCATCCTCAACGCGACCAGCAACCACCTGCTGACGGCGATGGCGGAGCAGGGTCTGGACTTCGCCGAAGCTTTGCGCCGAGCCCAGCGGGCCGGCATCGCCGAGGCGGACCCAAGCTTCGACACTGGGGGGTGGGACACGGCCTGCAAGCTGCTGATCCTCGCCAATTTCGGGCTCGGGGCCGATCTCGCGCTCGACGACCTGTCCGTTGGTGGCATCCAGAACGTGACCCGGGCACAGATGGAGGAGTGGCGAGCGGCGGGGCTCGTCCCGAAGCTCGTTGGACATCTCGCCCGCTCGGGGGATGGTCTGCACGCGGGCGTCGAATTGCGGACCTACCCGGCATCGGACGCTTTCGCGCTGGTGCAGGGTAAGAACAAGGCGATCAGGGTGACAACGGACGCGATGGGCGAGATCCTCGCGGTCGGCTGCGGCCCCGAACCGATGGCCACGGCCGCCGCAGCGCTGAAGGACCTGGAGCACATCTTGATGCGCCGCCGTTAGGCGGCAGGACCGACGCTCCCTTACCGCCCCTCACACCTGGAACCACCATGCCTCAGCGCACCGCCCTGGCCATCCGGCACGTCTCTTTCGAGGATCTCGGTGGCTTCGCAGACCCCCTTGAGCGGGCCGGCTACCGCATCGACTACCACGATGCGGCCGAGTGCGACCTCGGCGCCATCGATCCGGTCGAGGCCGATCTCTTGGTCGTGCTCGGTGGCCCGGTCGGCGTCTACGACGTGGACACCTACCCGTTCCTCGCCGACGAGATCGCCATCCTCGAACGCCGCCTCGCGGCCGACCTGCCGACGTTGGGCATCTGCCTCGGTGCACAGTTGATCGCCCGTGCGCTCGGTGGTCGCGTCTATCCGGGTCCGAGCAAGGAGATCGGCTGGGCGCCGGTGGTGTTGACGAATGCCGGCCGGGCGGGGCCTCTGGCGGCGTTGGCCGACGTCCCCGTACTCCACTGGCACGGCGACACGTTCGATCTCCCGGACGGGTGCGAACTGCTGGCTTCGACGGAGCTCTGCCGTCACCAAGCTTTCGCGCGTGGGCCGCGCGTCCTGGGGCTGCAATTCCATCCCGAAGTGGTCGGTCGTGATTTCGAACGCTGGCTGGTCGGGCACGCGTGCGAACTGGCGGCCACCGGGATTGACCCCCGCAACCTCCGTGCCGACGCAATCCGGCATGCACCACGGCTCATGAGCGCGGCGGACGCGTTTATCGAGCGTTGGCTGGAGGCATCAGGCTTGGCGGAGTACTGGAGGCATCCGCCGATGCACCGACCAATTGTTCGCACCCGTAGGGGTAGTCGGTGGCGGAAGTTATTGGGTCTGCTGCCAGCGGCTGAGGCCGACAGTTCCGAAAAGGATCGTGCGTGCCAGTTTCCTTCCTGACCGAGGAGCAGGAGCGCCGCTACCGCCGCTACGCCAGCGAGCCCTCTTCCAAGCAACTCGCCCGCCACTTCCACCTCGACGACACCGACCGTGCCTTTGTGGCCGAGCGCCGCGGCGCCCACATGTGCCTGGGCTGCGCCGTCCAGCTCGGCACCGTGCGCTTCCTCGGCACTTCCCTCGAAGATTCGTCCGACGACCGCCGGCTGAGCCCTACCTCGACGAACTTCTCGCCCAACACTGCCGCATCCGTCGCTTCTTGCCCAAACTGGTGCGCGCGATCCCCTCTGTTCCCGTACGAGTGATGGCCGACACCGAGGAACCGTGGCCTGCTCCGGGGGGCCGCCGCGTCGCCGCCGCGGCCCGGGCAATCAGCCGCGCACCGATCCAGAACGCGCGCTGCCGCTTCACGATGTGCAGATCGTAGCCGTCGTGCCGCTTCAGCATGCAGGCGAGCTTCGGCCCTCGTGTCCGGCGTCTGTCCTAAGGATGCGCAGGTCCGGGAGGGCGAAGCGCAGTCCGCCAACGAGCCTGAAACCGGCAAATCGATCGGAGACCGAGGCCCGCTCGACCCTGCTGGCGAACAGCAGGCCAGCCACCACTGGCACCCCGTCCGCAGCGGGTAGAGAATAGCGTCCACCACCGCACGCAAGGGCGTGCTGCGCGGACGGCCCTCGGCTTTCGCTAGCAGCAGATGCGGCTCGACGAGTGCCCATACCGTATCGCTCAGGTCGGTGCCGTAGAACTTGCCCGCGCTCAGTCTCCTCTGCCGGCGCTGCGGGCCTTCACACGGCATCCTTGCCGTACTGTCGCGGCGTGCACCTGATCACGCGCTTGAAGGCCGTGCTGAATGCAGCCTCGGACTCGTATCCGACCATTGCTCCGATCTTGCCCACCGAAACGTGTCCGGACCTCAGATGCTGGCAGGCGAGCAGCATCCGCCAGTGGGTCAGGTAGTCCATCGGTGACGTGCCAGTGAGTACCTTGAAGCGCTCGGCGAACTTGGAGCGCGACATGCCGGCGACCTTGGCAAGTCGGGGCAAAGTCCACCGTTCGGCCGGTGCGGCGTGGATCGCTCGTGCGGCGCGCCCCACCTTGGGGTCGCCTAACGCGAACAACCAGCCCGTGGTGCGTCCGGCACCGGATGCGAGGTAAAGGCGCAGCGCCTGGACAAGGAGCAGGTGCGCAAGGTGCCGGACCACCGACACACTACCTGGTCCAGCCTCGGCCAACTCTTCCCGCATCCGTTCCAGAGCCCAGCGGAGATGGTTTCGTCCGGCCATTTCGCGCAGCCTGAGGATCGGCGGCATCGCCCCCAGAAGCAGCTCCGTCTGCGCGCCCGTGAAGGCGAAGTGGCCCCCCAGCAGCATCGTGTCTTTGCCGCCCCCCAGCGTCGCGACCCGCTCGTGCCACTCCGTTGCGGGGATTGCCTCGATACCAACCGGGGAGAAGGCGAGGTCACGCGCGATGACGAACCGACGCCCGTTAGGCAAGATGGCACAATCATCCGTCTCAAGCAGGAGCGCCTCCGCCTCTCCCTCCACACGCAGCCATGCACGCCCTGTCAGCACGGCGAAGACCTTGAGCCCGTCATGCGCCGGGTAGGTGATTGCCCAGTCCCCGCCCAGGTCGAAGGCGCCCACGACGTGGGTGACCGGAGACAGGACCGAAAGTGCATCCGAAAGCAGGTCAGGTGGCATTTCGGGGACGATCACGAAAGGGATCGGGCATCCTAAGCATAAGTCGTCCCATCTGCCTGGGCTATCACTCGTCGACCGGCTGGCCCGGTCAAGCCCACCATGGAGATATCGCATGATAAAAATGTTGGTCGGCTTCCGCCGACGCTCCGGGATGAGCGTCGAAGCGTTCAAGGACTACCGACGCGACGTCCATGCACCGCTGTTGTTCGCGATTCCGGAGGCGGCCACCATCCGCCGCTTTGTCATATCGTACCCGGTCCCGGCGCCGAACTGGCCCGAGCCCAGCTTCGACGCAGTGGTCGAGGCCTGGTTCGACACGATGGCGGACATGGACGCGCTATTCCTGTCGAAGAACTTCCGCACGAAGGTCGATCCGGACCACGTCAACTTCATCGATCTGACTTCTGTCAGCCGGATCGTGTCGGAGGAGGTGATCGTAGTCTCTCAGGGACCGGAAGGCGCCTCTTGTATTCCGTGAAGAAGGGCTGAAAACAGTTACTCACGCTGGATCAAACCTGGTTCTGCGCCCCACTCACCCCGGACGCCGCCGACCGCATCGCACTGTTAAACACTTACCCGATAAAGCGCATCACAGGGCTTGGTGCGAAAACCAAATACAAGCATTCGCCATTCGACCCATCAGCCTCCAGGCTCGCCTGCCCCCTTCTAAGCTCGTTAGCCTCGCCCAGCGAGTTTAGGGCTGCCCCTGTGCCAGCACATTTTGCCGGGACTGGACTGCCGCCGTCAGGTGGTCGGCAACGACCCGGACGCGTGCCGACGCCACGAGGTCGGCGTGGACGGCCAGCCAGATCGGCTGATCCAGCCCCAGCTCGACGCGCACCCGCTCCAGCCCCGCCTCAGCCGCCAGGAAGTGTGGCAGGATCGCCAGGCCCAGCCCGGCCCGCGCGGCGCTGAGCTGCGCGGACAGGGTCGAGGTGGCGAGAGCAGGGCGCCGGCCGTGCAGGGTCCGCTCCAGCCACTGCGCGGCAGGCAGGTGACCGTGCTGCTCCGTCCAGCCGATGAACCGGTCGCCGTCGAAAGCGCCGTCGTCGGGGGCTGCGCTCCGGCCCGCCATGTAGGCAGGCGCTCCGTAAAGCCCGAAGCCCACCGTGCCGATGCGCCGGAGGGCGACGCGGCCCCGCTCGGGACGCACCATCCGGATGGCCAGGTCGGCGTCCCTGCGATGCAGGTTGACCGTGGCCACGTTGGTCAGCACCTCGATCTGCAAGGCCGGGTGACGCGCCAGGAGCGGGGCGAGGGCCGGGATGATCAGCGGGTTCGCCAGGTTCTCGGCCGTGGCGAGGCGCACGAGCCCCGCCACCTGCGCCTCGCCCTCGGCGACGCTGCGGAACGCGCGCATGGCGTCCTCCAGTGCCTCGGCCCGGGGCAGCATCGCCTCGCCCTCATCGGTCAGCCGGTAGCCGGACTCGTGGCGTGCAAAGAGCGGCAGGCCGAGCGCCGCCTCCAGCCGCTCGATCCGTCGAGACACCGTCGCCACGCCGGCGTCGAGTTGAAGGGCCGCACCGGTCAGCGTCCCCGCTCGCGCAACCGCCAAGAACACGCGGGCGTCGTCCCAGACCAACTCGGTCATTTTCCGATCCTGAAAAGCTGCATGCCCGTCTGAGCCCTACAGCGCGGAGAATTGGAAGACTAGCTTGCAGGCCGCAACGCTGGAGGTTTCCGCCATGAGGACCCGACACCTGACGCCGTCCTTCGCCACTTCCGGCCTGGGCCTGGGCTGCATGGGCATGAGCGAGTTCTACGGGCCGCGCGACGACGAGACCTCGATGCAGGTGCTGCACCGGGCGGTCGAGCTTGGCATCGACCTCTTCGACACGGCGGACATGTACGGGCCGCATCACAACGAGGAGCTGATCGGGCGCTTCTTGCACGAGGGCCGGGCGCGGGTGAGGGTCGCCACCAAGTTCGGCATCGTGAGGAGGCCCGGCGAGTACGCCCGCAGCATCGACAACAGCCCCGACTACGTCCGGTCGTCCTGCGAGGGCTCTCTGCGGCGTCTGGGTGTCGAGCGGATCGACCTCTACTACGTCCACCGCATCGACGCCGCCCGCCCGATCGAGGACACGATGGAGGCCCTGGCCGCCCTCGTGCGCGAGGGCAAGGTCGGCCATGTCGGGCTCTGCGAGGTGAGCGCGGCCACCCTGCGGCGCGCCCATGCCGTACATCCCGTGACGGCCGTGCAGACGGAGTACTCGCTCTGGAGCCGCGAGGTCGAGGCGGAGGTGCTGCCCGCCTGCCGCGAGCTGGGCGTGGGCTTCGTGCCCTATGCCCCTCTCGGCCGAGGCTACCTCACCGGTGCGATCGGGGCGGATGGAGGGTTTGCGGCCGGGGACTTCCGTGCCGCCCTGCCGCGCTTCTCCGGCGATAACATGGCCGCGAACCAGGGCATCGTCGATGTGGTGCGCGCCAAGGCGGCCGAGATCGGCTGCACGCCTGGGCAGGTGGCGCTGGCATGGCTTCTGGCCAAGGGCGACGACATTGTTCCGATTCCCGGAACGAAGCGCTTGCGATGGCTGGAGGAGAATGCGGCGGCGGCGGACATCGCTCTACCGCCGGGCGACGTGAAGGCGCTGGACGATGCCCTGCCATCCGGCGCGACCGCCGGAGCCCGCTACACGCAAGAGGGCATGAAGGGGCTGAACGCATGACCCGCAAGACAGGGAGCGAACGATACGAGCGGGCGCTCGCGGTCCTCGGGATGCTCCGCGAGGAGAGCTGGCAGCGGTTCGCGAGCGGGCGGCGGTGGCGGAGGCGGAGGCGGAGGCGTGGGAGCGGGAGGCCGCCCGCAGTAGCGGCGGAGCTGCAGGCCTTCGCGGAGGCGGCCGGGGAAACGGCTGGGCTACGACGCGGACAAGGTGTTGCAGCGCGCGGAGGCCGGGCGGGCTGGACCGGAGGGAGAGAGCGCGCGAGGGCATGGCCGGGGTGGCGCGGGCGCTGGAGGCCGAGCGACAGGGACGCGGCGCGCGCGAGGACCGCGAGGCGGATCGGCAGCGGGCGTGGGAAGCGCAGCAGGATCGCTTTGGGCTCCGGCAGGAGCGCGGGATGCGGATGTGACGGGCGGGGTGGATCAGCCCTCGACGCGCGCGTCCGCGAGGTTCCCGGCGATGCCGCCCGCAGTGGCGGTGTGGGTGCGGAACAGACGCGCGAACTCACAGATCAGACGCGCGCCGCTGGCGTGCCGCTATGACAACATGCTGGATGTAGAACCAGCAAGCTGCCGCAAAGGACTGACCCCGTGCGCCTCGCCTGCCTGCACACCGCCCAGAGCAACATTGCTGTTTTCGAGGCCGCGGGGAGGGATCTCGGCCTCGGCGCCGGGACGCTCCGCCACGAGGTACGAGCCGACCTGCTCGCTGACGCCGAGCGCGACGGTGGCCTGACCCCGGAGATCGAGGCCCGGACGGGTGAAGCGCTTCTCGCCCTGTCCGAAGGCGCCGACGCGGTGCTCCTGACGTGCTCGACGTTGGGACCGGCGGCACAGGCAGTGGCGGGGATGGCCTCCGTCCCGGTGCTGCGCCTGGACGCTGCATTCGCCGCGGAGGCCGTGCGGGAGGGTGGCAAGGTCGTGGCGCTGTGCGCGGTCGAGACCACGCTCGGGCCGACGCGGGCGGTGTTCGAGGAGGCTGCCCGCGCGACCGGGGCAGAGGTAGAAGTGCGCTTGGTCGCCGACGCCTGGGCGGCGTTCAAAGCGGGTGAGCGGGACCGCTACCTCGCCATGGTCGCCGCGGCGTCAGATGCTGCCATTCAGGACGGGGCGACCCGCGTGGCACTCGCCCAGGCCTCGATGGCCGGGGCCGCCGAGCTCTGCCGGGAAGAGGCGACGCCGTTGACCAGCCCGGCCGCCGGGCTCGCGGCGGCCAAAGCAGCCGCAACAAGCGTGGCCGCGGAGCAGGGCTGACCCTTCGCCCGTCCTTGGCCGGAAACCGAAAGGTTTGCCAGAACGCCCCGGCGGCAGGGAGCGCGAACCTCGGCGCGGCGCCGTTGTCAGCGAAGGCGAGCCGAAAACCTCATGGCCAGACAGGTACGCCGTCCAGTCCCGCGGTTTCCGGCAGGCCGCAGATCAGGTTCGCGTTCTGCACCGCTTGGCCGGCCGCTCCCTTGCCGAGATTGTCCACCACGCCCATCGCGATCACCAAGTCGCGCTCCGGGTCGGCCGCGTAGCTGACGAAGGCGAGATTTGAGCCGGTGGCCCATTTGGTCTGTGGCGGCCTGTCGGTCACACGGACGAACGCCCGCCCGGCGTAGAAGCGCCGGGCCGCGTCGAGGCACCCGCCCGTGGTGGCGCGGCCACGGCAGTAGATGGTGGCGAGCACGCCGCGGGTCATCGGCACTAGGTGCGGCGTGAACACCAGCCCGGCCGCGCTGCCTCCGCTCAGCCGCTCAATCGTGCGGGCTATCTCGGGCATGTGGACGTGCTTGAGCAGGCCGTAGGGCACCACGTTCTCGTTGCTCTCGGCGTAGCTGAACCGGCTGTCGGCGCCGCCCCGGCCGGCGCCGGAGATGCCGGTCTTGGCGTCCACCACGATGTTGCCGGGCTCGATCAGCCCCTCGGCCAGCAGGGGCGCCAGCGCGGTCAGCACCGCCGCGGGGAAGCAGCCGGGGTTGGCAACGCGGGTCTGACCCTCGATCTTGGAGGGCCAGACGTCGGCCAAGCCGTATGCCCAGCCCTCGACGTAGCGATGGTCGCCGCCGATATCCACGATCTTCACCTCCTCGGGGACGCGCGCCAGGGCTTCGGCCGAGGCGCCCGTGGGTAGCGACGCGAACAGCACGTCGAGCTTCGGCAGGGTCGCAGGGTCCCACTTCTCGATCACCAGCCCGGCCAGCTTGGCCGGCACGCCGGGAAAGCGGTCCGCCAACCGGCTGCCGGCGCTACCCTCGCCCGCGGCGTAGGTGAGTTCGAAGGACGGGTGGCCCGCGACGAGGCGCATCGCCTCGCCGCCGCCGAAGCCGCTGATCCCGACGATGCCGACGCGAATGCTCATGGTGGTGTCCTGTTGCTGGAGTGAGTGAATTTTGCGAACTCGCGCCGCCGACGCCGACGCCGACGCCGCCGTTGTCAGGCGGGCGAGCGCGTTGGCGCGTTGGCGCGTTGTTCGACGTGCTAGGCCGTCCAACTTCGCCACGGGTCCCATGCCTCGATGAGCGCTGCGGCCCTGGCGTAGCCGCCCGCGTTGGGATGCGCGCCGTCGCCGGCCAGGGCCTCGGCGCGCCAGACGGCGTCGCCCGACAGCGGCCCGTGCAGGTCGAGGAAGGGCACGCCGAGCACGCCGCAGAGATCCCCCAGCGCGGCCGACAGGGTGGCGATGCGCGCGTCGTGCGCCGCGCTCCCCGGCAGCGGCTGCGGCCCGACCATCAGCGTCGGGTGGCGCGCCCGGGACCAGCCCAGCAGCGCCCGCGCGTTCGCCAGGGTCGCCTCCGGCTCTACGCGAGGCCGCCCCTCCTCGTGGGTCGCATCGTTTGCTCCGAAGGAGAACACGACCCGGCCGTCGCAGGGCACGCCGTCCAGGCGAATCGCCACCTCAACGGCGCAGCGGCGCAGGATCAGCGCGCTAATGTCGCGGCGCACGCTCAGGTCGTAGTGGGTGAGCGGCACGCCCCGGCCGCGGGCGGCGCGGCAGATCCGCCCGGCCCAGCCGAGGGCCTCCTCGTTACCCGTGCCGTTCACCAGGCTGTCGCCGACGAAGCAGACGCGCAGGTCGCGCATCAGCCGAGCACCTTGCCCACCCTAACGGCGGGGTGGATGCGCTTGCTCATGTACACAATGGCCCCGAACTGCGGATGCGCCTCCTCACGGTCCACCCCGTAGCCGAGCCGGCCGTAGAGCCGGACGTTCTCGGCGAAGCGCCCATTCGTGTAGAGCCGCAGCTCGGCGAGGCCGAGCGACCGCGCGACCTCCTCCGCGTGCGCCAGCAGCGCGCGGCCATGGCCCCGTCCCTGCGCCGCCGGCGCTACCGCGACGTTGACGATCAGCAGGTGGTCGGCTGCAGGCGCCATCTCGATCAGCCCGACCGCGTCTCCGGTCGCGCCGTGTAGTAGGTACACGAGGTGGTCCCGCACGGCCGCATCGTAGTCCGCAGTCATCGGCCGCGGCTCGCGGCCGATAAGGGGCACCCACTTCGTGTAGGCCGCGCGCGTCAGCTCGCGCACGGCCGCGGCGTCAGCCGGGACCGCGCGGCGGAAGCGCGCGTGGCCCGCGTCGGGGTTGGCGTCGGGGGCGGCGGGCGTCTGCGGCTGCATAGAGCCTCCTGGGTGGCGGACAAAAGAAAACCCCCGGAGCCGGGGGCTGCGGGGGTCGTTCGAGGTGCGGGCTTAGACCCGCTCCGGTGCGTGGGGGCCTACGAAGAGGCGGTCACCACGAGAGAGGGGCCGATCTGCACGCAGCCGCGACAGCCGCCGCCGGGGTGCGGCTTCGGCGTCGGATCACGGTGGTGAAGCAGGGGGCGCCCATGCCGTGAGCCTAGAGGCGTCCCATACTGCCGGTCAACGAGAGGCAGGCGGCAACGTATCACACTATCAAACGCCCGGACACTGTTGGCGAAGTCGGCAGCCTGGTGGGGGTGGCCCGCGTTGGATCGGGTTTCCCACCCGGAGGTCGCCGATGTCACTGCGCTTGCAGCCGCCCATCCCGCCCGTGCCCGAGGACACCGCGCGGGTGGCCCGCGCGGCCTGTCGGACCGGCACTCGTTGCTTGGTTCTGCGCGATCAACTGGGGACAGTGTTTACGGACGCTGATTTCGCTGACCTCTATCCCCGGCGCGGGCAGCCTGCCTACGCGCCCTGGCGCTTGGCCCTGGTCACGCTGCTGCAGTTCCGCGAGGGGCTGAGCGACCGCCAGGCGGCTGAGGCAGTCCGCGCCCGGATCGACTGGAAGTATCTGCTTGGCCTTGAACTGGCCGATCCCGGCTTTGACCACAGCGTGCTTTGCGAGTTCCGCGGCCGGCTGCTGGCTGGCGAGGCGACCGGACGCCTGCTTGCGCGGGTGCTGGATACTGCGCGCGAAGGCGGCCTGCTCAAGGCAGGCGGGCGACAGCGCACCGACAGCACGCACGTGATCGCCGCCGTCCGCGACCTTAACCGGGTCGAGTTGGTAGGCGAGACCCTGCGCGCTGCGCTCAACGCAATCGCATCGACGGAGCCGGATTGGCTGCGCGCCATCGCGTCCCCGGTGTGGCACGAGCGCTATGCGCGGCGGATCGAGGACATGCGGCTGCCCGAGGCAGGTCCCAAGCGCGATGTCTACGTCGCGATTGTGGGTACGGACGGCTTCCACCTTCTCGATGCGCTGGCCAGGCCGGACGCGCCGCCGGCCGCCGCGACACTGCCTGCGGTCGAGGTGTTGCGCCGGGTATGGGCCCGCCACTTCGACCGCGTGGAGGGCGGAGATGGCGGCGCGCGGTTGCGGCCCGTGCAGGGCCGTGGTCCCGGCGACCGAGTGGAGTCCCCTTACGACACCGATGCCCGGTTCCGGGCCAAGAGCAGCACGCGCTGGACCGGATACATGGTCCACCTAACCGAGAGTTGTGACGAGGGTGCACCCAGGCTCGTGCTGCACGCCGACACAACGCCGGCCAACGTGCACGAGGCCTCCCGCACGGCGCCGATCCATGCGGTCCTCGCCGCCAAGGGCCTGACCCCAGCCGAGCATCTGGTCGACTCCGCCTACATCAGTGCCGACCACCTCATAACCGCGCGGGAGCAACACGGCATCGACCTGGTCGGGCCGGGGCGGCGGAACCTGAGCTGGCAGAACCACATCGAGGGAGCCTTCAGCCTCGACGACTTCGTTCTGGACCGGGATAGGCGGGTCGCGCTCTGCCCCGAGGGCAAAGAAAGCACAAGCTGGGCCGAGCAGCCGAAGCAACCCGGCCAGCGCGCCTTCATCCGCACCCAGTTCCGTGCCGCCGACTGTCGGGCCTGCGGTTCGCGCGAGCGTTGCACCCGATCGCGTTCGGGCTACCAGGGGCGTGTGCTTACCTTCCTGCCGAAACGCGAGCACGAGGCCCTTGCCGCCGCCCGGGCACGAGAGGGCACGGCCAACGGCAAAAGCCTCTACGCCAAACGCCAAGGCGTAGAGGGGACCCTCTCCCAGGCCGTGCGGGCCTTCGGCTTGCGCCGAGCACGCTACCGCGGCTTGGCCAAAACCGGCCTGCAGCACGCCTCTACCGCCGCGGCCCTCAACCTCGATCGCCTCGCCGCATGGATCACTGGGCGACCACTCGCACCCACCCGCGTCTCAAGCTTCGCACGCCTCGCCGCCTGATGGCCGACTTCGCCAACAGTGTCCGCCCGTTTGACAGAATGGTACAGACTACTCGCCCGTCGTGTTGGTGCGGACGTTGAGCTTCCAGCGAATCTTGCCCTGGGCCGCCGAGTGCTGGTGGTGGTTCTGCGGCGGGAACCTGTCCGGTGCGTTGGAGGTGATCTCCCTGTTGCAGCCGAGGCAGCGGTAAATGCCCGACACCGGAACGTCGTCGCCAGGGCCGTACACGGTCGTCCACCACTCTTTCTTCCCGTCGCTCTTTGTCAGCTTCGAACCATCAATCCACCACGACACGTGCAGCCTCCTTGTGAATGCTCGCTGTTGGGGCCGGCCCGCTGGACCGTAAGCCCCGCCGGGGCAAAGGGACGGCGGCCCTAACACCGCCGCCCCTTCGATGCGCTACTTCTTCCTGCTGTAGGGCGACTGGTTCGTCGGCTTCAGGCTGATGCCGCGCTCGGCGGCTTGGCTGTAAATCGCTCCCTCAGAGCGGCCCAGCTTCAGCCCGATCACGCGCGTCGGGGTGTTCTGCTGGGCGAGCTTGCCGAGCTGGGCGTTCTGGGCCGGCGTCCAGGGCTTGCCGGCGTTCGGCGGCGGCTTCGCCATGGTCACGCGCCCTCCGGATTGGGCTTGTCGCCGTCCACGGGGATGGGCCAGGCGCGCAGCCCGTAGTCCCTCGCCCACATCACCTCCCCTGTCTTGGGGTTGGTCTTGTAGGGACGGAAGATCATGCCGCCCTTGCCGGGCGGCTTCGGTTCGTCGTCGGGCATGTCGCCCTCCATGGGTTGTGTGCCCTCGCTTCGCGGGGCGCGACGGTTGTCCACGGGGCCGGAAAGGCGTTGCCAGGCGACGACACGGGCCTTAAGTCAGGCGTGCGAGAGTACCGTGCCGCGGTGCCGGGCAGCCGCCGTCATCCGCAGCGGCCCCAAATCCGCGGAAGACCTGAGTGCGAGCGGTTCCGGGTCCCCACCCGGGCCGCTCGATTCCTTCTCGGGCTACATCTCGCGCACCCCGTACTTTTCGAGCATCACCCGCGCGGCGTGCGGGGTCATGCCGCACTTCGCCGCCGCGTCGCCGACGCCGGCGAACGTTGGCGCGTGCCGCGCCGACATGAGAAGGGCGCCGGCAAAGGTGTCGGCCTGCCACTCGGCGTCGCGGTACATCGGCTCACTCTCCTCGCGCGTGCGCGCGAAGCCCGCATTGCGGTGGGCGAGGAAGTGAAGGAGCTCGTGGCAGGCCGTGAACCGGTCACGCCCGTCGCCGCGCCACGCGCCCTCGTACACATCCTCGCGGAGGAAAATGGCGTCCCTGCCGGGCACCACGCGCCCCTCGTCGCCGTCCATCTCCTGGCGGCTCAGCGGAACAAGCGCGAAGCCGGGAAGCAGCGTCCCCAGGCGGAACTCCAGCACGTCCATGATGGGGAACTCGACGCAATCGGGCGGGACGAATGCCCCGCGGACCTGCTCGGCGAGGGCGCGCAGCGTGGCGGTGGAGTGGGGGGCGACCAGAGCGCCGCGCCGCTTCCGGCGGAAGGGCTGATCGTCGCCCACGGACTTCAGCACCTTCTTCCGCAGCTGCTCCATGAAGTCCGGCGGCAGCTCGTCCACCTTCCGCGCGAAGGCGGCCACGAGCTCCCGCTGGTTCATGGGCAGATGGTCCACCCGGACCTCGGCCCGCGTGCGGTCGGCGGCGCGATGTAACTCCTCGGCCTGCTCGGCACTGAGGCCCATGGCCGCGACCACCTGTTCGACGTAGCCGGGCTGGATCGTGCGGGTCCCGATCTCCACCGCGGACGCCTGCGCGGAGCTGATGCCGAGGCGGCCGGCGAGGTCCATCAGCCGCATACCCTTGTCGAGCCGCAGCTTGCGCAGGGTCACTCCAAAGGGGGTCAGCATCGGCGCGTCTCCTTCCGAGGTGGAGCGACTCCAGAATAGCAGCCCCGGTCACGTAAATCTACAGATTTGTAGGAATATTATCAAGATCGGCGAAGGGCAGGGCTACAATACCTCCATCTTGTGTCGGCCCCACTGGGCATGGGTGTCCACTCTATGCCTTGAAACCGCCGGCCAGCCGGGTTAGTTATCACGATGCAGGGGAGACTCTGTGGCGACTCGCCCGACCGCGCGTTTGGCGAGCGTCGTGGTTACCTGGAGGCCGAAAGCCCCGGTTGCCGACCACCATCTACCCAGTGTTAGCTTCAAGAGCCGCCCCTGGGCGGCTCTTCTGCTATTGAACCTGGACCCCGAACTTTTCCCGCAGGCCGGCGACATTGAGGTCCGCGCCCACGATCCACTTTCGCGAGTAGGCCACTACGTCGGCAAGCTGGAGGAGGCGCGAGGACGCCGAATCCAACTTCGTGACCCGGTTCACCGCCCGGAAGCGCCCGTCCTCCCGCCGCGCCCGCCCTATCTCTTCGTCGAACAGCGGGTGGTCGTTGTGGTGGTTCACGTCGGTGACGACGTCCACGTTGCCAATTGTCTCGCGGCCGAGCACGTCCCGCTGGAAGCGCCGGAGGCCGATCTTCACCGTCTCCACTACGGCACGGGCGTAGAGAACCGCCGGTTCTCCGCCCCGCTGAGGGATCTTCTGGTTCAGCAGCACCAGCCGGCCTGGCGGCGCGGCGGCCCAGAAGCGTTGCAGCAGGCCCTGGAGGTAGCCGTCATCGAGATGCACGGCGTGGATCTCGTTGGCGGAGGGCTCCAGAAGGTCGGAGAAGCACTTGTCCACGCGGCCCGCATCGCGGGCGAGCACGATTACCGCGCCGAGGTAGAGGTCACCCGCCCCCGCCGTGCCGTACTCGTCGATGAGGCACAGCACCTTCTTGTTGAGGTTCCCGGCCACGTCCTACCCCGTCGCGGCAGCCTCGGCCGCACCTTTGCGCATGGGCCGGAAGCCGGGGCGAGCAACTGCCTTCTTGCGGGCTTTCGCCTCCTCCACGACCTCGCGGAACTCCGGTGCGAGGGCCTTCAGCCTCTCGACGAGGCCGGACAGGTCGTACTCGTTGCTGATCTTGCCGCGGTGGGAAGCGGTGCGCTCGATGCGGCGCACGAAGCCCGCCTTTTCCAAGTCGGCGATGTGGCGCTGCACCTGGCGGTCGCTCAGGCCGAGGCGTTCAGCGAGGTCCACCTTCTTCGGGAAAGGCTTGCGGGCCGCATCCCACCAGAAGTCGGCGAGCTGGAGCAGCACGGCGAGCTGGGTCGGGTTGAGGCCGAGCCGGCGCTGGGCGCGGAAGATGAGGGAGGGCAGGACGCAGAAGCCCAGGTCTAGCACCTCCCGCCCCCATTTGTCGGTCGAGGCGCGGGAGGTTTTGGGCTTTCCGGGCTTCGGGAGATTGGCATCCTCCCCGTCCAGGATATTCTCGTCTTCGAGGTTGATATCGGTGATCATCGGGCACTCCTTGCGCACGAGAATTGCTTCACCGCGAGGGTGATTCAATGGTCTTCGACCAGTCGCAGATGACTGGTCCCTCTAGTCGAAAATGACCCCACCGGTCTAGGGGCAGGTGTCCGATCTTAAATAGGATGCATCGTGAAACGGATGAAACGCTGAAGCTCTACGAATCGAGAACCATGTAGCCATCGGCTACGGATGTCCGGTCGGTTTACGTCGTTGCGTTCCTTCTTTGCCCAACCCCTGCCCGGCCCCCCACCCGCTGTAACCTCCCGGCCGGGGTTGCTGCAGCGTGCGTTCACGGGGTTGGTGAAGCAGGAGGGCGGCAGGTCCTGCCATCCCGGCCGGCAGGAAGGCGGCCCGGGGGTCGCTACGCCGTCACGTCGAGGAGGGAGGCGCCGAGGCCGTTGGGCGGGCGGGCCGGCAGGGCGACGGTCCCGACCGAGGCGCCGTCGGGCAGGCCGCCTCCGCCGCCGCGCGGCAGGCCCGGCGCCTTCGCCCCGTCGGCCCTCCTTCCGTCGAGGGCCTCCGTCATGAGGTCCGCAAGGAAGCCCACGATGCGCTCCGCCGGCGAGGTGTTGCCGCCGGCCGCGAGGCTCCTGAGGGCACTCGGCACGAGGTCGCGGAAGCCGTAGGTGCGACCGTCGTCGGTCGTGACCGACCCCATGCCGCCCGGCTCATCCGAGGCGAGCCGGGCGGCGAGTTCCCCGGGACTCATCATGAGGACGGTGCCGCCGACGGGGGAGCGGGCCACAACGAGGACCGTCTCCTCGCCCCGGTTCCGCCGCTTGGCGAGGTTCGAGAGGACGTCGCTGGCCATCGCCTCCAGGTCCACGCCGTCCTGCTGCAGGGGCGCGAGGGCCGCGAGGATGCCCCCGAGTTCGCGGGCCGAGAAGCTGACGCGCGCGGCGGCGGCCGGCACGGCAGCGGGTGTTGCAGGGGCGGAGGGTAGAGCGTCCGGGCGCGCGAGCTGAAGGCGGGGTACCATCGCGCGGTACGCGGCGTCGGCGACGTTCATGTGCGGAGGATGGCGGGCGTTCTCTTAACCCGAGCAACCGGTGAGAAAGTCGCCGACGAGGTCGGCCACCTCGTTGGGCCGCTCTAGCGCTGGCAGGTGCGCGATGCCCGCCATCCCGTGCCAGGACCCGCCCGGCACCGTCGTCGCAATGTGGTGCGAGCGCGCCTGGATGTGGGGGAAGTCGAGGTTGCCCTGGATGACGAGGGTTGGCACCGCGATCGCGCCAAGCCGCCCGTAGACCGGCGCCCGGTCGAGGTTTGCTCCCACCGGCGGGGCGCGGAGCGCGGTTCCGATGATGTCGAGGAACAGCCTCCGCGCCGCACCCCCGACCCGCCCCTCCGGCGCGAGCGGGCCGTCGAGCCAGAGGCGGGCCCTTGCCGCCGCCACGCGATCGAGATCGCCTGACGCTTCCGCCTCCTGTGCCCAGGCTACCGTCTCCGCAATCTCCGGCGGGTGGTCCGGTGGGGGCGCGCCCTCGACGCTCGGCGCGATCAGTACAAGGCCGCGGACCCGCGCGGGATGCCGCAGCGCCGCGTCGAGCGCGATCTTACCGCCCATGGAGCAGCCGACGAGGACGGCGGGCGTGCCGTCCGTCACGGCGTCCAGCACCGCCATCAGGTCCGCAACCGCGGAGTGGCCCTCCCGCACGGCGCGCGTTTCGCCGAAGCCGCGCCGGTCGTAGGCGATGGCTTGGTGCGCTGTGCCGACGCGCCCCATTGGCCCGTGCCACTCGCGACGGTCGCCGGCGTTGCTGTGGAGGAAGGTGACGGGTTGACCCTCTCCGACCGCCTCGGTGACGAGGAAGGCGCGGCCAGAGGCAACGTGACAGATTTCGGGCATGTCTCCACCCTAATCCAGTCGGTACGACGAGGCACAAGCGCCGATGGCCAGCGCCTGTTTCCAACCCGTCGAACGGTGAGATCAAGTTGGAACGCCTCTTATCTGGCCCTCACTGGTTGGACCACTGATTGAGGGATTTTGTTGCTGAGCAGGCGACTTTCTTGACGTGGTGAGGGCATGAAGCTGCAGAACAGCCCTCAATACCGGTTGGAACGAAGCTTAGTCAGCTCGCCTTGTACGAGCCCGGACGGAAGCTGGAAGAAATCGAAAAGCGCGTAGAGCGGTTCCAACATCGGATGCACCACCTCGACAAGGTTCGGCGAGACCGATGAAACCGGGACGATCGTGTCCAGCGTCACACTGTCTTCGTGCGAGGTACGGCCGTCAAAGAGCAGCCGGTCCCGCGCGAGCACGGAGAGCTCTCGGCCAGAGAGCCCCTCGTAACGCGCTCTGAAGGCGAGAACGGCTTCGCCCGCACCGAGGTTCGAGGCAAGCCGCTCGGCGTTCAATAGAGCCTCGCCGACACGCCAGACCGGCAGTGTGATGTCGAAGACCTTGCCTGGTGTGAATCCCCGTTCCTCGGCATTCGGCCCGTCCTCGTCGTACCCTCTCAGAAGAAATGCCAATCCCTCAGGTGAGACGCGCCAGAAATCGGCGTGGGCAGCGTCGGTGCCACGATCGGCATCACGGCCAAGCCAGCACTCGACGACGCCGTCCTTCATGTACGGTGCGATGCCCGGCCGGGTCGGAACCCACCACGGGGACCAACCGGTGTGCCGGACGGTGCTTCGACGGAGGGTTTCGAGGAATTCCGGTGCAGGTAGGTGACGGACGTCACCACGGATCTCGTAAGCGAACCAATGATGACCGCGTGGGCAGCGACGCGGATCGTTGGCGGTAAGCCCGTCCACGAGCGCGTGCCAGCGGGCGAGGCAGGTGTCCACCCAGGTGGTGAGGCGAGCATCTTCTGCCGGTGCCGCAACGGGCCGTGCCACTGCGCCGGAAAGCAGATCGCGGATGTTGGCGAGAAGTTCGTCTCGCCGTGCCGCGAGGCAGCGACCGAGTAGGTCATCCCACTCCTGCCCGCTCTGTGGCACCTCGCTCTTCGGTCCCGGGCGGCGGATGTAGACCGCGTGCATCTGAACGATCGCGTTGCCTGGGCCCGTCCGCTTTGCCCGGATCGGCACGCGATGCCCGCCCGGGACGCGTATGATGGGGTGAAGGACGTCGCTGGGACCAGCGACGTGCTGGACGGTGCAGTGGAAGGGTGGCTCCGCGAACGACTGCACGATGCCGTTCACTGCGTCCTGGCTGTAGGCGTCGAGCGTCGGGGGACGGTTCGGGGCTGGGACGATGCCGGTGTCCGTTTCCGTTAGGCCCAACAGCACGAAGCCGCCACCATGGTTTGCAAGCGCCAGCAACGCCTTCGCCAGGGTGGCCTTGTGCTCGCCGCTGTTCTCCAGATCGAGCCAGCCCTTGACCTCGACGTCGAGATCCTCGCGGGGCTCGACCAGGAGGTCCGAGAGACGCCGGTTCGCATTCGCTTCGCTCATGTCTTTCCCTGTGTCATCGGCAACCTGCGCGGTCCAGCACGCGTCGCACTTGCCAGGGCCTCCATGCCTCCCCGCCCCTGGGTGTGCGCACCCCGCGAGCGGTGAGCGCATCCGCGAGTTGCTGGAGGGTGGTGGCACCTGCCCTCCGTGCTGCCTCGACGTAGGGCAGCACCTCTGTCGCTCGCCGCCATGCCGCCGCCGACCACGTTGCGCGTGCGTCGGCCGCGGTAGCGCCGTCCCCCGGCCGGAGCCGCGGGTTGCCGAGCCGGCCCCCCTCGCCTTCGCCGCCGCGAGCGCCGCCTTCGTGCGCGCCGATGTCGCGCGTGCCTCTTCCTCGGCGACCAGGGCCATGACGCCAATAGTGAGGCGGTTGGCGTAGGGCATGTCGGCGGCGAGGAACTCGACGCCGGCCTTCTCCAGGCCGAGCAGGAAGTGGGCGTCGCGGGCGAGGCGGTCGAGCTTGGCGATAAGGAGGGTGCTGCGGCGGAGGCGGCACTCCGCCATGGCGATGGCAAGCTGGGGGCGGTCGCCCTTCCTGCCGCTCTCAACCTCTTCAAAAGCGGCGACCACGGATCCGCCGCAGCCGGTGGCGTGGCGGGCGACGGCCTCCCGATGCGCCTCCAGCCCAAGGCCGGAGCGGCCCTGCTTGTCGGTGGAGACGCGGTAGTAGGCCACGAATCGTGAGCCAGCGGAGGCGGTCATGACCCCGATCCTGCCCCTGGTACCCCGATTTCACAATCTGAAAGGACCATTGACTGATATTAAGACATGATTCTTACAAGGCACCACAGAACGCGGCAAGTTTCCCCGCGTGGCTGATTTTATGTGGCACCGAGAGCTACATACAACTTGTTGTGACAATAATTCATTTCCGCAACGTTGTTGCAGCGAACCAAGATCATTTGGTGCAAGGATGTAGCAGGCTGGTTCAGCGGTTCGTAGCAGCGTGAAACGGCCTCACCTTGCAAGGTAAGAATCGGAGGACAAGATGTCCGGTCATAGACTTGGCGGTGATAACGTCCCCTGGCCTTGGTCATCTCTGGATGCACGACAAGGAATGGAACCAGTGGGTTCCGAAACATCTCTTTCCTTTTTAGGAGAGAATGCTTCCGGCGAGGTTAGCAATAGCCGACCTGTTCCAGGGCGTGCGAGTTATAAGGCCTATCGCCTTGGTGGGGCACAGATCGCTATCGTGGCTGAGGGAATCCTCCCAAATCAGAATGATCGCGCTGACATCGTGCAGATGCCTTGGCGCATACTTCCCCCTCAATTTGCTCTCGTCTTTATTCAGGCGCAGATCAGCCTTCCAGCTACCCGTCCATTTCGAACCGTTGAGGTTTTCGGTTATCCAAGCCGCCAATCGGCCATGACCATCCATGATGCTAATGGTCGCCATGTCGTGCCGATTGAGGACGGTGCCGAGCAGAAACTGCTCGCCGCCAAGCTCGCTCCGCAAGAAGATGGGCAGATTCGCGTTGGGTACTCGAAATCCTCGTTGCAGGAGGCTTTTGATAATGCGGTCAGGCAGATTCCCCCTCCCTCTTCTGAAATCGCTGATGCATTAGTTACCTATGTGTTGAAACGTTCTGGCAAAATAGAGGGTGGTATTGCGGGCCTCGAGCTTTACTTCGCAGAGGTCGAAGCGGCGGCTGGTTGAGTACGATAGGAGTAAAAATTTTCTCACGGCGGGAGGGTACAATGACTTTGGAACGGATGAAGGCTGCCGATTTCATCCAAGCGCTCAACGAAGGCAATCTGGTAAAACCAGGCCTTCAGCTTGTTGGCCTTACTAAGCCGAGCGGCAACAAAAAAGAACTGTCCTTCTCTTTGGGGCTAAGCTGTTCACGATGGATCACTATTCCAGAAAAACTAGTCGATCACATCGATTGGTTGGGAGACATAACGTGTGGCGATCACACGCATCCTTTGGTGCAGCTGTCATTCAAAGCGACTACCACAGATGAGGGCAAACTCTTCAGCGAACTCTTGGAAAACGCGGCAGTAGGTATGACTCTTTCACCAGCCGATTCCGCTAGTTTCGCCACAGGCATGCCCGCCCACATCGCCTTGGCCTTTTGTAGATGTCCACCGGGATACGTAGAAGAAATCGGCAGTAACGGACGCATCTACTGCGTACCGCAACGCAGGATGAATGTCTAATCAACGCGCGCAACTGCAACGTGGAGCGCCGCTGGACACCACGGTGTCAACAAATAACTTTGCTATTTTAATCTGGAAAGATCAACTTTTAAAGAAACAAGAGGGCAGCCATGAAGCGTATGCGTGCCACGCACGTCCTTCTTCCCTTGCTGCTATGCGCATGCTCGAACGTCACCGCGGACCGTCGCTGGGCAAGCGTTCGACACGGGGAGACAAGCGAGGACTTGGCCCAGCTCCGCTTCTACGCTGCCCCAGCGCCTTCTGGCCCTGCTGATCCTTCTCCACTGGCTTGGTTGTCGAATGAGGGACAAGCCGCTTACATCGCACAGTTCGGCCGGCTTACGCGCACGCCGTCTGCACTGCGCTCTGAACTTGCTACACCACCCACGCCTAGGCCTGCGAGCCGCAGCGGTCAGCCCCTCAACGATCGTACTCAGCGGCTACTCGTCGCTACTCTGTCGCGGCCGGGCCATTATAATCCGGGAGACCGCATCACTCGAGCCGTTATCTACGTCGTCCCGCGTAATTTCACCTTCGGCAGCTACTCAGTTGTACAAACCGAGCGGCAAACCGTCGACATCACCAAACTCAGACAGTCGTCGCAGGTTGAGGCCTCAATAACGGCATCCGGGACTCCGGCACGGGTCGCCATCACGCCCGAGGCGACAATTGGAAGCACACAAAAGACAGAGACCGAAACCAACCTGCAGGATTCGCAAGAGAAGCTGACTGTCGACATCGAGCCATCCTGCATGCGCATCGTGCAGGAAGGTGCGCGGAACACAGACATCACCGGCAACATCCGGATCCAAGCAGCCATAGTTACCGAGTCCGTGCCAGAAAGGTGTCGCTTGCCTGAGCCAATGGGTCATCACCGGCTGACTCCCGATGCCCAACGTATGACCGACCTGCAGCGGCTGCACGTGATCGGCCCCGAACTCTCCTTTAGAGACGGGCGGCCAGTGCTGCGCTCAACAGAAACTCCGGGACTACTTAGAACTTACCCAAACGAGCCGTTAGTTGCTGACGTGGTTATGTTCTACACGATCCGGCGGGTGATCTCCGGCCTGGAGAGCTACCTGGAGGGCAATCAGCACGTCCGCCTCATCAACGGCGTATTCACCGATAGATGCCAGGTCGTCCTGAGCCCTGTGCAGTCCCTGCCGCCACTCTACGCCGTACTCAGTCGTGCGTCGGGCGGCCGCCTCGACAATGTTTTTCTTGAGCAAGATGGGGCAGAGGTTCTGTTCTCAGATCCTGAAACAGCACGGAGTGTTGCCACTTGGATTAGGGCCTCGCAGCCTACGCAGCTTGGCACCTTGCGGCTACGGGAGATGACAGCTTCCTCTGTTAGTTTCGCCCTCGCACCTCCACACGCGAAGGGGCAGCCTCCTTGTTGATGGTCTAATCTTGCCATCTTCCAAAAAGGAAAGGTCATATGCTCAAGAAGCTAAAGCGGGAAATGCTGAACATCGAACTTAAGCAGTACGCGTATCTGCACAGGCTTTTGGCCGGCGGGCTGACGATTGCAGGCCGTTATGTTCGTAGGATTGGGGACGTGGCGATAATGCCCGCACTTCGACGCGATGCCCGATCGGATGAAATGTGGTTAGCTGAGAAGGTCCGGTATCAACGTGAAATCTGGCAAGCCTTCCACGCGAACGCCGTGATGGTTGCATTGCCGAAGCGTGAAGCAGCAGGAGCATTCCTGCGCTTCCCAGAAGAAATGCAAAAGGTAGCAGATCGGGGAGATCGGAGCATTGATGTGGTCGCGAATGCGGCTACCATTCTCGCCAAGTTCAGTGAACTGCATCCCGACTGGGCTCCCACTGCTGGATCCTCAACTCGTTCAACGATACAATAGGGTTCCAGAAATAAGAAAAGCTTTGGAGCGCAATTGCGTCTGTTTTGTGTTCTTCAAGAAGGCTGCTTAATCAGCATAAGCCTTCGCACCTGCGCGGGCGACCAACGCCGCCCTCCGCGAGGCGCTGTCACCCCTCGTGCCATGAGTGCTTCGGCCACTTCTTTGAATGTTGAAGCGCCGGCTCGGCGTGCCTGGTCTATATAGGGCGCGACCGTAGAGGCGTGGCGTCTGGCGTTCTGCCGTTGCGCCACGTTGCCCTTTGCGGAGACGGCTGGGTCGCGTGCGAGCACGCGCGGGTTGCCAAGCTGTACGCCGCGTGCCCTCGCTGCGGTAAGCGCGGCGCGGGTCCGTGCCGAGATCATCCGTGTCTCATCCTCGGCGACGGCGGCGAGGATGTGCACGGTGAGGCGGTTCACCGCCGGCATGTCGGCGGCGACGAACTCGATGCCGCTCTCCATGAGGTTCGACATGAAGGCGACGTTGCGGGCCAGGCGGTCGAGCTTGGCGATGACGAGGGTCGCGCGCCCGGCGCGGCAAGTCGCTAGCGCTGCGGCGAGCTGCGGGCGCTCCTTCTTCCGCCCGCTCTCCACCTCGACGAACTCCGCAACTACGAGGCCCTCCATGCCGGTGACGTGGCGGGTGACGGCCTCGCGCTGGGCCTCGAGCCCGAGGCCGGAGCGGCCCTGCCCCTCGGTCGAGACGCGGAGGTAGGCGACGAAGCGGGTCTCAGGAGTGGTCATCTCCCCCCGACTGGGCCCTGCCGGCCCCGATTTTTCAACCCCAAACGACCGTTTGGCCTCCTTACGGCAGAGAAATGCCTGGAAAGGACTATGGATCAGTTCCATATTGTGCACATGTGCGCGAAGGTGCTGCCATGCCGGTGTTGGTCCCTGTTGCTCCTGCGGCCTTCCTGTCTGTCCGTCTGCCCTCCACCACGCGTGACCGCCTGAAGGTCGCGGCTGCGTCTCGTGGTGAGACGGTGCAGGGTCTGGTCGGCTCTCTCGTCGAGCGCTTCCTAGCCGAGGAGGCAGGCTCACCCCCTCCCCTCGCCGTCGTGCTCCGTCAACTCCGGGAGCGAGCCGATGACCTGCGGGCCCGCGGCATCGCGTCGCTATCCGTCTTTGGCTCCGTTGCCCGCGGCGACGCTCGTCCTGGCAGTGACATCGACCTGCTTGCCGACCTCGACCCGGCAGCACGACTGTCGCTGGTCGGACTGGCGTCGTTGCGCGCCGAGCTTTCGGAACTGCTCGGTGCCCCAGCCGACTTGGTGGAGCGCCGGGCGTTGCGCCCAGGGGTGCGCGAGGCGGCTGAACGCGAGGCTGTAGGGGCGTGGTGAGGTCGGGTCGGCGCGGTACGCGCGAGCGGCTGGAGGACATCCGCGCCGCCGCCGAGGATGCACTCGCTTTCGCAGGCGATCTGGATGAGGCCGCGTTCGCCATCTTGGCTGAGACGGACCGTCGCACCTATCGGGCCCTGAAGAACGCCCTGTCCGAGATCGGCGAGGCGGTGAAGCTGCTCCCGCCCGATCTGCTGGGCCGCCATCCAGGTGTGGATTGGCGCGGCTGGGCCGGGCTGCGCGACCTGGTATCGCATCAGTACTTCAGCCTGGAGCTGCCCCGGCTGCGGCCGGCAGTGGTCGACGAGCTGCCTGCCCTGCTAGCTGCCGTCGTGGGGGAACTCGGCGATGAGACGCACCAAGCCTAGCGCCGCTGGAAGGGGCGTGGCGGCGCCGCTATCCCGCTCACGGCCCGTCCTATCGCCAGGCGCAGAGGGTGACCTCGTCGCCTCCTCCCCTGCCCGCTCTAAACAGACGAAGGTTCCAGCCCGCTCGCGCACGCTGAGCGCCGAAGCGCTCGAGCAACTGGGTGCGCGGCGGCTGGCCGAGCTGCTGATGGCGCAGGCCAAGGGTGACGCGGCGCTGGCTCGCACGCTGCGCTTGGCACTCGCCGGGACGGACGGCAGCGGCCGGCTTGCCGCCGAGGTAGAGAAGCGGCTGCGGACCATCGGGCGCTCGCGGGGCTTCATCGAGTGGGACAAGGTGCGCCCCCTCGCGCGCGAGCTCGACAGCTTGCGCGAGACGATCGCCGGGCCCCTGGCCGCGACGGATCCGCGCGCGGCCGTGACCCAGATGAGGCTGCTGCTCGGCCTGGCGGACAACGTGTTCGAGCGCAGCGACGATGGCAGCGGCACGCTCGGTGAGGTCTTTCGGCAGGCGGGGGCGGAACTCGGCCGGCTCTGGGCCTTGCTGCCGGACCGCGATCGGGTTGGCCTGGCGGCCGAGGTCCTGCTCCTGTGGGATGCCGACGGGTATGGCGCGACCGATCGACTGCTGGAGGCGGCCGGCCCGGCGCTTGGCTCTGAGGGCCAGGCGGAACTGCGCCGGCTGCTGCAGATTCGCCTTGCCGCACAGCCACGCTCCCGTAAGGGGGATGCCTTCGAGAGCTGGCAGGGGCGTGGCGAAATCGCCTTCCGCTTACGCGACCTGGCGGACCTCGCGGGCGACGTCGACGCCTTCATCGCCGCCACCGAAGCTGGCGGGCGGGCCGAGAACTTCGCCGGCGACATCGCCGAGCGGCTGATCGCTCACGGGCGCCCTACTGAGGCACTCGCCTGGCTGGACCGAGCTCCCGACCGGCATGGGAGCGAGGAGGTCCGACACACCGACCTGCGCCTCGCGGCGCTGGACGCGCTCAAGCGCCAGGAGGAGGCACAGGCGCTGCGCTGGGAGGCCTTCCGGCGCTGGCTAACGCCGCAGCACTTGCGTCCTTACCTTCGTGCATTGCCGGGGTTCGACGATGTGGAAGCCGAGGAAAGGGCTGTGGCGCACGCGCTGGCGCATCCTGACCGCAACCTGGCGCTCGCTTTCCTGGTGGGCTGGCCCAACCTCGAAGCAGCGAACCGGCTGGTGCGGGCGCATCACGGCGAGATGGATGGGCGAGACTACGGTCGGCTCCGCCCGGCGGCCGAAGCGCTCTCCGAACGGTACCCCGCCGCCGCCACGCTGCTGCACCGTGCCCTGGCTGAGGACGTACTGCGGCGGGCCTCCTCACGGCAGTACGGGTACGCGGTACGAGACGTCCGGGCCTGCGCCAGCCTCGCGCCGCTGCTGCCGGTAGAGTCGGGCTTCGAGGACCATGAGGCGTTCCTGGCACGCCTCAGGCGTGAGCACGGCCGGAAGACAGGGTTTTGGACGCTGCTGGGCGATCAGGGCTGAGTGGTAGTTCCCTGTCATGGCTGAGGGAGAGCGTGCCGCGACCCGCAATCTCGAGTTTCTCTGTACCGGTGGACCGGATCGACTCTCGCCAACCGCGCTATCAGCAGGATCCTTGTCCAAACAGAGCTGGTTGCACAGCACTGCTGAGAGCGCACTATGCGAATCGGTTGCTAGCCAACCGCTTGCTTCTCTCGGAGGTGACCATGGCTAAACGTCCTGGCAACAAGGCTCCGCCCGGCAATACGCGCCCAGGCGCCGCTTCAGACGGCCGCCACTCGTCAGCATCCACCCCACGCACCAAGGCTGCGACGTCAGGCCGAAAGGCGGCCCCGGCTTCCACCGCTGCGCGGAGCGCCCGCAGCACCACAACTCCCACGCGGGGCAAGGCGAGCACGGCTGCTCCATCGCGCGCTGGCAAGCCAGCTGCGTCGAAGGCACCAGCAGTTCGCAAGACGGCCGCGAAGACGCAGCCACGCGGGGCACGCCCGGAGAAGCCGGCGCCGAAGACAACATCGGCTGCGGGTGCCAAGAAGGCCGGCCCCGCCGCGAGCCGACGCAGCCCGGCACCGCGCGCGGCAGCAGCCAGCAAGGCCACCGGCAAGGTCACCGCGCGGGGTGCTCGCGCCACCGCTACTCCCGCCAAGCAGACCAGGAAGCCAGCCGCAGCGTCGGCGCGGCGGGCTGCCCCGGCCGCCAGCAGCACCAGGACAAAGGCGCAGAAGGCTAGCTCCCGTCCCCCCGCACCCAAGACCAAGACCTCGTCCCGCGCCGCCGCGGGTGCCCAGGGGACAACCAAGACCACCGCCCGCAGTCGTCCCGCGTCGACGGCATCGGCGCGGAAGGCCGCGAAACCTGCCGCCGCGTCCAGCAGGCGCACCTCCTCGGCTGCCAATTCGGCCCGGGCGACAAAGTCGTCCGCGCCTCCGCGAGGCGCCACGGCGAAGCCCAAAGTCCGGGCCCGAGCCTCGTCAGCCGCTAAGAGCAGGGCGACGCCTACCAGCACCCGCACGTCGCGGCCCTCTGCCGCCCCCGCCAAGTCGCCGGCTCGGCGCACTCCCAGAGCCACACCCGCAACCCGAAGGAAGTCGTCCGACGCCGGCACTTCGAGCCCGGCGCCATCCGAACGGTCCGCGCCTAGCCGGGCCGCAGCGCCCACGGCCACCCGCCGCCCACGGCGTGCAGGGCCTGTGCCTGAGAAAGGTCAGGGCAGTGGCGGAGAAGGCACGGTGAACCTCCCTGATCCCGCCGCACCGCAGGAAGGGGACGAGCAGCAAGCCGACACGGCGATGTCCCTTCCCGCGGCGATGGCCGGAGCGGGTGCCGCCATGATGGCGACGATGGCCGCGCCTGTTGCCGCCGCCGTCGGGACGGCAATGGCCGCCACTGCTATGGCGACAGGCCTCAACGCTGCCGCCGGGCTCACGCAGAACCCGACTGACAACGGCTCGAACGCTGATATCGATGCAGCCTCCGAGGACGAGCCACCAGTGGCTGAACCGGATGCGGCACCATTGCCCGCCGTCCAGAACGACCTCGCCTAAGCACCGACCGAGCGGGGAGGCGGCCCTGGCTTACCCAGGTGCCGCCTCCGTGATTGAACCGTAACCGGGGGTGTCGTGCCGATCTGCGCGATTGAACCATGCGAAGCTGGCGCAGCCCCGGCGAAAGTCTGGCGTCCGGCCGGCAGAGCACCATACCCTGAGCGAGGACGCTGACTTCTGCCCCTCGATGAACAGGTTGCTGCAGTCCACATAGGCTAGATGAGCCAAGGGCAGTCTCCACAGGGTACGTCACCGCGATCTGAGATTGACCACCCGCATCGTTGTAAATCCAAGCGGCCTAGCTCCACTTCCGCTCAGGCGAACTGGTAGAGCACGTGGGTCAGCCAGCTACGCAGACCGCCCCGACCGAGGCCCTGGCGGGGTTGGTGGAGCGTGTCACCTACCACAATGCCGAGAACGGGTTCTGCGTGCTGCGGGTCAAGGCGCGCGGGCATAAGGACCTGGTGACCGTGGTCGGGCACGCGGCGACGATCGCCGCCGGCGAGTGGGTCCAGCTCTCGGGCACATGGGTCAACGACCGCGCCCACGGCCTGCAGTTCCGGGCCTCATTCCTCAAGGCGAGCCCACCGACGACGCTGGAGGGCATCGAGCGCTACCTCGGCTCGGGGATGATCCGCGGCATCGGCCCCGTGTACGCGAAGAAGCTGGTGCGCGCCTTCGGCGAGGCGGTGTTCGACCTGATCGAGGCCGAGCCGGGGCGGCTCCGCGAGGTCACCGGCATCGGCCCCAAGCGGGCGTCGCGCATCGTCGCGGGCTGGGCCGAGCAGAAGGTCATCCGCGAGATCATGCTCTTCCTGCACGCCCACGGCGTGGGCACCTCGCGCGCCGTGCGGATCTACAAGACCTACGGCGCAGGCGCCGTGCAGGTCATCTCCGAGAACCCCTACCGCCTCGCCCGCGACATCCGGGGCATCGGCTTCCGCACGGCCGACCTCGTGGCCGGGAAGCTCGGCATCGAGCCCACGGCCATGATCCGGGTGCGGGCGGGCATCTCCTTCGCGCTCGCCGAGGCGACCGGCGAGGGCCATTGCGGCCTGCCCGTGGGCGAGCTGACCGCCCAGACGGCCGCCCTGATCGAGGTGCCGCCCGCCCTGATCGAGACGGCCCTCGAGCTGGAGCTCGGGGAGGGGGAGGTGGTCGCCGACACGCTGGAGGGCGAGCGCTGCGTCTTCCTCGCAGGCCTGTACCGGGCCGAGCAAGCCATCGCCGAGCGGCTGCGGGCCTTGAGCCAGGGGCAGCCGCCCTGGCCCGGGATCGATGCCGGGCGGGCCATCCCCTGGGTGGAGGGCAAGACGGGCCTCTCGCTCGCGCCCAGCCAGCGGGAGGCCCTCTCGCTCGCGCTCCGCTCCAAGGTGCTGGTCATCACCGGCGGCCCGGGGGTGGGCAAGACGACGCTGGTGAACTCGGTCCTGAAGGTGCTCGGGGCCAAGGGCGTGGAGGTGGCGCTCTGCGCCCCCACGGGCCGCGCGGCCAAGCGCCTGTCGGACAGCACGGGGCTGGAGGCCAGGACGGTTCACCGGCTGCTGGAGACCGATCCCAAGACGGGCGGCTTCAAGCGCACGGAGGAGCGCCCGCTCGAGTGTCAGCTGCTGGTGGTGGACGAGACCTCGATGGTGGACGTCCCCCTCATGCGCGCGCTCCTCAGGGCCCTGCCGGACGAGGCCGCGCTGCTGCTGGTGGGCGACGTGGATCAGCTGCCCTCGGTCGGGCCCGGGCAGGTGCTGGCCGACATCATCGGCTCGGGCGCACTCACGGTGGTGCGGCTGACCGAGGTGTTCCGCCAGGCCGCCCAGAGCCGGGTCATCGTCAACGCGCACCGGATCAACGCCGGGCAGATGCCCGAGCTCCGCCAGGCCGAGGGCTCGGACTTCTACTTCGTCGAGGCGAGCGACCCTGAGGAGGGCGTGCGCAAGCTCATGACCGTGGTGCGCGAGCGCATCCCCGCCCGGTTCGGACTGGACCCCGTGCGCGACGTCCAGGTGCTGTGTCCCATGAACCGGGGCGGCCTCGGTGCGCGCTCGCTCAACATCGAGCTGCAGGCCGCGCTGAACCCGCCGGGCGAGCTGCGGGTCGAGCGCTTCGGCTGGACCTTCTGCCCCGGCGACAAGGTCATGCAGGTGGCCAACGACTACGACCGGGAAGTCTACAACGGCGACCTCGGCGTGATCTCGGGCATCGACCTGGAGGAGGGCGAGCTCACGGTCCGCTTCGAGGGACGCGAGGTTGCCTACGGCTTTGGCGAGCTGGACGAGCTGGTGCTGGCCTACGCGACCACGATCCACAAGGCCCAGGGGTCGGAGTACCCGGCCGTGGTCATCCCGCTCACCACCCAGCACTACGCCATGCTGGCCAGGAACCTCCTCTACACCGGCGTCACCCGGGGCAAGCGGCTGGTCGTGCTCGTGGGCCAGCGGCGTGCGCTGGCCATCGCGGTCAAGAACAGGAACACGCGCAGGCGGTGGTCGAAGCTCAGGGAGTGGATGGCGCCAGTCAACACCTCATCCGTCGCCACCACAGACATACGGAGCTGAAGCTTGTTCGATGGGCTGCTGGCCGTGTTGCCGTCGGCGGCAAGAGAGCTCGGCAATGAAACGCACCAAGCCCGGCGCGGTGAGCGAGGAGGAGGTCACGTCAGTACCTCTCTCACGCCCGGCTCCGGCATCGATGGCCGACGAGCCGCTCGCAGCGCCCTCCCCTACCCGCCCGAAGTCGAAGGGGACCACGTCCCGGTCCCGCACACTCAGCGCAGAAGCGCTGGAGGGGTTGGGCGCGCGCCGTCTGGCTGAGCTGCTGATGGCGCAGGCCGGGCAGGAGCCGGCGCTCGCTCGCAGGCTGCGCCTCGCACTGGCCGGCACGGAGGGAGGTGGCCGGCTGGCGGCCGAGGTGGAGAAACGACTGCGCACCATCGGGCGCTCGCGCGGGTTTATCGAGTGGGACAAGCTGCGCCCCCTCGCCCGCGAGCTCAACAGCCTGCGCCAGACGATCGCCGGCTCCCTGGCCACGACGGACCCGCGCGCGGCCGTGGCTCAGATTGGACTGCTCCTCGGCCTCGCCGAGAACGTTTTCGCGCGCAGCGACGTCTGAAGCGGCGCACTGAGCGAGGTGTTCCGGCAGGCGGGCGCCGACCTCGGACGGCTCTGGGCCCTGCGGCCGAGGCGCGATCCGGTGGCGCTGGCCGGCGAGGTGCTGGCGCTGTGGGATGCCGACGAATACGGCACGACCGACGGGCTGCTCGACGCAGCCGGTCCAGCCCTGGGTGGCGAGGGCCGGGCGGAGCTAGGCCGGCTGCTGGAAGCAGCGGCTCGCCTCGCTGCCCCGCGCTCGCAAGCCGGGCGCTGTCGAGGGCTGGCACAGGCGCGGCCAAGCCTCATGCCGCGTGCACGACCTAGCTGACCTTGAGGGAGATGTGGACGTCTACATCGTCGCCACCGAGGCGGGGGCGAGGAGATCGGGCATGCGGACTTGCGCATCGCGGCGCTGGACGCGCTCAGGCGGGCGGGCCGAGGAGGCTACAAGGCTTCGCCAGGTCACGGAGGGACCCGATCTGGAGAGGGAGGTCGTCGTGTGCTGGCGCGGCCGTAACCTACAGAAGCGCATCGCGAGCGAATGCAGCAGAAGCCTACACGAGCGTATGATGGGCAACTCCCGCACGAGGCTGCGCGTCCAATGCCTGCCGGTCTCACTGGAGCAGCCGCAGAGCAACCCGCGCGAGCGGCTTCTAGGAAAGTCGCCTGGGCGGCCAGGTCTTACGCCGTAAGATGTCGGGGATGTTTCACGACGCGAGACCTCGTCGTGCATTGCGGGTTGCCTCAGCCCGAACGGTTAGCTTAGTGGTTCGATGGTGATCAGTTTCGGTTTGCAGAGGCGAGGATGAGAAGAACGGTGGGCGGCAAAAAATCCGTCAGGGGCGCAGCCACCGACGCAGTGAACACAACAATCCAACCGTCGCGCGCCAAAATCATCGTTTGCTCATCCGGTAAAGGCGGTAGCGGCAAGACATGTCTAACCCGGAATTTGGCTGTGTTCGCGGCACATGCTGGCTTACGGGTGGCAACCATTGACCTGGATCCACAGCGTGGCCTGACGAACTGGTATGCGGTCCGCCCTGGTGAAGCTGTCGCCATTCCGAACGTAGCAGTACCCTTGTCGAATCTCGACGAGGCCATGCGCCGGGCGGGGGCGCTTGGAGATTTGGATCTTGTCATCATCGATACACCGCCCGGTGTCGACGCATCACCTGCGGAGATGCGTCAGCTCCTCCTGTTAGCTGATTTTGTCCTCGTGCCGACGGGACAAGGAGCCGGCGACCTAAGGTCCGTTGTTGAATGGATGGCTTTCATCCGCCGTGAGCAACGACCGTCTGCCTTTGTCCTAAACCTTACTGTCCGGAGTGCTGGGAGCTTCGATCGTGCCAAGCAGCGCCTCATCGAAGCTGGAGACCTCTGCCCATTTGACATTCGATTGTACGAGAGCATTCGAGTCAGCGATGAGATAGGCCTCGGAGTGGCCGAGATGAAAGGCGCCAATGGCCTATCCGATGTCCGGGGCGTCTTCACCTTCGCTATGAACACTCTCGGACTCAAGGTGCCGAACGATGTCTAAGTCATCCCTAAAGACTTTCTCGGCCAAGGACATCAGGGCCCGGGCCGCTGTGGCGCCTATTGTGTCCACCACCTCGCGTGTCGAGGACTTCGCCGCTACTATCGTCCCCTTGAACAGGCCTGAGGACTATGTCCGCGAGATCGGTAAGCTGTGGGACGAGGCGCAGCGGCGCTTTCTTTCGATTGGACGCTACCTACGGCATGCTATTCAAGCGAATCGCGGCGAGTTCGAAGCAAAAATTTTACCGCAACTCCCATTTGGCCGTGCGGTGGCATATCAGCTTCGAGAGGTCGCTGAGGCTGTGGAAGTGGGCCGCTTTCGGGAGGATGAGCTCCCCCGGAGCTACAGCGCGGCCTATTACCTGACTCTGGTTCCGGAGCAACACATTCCGTTGGCAAGGAGCCGCGGCTTGGTCCGCCCCCAAGCAGCGCGCTCCGAAATTATGCGGTTCCTGGCCGAGATAAAACCTGCGGATACACCGGCAGCAAAGCGGCGGGGCGATCTACTAAAACGCCGGGAGATTCTTCTCCGTCAAATCGCACGAATCCGCAAAGAAATAGCTGACATCGAGAAGGAACTTGGCCCTGAACCTGTGGTCATCGAGGGTCAATCAGAAGCGATTGACTGAATAGCCTAAGTTTGAACAGTCACCAGGGCCCTGGCTAGGCTGCAGGAGTTGTTGCCTCGAAAGGACCACCACCTCAGCCGATTAGCCGGTGAGCTACGCCGCCACGGGTAGGAGGATGGGGTTGGCAATACACCCTCGGCCAGGCGCCACTCGCTGCAGCAGGCCAGTCAGGGAAGGGGCAACCGCCTTTCGCGCCGCCTAAGATTGCCGGAAACACGATTTTGCAAACGGGCAGTCTCAGCCCCGGCTCGGCGCAGCTCGAGAACAGCTGTCCACTCCTCATCGTTCATCCTCCGAAGACGAAACACCCCGGACGCCGAAGGCCCCTCTGGGCTCCTGCGGGAAGCAGGGCAGGACACCACTGGACTCCTGCGGGGCCTACATGCACCGCACTGATTTACCGTGCGGCGGGGCGATCTAAGAGAACTGAAAGCCAGTTGCTCCGGTCGGTCACTGCAAAGAAAGTAAGGTCTCGAGAGTTGCAAATCTGCCTTCGCTTCCGACCCTGCTCGGCTCGGCATTTCTCTTGGACTCTTGCGGGTCCAAGGAATGGCGCAGCAGTTACCCTTGGGCTCTTGCGGGCGCGCTCCCGGCCACGAGGCGCGGCGTGACTGGTGGCCGAGACTGCCGCAATACAAGGCCGTTCGTCTGTACTTCAATGTTAGCGTGCGGGTAAACCGCTGTCGCCACCTTTAAGCTGTCAAGGAAGCGCTCTTTCCAGTGGTCGATGCGCTTGTAGGACGCCCCGAACTGCCCGAAGAGCGCTCGCCACGACACCGAAATCGGCTTGCCCGACGGCAGGACGTGCAGGCGGTAAGCTAGCCAGCAATATACGTCGAGCGCCTGACTGTTGTTCGAAATCGCCCTAATAGCTGATTCTTCGAGCGGGACGGGGTGCCGTCGAAGCTGCTCAAAGAAAGTCTCAGAAAGTCTGGCGGTCTCGACAAAGAGGGACCCCTGGCCTTCAGCTGATGGCTCCTGCACGAACATCGCAGTATCGACGATGTTCTGATTGACCAGCCCAGCGCGGTCTCCCGCGGTGATGTGGAAGGTCATTCGGCACCGAGAGAGCCTCTCGGCCTGCTCCCGAACGTCCTTGAAGCTCTTCCCGCCAATCGGGATCCCAAGGCGTCCGAGCCACGCGTGTAAGCTCTTCCCTAGCTCGATATCACGAGAGCCAGTCCGGAGCGCTTCGCTTTGAAGGAAGAGCAGGATGAGCCGGGCCCGCGAACCGTAGGGCGCTCCGACCCATTCCATACCGCCGCCAGGGATGTTTCGGCGGCCCGGCTCTACTATGAGCGTGACCCGGTCGGTTTCGATCTTCCATGCAGCATCGTCAGCGAGCTTCTTATGAGGCAGGGCTGCTTGGCACCATCCGGAGTAGAGAAACCCCACCCCGGCGTCCTCGTCGGCCATGTACTGGATGGCGGCCTCGATAGCTCGGCGGTCCCCGTCGGTCGGAGCCATTTTCAATGCTCCCTGCCGCCCGTGCTCCTCAATGAGCCGGTGGACCGTCCCCATCGCGCTGTCCTCCACCGCTACCGTCCCAAATCACGCTGGGAACGTGCTCGATCCTGGGTGGCGCGTCCACCTGGACTTCTGCGGGACGGCTATTAGAGCGTTATTAGAAAACTCTATTAGTTATGTCCCGCAGGATCCCAGTAGACAACTTCGTAAGTCATTGATTCCTGATCGGGAGCCTCCCGCATGAATCCTGGGGATGCCCGCAAAACCCCAGGGCCGATCTGTGGGTAAAGGTTCCGACATGGTTCCGAGAAATCGCCGACTCGGAACCCGCAGGAGTCCAGGGGCGGCTAACTGCCCGCAAGAGTTCAGGCCAGCCTATCTATGCCTCAGGGGGTACCACCTATGACCGGGCGTTGAAGCTGGCATAGCAGTCAACAGGCCGCGGACCCTCTGGGAGCGGTCGTGGGGGCTGGGCACGGCCACCTCTGCCGCTCAGCAGAAAGCCGCTAGATCCAGGCACAGTCGGCGGCTCTGGCCCGGCATCTAGGTATAATAACCACTCAATAACGTGCCCGATGTGCAGGGGAGGGGTCTTGCCACGATCGTCTGCTGCAGGCGGGGATGATGGCCCCAAGCGCCCCCTTCAGCAGCCCAGGCGGGCGGTAGTCGGAAAGGAGAAGCACAACCATGCGGTACAAGGGCGGCTGTCTCTGCGGTGCTGTCCGCTATATCGCCGAGGGATCTCCGATCAATGAGCGGATCTGCCATTGCCGGATCTGTCAGAAGGCCCTGGGTGCCGCCTTCAACGCGCGCCTGCTGTTTCGCGACACCGATGTCCAGCTGACCGGCCCGGCGGCCCGGTTCCATTCCTCGCCGGCGCTGGAGCGTGGCTTCTGCCCCGGCTGCGGCACCACAGTCTTTTCGGCGCGAAGGAGCGCGGGCGTGATCGGGCTGACGGCCGGCTCGCTCGACGACCCCGGCCAGTTCCGGCCGGACATGCACTTCTGGACATCCTCGCGCCAGCCCTGGCTGCGCCTCGATGATGGGCTGCCGCAGTACCCCGAAGGCCCCCCCGGGTGAGTGTCGAGCAGTAACAAGGAGAAATGGGCAGGGCCCCCGCGCCATCTTCCGTCGAATAAGTTGTACGGCGCTCGGCATCCAACGTTATCCGAAGTGTAGTGCGCGCAGTGGTGCTGTTTGCGGCGTGACAACCAGCGGATGGTGGTTTCTCCCGACAGCGGGCGCGCAGCTTCCTGACGTGGCAGGCGGGGAGGGGACTTGCGCGCTGGGCCTGCTCCCCCTCGGCGTTCGTCTGAACGCGCATTTCCCCGCCTGTCACACCCTCACATCGGAGCTACCCAGCGCACTGAAGCCGTGGGGAGCTGGGTGGGTGGTCCGTCCTCCCTGGCCTATCTCGTTATAGGTAACCGAGCGCGGGCAGGGTGGCCGTTCTGCTGCTCGCCGCCACGTTGTGAGGGACGACCACAGCAGCGCTCTGGTTGATCGCCCAGTTGGGACTGCGCTGGTCGGCAGAGCTTCCATCGCGAGACCGGAAACTCTGGTTCGATACCGAAGGCCGGGCTGGATCGGGAGGGGCGGAGCTGTCAGCCCTCGCCTACCAGCGTGCCGAGAAGGCGCAGCAGCTCTTGGTGCTCAGGGCCGTGACCCTGAGACAGGAAATCCCGAATCTCGATCAGTGACACGTCACCGCCCGACGCCTGGTTGCGCTGGTGCCGAATGAACACCCGCCCCGAACGAGGCTCCAGAACAAGGTACCATGCGTCTCCATTTGAGCTTACGTAGAGCTCCCTCTCGCGAACTGCCATGGATCAAGCCCTTTCTGTTGGTGCGTGAGGAACTCGTGGTCCAAAAGGACACCGACCAGCGTTCCGAGACCGTGCAGGACGCTGTACGCCGGACGGAAGTGGAGGACGAGGACGATTGGACATTGGGCACAACGTCGGGCAGCAATGGCGCCGGGGTAACTCCGAGGCCTTAAGGCAGCGCATCGAAGTCGACTAACAGGGGGAGAGGGGAGACCCAGCCCCCTTCGCGAAGCATCGCGCAACGGCCTTCGAGAGCGGAGCCGCAAGGGGCGTCAGGTGCAAGGATCGGCGGCTCAGCGCCCAACTCCGCGATCCCAAGACAAAAGGGGCGTGCTCCGAAGCGGACATCGCGGCGATCCCCAGCTCGATCGGATTGCCGGCGGACGAAGTCCTATGGTGTCGGAGCGGTGATCAGCTCCTTGATCCAGCTGGCCAGGGTCTCCATCGCGAACGGTTTGGTTATGACGTGCATGCCGGGGTCGAGGTAACCATGCCCCACCACGGCATTCTCGGCGTATCCCGTGATGAACAGCACCTTCAGATCGGGGCGGCTGACCCGGGCCGCATCGGCCATCTGCCGTCCGTTCATGCCCCCAGGCAGACCGACATCGCTCACCAGAAGGTCTATGCGTGCGTCGGACTGAAGCACCTTGAGACCTGATGGGCCGTCGCTGGCCTCTATCGCGGCGTAGCCAAGGTCCTCCAGCACATCCATCACCAGCATGCGCACCGTTGGCTCGTCGTCCACCACCAGGACCGTCTCACCGAGCCCTGCACGAGGCGCGTCAGCCAGATCGGGAACTACCTCGGGCGGCTCGGCCTCGCCCAGGTGCCGCGGCAGGTACAGGCAAACCATCGTGCCTTGTCCGACCTCCGAGTAGATCCGCGTCTGCCCGCCTGACTGTCGGACAAACCCGTAGATCATGGAGAGCCCTAGTCCGGTCCCCTGGCCGATTGGCTTGGTCGTGTAGAAGGGGTCGAAGGCGCGCTCGATCACCTCGGGCGGCATGCCCGTGCCGGTGTCGGACACGCAGAGCGAGATGTACTGCCCGGTCCGAAGGTCGCGCTCGCGGGCGGCGCGCCCATCGAGCCAGCGATTGGCTGTTTCGATTGTGAGCCGCCCTCCCTCCGGCATGGCGTCCCGCGCGTTGATGCAGAGATTCAGCAGGGCGCTCTCGAGTTGGTTCGGGTCGGCCAGCGTCGTCCACAGCCCGGCAGTCCCGACCACCTCCACCTCGACGGAGGGCCCCACCGTGCGCCGGATCAGGTCCTCCATCCCCGCCACAAGCCGGTTCGCGTCCGTTGGCCTGGGGTCGAGGGTCTGGCGGCGCGAGAAGGCCAGAAGCCGATGGGTCAGGGCAGCCGCGCGCTTGGCCGCGCCCTGGGCGGCAGCGACATAGCGGTCAACATCCTTGAGCCGCCCCTGGGTGATGCGAGTGCTGAGCAACTCAAGGCTGCCTGTAATCCCGGCGAGCAGGTTGTTGAAGTCGTGGGCGATGCCGCCGGTCAGCTGGCCGACCGCCTCCATCTTTTGCGCCTGGCGCAGCTGCTCCTCAGCGAGCATCAGGTCAGTCGTGCGCTCGGCGACGCGCTGCTCCAGCGTTTCGTTAAGCCGCCGCAGTGCCTCTTCGGCCTCCCGCCGAGCCGTGACGTCGCTCGCCGCCCCGAACCACTCCGTGATCTCTCCGTTCGCATCAAGAAGCGGCACAGCCCGGGAGAGTGTCCAGCCCACACCCCCGTCTGCGAGGCGGACCTTGTGTTCCAAGTGGAGGAGGCTCTTCGTCCTGATGGCCTCATGAATGGCTGCCCTGACGCGTGGCTGCTCTTCGAGAGGTATGTAATCGGTGAGCCAGCTTGAATTGGCGGTGGTGGTGTCGGCCAGGAAGCCGCTGCCAGTGAGCTGGCGCATCTCGCGCCAATCCGCACTCATCGAATACAGCACCTCGGATGACGCGCTCACCACGGCTCTCAGCCGTGCCTCGCTGGCGCGCAGGATCGCTACGGTCCTCTTGCGCTCGCTGATGTCGAGCATGGCGCCGATCATGCGGGTAGCGCGGCCGTCCGGTCCGCGAATCACAGAACCGCGGTCCAGCACCTCCGCGTAGCTGCCGTCGGCGCGACGAAAGCGGTACTCGCCCGTCCAGATCGCCCCGGTGCCGTCGATCACGGCGTGAATGCTCTGGTTCACTGCCTCCCGGTCCTCGGGATGGATCTGGGCAAGCCACCACTCCCCGGTTGGCTCTACCTGCTCGGACCGCCAGCCGTAGGCCTCTTCCAGCGCGTCGTTCCAGAGAACCCGATCGTCCCCGAAGCTCCAGTCCCAGATCGCGTCGCGAGTGGCTCGCTGAGCCATGCGGAGGCGCTCGTTGACGGCTGTCAGAGCCTCGCCCGAGAGGTGCTGCTCTGTGCGGTCGCGCAGCATCTTGAGGTAGCCGGTATGGGTGCCCCGCTCGTCCCGGAGGGTCATCATCTCGCCCGAGGCCCAGAAGCGGGAGCCATCCTTACGCTGGTGCCAGCGCTCGTCGATGGCCCTGCCGTCCTTGGCCGCCCGCCACATCTCGGCTTCCGGAACCTTGGCATCCCGGTCGTCTGGCGTGAAAATCAGGTCCGCAGACCGGCCGAGCATCTCGGCCTCCGTCCAGCCCAGGATGTTCGCCGCTCCGGTGTTCCAGCCGGTGACGTTGCGCGCGAGGTCCATGCTCACGATCGCGAAGTCAGTGGCACTGTCGAGGACCTGCCGCCGAAGGGCCTCCGAGTGGGCCTGCTCGGCCCGAAGGCGCTCCTGCTGCGCTAAACTCCGGCGGAGGTTCATTTGGCTCATAACCTGGCGAGCCAGAGTTTTCAGCGCGAACCGCTGCTGGTCGGAGAGCCCATCCGGCCGGGGCTTGGTGTCGAGAACGCAGAGCGTGCCCAGAGGCAACCCGTCCGGTGTTTCCAACAGCTCGCCCGCGTAGAACCGCAGTCCCGGCTCCGAGGTGACCAGAGGATTGCGATCGAAGCGGGGATCTTTCAGCAAGTCCGGGATGACCAGCTCGCCCGGGCTCAAGATGACGCGGGAGCAGATAGAGTTGTCGAGCGGCATCTCGCGCACGCCCAGGCCAATCTCTGCCTTAAACCACTGGCGGTCCTCAGCGATCAGGTTCACCGCGGCGACGGGAGCCCCGAGTAGGTCGGCGGCCATCCGGACCAGGTCATCGAAATCCTGTTCGGGCGGAGTGTCGAGAATATTGTACCGGCCCAGGGCCGCCAGGCGCTCGGGCTCGGTCCAGGCGCGCCCCTGGTTCTGCTCGGTCACGGGGATCAGGCCTTCTCAGAAGCCTTGTTCGCTGGCCGCCTGGCCTTCTCAATGGATCGGGGCGGATCGGCTGCTGTCAGCAGCCGCAAACCGGCTCGGACGACCTCACTAGCGGTTTGGTAGCGCCCGGTTGCTACCTGCGCCTCAATGAAGCGGCGTAGCTCCGGAGTAAGCGAGACAGTCATCGGGTCTGCTGACGGCATACCGCGCAGTAGCATCGCGGTCGCAGGGATGAAATATTCACCCCTGACAACGGCCGGTCACACGTTCGTTCCGCGCTCCCGCACGGTCACGCCCGCCGGGATCGGGGGCGTTCGGCGGAGTGCCAAACGCCACTGCCCTCCCACCAGCGCCGGCCCTAGCACCGCCCGCAGAAGGTGCCAGGGGAGGGCACTTGGCACCAAGTCAGGACGAAGCGCGGGTTTTCAGGAGCATTTCAAGCGCCCGGAGCAGTTGTGTTCTCGTTACCGGCTTTTCCAGGCGCACGCGCTTTCGGTGCTCGGGATCATCGATGATTCGAACGTCGCCCGTCGCGAAGATATAGGGCACGCCGCGCTCGTTCAGCCTGTTAGCAATGGGGTAGGCGGTTTCGCCGCGACCGAGGTTCACATCCAGCACCGCCCCGTCCAGCGCCTTCCCGGGCTTCTCAAGGAGTTCGAGGGCCTGCTCAACGCTGGGCACGGGTCCGATAACCTCCGCCCCCGCTCCACTCAGCCACTCCTCCATGACCTCGGCGATGAGGAACTCATCCTCCACGATGAGGATGCAGCGGCCCGCCAGTGGTCCCTTGGCGCCGGGCATCAGGGTTCAGACTTCATGCTGCGGATCCAGGACGGGAGGGGCGTGCGGCAGCTTCCCCCGGGTGAGAGCCACAATGCAGGCTACTCAAAAGGCAGCTGGATGCGGCACCGCACCCCATCCTCTCCCAGCACGAACTCCGTCCTGGCCCGGAGCGCGTAGGAGAGCGCCCGCTCGATCAGGTGGCGGCCGTAGCCGCGCCGGACCGCCGTGCCAGACGGCAGGTCCACCCCGCTCTCGATCCAGTCCAGGGTCAGGCGACGTTGGTCCTTCTCGTCCCGGTCCACCGTCCAGGTGACGGAGAGCTGTCCCGTGCCATCGCGGAGGGCGCCGTACTTCACGGCGTTGGTGGTCAACTCGTGCAGGGCGAGGGAGAAGTTCTGCACCTGCCGGGCAGTCAGGAGCACTTTCGGGCCGGAGACCACGACCTTGGGCATGCCGACCTCCGTGTGCGCCTCCAACTCAGCGCGGACGAGCGCTCCGACCTCGGCGGTGTCGCTGCCAAACCGGCTCAGCAGCCCCTGAGCCCGGCTCAGCGCCTGAAGTCGGGCCTGGAAGCCACTGGACGCCCCCTCGTCGCCAAGGGTCTTGGAGGCAACCGAGGTGATGACGCCGAGGAGGTTGCGGCTGCGGTGCTGCAACTCGTGCACCAACACTTCCAGCCGGGCAGCGCTCATCCGAGCCTCGGTCACGTCCTTCGCGATCCCGGCCACGCGCTGCACCCGGCCCGCGTCGTCGAGCAACGGGAAGTCAGTGTTCTCGATCCAGCGGGTCTCACCGTCGGACGGTCGCACGATCCTGAAGGCGTTCATCACCCGCTCACCAGCCCGGACCTGATGGATCATGGAGAGCGCCCGCTTCTGGTCGTCGGGATGGATCAGGTCAGCCCAGCGCTGGAGCGTGTCGCCGCTCAGGACCGTCTCCCGGCTCTCCCCGTAGATCGCCTCGAAGGCCGGGCTGAGATACTCGATCTGCAGGGTCTCGGCGTCGCGGACCCAGATCAGGTCGGAGGAGGCCTCGCCGAACTGCCGGAAGCGCTCCTCGCTCTCCCGGAGGCGCTCCGCGGCCTCACGGCGCTCGGTGACGTCCTGGCCGATCTTGAGGAAGCCGAGCAGGGTGCCGTCCGGGTCGCGCAGAGCCCGGGTGGATCCCTCGATGAAGACGCGCCTGCCATCCTTGCGGATGTGCCAGCGGACATTCGGTGCCACGCCCTCCTTGCGGGCCGTCTCCGTCTCCCACCGGTCCTGGCCGCTCTCCCGGTCCTCGGGGGTGAAGGTGATGGCGGCGGGCTGCCCGACCGCTTCCTCCGCCGTCCAGCCAAAGACAGCCTCGGCCCCGGGCAGCCAGTCGGTGATCCGGTCCTGCGGGTCGGAGAGGAGGATCGCGTAGTCGAGCGCGGACTCGACCGTGAGGCGGAAGCGCTCCTCGGTCGAGCGCAGGGTGCTGACCACGAGCAGCCGGTCGATCACCGGGCCGAGGATGTTGGCGTAGGTGCGCAGGAACTGGATGTCGTCCTCGCCGAAGTCGCGCGGCTCGGTGGCATCCACCTGCAACAACCCGAAGGGCTGCCCCCCCGGCCGGAAGACCGGCACGTTCACCAGCGCCACCACCCCGGCCTCCTTCATGAAGGGCGGGACCTCGAAGCGGTCCTCCTTGGCGATGTCCTGGGAGACGACCGGCTCGGCCGCCTCGATGGCGAAGGTCTCAGAAGAGTGCTCCTCCATGGGCATGCGCAGCTTGCCGGCGATGCCGGGGTCCCAGCCAACGCCTGCCCTGACGAGGAGCTGGCGTTCCGCATGCAGGATCTCGAGGATCTTGGCGCGCCCGGTTCCGAGCGCCTCTCCCACCAGCCGGCAGGCCTCGGCCAGGATGTTGTCCAGGTCTTGGGAGCGATTGGCCAGTGCACCGAAGTCCGCGAGAACCTGCTGCCGTTTCATCATCCGCTCGAGGTCGGGCATCGCGCTTCCTGCTACTGACACCCCTGGCCCAGCGGGAGGGATGATGCCTCTACGGCCTGTTACAATCCTTTATGTCAGGACCAACGCTGAAAGCGGCCGAGTGGCTGCCAGCATTCCCCTCAGGCCGAACCCGGTGGCCAAGTGAGACGCGATGACTGGCAGCTTTCTGCCGTCAGTCGCCCAGGAGAGGTCATTCCGTTATCGGCCAGATCCCGCCACCGCGGTCGGTAAGTGCTGAACGCCAGTAATGTTGAGGGGTGGCTATACTGGGCGGGGCATCAGGACCGCGCGAACCATGAACGACGCCTACATGAGGACCCAGGGCGAGGCGCTCGCCCAGCACCTTCGGCTCACGGACGGTAAGTCCGGCTACGTTGAGGCCACCGCTGACGGCTTCCAGGTCTATGTCCGAAAGAAATGGGCGGGCAAGCAGATCACCTCCTGGGACGGCATGCCGGTCGAGTGGCACGAGAATGTCGGTACCCACAAAGCGGCTAACCGCTGACCCAGAGGCACTCCGCCTCGGCATTAGGACGCGGCGTGTCATCCTCCCGTTGCCTGAGACGGCGGCACCGCAGTGTGGCTGCGTGAGGTCCTCTTCGAGACCCTCGCACCCGACCCCGCGCCGACCAGTGGAACCCTGTCGATCAGGCCTAAAAACCTCTCTGGCCAGGCACTCAGGCACGATAAACCTCTATTATCGTGCCTTTGGTGGAGAGAGGCGCCGATTGCCATCAAGGAGGCCCTCCTGGCACCATGAGAGAGGGGACAGGGGCGGGCGCGGCGGCGTCCGTCCGGCTGGCCAGAGAGGGCAGGGGGGCCGGAGACTTGGGCGCGACAGGGACACAGGTTCCAGTGTTTGCTGAGGTTTTCAGGGGCCAGCCGGCGAGGGCTGGCCGGTGACGCCGCCCGACAGGGCAGGGGGCCGGCCACTCCCGCCCGCCGTGCGGCGCCTAGCTGGCGAGGTGGTGGCGCCCGATGCGCTGGCCGTGCTCTCCGGGCCAGTCGGCGAGGCGGTGGCGCGGGCGGCCGGCTATGCCGGCCGCGCCCTTTCGGACAACACGCGCCGGGCCTATGAGTCGGACTGGCGCGCTTTCCTTCTCTGGTGCGAGGCGGGCGGGGTAGTCGCCCTGCCGGCCGCTCCGGTCGTGGTCGCGGGGCATCTGGCGAGCCTCGCCGCCTCGCTCGGCCGCAGTGGGCTGCGCCGGCGCCTCGCCGCCATCGCCCACCAGCACCGGCAGGCCGGCCACCCCTGGGAGACACGGCACCCGGCGATCGCGGCCACCATGCGCGGCATCCTCGCGACTCACGGCAGGACCTCGCGTCCCGCCGCGGCGCTGACCTCGGCCGAGGTCAAGCGCCTGCTGGCCGCCTGCGGGACCGACACGGCCGGCCACCGCGACCGGGCTCTCCTCCTTCTGGGCTTTGCCGGCGCGCTGCGGCGCTCGGAGATCGTCGGTATCGACCGCGAGCACCTGCGCTTCACGAGCGAGGGCATGACGGTGCTGATCCCGCGCTCCAAGCGCGACCAGGAGGGGGAGGGGGCCACCATCGGCATCCCGCGCGGGCTGAACCCGCTCTCCTGCCCGGTGCGGGCGATGGAGGAGTGGCTCCGCCGCACCCGCATCGAGTGGGGCCCGGTGTTCCGCCGGCTCAGCCCCGGAGGGGCGCTGGAGGAGAGGCTCTCGCCGCAGGGGGTGTGGCGGGTCCTGCGGCGTCGGGCCGAGCTCGCCCGGCTCACCGTCGACGAGGCGGAGCGGCTGTCCCCGCACGGGCTCCGGGCGGGGTTCATCACCGAGGCCTACCTCAAGGGCGCGCTCGACGAGCAGGTGATGCACCACGCGCGGCAGAAGAGCATCGCCACCACCCAGGGCTACCGCCGCCGGGCCAGGATCACGAGGGACAGCCCCGCCCGGCTGCTCGACTTGTGAGGCGTGATGAAGGGCCGGGGGCGACCTGCCGTCGGGCGCGCAGTGCCGCGCGTCAGCGGTTCAGGACGCGGCGGCCGTCCTCATACGCGGCCTCGGCACCCGAGAAGCCCTGGGCGGCGCGGGAGACGAGGGTCGTGCCGCGCCAGATGGACCAGCGCCAACTGTTCCGGCCAGAGCCCTCCTTGCTGACCCGGATCTCGACGGGCTCGGGGAGGTCCTGCATGGGGCGGAGCTGTTTCGCAAGCATGGCGGCCCTCTAAGGACGCCGGCGAGACATGCCAAGTCAGGAGAGCGAGACCAGCGCCGCCGCGGAGCCAGGGGAGGGGAGGGTGTCCGACTCACCGGAGCATCCCTGGCGGCCCACCCCCGTGCCGGTGGACTGGCTGTGGAACACCCTGGAGGTGGGCGGGCCCGCCGAGCGGGTGGAGGCGTTCCGGCTGGCTGCGGCCGGCTCGGGCGTGGTGCCCTGGGTGCTGGACCTGGCCGCGCTCGAGGAGGAGTTCCTCCTGCCCATGGCGGGCCCGCAGGACGGGGTGCGGGCGATCAGCCTCTCGGGTGCCAAGGTCTTGGCGCGGCGCCTGCGCGACGCGGCTGCGGCCAACCATCAGGCCGCGCTCGCCCGGATGGGCACGGATAAGAGCTGCTCCTTTGACCTGCACCGGCTCCTGCCCGTGCCGCCCGGCATCCTGGCGCTCGGGCCGGAGGAGGAGGAGAGCAAGAGGTGGCTGCGGACGCACTGGGGCGTGACCCGGCCGCTGCGCCACGTCCAGGTACTCCCCAGCACGCTGGATGGGCGCAAGCGGAAGATGGGCCAGCTGCGGGTCGGCTTCTGGTCGGCCGACTGGTCACCCTGGGCCGCCATCGCCCGGCTCCGCCGCGCCTGGCCAGAGCTCTCCTTTGAGCTGCGGCCGCACTACCCGGGCTCTCAGCAGCAGCTGGACGAGGAGAAGCCGACGCACGCTCCGGAACAGAAGGGTCGCAAGCGCCAGGCAGGGGCTGGGGCGGGGTGACTGAGGCTTCTCTGTCCACCCCAACCCACACAGCACCCCGGCTCAGCGTGGAGGGCTTCGAGGGCCCGCTCGACTTCCTGATCGAGATGGTTCGCCGCCAGCGGGTCGACCTCGGCCGGCTCTCCATCCTGACCCTGACGGACCAGCTGGTGGCCGCCATCGAGAGCGGGGAGGGCCGGATCCCGCTCGAGCGCCGGGCGGACTGGCTGGTCTTGGCCAGCGGGCTCCTGCTGCTCAAGGCGCAGTTGTTGGCCCCGAGCAGCCCGGATGAGGCCGAGGACGCCAGGGCGACCGCGGCCCGGCGGCTGGAGCTGCTCGATGAACTCGCCCGCATGCGGGCCGGGGCGGACTGGCTCGCGGCGCGGCCGCAGCTCGGGCGGGCGACCTTCAGCAGGGGACAGATCACACCACCTCAGGCCCGACCGCAGGCGGAGCTGTATGTCGCCTTCCTGGAGGCAACGCTGGTCCTGCTGGAGGGAAGGGAAGGGAGGGCCACCGAGCCCACGCCCACGTACCAGCCCCGCCCTCCCGACCTCTGGCGCATCCCGGACGCGCTCCGGCGCATCGCCGGGTTGCTTCACCAGCACCCGGGTCAACTCGCCCTGGAGCGCTGCCTACCGCCTATCTCAGCCCACACCCCTGACCGGCAAATCAGGATACGGGCGGCCCTTGCCAGTACCTTTGTGGCAGGGCTGGAGATGGCCCAGGGCGGTGCCTTGCTACTGGAGCAGCATGACCCGTTCGGGCCGATCCACTTGACGGGAGCCCGTGTGCTTAGCTGAGGCCAGTCGCTAGTCGTACGATTTCAGTGCCTCTCCTGAACTGTCCGAGGTGGGTCACCTCGCCGCAGAGAGGTCAAATCTAAACCTCTCTGCTTGCCCATTCCTTGTTGAAAGCCAGGGCTGCCAAGGTACAGATCGCGCCAGAGAGCAGATAAGCGCCCACAGACAGCAACCCGAAACGTGTCGAGAGCACCAAGGCAGCGAGTGGCGCAAA
>NZ_JACIJD010000022.1 GCF_014199205.1 Muricoccus pecuniae | reverse complement strand
CTTCGTCGAGCACGCCAAGCGGGTGTCGCCGACCTGCCTCGTGCACTTCGAGAGCAACCGCCACAGCGTCCCGGCCTCGTTCGCCAATCGGCCGGTCAGCCTGCGGGTCTATCCCGACCGGCTCGTCGTGGTGGCCGAGGGCCAGGTCCTGTGTGAGCACGCCCGGATCGCCGAGCGCGCGCATGACGTTCCCGGCCGCACCGTCTACGACTGGCGGCACTACCTCGCCGTGATCCAGCGCAAGCCGGGGGCGCTCCGCAACGGCGCGCCCTTCGCCGAGATGCCGGAGGCGTTCCGCAAGCTCCAGGCTCAACTCCTCCGGCGACCCGGGGGTGCGGGCTTCAACCGCCGAGGCTGCGTGACAGGAGTGCGGCCTCGGCGGTGATCAGGGCCGCGAGTTCCTCAGGGTTCTCGGCCTCGAACCGGCTCCTCGGCCCCGTGACGCTGAGGGCTCCCAGCAAGTGCCGCCCTCGTCCGAAGACGGGGGCCGCGACGGCCGCCGTCTCGGGATCGCGCTCACCGAGGGACAGGGACCACCCCCGGGCTCGCACCTCATCCCGTAGCGGACCCGCCCCGCCGGTATAGGCCGTCAGCACGTGCCCGGCCGCGCCCCGGTCCAGCGGCAGCGCAGCGCCTTCCTCAAGGTGGTGCCGGATGAGCCGCGGAGAGTGGTGACGGTAGAGGCAGATGCGTCGCTCGCCCTCGCGGACGTAGAAGGCCGCAGTCTCGCCCGTGCGCTCGACGAGGCGTGCGAGAGCGGGCCGGACATGGTCGGCGAGGTCGAAGGCGTCGCGGTAGAGCAGGCCGAGGCGCAGGGGCGTCGGGCCGAGCCGGAACAGGCCGTCGGCGCCGCGATGAAGATAGCCGAAGCGATCGAGGGATGCGGCGAGGCGAAGGACGGTGCTGGGATAGAGCCCCGTCCGGGCGGAGACCTCGGCAAGGGTCAGGCGCGGGGTGCCGTCCGAGAAGGCGTCGAGGATGGAGAGGGCGCGCTCGACGGCCTCGACCCGCGGCTCCTCAGCATCTCGTGCTGCGTCGGCCTGTCGTTCGACTGAGCGAGGACGTCCGCGGCGGCGAGGCGGGGCGCTGTCTTCGAGGTTGCTCACGGGAGAGGCCTCCGAGCCTGGATGGCGAGACCAGCATTTTCCCGTTGACGGGCCTGCTGATACCTCGCTAGGAGTTTTCATAGAATATAAATATTTTCTGTCAAACAGAAATTAGGTGAAGTGAAAGTCTCCACGTCAGGCCTGCTCCTGGCAGCGCAGAGAGGAAACGCCCATGGTCCCGTGCCACCTGCCCCGACGCGCGCTGATGGCAGGCGCTGCCGTGCTTGCCGCCCCAGCGACGCTGCGCGCGCAGGCGGCATGGCCAACCGCGCCCGTGCGGGTGGTGCTGCCCTACGCGCCGGGCGGCCCGACCGACGTCATCGCCCGCCTGCTCTGCGATACGCTTTCCCAGCGCCTGCCCCAGCGCGTCGTGGTGGAAAACCGGACTGGCGCGGGCGGCAACATCGGCGCCGCCGCCGTAGCGAAGTCCCGCCCCGACGGCACGACCTTCCTCTTCACCAACACCGGGCACGCAGTGAACCGCGCGCTCTACGCCCGGCTGGACTACGACCCCGCGAAGGATCTCACACCCGTCACCATCGTTGCCGAGAGCCCGATGGTGCTGCTCGTGCCGAACTCCTCCCCGGCCAGGACCCTCGCAGAGTTCGTCGCCCGCGTCCGCGCGAAGCCCGGCGAGTACTCCTATGGCAGCACCGGCACGGGTGGCGCCCTCCAACTCGTCTCCCTCCTGATCACCCGGGCCGCCGGGCTGAGGATGGAGGAGGTTCCCTATCGCGGCAGTGCGCCCGCGGCGCAGGACCTCATCTCGGGGCGGCTCGAGATGCTCTACGACGCCGGGGTTACGGCCTTTCCGCTGGCCACCGCCGGCCAGGCGCGCGCGCTCGCCGTGTCGTCGGCCCAGCGCAGCGCCGTCATGCCCGACGTGCCGACGGTGGCAGAGGCGGGCTTCCCCGACGCGACCTTCTCCGTCTGGCAGGGGCTGCTGGCCCCCGCTGGCACGCCGCAGCCCATCATCGAGCGCCTCCAGGCGGAAGTCGCGGCGGTGCTGGCCGAGGGCTCGCTCGGGGCGCGTCTCGTCGAGCTCGGCGCAGAGCGGATCATCGCCAGCACGCCGACCGAGGCGGGGGCCTACGTGGATGCCGAGATGGAGCGCTGGGAGCGCGTGCTCCGCGATGCCGGCGTCCGTCCTCAGTGATGTCAGCGCCAGCCACACAGGAACACACACCATGAGCATCCTCGTCAGCGAGGTCGGCCCGCGCGACGGCCTTCAATCCATCCGCCGCACCATGCCGACCGAGGCCAAGATCGCCTGGGTCCGTGCCCTCGCGACCGCCGGGCTGCGCGAGATCGAGGTCGGCTCCTTCGTGAACCCGAAGCGCCTGCCCCAGATGGCGGACGCGGCGGATGTGGTCCGCGCCGCCCGCAAGATCCCGGGGCTCACGGTCCTGGCGCTCGCCCCCAACCTGCGCGGCGTGCGGGCCGCGGCGGAGGCCGGGGCGCACAAGATCACCATGCCCGTGTCTGCGTCGGAGCCGCACAGCATCGCGAACATCGGCATGACCCACGAGCAGGTCCTGGCCGAGGTGGCGCGGGTGATCGAGTACCGCGATGGCCTGCCCGCCGACGGGCGCCCCGCCATCGAGATCGGCATCTCCACCGCCTTCGGCTGCACCATCGCGGGCCCCGTGAGCGAGGACTGGGTGATCGAGCTGGCCGCCCGGCTCGCTGAACTCGGGGTGGACAGCGTTGGGCTGTCGGATGGGGTGGGCTACGCCAACCCGGCCCAGGTGAAACGCCTGTTCACCCGGCTGATCGCGGAACTAGGCGGCAAGGCGGGCGGCGCGCACCTGCACAACACGCGCGGCCAAGGGCTGGCGAACGTGGTGGCGGCGCTGGAGGTCGGGGTGACGACCTTCGACGCCTCCCAGGGCGGGATCGGGGGCTGTCCCTACTCCCCCGGGGCGACGGGCAACATCGTGACCGAGGACCTGGTCTGGATGCTGGAGGCCATGGGCCACGACACCGGCGTGGATCTGGGCAAGCTGGCCGAGGCCCGGCGCGTGCTGGCCGAGGGTCTGCCCGGGGAGGCGCTCTACGGCCACCTGCCTGATGTCGGCACGGAGAAGGGCTTCTCCTACGCCGCCCGCGGGCCCGTGCCCGAGGGCACCGGGCGCGCCGCCGGTGCGAGGGAGTGCGCGGCATGAGCGAAGCTCCCCTGCCACTCGAGGGCGTGCGCGTCATCGAGCTGACCCACATGGTCATGGGGCCAACCTGCGGCCTCGTCCTGGCCGACCTCGGTGCCGAGGTCGTCAAGGTGGAGCCGCGCGGCAAGGGCGACCGCACGCGCTACCTGACGAGCAGCGGCACCGGCTTCTTCGCGGCGCTCTCGCGCAACAAGAAGTCGGTCCAGCTCGATACCGAGGACGACACGGACCGCGAGACGCTGCTCCGCCTGGTGGACAGCGCCGACGTCCTGATCGAGAACTTCCGCCCTGGCGGGCTGGAGGCGCGCGGCCTGGGCTACGCCGCGCTCTCCGCCCGCAACCCGCGGCTGGTCTACTGCTCGCTCAAGGGCTTCCTGCCCGGCCCCTACGAGAACCGGACCGCGCTGGACGAGGTGGTGCAGATGATGTCGGGGCTGGCGGCCATGACCGGCCCGCCCGGCCGCCCGCTGCGCGCGGGCGCCCCCGTCAACGACATGATGGGCGGCATGTTCGGCGCCATCGCGATCCTGGCCGCCCTGCGCCAGCGGGAGGCGACGGGCCGCGGCCAGCAGGTGCAGTCCGGGCTGTTCGAGAACGCGGCCTTCCTCGTCTCCACCCACATGCTCCAGGGGGCCATCACGGGGGCACCGCCGCCGTCCATGGCAGCGGGACGGCGGGCCTGGGGGGTCTACGACGTGTTCACCTCGGCGGACGGCGTGCAGCTCTTCGTCGGCGTGGTGACCGAGCGCCAGTGGCAGATCTTCACCGAAGCCCTGGCTGAGCCCGCGCTGCTCGACCGGGCCTACGCCACCAACAACGAGCGCTCCGCCGCGCGCGAGACGTTGATCCCGCTGGTGCAGTCCATCCTTGGCCGCCGTCCGGCGGCCGAGTTGGAGGCGCTGTGCGAGAAGGCAGGCCTGCCCTTTGCCCGGATCAACCAGCCGGGCGACCTCTACGATGACCCGCACCTGATCGCGAGTGGCGCCCTGCTGCCGGTGACGCTCCCGGATGGACGCCCAACCTCGGTTCCGGCCCTGCCGATCGTGTTCGGCTTCGGGCGGCTGCCGCTGCGCCACGACCTTCCCCGGCCGGGCCAGCACGACGACGAGTTGCTGGCGCCGCTGCGGGGCGACACGCCGCCCGCGGCGCCAGCCAAGGAGGAACGCCTGCCCACCGCCGCGGCGCAGAAATAAGAGGAGGAAGGCCATGAACCGACGCACCGTCCTGCTGGCCGCCGCGGGGAGCGCTGTCACGCGCGGCGCCGCGGCCCAGGAGCCCTGGCCCACCCGGCCCATTCGCCTGATCATTCCCTACCCGCCCGGCGGCGGGACGGACGTCATCTCGCGGGAGATGGCGGCACGCCTCGGCGCGCTGACCGGCTGGACCATCGTGGCGGAGAACCGCCCGGGAGCAGGCGGCAACATCGGCATCGACCTCGTGGCAAAGGCGACGGACGGGCATACGATCGGGATGGGCCAGACCTCCAATCTGGCGGTCAACCCGACACTCTACGCCGCCAACATTCCTTACCAGCCGCTGCGGGACCTCGCGCTCGTCTCCCTGATCGCGTCGCAGCCGAACGTATTCGTGGTGGCGCGCAACGCACCCTTCCGCACCCTGCAGGACGTAGTGGCCGCGGCCCGCGCCCGGCCGGGGCAGCTGACGGCCGCCCATCCCGGCAACGGCACTGTCGGCCACCTGAGCAGCGAGATGGTCGCCCTCGCCGCGCGCGTGAACCTGACGATCGTGCCGTATCGCGGGGCAGGCCAACTCGTCACCGACATGCTGGCCGGGCGCCTGGACCTCTACTCCGCCAATCCGCTCGCGGTGAAAGGGATGCTGGATACGGGGGAGTTGCGCGCGATCGCGGTCACCTCAGCCCAGCGGATGCGCGCCCTGCCGGAGGTGCCGACGGTGGCGGAATCCGGCTTCCCCGGCTTCGACGCGGTGAACTGGACGGGCCTTGTCGCCCCCGCCCGTATGCCCGCTGCCGTCGTGACCCAACTCAACGAGGCAGTAGGGCGTGCCCTGCGGCAGGAGGAGGTGATGGCAAGGCTGGCTGGCGAGGGCAGCGAGCCCACACCCTCCTCCCCCGACCAGTTCCGCACTTTCCTGACGTCAGAGATCGAGAAGTGGGGGCGCGTGGTGCGCGAGGCCCGGGTGCAGGCGGACTGACCGGACTGCCTCCCCGGGCCAGAAGTGGGGAGATCCGCCTCGCGACGGAAGGATCGAACGTGCTGCCGGCACCTGGGACGAGGGGGAGGCCGCCCGTGACCGGCGGGATCGCCTTGCTCCTCTTGAGCCGGCTCGCGGGCGAGGTGGCGACGCGTGTCCTAAGGCTGTCAGTCCGGGGCCTGAACCGCCGAGCTGGGTGGGAAACGGCTGTTCAGGCGCGGCCATTCCCGCCCGGCCCAACGCGCAGTGCTTCGCTCCTGAATCTCCACCAGATCGATGATTTCGACGCAGTTCCAGAGGCAGCTTGTGCGGAGAACGTGCACGGTCCGGAGAACGCTCCGGGCGCTGGAGGTTGCGACCGATGATCCGACAGTCGTCTCGCCGGTGAGCGCCCGGCTGGTTGCGGGCTTGAACGGCTCAATTCACGCTGCGCCGATCTTTCGAAAACCAGAACAGACGCGCCCTCCCCTCCACATCGCCAATGAGCGACACGGACCCCCGATTACCCCTGGTGATCAAGCATCTGATCGGGTCCTGTACCCGTAGAATCCCCAGGGCCGCATCAGACCGCGCAGTATTCCTCTCTGATCCGCGGGTCGGCCAGGAGATTCCGTGCCGTATCGGCATGCACAATGCGGCCCTGGTCCATAACATAGGCGCGGTCCGCAATGGCCAGCGCCAGCTCTACGTTCTGCTCCACCAGTAGGAGCGTCGTTCCGCCGTCGCGCATCCGGGCAAAGAGCTCGAACATCTCGTCCACCAACACGGGCATGATGCCTTCGCTCGGTTCGTCGAGGAGGACCATTGCAGGATCCGAGGCGGTCGCGCGAGCGATGGCCAGCATCTGCTGCTCGCCGCCGGACATGGTGGTGGCCTGCTGGTCCAACCGCTCCCGCAAGCGAGGAAAGGTCTCGGCGATGCGCTCGATCACCTGTCCCTCCCGGCTCCGGATCGGGGAAGAGACAAGGCCCAGCCGGATATTCTCGCGCACGGTCAGGCCGGGAACGATGCGGCGCTCCTCCGGCACATAGGCCAAGCCACGACCGTAGCGAGCATGGGCCGGTAGGCCCAGCAACTCCTGCCCATCGAAGTGTACGGAGCCCCGCACGCGCGGAAGGAGGCCCATGACGGATTTCAGCGTCGTCGTCTTCCCCGCGCCGTTGCGGCCGATCAAGCAGACGATCTCGCCCCGCTTCACCTCAAGCGACACGTCCTGCAGGATGTGGGCGGAGCCGTACCAGGCGTCGAGGCCGGTGACCGAGAGCATCAGGCGCGCTCGCCCAGGTAGACGCGCCGCACCTCGGGATGGGCGCGGATCTCCTCCGGCGCTCCCTCGGCCAATAGTTCCCCGTGATGCAGGACAAGCAAACGGTCCGAGATGCCCATGACGAGCTTCATCTTGTGCTCCACCAGGATCACCGTGCGCTCGCGCGCGAGGCGGCGGATCAATTCCATGGCCACGACGGTCTCCTTGGGGGACATGCCGGCAGTGGGCTCGTCCAGCAGGAGCAGGCGCGGGCGGCTGGCGAGCGCCATGGCGATCTCGAGGCTGCGCTGCTCCCCGTGGGCGAGGCTGCCCGCGGGCGCCCCTGCTCGGTGGGTGAGCCCCACCTCCTCCAGCAAGGAACGCGCCTCCTCCGCGAGGCCGGGCAGTTCGTCGCGCCGGCGCCAGACATCATGGCGGGAGACGAGGGCCTGGGCGGCGATCCGAACATTTTCCAGCGCCGTAAGCGCGGGGAAGACGTTGGTGATCTGGAAGGACTTGGCGATGCCCAGCGCCGCGAAGCGGTGCTGCGGCGTGCCGGTGATGTCGCGCCCCTCAAAGGCGATCCGCCCCTCGCTGGGCGCGAAGGCACCGCTGATAAGGTTAAAGAAGGTGGACTTCCCAGCCCCGTTCGGCCCGATCACGCTCGTCAGCATTCGCGCCGGAAAAGATGCTGTGACGCCGTGCAGGGCGCGGAAGCCGCCGAAGCGCATCCCGAGCCCCTCGACGCTGAGGATCGGCCCGCTCATCGCAGCCTCGCCACCAACGTGCCCCAGATCCCCTGGCGGGCCAGGAGAATGAAGAGGACGAAGACAACGCCGACAACCAGCGGCCAGTGCTCCGTCCGCGTGCTCACCACGCTCTCCAGGAAGAGGAAGACGGCAGCCCCGACGAAGGGCCCGAAGAAGGTGTTCGAGCCGCCCAGGATCGCCATCATCACCGCCACGCCGCTGGTGGTGTAGTGCAGCGTCTCGATCGGGACGATGGAGAGGTGCAACGCCAAGAGGGCACCCGCCAGCCCGCAGAAAGCGCCCGACAGCGTCATCGCCTGGAGACGGACGAGCCGCACGTCGAAGCCGCAGGCCTTCGCGCGGGCCTCGTTCTCCCGCACCGCCAGCATCGCCGCGCCGAACGGGCTGGCGAGAATGCGCGCCAGCAAGGCGACCGCGCCCCAGACCAGCAGCCCGATCACGGTGTAGCGCACCGCGGGGGTGGTGAAGTCCAGCGACAAGCCGGGAATACCGAGCGTGCGCAGGTTGACGCCGCGCAGCCCGTTCTCCCCACCCGTCCAGGGCTCCGCCTGGTAGAAGCCGAAATAGGCGACCTGGCTCAGGGCGAGGGTCACCATGGCGAAGTAGATGCCGCGCGTCCGCACCGCGAGCGCGCCCATGACGAAGGCGATGAGGGTGCCGGCCAGGGTTCCGGCAAGGATGCATGCGCCCCAGGGCAGGCCGAGATGCACGAGCGCGATGCCGCAGGCATAGGCTCCGCCCCCGAGCAGCGCCGAGTGGCCAAAGGAGAGTAGCCCGACATGCCCGTACATGATGTTGAAGCCGAGCGCGTAGAGTCCGTAGACGAGGATCATCACCGCCAGCGCCGTGTAGGGCGTAATGAAAGGCAGGATGAGGATGAAGAAGCCGGCACCCAGCACCGGGTGGCGAAAGAACCAGTCAGCCACAGCCCTCACGACATCAGCCCCGCGCGGCCAAAGAGCCCCTGGGGGCGCAGCAGCAGCACCACCGCCATCAGCAGGAACATCGCGACCTTGGACATCTCCGGCAACAGCAGCGCGCTCATCGCTACGGTGACGCCCACCAGCAATCCCGCGACGATGCCGCCGACGAGGCTGCCCATGCCGCCGACCACGGTCACCACGAAGGCCTCCGCCAGCACGGTCGTGCCCATCTCCGGCGACACGCCCTGGAGGGGCGCGGCCAGCACGCCGGCCAGCCCCGCAAGTCCGGTGCCGAGCCCGAAGACGAGGAGCCAGACACGTCCGACATCGACGCCGAGCACGCGCACAATGGTCGGGTCGCGTGCTCCGGCGCGAATGATCAGCCCGTAGCGCGTGCGCTCGATAAAGAGCCAGAGGCCGAGCAGCACGGCCGCCGTAACCCCGATGACGAAGAGGCGGTAGAGCGGAAAGTAGCCAATCCCGATATCCACGGTCCCCTGGAGGATCTCAGGTGCGTCGAAAGGCAGGGCCTGCTTGCCCCAGCCGATCCGCACCAACTCGACGAAGACGTAGGTCAGGCCGAAGGTGAGCAGCAGCGGATCGTCGATATGACGCCCATAGAGGCGGCGCACGAGGAAGCGTTCGACGAACAACCCCACGGCACCGACCAGGAGCGGCACGCCCACGAGGCAGACCCAGAAGTTGCCGCCAGCCGCCAGCAGGAAGACGCCGGCATAGGCGCCGAGCATGAAGAAGGCGCCGTGGGCGAAGTTCACCACCGTCAGCATGCCGAAGATGAGCGAGAGGCCCACGGCCAGCAGCACGTAGACGGCGCCTAGCGCCAGGCCGGTGAAGGCTTGAAGAACGAGGAGGTCCGGCGGGAAGCCGAGAATGGTCATCCGTGCCCGAGCTCCGAGCAGGAGCGCAGGTTCTCCTCGTCCGGGTTCTCGGTATGGACGATGTCAAAGACGTCCACATCGTCCCGCGCCGTCGTCTTGCTTTCCACCACCAGCACGGACTGCACGGACTGGTGGTCGCAGCCGCGGTAATACTGGGGACCCTTGTAGTAGTCGTAGCGCAGGGCGCGCATCGCCTCGACGACCTTGTCCGTCTCGGTGGTTCCGGCTGTCTTGGCGGCTTCAAGGACCGTCCGCACGCCACCATAGCCGAGGGCGCCGTAGTCGCTCGGCACCCGTCCGCCATGCTGGGCGCGGAAGCGGTCGTTGAAGCGCTTGGCGGAGGGCACGCTGTCCTCCAGCTTCCAGTAGTAGGAGGTGCCGCCGATCACGCCCTGGAAGGGGGCGGAGCCGCCTGCCAGCCGCGAGGTGTAAAGCAGCAGGGGCGCGACGAGCTTCGTATTGCGCTTCAGCCCGAAATCGGTGGTCTGCCGCACCGCAATCTGCAGATCCCGGCCGAAATTGCACAGGAACAGCACGTCCGGCCGCAGCGCCTGGAGGCGGGGGAGGAAGGCGGAGAAGTCCGTGGCGCCGATCGGATGGCGGATATCGGCTACCGTCTCGATCCCGAAGGCGCGGCCGGCACGTTGGAAACCGCGCACCATCTCGTGCCCATAGGCGTAGTCGGCGGTCAGGAACGCCACGCGCTTGCCGAGGCGGGAGAAGGCGTAGCGCCCGACGGCACCGGCCGTCATATGCGGGTTCAACGCCTCGTGGAAGGTGGTGCGGGACCAGTCGCTCCGTTCGTTGATCGCGTCCGACTGGCTGATCGAGTTGAAGATCACCCCGCGCTGCTTCGTGACGTTGTTGATCGCGAGCTGCACGGCGGCGGAGAGGCCGCCGACGACGAAATTGACCTTGTCGCTCTCCACCAGCTCCAGCGTGCGGGTCGCGGCCTCGCCGGGGTTCAGGCGGTCGTCTCGCACCAGCAACTCGGCCATGCGGCCGCCCAGCCCGCCGCTCTCGTTGAATTCGCGGATCGCGACCTCGGCGGCGCGGACCTGGTCCTGCGCCTCTGCCCCGTAGGCACCGGTGAGCGGAACTGGGAAGCCCACCTTGATCGTTCCCGCGCCCTGGGCACGCAGGATGGCCGGCGCGGCGAGGAGCCCCGCGGTGCCGAGGAGGATATGACGACGCTGCATGACGTTCCCCTACCCTGGCCTATACCTTGCCGAGCGCGCGAAGGATGCGCTCGGGTGTGGCCGGTTGCTGCTGGATCTTCGCCGCGCCGAGCGGCCGCAGGGCATCGTTGATCGCGTTCATCACCGCGGCCGGCGCCCCCGCCGTCCCGGCCTCGCCGGCACCCTTGGCGCCGAGCACGCTCTCCTTCGTGGGCGTCTCGACATGGCCGACGGCGATGTCGGGCATCTCGCCCATCATCGGGACGAGGTAGTCGGCCATGCTGCCCGTCAGCAGGTTGTCGCGCTCGTCGTAGAGGCACTCTTCCAGCAGGGCGGCGCCGATGCCCTGCACCACGCCGCCGCGGACCTGCTCGTCCACCAGCAGCGGGTTGATGACGGTGCCGCAATCCTCCACCACCCAGTGGCCGAGCAGCTTCACGAAGCCGGTGTCCGGATCGACCTCAAGGTAGGAGGCCTGCGCGCCGTTTGTGAAGGCGAAGGGGTACTGGCGCGGAAGCCAGTGGCGGATGACCGAGAACTCCGGCTGGAACCCCGGCGGCAGCAGGTCCACGCGGAAATAGCCGAGGCGCCCGACCTCGGCCATGGCCATGCGCGGCGCTCCGGCGGCGTCCACCACCTGGCCATCGCGCAGGTCCAGATCCGACGGATCCGCCTGCATCACCGCGCCGGCCAGGGCGAGGATGTTTGCCTTCAGCGCGCGCGCGGCCTGGAGCGCGCTCTCGCCACCGATGCCGGCGCCGCGACTGGCCCAGGTGCCGCCGCCATAGGGCGTGCGCTCCGTATCGCCGGTGACGACGCGCACATCCTTGACCGGGATGGAGAGCTGATGCGCGACCACCTGGGCCAGCACGGCCTCCGTCCCCTGCCCCTGCTCCGTCACGCTGCTGCTCACGGTCACGCTGCCGCCGGGATCGAGGCGGACCATCGTACCGTCCTGTGCCGAGATCGGCGCGCCGCCGATGCCGTAGAAGGCAGGGCCGGGATTGGTCAGCTCGACGAAGCTGGCGAGGCCAATGCCGCGATAGACGCCGCGCGACCGCGCCTCCGCCTGATCCCGGCGCAGCGCGTCGTAGTCCATCATCGCCAGTAGCTTGTCGAAGGACTTCTGCAGGGAGAGCGCCTCGAAGCGCAATCCGGCCGGCGAGGTGTGTGGATAAGCGTCGTCCGGGATCAGGTTCAGGCGGCGCAGTGCGGCGGGGTCCATGCCCAGCCGCTCGGCCGCGAGATCCATCAGCCCCTCGGTCACGGCCACGGCTACCGGGTGCCCCACGGCGCGGTACTGGCAGGTGGGGGTGCGGGTCTGGAACGCCACGCGCAGCCGCGCCTTGTAGGCCGGGAGCGCGTACCAGGACCCCGTGAGGTTGACGACCTGGTTCCCCTCCACCGCGGAGGTGCGGGGGTAGACGGAGTACGGGCCGATCCCCGTCACGTCATCCATCTCCAGCGCCCGCAGCCTTCCATCCGGCCCCACGGCGAGCCGCGCCGCCACTTCGTGGTCGCGACAATGGATGTCGCTGGTGAAGCTCTCCAACCGGTCCGCGATGAACTTCACGGGGCGGCCGAGTAGGCGAGATGCCACGCAGGTCGCGATCTCGTCGGGGTAGATATGGACCTTGATGCCGAAGGAGCCGCCGACATCGCCGCAGACGACTCGCACGGCCGCCTCCGGCAGGGCGAGGTGCTTGGACAGCACCTCCCGCATCATGTGCGGGGCCTGGAAGGAGTGGTGGACGGTCAGCTTCTCCTCGCCAGGCTGCCAGTCCGCCAGGATGGCACGCGGCTCCAGGGTCACGCCGGTGTGGCGGCCCGTGCGGAAGGCGGCCTCCACGACCACGCTGTCCTCCAGTGCGAAAGCCGAATCCGCGCCGCCCACGTCGACGGCGCGGGTGAAGGCGAGGTTGTCCCGCAGCTCCGGATGAAGCGGCGCCGCCTCCAGGGCCGCGGCGAGGGGAGGAAGCGGTTCCAGTTCTTCCCATTCGATGTCGATGAGGGCCGCCGCGTCCTCCGCCTCCGCACGGCTGCGGGCGCAGACGATCGCGACCGGCTCCCCCTGCCAGGTCGCCCGCTCCCCCGCGAGTGGCCCTTGGGGCGCCGATTTCAGCCCGGTGAAATGCGCCAGCGTGCCGACCCATGGGGTGCAGACGCCGTCCATGTCGGCGCGGGTGAAAACCCCGGCCACCCCCTGCATGGCACGCGCCGCCGCCGTATCCACCGAGACGATCCGGGCATGGGCAAAGGGAGAGCGCAGGAAGGCCGCGTGCAGCATTCGCGGCAGCCGCAGATCGTCCACGTAGCGGCCCTGGCCGGCCAGGAGCCGGGCCGCGTTCGGGCGGGGAACGCTGCGGCCGATATAGGAGTTCGGGCGGTCGAGATCGGAGAGGGGGTTGTCCATTAGGCCCGGCTCGCCGTCTCGATGGCGTCCACGATGGCATGGTAGCCGGTGCAGCGGCAGTAATTGCCGCTCATGTGGTCGCGGATCTCCTCCCGCGTCGGGGATTTCACGTCGCGCAGCAGCTCTGCTGCCGCCACGATCATGCCGGGCGTGCAGAAGCCGCATTGCAGCGCGTTCCGCTCGCGGAAAGCCTCCTGCAACGCCGCCACCTCGCCGGTCGCGGTCAGCCCCTCGATGGTCCAGACTTCCGCCCCCTCGCAGGCAGCGGCGAGGACGAGGCAGCCGCGCACGGCATCGCCGTTCACCCGAACGGTACAGGCGCCGCAGACGCCGTGCTCGCATCCGGCATGGCTGCCGGTCAGCTCCAGGCGCTCCCGGAGGAAGTCGATCAGGTGCGTCCGAGCGGGCGCCGTGGCTTCGACCGCCTCCCCGTTCACGGTCAGGCGAAGGATTGTCTCGCTCATGCCGCGCTCCCGATCGAGTGGATGGCGCGCCGCGTCAGGACGCGCGCGAGATGCAGCCGCATGGCGGCGGAGGCGTGATGGTCGCCGGGAGGGTCGAGGTCGCGATCCAACGCCGCAGCGGCGGCCTCGGCGGCTTCGGCCGGGGGGAGGCCCTCGGCGGCGGCGGCGGCCGAGGTGGCCAGCACCGGACGCAGGCCGCCATTGACGAAGGCGGCGCGCAGGTTGCGCACCAGCCCGTCCCTCAGCCCGGCACGCAAGGCGATCCCCACCAGGGCATAGTCGCCGTGCCGGCGCGAGAGCTCGTCGAAGGCGTGGCGCGCATCGGCGGGCGGGGGCGGGAAAGTCACGGCCTCCAGCAACTCCGTCTCGCCTAGCGCGGTCTCGTAGAGGCCACGGAAGAAGGCCTCGGCCGGCACGTCCCGCCGGCCATCCGGGCCGTGAAGATGCATCACCGCACCGCAGGCCAGCGCGACGGCCGGATACTCCGCAGCCGGGTCCGACAAGGCGAGGCTGCCGCCGATCGTGCCGCGGTTGCGGATGGCGGCGTGCGCGACGTGCGGCACGGCCTGGGCGAGGAGAGGCGCGTGCCGAGCGACCTCAGCGGAGCGCAGGATCTCCACATGGCGCGTCAGTGCGCCGATCCGCAGCCCTGCCGGCGTGACGACGATGCCGCGCAGCTCCGACAGCCCCGTGATGTCCACGAGAAGCCGGGGCTCACTGAGGCGGAGGTTGAGAGCGGCGATGAGGCTCTGCCCGCCAGCCAACACGCGAGCATCCGAACCATGCTCGGCCAGCGCCGCGAAGACCTCGCCGATGTTGCGGGCGCGAAGATACGCGAAGGCTGCGGCTTTCACCTTGACCCCATTCCTCCCTGGCGCAACACACTTCGTGGCGTGCCGCTTGTTTCCCGACGGTAAGCAAGCGATCAACAAAGTCAACAAGGTTGTCGGCGCTTGGCAAGAATGACGTCCGAGGCCCGCGAGGCGGCCATCGTGGCCGCCGCGGTCGCCTATTTCGCGGAGGCGGGATTCGGCGGCACGACGCGGGAACTCGCTCGCCGGCTCGGCGTGAGCCAGGGCCTGCTGTTCCGCTACTTCCCCACCAAAGAGTCGCTGGTGGACCGCGTGTACGAGGAGGTGTTCGGCCGAAGCTGGCGCCCCGAATGGGACGCGATCCTGGACGGCGAGGGCGAGGTCGAGGAGCGTATCGTGGCCTTCTACGCCGACTACGCCCGCGTCGTGCTGGAGCCCCGCTGGATCCGGCTCTTCCTGCTCTCGGGACTGCGTGGCTACGACATCCCCGCGCGATGGGTTCGCATGCTGCGCGCCCGCGTCTTCCGCCGCGTGACAGGTTTGCTGCGGCGCGACATGGGCTTACCCGAGGAGCCGCCGAGCGACGCAGAGATCGAGGCGGTCTGGGGCCTGCACGGCAGCCTCGTCTATCTCGGCGTTCGTCGCTCCATCTTCATGATGCGGCCGTCTCTGCCGGTGGATGCGCTGGTGGAGCAGCAGGTGCGGATGTTCGTCGCGGGATTCCGCGCGATGCTCACCGCGCGCTTGACTGACGCCGAAGCGGCCGAATAGCCTTCATCCCAAATGATCGTGCGATCAGCACGAAGAACTGAGGAAACGCCGTGCCGCTCACCCGCCTCGACCACTATTCCATCCGCACGAAGCGCCTCGACGAGACACGGCGCTTCTACACCGAGGTGATGGAGTTGAGCGAGGGCGCACGCCCTGCCTTTCCCTTCCCCGGCGCCTGGATGTACCGCGGCGACCAAGCCGTCGTGCACATCGTCGGCATCGATCCGGACGACCAGGAAGGGCTGAAGGGCTATCTCGGCGACAAGGGCGGCGCGGAGAATGGGACGGGGACGATCGACCATGTCGCTTTCGCCGCCACCGGGCTTGAGGCAATGCACGCCCGGCTGCGCAGCCGCAACCTCGCCTGGCGAGATCGCAAGGTTCCGAACCTTGGCCTCCACCAGGTCTTCGTGGAAGACCCGAACGGCGTCACGATCGAGCTGAACTTTCCCATCGAGGAGAGCCCCGGCACGGCCGGCTGAGATGCGCCGCGCGCTCGTCGTCGGCGGCTCCATCGGCGGCCTCTTCGCCGGCAATCTCCTGGCGAAGTCGGGCTGGGACGTCACTGTGGCCGAACGGACGCGCGGCCCCCTCTCCGGTCGCGGGGCGGGCATCGTGACCCATCCCGCGTTGCTGGACGCCCTGGGGCGGGCGGGCGTTCCGGCCGGCACCCCGCTCGGCGTTTCCGTTGCGGGACGCCGCGTGCTCGCGCGGGACGGCAGCATCCTCGGGGAGCATCCCTACCCGCAGATCCTGACGAGCTGGGCGCGGCTCCATTCCTTGCTGGAGGATGCCTTCGATCCTGCCCGTATCGAGCGCGGGCGGGTGGCCACCGTGGTCCGGCAAGGTACGGCGTCGGCGACTGTCCACTTCGCCGATGGCGGGATGATCGAAGCTGATCTCGTCGTTGCGGCCGACGGCATCCGCTCCGTGCTTCGTGCGCAGTTGTTGCCCGAGGTGCGGGCGACCTATGCGGGCTATGTCGCTTGGCGCGGCCTGGCAGAGGAAGCAGCGCTGTCACCCGCGGCGCGAGAGGCCATCTTCGGGCACTTCGCCTTTGGGCTGCCGGAGGGTGAGCAGATGCTCGGCTACCCTGTCGCCGGGGCGGGGGAAGCAATCTCGGCGGGGCACCGCCGCTACAACTTCGTCTGGTACCGGCCCGCTCCCCCCGAAGAGCTCGGACGCCTTCAAACCGATGGCTTCGGACGCCAGCATCCGAATGGCATCCCGCCCCATCTGCTGCGCCCCGAAATCGTGGCGGAGATGCGGGCGGCCGCGGAGAGCCTTCTACCCGCCGCCTTTGCCGAAGTAGTAGCCATCACTGCGCAGCCCTTTGTGCAGCCGATCATGGACCTCGAGGTTCCGGAAGTCGCCCACGGCCGTGTCGCGCTCATCGGCGATGCAGCTTACGTCGCGCGCCCCCACTGCGGCATGGGCGTGACGAAAGCGGCGATGGACGCGATGTCACTATCGGACGCGCTCCAAGGCGCTGACGTGCCCGCGGCTCTGACACGCTGGGCCCCGGAGCGCGTGGCGACGGGACGCGCCCTCGTGCAGCACGCGCGGCACCTCGGCGCGTACATGCAAGCCAGCCGCATCACGGCCGAGGAGGCGGCCATGGCGGAGCGTTACCGCAGCCCCGTCTCCGTCATGCGCGAGACGGCAGTGCCTCCCATCTTGGAGCTGTAACGGCCGGGGATGCCCGTCCTCCTCCTTGCTTGATCCGCATCACCGGGCTACCGCCCGCATCGCCGCGGCCGTCGCCTCATTTTCTGGGAAGAACACTTCGATCGTCACCTCGGCCAGGGTCACGTCTACGGCGGTGCCGAACACCGTCGTCGTGCTGAGGAAGCTGAGCGGTCCGTCGGCCGCTGCGAGCCGCAGCGGAACGCGATGCCGGCATGCTCCGGCACCGCGGAGCGGGTGCCGCGGGATTGCGCAGGCATCGGAAGGGTCCTCAGTTCCTCGAGAAGATCCACCAGCACGGCGTCAGCACTGGCCTGCGCGTCGTGGGCCAGCCGCGCCAGGAGATGCGCGCGCCATTGCGGGAAGTTCAGGATGCGGGGCGCCAGCCCGTCGGGGTGCAGGCCGAGGCGGAGCACGTTCACCGGGGCCGCATCAAATTCCTTCGACCGTTCGCGTCATTCGATGCGCAGCCGTTCGATCAGCTGGCGGAACACCTCGCGGTCGTGGTTGGCGAGAGCTTTGAAAGCGTCGGTATCGGCATAGGCGAAGGTCAGGTTGGCCCGGGCCAGGGCGTCGCGGAAGGCCGGGTCCTCGGCGGTCCTTCGCGCCACTTCCGTCAGCGTGGCGACTACCGGGGCGGGGGTGTTGCGGTGCACAGCCAGCCCGCGCCACACGCCGACCGACACGTCGAAGCCGCGCTCCTTCAGGGTCGGGATTTCCGGGAAGCCCGGGGCGCGCTCCTCGGCCATCACCGCCAGGACGCGCATCTTCCCCCCATGCACATAGGCGGAGGCCTCCCCGGGGCTCGTCGTCACCGCCTCCACATGGTTGCCCAGCAGCGCCGCCAGGGCCGGCGCCGAGCCGGTGAACGGGACGTGGAGGAACTCGGCGCCGACCTTCTCCTCCATCGCCGCCGACGCCATATGCCAGATCGAGCCGGCCCCGCTGTTGCCGAGCTTCACGGTTCCCGGCCGGCGCTTCGCCTCGGCGACCAGGTCCTCGATGCTTCGCCACGGCGAGTCCGCCGGCACCACCACGGAGCCCGGGTCGGCGTTGAGCAGGGCGATCATGTGGAAGTCGTCGGAGGAGAAGCGGATCCGCTTGAGCCCGGGCAGGATCGCGAGGTCGGAATAGACCAGCCCGACCTTGTAGCCGTCCGGGCGGGCGTTCAGCACCTCTTGCATTCCGATCGCACCACTCGCGCCCGGACGGTTCAGCACCAACACCGGCTGCGGCAGGTACTTCTGGGCGGCCTCGGCGAAGGCGCGCGCCACGATGTCCGTGCCGCCGCCCGGCGCCACCGGCACCACGATCTCGATCGGGCGGGACGGGAAGCTCTGGGCCGCGGCACCGGAGGCGAAGGCCGCGCAGGCTGCTGCCGAGGCGAGAGCCAGGAATTCCGAACGGCGCATGGACATCATCATGAACGTTCCCTGTTTTGTTTTCTCGTTGAGACAGTCGTTCGGGCCGCTAACCGCGGCCGAGGCATCAGAGCGACGCTTGCAGCATCGCGCGATAGTCCCGCGCATCGGCCTCGCGTGGGTTGGTCCTGTGACTGTGGTCCGCTAGCGCGCCTGTGATGATGCGATCGAACACCTCCTCCCCGACACCCAGCTCGGACAGCCGCGTCGGCAGGCCGATCGCGACCGTCATGGCGCGGACCGCGTCCTCCAGCCGATCGGACGGGGCGAGCCCCATGGCGGCACCCATTCGCGCGTACTTGTCCTGCTCCATCGACGCGGGGGCGTCGCGGTTGAAGAGGATCACCGCAGGCAGGAAGATCGCGTTCAGGGTTCCATGGTGCAGCTTCGGATTGATCCCGCCCAGAGCGTGGCTCAGGCTGTGCACGCATCCCAGGCCCTTCTGGAAGGCCATGGCGCCCATGGTCGCCGCCATGGCCATGTCGGCGCGGGCGGCGCGGTTTTGTGGTTCCCGCGTCGCGACGGGCAGACTGGCCCAGCCGCGCCGCAGCCCTTCCAGGGCGATGCCGTCCGCGGGCGGGTTGAAGGAGGGGGCGAGAAAGGTCTCGACGCAGTGCGAGATCGCGTCCATGCCGGTCGCTGCGGTCAGCATAGGCGGCAAGGTGAGCGTGAGCTGGGGGTCCACGATCGCGGCCCGCGGCACCAGGTGCGGCGACAGCAGCCCCACCTTGCGGCCGTCGTCGAGAATGATAATGGCGCCGCGCCCCACCTCGCTGCCGGTGCCCGCGGTGGTGGGGATCGCGATGGTGGGCCAGGTCTTCCCGGTGATCCGCTCCACCCCGCCCTCGATCGCGGCGTAGGACTTCAGCGCGCCGCCATGCGCCGCGAGGATGGCGACACCCTTGGCGAGGTCGAGTGCCGATCCCCCACCGATGGCCACGATCCCGTCCGCGCCTTCGGCGTGGAACATATCCGTGGCGGCGCGCACCGCCGCCTCGTTCGGGTTGCCGGGCGTGTCGTCGAACACGCCGGCCGGAGCCGCGTCCAGCAGCGCTTCGACACGCTCCAGCACGCCAAGCTGCCGGACACCCTTGTCGGTGACGATCAGCGGCCGCGCGATGCCGGCGAGCCGCAGCTCGGCGCCGAGCTGCGCGATCTCCCCGAAGCCGAAATGCACGCGCGTCACGTAGTTGATCAGGCCCATGCTGCCTCCCCCGAAATCTTGGCCGCGATTTTCCGCGGCCCCGACGGGGCTCCGCGGGGAACCGCCGGCGATGGAATCAGCGCAGGATACGCCAGTTTCGTAAATCGGGAGATTGTGGACAGCGTTATCACAATAAGAGAATCTGCCCTTGCGCTCGACATCCCTGGTCTGGTTGCTGCTGCGCCCGAGACAGCCGATGTCGACGATCAATGACGACGGCTCGCGCGAACGCGCAACGGAGGTCGTGGTAGCGTGCCGGTTTCGCGCAACATAGGCGCTTCACGAGGTGGACGGGTCTGGTGCAGCGTACGCACTTGGCGGCGCCCTGCCATGGCTTGGTGGGACCGCAGCGGCCGTGCCAGATCAGGGAGGTGCTAGCCTGGAAGGGATGGCGCTGCCTGCCACGATCTCTTTCCGCAGCCGCGCCGTGTAGCGCATCTTGGATCTCGCGCGGCGATGCGTGGCACGCGGGCACGAGGCCGCCGCCCATGGCTGGCGCTGGCGTCCCCACGCCGACTATGCCGCCCCGCAGGCGGAGGCCGCGCGTGGCCTGCCCCGCCTGCTGAACATCGGCGTCCGCCTCGGGATCTGCGACCGCCCAGCCCGCTTCCCGGCCTTCCGCAATACGCTGCGGGCGTTGGCGGCGCGTGGTAAGCGGAGCTGGGTGGCGTGGCGGGACGCGATTGCCCGCGCCTTCGCCTCAGCAATGCCGGCCGTTCACCCGTGCGAGATGCGGCGCGCCAGCGAGGGCGGTAGGCCGAGGGAGGGCTTGGGGGCGGGACGCCGATAACTGCCAGCAGTCGCCTTGCGTGACCGCAGGGAGACTAGCGCCTCTGCCTGCTTTACTGCCGCCTGCACGCCGTCCACCAACGGCACCGGAACCCGGTCCGCGACGCGTGCGGCCAAGCCCGCCAGGGGCGCGCCGGCCAGGATCACCACGTCGGCCCTGTCCTCCGCCACCGTCCGGGCGGCGAGGTCGACCAGCAGGGCTTCCTTTTCCTCCTGCACCTCGGCAATGTCCCGGAAGGCGCCATCCAGGCAGCGGATGGCGGCGCAGCGGCCGGACAAGCCGTTCCACTCCACCGCTTCCGCGTACCAGGGCTCCAGCGCCTGGGCGAAGGTCACGATGGAGAAGCGTCGTCCCAGCATGCAGGCGGTGAGCATCGCTGCCTCCGCCATACCGACCACGGGGAAATCGAACAGTTCCCGCGCGCCGCCCAGGCCGGGGTCGCCGAAAGCGGCGACGATGGCGCCATCGAGGCCCTCCGCCTCTGCCAGCATTTCCAGGGCCACGGCGCCGCCCAGCACGGCCTCCGCCCGGGTGGCGATATAGGGCACGCCGCGCGGGGCGGTGGCGGGTATCAACTCTGTCCCCGGCGCGGCGACGGTCCGGGCCGCGGCCAGCAGCAGATCAGTGACGGCCGCCGTAGTATTGGGATTCAGTAGCAGCAGGCGCATCGGGCTTCACTTCAGGTCGAGAAGGTGGATAGCGGCGCGGCGGGCGCCCATGCCGGAAGGCCCACGCCTGCGCGCCACGCATGGGCGATCTCGTCCCGCCGGGCGAACCAGACACCGTCCCGTTTTGACACATGGGCCAGGAACGCCTCGAGCCCCGCGATGCGGCCAGGCTTGCCGATGATGCGGAGATGCAGGCCGACGGACATCATCCGCGGCGCCTCCGCCCCTTCCGCATAGAGCTGCTCGAAGGCCGCAATGCAGTAACGGGCGAAGTCCTCGCCCTGCACGAAGCCGCCGCCGTTGGAGAAGCGCATGTCGTTGGTGTCGAAGGCGTAGGGCAGCACCACCATCGGGCGTCCGGCAGCCGGCACGACATAGGGCAGGTCGTCGTCATAGGCGTTACAGTCATAGAGAAAGCCGCCATGCTCCCCCAGCAGCCGCCGCGTGTTGGGAGAGGTGGCGGAGCGGGTGTGCCAGCCGACGGGGGCGGTGCCGGAAGCCGCACGGATCGCCTCCACTGCGCGGGCGATGACGGCACGCTCGCGCTCCTCCGGCATGTTGCAGTGCCGCTCCCAGCGCCAGCCGTGGCACATGATCTCGTGCCCGTCCTCCACCGCCTCCCGTGCCAGCCAGGGGGAGAGGGCGAGGGCACGGCCGCAGGCGTTCAGCGTGGCGCGCACGCCGTAGCGCGCCAGGATCTTCCGGATGCGCGGCCAGGCGGCGCGGGTGCCATAGGCGAAGTGACTCTCCATGCAGAGGTCGCGCACGCCCTCCACCCGCTCCACCGCCTCGTAGACGTGCTCATTGGCCTCGTCCCCCATGCCGAGGGAGAGCTCCGCCCCCTCCTCGACATTGACCACGACCGAGAGGGCGAGCCGCGCCCCACCGGGCCATCGCACCGGCGGCGGCGCGCCACGATAGCCGGCCAGGTCGCGGTCGCTCGCCAGCGGAAGGGCGTCCATCAGAAATCCGCCAGTCGCTTGAGGCCCACCAGCCGGTCGCCGATCACCAGCGCCAGCACGGCAAGGAGGATCAGCCCCGTGGAGATCGCGGCGATGCGCGGATCGGGGCTCTCCTCCACGTATTGCAGCATCTGGATGGGCAAGGTCTTGGTCCAGGCATCGGTGAAGAAGATGGACACGGGGTAGTTGTCCATCGAGGCGAGGAAGGCGAAGACGCCGGAGGTGAGAAAGGCCGGCAGCAGTGCCGGCGCCAGCACCCGCAGCAGCGCGCCGCCATAGGAGCGGCCGAGGGTGCGCGCCGCGTCGATCAGCGTGAAGTCGAAGAGCGAGAGCGCGCCGAGAACGGTGCGGACCACGTAGGGCAGGGTAAGGACCACGTGCGCGAGGATGAGGCTGGCGAAGGCGTCGCGCAGCCCCAAGGCGCGGAAGGCCTGCAGCATGGCGATGCCGATGACGAGCCCCGGCAGCATGAGCGGCGAGACAAGGAAGGTGGCAATGACCTCCCGCCCCGGGATGCGGCTCCGCACGAGCGCGATGGCGCAGAGCGTGCCCAGGACGAGCGAGACGGCGGTGGATAGGGCCGCCACCTGCACGGAGGTGCCGAGCGCCGACCAGAGCCCCCGCGTGGTCCAGAGCCGCTCGTACCAGCGCAGCGACCATTCCGGCGGCGGAAGGGTGAAAACAGAGGAGGAACCGAAGGAGACGGCGACGGTGACCACCAGCGGCGTCATGAGGAAGACAACGCCGATCGCCGCCATGGCCCAGACGAGGCCTCGCACGAGGCGTTCGGTCGCGGTCATGCTGCGCGCCCGAGACGGCGGGCGAACCAGGTGGAACCGACCACCACCGCCACGGCGAGCGCCAGCAGCAGCACCGCCGTGGCCGATCCCAGCGCCTCGTTCCGCATCAGCAGGAAGGAACGGCCGGTGAGGGTCGCGAGCGTCTGGAAGCGGTCGCCGATCAGCAGAGAGGGAATGACGTACATGGAGACCGAGAGGGAGAAGGTGAAGGCGATGCCGGAGATGACGCCCGGCAGGGTCAGGGGCCAGGTAATGCGGGCGAAGCGCTTCCAGGGCGTAGCGCCGAGCGTGGCGCCGGCCTCCGTCAACCGAGGGTCCACCAGCTTCGCGACCGAGTAGATCGGAAGGATCATGAAGGGCAGGAAGACGTTGGCTGCGCCAAGCACCAGCCCTGTCTCGGTGAAGAGCAGGCGTGGCGGCTCCTCGAACAGGCCGGTGGCCATCAGCGCGGCGGTCACTACGCCGTCCCGCTTCAGCACGATCTGCCAGGCGAAGGCCTTCACCACGACGCCCACGGAGAGCGGCAGGATAATGGAGAGGAGCAGTACCGCCTGCGCCAAGCCGCGCGCCCAGGAGAGGGCGAACGCCACCGGGTATCCGATGACAAGGCAGGTCAGAGTCACCAGCCCGGCGACGCGCAGCGTGTTGGCGATGATCTGCCAGTTGAAGGCGTCGGACAGGAATGCCGTATAGGGCGCCAGCGTCAGTCCTTCCGCCCCCGTGACGCTGCGGGTGAGCAGCATCAGAAGCGGGACAGCGTAGATCACCAGCAGGTAAAGCACCGCCGGAAGGGCCGACAACGCGAAGAGATCGACACGCTTGGTCATGCCACCGCGGCCCGGTCCGGCGCAGGATAGACGAGCATGTCGCGAACCGCCCAATGCAGCGGCAGCTCCGCGCCGGGGCGCAGATGGCCTGAAGGCAACTCGGAGACTTCCGCCAGTAAGGGCAGACCGTCCGCGCCCGCGAAGTGCATCTGCACCCGCGCGCCCTGGAAGACGACATCGGTCAGCGGCGCGAGAACGGCATTGCCCTCTCCCGTCCCCCCGACCCGAATGCGCTCTGGCCGCACGGCGAGCAGGACGGGGGAGCCGGGGAGGAAGCTGCCGGGCGCCCGCAGGCGGCCGAGTGGCGTCTCCACCATCAGCAAGCCGTTCATGCTCTCCACCACCCGGCCAGGGAGGCGGGAGGAGAGACCGACGAATTCCAGCGCGAAGGGAGTGGCCGGACGACTATACACCTCCTCGGGCGTGCCGAGGTGCTCGATGGCGCCGCCATGCATCACCGCGATGCGGTCCGACATGGTCAACGCCTCCTCCTGGTCGTGTGTGACGAAGATGGCGGTGGTGCCGAGTTCCCGCAGCAGGCGGCGCAACTCGATCTGCATCCCCTCGCGCAGCTTGCGGTCCAGGGCGGAGAAGGGTTCGTCCAGCAGGAGAAGCTTCGGCCGAACGGCGAGGGCACGGGCGACCGCGACGCGCTGCTGCTGCCCTCCGGAAAGCGCGGAAACCGGGCGATCGGCGAGGTGGCCGAGCTGCACGAGGGTCAGGAAGCGGTCCACCGCCGCTGCGCTCTCCGCCTTCCCGGTACCCTGCGCGCGCAGCCCGAAGGCGACGTTCTCCGCCACGTTGAGGTGCGGGAAGAGCGCGTAGCTCTGGAATACCACCCCGACGTCCCGCTTGTGGGGCGGGCGGCGGGTGATGTCCTCGCCATCCAGCCGCACGTGGCCCCGGTCCGGCCGCAGCAGCCCAGCCACGATCCGCAGCAAGGTGGTCTTGCCGCAGCCCGAAGGGCCGAGCAGCGAAACGAATTCGCCTCGCGCCACAGCCAGGTCCACCCCGCCTAGCACGCGGGTGGCGCCGAAGCCCTTTTCGGCGCCTGCGATGTCGAGGAAGGCGGTCATCGTGGCTAGAGCGCCATCTCGCGATCCCAGCGCTGCACCCAGGCATTGCGCTGCGCCGCGACGTTGGCCCAGTCGATCGAGTGCACGGGCACCTGCGGCATATCGGCCGGAACAGGCAGACCGGTGTTGGTGGGGAGGGAGAAGGTGGGACCCGCCAGCTTGGCCTGGAGTTCCGCGCCCAGCATCTCGTTCACATAGGCCATCGCCAGTTCCTGGTTCGGCCCACCGCGCACCGCGCAGATTCCGGAGGGACTGGCGTAGATCCCCTCCTGCGGCGCGGCGAGAGCGATCGGTGCGCCCTGTGCCTTCCGCTCCAGCGCGAAGGAGGAGAGAGCACCGGCAATGGCCCAGGCCTCGCCCTGCTCCAGCAGATTGAACGCCTGCGGCATCTGCGTGTAGATCGTCAGCAGGTTGGGCTTCAGCGCCCGCAGCTTGCGGAAGCCCGCATCGGCATCCGCCTGCGCCTCGGCCGGCGGCTTGCCCGTCTCCAGCGAGGCGGCGACGAAGAGGTTGGCCAGGCCTTCCGTGTTCTGCAGCGAGGGCAGGACGACACGCCCCTTGAAGCGCGGCTCCCACAGCTCCGCCCAGGAGGCGATGCCGTTGGGGAGCGCGCGGGTGTTGTAGGCGATGCCCTGCCAGGGCTGCAGGTAGTTGGCCCACATCCCGTCCATATGGATCGTGCCGGGCTTCAGCGCGTTGAGGTTCGGCACCCTTTCCGGCGTCAGCCGCTCCAGCAAGTTCTCCCGTGCAGCAAGGATCATCACCGGATCATCCATCTGGACGACGGAGAGGTAGGGCCGGCTCCGGTTGGTCTGCATCTTCTCGAGGTTCACGAGGGAGCGGGTGCCCTCGTAGGTGATGCGGCAGTTGTACTTGCGCTCGAAGAACGGGATGACCGTGGCGTCCATCCAGGGCTTGTGGCTCGCGGCGCCGCCCACGACGAGTTCGCGAGTTTGAGCCCGCAGGAGGCCGGGCATGGCGAGGGTGCCGGCCAAGGAAGCACCGGCCGCCAGCAGCGCGCGGCGAGGCAGGGTAGCGGAAGGCGGCGGGACGCAAATCTTCATGGCAGCGCTCCAAAGGCCACGGGGCCGAACCGCTCATGCAAGCCGCGGGCCATAAATGTGCACAATGCCGAGGACTGTACTATGCCGCCCGAGTTGCCTTGCCTGGTCTGCAAAATCGAATAGAGAGAAAGAATGTGCACATTTCTTCAGCCCGCAGATAATCGATGAGGCAGGCCACCTGTAAGATCAAGGCGAACCCGCGGGCCGATGAAGCCATTCATTGCGCCATCGAGGCCGCGATCCTGCATGGGCGCCTTCCCCCGGGATTGCGGCTCCGCGAGCATCGGTTGGCCGCCATCTTTGGGGTGTCGCGGGAACGCATCCGCAAGGTGCTGCACCGGCTGGCGGCCGAGCGGCGGCTGGAAATCGTGCCCAACCGCGGCGCCCGCGTCCCCTGCCCTTCCGAGGCCGAGGTCCGCGCCATCTACGAGGCGCACCGCGTGCTGGAAGCCGGCGTGCTGGCCCAGCTCAGCCGGCTGGCCAGCCCTGTCCTCCTCGACCGGCTGGACACACACCTGGTTGAGGAGCGCGCAGCAGCGCAGCGCGGCGACCGCGCAGCCTCCATCCGCCTCTCCGGTGACTTCCACCGTCACCTCGTGGACGCCCTCGGCAATGCCGAGCTGTCACGCATGCTGCGGGACCTACTCGGCCGTTCCTCCGTCATGGTCACGGTGTACGAGCCCGCGCACCACTCGCCCTGCGCGGTGGACGAGCACGGCACCATCGTGGCGGCGCTGCGGGCCGGCGATCTTGCGGGTGCCCTTCATGCCTCCCGCCATCACTTCCTGCATGTGGAGGAGCGGTTGCGACTAATACCCCCCGCGCAGGAAGCCACGGTGGACCTAGAAGCTGCCTTGTTAACCCGCTGAAGCGTGTCAGACCGCCGAGTTGCGGTGATCGAAAGGACGATGCGCGGCGGAGTCGCAGTACCCCTCATAGAAGCGACGAACATGGGGGAGCAGCGCCTTCGCCAGCCCCCGCCGCTCCACCTCGTCGTTGGCCAGGGCGCGAGACAGGTCCTCGTGCAACGCGCGCAGCACCGAATCCCGGTCCAGGCGAGTGAAGTGACCGTCCTGATACAGGACTTCCCCGGCCACCATGGTGGCGCGCACACTGCCAGACTTGGCCCGCTGTATCGCAGCATCCAGCACTGGGGTCTCAACGTCCAGGAAGGGCCATGCCAAGTGGTGCCAATCGATCATCACGAGGTCGGCGGCCCGACCCACTTCCAGCGTGCCGATGCAGCCGTCGAAACCGGTGGTGCGGGCACCACCCGCTGTAGCCATGCGCAGAACCTGCTGCATCGTCGGTACCTCGTCCCCCATCCCCGGCGTACGGTGGGCTCGAAGCACCATGCGCATTTCCTGCAGCATGTCGCGGTCGTCGTTGATCCCGGCCTCATCGATGCCGATGGCAGTGGCGATGCCTCGGGCCTCCAACCGGTTCAGCGGCGCGATGCCGCTGCGCAGGCGAAAGTTGGAGGAGCAGTTGTGACAGACACATGCGCCGGCCTCGGCCAGCCGGTCGATGTCGGCCTCGCTTAGCCAGGTTCCGTGGCCGATCGTCAGGTGGTGCGTCAGCAGACCGAAGCGATCGAGGTACTCCACCGCAGACCCACCACCGCGCCGACGGGCGTACTCCTTCTGATAGGCCGTCTCCAGGAGGTGCATGTGCATCGGCACGTTGCCGGCCGCGCTCACCTCCGCGATACGGGCGAGCATGGCGTCCGAACACCAGTGCAGGTTGGCCGGGGCGAGCTGCACTCGTACCCGCTCCTTGCCCGCATGGGTCGCGCGAAGTGCGGCGAAGACGTCGAAGTTGTCTTCCAGCCGCAGGCGGAAACGCCCGAGGTGGCTTGAGAGCGGGCCGCGCAGCCCTTCCGGAAGGCTGTCCAGCAGGGCCTGATCCGATTGGTAGGTCAGGCGGTTCTGGTCCCTTAGCGCGAAACAGTAGGAGACGCGCTGCCCGATTTCCTCATAGGCACGGATCACGGTATCGGCGGCGCGCTCCACCTCCACCGGCCCGCCGGGGATCCAGCCATGGATGTGCTGCACGGTGGTAATTCCGGTCGCCAGCATCTCGAAGGCGGAGTACAGCGTGTCCAGCCGCAAGTCGGGGCTGCGGCAGACCAGACGGGTGATGAACCACAGTTCCAGCGGCATGTCCGGGCTGCCAAGCTGAACCGGCGTCAGCCCGACATGGTGGTGGGCATTGACGAAGCCGGGCAGCACCACCTGCCCGCCATCCCCCAGCACGGCCATATCCGGGAAACGCTGCCTCAAGTCGGCGAATGCCCCGATCTCGGTGATCACGCCGTCCTCCTGGACCAGGGCGGCGTCGTCGAGCTGTTCGTGGCGGTGCCGGCCCAGCGTGCGGGTGATGAGGTGGCGCGCGCGCACCATCGTGGCTGGCAAAACAATCCTCCTTCTGAGTGCGTGCTTATCGGTAGAACAGCCTCAGACCACTCTCTTGATCGCCTGCCGAGCATGTTGTCCCTCGAACGCACCGGAAGCGGCAGAGCCCAGCCATCACAGCACTACGCGGTGGGCGACGGAAGGCTCGATCCCTGAACCCGCCATGAGAACAACGCCTCCGCGAATTGTGCTCAGCCGTGTCGCGGGCGCAGGACAACCGAGCGATCATCAGCATTGGCGGGGGTGACGTGCAGCGCCAGGAGGTGGCCGAGCGTGTCGACGGCCAGATGCAGCTTGGAGCCCCTGACGCGCTTGTGCCCGTCCCAGGCGGCTCTGGCGCCGCTCTCGGGCGTGGAGCGCAGGGTGCGGCTGTCGAGCACAGCGGCCGAGGGTTCCTCAGGGCGGCGATCGGCAAGGCAAAGCACCGCCCTGAGGTTCTGGGCCAGCATCTCGAAGCAGCCTGCCCGCAACCAGCGCTGGGCTTGGTCATAGGCTGCGTGCCAGGGCGGAAGATCGTTAGGCATGGCTCGCCAGGCCACGCCATAGCGAACCAGATAGCGCAGGCCGTTGAACACCTCGCGCAGCGGGTGCTCACGCTGCCCGGCATCCTCGGGCAGCAGCGTCAGGCAGGGCGCGACCAGCGCCCATTCCTCATCGGACACATCGGACGGGTACGGCTTGCGAAAGGGCATTCACCCAAAACGAGGGCCTCCCAAGGCCCGTAACACCCTCTGGGCGGCCACCGCGGCCTTTGACCATTACAAAAGCTTCAAGGCTCTTCCCGGAACGTCCCGCTTTCTCGGATGGGGTCCGCTCTCAATAGCCGCTGCCCCGAAAGCGGTCGGGCCGGTAACGGCCAGGCTTAGCCATTAGGATCGCCCGACACGGTGCTCGGGACCTGCGCAGCCCACACGACGAGCCGAAAGGTCTTCAGCGCTGCGCCAAAGCCCAGATGCCGCCTCGCGCCCTGAACTGCCGATCCCCCGAGGGATCTGCCGGGCCGGCGGAACGAAGGCGCACACGACACGTTGTCGTCTTCGGGTGCGCAACAGTCTCGCGTGGCCGTGAGAGGAGACAGATCGGGTGGTCCTGCAACGCGACATAGGGCTGGTCGGCTGTGGCGAGATCACACGCACTCAGCATGGCCCCTTCCTGCTCGGCCCGGCAAACGATACGGGGCTCCGCCTGGTCGCCACTGCGGACCCGCGTCAGGGTCTCGGCACCGGGCTTCGACATTACCCTGATCACTGCGCCATGCTGGACGGTGAGCCGGCGCTGGCTGCCGTCTCCATTGCCTCGCCGACCGGCACCCATTTCGGGGTGGCTAGGGACGCGCTGCTTGCCGGCCGCCACGTCCTGCTCGAGAAACCGCCCACCACGACCCTCGCCGAACTCGAGGAACTCGCGGCCATCGCTACCAAACAAGGCCGCGTTCTCGTCACCTCCTACCACGCGCGACACAATGAAGCTGTCGAACGGCTGCGAGAGAGGCTGGCCGGCCGGCTGCCGCCCCGCCGCATCGCCATCGAATGGCGCGAGGATTTCCACCGATGGCACGCTGGCCAGACTTGGCCCTGGCGCGCCGGAGGCCTCGGGGTGTTCGATCCCGGGATAAATGCGCTCTCTATCCTCTGCCATGTGCTGCCGGGCCTTCCCTTCCATGTCCAGCGGGCAAGATTCCGCGTTCCCCCGGGCGCGGAGACGCCGGCCTTCGTGGACATGCGCCTCACATGGCAAGGCGGCGATGGCCAGGCCGTATTCGAGTGGCGTAGGGGCGGCGAGGATGTCTGGGACATCTCGATCGACAGCGTGGACCAGGACGGGCGCACGGAGGCGCTGCTGCTACGAGGCGTACGTACGCTGCTCGTGGACGGTGCGGCCGTGGTTACCGGCGGGGAGGACGCCGAGTATGCCGGCGTGTATCGCGCGTTCCACGATGCGCTGGAGCGCAACGAATCCTCGATCAGCACGCAGGAAATGCGCTTGGTCGAGGATGCCACTGCAGCAGCCGAGGTAGAGCGCACGATGGACGCCATCTGAGGCGCCAGGATTTTGTCGCAGGGTTTGCCCGGCCCCGGAAGCAGACCGTTCCGAGCCATGTCGTGGCCATCGATTGGGCCAGCGGACGATGTCAGGCACCGCCATCATGCCCCGAAGCAGACATGCTTATTGTGTCGTCCGACGTCAGCGGCGAGGACGTTCATGAGCGAGGAGCCGACGCTTCTCTCACTCCTGCCATGAGCGGACGGTTGCCTCTATCGCTCCTGAGCCGGGTGCAATGGAGCAAGAGGAAGTCGCAGGCAAAGGCTCCGGGCAGGGAGCACCTCGCTCCATTGCTCGATCAGGCGCTTGAATGCTTTGCCGACACGTCTTGGCTTACGATCGAGGTCGTAGAGCCCGACCGGATGCACGTGACCGGAATGCTCCCGCAAGGCCCTGTCCCAGTCGATTTGGTCAGTCAAAGAATACCAGGTGAAGCCCAGTACCGGGATGGGAGTTTCCCAAAGCAGGAGCAAGTTGGCCCACTGCTTCCAAAGCCAGTCCGTGGAGTCGCTTTCGGGGGCGTCCACAAGGTTGGTTTCGGTGTGCATGAGAGGAAGGTGATAGCGGCTGTAATATTGCTGGATGATCGTCGCGTAGCCGTAGACCTCTCCGGATGCACGGGTGCTTCCATCATCCAGAACCAGATGTTCGTTGGTTTGATAGTAGTCGGTCCCGAGGACACAGTGCCGCTTAAGATCGGTGCTCCGAAAAGCCGCATACTCCTGGCGCGTCATCCCGTTGTCCATCAGGTACTCGTACATCGGGGCGTCCACGGCATGCCCGTAGTTCAGGTCCAAGGACAGGAAGCGCTCGGCGTTGCGATGGCGGGCTTCGGCCCAGGCCGCAGGCGATGCCGCGTGGTATTGCTCCGTGGACTCGCTCTGGATGAAGATCGCGTCAGCCCGCACGGTAAGGATGGCCCTCATGGCCGCGAGATTGGCTCCCACAAGGTGCTTCATGGCGGTCACGAAGCCAAGCTCGCTGCTCAGCTGCTCGTTCCACCATCCATAGCGGCCAGAGAACAGGGCACAGACATACATCTCGTTCACGGGCGTGTAGAGCTGCACCCAGGGGAAGCGCCTGGCGAAAGCTTCTGCGTAGCCCGCGAACAATCGTGGGAAGTCAGGGTTCTGGAAGTTGCCAAGCCAGTCAGGCACCCCGAAATGGCAGAGGTCCACGATCGGGTAGGTGCCCTGCTCTCTCAGGGCGGCGAGGGTCTCGTCCGCGAAAGTCCAGTCGTATCGCCCTTCGCCGAGCCACGTGGTGTGTAGGGGTGGTCCGTAGCGCAGGAAGCCGCAGCCGAGTTCCTTCACCAGCGAAAAGTCCTCAGCCCAGCGACGCGTATGCCCGCTGGCAGCCATTTGGTCGACCCGTCGTCCGTTTACCGTGGGGATGCTGCTCTCTATGCCGGTTGCAAACATGAAGAACGGCACTGAAGGGCCAAAACATGGCTGTTGGGGGAGAGCCGGACGTGTGGACATGATCCCTCCTCATTCCGACAAGCTCTGTCGTTTCCGATAGGATTGCAGAGCGGGCACGGGAAAGCGAAGAAAACGGCAGATCTCCGCGCTTGTCGCTCAAGAGCCGCCAATCCGCTCTCAGCCACACCCGGCCATGACGGCTCTGTACCCACCTAGGCCGTTGCGCAGCCTGCTTGCGATTCCCGCAAGCAGCCACCGCAGTCCCGAGGGTTCTAATCAGGAAACTCGCTCCACCTGGAACGACGAGAGCCCGGCCTGCATGACGCTAGCCCCGGTGGTGGTGCTCACCTCTCCTTCACAGCCCACTCTCCTCAATCCGAGCGCGCCGGAGAGCCAGTCACGAGCCTCTCGGCTGCACTGACCAAGCTCTGTCTCGTCACGGGCTTCTCGAGACGCAGGCGCTTCAGGTGCTCGGGATCACCGACAATGCGCCCATCCCCGGCCGCGAACAGGTGGGGCAAACCGTGCTCGTTCAGCCTGTCAGCGATGGAGGTAGGCGGTTTCGCCACGACCGAGATCCACATCCAGCGGCCTTCACGGCTCCTCGATGAGTTCGCGGTGCCCGCTCAACGCTGGGCACGGGTCCGATAAGCTCCGCACCCGCTCCGCTCAGCCACTCCTCCATGACCTCGGCAATGAGGAACTCATCCTCCACCATCGGAGGGCGGCGCAGGAAACGCCGGATCCCGCGGGTCACGGGAGGCACGTGGAAAGACGCCGCCGCCCGTCGTTACCCCTGGCTACAGAAATGCAGCGATGCAGGGCTGTATTGAAAACAGTGGCGGATTTACTTGCATTTTATGCACGACTTTGTGATCTTCAACGCAGAAGCCTGTCTACTTGTGACGCGATGTGAACATTCCCCCGGCGGCTTCGTGCAAGGAGGGCATTGGCATGCGGGGCGCGTTCCTTCCTGCGACCAGCATCGCTCGTCGTCACGCCTCCCCGGCAGCCTGCGGGGCTGTCTTGGAGGCTCATCCCTCGTATGCGCCAGGCAGTTAAGGAGATGGTACCGGCAGCCCCTCAGCCCGATCTGATACGCGGGCGCAGGCTCCTGCCAGCACTGCGCCCCCAGGCGCCCATGGTCCTAGTCCTCGGCCTGGCCCTGGCCCTGGCAGCGCTGGGCTTCTTCGTCTCCGCCGTACTGGTCCCCGCTGCCCTGCTCGGCTTGGCAGCCGGCCTGGTTCTGGGCACCGGCCTCTTCGGTGGCGCGCGCACCAAAGGGGGGCAGGCGCAGCCCAGCCCCTCCGAGCGCATGGCGCTCGACCTCGCCGCCGTCCTCATCCGCACCCCAGAGGGCGTGATCCGCTACTGGTCGCCGGGAGCCGAGCGCCTGTTCGGCTACTCGGCGGCCGAGGCGGTGGGCCGCGTGTCCCACGAGCTGCTCGGCACGCGCTTCATGGATGGCGGCCGCCGTTCCGCGATGGCCGAGCTGATGCGGGCCGGGCACTGGCACGGCGAGCTGCGCCACCGCCGGCCCGACGGGGTGCAGACCACCGTTGCCACGAGTTGGGACCTGCGCAGCGACGGCACCGAGATCCTTGTCGTGGAGGCGAGCACCGAGGCCTCGGCCCTGAAGGCTGCGGAGGAGGAGCTGCGCGCCTCGGAGGGGCGACTGCGCCTCGCGCAGGAAGTGGCGGAGATCGGGACTTTCGAGTGGCCCCCGGGCACGGAGGAGCAGGACTGGTCACCCGAGCAGCACGCCCTCTTCGGCACGAGCCCGGATGCCGGGAAGCGCCCTACGGTGGAGAGCCTCGTCGCCCTGGCCGTGCCCGAGGACCAGGCCTCGCTCCGCGCCGCCCTCGCCCGCGCGGAGGAGACCGGCGAGTACGAGGCAGAGTTCCGGATCCGTCGCCGTGGCCGCGATGCCGGGGAGGAGACGCGCTGGCTCTATGGCCGCGGCCGGCGCATGCCGGGCCATGTGGGCAGCCGCGGCGCGATCGTCGGGATGCATGTGGACACCACGGCCCGCAAGGATTCCGAGATACGCCAGACGCTCCTGATCCGCGAGGTCGACCATCGCGCGAAGAACGCCCTGACCGTCGTGCAGGCCATCCTCCGCCTGACGCGCGCGCCCGACCAGGAAACCTATGTGCGGACGGTTGAGGGCAGGGTCGCTGCCCTGGCCCGCGCGCAGACCCTGCTGACCCAGAGTGGCTGGTCCGGCGCCGATCTCCGCACGCTGCTCGAGGGCGAGCTGGCCCCTTTCCTCGCGGCCGAGGGCCTGGGCCCCACGGCGGTGATCTCCGGCCCGACGGTGATGGTGCCGCCCGTCGTCGCCCAGCCCCTCTCGATGGCGGTGCATGAGCTGGCGACCAATGCGGTGAAGCATGGCGCCCTGTCCGTGCTGGGCGGGGTGGTGCGCATCGAATGGGCGGTGACCTACGGCACCGGCCGCAGACTGGCACTGCACTGGCAGGAGACGGGCGGCCCCTCCCCGCTCGCCAACCCCGCCCATTCCGGCTTCGGCACGCGCGTCCTCCAGACCACGGTGCGGAGCCAGCTCGGCGGCAGTCTCGCCCAGCAATGGCTGGAAACGGGGCTCGACTGCCGCATCGACATCCCGCTACCCAGCACGGCGCAGCCCTAGTTATGGCACAGAAGCGAGCGTCATGCCCCTGATCCTCATCCTCGACGACCGAGCGACCAACCGTGCGATCTTCGCGCGGCTGGCGGCGCTCATCGCGGACGAGGTGACGGTGGAGAGCTTCGCCAACCCGCTCGACGCGCTCGAATGGCTGGAGAGCAACAGCGTCGACCTCATCATCACCGACTACTCGATGCCGGAGATGAACGCGGCGGAGTTCACGCGGCGGCTCCGGGCCCTGCGCACCGGCGCCACCGTCCCGGTGCTGGTCGTCACCGCCCATGACGACCGCGGCTTCCGCCAGGCGGCGATGGAGGCCGGCGCGACCGACTTCCTGCAGAGCCCCGTGGACCACTTCGAGTTCGTGGCCCGGTCGCGCAACCTGCTGGCCCTGCAGCCCGCCGCGCTTCCGAGGCCCGTGCCGGACCCGGTCATCGACGACTTGCCGGCGCTCGTCGCCGCGACGGATCGCGAGGGGCGGTTCCTCTTCGTGAACACCCGCATGGCGCAGCACCTCGGGCGGCCCGCGGCCGACCTGGTGGGACAGGGCGTCTCCCAGGTCCTGGATGCGAGGCGGGCGGCGCTCAGCCTTTCCAAGGACCGCGCCGTGCTCGATGCCGGCCAGGGCATCGCCTCCTTCTGGGAGGTGGCCGAGGACCGGTCGATGCTTCTGACCACGAAGGCGCCGCTCCGCGCGGCGGACGGCACGGTGGTGGGCGTCCTCAGCACCTCGATCGAGGTCCATCCCTCCTGCGAGATGCCCCAACCCGGCAGTTCCGGGGACTAGCGCGCATGCTCGGCCTGCGGGAGGGTTTGGCCCGCCTGCGGGGCCGCCCGGACTCCGAGCACGAGATGAGCCTCAACCGGCTCGGCTTCGCGGTCCTCCTGCTGATCTGCCAGTACCTCTTCCCCAGCCCTGACCCACAGGCCGCGCTGCTCGCGGTCGGTGTCTGGTGCGCGGCCGCCGCTGCTGTCTTCGCCCACATCCTCGCCTTCCCCGGCATCTCCACGCCCCGACGCGGGGCGGCGCTCCTGCTCGATGTCGGCTGCCTCTCCTGGTACCTGCAGATCGGCGGGGAGGATCACTCGGCCTTCGTGGCCATCTATCTCTGGATCATCTTCGGCAACGGCTTCCGCTTCGGCCTCCCTTGGCTCCGGGCGGCGACGGCGGTTGGGGTGGCGGGCTTCGCCGTCGTTACCGTCCTGACACCCTTCTGGCGGAGTCAGCCGCATCTCGCGGCCGGCCTGCTCGGCGGCTTCGTGGTCCTGCCGCTCTATGCGGGCTCGCTCATCCGCAAGCTGTCGGACGCGCGCAGCGCGGCTGAGGCGGCGAATCGGGCGAAAAGCCTGTTCCTCGCCTCCGTCAGCCACGAGCTCCGCACGCCCCTGAACGCGATCGTCGGGATGGGCGACCTCCTGCACCAGTCACGGCTGGACACGGATCAGCGCGACATGGCGGCCACGATCCTCGCCGCCGCGCGCGCGCAGCTCGCCCTCGTCGACGACCTGCTCGACCTCTCGCGCATCGAAACCGGGCGGATGAGGGTCGATCTGGAGCCCTTCAGCGTGGCGGAGCTGCTGCTCGACCTCAGGCGGCTCTTCGCTTCCCAGGCCGAGGAGCGCGGCCTCGCCTTCGGGCTGCACTGGGCGGCAGGCACGCCCGAGATGGTTCGCGCGGACCGCCGGCACCTGCGCGAGATCCTCATCAATCTAGGCGCCAACGCGCTCAAATTCACCGAAGCGGGCGGCGTATCGGTCGGCGTCCGGGGCGACCCCGTCGGGCCAGGGCAGGTGCGGCTGCGCTTCGAGGTGTCCGACACCGGGATCGGCATCGCCCCGGAAGCCCAGGGCCGGATCTTCGAGAGCTTCACCCAGGCTGACGCGAGCATCATCAACCGCTTCGGCGGAACGGGGCTGGGTCTTGCGATCTGCCGGCGGCTGGTCACGCTGCTCGGCGGCGAGATGGGGGTTGAGAGCGCGCCCGGCCAAGGCTCGACTTTCTGGTTCACGATCGACGCCGCGCGCATTGATGCCCCGGCCGGCAGCGCCGCCCCGGGCGGCCGGGTGGCGCTGCTGGCCTCGGAGGCGGTCGCGGCGCGCCTCGCCACGGCGCTGGAGAGGGCCGGCATCACCACGAGCCGCGTGACGGAGCCGGCCCAGGCGGAGTCCCTCCCCCTGCTGGCGGAGGCCGGGCTCCTACCCTTGCAGCCCGCGCCGGACGGGCCCGGCCTGGCCCCGCCCGCATGGGGGAAGCGCCCGGTCGTGCTGATCGGTCCGCCGGGGGACACCGGCCTGCCGCGCGGCGCGGCGCGCTGGGCCGGCGGGGTCGTGCCGCTGGATGGCACGGCGCAGGACTTGGTCCGAACCCTCCACATGGCGGGTGCAACGCTGGAGACCGCGCGGCCGGAACCCGTGCGCGAGGCGGCGGGGCCCCGGCTGCGCCTCCTCGTCGCTGACGACAACCAGGTGAACCGCAAGGTCGTCGCGCGCATCCTCGAGCGCGCCGGTCACGATGCCGTGCTGGTGAATGACGGAGAGGCGGCGCTGGACGCCCTGGCGGATGCCGAGCGCCCCTACGACCTCGTCCTGATCGATGTGAACATGCCGGTGATGGACGGGATCGAGGCCACCAAGCTTCACCGCTTCAGCGAGGTCGGCGACGGGCCCCGGCTACCGATCCTCGGCCTTACGGCGGACGCGACGCCGGAGACACGCGCGCGCTGCCTCGATGTCGGGATGGATGGGGTGATCACGAAGCCGGTCGAGCCCGAGGCGTTGTTGGAGGCGATCCGTCGCTTCGTTTCCGACGCGCCCGCCTCCCCCGAGGCCCCCGCGCCGGCCAGACCGCCGCCCTCCCCGGTCCTGGACCCCGAGGTGACCGCACGCCTCGTCAGCCTCGGCGGCGAGACTTTCGTGGCGGAGGTTGCCGAGGATTTCCTCTCGGAGGGCATGCAGATCCTGGAAGAACTGTCGGCCGCGGCCGGCACTCTCGATGGCGTTGCCTTCCGCCGCCAGGCGCACGCGCTCTGCAGCATCTCTGCCAACATCGGCGCGGTGCGCCTCCACGCGCTCTGCCGCGAGGCGCAGCGCCTCTCCGGCGTGGATCTGCGGGCAAGGGCACGGGGAGACGCGGCCGCCATCGCCGACGAGTTCGATCGTGTCCGGGCGGCGCTTGAGGAGGCGCGGGCCGGGTAGGGCTGCCTCAGCGGGCCGGGGAACCCGCCACGCGACGGTCCTGCGCGCCGGCGAGACGCAACATCTTGCGGAGATCGGCCTCGCCGAGCTTCAGCGCCGCCTCAGCCCAGCCATCCACGACATGGCGCAGCTCATCGAGGGTCACGGGCTCCACGCGCCGACGGGTCTCGAAGAGCGCGCGATGGGCGTTGAAGCGGCGCCCCGTGCGCTCGACATACTCTCGCACTGCCTCCTCGCCCTCGCCGTCCTCGGCCAGCACGTCAACGAGCCCCATCCCGTGCAGCTCCGCGGCGCCGTACATCTTGCCCGAGAGGATCATGCGCTCGGCCGCCACACGGCCGATCCGGCGGGAGAGAAACGAGTACGCGCCCATGCCGGGGAAGAGGTTGAACAGCACCTCCGGCAGGCCGAACTTCGCGCTCCGCTCGGCGACGATCACGTCATGGGCGAGCGCGCACTCGAAACCCCCACCGAGGGCGTCGCCCTGAACGAGGGCGATGGTGGTCACGGGCAGGCCAAAGGCGGTGTGGTTGCGGTGGATCGCCTCGACCGCGACATGCCCGTAGTGGCGCAGTCCATCGAGGTCTCCCGCACGGATAAGCTGTGCGAAAAGAGCGAGGTCGCCCCCGAGATTATAAATGCCGTGGACGGAGGAGCCGAGCACCACGTGCCGCACGGCATCCGGCGCGGCCCGCATGACGTTCGTCAGGTCGGCATGCATCCTGTCAATGTCGCGCAGCAGGCCGTTGGTGAAGCTGGGTCGGCCGAGCGGGGCCATGCGCGCCCACCAGATTGCGCTCTCCGCATCCAGCTCACCCCGAAGATTCTCGTAGTTCAAGGAAACCGGGATAGGCGTGGTGGCTCTGACGGGCGTCAGTTCGCACGCCGAGAAGCGCGCCGTTTCAGCAGCGACATGCGCGATATAGGCCATCAACTTCCCCCATTTCTCGCCCGTTTGACGGCGAGCCCTCGCGACTGAACCGCAGTAACTCTCGCAATTGTGATGTTATAAGGCATCAAATTTTCGAGATCAATCGACTAATAGGATATTTATTTTAAGCAAAATAATATCAAAAATATCTCGACATCGATGAATTAATATTTTTTTTGATGAATGCACTAAAATAGGATTTCCAGAGGAGGGGTCAGTGAGGTAGGTTCTCACCGCTCCGACTAACAAGCCCCACGAGGTGCTCCGCGCCAGATGTTCATGGCGCATCGGCAGGGGTTGGGCTGAGGCAGAGACGCTTTGGCTGGCTGGTGATCGTTCGAGGTGCGTTCGGTACGGTCTCAGGCGCGGGCGGACGATATTGTAATGCCGACTCCACCCCTCGATCAGAACCTTGGCCTCGGTGAGCGTGTTGAACACCTCCGTGTTGAGCAGCCCATCGCGGAGCTTGCCGTTGACGCTCTCGAAATAGCCGTTCCCCCAGGGGCTACCGGGCTCGACGATTGCCGTGCTCGCGCCCACCCCGCCGATCCAGCCCCTCACGGCCGTGGCTGCGAAGTCAGGCCCGTTGTCCGAACAAATATTGCCCGGTAGGTCGCCCAGGATGAACAGGTCGGACAGCACGTCGGTGACGTTGGCGTCCTTGAACTGGCGGCCCACGCGGATGGCCAGGCACTCGCGGGTGAACTCGTCCACCACGTTCAGCATGCGGAACTTGCGCCCGTCCCGCGTGCGGTCCTCCAAGAAGTCATAGGCCGCGACATGGTTCGGCCGCTCTGGCCGCAAACGCTGGCAGGATCCATTTTAAGCCAGCGCCGTCCCCGTTTGGGCTGGCGGCCGGTACAGGAGCCGAAAGGTTCTCTGGGTCATGCTACGGCAGCGGAAGACGAAGCAGCCGCTCCGGGTGTCGCTTCACCCGCCCCTGAAGGCGGAGATCGCCACCGCTTGCATGGCAAGAGCAACCTCATCGCGCCCTCGCCTACGGGTCGGGCCTGGGGCCTGCACAACTTTGCCCGGGCCTTCAGCTCCGCCCGGATCGAGGCGGGCTTGCCGGACAACCTGCAGTTCCGGGACCTCAGCCGGACGTCGATGGTCCGCCTCGCTGAGGCCGGAGCCACCGTGCCCCAGATCGCGGCCATCTCGGGCCATTCGATCGAGCAGACGCAGAAGATCCTGGAGCACTACCTGCCGCGGAACCGTCAAATGGCGCTCGGCGCCATGGATCTGCTCGTAGAGCGAAGCGGCTCTATCCGCCGCGGCTTCGTGCTGCTGCAGGGTGGGCAGGCGAATGGAGAAGGGGCGCCCGCGGCTACCGGGACTGACGCCGCAACTGAACTGTAAAATAGCCTGTAAAAATCGCGGCGTCGGAAGGACCACCCGCTCTCGTAAACCGCTGAGATCGCTAGCAAAAAAATGGTCGGAGCGGCGGGATTCGAACCCACGACCCCCAGTCCCCCAGACTGGTGCGCTACCAGACTGCGCTACGCTCCGTTGCCGCGGGGTCTAGCACCCGCCCGCAGGCGCCTCAACCCCGCTCCACAGGATTTTGCCGGAAGAGGTGAAATCCGCGCTCAGCGCGCGGCCAGGGCGCGCAGGGCAGCGGCGATGCTCTCCAGCTCGTCCAGGCAGGCGCGCAGCTCGGCGGCCTCGGACGGGATTTCGGGGACGGGGCTCTCCTCTCCCTCGGCCGCGCTCTCGACGCCCTCAAGGCCACCCTCGCGCAGGAGGCGCTGCACGCCCTTGATCGTGTAGCCCTGGGTGTAGAGCAGGTCGCCGATCCGGCGCAGCAGGTTGATGTCCTCCGGCCGGTAGTAGCGGCGCCCCCCTCCCCGCTTCAGCGGCTTGAGCTGAGGGAACTTCGTCTCCCAAAAGCGTAGCACGTGCTGCGGGATGTGGAGGTCCTCCGCCACCTCGCTGATCGTGCGGAAGGCATTGGGGGACTTGCGACGAGTCGTCGCGTCGGCCCCGCCCTCGCTCATGGCCTCGGGCTGGTTCGGAGTGAACTCGCCAAGCACGCTCATGCCGCTCATCGCCCTCCTGCTCAGTCCTCGCCCCGGGGCGGCGTCTCGCCGTTGATCCGGGCCTTCAGCACCTGGCTGGCGCGGAAGGAGAGGACGCGACGCGGGGTGATCGGCACCTCCACGCCCGTCTTAGGGTTACGCCCGATCCGCTGGGCCTTCTGGCGCACCGAGAAGGTGCCGAAGGCCGAGAGCTTCACCGCCTCGCCACTCTCCAGCGTGGTGGAGATACGGTTCAGCACGTCCTCGAGCAGGGCCGCGCTCTCGTTCCGGGAGAGGCCGACCTGCATGTAGATCGCCTCGGCCAGCTGCGCGCGGGTGATGGTGTTCAAGCGGCCATGCCCCCTCTCGCCGACAGGGGGGATTGGACCGCCGGGAGAGGGGGGCCGTCAATCGACTCACCGGCTAACTGTGGACTCCGGCACGCAGTGTTGCCGAAATGCCGAGGTGAGTCGGGGGGGCTAGAAGCGCGCCAGCGCCGCGCCCCAGGTCAGCCCGCCACCGATGGCTTCCATCAGCACGAGGTCGCCGGCGCCGATGCGCCCGTCCCGCGTGGCATCGGCCAGGGCGAGCGGGATGGAGGCGGCGGAGGTGTTCGCGTGGCGGTCCACCGTCACCACCACCCGCTCCGGCGGTAGGCCCAGCTTGCGGCCCATCGCGTCGATGATCCGGGCATTCGCCTGGTGCGGGACGAGCCACTGCACGTCGGTCTGGTCGAGCCCGTTCGCCTTGAGCGCCTCATCCACCGCGGAGGCGAGCTTGGAGACGGCGTGCCGGAAGACTTCGCGCCCGGCCATGCGGACGAGGCCGCCCTCGACCTGCAGGATGTCGCCGTGCCGGCCATCCGAGTGGAGATGGGTGGAGAGGATGCCCGAATCGGTCCCCTCCCCGGCCACCTCGGTGGCGCGCAGCAGCACCGCGCCGGCACCGTCCCCGAAGAGGACGCAGGTGCCGCGGTCCGACCAGTCGAGGATGCGGGTGAAGGCCTCGGCCCCCACCACCAGGGCGGAGCGGCAGGCGCCCGTGCGGATCATCGAGTCGGCCACGCCCAGGGCGTAGATGAACCCCGTGCAGGCCGCCGAGATGTCGAAGGAGAAGCCCTGCCGGATGCCCAGCTTCTCCTGCACCCGCGTCGCGGTGGAGGGGAAGGCGGAGTCGGGCGTCGCGGTGGCGAGGATGATCGCATCGACCTCGGAAGCGTCCGCCCCCGCCCGCGCCAGGGCCTCGCGGCAGGCGGCCGCCCCCATGTCGGCGGTGGTCTCGCCCGGGGCGGCCATATGGCGGCGGCGGATGCCCGTGCGCTCGCTGATCCAGGCATCGGAGGTGTCGAGGTTGTATTCGGCCGCCAGCTCGTCGTTGGAGAGGCTGCGCGCGGGCAGGTAGCCGCCCGTGCCGGCGATGACGGAACGGATCATCAGCCGGCCACGACCTGCGAAGGCTGCTTCTGGCTCAGCAGGGCGACGCCCGTGCGGATGCGGTCCGTGAAGCCGTGCGTCACCATGTCCATTGCCACGTCCACGGCGTGGGCGAAGCCGAGCGCGTCGGTCCCGCCATGGCTCTTCACCACCACGCCGTTCAATCCGATGAGGACGGCGCCGTTGTAGCGCCGGGGATCCATCCACTGCCGCAGCCGGTCGAGCGCCGGGCGGGCCAGGAGGTAGCCGAGCCGCGCGGGAATGGAGGAGTTGAAGACCTGGCGGAGCAGGCTGCCGACGAGCTTCAGCGCCCCCTCCCCCGTCTTCAGCGCGACATTGCCGGTGAAGCCGTCCGTCACCACCACGTCCACCGTGCCGGCGGTGATGTCGTGGCCCTCCACGAAGCCGTGGAAGTTCGCGCCGACATGGCTCTCGCGCAGGATCTCGGCCGCCTGCCGGATGCGCTCGTCCCCCTTCAGCTCCTCAGAGCCGACATTGAGGAGGCCGATGGTCGGCGCCGTCAGGCCGAGCACGGCGCGGGCGAAGGCGTCGCCCATCACCGCGAACTCGACGAGGTTCCGCACCTCGTAGGAGATGTTCGCGCCGAGATCGAGCAGCACGACATCGCCCCGCGCCGAAGGGCCGATCGCGGCGAGCGCCGGCCGGTCGATCTCGGGCATGGTGCGGAGCACGATCTTGGCGAGCGCCATCAGCGCGCCGGTATTGCCGGCGGAGACGACTCCGTCCGCCTCGCCCGCCGCCACCGCGTCGATCGCCAGGCGCATGGAGGCCCGGCGCAGGCGCAGCGCGGCCGTAGGCTTCATGTCGCCGGGGATGTGGTCCGGCGTGTGGCGGATCGTGCAGGCAGCGGCCGCGCGCGGGCGCGTGGCGAGCCCGGCCCTCAGCCGGGGCTCGTCACCCACCAGCAGGAAGCGGGCGCCCTTGTGACGCTCCGCGGCCTGCTCCAACCCGTCCAGCACGGCGTCGGGGGCATGGTCGCCCCCCATCGCGTCGACGGCGAGCGCGAAACGCTCCGCCGGCCCTGCGGCCCCGGATGCGGCCACTCTCGGCGCTCCCCCAGCTATGTCGGACGGGTGGTAGTCGTCGCTCAGGCGCGAACGGCGGCCTTCAGCGGCTTGCCGGCGGCCACGACCTCGCGGCCGTCATAGAAGCCGCAGGAGGAGCAGACGTTGTGCGGGCGGCGCAGCTCGCCGCAGTTCGGGCAGTCCGCATGGGCCTCGCGGGAGAGCGCATGGTGGCTGCGGCGCATCCCACGGCGGGACGGCGAAACTTTTCTCTTCGGAACGGCCATCGGTGCCGGGCCTTTCTATGATGCAACACGTCACGCGAACGGACGGGATTCTCGGGAGGCGCGCGCCTTACCATCCGTGCCCCCGCGGGGCAAGGGTTACGGCGCATTCCCCCCCTTCAGGCCACGCAGGGCAGCGAAGGGAGAGGCGCTCTCGTCGGTCGCTTCCTCGGGCAGGGAGGCCCCGGGGGCGCGGGGATAGGGGTCGAGGGCCAGGGCTAGGCTCTGGGCCAGCGCCTCGCCGAGATCCACCGTGCCGTCGGGCTCGGATTCGATCTCGTCGGGCCCCTCGTCCAGCTCCTCCCCGGGCTCCTCGCCGGGGGGCAGGATGCGCCAGTCGATCTCCTCCTCCACCCGCTGCGGCACGGGGTCGAGGGTGACGACGCAGGCCTGCACCACCTCCGCGCGCATCGTCCCCCGCGCGCGGAGGGCGCCGCCGGGGGCGGGTGCGAGCCGCAAATCCGCCGAGAGCGAGTCGAGCCCGATGATGCCGAGCCGCGCGGCCAGCGCCTCGCGCTCGGCCGGGCCGGCCTCGAGGCGCTCGGTCCGGCCCTCGGCGCCGATGACGGCGGGACGGATGAGGTGGCTGAACTCGCGCTTCATGCGGCGCTCCCCAAATCGGTCCCCTTGAAGTCGGCGCGGCCGGCCACGAAGCCCTCGAAGGGCTGGGCCGCGAGGGAGGTGTCAAGCGCCAGGGCGTGGCGCGCCAGTCGCCCGGCCGCTCCCTCCGGCGCGGCGCCGGACCATACGTTGCGCGCCAGCGCCGCCTCCAGCGCCGCCCCATCCTCCGCCTCCAGCGCGGATTCATAAGCTAGCGCGCGGCCGTGGAAGGCCTCCCACATGGCGCGCACGCGCTTGCCGATGGACATGTCGCCCACCCCCATCTCGCGCAGGTTCATATCCATGTCGGCGAACATCGCGTCGAACACGGCCTGGGCGAGGGCGGGGCCGCGAGGATCGGGGTCGCGGTGGAGCCGGCGGACGAGCAGGGCGGCGTAGAGGGCGATGATGTCGAAGCGACCCTCCAGCGTATCGGGCACGGCCTCCTCGCCGAAAAGCGCGGGGTCGCGCGCTGCCGAGACGGCCGCGGTGTAGAGGGCAAAGCCGGCCCGCTCATGCGTGCGGCGGCGGAGAAGGCCGAAAAGGGCCATGGGAGGCGGTTCCTCACGCCGGCCCTCTCCCCCTGCGGGGCACCGCCCTCTGTTGACCGGGCGGCGGGGCGGTGGCAATCGAACCCGCGAGATGGCCCCCATGTCCTCCCCCGTCAATCCGTCCGCCCCCCGCCGGCCCCGCCCGGTGGCCGGATGGCGCGCCGCCCTGCTCGCCGCGCTGGCCATGGTGCCCCTGGCCGCGCCGCTCGGCGGCTGCGCGCTGTTCGGCGCGCCGGATGAGCCGCGGGGCAACCGGGTGGATGCGGAGCTTCTGCGGGACATCACCCCCGGCGTCTCCAGCCGGGCCGATGTCTCCGCCCTGCTCGGCTCGCCCAGCGCCACCTCCACCTTCGACGCGCGCGAGTGGTACTACATCAGCGCCACCACCCATCTCCGCCCCGCCCGCGTGCCGGGGATCGACAACCAGCGCGTGGTGGTCGTCCGCTTCAACGAGCGCGGCATCGTCGAGGGCGTGGAGCAGAAGGGCGAGACGGAGATGCGCAACGTCGCCGTGGTCGAGCGCACGACGCCGGTGCCGGGCAACGACCGCTCGGTCCTGCAAGCCCTGTTCGGCAATATCGGCCGCTTCGGCCCGGCCCCGACCCAGCCCGTCACGCCCGGCGCCGGCGCCCCGGCGCCCTGAGGGCGGGCAGATAGCCCTCCCGCATCCCTGCCCGCGCCCGGTCGTTCATCCCGCATCCGATGAGGGGATGCGAGAGGACGCGCCGATGGTCGACACCACCTTGATCCGTGAGCACATGCCCGTGGTGGACTGCCACGGCGAGCCGATCGGCACCGTCGACACGCTGGATGCCGGACGGATCAAGCTCACCCGCAGCGGCAGCCCGGACGGCCAGCACCACTTCATCCCGCTCGCCCAGGTCTCGATGGTCGACGACGACAAGGTCACGACCCAGACGACGCGGGAGGAGACCTTCGCCCTCATGCGGTCCGGCCAGGAGGCGCAGCGGGAGGAAAGCTGAACCCCGCCCCGGCCCCGCGGCTTCAGGCCGCGGGAAGCCGCGCCTTCAGGCCAGGCGCGCGGGGCGGCGCGAGACGCGCCAGAGGGCGAAGGCCAGCGCCGGCAGCACCAGGAGGTTCAGCACGAACCAGCCGCCGGCCGCGTGCAGCAGGCCCGAGCCGAAGGCGGTGCAGGCGACGGTCCCGAAGACGATGAAGTCGTTCGCCGTCTGGGCGCGCACGCGCTCGGCGGGGCTGTGCGCCTCGGCGAGCAGGGTGGTCGCCCCGGTGAACATGAGGTTCCAGCCGAGGCCGAGCGCCACCAGCGCGGCGGTGAAGTGGTGGAACTCCTTGCCCATCAGCGCCAGCCCGACGCAGGCCGCGTTCAGCACCACCCCGGCCATGATGACGGGCCGGGTGCCGAAGCGGCCGATCAGCCGCCCCGTGACGAAGCCGGGCGCGAACATCGAGACGGCATGGGCCTGGATCACGGTCGCGCTCGCGGGCACGCCGAAGCCACAGAGCATCATCTCCAGCGGCGTCGAGGTCATCAGCAGGTTCATCACGCCATAGGCCACCGCGCCCGCCAGCGCCGCGGTGAGGAAGGCCGGACGGGCCACGATCTCCATCACCGGCGTCGCATTCGCCGCGCGCGGCGGGGCGGGCGGCAGGGCAACGACCGAGAGCAGCGCCATGCAGACCAGCGGCATCACGGCGAGGATCAGGTATGTGCCGAGGAAGAGAAAGGGCGCGAAGAGGTCCTTGCTGTGCTTCACCAGCTCCGGCCCCAGCGCCGCGGCCATGACGCCGCCCGCCATGACCAGCGCGATGGCGCGGGGCCGGTAGTCCGGCGTGGCCACCTCGGCGGCGGCGAAGCGGTAGTGCTGGGCGATGCCGAAGCCCAGGCCCGCCGGGATCGCGCCGAGGCAGTAGATCAGGAAGCTCGCCTCCCAGATGCCGAAGGCGAAGGTGAGGCTGCCGAGAAAGCTCCCGGTCGCCCCCAGCAGGAACCCCGCCCGCCGCCCGAGCCGCGCGAAGACCATGCCGGCGGGGATGGAGGCCGCCATGGTCGCCGCCATCTGCAGCGCCATGGGAAGGGTGGCGAGGGCCTTGTTCTCCACGAGGCTGTAGCCGATCAGCGCCCCCATCGTGGCCTGGCCGACGACGGCCGAGTTCATCAGCGCCTGACAGAAGAAGAGGAGGCGGACGTTGCGGCGCATGGCGGCACCGGTGGCGGGAACCGCTGTGGTCGCTGACATCAGAAGTGGCTCCATCCCCCCCGGGGCAGGTCGATCGCCTGCCCGTCCGTTCCCAGTACCCTGGCCTCCGGCGGCCCCGGCGTGAAATGCCCGATGCGCGTGGCCGGGGTGCCCGTGGCGCGGGCGGCGGCCAGGATGCCCGGCGCATCCGCGGGATCGGCGGCGAAGAGCAGCTCGTAGTCGTCTCCCCCGGTGGCGAGGCGGGGCAGCCAGGCCGATTCCGCCTCCACCACCGCGGCGGCGGCCGGGGAGAGCGGCAGGGCGGCGAGGTCCAGCACGGCCCCCAGCCCGCCGGCGCGCAGCAGGTGGCCGAGATCCTGGGCCAGCCCGTCCGACACGTCCATCGCCGCCCGCGCCAGCCCGCGCACTGCGGTGCCGAGGGCGAGCCGCGGCTCGGGCAGGCGGTAGCGGCGGGCGAGATGCCCCCCGGCATCGCCCGGCAGGCGCCCCTGCAGCACGGCGAGGCCGAGTGCCCCGTCCCCGATCGTGCCGGAAACCCAGAGGTCGTCCCCCGGCCGTGCCCCGCCCCGCCGCAGCGCCGAGCCCGGCGGCACCGTGCCGATGATGGTGAGGGAGAGGCAGGCCGGGCCGGGGGTGGAAACCGTGTCCCCGCCCAGCACATGCAGCCCGAAGAGCCGCTGGTCCTCCGCCAGCCCCGCCGCGAAGCCCTCCAGCCACCCCGGCGTAGTGCCGCGCGGCAGGGCCGTGGTCATGAGATAGGCGAGCGGCTCCGCCCCCATGGCGGCGAGGTCCGAGAGGTTCACCCGGAGCAGCTTGCGCCCGATCGTCTCCGGCGGGTCGTCCGGGAGGTAGTGGACCCCTTCCACCATGGCATCGGCCGCCAGCACCAGCTCCCGCCCCGGGGGCGGCGCGAGGAGGGCGGCGTCGTCGGAGAGGTCGAGCGCCCCCTCCCCCGCCAGCCCGCGGAAATGGCGGGCGATGAGGGCGAATTCGGGGGGCAGGCTCACCGGATCAGCCGCGCGGCTGGAACTCGCCCCCGCGCATCTGCCGCGCCAGGGCGTCGAGCACGCCATTGGCGAAGCGGGGCTCCTCGCCGTCGAAGAAGCCGTGGGCGATGTCCATGTACTCGTTGATGACCACCTTGGCCGGGGTATCGGCCGCGTCCCAGAACTCGGCGGCGGCGGCGCGCAGGAGGGCGCGCAGCACGGGGTCCAGCCGGTCCAGCGTCCAGGTGCCGGAGAGGTGGCCGGAGATGGCGGCGTCGATCGTCTCGGAGTTGGTCGCCGCGCCGCGCACGATCTTGCTGAAGAGCGGCACGTCGGCCTGCGGCACGCGCCCGTCCTCGAAGCCGGCATCGCTGCCCAGCGTCCCGATGCGGTGGCGCACGAACTGGTCGATCACCGTCTCCGCGCTCTCCCCGCCCGCCTCGGACTGGAAGAGGGCCTGCACGGCGGCCACCCGCGCGCCCGTACGGGGGCGGCCGGCATTGGGGCGGGGGTTGCGCTTCGGGCCCTGGCTCATGCGACGGTCTCCGCGAGGCGTCGGGCGAGGGCGATCTGCCCGATCATGGCGTTGGCCGCCTCCACCCCCTTGTTGTGCCGGTCCGCCGATGAGCGGGCGATGGCCTGCTGGATCGTGTGGACGGTGAGCAGCCCGAAGCCGATGGGCGCCGCCGTCTCCACGGAGATGTCCATCACCCCCCGGCAGGCCTCCCGGCAGATATGGTCGTAATGGTCCGTCTCGCCCTTCACCACGCAGCCGAAGAGGAGATAGCCGTCGTAGCGCCCGCTGCGGACGGCCATGCGAAGGGCGGCGGGCAGCTCGAAGGCGCCGGCGACCTCCACCACCTCGGCCTCCGCGCCGATCCCGGCCAGCACGGCGAGGGCGCCGTCCACCATGCCGCCGACCACGTCGGCGTAGTAGGGCGCCTGGATGACGAGGACACGCGGGGCCGGGCCTTCCAGCTCGGGGGGTGCGCGGAGGGGGGCGTCGGCGGTGCTCAAGAGGCGGCTCCGATCGGGCGGATGTCGGTGATGGTCAGGCCGTAGCCTTCGAGGCCGACCACGGGGCGGGGGTGGTTGGAGAGGAGGATCATCTCCCGCACGCCGAGATCCGCGAGGATCTGGGCGCCGATGCCGTAGTCCCGCAGCTCCGGGGCGCGCTTCTCGCGGCCGGCGCGCACCCGCTCGGACAGCGCGTCCGGCTTCACGTCGCGGATGAGGACGACGACGCCGCGGCCCTCGCGCCCGATATGCTCCATCGCCTGGTGCAGGTCCTGCGGCCCGTTGCGGCCGGTGATGTCGGCCAGGAGGTTCACGGCGTGCACGCGCACGGGGACCGGCCCGGGGCGGGAGAGGTCGCCGCGGACCAGGGCGACGTGCTCCCCGTATTCGAGCGTGTTGGCATAGATCACGACCCGCCAGGGGCCGCCCGGCGCGTCCTCCATCATTCCCTCCTCCACGCGCCGCACCAGCCGCTCGGTCCGGCGGCGATGGGCGATGAGGTCGGCGATGGTGCCGAGCTTGAGGTTGTGGTGCTGGGCGAAGGCGACGAGGTCGGGCATCCGCGCCATGCTCCCGTCCTCATTCATGATCTCGCAGATCACGCCGGAGGGGTTGAGGCCGGCCAGCCGGGCGAAGTCCACCGCAGCCTCGGTATGCCCGGCGCGCACCAGCGTGCCGCCCTCCCGCGCCACCAGTGGGAAGACATGGCCGGGGGTGACGATGTGCTCGCGCCCCAGCTCGGGATTGATGGCGACCGCCACGGTGCGGGCGCGGTCGGCGGCGGAGATGCCCGTCGTCACCCCGTCCCGCGCCTCGATGGAGACGGTGAAGGCGGTCTGGTGGCGGGTGCCGTTGCTCTGCGCCATCAGCGGCAGGCCGAGCTGCTCCACCCGGTGCCGCGTCATCGCCAGGCAGATCAGGCCGCGGGCGTGGCGGGCCATGAAGTTCACGGCATCGGGGGTGGCGAACTGGGCGGGGATGACGAGGTCGCCCTCGTTCTCCCGGTCCTCGTCGTCCACCAGGATGAACATGCGGCCGCGCCGCGCCTCTTCCAGCAGCTCCTCGGTGGGGCTGATGAAGTCGGCGAAGCTCGTCACCTGCGGCTGGGCGCTCATGCGCTGAACTCCCTCAGGCGGGCGACGTAGCGCGCCAGCATGTCGATCTCGATGTTCACCCGCGCGCCCGGGGCCAGCGCCCCGAGCGCCGTCACCTCCGTGGTGTGGGGGATGAGGTTCACCCCGAAGGTATCCCCCTCCACCGCGTTCCCCCCAACCTGGTTCACGGTGAGGGACACGCCGTCGATCGTGATGCTCCCCTTCTCCGCCACGAAGCGGGCGAGGCCCGGCGGGAGGCGGAAGGTGAAGCGGTTCGAGCCGTTCTCGGGCGTGACGGAGACCACCTCCGCCACCCCGTCCACATGGCCGGAGACGACGTGGCCGCCCATCTCGTCCCCCATGCGGAGGGAGCGCTCCAGGTTGATGCGCGCGCCTTCCACCCAGGTGCCCAGGGTGGTGCGGGAGAGGCTCTCGGCCGAGATCTCCACCTCGAACGCGTCCCCGTCCAGCGAGACGACGGTGAGGCAGCAGCCGGAGCAGCAGATGGAGGCGCCGATCGCCACGCCGCCGAGCCAGCCCGGCGGGGTGGCGATGCTCACGCGCATGTCCCGCCCCGACCCGATCGGGGTCAGGCGGCGGATCGTGCCGATGGCGGTGACGATTCCGGTGAACACGGGGGCTGTTCCCATCAGAGGGTGGGCGGATGGCGGGTGCGGAGAGGGGATTGGCGCGCGGGACGCCCCGTGACAAGGGGGCGGCCGCGCGGGTCAGCCCGGCGGGGCCGGGGCTGGAAGGAAGTCGCCCTCCACCAGCCAGCAATCCCCCGCCGGCCGCTGCCCGGTGACGCGGAGCCGCGGCATCCCGGCGAGCCCGTCCACGCCGAGGGAGGCGAGGCCCGAAAGCCCGTCCCCGCCCATCAGCGCGGGGGCGGTGAAGAGGGCGAGCCGGTCCACCAGCCCGGCGCGGAGAAGGGAGGCGGCGAGCATCGCCCCGCCCTCCACCATCAGCCGGGTGATCCCCCTGGTGGCGAGGGCGCGCAGCAGCGCCTCCGGCTCCAGCCCCCCGTCGGGCGCGGGAGGGACATCGAGGAACTCGGCGCCCCGCGCCTCCAGCGCCGCCAGGGCAGCGGGGTCATGGCCCGGCGCGGTGGCGATCCAGGCCGGGGCCGCGGCGGAGAAGAGCCGGGCGCCCAGGGGGGTGCGGAGCCGGGCGTCCGCGATCACGCGCACGGTCGGCACGGGGGCGTAGCCGGGCAGGCGGCAGGTCAGCTCGGGGTCGTCGGCGAGGAGGGTGCCGCTGCCGGCCATCACCGCGTCGTGGCAGCCACGGAGGGCGTGGGCGAGCCGCCGCGCCTCCGGCCCGGTGATCCACTGGCTCTCCCCCGTCCGGGTCGCGATGCGGCCGTCGAGGGTGGTGGCGAGCTTCAGCGTCACCATCGGCAGCCCGCGCGCCAGCCGCTTCACGAAGCCGGCACTGACCGCCCGCGCCTCCGTTTCCAGCAGACCCGTCTCGACCTCGATGCCGGCGTCCCGGAGGCGCTGGAGCCCTACCCCGTCCACCCGGGGGTCGGGGTCGCGCAGGGCGACCACAACCCGCGAGACGCCGGCCGCGATCAGCGCGTCCGTGCAGGGCGGGGTGCGTCCCCAGTGGCAGCAGGGCTCGAGGGTGACATAGGCCGTGGCGCCGCGGGCCGCCTCCCCCGCCGCGCGCAGGGCCTCGGTCTCGGCATGGGGGCGGCCACCCGGGCGGGTATGGCCGCGCCCGACCACCCGCCCGTCCCGCACGATGACGCAGCCGACGGAGGGGTTGGGCCAGGTGTTCCCCAGCCCCCGCGCCGCGAGGGCGAGGGCCGCCCGCATATGCTCTAGATCCGACACGGCGGGCGGTTTGCGCGCGGCCTCCCCGCTTGTCCAGGGCACGCGGGATCAGCTGTTGTCGAGCGATCCGAGGAAGGCGTTGAAGTCCTCGGCGTCGCGGAAGTTCTGGTAGACGCTGGCGAAGCGCACATAGGCCACGGGGTCGAGCTCCCGCAGCACCTCCATCACGCGCTGGCCGATGGCCTTGGAGGTCAGCTCCTCCGCGCCCTCCGACTCCAGGCGGCGCTGGATGCCGGTGACGATGCGCTCCACCTTCTCCTCGTCCACCGGCCGCTTGCGCAGCGCGACGCGGATGGAGCGGGCGAGCTTCTCACGGTCGAAGGCGACGCGGCGGCCGTCGCTCTTCACCACGGTCAGCTCGCGCAGCTGCGCCCGCTCGAAGGTGGTGAAGCGGGCACCGCAGGCGTTGCAGGAACGGCGGCGACGGATCGCCGAGCCGTCCTCCGCCGGACGGCTGTCCTTCACCTGCGTGTCCTCGGACTGGCAGAAGGGGCAGCGCATCCGGCGGGCTTAGACTAGCCCCGGTAGATGGGGAAGCGGGCGCAGAGGGCGTGAACCGCATCCCCCGCCGCCTTTTCAGCCGCCCCGTTGCCCTCGGGCGAGTTGGAGCGGGAGAGGCCGTCCAGCACCTGCCCGATCAGGCGGCCCACCTCGCGGAACTCCGCCTCCCCGAATCCGCGGGAGGTGGCGGCCGGCGAGCCCAGCCGCACGCCGGAGGTGACGAAGGGCTTCTCGGGGTCGAAGGGGATGGCGTTCTTGTTCACCGTGAGGTGCGCGCGGCCCAGCGCGGCCTCGGCGGCCTTACCCGTCAGGTTCTTCGGGCGGAGGTCCACCAGCACGAGGTGATTGTCCGTGCCGCCGGTGACGAGGCCGAAGCCCCCCTCCCGCAGCTCGTCGGCGAGCGCTCGCGCATTGTCCACCACGGCGCGGGCGTAGGAGCGGAACTCCGGCCGCAGCGCCTCGCCGAAGGCCACCGCCTTGGCGGCGATGACATGCATCAGCGGCCCGCCCTGGGTGCCGGGGAAGACGGCCGAGTTGAGCTTCTTCGCCAGCGCCTCGTCATTCGTGAGGATCATGCCGCCGCGCGGCCCGCGCAGCGTCTTGTGGGTGGTGGTGGTCACCACATGGGCGTGGGGGAAGGGCGAGGAGTGCGCGCCGCCGGCGACCAGCCCCGCGAAATGGGCGATGTCCACCATGAAGAGGGCGCCCACCTCGTCCGCGATCTCGCGGAAGCGGGGGAAGTCCCACTCGCGGGCATAGGCCGAGCCGCCAGCCAGGATCAGCTTCGGGCGGGACTCGCGGGCGATGCGCGCGACCTCGTCCATGTCGATCCGCTGGTCCTCCTGCCGCACGGTATAGGGCGCGACCTTGAACCACTTGCCCGAGAGGTTGACGGGCGAGCCGTGGGAGAGGTGCCCGCCGGCCGCGAGATCGAGGCCCATGAAGGTGTCGCCGGGCTGGAGCAGGGCGAAGAAGACGGCCGCATTGGCCTGGGCGCCCGAATGGGGCTGGACGTTGGCGTAGCCGCAGCCGAACAGCTTCTTCGCGCGCTCGATCGCCAGCGTCTCGGCGACGTCCACCACCTCGCAGCCGCCGTAGTAGCGCTTGCCCGGCAGGCCCTCGGCGTACTTGTTCGTCAGCACCGAGCCCTGCGCCTCCAGCACGGCGCGGGAGACGATGTTCTCGGAGGCGATCAGCTCGATCCCGTCCTGCTGGCGCACCAGCTCGCGGGAGAGGACGTCCGCGATCTCGGGATCGACCTCGGCGAGGGGTGCGTTGAAGAAGCGGTCGGTGCTGGCGGCGGGGAGGAGATCGTTCATGGGGTACGGGTCCAGTCCGGCGAGAGCTTCAGGACCCGGCGGTCATGGCGGCCGCCGGCATAGGGGGTGGCGAGGAAGGCCTGCAGGGCCTCGAGCGCCGGTTCCGGGCCGGTCATGCGGGCCCCGAAGGCGATCACATTGGCATCGTTGTGCTCGCGCGAAAGGCGTGCGCCCGTGACGTCGTGCACCAGGGCGCAGCGGATGCCGGGCAGCCGGTTGGCCGCGATGGAGATGCCGATGCCCGTGCCGCAGACGAGGACGCCGAAGCGCGCCCGGCCGGCATGGACGGCCTCGGCCACGGCCTGGCCGAAATCGGGGTAGTCCACGCTCTCCGTCCCATGGGTGCCCATGTCGAGGACGGAATGGCCGGCCGCCTCCAGCGCCTGGCGGAGGGTGGCCTTGAGCGCGAGGCCGGCGTGGTCCGCGCCGACGGCGATCGTGAGGGGGGAGGACATGCGGCCCTGTACCACGGGTCGCGCCGGGGGTGGAACGGCGGGGCTAGTCCCTGCGGGCAGATCCGCCATGCGCCGCTCCGAGGTCCCCCGCCACGGAGGCGCCGTGCGTTTCCAGGAAAGCCGGCACGCGGCGGAGCGCGTCGGCCCTGGCCGAGGGGTCGGTGCCCATCCTGGCCGTGCCATCCCCCCGCGCTGTCATATCAAGTCCTGACAGCACTCTCTGGCCACCGCCGGGCTGGTCGAAGCCGTGGGGCGCCCCGGGATACTCCACCACCTCCACCGGCGCCGGGCGGGCCCGCTCCGCCGCGAGGCGGCAGGGAGCCGGCGGGGTCCAGTCATCGGCGCCGCCGAGCAGCATCAGCACAGGCGCGGCCGGGCGCCAGGGCGGAGGCGGCTGCCCCGGCCTGGAGCAGCCGGGATAGAGGGCCACCGCGCCGCGGAGCAGGCCGTGCGGCACGGGCTCGCCGATTGCGGCCAGCGCCGTGCTGCCCCCGTGCGACCACCCCAGCAGGAAGGACCCGCCCGGCAGGGCCCAGGTCTGGGAAGCGGCCCAGACCGCCGCCGCATGGGCATCGGCCCGGCGGGTGGTCTCGGGCATGATCCCGCGCTCCCCGCCCGAGCAGACCTGCGCGACGCCCCGGCTGCCGAAGCTGTCGGGGAAGAGGACGGGATGCCCGCGCGCCGCCAGCCGGGCCGCCCAGTCCGTCTCCCTCGCGGACAGGGACGGCGCCCCGCCCGGCCCGCCGATCCCACCGCAGCCGTGCAGCGCGATGACGGGAACCCCCGGCGTGCCGGCGGCGGGCCGGACCAGCAGCCCGCGCAGGGAGACGCCGCCCGGACCGGGAATGACCACCGGTTCCGCCCCGAGGGCGGGCGCCGAGGCCAGGAGAGCGAGGGAGAGGAGCCGCTTCATCCCGGAGCAGCGCCGCGGCGCCCGGCCGGTTGCCCTTCCCGGCCCGCCATTCGGCGCCTCCGATCCGGGCGCCGCCGGCGCCCTCGTTCCCCACGCCGTTGCCCGCTTGGCTCCGCGCGCCATCGGCCGCTTGGCTCCGCGCGCCGTTGGCGCGACAAGACCCCATGCGCCACCACGCCCCCTTCCCCATCGGACGCCCCCGCCGCAACCGCCTGGACGACGCCACGCGCCGCCTCGTGGCGGAGAACCGCCTCTCCGTGGACGACCTCATCTGGCCGGTCTTCGTCACCGAGGGGCAGAGCCGGCGGGAGGCGGTGGCGTCCATGCCCGGGGTGGACCGCGTGTCCCTCGACCTCCTCTCCGACCATGTCGGAACCGCGGTGGAGCTGGGCATCCCCGCCGTCGCCCTCTTCCCCGTGACCCCGGCGAGCAGGAAGGACGCCGAGGGGAGCGAGGCGAAGAACCCGGAGAACCTGATGTGCCGCGCCGCGCGGCAACTCGCGCGGGACTTCCCCGGCCTCGCCCTGGTCGGGGACGTCGCGCTCGACCCCTACACCGACCACGGCCATGACGGCGTGATCCGCGACGGCTACGTCCACAACGACGAGTCCGTCGAGGTGCTATCCGCCCAGGCGGTGGTCCAGGCCGAGGCCGGGATCGGCATCATCGCCCCCTCCGACATGATGGACGGGCGCGTGGGCGCGATCCGCCGCGCGCTCGACGGGCGCGGGCTGATCGACACGCGGATCATGGCTTATTCGGCGAAATACGCCTCGGCCTTCTACGGCCCGTTCCGCGACGCGCTGGGCTCGGGCGGCGCGCTGAAGGGCGACAAGAAGACCTACCAGATGAACCCCGCCAATTCCGAGGAGGCGCTGCGCGAGGTGGCCGCCGACCTGGCTGAGGGCGCGGACATGGTGATGGTCAAGCCGGGCATGCCGTATCTCGACATCATCCGGCGCGTGAAGGACGAGTTCTCCGTGCCGACCTTCGCCTACCAGGTCAGCGGCGAGTACGCGATGATCATGGCCGCCGCCGGCCATGGCTGGATCGACCGCGAGCGGGCGATGATGGAGAGCCTCATGGCCTTCCGCCGCGCCGGCGCGGACGGCGTGCTCACCTATTTCGCGATCGAGGCCGCGAAGCGCCTGCGCGCCGGCTGAACCGGCGCGCAGGACGGCTCGTCAGGCGCCCTGGCGCCGGACCGGGCGGCGGCCCTGCGGCTGCGGCGCGGGGACCGGGGCGTCGAAGGCGCTGCGCAACTCGGCGCCCACGAACTCCTGCGCCTGCCGCGCCTTGGTCAGCACGGCGTCGGCGCCGAAGAACTCGTGCGTCACGCCGGGATAGACCATGTGCTTCACGGGCACGTTGGCGGCGCGCAGCTTGTCGGCGAGCAGCGTGCCGTCGGACTGCAGCGGGTCGATCTCCGCATTCACCAGCGTCACCGGCGGCAGCCCGGCGAGGTTCGCCTTGCCGATCAGGTCGAGCCGAGGGTCCTGCAGGTCCTGCGGGCCGCGGGTGTAGTTCCGCACGAACCACTCGATCATCGCGCGGTTCAGCGGCTTCGCCGCCGCGAACTGCTCGTAGGAGGGCGTGTTCAGGTTCACGCCGCCGACGGGATAGATGGCGGCGACGGCGCGCGGCGCCGGGAGGCGGGTGTCCCGCGCGTAGATCGCGGCGTTGAGGGCGAGGTTGCCGCCCGCGCTCTCGCCGGCGATGGCGATCCTGTTCGGGTCCGCGCCGATCGTCGCCGCGTTCCGCACGGCCCAGACATAGGCGACATTCGCGTCGTCATGCGCGGTGGGGAAGCGGAACTCGGGGCCCTGGCGGTAGTGCACGGAGAGGACGAGTGCCTCGCTCAGCCGGCAGAGGGCGCGGGCGGAGGAGTCGTAGGTGTCGATGTTCGCGATCACCCAACCACCCCCGTGGAAGTAGACGATCAGCGGCAGCGGCCGGTTGTGCGTGACGATCGGGCGGTACAGCCGCGCCAGCAGCGGCGTCGGCGAGGTGGTGAGGGTCATGTCCTCCTGGCTGCCGATCACGCGCCCGGGATTCGTGTTCGCCAGCTCGACCGCGCGCGCCTTGACGGCATCGGCGTAGGAGGGCTGGCGCCGCGCCTCGGCCGCGCTCAGGGACTCGATCGGCCTCGGGTTCATCCCCGCCAGCGTCCGCAGCAGCGCGAGCTGCTCCGGGTCCGCGCGGCCGGACGGATCGGCCGGCATGCCCGTGGTCCCCGGCCCCGTGCCCGCGCAGGCCGAGGTGAGGGCCGCGAGGCCGAACGGAAGCATCAGCGTCCCGCGGCGGGAAAGTGTCGTCATATGTCGCGTCTCCAGCACTGCCTCTTCGGCATCGGGGGCTGGAACGTGATCAATCCGTTCGGGTTGCGGCACCACTTCCCGAGAGGAAATCGACAATCAGATCGGTCTGCACGGGATCGACGAGCCCGGGCGCGTGGCCGCAACCCGGGATGGTGGCGAGGGTGACGCCGGGGCGCTCGGCCATGCGCGCCGCCGTTCCCTCCTCCAGCAGGTCGCTCTCGGCGCCGCGCAGCACGAGCACGGGCGGCGAGACCGCCTCCCAGACCGGCCAGAGATCGACATCCGCGATCTCCCCGCCCAGCATCGGGCCGGCGATGGCGGGATCGTAGTGCAGCACGAGGCGCCCACCCGGCGCGCGGCGCGCGCTCGTCTCCGCCATCTGGCGCCAGGTCTCGTCGGAAAGCTGGCCGAAGCCGGCATGGACGAGGCGCAGATGCGTCTCCACCTCGTCCAGATCGGTGAAATCGGGACGCAGCGAGAGATAGGCCGCGATCCGCCGCAGCGCCGCCGCGGGCAGGAAGGGGCCGACATCGTTCAGCACCATTCGCCGCGGCGCGAACTCCGGCATCCCGGCCACCGCCATGCCGATCAGCCCGCCCATGGAGGTGCCGACCCAGTCATAGGGCCGGGGCAGCGCCTCCAGGAACTGCCGGAAGGCGAGGGCATAGACGGGAACGGCGTAGAGCGTGCCGTCCGGCAGCCAGTCGCTGTTGCCGCGCCCGAAGACGTCGGGGCAGATCACGCGCCGCCCGAGCGAGGCGAGGCGCTTCGCCAGGGCGTCGAAGTCGCGGCCCGTGCGCGTGAGGCCGTGGACGCAGACCACCGGCATGCCGTCCGGCGGCCCCCATTCCACCCAGCGCAGCACCGCCGTCGCCGGGCCGAGGGCGCAGCGGAAGGCGCCGGGAATGGGCCCCTCAGGCGACGCCATCGGCCCGCAGCTTCGCCATCTCCTCCGCGCTCAGGCCGAGGCGCGCCAGAACCTCCTCCGTGTGCTGGCCGAGCACGGGCGCCGCGCTGCGATAGGAGGGCGGCGTCGCCGAGAGCCGCACGGGGTTGGCGATGACCTGCACGGTCTCGCCGCTCGCGTGATCCATCTCCACAATCACCTCGCGCGCCTTCACATGCGGGTCCTCGAACACGTCGCGCAGCGTGTTGATCGGGCCGCAGCCGATCTTCGCCGCTTCCAGCGCCTCCACCCACTCCTTCGTGCTGCGCGTGCGCATGACGGGGGTGAGGGTGTCGGTGACGAGCTGGCGGTTCTCCACGCGCTTCGCATTCGTCGCGAAGCGCTCATCCGCCAGCAGGGCCTCCTGGCCCGTGAGCTTGCAGAAGCGCTCGAAGGTCGGGTCGTTGCCGACGGAGAGGACGATGTAGCCGTCCTGACTCGGGAAGACCTGGTAGGGGACGATGTTCGGGTGCTGGTTGCCCAGGCGCGGCGGGTTCTCGCCAGTGGCGAGATAGTTCATGCCCTGGTTCGCCAGCCAGGCGACATGGGTGTCGAGCATGCCGATATCGATCCGCTGCCCCTGCCCCGTGGCGTTGCGGTGGTTCACCGCCGCGAGCACGCCGATGCAGCCGTAGAGCCCGGCGAAGAGATCGGCGACGGGGATGCCGACCTTCTGCGGCTCGCCCTCGATCTCGCCCGTGAGCGACATGACGCCGCCCATGGCCTGGATCAGCGCGTCATAGCCCGGGCGCGGCGCGTAGGGGCCGGTCTGGCCGAAGCCGGTGATGGAGCAGTAGATCAGCCGGGGATACCGGTCCTTCAGGTCCTCCCAGCCCAGCCCGTACTTCGCCAGCGCGCCGACCTTGAAGTTCTCGACGAGGATGTCGCACTCGGCGAGCAGCCGGTGGATGATCTCCTGCCCCTCGGGCCTCGCGATGTCGAGCGTGACCGACTTCTTGTTGCGGTTCACGCCGACGAAATAGGCGCTCTCCGTCGTGCGCGGCACATAGGGCGGGGCGAAGCCGCGGGTGTCGTCGCCGGCCCCCGGGCGCTCGATCTTGATGATCTCGGCGCCGAGATCGCCGAGCATCTGCGTGCAGGTCGGCCCGGCGAGGACGCGGGTGAGGTCGAGCACCTTCAGCCCGGCGAGCGCGCCGGGCGCGATGGTATTAGACGCGCCGGAAGGCGCGGTCGATCCGGACATGCTCACGATGCTTTCTGCGCGCTGCGCGCCTTCTTCGGCGGTGCGAGCAGCGCGTCCACCGCGCCGGAGCGCACCACCGTGCCCCCGCGCGCGAAGGCCTCGTGGTTCCGCTCGATCTCTTCACGGTCGTAGAGGTAGTTCACCATCAGCCCGTATGATTCCTGGATTCCTCGCGGCGCGGTGTTGCCGAGCCAGTTGATTCGTTCAAGCCGCGCGCCGTTCCCGAGATGGAAGCGCGCCACGGGGTCCATCCGGTCCCCGGGGCTGGTGAGGTACTCGGCACAGAGGCGCAGCAGCGGCGCGCGGAGCGCCTCGGCGCGCGCCGGGTCCTTCCACCATTCCGCCTCGGCCAGCGCGGGAGCGAGATCCACCTCGCTGTTCCCGTCAGCGAGGCGCTTCTCCAGCCACCGGCGGAAGCCGGGGATGGGGGAGAGGGTGGAGAAGCGGGTGAGCTGCGGAAGCTCCGCCTTCAGGTCCTCCACCACCTGCTTGATAAGGAAGTTGCCGAAGGAGATGCCGCGCAGCCCCTCCTGGCAGTTGGAGATGGAGTAGAAGATCGCGGTGTCGGCCACCGCCGCCCGCGCCTCGGCCCCGGCCTCGTGCTCGGTGTCGAGAAGCGGCTGGACCGAGTCCGCGAGGCCCTCGACGAGCGCGACCTCGACGAAGATCAGCGGCTCGTCCGGCAGGGCGGGATGGAAGAAGCCGTAGCAGCGGCGGTCGGCGGCGAGGCGCCGGCGAAGGTCGTGCCAGCCGGCGATCTCGTGCACGGCCTCGTAGCGGATAATCTTCTCCAGCACGGCCGCCGGCGTCTGCCAGTCGATGCGGCGGAGCTGGAGGAAGCCGCGGTTGAACCAGGAGACGAAGAGGTGGTGCAGGTCCGATTCCAGCGGCTTCAGCGCCGGCTCGGCGCGCAGCTCGTGCAGGAGTTGCCGACGCAGCTCCACCAGCGCGGCCGTGCCGCCCGGGGACATGTTCATCCGACGCAGCAGCTCCTGCCGCGGCGGCTCGGAGGCGCGCGCCAGCCGGTCCGCGTTCCGCGGGGTGGGATCGGCCAGATAGGCCTCGGCGGCGGCGCGCAGCGGCTCGGGCTTCGGGTCGAAGCCGGTGGCCATGAAGAGGTGGAAGGCGGCGCGGTCCGCGGGGGCGAGGTCGCGCAGCGCGGCCATCACCTCCCGGGCCACGGCGGCGCCGGAGGCCTCGCCGCGCTCGGTCAGCAGCGCGCTGGCGAGGCTCTTGGCCCGCTCCAGAGGCGGGGTGGAGTCGCTCGGGACCGAGGCGAAGAGGCGGCCGCGGTCCGCGATGGAGGACCAGAGGCGCTCGATCCAGGAGCGGGCTGCGGCGGGGGCGGGCTCGGTATGGGCCTCAGCCTCCGTGGTGTCGCGCTCGAGGGTCGTCGCGGCTTCGGACATCGGGTCCTCCGTTGGGCGCTGCCGGGCGCCGGGTGGGGTCCGGCGCCATGCGCGCCGGGTTTGGCTCTCCCGCGCCGAACGGCGCCGGGACTGCGAGATTGACCGCCGCCGGGCCCGCCCGCAAGGCACGGTTGCGCCAGTGCCCGGCCGGGCGGCTTGCGGTGCCTCCCGGCTGGGAGCACCCTCCCCGCCCCTGCCGGGACAGAAGGAGGAAACAACGTGCTCGACCGCCCGCACCCCACGCCCGAGGCCCCGACGATGGACCCCTTCGTCCTCGCCAAGGCGCTGTCAGGCCAGCACTTCATCGGCGGCCGCTACGTGCCCGCGCGCTCGGGCAAGACCTTCCCCGTGGTGAATCCCGCGACCGGCGACGAGGTGGCCCGCGCGGCCGAGGGCGACGCGGCCGATGTGGAGGCCGCGGTGGAGGACGCCGCGCGCGCCCAGAAGGAATGGGCCAAGACCCCGGCCCGCAAGCGTGGCGCGCTGGTCGCGCAATGCGCCGCCATCCTGCGCGCCCATGTCGAGGAGCTCGGCCGGCTGATCGCGCTGGAGACGGGCAAGGCGCTGCGGACCGAGAGCCGGGTCGAGGCGAACACCGTCGCCGACATCCTGGAATTCTTCGGCGGCCTCGGCGGCGAGCTGAAGGGCGAGACGGTGCCCTTCGCGCCCGAGGTTCTCTCGGTGACGGTGCGCGAGCCGCTGGGCGTGGTCGGCGCGATCATCCCGTGGAACGTGCCGATGCTGCTGATGGCGCTGAAGGTCGCGCCCGCGCTGGTGGCCGGCAATTCCGTGGTGGTGAAGAGCGCCGAGGAGGCGCCGCTCGCGGTGCTGCGCATCTGCGAGCTGATGAACCGCGTGCTGCCGGCAGGCGTGTTCAACATGGTCTCAGGCTTCGGCCCGGAATGCGGGGCGCCGCTGGTGGCACATCCGAAGGTGCGGAAGGTCACCTTCACCGGCTCGGTCGAGACGGGGAAGATCGTGTACCGCACGGCGGCGGAGAAGCTCATCCCCGTCACGCTGGAGCTCGGCGGCAAGTCGCCGATGATCGTCTTCGCCGATTGCGACTTCGAGAAGACGCTGGCCGGCGCGCTCACCTCCATGCGCTTCACGCGCCAGGGGCAGAGCTGCACGGCCGCCAGCCGCATCTATGTCGAGCGCCCGATTTTCCAACGCTTCGTTGATGCCATGGCCGAGCGCGTGGACAAGATGGTGATGGGCGACCCGCTGGACGAGAAGACCGACATCGGCACCATCATCTCCGAGGGCCAGTTCGAGAAGGTCAGCGGCTTCATCGAGGAGGGCCGCGCGACCGCGGGCGCGAACGGCCGCGCCTGCTCCGCCATGCCCACCGATCCCGCGCTCCGGAAGGGCCTTTTCATCCAGCCGCACATCTTCACGGGCCTGGACAAGGAGAGCCGCCTGGTGCGCGAGGAGATCTTCGGCCCCGTCACCTGCATCTTCCCCTTCGACGACGCGGAGAGCGTGCTGGAGGAGGCGAATGACAGCGAGTACGGCCTGGCGGCGAGCCTCTGGACGAACAACCTGAAGGTCGCGCTCAACCTCGCGCACAAGCTGGAGGCCGGGCTGGTGCAGGTGAACCAGAACCTCGTCGTCCAGGCCAACCTCTCCTATGGCGGGGTGAAGTCCTCCGGCCTGGGCAAGGAGGCCTCGCTGGAGGCGATGCTGGAGCATTTCACCCACAAGAAGACAATCATGGTGAACATGGGCTGATGAAGTATAGTGTGCAGGGTTGGGGGAATTTGGAGAGCACAGAAAGCCAGCTTCTCCTTGGTTTTTCTTCGACTTAGGGGATGTTAAAGCAAGGGGGCGCAAGAGAACAAGCTTGTGTCCCCTCCCCCTTGCTGAATACTGTGCATAAATCTTGCAAATGCGCCTACGCTGGCGTCATTTCTGCTCCAGCAAACCTTGCAATACTTGCAACATAACAATAATGCGCGCCGTCACCTTGGCGTGCTATCATGACGTTGACAGCCCCTCACACATTCTCGACAGCTGCGCCGTTCCCAGGGGCCGTATATCGCGTGCCTACGTCCCCACGCATTGCGTCGCGCAGGCAAGGGCACCGAGCGACGATGAGATCGCATAGCAAGTGGCCCATCAGTAGATCGGAATCCGAAACATTTATTTTCCTTGCTCCGACGCGTGAATGAGTTAAATCGCGTCTTGGATCAGCTCCCAACATCGGGGGCAGGTTCGATGCTGGAAGGCCGCTGCCGGCGAAACAGCCGCGGTCAGTAACAACACCAACAGCCGAAAAGGCTGATTCGGTCACTGCTCCCAGAACCATGTCGTGCAGACATGTGTCGATAAGAGGCAGGGTCGGCGCGGTGACGTTGGGGTCTTGCGACCCCGAGCTGGCGTAGAGAGGCACAACGCCCGGCGGCAACTACATTTGCCGTCGATTCCAGCGACCACCGACCATACCCCTTGGGGCGTGGCGGGGTCGCTGTGGCCTGATGTACCCCGTCATCCCACGCGTCCTCCGTCCATGCTCCGCGACAGGAGCGAGCAATGGCAAGCGGAACGAAGCCGAACAAGCGCAGCACGGAACCTCAGGAGGACCGCAGGAAACGGCCGGCCAGTGCGTCGGCACCAAATCTCGACGGCGCCACAGAGGTCGCGGGCATCGAAAGCGGCGCAGTCGGTTTAGGGCCGCATCCTAGCGAGAAAACAGACCTCAGGCAGGACGACCTGCACGCGGACGAGCCGTCTACCGCCGCGCCGGCTGTTGAGCTGGGCGACCTGATCGGTGCGCCTCCATCTGCCCGTAGCGCGGAAGTTGCCCCGGTTACCTTCCCACTCAGGCTGACTTACGACGGACCAACACCGGCCGCGTCACCCGCCGAACCGGCGTCGGCGGACAGCACGCCGGCCGCCAAGATCGAGGAAGTTAGCGCCGCCGGAGACGGTGTTGGCCAGACGCGCGAGGCTTTGCCGACCGCGCTAAGCGGGGAGAACCAAGCACAGCAGCCTTCGGCTTCGACCAACTCAGCCGATCTGGATCGCCAGCACGGCGTTGCAGACGCAGCTCGAGCCACCGTGGAGCAGAAGGTTGTCCCGGTTAACATTGCGCGCCGGACGGAGGGCACGGCAGGGACCGGAGGCGGGGCGGAATCCCGCCTGACCGACCTGCTCGCCCCCGAGGCGAGCACCGGTGGCCACTCCAGCGATAAGATCGGCCCCGACAGCGCCCTCGATGCCAACATCGACCGCGACGAGGACCTCCCGGACCGGGACGAAGAAGAAACTGTAGAACTCCTGGACACTCTGCCGGTGCCGATGCAGGTCACTACTGTCTGTGTGCCCGGAGCACGGGCGGCGGGCGGGCTGTACGAAGAACTCTGGAAAGTCATCGGAGAGTGCCAGCAACTCCACCGTGGACACACCATCCAAAGCTACCGCGCGGAGTGGCAGCAGGTGGCAGTTGCAGCCATCGCGGGCCAGAACAACGGCGACTTCAAAGTTGTCCAACGCATCATCGAGCGGCGCGGCCTCAACCTGAATAAGTCGGCCAACCAAGACTGGCTGTTTCGTGCCTACGCGGCACGCGAGGACTGGGATAACCGACGTCCTGGAGACCGAGCCAAGGCTAGCGTCTGGGCACAAGCCACCAAGAACCTTGTCGAGATCATGCGCATAGAGGCTGCGGAGGCACGGGACGGGCGGCTCTTCACTGCTCGAGGCGCCGATGTGCGCGAGGTCATGCGGCTCATCAAGGAGATCGGCGGGATCAAGAAGCTGAAGGACTGGCAGCCCTTGGATGAGGGCGACACGGAGAAGAAGAAGGGAGGCGGGCGGAAGCTCAAGATTGTGCTCGACCCTGAGGCAGTGGCAAGCGAGCGCGAGCGTCGCGCGAACGCGGGGCTTGGCGCCGAGGACACAGCGACCCTGATCATATCCGGCCCAGACGGCCGCGAGAAGCTCCGCCTGGACGGGGACGCATTGCCGGCGAGCACGCGCAAGGAGCTCGCCAATCGCCAGCCGGGTAACCCCGAAATCGAGGCTTTAGGGACGGCGTTCGCGTTGGGTGCGGCGTGCGTAATACCGGAAGGAAAAGAGGCGCGCCGCCATCGCATCATCCGAGGCGCCTCGATTGTGATCACCACGACGAACATGGCGGCAAGCGTCGTAGTGAAGTTCAGGCCGACGCCGGACATCGCTGAGCTCCTCCTGATCGGTAAGCGGTGGTTTGAGGCCGTATTGTCCTGGAGCGTGCTGACGGCGAGGTAGCGTCACGGATGGTGAGGTGACGCGATGTTGGAGCGTGTGGCT
>NZ_JACIJD010000021.1 GCF_014199205.1 Muricoccus pecuniae | reverse complement strand
TTCCGCTGGACCAAGTCCGCCGACAATATCCTCGCCGCCATCCAGCGCTTCTGCCTCCAAACTCAGCAGATCGGAGGAACTACGGAATCAGGACACTAGCGCCGCGCCAGCCACTCCACGAGCTGCCCGCGCAGCCAGGCCTCGGCGGGATCCTGGTCCACGGAGGTGCGCCAGACCATGTGCGTCACCGCCTCGGGCATGGGAAAGGGCGGCGGATCGGCGGCGAGGCGGCGGGACAGCTCGCCCAGCAGAGTCAGCGTCTCCACCACCGCCTCGCTGACGAGGCAGAGCATGTCCGTGCCCAGCAGGGCGCGCGGCATCAGCGCGAAGTCGGGCACGCCGAGCACGACCTTCCGGCTCCGCCCCATCCGCTCCAGCACCCCGTCCGCGATGCCCGCGAGGTCGCCGCGCGGCGTGACCAGCAGGTGCGGGCGGGCGCAGTAGCCCTCCAGGTCCACCGGCCCGGGGGACTCCGCGTCGCGCAGCACGCGCCAGCCGCTCCGGCGGAGCACGCGCTGCTTCGTGGCGGCCGGCAGCTCCTCCACATGGCCGATGGCGGTGCTGATCTCGCGGGATTCGAGCAGGCGGGGGATGTCGCGATAGGTGGCGGGGCGGATGACCATCCGGCAGTGCGGCGCCGTCTTCCGCCATGTGGAGAGGTGGGGGAACATCGCCATGGCAACGTCCTCTGTCGTGCCGATGCGGAAGGTGCGCGCATCGGTCGCGGGGTCGAAGGGCGTGGCGCCGGCCACCGCCCCGGCCACGCCCAGCAGCGCGGGGGCGAGCTGCTCCATCAGCGCCTCCGCCCGCGGCGTCGGCTCCAGCACGCGGCCGTTGCGGACGAAGAGCTCGTCCCGGAAATAGGTGCGCAGCCGGGCCAGGGCGGCGGATGTAGCGGGCTGGGAGAGGAACAGCGCCTCCCCCGCGCGGGTCACGCTGCGCTCGCGCATCAGGGCGGTGAAGACGGGCAGGAGGTTGAGGTCGAAGTTCCGCAGCCCTGCCTCTTCCCGCCCCGCCATCCCTTCCGCCCCTCTCGTCCGGCCGCCTCCCCGCCAGGAAGGGGGATGCGGCCGGGCAGGTCAACCGGGGCTCAGCCCCGCCGGACGTTCCACAGATACGGGTTCGGCCCCTGCAGCACGCCGGAGAGATCGGCGCGGAAGCCGGTCTTCAGCACGAAGAGCCCGCTGGGCGCGAAGCCCACATGGTCCCAGGCCGTGCGCTGCACCTCGGCGAAGGCGGCGGCCTGGGCGGCGGGGTCGGGCGCGTAGAGCCAGCGCTCGATATTCGCCTCCGTCGCCGGGTCGGTCGGCCAGCCGAACCAGGCGGAGGGGCCGTCGCCGCGGATGCCGGAATTCACCGCGGGGTTGGCGATGGAGGCCGCGGGGAAGTTGGTGGGGTAGATGCTCCAGCCGCCATGATTCGCGCTCTCCCGCGAGTTGCGGCGGGTGAGCATCGCGGCCCAGTCCATCTCCTGCAGATCGACGTTGAAGCCGAGCCGGCGGAGGACATCGGCGGCCAGCCTTCCCTGCGGCGCGACGGCGGCGAAGTCGGTGGGGTTGATGACCACCACCTTCGCGCCCTCCACCCCCGCGGCGCGGATGGCGGCGCGGGCGCGCTCGAAGTCGCGCGGCGGGGCAGGGAACTCCGCCACCCCGGGCAGGGTGCAGGGGAAGAGGGCGTGGCACTCCCGCCAGTCGCCGGGCGCCGCGACGGCGGCCATGTGGTCGGGCTGGCTGATGCAGTCCCGCACGGCGCGGCGCACCTCCACCCGGTCGAAAGGCGGGTGCAGGTGGTTGAAGCGGATGACGCCGAGGAAGCCGATGGGGTCGTAGACCTGGGTGCGGATGTTGCGGTCCCGCCCGAGCAGGGGCAGCAGGTCCGGCAGGGGGTACTCGACCCAGTCCACCTCGCCGCGCTGGAGGGCGGCGCCGGCCGTCGCGCCGTCGGGGATGATGTGCCACTCCAGCCGGTCGAAATGCACGCGCTTGCCGCCCGAGGCGCCCTCGGCCGGCTCCTCGCGCGGCACATAGGCCTCGTTGCGGGCATAGGCGACGAAGCTGCCGGGGTTGAACTCGGCGGCGAGAAACTTCCAGGGGCCGCTGCCCACCATCTCCGGCACGGGGCGGGAGGGATCCGTCACCGCCAGGCGCTCGGGCATCATGAAGGGCGGCACGCCCGCCGGCTTGGCCAGGGCGTAGAGCAGCGCCGGGAAGGGGCGGCTCAGGCGGATGGTCAGGGTTCGGTCGTCCGGCGTGCCCCATTCCGCCACGGCGCGGCCGAGGATCTGGCCGAAGAGGTCCCGCGCGCACCAGCGCTTCAGGCTCGCCACGCAGTCGCGCGAGAGCACGGGCGCGCCGTCATGGAAGCGCAGCCCCTCGCGCAGGCGGACCGTGTGGAGCAGGCCGTCGGCGCTCGCCTCGTGGCCCTCGGCCATCTGCGGGCGGGGAGTGAGCTTCCCGTCCGTCGCGAAGAGCGTGTCGAAGACGCAGAAGCCGTGGGTGGTGCTGATCGTCGCGTTCTGCACGATCGGGTCGAGCGCGGTCAGCGCCGCCTGCGGTACGAAGCGCAGGGTGCGGGCGCGGGCGGGCTGGGCGAGGGCGGGGAGCGGGAGCGCGGAGAGGGCGGCGCCCCTCAGCAGGGATCGGCGATGCACGGGCTTTCCTCCATCCCGCCCGGCGGGGGCGAGGAGGGCGGGGCCTGACGGCAGGCCCGGGCGCGCGGGCGCATCCCCACCCGCCCTGGCGGAGGGGGAGGCGGCGTCGCGCATCGCGGGCGCGTGGGCGTCATGGTGCACCGATCCCTACGCCGGTCCGAACCGGGTCAGGTTCCAGGGGTCGCGGGTCTCCCCGCCTCTCAGCCCGGAATGGGCTCCCCCCGGTGTCCGGGCGGGGTATGGGCCGGATCGCGGCGCAGCGACAAGGGGACTTTCAGGGCGCCGGGCGCGGCGCCATCCCCTCGATCAGGGCGCGCCGGGCCGCGATTCCCTCCGCCACCCCGTCCATCAGGACCCGGATGCGCGGCGTGTGGCGCAGGTCGGGATGGGTAAGGAGCCAGAGGTCGGAGGCGTATTCCGGCCGCGGCGGCTCCAGCCGGCGCAGGCCCGGCCAGGTATCCCCGATGAAGCAGGGCAGGTGCCCCACCCCGATGCCCACGGCGACGGCATGGGCGAGGCTCAGCACCGTGTCGAACCGCCCGGCCAGGCGTTCCCCGGGCACCGCGCTCCGGGCGTGGCGCACCACCGCGAGGCCGGCGAGATTGTCGCCGAGGCAGACCCAGTCGCCTTCCGCGGATGCGCCCTCCGCCCCGTAGAGGGCCCAGGCGATGCGCGCGGCGCGGCGGCCGACGAGCGTCTCCGGCGGGCTGTCGGTCGCGCGCACTGCCACGTCGGCGTCGCGGCGGGAGAGGTTCAGCGCCGCGTTGCCCGTGACGACGTCGAGGCGGATCGCGGGATGCGCGCGGCGGAACCCGGCCAGGATCGGCATCAGGAGATCCGAGAGAAGGCTGTCGCTCGTTGCGATCCGCACCTCGCCCGAGGGCGCCGGCTCCTGCCCCGCGAGGCGGCGCGTGACGGCGGTGATGTCCTCGTCCACCCGCGCGGCCAGGGCCGCCACCTCCTCCCCCGCGGGGGTCAGGGAGTAGCCCTGCCGATGGCGCTCGAAGAGCGGCGTGCCGAGCAGCGCCTCCACGCCGCGCAGCCGGCGGAAGACGGTGGAGTGGTCCACGCCCAGCCGCGCGGCGGCGGCGGGCAGGTTGCGCGTCTCCGCCACGGCGTTGATAAGGCGGAAATCATCCCAGGAGAGGGTCCGGGCGGGTTCCTTCACGCGTCCTCCCTGGTGGCACCGAACGGCCCGGCCGCAGAGCCAGCGCTGGCTCACAACGCAATACCACCCCTTAGACCGCAAGAACAGGATTGCACTGCTGCAATCGGTTTCCCCTGGCCGCGGCGGGGTCGGATCCCCTTCTCTGTACCCAACGGAGCGCCGGACCCGCTCCCCTCGGAGACAGCGACCATGGCCACCAACGGCATCCACCACGTCACCGCCATCGCCGGCAGCGCGCAGCGGAACCTCGACTTCTACACCCGCACCCTCGGTCTGCGGCTGGTGAAGCGGACGGTGAACTTCGACGATCCCGGCGCCTACCACTTCTACTACGGCGACGCGGCGGGCAGCCCCGGCACCATCCTCACCTTCTTCCCCTGGGAGAACGCGGCCGAGGGCCGTGCCGGCGCGGGCGAGCTGCAGGAGACGGTGTTCCGCGTCCCGCAATCCGCCATCGGCTACTGGACGCAGCGCCTGGTGAACCACGGGCTCGATCGCACGACCCGCTTCGGGGAGACGGTGCTCACCTTCCGCGACCCCGACGGGCTGCGCCTCGCCCTGGTGGGCCTCCCCGGCATCGAGGCCGAGCCGGCCTGGGACAACGGAGAGGTGCCCGTGGAGCACGCCCTCCGCGGCTTCCACGGCGTCAGCCTGATGCTGGACAAGACCGAGGCGACGGGCGCGATTCTCTCGGACGTCTTCGGCTTCCGCGAGGTGGCGCGCGAGGGCGACACCACCCGCTTCGCCGCCGAAGGCACGGCGCTGGGCGGGATCGTGGACGTGCGCGCGGTGGGCGGCTTCCTGCCCGCGCGGCTGGGGCGCGGCTCCGTCCACCACCTCGCCTTCCGCGCGGCGGACGATGCCGATCAGGCGGAGATGGTGCGCAAGCTGGCCGAGAACCACGGCCTGCACACCACGGAGCAGAAGAACCGCGACTACTTCCGCTCCGTCTACTTCCGCGAGCCCGGCCACGTGCTGTTCGAGATCGCGACCGACATCCCCGGCTTCGCCGTGGACGAGCCGGCCGATCAGCTCGGCACGGCGCTGAAGCTGCCGCGCTTCCTCGAAGGGCACCGCGCGCAGATCGAGGCCGCGCTCCCCGCCCTCGCCTGACCACCCTGCCTGACCACCCCTGGGGGCCGCGCCATCCCGGCGCGGCCCGCGACCGGGAGACCCCGCCGTGAGCGACACCGCCCCCACCCTCATCCACCGCTTCGAGCCGGCCACCGATGCCGCGCGCCCGCCCCTGCTGCTGCTGCACGGCACAGGCGGGGACGAGAGCGACCTGATCCCGCTCGGCCGCCTCGTCGCGCCCGGCACCGCCCTGCTCTCGCCCCGCGGCGCGGTGCTGGAGAACGGCATGCCCCGCTTCTTCCGCCGCCTCGCCGAGGGCGTGTTCGACGAGGATGACCTGCGCCGCCGCACGGATGACCTAGCCGCCTTCGTCCGGCAGCAACAGGCCGAGCGCGGCCTCGCCGCCCCCGTCGCGCTCGGCTTCTCCAACGGCGCGAACATCGCGGCCAGCCTGCTGCTGCGCCATCCCGGCCTGCTGCGGGGCGCCGCCCTGCTGCGCGCGATGATGCCCTTCCGCGAGCCGCCCGCCGTGCGGCTGGACGGCACGGAGGTCCTGCTGCTCTCCGGCACGAATGACCCCATCGTGCCCGCGGCCAGCAGCGCGGCCCTCGCGCGGCTGTTGGAGGACTCCGGCGCCGCCGTGACGCAGCATGCGCTGCCGCTCGGCCACGGCCTCTCACAGATGGACGTGGCCCTCACCCGCGGCTGGCTCGCGGCCCTCTGATCCCAACAGGAAGGACCTCCTCCATGAGCGTCGAGAGCGACCCCTCGGGCGTGATGCCCGAATGCCCCGCCGGCTCCATCGGCCAGGTGATCCTGCCGCGCGTCCACGACATCGGCGGCTTCGAGGTGCGCCGCGCCCTGCCGGCGAAGGAGCGGCAGATGGTTGGCCCCTTTATCTTCTTCGACCAGATGGGGCCGGGCGAGTTCCTGACGGGCAAGGGGCTGGATGTGCGGCCGCACCCGCATATCGGCCTCTCGACCGTCACCTACCTCTTCGACGGCGAGATCCAGCACCGCGACAGCCTCGGCTCCGACCAGGCCATCCGGCCGGGCGATGTGAACTGGATGACCACTGGCCGGGGCATGGTGCATTCCGAGCGGACGGACCAGGGACTGCGGGGCCATTCCAACCGCCTCTTCGGCATCCAGTCCTGGCTCGCCCTTCCTCGCGCGCAGGAGGAGACCTCGCCCGGCTTCGTCCACCATCCCGCCGCCACCCTGCCCGTGATCGAGGATGGCGGCACGAGGCTGCGGCTGATCGCCGGCTGGGGATGGGGCGCGCGCTCCCCAGTGGAGACGCCCTCCGACCTTTTCTACGCCGATGCCGTTCTCGCCCCCGGCGCCTCCCTTCCCCTGCCCGACCAGCACGAGGAGCGCGGCGCCTATGTCGTGCAGGGCGAGGTGGAGGTGTCCGGGGACCGCTTCGAGGCCGGGCGGATGCTCGTCTTCCGCCCGGGCGACGGGCTCGCGCTCCGCGCGGGGCGGGAGGGCGCGCGCCTGCTCCTGCTCGGCGGGGCGGCGATGGACGGGCCGCGCCACCTCTTCTGGAACTTCGTCTCCTCCTCGCGCGAGCGGATCGAGCAGGCCAAGGCCGACTGGCGCGCGGGCCGCTTCGGCACCGTGCCCGGGGACGAGAAGGAGTTCATCCCCCTGCCGGAGGAGCGGGTGAGCCTGCGGGCCGCCGTCCAGGCGCCCTCGGCGGGGTCGCCGACGAGCTAGGGGGGAGCCCAGGCCCCGGCCTGCCGGCCGGTTCCGCTGCGGAGAATGCCGAAAGGGGAAACGGGCCGGCCCTATCGCCAACCCGGCCCCGCCCCGCCCGTTGATGACCTCCGACTCGGAACCGGAGGAGTGGACCATGAACAGGCCAAACCGGCCGGTCAGGGCCTCGGCTGTCCTGGCATGCCTCGCCCTCGCCCTCGCCGCACCCGCCGTTGCGGCGGAGGAGCGGAACCCGCGGGAGAGGGCCCGCCCGGGGGACGACACCTCCGGGCGCGCGCAGCGCGGCAAGGCGTCCTACTACCACCGCAGCCTCCACGGGCGGCAGATGGCCAATGGGGAGCGCTTCGACACCCGCTCGAACTCGGCGGCCAGCAGGACCCTGCCCCTGGGCACGACGGCGCGGGTGAAGAACCTGGAGACCGGGCGCACGGCCGTCGTCGAGGTGGAGGACCGCGGCCCCTATGCGCGCGGCCGCATCCTCGATGTCAGCCCGCGCACGGCCGACCAGCTCGGCATGCGGGAGGACGGCGTCGCGCCGGTGGAGATCGCGCCGATCGAGGTGCCGCAGCGCGACGGCAGCACCCGCGCGGGCGCCGCGGCCGGCGGGCGGTAGGGCCCCGCCCGCCGCCGGCTACAGCCAGCCCTTCCGCTTGAAGTAGAGGATCGGCACCACGGCGCTGACCACCATCAGGAGCAGCGCCCAGGGATAGCCCAGCATCCATTTCAGCTCGGGCATGTGCTCGAAATTCATGCCGTAGATGCTGGCCACCAGCGTGGGCGGCATCAGCGCCACCGAGGCCACGGTGAAGGTCTTGATGATGCCGTTCTGGTCCATGCCGATGATGCCCAGCACGGCGTCCAGCAGGAACTGCGCCTTGCCGTTCATCGTGTTCGCGTATTCCACGAGGGAGCGCACGTCGCGCATCAGGGTCTTGATCATCGCCTGATTCTCCTTTCGCACGGCATTCGCCTTCTCGGCGCCGACGAAGGTGAGGATGCGCGTCAGGCCCAGCAGCGTGTCGCTCGCGCGCGTCGTCACGTCGCCCACCTGACCGAGGGTGAGCAGCGCCTGGCGCAGGTCCACGTCCCGCTTGTTCGCCTTCACGCCCTGGTTGCGCGCGTTGCGGAAGGTGGTCTGGCTCGCGCGGTCCATCTCGCTCGCCGTGCGCTCCAGGATGTCGGCGAGGCGATCCACGATCTGCTCGAAGAGGTGCAGCATCACGCCGTCAGGCGTGCGCAGGATGGGCAGCGCCTGGCGCTGCGCGCGCACCGCGAACATGGAGAAGGCCTTCGGCGTCGCGTAGCGCACCGTCACCAGCGCGTTGGGGGCGAGGACGAAGGTGATGGGGGTGGAGCCGAACTCCCCCTCCTCCGCGCCGTAGAGGAAGGACGCCGTGAGGAAGAGCACCTCGCCTTCCTTGTAGAGGCGCGAGGAGCTCTCGATCTCCTGCATCTCCTCGCGCGTCGGCACCTCGATGTGCAGCGCTTCCTGAACGGCGCGCTCCTCCTCCGGCGTCGGGTTCAGCAGGTCGATCCAGGTCGCGGCCGCGATGGACTCGGGCGTGTCGGGCCCCCCGTGGACGGCGCAGGCGTTACCGCGGAGGGAATAGGTGGTCATCATGGGCGGCGCCTCCCGGTATCCGGGCGAGGGGTCAGGACTGAGAGAGCGTGGTCCGTGCCCCCGCCGATTCGGCCGCGGGCACGCCACCCTCTAGCCCCGCGCGCGGCGCCTCGCCACCGCGGGGTCATGACAGGGATGGTCTCCCCGCCTCAGCCGGAGGGCGGCTCGTCCGGCGCGGGCAGGCCGAAGCGGGCCGCGACCTCGGGGAAGGTGGCGCAGGCGGGGTGGCGCTCGCTAGCCACCGTGCCGTCCGCCGCGCGGACGAGCTGGCAGACCCGCATCCCCGCCGCCGCGGCCGCGTCCAGCTCCTCCGCCACGTCGGAGAGGAAGAGCATCTCCCCCGGCGCGAGGCCTGCCGAGGCCGCGATGGCGGCGTAGGAGGTGGCCTCGCGCTTGGGGCCGGTGCGGGTGTCGTCGAAGCCGGAAAGAATGGGGGTCAGGTCGCCCGCCTCCGAATGGCCGAAGAGCAGCCTCTGCGCCTCGACCGAGCCGGAGGAGTAAATCCGCAACGCGATCCCGGCGCGCGCCCAGGCCCGCAGGCAGGGCGCCACATCCGGCCAGAGATGGCCGCGGATCGCCCCGGACTCGAAGCCCTGGCGCCAGATCATCCCCTGGAGCGCCTTGAGCGGCGTCACCTTCTCGTCCCCCGCCATCCAGCCGCGCAGGGCCTCGGCCGGCTCCCGGCCGGGCGCGAGCACCCGCACCTCGCCGAGGATGGCGGAGACCTCCGGATCATCGGCGCGATCGCGCAGGAAGCCGTCCAGCGCCCGTTCCGCGAAGGGGAACAGGGTCTCCTTCACGAAGGCGATGGCGCTGGTCGTTCCCTCGATGTCGCAGACGACCGCGCGCGGCGGGCTCGTCACGCCGTCCTGGCCGGGAAGCGCTCCGACATGTCGGTGCCGGTGTAGTGCGGCGTCCAGCCCGTGGTGTCGGTGAAGATGCGCAGCGCCGTCACGTTCGGCTTCTCCCCCGCATCGAACCAGTGATGCGTGTCCGCCGGCACGGAGATAAGGTCGCCCCGGGTGCAGTGGGCGTCGTAGACCTTGCCGCCCACGTTCAGGATGAAGTTGCCCGCGCCCTCGTGGAAGAAGCGGACCTCGTCCTCGGTGTGGCGGTGCTCGGCCAGGAACTTGGCCCGCAGCGCCTCGGCCTGGGGATGGTCGGCGGTCAGGCGGATCACGTCGGCCGTGCCCGCGCCCGTCTCGCCCATGAGGGTGTTCAGCCGCGGGCGATAGGCTTCCAGCACCGTCTCGGCATCGGCGCCGGCGGGGAGGTCGGCCACCTCCCAGCGCTCGAAGCGCACGCCGATGGCGGCGAGCGTGCGCGCGATCTCGGCGGGGTCCTGGGTGTCCTGCAGGACGGACTGGGTGTTGGCGTCGTGGACGACGAGGCGGCTCATGGCGCGGCTCCGATCGACAGGCTGGCCATCTCGCAGGCCAGCATGAATTCCAGCCCCTCCAGGCGCGCCAGGGCGGCGTCCATGTCGGGGCCCCATACATAGACACCGTGGCCCCGGATCAAATACCCGGGAAGGATCGGGGCGGCCATGCGGGCCCAACGGGCCTCCACCGCGCGCTGCAGGCGGGCGATGTCCTGGTCGTTGTCCAGCACGGGCAACTCAACCGCGGCGTCATGGGTGGGCAGGCCCGGGAAGGCCTTGAGCAGCTCGTAGCCCTCCAGCCGGATGGAGTCCCCGGCCCGGCGGGAGAGCACGGTGTTGGCGATCGAGTGGCCGTGCACCACCGCCCCGGCCTCGGGGAAGGCGCGGTAGGTGCCGCAATGCAGCCCCGTCTCGGCGGAGGGGCGCAGGGCCGGGTTCTCCGGCGCGCCCCCGAGGTCCACCGCCATCACCGCGCCCGCGTCCAGATGCGCCTTGTGGAAGCCCGAGCGGGTGATCGCCACCCGATTCCCGGGCAGGCGGACGGAGAGGTTGCCGGCGGTGGCCGGCACCCAGTTCCGCTCCGCCATGCGGCGCCCGGCCTCGACGATCGCCTGGATCGCGGCCTCAGGGATGGGCTGGGCCATCCTCTCCTCCCCACAGAGAAACGCGCCGGCCCCCTGCGGGACCGGCGCGCCATCATGCCGTCAGGCCCAGATCAGACCGGGCCGGGGGGCTGGCGCACCACGGTGCGGTTCGGGTCGGTGGAGGAGTGGATGCCCGTGCCATGAGCGTTGGGCGACGGCAGGTTGCCTGCCGGCGGCGTGGCCGAGTTGTCGGCCATCGAGGCGTCCGTGTCGTCCTCCTTGATGTTCTTCTTGAAGGACTTGATGCCCGTGGCGAGGTCGCCCATCAGCCCGCTGATCTTGCCGCTGCCGAAGAGCAGCAGCACGACCAGCAGCACGACGAGCCAGTGCCAGATGCTGAACGAACCCATGTGACGCCCCGATATCCTTGCGTGCTCTGGCGGGCCGGCGGCCCCTGCCACGTTTCCGGGCGGAGATTAGGGCCGCGTCCTCCGGGGGTAAACCGGCACGCCAGCCCCGCGAAAGCCCGGAAAAGGACATGGGCCATCCGGCGGCCGGACGCAATGGGCGGATGACGGTTCCGTCATGAGGGGGCGTGAGGGGCGTGGGGGCGGGTCAGTCCGCCAGGGCCCAGCGCCGGGTGGGGTGGATGAAGCCGTAGGCGGGAAAGACCGTAGCCCCCACCACCCCGGCCGGCGGGTACCAGACCCGCACCTCCGTCCAGTCGTTGCGGGGGGAGACGTCGATCACCGCCTGGTCCCGCGCCACGCGCCCCTTCAGCCCGCCCGAGGCCCAGTTGGCATGGTCCACCCGGATCTCCCGGGCGCCCGTCACGCGCGACACCACCGCCACGTGCCCGTCCCGCAGGCGCGAGGTCCGCTGGAAGACCAGCACCGCCCCCGGCCGTGGCTGCGAGCCGCGGTCGTAGCGCCCGGCGGCGGCTTCCCACCACTGCCAGCCATCCCCGCGCAGATCGAGCCCCGACCGGGCCCGGGCATAGGGCACGCAGGATTGATAGCCCTCCCCCGCCTCATAGCCATGGCCGGCCGGGACCGGCCCGCGGGTGGACCCGCAAGCGGAGAGCGCGGCGCCCGCGAGCGCGAGCAGCCAGAGGCGCAGGATAGGCGCGGCCAAGTGGTGAACTTCCCCCGGGGCCTCCCCCGAGGCCCCCCGCGATCTTAGGGCGGATCGCTCGGGGACGGAACGGGTGCGGCACGTTTACGGCCTGTCCACCAAGCTCCTCCAAATTGGCCATGTCGAAACAGCGGGCGGAGGCCGTTCGGTCATGGAGGGTTCTTTGCGGCCATCCGCAAGGCGGAGCGAGGAGCGCCGCTGCGAGGCCTGCGCGCGCCCGCTCTGGCGCGGGGACACGCTGACGGAGCTTGCCGACCGTGCCGAGTTCCGCGCCCGGCTGGAAGAGGCGCTCGCCTTCGGCCGCCCCGCCCCGCTGCAGCCGGCACCGCAGGAACTGGCGGTGCTGCTCATCGACCTCGACCGCTTCAAGGGGGTGAACGACAACCTCGGCCACGCGGCCGGTGACGCCCTGCTCCGCCATGTCGGCGTGCGGCTGCGCTCCGCCCTGCGGGACGCCGACCTCGCCGCCCGGCTGGGCGGGGACGAGTTCGCCGTGCTGCTGGAAGGTCTGGCCGGCCAGGAAGCGGTCTCGCGAATCGCCGCCCGGCTGGTGGACCTGCTGGGCCGCCCCTACCTCATCGACGGCTGCATCGCCCATGTCGGCGCGAGCATCGGCATCGCCTTCGCCCGGCCGGGCTCGGAGGCGGAGCTCGTCCTGCGCCGCGCCGACCTCGCGCTCTACAAGGCCAAGTCCGACGGGCGGGGCCGGTTCCACTTCTTCGAGCAGGAGCTGGAGGAGGCGGCCGAGGCCCGCCGGGCGCTGGAATTCGATCTCCGCGCCGCCCTCGCCCTCGGCCAGTTCGAGCTGTTCTACCAGCCCCAGGTCGACCTTGCGGAGAACTGCCTCGCCGGCTTCGAGGCCCTGATCCGCTGGCGCCATCCCCAGCGCGGTCTCGTCCCGCCGGACCGCTTCGTGCCCCTGGCGGAGGAGTTGGGGCTGATGGACGAGATCGGCGAATGGGTCCTGCGGGAGGCCTGCACCGAAGCGATGCGCTGGCCCGATGCGCTGACCGTCGCCGTCAACGTGGCGGTGCCGCAATTCGCCAGCGGCACGCTGGTGAAGAAGGTGGCCACGGCGCTCTCGGTCTCGGGCCTGCCGAGCTCGCGACTGGAGCTGGAGGTGACGGAGAGCGTCCTGCTCAGCGAATCCAGATCGGCCATCGGGCAGCTCGCCGCGCTCAAGGCGCTGGGCGTGCAGGTCTCGCTGGACGATTTCGGCACGGGCTACTCCTCCTTCACCCAGCTCCGCAGCTTCCCCTTCGACCGGGTGAAGATCGACCGCGCCTTCGCCGATGATCCCGCGGTCGTGCGCGCCATCGCGGCCCTGGGCACGAATCTGGGCATGCGGACGACCGTCGAGGGCGTGGAGACGGCCGAGCAGATGGAGCGGGTGCGCGGCGAGGGCTGCACGGAGGCCCAGGGCTTCCTGCTCAGCAGGCCGGTTCCGGCGACCGAGGTGGCGGAGCTGATCGCGCGACTCGGCGAGCGCCTGGCAGGGATCGAGGAGGAAGCGCGGAAGTGAGGAAGGCCCCGCTCTGCCGGCTGGTCTATGTCAGCCGGAGCGCCCTGTCGGGCTCCGCGGCGGAGAACGAGCGCGAGGTCATGCAGATCCTCAATGCGTCGAGGCGCAACAACACGCGGGACGGGATCACCGGCGCCCTGCTCTTCAGCGAAGACTGCTTCGCGCAAGTGCTGGAGGGCAGCCGGGCCGCGGTGGAGAAGGTGTTCGAGCGAATCCAGATCGACGAGAGGCATCGAGGCACCGTGGTCCTGGCCTGCGATCCCGCCCCGGCGCGGGAGTTCGGCGAATGGGCCATGGCCTATGTCGGTCGGGAGGCGGCCCGCGAGGCGCACTACGCCCAGTTCACCCGGGAGAACCGGGCGGCCATCGCCTCGCAGGAGGTGCTTGGTCTCCTGCGCGGCGCGATCGCCCGGACGAGCGCGGCCTGAGAAGGGATCAGGCCGGGGCGGACAGTTCCGCCAGGGCCTCCGCCCGGGGCGGCACCTCGGCCATGGGCGCGTCGATTCCCGCCGTCCAGGCCCGGCCGCCGCGCGGGCGCGGGGCGAAATGGGCCCGCAGCGCGCGCGTCGCCTCGATCCGGGCCACGTCGAACATGCGCCACCCCTCCCCCGGATCGCCGGGACCGCGGGCGAGGCCGGCGGTCTGCCAGGTGAGCAGCCCGACCTTCCCCGTGCCCATCCGCCCGATGGCGTGCGGGTGCACGACGCGCCAGGCGCCGCCATAGAGCAGCTCCATCGCGCGCCGCTCCCGCACTGCCCGGGACAGGCGGGCGACACGGCGGCGGAGGGTGGGGGGAATTGGCGGGGACGGGTCGGCCGGAAGCCCCGCGAGGGTCTGGCGCATGAACCCCATATGGTGCTCAGGCGCTTGTTTTTGAAGGGCTATGCCCCCTCCATCCCGGCGAACCATTCCGCATAGGGCGTGTTCTTCGCCAGGTGCCTGTTGAGGTCCGGCGCCCCGTCCTCCCACCAGGGCGGACCCCGCTCCCCGAGCGCGCGCTTGGCCTCGTCCACCCCGGCCCGCGCGGCCTGCAGCGCGGCCTCGTCACCCGATCGCAGGGCCGTGCCCACCGCGCGCCGGGCGGCCATCAGTTCTCGGGTGAGCAACGCACGGCGCTCCTCGGGCAGAGAGGGGTCGGCCATGCGCCAGAGCCGGCCGCGCACCACGAAGTAGCGCCCGTCGGGCGTGACGGGATGGCGCAATCAGCCCTTCCGCCGCAGCAGGAAGAGGGCCTGCTCCCCGAAGAGGTTCGCCAGCCGCAGGCTCTCGCGCCAGGGCGCGCGGCTGCCGTGCTCGTCCACCGCCAGCCAGGCATCTACGGCGTAGCCGTCCCTCTCGCAGAGGGCCACGAAGTCGAGGATGGTGCAGGGGTGGATATTCGGCGTCTCGTACCACGGGCGGTTCCAGGTGTCCGTGTCCGGCATCCGCCCGGTCCAGAGCAGGCGCCAGCGCATCTGCCAGTGGCCGAAATTGGGGAAGGAGACGATCGCGTGGGTGCCGATGCGCAGCATCTGCCGCAGCACCTCCCGCGGCCTCTCCACGGCCTGCAGCGTGCGGGAGAGCACGACGTAGTCGAAGGCTCCGTCGGGGTAGTGGGCGAGGTCGGCATCGGCGTCGCCATGGATCACGGCGAGGCCCGCCGCCACCGCGCGCGTGGCCTCGGCCATGTCGATCTCGATGCCGCGGGCATCGGCACGCTTCTCGCGCGTCAGGTGCTCGATGAGGGCGCCGTCGCCGCAGCCGATGTCGAGCACCTTCGCGCCCTCGGGGATCATCTCCGCGATCAGGCGGAGGTCGAGCCGCATGTTCTTGGCGACGTAGCGGATCGGCTCCTTCGGCTTCATTCCCATGCTCAGAGCCCCGCCGCCTCGGCCGCGCCGGAGAGGAAGCCGCCCAGGGCCGCGTGGAACTCCGGCTCGTCCAGCAGGAAGGCGTCGTGGCCCTTGTCGGATTCCAGCTCGATGAAGGAGGTGCGCGCGGCGGCGCGGTTCAGCGCGCGGGTGACCGCCCGGCTCTCCGCCGTGGGGAAGAGCCAGTCGGAGGAGAAGGAGGCGACGAAGAAGCGCGTCGGCGTGCCGCGGAAGGCGAGGGAGAGGTCCCCGCCATGGTCGGCGGCGAGGTCGAAATAGTCCATGGCGCGGGTGATGGTGAGGTAGGAATTCGCGTCGAAGCGGCGGATGAAGGTGCTGCCCTGGTGGCGGAGATAGCTCTCCACCGCGAAGACGTCCTCCAGGAAGGTGAGCGCCTTCGCGCCCTGGAGCCGGCGCCCGAACTTCCGCGTCAGCGCGCTCTCCGAGAGATAGGTGATGTGCGCCACCATGCGCGCGACCGAGAGGCCCTGGGCGGGCAGCCGCCCCTCCCGCCAGTAGGCGCCGCCGCACCAGTCGGGGTCGGCATGGATGGCCGCGCGGCCGACCTCGTGGAAGGCGATGTTCTGGGCGGAATGGTGGGCCGCCGTCGCGATGGGCGCGCAGGCGAAGACGCTCTCGGGATAGGTCGCGGCCCATTGCAGGGCCTGCATCCCCCCCATGGAGCCGCCGATCACCGCCAGCAGCCGCCCGATGCCGAGATGCTCCACCAGCCGCTTCTGGGCGCGGACCATGTCGCGGATGGTCACGCTCGGGAAATCGGTGCCCCAGGGGCGGCCCTGGCCGCGCCCCTCCCCATCCGTCATCTCCTCCGGCGGGCCGGAGCTGCCCATGCAGCCGCCGAGCACGTTGGCGCAGATGACGAAGAAGCGGTCGGTGTCCACGGGCAGGCCGGGGCCGACGAGATTGCCCCACCAGCCCGGCTTTCCCGTCACCGGATGGGTCTCGGCGACGTACTGGTCCCCGGTCAGGGCGTGGCAGACGAGCACGGCGTTGCTCCGGGCCTCGTTCAGCGTGCCATAGGTGCGGTAGGCCACGGCGAGCGGCGCGACCTTCACCCCGCAATCGAGCATCAGCCCCTCGGGGAAGAGGACCCGCTGATGCTCCACGTCCGGCAGGGAGGGGATGACCTCGCTCATGGCCGGGAGGATTAGGAGCCCCGGGACGGGGGGGCAAGGCGGCGCGTGAGGCGGCGTGCCGGCCCGGCAGCCTTGGCGCCATCACAAGGGGGCGCTAGACCCCCCGGGTCCCATGCCCGACCCCGTCCTCGCCAACCCCGGCCTCGCCAACCCCGGCCTCGCCGACCCCGCCCTCGCCGACCCTTCCGTCGTGCAGCCCAGCGCGCTCGCCGCCGCCCGCGCCGAGTTCGACGCCATCGACGACGCCCTGCACGACCTGCTGATGCGGCGGGCGGCGCTCTCGGCCCAGCTCTCGGCCCAGGGGATGAAGGCCGGCGGCGCGAGCTTCCGCCCGGGGCGGGAGGCGCTGATCCTGCGACGGCTGTTCGCCCGGCACCGCGGCCCCATGCCGCGCGAGACGGTGGCGCGGCTGTGGCGGGAGGTGATCGCCTCCTCGCTCCGCCTGCAATCGGATTTCTCGGTCGCCGCCCTGGCGGAGACGCAGGCGGCCGCGCGCGGGCATTTCGGCCTGGACACGCCGCTGCGCTGCCATGCCGGTCCTGCCCCCGCGCTGGCCGCCCTCTCGGCCGGGGAGTCCCCCGTCGCGGTCCTGCCCGCCCCGGTGGATGGGGAGCCGGCGAAGGCCGCCTGGTGGGTGGGGCTCGACGCGCCGCGCCTGCAGGTGGTGGCCGCCCTGCCCTTCCTGCTCGGGCCGGGGCAGGCCCTGCCGGGCGCGCTGGTCGTCGCCCGCTTCGCCGCCGACGCCACCCCGCGCGACCGCGGCCTGATCCGGCTGGAGCGCGCGTCCGGCTCCTCGCGGGACGCGCTGATGGCCGCCCTGGACGCCGCCGGGCTCACCCCGCGCCGCCTTATCCTCCCGGCCGGCGGCCCCCATGCCTTGGCGGAGGTGGAGGGGCTGGTCGGGGCGGAAGATCCGCGCCTCGCCGCCCTCGCCCCGCTCGGCCCCACCGTCATCGGCGGCTATGCCGAGCCCGAGCCCGAACCTGCCTGACCCCTCGCCGCGGCACGCCGCCCGCTCCAGCGGCGGCAGGGCCGCCCGCCCCCTGACGGAGATGCCGCCATGCCCGTGATGCCCCGCCCCTCCATCCTCTCGGTCGAGCCCTATGTCGGGGGCGAATCGAAGGTCCCGGGGGTGAACCGGATCGTGAAGCTCTCCTCCAACGAGGGCCCCTTCGGGCCTCCCCCGGCCGCCATCGCCGCTATCGCCGAGGCGGGGCGGGAGGCGCACCGCTATCCCGATGGCGGCGCGACCGCGCTGCGGGAGGCGATCGGGCGACATCACGGGCTCGACCCCGCCCGCATCGTCACCGGCAACGGCTCGGACGAGATCCTGGCCCTGCTCATCCTCGCCTATGGCGGCGAGGGGACAGAACTTGTCATGTCAGCCCACGGCTTCCTCATGTACGAGCTGACGGGGCGCTGGGCGGGGTGCAGTGTCATCAAGGTGCCGGAGAAGAACCTCGTGGCCGATGTGGACGGCCTCATCGCCGCCTGCGGCCCGCGCACCCGCCTCGTGATCCTCGCCAACCCGAACAACCCGACGGGCGCGCTGCTGCCGCAGTCCGAGGTGAACCGCCTCCGCGCAGGGCTGCGCGAGGACATCCTGCTGATCCTCGACAGCGCCTATGCCGAATATGTCGAGGACCCCGGCTACGACCCCGGCCAGGCGCTGGTGGATGCGGGCACCAACACGGTGATGACGCGCACCTTCAGCAAGGTCTGGGGGCTGGGCGGCATCCGGCTCGGCTGGTGCTACGGACCGCCCGCGATCATCGACGTGCTGAACCGCGTGCGCGGCCCCTTCAACGTCTCCGCCCCCGCCATGGCCGCCGGCATCGCCGCCCTGTCCGAGCCGGACTGGGTGGGCAAGAGCGTGCGCCACAACAGCGAGTGGCGCGCGAGGATGACGCAGGGGCTCGAGAAGCTGGGGCTGACGGTGCATCCGAGCCACGGCAACTTCATCCTCGTCGACTTCGGCAGCACCGAGGCCGCGAAGGCAGCCGACGCGCATCTGCGCTCGCGCGGGCTGATCGTGCGCGGCGTCGGCGTCTACGCCCTGCCGAGCTGCCTTCGCATCACCATCGGCACCGCCGAGGAGTGCGGCATGGTGCTCGAAGCCCTCGCGGATTTCCGTCATGGCTGAGGCCCCGCTCTTCCAGCGGCTCTGCATCATCGGTCCCGGCCTCGTCGGCTCCTCCATCCTGCGCGTCGCGCGGGAGAGGGGCGACATCGCCGCCAGCCTCGTCGCCTCCGCGCGCAGCGAGCACACGCTGGAGCGGGTCCGCGCGCTCGGCATCGCCGATGTGGTGGAGGGCGACGCCGCCCGCGCCGTGCAGGGCTGCGACGGCGTGATCCTCTGCGTGCCCGTCGGCGCCTATGCCGGGGTGATGGCGCATATCGCGCCGCATCTCGCGCCCGGTTGCATCCTCAGCGATGTCGGCTCCACCAAGGGCAGCGTGCTGCGGGACCTCGGGCCGCTGCTGCCGGAGGGCGTCCATCTCGTTCCCGCGCATCCGATGGCGGGGACGGAGCATTCCGGCCCGGATGCCGGCTTCGCCGAGCTGTTCCGCGGGCGCTGGTGCATCGTCACCCCGCCGCCGGGCGCCGATCCCGAGGCGGTGGCGCGGGTCCGCGCGCTGTGGGAGCGCGCGGGCTCGATGATCGAGACGATGGATGCGGCCACGCATGACAAGGTGGTGGCCATCGTCTCCCACCTGCCGCACCTCATCGCCTTCACCATCTGCGGCACGGCGGACGACCTGGCGCAGGAGACGCGGGAGGCCGTGCTGCGCTTCGCCGCCTCGGGCTTCCGCGACTTCACCCGGATCGCGGCCAGCGACGTGGACATGTGGCGGGACATCTTCCTCAACAACCGCGAGGCGGTGCTGGAGATGCTGGCACGGCTGACGGAGGACGCCCAGGCCTTCGGCCGCGCGATCCGCTGGGGGGAGGCGGGCTTCATCGAGGACCGCATCCGGCGCGGGCGGAAGATCCGCCGCTCGCTGATCGAGCTGAAGCAGGCCTGAGCCGGCGCGGCCCTATTCCGGCGGGGCCGGCCCTTCCTCCGCGGACTGCGCTAGGATCTCGCGGGCTTCCTCGAACCCTGCTTCCAGGGCGGCGGCGAGGGCGGCGCGGTCCCGGATGCCCTGCAGGGCGGAGGGCAGGTCGCCCGTGTCGCTGCTGCGGCTGAGAAAGCTCGCCAGCCGGTTCCTCGCGGCCTGCAGCGCGGCCTGGCGCACCGGGAGGGTCCCGCCCTTCGGGACGGCATCGAGCAGGGCAAGGCGGAAGGCGAGCCGAAGGGCCGCCGGGTTGTTGGGCAGTGAATCCAAGAAAGGGCCTCCACGCCCGGCGGGCAGGATCGGGCAGACCCGTTCTGGATCGTCGGTACGCCCGCTGCGGGGAGGGACGCCAGGCCCCGGCATCCCCGAAGCGGCGCGCACCCCGCGAGGGTGCTGACGCCGCCTTAGTCTGGAAGTGCTACTAGGAGGTAAAGGAGACCCGCTCGTTCTCCCCGCCCGAGGGCGGTTGGCCCGTCAGCGTCGCCTTCACGTAGCCATAGGCGTGCAGCAGGGTTGAGGAGGGGCTGTCCCAGTACTCCGCACCCGTCATCTCCACGGCGATGAGGGCGATCTTGGGATCCTCCGGGCCACCGGGGAACCAGGTCTTCATCGTCTCCTGCCACAGCTCCTTCTGCTTCGCGACGTCACGCATGACGCGCGCCTTGCCGGAGACGGAGACGTAGTTCTGCTTCGAGGGATCGGAGTAGGAGAGCAGCACCCGGTCATTCCTCGAGATCTCTTCGGTCTTCTCCGTGCTGTTGCCCGAGAAGAACCAGAGGGTCTTGCCATCGGGGTCCAGCGCCGCCGCCACCATCGGCCGCCCGCGCAGCTGCTCGCCGTCGCCATGGGTGACGAGCACGGCCGTCTGCACGTCCTTGATCATCTCGCGAACCTTCTCGCGCTGCTCGTGCTCGGTCTGCGCCTCGGCCATCGGTCTCTCCTCTCCCGGTTGGGTTCAGGCGAAGCAACGGCGCTGCTCCCACCCGGTTGCCCCATGGGGTCGGCCCATGCGGCGGCCCCCTCGCCTGCCCCCTCGCTTGGCCTGGGGGGGCCTTGCCCGCCGGACCGGCCCCGCCCAGGCTGCGCCGGCCATGAACCATCCGGACCTGCATCTCGAACGGGACGGCGGCATCGCCACCCTCACCATCGCCCGCCCGGCGCGGCGCAACGCCCTGACCCTGGCCATGTGGCAGGCCCTCGCCGGCCTGTTCGATTCGCTCTCGGCCGAGGGAGACCTGCGCTGCGTCGTCCTGCGCGGCGCGGGGGAGGACGCCTTCTCCGCCGGCGCCGACGTCACCGCCTTCGCCGGGGAGCGCGGCACGGAGGAGCGGGAGCGCGCCTATAACGACGCCCTGGTGGCCGCCTTCCTCTCCATCGAGCGCTGCGCCCATCCCGTGGTGGCGGCGGTGCGGGGGCACGCGCTGGGGGGCGGCTGCGGCCTGGCGCTGATGTGCGACTTCCGCGTGGGTGGCCCCTCCACGCGCATGGGCATCCCGGCGCGGATGCTGAACCTCTACTACCCGCATGAGGGGCTGGACGCGCTGCTGCGGATCGCGGGGCACGCGGTGGCCATGGAGATGCTGGTCGAGGGCCGCACCCTGACCGGGGAGGAGGCGTTGGCCCGCGGCCTGCTCACCCGCCTCGTGCCCGACGGGGAGGTGGGGGCCGAGGCCCTCGCCCTGGCCGGCCGGATCGCCCAGGGGGCGCCGCTGGCCAACCGCTTTCACAAGCGCGCCCTGCGCGCCCTGCGCGGCCCCCTCCCCCTCACCGAGGCGGACCGGGCCGAGCTGGACGAGTTCCCCCGGACGGCCGACTTCCAGGAGGGGGTGGCCGCCTTCAACGCGAAGCGGCGGCCCGTGTTCCAGGGGCGGTGAGGCCGCCCTATCCCTCCCGCTTCCAGCGCTTCCGGGTGCGCCAGAGGTGCCAGACATAGGCGAGCACGGCCGCCGCCGCGACGCCGACCCCGACCGGCTCCATCCACTGCCCGATCTGCTCCCACCGCCCCTGGAACCACCAGCCCGCGAGCATGAGGAAGCCGGTCCAGAGGGCCGTGCCGAGGATGGTGGCGGGGTAGAAGACCCAGCGGTTCATCCGCGCGATGCCGGCGGGCACGGAGATGAGGGTGCGCGGCCCCGGCAGGCAGCGGCAGAGGAAGACCGCCGCGGCACCCCAGCGGGTCAGCCAGTTTGAGGCGCCCCGCACGTCCTCCCCCGTGATGCCGAGATAGCGGCCCCAGCGGTCGGCGAAGCGCTCCACCCGCTCCTGCCCCACGGCGCGAGAGGCCTCGTACCAGCCGGCATTGCCCAGCACCGCCCCGGCGAGGCCGGCGAGGAAGACGGCCAGCGGGTCCAGCCTCCCCTGCGCGGCCGCGAAGCCCGCGACCGGCATGATCACCTCCGACGGGATGGGCGGGAACAGGTTCTCCGCCAGCATGAGCAGGAAGATGCCGAGGACGCCCGTCCGCGCCATGATCTCCGCGACTGTTTCAACCATGGTTCAGGACGCCCGGAAAAGGGTGACGGCCACCTGCCGGCCGCGGACATAGTTGAAGCCCTCGACCCGCCCCACGGCGCGGGGGCGCAGCCCGATGGCGGCGGCCTCGGCCTCGAAACGGGCGGTCTCGCGGCCCTCCACCGCCACCACCCGGTCCGGCCCGCCTGCCAGGAAGCCGGCAGCGGCAGCGCCGGTCCCCAGCAGCCGCGTCGCGGTGCCCGTGGCGAAGACGACGGAGGGCTCGTGATAGCCGGCGATGCCGAAGCGCTCCGCCGGCACGCCCTCGGCGGCGACCAGCGCGGCGATGCGGGGCGAGACCCAGGGCGCCGTGAGATGCGGCAGCACCCCGCCCAGCGCGGACCAGAAGAGCGGCACGGCGAGCAGGGCGGATAGGAGCCCGGCCCTCGCCCACTCGCCCGCCCGCGCGGCGCGCGTCACGGACCAGAGCATCAGCCCGATCGCCAGCACGGCCAGCAGCCCGGCGGGAAGGAGGCGCCCATCGGCCAGCAGCGGCAGCCCGACCGCGCCGATGGCCAGCCCGATCCCCGTGCCGAACAGCGCCCCCCAGCCGATCCAGCCGAGCCATCGCGGCGCCGGGCGGCGGAGGGGGTCGCAGGCCCAGGCGGCGGCCAGCAGCAACAGGGCGGGATAGGCGGGCAGGACGTAGTGGGGCAGCTTCGTCGCCACTGCCTCGAAGAGCAGCCAGGTCGGCGCCGCCCAGGCGAGCAGGAAGCGCGTGCCCGGCCGCATCCGCGCCGCCCAGGCCCCGGGCAGGGCCCGCAGCACGAGGAAGGCGCCGGGGAAGGCCGCGATCCCGAAGGAGAGGAGGTAGTAGCCCGGCGGGCCCCAATGCGCCTCCTCGCCCGAGCCGACCTTGTTCAGCATGTCGTCGCCCAGCGCTTGGGAGAAGAAGCGCCCCTCCGTCGCGATGCCGATGGCGACCAGCCAGGGCAGGGCGCAGGCGATCATCAGCGGCACCCCCCATCCCGCGCGGAGGGCACGGAGCCAGGGCGCGCCGTTGCGCCAGCCGCGATCGGCGGCGAAGAGGGTGAGCCCGGTCAGCAGGGGCACCATCGGCGCGATCGGCCCCTTGAGCAGCACCCCGGCCCCGAGGGCAAGCCAGAAGCCGAGCGCCGCGCGGGCGGAGAAGGTGGCCGGCGCCAGATAGGCCCGGCCCATCAGCCCCATGGCGGCGGTGATGGCGGCGAGCAGGGCCGCGTCCGTCTTGGCGATATGCGTCTCGACGACCAGCAGCAGCGAGGCCGCGAGCATGGCGGCGGCAAGGAAGGCCGCCCGCCGCCCCACCAGCGCCCGGCCGAGGGAGAAGGTGGCGAGCACCGCGAGCCAGGCCCCGATCGCCGAGGCCAGCCGGTAGCTCCCGATCCATCCCCGCGCCGGCAGCCCGGCGGCCTCCATCGCGTGGACGATCCCGGCCTGGGCCCAGTGGATGCCGACGGGCTTCTTGTTCCGCTCCACCTCCCCGTTGCGGATGCGCACGTAGTCGCCGGTTTCCACCATCTGGCGGCTGGCCTGGGCGAAGCGCGACTCGTCCCGGTCCCCCGGCGGCAGGGAGAAGAGGCCGGGCACCCACATCAGCAGGCAGAGCAGGGAGAGAAGAAGCCGGGGCCGCCGCGCCTCCGGCAGCCGGTCGAGGGCGGAGGGGAAAGCGGCAGGGGCCATGGCCCCGGGCCATAGCGGCGGGGGCGGATCGAGTCGAGGCCTTGCCCGTTAACCTATCCAACAACCGATCTAACAACCGGGCCCCTCCGGCGTTGTCCGGGAGCAGAGGAGCCATGCCCATGTCAGACACGCCCGAGATCGTCCCGCCCGACCCCTCGCCCGCCCCCGGCCCGGCAACCATTCCCGAGAGCCCCGTCCCCGCGCCCGACATCTCGCCGCCGGCGCCGGGGCCCGAGATCCCTGGCACCGGCAGCCCGGGGCCCGAGATTCCGGGGACGGAGCCGATCGGCCCCGGCTCCATCCCCACGGGGCCGGACATCCCGCCGATCGGCCCGGGGCCCGGCGGGATGCCGCCCGCCGTCATGTAGGGGGCCGTGGTGGCCGGGGTTCCCGCCCCGGCCGCAACCCCGCGCAACCCGATCAGCCCGGCACCTGCGCCTCGGCCCCGAAGCCGAGAGAGACGACGAAGCGGTTCCAGATCTCGGGCGGCAGCGCGCCGCCCGAGGCCTGGGCGTGGCCGTTGCCGTAATGCACGGGGTCCGCGCCCTCCGGCCGGTGGTCGCGGAAGAAGGCGATGAGGTCCCTGCCCTCCCCGGTCCGCGCCGCGAAATGGACCCAGCCCGGCCGGTAGCCCCGGTTGGCGGCGATCACGATCTTGTCCTTCAGCCGCCCCTTCCACTGCTGGGCGATGAGGGGATGGATCTGGCAGGCCGAATCCAGCGGGATGACCGCCACCTCCCCCTTGATCCGCGGCGCGGCGCGGCGGCCCTCGGCCAGCGCGGCCCCCACCTCGGCCTTGGCGGCCCGCAGGATCTCCGTCTCCGGAAAGGCACCAGAGAGGACCGCCTTCGGCCCGTCCGCCTTCATCAGCAGCGCCAGCGCCGGCCCGGCATCACCGCTGCTCGCCCGGCGCGGGGCGTTGACGAGGGAGGTGGCGTCGCGCAGCGCCGTGATGCCGTAGCGGGCGCGCGCCTCCGCCAGCTCGGCGAAGCCCGCCCCCTCCTCCATGTCGCCGATGATGCCGAGGGCGGCGAGCCAGAGCAGGTCCTCCGCCTCCGCCACCGCGCCGGCGCACCACCAGGCGAGCAGGGAGGTGGTGGGCGTCGGGTGAAGCCCGTAGCCGCCGATGAGGGTGGCCGACTCCGGGATGCCGGTGGGGACGTGGTGGTCCACCAGCACGGTCGGGATGCCCGGCAGCACCGGCTCCGCCCGCGTGCCGAGATCGGCCACGATCAGCCCGCCCATGCGGCGGGCGCGGAGTTCCTCCCCCATCTCCGGCGACCAGGCATTCTCCCCGCGGCCGAGCACCCGCACCTCCACCTCCCGCCCCGCCCGCTCCAGGGCGCGGGCGAGGATGGCGGCGGAGGAGAGGCCGTCCGCGTCGTGATGGCCCAGCACCAGCACGGGGAGGGCGGGATCGAAGCCGTCGAGGGCGGCGCCGAAGGCCGCCCGGCGCGCCGCGATCCAGGCCGCATCGGGCGCCGCGGCGCCGGTCGCTCCGTCGGGCATGGGCAAGCCCCTTCCTCTCCCCGGGGCCCACGCCCCTGCGCGTGGAGAAGGGCCGCGGGGCCGCGTGGTTTCAGGCGGGCCGGCCCATGGTCGGGGCGGGGCAGGCTTGACGCCCCCGGGCCCCGGGGCGAGCCTCCCCGCCCGCCGGGACCGACGGGCGCGCGGCCTTCCCGGCCCGGGAGCGGTCCCTCGCCTCTTCCACCTCCGCACCCTCCGCGGAGGCGCCGGCCGACCGGAGGGCCATCGTGACCGCCATTCTCTTCCAGAACGCGAGCATCCTCGACGGCCGGGCCGGGACGGCGCTGGCCGACCACCACGTCCTCGTCGAGGGAGGCGAGATCCGCGAGGTGTCGGACCGCCCGATCTCGGCCCCTTCCGCCCGCAGCGTCGATCTCGGCGGGCGGACGCTGATGCCGGGGCTGATCGACTGCCACGTCCATGTCATCGCCAGCACGGCCGATCTCGGCGCCAATGCGGAGCTGCCGAACACCCTCGTCGCGCTGCGCTCGGCGCGGATCATGCGCGACATGCTCATGCGCGGCTTCACCACCGTGCGCGACCTCGGCGGCGCGGATCACGGGCTGGTCATGGCGATCGAGGAGGGGCTGATCGAGGCGCCGCGCCTCGTGATCTGCGGCAAGGCGCTGTCCCAGACCGGCGGCCACACGGACTATCGCGGCCGCTATCATCACCGCGACGTGGACTACTACGGCGAGAAGGCCGGCACCCTCGGCCGCGTGGTGGACGGGGTGGACGCCGTGCGCCGCGTCGCGCGGGAGGAGATCAAGGCCGGCGCGCAGTTCATCAAGGTGATGGCCAATGGCGGCGTCTCCTCGCCGACCGACCCCATCGCCTTCCTCGGCTTCTCCGACGACGAGATCCGCGCGGCGGTGGAGGAGGCGCGCAACGCGCAGACCTATGTCGCGGCCCATCTCTACACGGACGAGGCGATCCGCCGCGCGGTGGAGCTCGGCGTCGTCTCCGTCGAGCACGGCAACCTCATCACGCCGGAGACGGCACGGCTGGTGCGCGAGCGCGGCGCCTATGTCGTGCCCACCAACGTCACCTTCGACTGGCTCGCCAAGGAGGGCGCCTCCCTCGGCCTGCCCCCGGCCTCGGTGGCGAAGATCGAGGCCGTGCGCGGCCAGGGGATGGAAGCGCTGGCCACGCTGCACGAGGCCGGGGTGATGATGGCCTACGGCTCCGACCTGCTGGGCGAGATGCACCGCCACCAGTCCGACGAGTTCATCCTGCGCGGCCGGGTGCTGCCGGCCATCGAGGTGATCCGCTCCGCCACCGTCAACGCGGCGAAGGTGCTGCGGCAGGAGGGGCGGCTCGGCACGATCCAGCCCGGCGCCCATGCCGACCTGGTCGTGGTGGACGGCGACCCGCTGGCCGACCTCTCCCTCCTCACCGGCCAGGGCCGCCACATGCCCGCCATCCTCAAGGCCGGCCGCTTCGTGAAGAACGAGCTGAACGCCTGACGGCGGAGGCCGGGGCCCCGCGCCTCAGGCCACCGCCGGCCCCCTCGCCTGCCAGGCGAGCAGCCCCGCCGCCAGCGCCAGCCCGATGAGGTGCGGCGCGGGCAGCCAGGGCATCACGCCCTCCAGCAGCGCGGGGAAGACGAGCAGCAGCCCGGCCAGGGCGAAGCCCGCCCGCTCCAGCCCGTTGAGCGCGCGGCGGAAGAAGCCCTGGCAGGCCGCCGCCAGCGCCGCGAGCCCGGCGGTCGCGAGCAGGATCTGCCAGGCCACGTCCAGCCATGTCATGCTCGGCGTGAGCGAGAGCAGCAGCCCCACGCCCTCGGGATCCGTCACGAAGACGAAGGGGAGGACGAAGGCGGGGAGCGTGTATTTCCAGGCCTGGAGCGTGGTGGAGTAGGGCCCGGCGCCCGTGATCGCCGCCGCCGCGAAAGGCGAGAGGGCGGTGGGCGGCGAGACCTCGCTCAGCACGGCGTAGTAGAAGACGAACATGTGCGCGGCGTAGTCCGGCACGCCGAGCTTCGTCAGCGCCGGCGCCGCGACGACGGCGCAGATGATGTAGCTCGCCGTCACCGGCACGGCGAGGCCGATGATCCAGACGATCAGCCCGGTGAAGAGCGCGGTGCCGAGAACCGATCCGTTCGCCGCCTGGATCGCGATGTCCGAGAACTTCAGCCCGAGGCCGGTGAGGGTGATGACGCCCACGATGATGCCGGCGCAGGCGCAGGTGGCGGCGATGCCGACGGACTGGATCGCGCCGATCGCGAGCGCCTCGATCAGCTTGCGCGGGATCAGCGCCGTGTCCCGCCGGAGGAAGGAGAGCACGACGGCCACCACCATCGCGTAGAGCACGGCCAGGGTGGAGCTGTAGCCCATCACCATGAACACAATGATCGCGACGAGGGAGGAGAAGTGGAAACCGTATTTCCGCACCAGCTCCCGCGCGGGCGTCGCCGCCGGCACCTCCACCGTCTTCCCCGCCGCCCCCAGCCGCCGCTGGTCCAGCTCCACCATGAAGAGGAGCGAGGCGTAGTAGAGGCAGGTCGGGATCAGCGCCATGCGGAGCACGTCGAGATAGCCGATCTTGAGGTATTCGGAGATGAGGAAGGCCGCCGCGCCGAGCACGGGAGGCGAGATGATGGCGCCCAGCCCGCCCGCCGCCAGCAGCCCGCCCGCATCGGCGGCGCGGTATCCCACCTTCTTCATCATCGGCCAGGCCACCGTGCCGAGGGTGACGGTGGTGGCCACGCCCGAGCCCGAGGGACCGCCGAGCAGGAAGGAGGAGAGCACCACCGTGCGCCCCGCGCTGCTCGCCTTGCCGCCCATCACGGAGAAGGAGAAGTCCACGAAGAACTTCCCCGCCCCCGAGAGCTGGAGAATCGCGCCGTAGATGGTGAAGAGGATGATGAGCGTGGCCGAGACATCCACCGCCGTGCCGAAGATCCCGTCCAGCCCCACCGCGAGATGCGGGATCAGCCGCTCGGAATCATAGCCCCGGTGCGTCCAGGGCGCGGGCAGCAGGTTGCCCAGGAAGGCATAGGCGATGAAGACGATCGCGACGACGGGCATCACCCATCCCGTCGTGCGGCGCGTCACCTCCAGCACGAGGGCGACGAGCATCCAGCCGACGACGAGGTCCATCGGCTCGGGGAAGATGACGCGGTCCTGCAGGTCGTCGCCGCCGGATATGAGATACCAGGTGACGTAGAGTCCGGCCGCGATCAGCACGGCGTCCCAGGGCATGAAGCGGTGTCGGAAGCGGCGTGCGACGGGGAAGAGGAAGAAGCCCAGCGCCAGGGCGAAGCCCACATGCACGAAGCGCAGCGTGGTGGTGGGCACGATGTCCCAAGCGGCCCAGAGATGGAACAGGCTCATCGCCAGCGCCATCGCCGTGCCGACCCAGGCGAGGGCGCCGCGGAAGCGGTGCTGCGCGCCCTCCTCCTCCTCGATCAGCGCCTCCACCCGCGCGGTGGTGGCGGCGTCGAGCGAGCCCGGCGCCACCTCCGGCGGCAACCCCGCGCCGAGGGTGGACGCGGCGCCCGGCGGTCCGTCGGACGGGGCGGCCAGCTCCGCCGCCTGCTTTCCTGCCTTCTCCCCTGGGCGCATCAGCCGAGATTCGCGCCCGTCTCGCGCCAGAAGGCTTCCGCCGCGGGGTGCCAGGGAATGCCGGCAGAGGCGGTCTTCTGCCCCGCCAGCGTGAAGTTGCGCGCCTCGGCATGGGTGCGGGCCAGGTCCTCGCGGCCGTCCCAGGTGATGCGCAGCAGCTTGCTCACCATCTCGGCCGGCATCTCCTCGCGCACGGCCAGGACGTTGGCGACGGACATCTGCCTGTTGTCGGCTGTCTGGCCGGGATAGGTGCCGGCGGGGATCACCTCGTTGAAGTAGACCGGGCCGTACTTCTCCACGATCTTCGCGGTGAACTCGTCATGGTCGATCATCTGGAGCTGCACGCCGGGGCTGGCGCCGAGATCGGTGATCGCGCTCGTCGGGATGCCCGAGACGAACATGTAGGCGTCGAGCTTGCCGTCCTTCACCGCATTGGTGGATTCGGCGGGCGAGAGGCGCTCGCGCGCGCGGAAGTCCTTCGCGGGGTCGAGGCCCGCCGCCTCGATCAGCCGCAGCGCCATCACCTCGGTCGCCGATCCCGGCGCACCGGTGGAGATGCGCTTGCCCTTGATGTCGGCGATCGACTTGATGCCCGTGCTCGCCACCGTCACCACCTGCATGCGGTTGGTGTAGATCACCGCGATGGCGCGCGCCGGCACGGGGCGCCCGCGGAAGCGGTCCTGCCCGCGCACCGCGTCCACCGCCGCGTCCACCTGGCTGAAGATGAGACTCACGCGGTTGGCGCCGAGGAGCTGCAGGTTGCCGACCGAGCCGCCCGTCACCTCCACGGTCGCGGACATGCCCGGCATCTGGCGGGAGATGAGGTTCGCGAGCGCGCCGCCCAGCGGGTAATACACGCCGCCCGTGGTCCCGGTGCCGATGGCCATCTGCCCGCCTTGGGCCCCAGCTTGGGCAAGAGCGATGCGGGGTGCGGCGAGGGCGAGCCCTGCCGCCATCAATCCTCGGCGCGGGATCTGTCCCATCGTCCGAACTCCTTGAACTGTTTTCCTCTGGCGGGAGCATAGACCGCCCTCTCGCGGCGGCGGAAGGGCCGAACCCCGCCCCGAAATCCCCGCGCCGCCTGCGGCGTTGCAGGGGACGGCAGAGGGAGAAGCCGGATGGAATCACGCCCGTTCCAGGTCGTATGGCCCCCGGCGGAGCTTGCCCGGCTGCGCGAGCGGCTGCGCGCCACGCCCTTTCCCCGCGTCCCAGAGATGGCAGGGTGGGAATACGGCTGCGACCCCACCTTCCTCGCCGCCCTGCGCGACCACTGGATCGAGGGCTATGACGCGGAGGCCGCGGCCGCCGGGCTGAACCGCCACCCGCAGATCCTCGCCCGGATCGAAGGCTTGGACATCCACGCCATCCATGTCGTCGGCGAGGCGGAGGGGCGGCGGCCGCTTCTCCTCACCCACGGATGGCCGGGATCGGTGGTGGAGTTCCTGGACGTGATCGGCCCGCTCGCCTTCCCCTCCCGCCATGGCGGCGAGGCGCGGGACGCCTTCGACCTCGTCATCCCCTCGCTGCCCGGCTTCGGATTCTCGGGCAAGCCGCGCGCGCCGGTCGGCGCCCGCACGGCGGCCCGGATGTTCGATGCGCTGATGCGCGGGCTCGGCTACCCCCGCTACCGCGCCCAGGGCGGGGACTGGGGCGCGGCGGTTTCGGCCTGGCTCGCCCTCGAGCACACCGCCTCGGTCAGGGCGATCCATCTGAACTACGTGCTCGTCCAGCCCGATGCCTCACCCGAGATGGCGGAGGAGACCGCCTGGAAAGCCGCCTTCGATGCGAGCCAGCAAAGGCTCGGCGCCTATGCGCAGCTGCAGGGGACGAAGCCGCAGTCGCTCGCCTATGCGATGCAGGACAATCCGCTAGCCCAGGCCGCCTGGATCGCCGAGCGCTTCCACGACTGGGCCGACCTGCGCGAGCGGCCTTTCGAGGCCGTCTTCGGCACCGACCGGCTGCTCACGAACATCATGACCTATGTGATGAACGACGCCTTCACCACCGCGGCCTGGTTCTACGCGGGCGCCGCGGCGGAGGGCATCCGCAGGATGCCGCCCGGGCGCCGCGTGGAAGTGCCCACCGCCCTCGCCGCCTATCCCGACCCGCGCAGCCCCTTCCCGCCACGGGGCTGGGTGGAGCGGGGCTATGCCGTCAGCCGCTGGACGGAGCAGCCGCGCGGGGGGCATTTCGCGGCGATGGAGGCGCCGGAATCCTTCGTCGCCGATCTCCGCGCCTGGGGGCGCGAGACGGATGGCTGACGCACCGCCACCGGAGAGGGGGATATTCAGAATGGCCGACGAGAAGCCCTCGGGGCACAGCGCGAGCCTCGACCTGCGCGTGGGCAACCACCTCACGATCAAGGCGGAGACGCGGGTGACGACGGGCGGGCTGCTCGCGATCGGGGCGCTCGTCTCCGGGATCATCCTCGCCACCGTGCCGCTCGTCGCCGCGGCGCGGCGGCGGCGCTACTGACGCGCGGGCTCCCGCACCCCAAGCAGCAGCGCGGCGCCGAGCGCCATGAAGGCGGCGGTCGTCGCCATGCCCGCGCGCTGGCTGCCGCTCGCCTCCGTCACCGCCGCCAGCACGGCAGGGCCGAGAAAGCCCGTGATGCGGCCGGAAAGGGCGAAGAGGCCGAAATGCGCCGCCACCTCCCCCGGCGGGGCCAGCCGCGCCATCAGCGTGCGCGAGGCCGCCTGCGCCGGGCCGAAGAAGAGGCCGAGCACGAGGGCCAGCGCCCAGAAGAGCGCGGTGCTCTCCACGAGCACGAGCGCCGTTCCGATGACGACGAGGGCGAGGAGGGAGGCGAGCACGGTGCGCCTCGATCCCAGCCGGTCCTCCACCAGCCCGCCCAGCGCGGCGCCGAGACCGGCGGAGACGTTCATCGCGATGCCGAAGATCAGTACCCGCTCGAACGGCATCCCGTGGACGCCCGCGGCGAAGATGGCGCCGAAGGCGAAGAGCGTGTTCAGCCCGTCCGTGTAGAAGAGCCGCGCGACGAGGAAGCGCAGCATCGCCGGGCGCGCGGGCAGGCCGCGCAGCACCGCCCCGATCTCCCGCAACCCCTCCCGCGCCGCCCGGCCCCAGGAGGGGCGCGCGCCGGGCGGGTCGCGATAGGCGAGCAGCACCGGCCAGCCGAAGAAGAGGATCCAGGCGCCGACCAGCAGCGCCGCGGCGCGGATATGCTCCCCCGCCGCCCGGTCCAGGCCGAGGGGCGAGGGATCGGGCCGGACGAGGCCGAAGAGGCAGAGGACGAGGCAGGCCAGCCCGCCCGCATAGCCCAGCCCCCAGGCGAGGCCGGAGACGCGCCCCATCCGCCCGGGCCGCGCCACCTCCGGCAGCATCGCATTGTAAAAGACGGTCCCGACCTCGAAGGCCACCGTCGCCAGCCCGACGAGGGCGAGGACGAGCAGCGCCGGGTCGGTGAAGCCGGGCGCGAACCAGATCGCCGCGGTGAGGCAGGCCGTGGCGAGGGTGCAGAGGGCGAGCATGAGGCGCCGCCGCCCGCCCGCATCCGCCACCGCGCCGAGCACGGGCGAGAGGATCGCGATGGCGACCCCCGCCCCCGTCTGCATCCACCCCCACTGCGCCTGCCCCGTCGCCGGGTCGGGCGCCAGCCCCTGGGCGAACCAGGTGGCGATGACGAAGGTGGTGACGACGGTGGGAAAGGCGCTGTTGGCCCAGTCGTAGAAGGCCCAAGCCAGCTCGCGCCGGTTCAAAGCGGCATGGCCCGCTCCAGCGCCCGCAGCGCCACCGAGACGGCCGCCAGCTCCCCCTGCCCCGCCGCTTCCCGCGCCAGGCGCAGCGCGGCCTCGGCCGGGCGCGGCGCCTCGCCGGCCAGGGCGGCGCGGGCGATCCGGGCCTGGAGCGCGCCGAGATCCTCCAGCAGCGCGCCCCGCGCGCGCGGGCCGAAGGCGCCGGGGGCGGGGGCGGCGCGGGCGGCGGCCCGTAGCGCCTCCAGCCCGAAATCGCGCCCGGCGGCGTCCCAGGCGGCGGCGGCCCCGGCGGGCGGCACCCCCGCGCTGGCCGCCAGCCGCACGATGCCGATGGCGGCGGAGAGCGGGCCGGCCCCCGCCACCAGCCGCGCCGCCGCCGGGGGAAGCGGGTCCCCTTCCGGCACCGGCACGGCCTCGATCAGGGCGGAGACGCCCGGTTGCAGCAGGGCCTCCGCCTCACCCAGCGGGGCGGCGGTGTCGTCCATCAGCGCCCGCGCGGCATCCTCGTGCAGGCGCCGGATGGCCAGCAGCGCGGAGCGCCGCGCCTCGGGCGGGATGGCGGCGGCATCGAGCGAATCCGCCGCCGCGCCGATGCCGAAGAGCCGGTCGGCCAGCCAGGCCGCGCGGGCGACGGCGGCCGGGTCGCCCTCCCCCGCCAGCCGCGAGAGGCCGGCCGGGCCGAGGCGGTTGGCCGCGGCATTGGCCAGCATCGTCGCGATGAGGTTGCGGCGCAGCCGGTGCGTCTCGATCAGCTCGGGGAAGCGCTCCTGCAGGGGGTGCGGGAAATAGCCCCTGAGCAGGGGGATGAGCGCGGGGTCGTCCGGCAGCGCGCCGTCCTCCACCGCCTCCACCAGCCAGAGCTTGGCCACGGGCAGCAGCGCCGCGATCTCGGGGCGGGTCAGCGCGTCGCCCGTGCCGATCCGCTCGGCCATCCGCGCCGCCGAGGGCAGGCCGAGCACGGCGCGGTCCAGCAGCCCCGCCGCTTCCAGCCGGCTCATCAGCGCGGCCTGGGCGGGCAGCGCCTCGGCGCCCGCCGCCTGCTCGAGGGAGAGGGCGCCGAACTGCGCGGCATTGTCCGCCAGCACGAGGGAGGCGACCTCGTCGGTCATGGATTCCAGCAGGTCGTCGCGCTGGCGCCGCGTCAGCTTCCCGCCCCGCTCGGCCTCGGCGAGCAGGATCTTGATGTTCACCTCGTGGTCGGAGGTGCTGACCCCCGCGGAGTTGTCCAGCGCGTCGGTGTCGAGCGCGACGCCCGCACCGTTGTTTCCAAGGCGCGCGGCCTCGATGCGCCCGGCCTGGGTGATGGCGAGGTTGGCGCCCTCCCCCAGCACGCGCGCGCGGATCTCCCGCCCGTCCACGCGCAGCGGGTCGTTCGCGCGGTCCCCGGCCTCGGCCTGGGATTCCGTGCTCGCCTTCACATAGGTGCCGATGCCGCCGAAATAGAGCAGGTCCACATCGGCGCGCAGGATGGCGCGCATCACCGCCGCGGGCTCCGCGCGCTCCTCCTCGATGCCGAGCAGCGCCCGCGCCTGGGGCGAGAGCGGGATGAACCTCGCATTGCGCGGGAAGACGCCGCCGCCCTCGCTCACCAGGCGCACGTCGTAATCCGCCCAGGAGGAGCGGGGCAGGCGGAAGAGCCGCTCGCGCTCCGCGAAGGAGGTCTCGGGATCGGGGTCGGGATCGATGAAGATGTGGCGGTGGTCGAAGGCCGCGACGAGCCGCGTCCGCCGGGAGATCAGCAGCCCGTTGCCGAACACGTCGCCCGACATGTCGCCCACCCCCGCGCAGGTGAAGGGATCGCGCTGGATGTCCATGCCGCGCTCGGCGAAGTGGCGCGCGATCATCACCCAGGCACCGCGCGCGGTGATGCCCATCTCCTTGTGGTCGTATCCCGCCGAGCCGCCGGAGGCGAAGGCGTCGCCCAGCCAGAAGCCATACTCGCCCGAGAGCCCGTTCGCGATGTCGGAGAAGGTGGCCGTGCCCTTGTCGGCGGCGGCGACGATGTAGGGGTCGTCCCCGTCCCGCCGCACCACGCGCGCGGGCGGCACCACAGCGCCGTCCGCGCCGAGATTGTCGGTCACGTCCAGCATCGCGCGGATCAGCGTGCGGTAGGCGGCGACACCCGCGGCCATGAAGGCCTCGCGCTCGCCCATGGGCGGGACATTGCCCTTCAGGATAAAGCCGCCCTTCGCGCCCGTCGGCACGATGATGACGTTCTTCAGCCGCTGCGCCTTCATCAGCCCGAGGATCTCCGTGCGGAAATCCTCCCGCCGGTCGGACCAGCGGATGCCGCCGCGCGCGACGGGCCCGGCGCGGAGGTGGCAGCCCTCCATGTGCATGGCGGAGACGAAGATCTCCCGCCAGGGGCGCGGATCGGGCATCTCGCCAGCCCGTGCGCTCTCGATCTTGAGGGAGAGGTAGTCGCGCCCCTGGAAGTAGTTCGTGCGCAGCACGGCATCGAGCGCGGTGCGGAGCCGCGAGAGGATGCGGTCCGCATCGGGGTCCGTGACGCCCTCGATCAGCGCCGACCATTCGGCGGCGGCCCGCGTCTCCGCTCCCTCGCGATCCGCCGCATCGGGATCGAAGCGCGCGTTGAAGAGCGCGACGAGAACGCGCGCGGCCTCCGGGTTCGCGGCCAGCGCCGCCTCAACCGCGGGCTGGGGGAAGGCAAAGCCCACCTGCTTGCACCAGCGGAAGAGCGCGCGCAGCAGCCAGGCCTCGCGCCAGGTGATGCCGGCGCGCAGCACCAGCCGGTTGAAGCCGTCCGCCTCCGCCCGCCCCGCGAGCAGGGCGGAGAGGGCGTCCAGCAATTCGTCGAAGCGGCTCTCCGGCATCTCGGCGCCGGCTTCCACACCGTAGACATGCAGCGCGACGGGATCGACGCCGGAAGGGCAGAGGCGCCAGGGCTGCTCCTCGATGGCGCGGAGGTCGAGGCTCTCGAAGAGCGGCAGCATGTCGGCGAGCGCCAGCTTCGCGCCGGGGCTGGCGAGGCGCAGCACCAGCCGCCGCGGCCCCTCGCCCGGCGCGCGGGCGATGGCAGCCACGGGCCCGCCCGCCCCCAGCGCCGCCTCGGCCAGCCGCAGGTCGGCCACGCCCTGGGAGGGGGTGGAGACCTCCGGATAGGCGGCGGGGAAGGCGCCGGACCAGCGGGCGGCGAGGCGCGCGCCCTCGGCCTCCCCGGCCTCCTCGGCCAGCGCCTCGGCCAGCGCCTCGGGGAAGCCGCGCGCGGCGCGGGCGATGGCGGCCTCCAGCGCGGGGAGGTCCACCTCGAAGGGCGTCTCCGGCCGGGTGCCGATGACGTAGTGGATGCGCGCCAGCGGCGTGTCGCCGAGGGCGATGTAGAAGGCCGAGAGCCGCCCGTTGAAGGCGGCGGCGAGGATGCGCCCCACCCGCTCGCGCAGCCGCGTGTCGAAGCTCTCCCGCGGGAGCCAGGCGATGGCGGAGACGAATCGCCCGAAGGGATCGCGCCGCAGGGTGAGGGCCGGGCGCGGGCGGATGGTCAGGTCCACCGCCACGCGGGCGCCGGCCAGGATCTCCGCCTCTTCCGCCTGGAACAGTTCGTCGCGCGGCCAGGTGTCCAGCACGGACTGGAAGGCGCGGGAATCGTGGCTGTCCGGCGCGGCGCCGGAGGCCGCGAGCACCCGCCGCACCTTCGGCGCCAGCCAAGGAATGGAGCGCGGGCTGCGGTTATAGGCGGTGGCCGCGAACAGCCCCATGAAGAGCCGCACGCCCGTCACCCGCCCATCGGGGGCGAGGATGCGGGTGGCGATCACGTCCGCATGGCTGGGGCGGTGGACGCGGACGCGGAGGTTCCCCTTGGCCACCGTCAGCGCCACGGGCTGGGCGAGGGAGGCGCGCACGGGGCCGGGCACGGCCGAGAGGTCGCGCAGCGCGTCGAACACCACCACCCCGGGGTCGCGCAGCAGGCCCAGCCCGTCCTCGGCCACCATGGGGCCCTCGGCCGGCACCCGCAGCAGGCGGTGGCCGAGCAGGACGAAATTGTCCTCGGTCAGCCAGCGGAGGAAGGCGATCGCCTCCTCCCCCTCCGCCGCCCCGGCCAGCTCCAGCTCGGCCTCCTTCAGCCGGGCGAGCATGGCGGGGAAGTCCGTCACGGACATCCGCACCTCGGCCAGGGCGCGGGCGAGCGCCGCCTCCACCCCCGGCCAGTCCGCGACGGGCGGCGCCCCCGCGCCCAGGCGCCGGGCGGCGCCGGGGGCGATCTCGATCCGCATCATGCTCTCGTTCGTCCCGCCCGGCGCCGCGGGGCCGATGGCGGTGAGCACCCCCGACGCATCGCGCGAGACGCCGAGGATGGGGTGCAGCAGGCGCCGCACCGCCCGGCCGGAGAGGGTGAGCGCCGCCAGCGCGCTCTCCACCAGGAAGGGCATGTCGTCGGTGACGATCTCGGCCACCGCCCTGGCGCCGCGCCCGTCGGCGGCGGGAGGGCTGAGCCGCAGCTTCGCCTCCCCCTTCCGCCGCGTGCCGGCCAGGGCGTGCAGGGAGGCGGCATCGGCCGCCAGCGCCTCGGGCGCCATGCCGGCCAGCTCGGCCAGGGGGATCGCACCGGCCAGGGCGCGCAGCAGGGCGCGGCCCGTGGACGGCAGGCCGGGCGCGAGGCGGGCAAGCGCCGCCTCCGCCTCGGCCAGCAGCACCTCCCGCATGCCGTCCATGGCTCCGGGCCCCGAGGGGGGCGCCGGGGGCGGCTTCAGGTCGTCGGGCATCGCGTCTCTCCTCCGCGCGGGGGAGGATCGGGAAGGCGGGCGCGGCGCGCAAGCGCGGGCGGGCCCTTCCCTTCGCCCGGCGGAAATCTTTTCGCAGCCGCCTCCCCTGGCCGCCCCGCCCCGATCGCCTCTAACTTGGCGGGGCCATGCAGCTCACCCTCGCCGACCTCCTCGCCCCGATGGACCCCGCGCGGTTCCTGGCGGAGTTCCACGACAGGCAACCCGTGCACATCAAGGGCGGGGCGGGAAAGTTCGCCGGGGTCCTCTCCTGGTCCGTGATCGACCGGCTGCTGAACCAGACCCATATCTGGTCGAGCCAGTCCCTCAAGCTGCAGATGGACATCCAGCCCGTCCCGCCCGAGGCCTACTGCATCCGCGCCACGGGCCGCGACAACACGCCGGTGATGCAGCCCGACGCCGGGCGCCTGCGCGAATGGGTGGCCAAGGGCGCCTCCGTCGTGCTGAACGACGTGGACAGCCTCACCCCCGGGCTGGCGAGCGTGTCGGAGGCGCTGGAGGGAGCGGGGTTCGGCCGCGCCCAGGCGAATGTCTACATCTCCTTCCAGGCCCATAAGGCCTTCCCCACCCATTTCGACACCCACGACGTCTGGGCGGTGCAGGTGGAGGGCGAGAAGACCTGGAACATCTGGTCCGGCCGCGCCGACTACCCCATCCCCCACCCGGCCTTCCGCAGCCTCGGCCAGGCGCATCACGAGCGCGCCCGGGGCACCCTGCGGGAGAAGGTGCTGCTGAAGGCGGGAGACCTGCTCTACCTCCCCCGCGGCTGGTACCACGACGCCCTGGCCGAGGGCCCGGCCTCGGTCCATGTCGCCTATGGCGTCCACGCGCCGATCGGGCTCGACCTCGCCAACATGCTGGCCGAGCGGGCGCTGCAGGAGCCCCTGTTCCGCCAGCCCCTGCCGCGGCAGGACGGCACGCCCGCCGCCCAGTTCGCCCTCACCAGCCGCGCCGCCCAGCTGGGCCAGCGGCTCGCCGAGCTGGCGCGGGACCCGCAGGTCCTCCAGGTCCTCGCCCGCCACGTGGCGGAGGCGCGCTATCCCCGCGGCGGGGTGAACCTCCTCGCCGCCCGCGGGCTGGAGCCGGAAGGCGCGGCGGGGGCGGCGCCGGAGGGGGGCGGGGCGGGCTTCCGCGTCCTCCCGACCGGGGCGAAGCCCGTGCGCCGAGGCGCGGACTGGGTGCTCAAGACCCCCTCCGCCACCCTTCCCCTTACCCCGCCCGAGGCGGAGGCCGCGAACTGGATCCTCGCCCGGCGCGAGGTGGACGAGGACGCGCTCCGGGCCGCCCATCCCGCGGTGGACGCCCCCGCCCTGCTGCACCGGCTGAGCGACGCCGGCGCCCTCGCCGCCACCGGAGCCGCCCTCTGATGCCCTTGCCCCCGCGCCTGCCCCCGCTCCTACCCCTGGGGGCCGCCGCCCTTCTCCTCGCCCTTGCCGCCGGCCCCGCCCTCGCCCAGGCGCCCGGCCGGCCGCCGCCGCCCTTCAGCTGCGCCGGGGCGGAGGAGCTGGAGGACGACGTCTTCGAGATCCCCTTCGCCGCCGGGCGGGACACGGTCACCGAGGCCGCCCGCGCCAATCTCGGGGCCGCCGTCGCGCTGCTGAAGCGCGAGCCGGACCGCAACGCCTGCATCCTCGGCCATGCCCGGCGCGAGGGCGGGCAGCAGACGAGCGTGCAACTCGCCGCCCGCCGCGCCCGCGCGGTGCGCGAGGCCCTGCGCGCGGCGGGGCTGCCCGAGTCCCGGCTGCGCTCCGAGGCGCGGGTCGCCGGCTTCAGCCGCACCACCGGCAACACCGTGGCCCGCAGCGTCTCCGTGGTGGTGATGCCCGTCACCGCGCCGGTGCCGGAACGCGCCCCGGCCGAGCCGCGCTCAGAGGAGGCGCCCCGCCCGCCCGCGCGCGAGGTGCCGCCGCCCCCGGCGCCCCCGCCATCCGCCCCGGCGCGCGAGACGGTGCGCCCGCCGGCCGAGCCGCCCGCGGAGCCGCCGCCGCGCGAGGTGACGCCGCCGCCCGCCCCTCCCCCGGCCGAGGCCCCGGCGCGGGAGACCACCCGCCCCGCCCCGGAGCCCCCCGCCCCGCCGCCCCGCGAATCCGCATCACCGCGTGATGCCGCGTCGCCACGCGATGCCGCGTCGCCGCGCGACGCCGGGGCGCCGGAGCAGCCGGCGGAGGGCGCGCCGCGGGGGCGGGCGGAGTAGCCCTGCTCTTAAGTCCCGGGGGCCAGGGCGGCGTTCACCGCCCCGGCCGCCTCGAAGGCGACCCAGTGCCCGGCGCCGGGCACCACCAGCGGCTCCGCGCCGCGCGCGCGGAAGAAGCTGATCCGATCCGCCAGATGGGGCACCACGATCGCGTCATGCTCCCCGTAGATCACGCGGAGCGGCAGCCGGCTCCCCTCCAGCGCGTCGCGCAGGGAGGCGGGGCCCGTCACGCTCCGGCTGCGGAAGCGGGCGTGGTCGCTGTTCCAGGCCTGGATGGCGAGGGCCTCGGCGTCGATACGGGCGGGGTCGTGGATCATCAGCCGGGCGAGGTTCTCCCGGTGCGCGGCGGCCCTGTCCTCCCCCACCCGGTCACGCACGGGAACGAGCGGCACGGGCTGCCGCGGCAGGCCGAGCGAGCCGGCGCCGAGCAGGGTCAGGGAGGCCGCCCCGCCGCCCCGCGCCGCGACGAGGCCGGCGATGGTCGCGCCGAAGGAGAAGCCGACGAGGTCGTAGGCGGCGCCCCCGCCCAGCCGCGCGGCGATCCCCTCCGCGACGAGGGCGGCGTATCCCGGCAGCTCCGTGCCGGCCGGCGGGAGGTCCGATTCGCCGAGGCCCGGGAGATCGGGCGCCAGCACGCGGCGGCGCCTCGCCAGCGGCCCGATGTTGCGCGCCCAGTGGCGCCAGGACCCGGCCCCGCCATGGAGCAGCACGACGGGCGGTCCCTCGCCCCATTCGTGCCAGACAATCCGCCCCGCCCCGGCCGGGGTTTCCGCGCGGGCGGCGGTGGCGGAGAGGTGGTCCAGCCGGACCGTGGCATCGGCGCTCTGCATTGCGGGAATGGTCGGGCAAACTGGCGGGCAGGGGAACCTCCCGGCCCGTCACCGCAATTCCACAACCTATTCCTGTGCAGTGCTGAGCGGCGCGCTGACGGAATGGTGAATTCCGCCGCCTCTCCCGGCACTCCAAGCTCCCCCTCCCGCCACGAGGGCGAGCCGCACCAGCCCGGCGGCAGAGGAGACGCGATGAACATCATCCAATCGCGCCGCAGCCTGGCCGGCACCCTGCTCGGCGCCGCAGCCCTCGCGGCGGGCGGCGCCCGGGCGCAGTCCACGCCGACGCTGCTCAATGTGAGCTACGACCCGACGCGGGAGCTGTACCGCGCCTTCAACGCCGCCTTCGCCGCGCGCTGGGCGAGCGAGAACGGCGGGCAGCGCGTGCGGGTGAACACCTCCCATGGCGGGTCGGGCGCGCAGGCGCGCACGGTGATCGACGGGCAGCAGGCGGATGTCGTCACCCTCGCCCTCGCCTACGACATCGACGCCATCGCCGAGCGCGGGCTGATCGAGCGCGACTGGATCACGCGCCTGCCCAACAACAGCGCGCCCTACACCAGCACCATCGTCTTCCTCGTGCGCAAGGGGAACCCGAAGGGGCTGCGGGACTGGGGGGACCTGGTGAAGGACGGGGTGAGCATCGTCACGCCCAATCCGAAGACCTCGGGCGGGGCGCGTTGGAACTACCTCGCCGCCTGGGCCTGGGCACGGCGCCAGCCCGGCGGGTCCGATGCCACGGCAGAGGAGTTCCTGGGCAGGCTCATGCGCGGGGTGGCCGTGCTGGACACGGGCGCGCGCGGATCGACCACCAGCTTCGTCCAGCGCGGCCAGGGCGACGTGCTGCTCGCCTGGGAGAACGAGGCCTATCTCGCCATGAAGGAGTTCGGCGAGGGCGGGTTCGACATCGTCGCCCCCTCCGTCTCCATCCTGGCGGAGCCCTCGGTGGCGGTGGTGGACCGCAACGTGGAGCGCCGCGGCACGCGCGCGCTGGCCGAGGCCTATCTGCGCCATCTCTACACGCGCGAGGGGCAGGAGATCGCGGCGCGCAACTTCTACCGCCCGCGCGACCCGGCGGCGCTCTCCGCCGCCACGATCCGCTTCCCCGAGATGAACCTCGTCACGGTGGACGGGGAGTTCGGCGGCTGGGCGGCAGCGCATCGCGCGCATTTCGCCGATGGCGGCAGCTTCGACCGCGCCTACCGGCCCGCGCGTTGACCACGGCCCGCGCCCATCGCGACCCGCTGCCGGGCTTCGGCCTCTCGCTCGGCGTGACGCTCGCCTGGCTGTCGCTGATCGTGCTCGTGCCGCTCTCGGCGCTGGCGCTGCGGCCCTGGGAGCTGGGCGTGTCGGGCGTGATCCGCGCGCTGTCGGACGCGCGGGTGCTGGCGGCGCTGCGCCTCTCCTTCGGCTCGGCGCTGCTCTCGGCGCTCGCGAACCTGCCGCTCGGGCTGCTCGTGGCCTGGGTGCTCGTGCGGATGCGCTTTCCCGGGCGGCGGTTGCTGGACGCGATGGTGGACCTGCCCTTCGCCCTGCCCACCGCCGTCGCGGGGCTCGCGCTCACCGCGCTCTTCGCGCCGAACGGCTGGCTGGGCGCGCCGCTGAAGGAGATCGGCGTGGCGGTGGCCTACACCCCGTTCGGCGTCTTCGTCGCGATGATGTTCGTCGGCCTTCCCTTCGCGGTGCGGACGGTCGAGCCCGTGCTGCGCGACCTCGGCACGGAGGCGGAGGAGGCGGCGGCGACGCTGGGGGCCGGGCGCGCGCAGGCGCTCGTGCGGGTGGTGCTGCCCGCCCTCGCGCCCGCGCTGCTGACGGGCTTCGGCCTCGCCTTCGCCCGCGCCGTGGGCGAGTATGGCAGCGTGATCTTCATCGCCGGCAACCGCCCCATGGTCAGCGAGATCGCGCCGCTGCTGATCGTGCAGCGGCTGGAGGCCTTCGACTATGCCGGCGCGGCGGCGATCGGGCTGGCGATGCTGGCGGTCTCCTTCCTCGCGCTGCTGCTGCTCGGCCTCGTCCAGGCATGGCTGCGGCCGGGGCGGCGCGGGTGAGGCCGGCCGCTTGACCCCTGGCCCCGCCGCGCGCGATCCGGCGCCGCTCCGATGGGGGGTGGCGATCCTCGCCTTCCTGCTGCTCACGGTTTTCCTCGCCCTGCCGCTGGCCGCGGTCTTCACCGAGGCGCTGCGGCGCGGCTGGGGCACGGTGCTGGACGCCTATGCCGACCCCGACGCGATGGCCGCGATCCGCCTCACCCTGCTGGTGGCGGCCATCTCCGTGCCGGTGAACACGATCGGCGGCATCGCCGCGGCCTGGTGCGTGGCGAAGTACGACTTCCCGGGCAAGCGGCTGCTGACCGCGCTGATCGAGCTGCCCTTCTCCGTCTCCCCCGTCATCTCCGGCATGGTCTTCGTGCTCCTCTTCGGGGCGCAGGGCTGGTTCGGACCGTGGCTGCAATCGCGGGACATCCAGATCGTCTTCGCCCTTCCCGGCCTCGTGCTGGCGACCGTCTTCGTCACCTTCCCCTTCGTCGCGCGCACGCTCATCCCGCTCATGCAGGAACAGGGGCGCGCGGAGGAGGAGGCGGCGGCGACTCTGGGCGCGGGCGGCTGGCAGACCTTCCGGCTGGTCACGCTGCCCAACATCAAATGGGCGCTGCTCTCGGGCGTGCTCCTCTGCAACGCGCGCGCGATGGGGGAGTTCGGCGCCGTCTCCGTCGTCTCCGGCCATATCAGGGGGGAGACGAACACGATGCCGCTGCACATCGAGATCCTCTACAACGAGTACCAGTTCGCGGCGGCCTTCGCCGTCGCCGCGCTGCTCGCGCTGCTGGCCCTCGTCACGCTCGTCGCGAAGACGGTGCTGGAGCGCCTCTCCGGGCGGCGGGAGATGGTGCATTGACCCCGCGCGGCACCGGGCGATGATGCGGGCATGAGCGGTACGGGCGTCGAGATCAGGGATGTCGCGCGGCGCTTCGGCCCGGGCGCCGCGGCGCTGGACGGCGTCAGCCTCTCCGTGCGGCCGGGGGAGTTCGTGGCGCTCCTCGGCCCCTCGGGCAGCGGCAAGACGACCTTGCTGCGCATCCTCGGCGGGCTGGACCACGCGGATGCGGGCAGCGTCGCGATCGGCGGGCGGGACATGGCGGGGGTGCCGGCGCGCGAGCGCGGCATCGGCTTCGTCTTCCAGAGCTACGCGCTCTTCCGCCACATGGACGTCTTCTCAAACGTCGCCTTCGGGCTGCGCGTGCGGCGGCGGAACCGCCCGCCCGCGGCCGAGATCGCGGAGCGCGTGCGGCGGCTGCTCTCCCTCGTGCAGATTCCTGAGATGGAGCGGCGCTACCCCGACCAGCTCTCGGGCGGGCAGAGGCAGCGCGTGGCGCTGGCGCGCGCCCTGGCCATCGAGCCCTCGCTGCTGCTGCTGGACGAGCCTTTCGGCGCGCTCGATGCCCAGGTGCGCAAGGACCTGCGCCTCTGGCTGCGCGGCCTGCAGGAGGAGGTGGGCATCACCACCATCCTCGTCACCCACGACCAGGACGAGGCGATGGAGGTGGCGGACCGCGTGGCGGTGATGCGCGCGGGCCGGATCGCGCAGTTCGGCACGCCGGACGCGCTGCTGGAGAACCCGGCGGACGCCTTCGTGGCCGGCTTCCTCGGCGAGGCGAACCGCCTCCTCTGCACGGTGCGGGCCGGCGTCGCGCATTTCGAGGGCGATGCCCTGCCGCCCCTGCCCGTCCAGGCGCCGGAGGGGCGGGCGCTCGCCTTCATCCGCCCGCACGAGCTGCTGGCGCGCGCGGCGCCGGACGGCCCCTTCACCCTCCGCGCCCTCCGCCCGGCCGGGCCCGGCACGCGGCTGGTGGTCACGGGCCCCCGGGGCTCCTTCGACGCGGTGGCGGCGCCGGACGCCCCCCTGCCCCGCCGCGGGGAGCCCTGCGCGCTCGAGGCGCAGGCCGCGCGCATCTTCCCGGCCTGAGGGGATACGTCCTGTCCATCTTTTTCGGCTAAGCCCCGGGGGCGATGCCGACCCTCCGTGATGCCCTGACCTGGCTGCGCGACCTCTCCTGGCCCCTCTGGCTGGAGAGGGGCGTGGATTGGCCGCGCGGCGGCTTCCACGAATCGCTGGAGCTGGACGCGCCGCACTGCACCGCCGACTTCCGCCGGCTGCGCGTGGCGGCGCGGCAGGTCTATGTCTTCGCCGAGGCCCATGCCGCCGGCCTGCCCCGCGCGGCGGAGGCGGTTGAGCTGGGCGTGGACTTCCTGCGGCGCCGCGCGCGGCAGGAGGATGGGGGCTATGCCCGGCTCTTCGGCCTCGACGGCTCGGTGCGGGACGACCACCGCGACCTCTACGACCACGCCTTCGTCCTGCTCGCCCTTGCCAGCGCCGCGCGGGTCCTGCCGCCGGAGCCGCTGCGGCGGGAGGCGCTGGCCCTGCTCGCCCTGCTGGATGCGCGCTTCCGGCACCCGATGGGCGGCTATGTCGAGGGCCTGCCCCCTTCCCTGCCGCGCCGCCAGAACCCGCACATGCACATGCTGGAGGCCTGCCTCGCCGCCTGGGAGGCGTTCGGGGAGCCCCCCTTCCGGGACCGGGCAGGGGAGATGGCGGGGCTCTTCGCCACCCGCTTCTTCCACCCCGCCACCGGCACCCTGGCCGAATACTACGACGAGGCCTGGGTGCCGCTGCAGGATGGCGGGCGCCACGCGGTGGAGCCCGGCCATCACTGCGAATGGGTCTGGCTGCTGCAATGGGGGGGCCAGGCGCTGGGCGGGCCCGGCGGGGTGGCCCTCCCCGGGCTGCTCGGCTTCGTGGACCGGCACGGGGTGAACCCCGCCCTCGGCACGCTGCGCGACGAGCTCTGGAGCGACGGGGCGGTGAAGGCGCCGGGCTCGCGCCTCTGGCCGCAGACGGAGCGGCTGAAATCCGAGGCCCTGCGCCCGGACGCGACGGAGGCGGGACTCTCCCGCGCCCTCTCGGCGCTCTGGCGGCATCTCGGCGGCGCGCCGCCCGGCCTGTGGTTCGAGCGGCTGGACCCGGAGGGCCGCCCTCTGCCCGGCCCGGCGCCGGCGAGCAGCCTCTACCATCTCACCGCCGGCATCCTCACCGCCGCCGGGCCGGGGACGCGCGGCGAGAAACCCGCTATCTCCCCCGCGGAGTCCGCGGAACCCGCGGACGGCCCGGGCAGGAGGGGCGTGGCATGATCGATTTCACCGGCCGGCGCATCCTGTGCCTGGGCGACGTGATGCTGGACCGCTTCCACTACGGGCGGATCGACCGGATCTCGCCCGAGGCGCCCGTGCCCGTGGTGCGGATGGGTGAGAACCGCGCCATGCTCGGCGGCGCGGGGAACGTGGCGCGCAACATCGCCTCCCTCGGCGGCGAGGCCGTGCTGGTGGGCGTGGTGGGCGCCGATGCCGCGGGGCGGGAGGTCACGGCGCTGATCGCCGGCACGCCGGGGCTGGTGGACGCCACCACCACCTGCTCCCTGCGCCCGACCATCGCCAAGACGCGGATCATCGCCGGCCACCAGCACGTCGTGCGCCTGGACGAGGAGGAAACGGGCCCGATCGCGGACGCGGAGGCCGCCGCCATCCGCGAGCGGGTGGAGGCGCTGCTGCCGGGCTGCCACGCCCTCGTCCTCTCGGACTACGCCAAGGGGCTGCTGCGCGAGGATGTCGTGCGCCACGCGATCGGCGCGGCCCGCCGCCTCGGCCTGCCCGTGCTGGTCGATCCCAAGCGGCCGGATTTCGGCTTCTATGCCGGGGCCACGCTGCTGACGCCGAACCTGAAGGAGCTGCGCGCCGCCGCCCCTGGCCCGACGGGGACAGAGGAGGAGCTGGCCGCCGCCGCCCGCGCCCTGCTCGGCCCCTCCGGGGTGGGCGCCATCCTCGTCACCCGCTCGGAGAAGGGGATGCTGCTGGTGGAGGCCGGGGGCGGCGTCCACACCGTGCCCGCCCACGCGAAGGAGGTGTTCGACGTCTCCGGCGCGGGGGACACGGTGATCGCCGCCCTGGCGCTCGCCGTCGCCGCCGGGAACCCGCTGCCGCGCGCCATGCGGATCGCCAATGCAGCGGCCGGGGTGGTGGTGGGCAAGCTCGGCACGGCCACGCTCGACATCGCGGAACTCGCCGCGGCCCTGGAGGCGGATGCACCGGGCGACGGCGGCATCGAGGGCAAGATTGCCCCCTCGCCGGGGCGGGCGATCCCGGTCATCGAGGCATGGCGCCGGCGGGGGCTGGAGATCGGCTTCACCAACGGGTGCTTCGACATCCTCCACCGCGGCCATGTCACCATGCTCCAGGCCGCCCGGGCGAAATGCGACCGGCTGGTGGTGGCGCTGAACACGGATGACAGCGTGCGGCGGCTGAAGGGCCCCACGCGCCCGGTGAATGCGCTGGAGGACCGGCTGGCGGTGATCGCGGCGCTGGGATCCGTCGATCTCGTCCTCGCCTTCGCGGAGGACACGCCCCTGGAGCTGATCCGGCGCCTCCAGCCGGACGTGCTGTTCAAGGGCGCGGACTACCGGGAGGAGGACGTCGTGGGCGGCGATGTCGTGCGGGCGCGCGGCGGGCGCGTGGCGCTGATCGACCTCGTCCCCGGGCGCTCCACCACGGGGATCATCGCGCGGAGCCGGGCGACGGCGGGCTAGAGCATTCTCAAGCCGGGTGGAAGCATCCGGCGGCTCGGGAAATGCGACAGAGCAAGAGGCTGGAGCGGTTGCCGTGAGCCATGGCGAACGGAGGCCGCTCCAGGCCGCCGGCCCGGCGCCGGGCGCGCTACTTCTCGCCCAGCACGCGGGTGAGCCGCGCCACCGCCTCCCGCGCGAGGGCGGGGCTGACGGCGAAGCAGATGCGGATGAAGCCCTCGCCCTCCGGCCCGAAGGCGGTGCCGGGGGCGACGCCCACCTTCGCCTCCCGCAGCAGGCGGAAGGCGAGGTCGAGGCTCGTCTCCCCCGTCTCCACCCGGGCCATGATGTAGAAGGCGCCCTCGGGCGGGAAGACCGTGACGCCGCGCAGGCGCGAGAGGCCGTCCACCATGATGGCGCGGCTCTCGGCGCAGCGGCCGACCATGGTGCGGATGAAGCCGTCCCCCTCCTCCAGCGCCGCGACGGCGGCGTGCTGGATGAAGGTGGGGATGGAGGTCGTGTTGTACTGGCCGAGCTTGGAGAAGGTGTCCGCCAGCCCCGCGGGATAGACCATCCAGCCCGCGCGCCACCCCGTCATCGCCCAGTTCTTGGAGAAGGTGTTGGTGACGATCAGCCGGTCGGTCGGCGTGCAGAGCTGGAGGAAGGAGGGGGCGATCGCGTTGCCGTAGGTGAAGTGGGCGTAGACCTCGTCGGAGATGATCCAGAGGTCCCGCCGGCGGGCGAGGTCGAGCAGCGCCCGCATCTCGGCCATCGGCATCACCCAGCCCGTGGGGTTGGAGGGCGAGTTCACCACAACGACCCGGCTGCGCGGCGTGATCGCCGCCTCGATATCCTCCAGCGGCAGGGTGAAGCGGCCGTCGCCCGTGCTGCGATAGGGGACGGTGACGGGCACGGCGCCGTTCACCCGCGCGGCCTCGGCGAGGTTCGGCCAGTTCGGGGTGGGGATGATGATCTCGTCGCCCGGCTCCATCAGCGCCTGGCAGGCCTGCATGATGGCGTTCATGCCGCCGGCGGTGATGGCGAATCGGTCCGGCGCCACCTCCACGCCCCAGTGGCGGCGGTGGTAGTCGGCCAGCGCCTGATGCAGCCGGGGAAGGCCGCGGGAATAGGTGTAGCGGGTTTCGCCCGCCAGCATGGCGCGGTGCGCGGCCTCGGTGATGAAGTCGGGGGTGGGCAGGTCGCCCTCCCCGATCCAGAGCTTCACCACCTCCGGGTCGTCGCGCCCCCGGTCGGCGACGAGGCCGATCTGGCTGGTGCCCACCCCCCGGATATGGCTGGGCAGGCTGTCGGCGAGGTCGGGGGCAAGGCTCGGGGCGGCGCTCATCCCCCGGTTCTGCCGCCCCGCCGAGAGTTGGGGAAGGGGGGATGCCCCCCTTCAGTGCCGGAAGTGCCGCATCCCCGTCATCACCATGGCGAGCCCGGCCTCGTCGGCCGCCGCGATCACCTCGTTGTCGCGCATGGAGCCGCCGGGCTGGATCACCGCCGTCGCCCCGGCCGCCGCCGCGGCCTGGAGGCCGTCGGCGAAGGGGAAGAAGGCGTCGGAGGCCACGACGGAGCCCTGGGCGAGCGGCGTGTCGAGTCCCGCAGCCTTCGCGGCCTCGGCGCTCTTCCAGGCGGCGATGCGGGCGGAATCCACCCGGCTCATCTGCCCCGCGCCGATGCCCACGGTCGCGCCGCCCCTGGCATAGACGATGGCGTTCGACTTCACGTGCTTGCAGACGCGGAAGGCGAAGATGAGGTCGTTCATCTCCTGCGGTGTCGGCTGGCGCTTCGTCACCACGCGGAGGTCGGCCACCGCCACGCGGCCGGCGTCGCGCGACTGGGCGAGGAAGCCGCCGCCGACGCTGCGGAAGGTCAGGCCCGGCGCCGCGGGGTCGGGCAGGCCGCGCGTCAGCAGCAGGCGGAGGTTCTTCTTGCGGGCAAAGATCGCGCGCGCGGCGTCGTCCGCGTCGGGCGCGATCACCACCTCGGTGAAGATGGAGGTGATACGCTCGGCGGCCTCCGCGTCCAGCGGGCGGTTGGCGGCCATGATGCCGCCGAAGGCCGAGACGGGGTCGCAGCGCAGCGCCGCATCCCAGGCGGCGTTGAGGTCCGCCGCCATCGCCACGCCGCAGGGATTGGCGTGCTTGACGATGACGATCGCCGGCTCCTCGAACTCCGCCACCGCCTCGAAGGCGGCGTCGGTGTCGTTGAGGTTGTTGTAGGACAGCTCCTTGCCCTGCACCTGGTCGGCGGTGGCGATGCCGGGGCGGCGCGTGCCGTCGAGGTAGAAGGCCGCGCTCTGATGCGGGTTCTCGCCGTAGCGCAGCGTCTGCTTCAGCATGCCGGGGATGGAGAGGCGGGGCGGGAAGTCCTGCTCCAGCTCCCCCGCGAACCAGCGGGAGATGGCGGCGTCATAGGCCGCGGTGCGGGCATAGGCGGCGGCGGCGAGCCGCTTGCGGGTAGAGAGCGAGGTGCCGCCCGTCTCGGCGATCTCCCGCGCCACCTCGATCAGCTGCTCCGGCTCGGTCAGCACGGCGACATGGGCGTGGTTCTTGGCCGCGCTGCGGATCATGGCGGGGCCGCCGATATCGATGTTCTCGACGCAGTCCTCATAGGAAGCCCCGCGTGCGACGGTGGCCTCGAAGGGGTAGAGGTTGACGAGGACGAGGTCGATCGGCGCGATCCCGTGCTTCTCCACCTGCGCCACGTGCTCCGGCAGGTCCCGGCGGAAGAGCAGGCCGCCATGGACGCCGGGGACGAGGGTCTTCACCCGCCCGTCCAGGATCTCGGGGAAGCCCGTGTGGTCGGAGAGCTCCACCACGGGGATGCCCGCCTCGCGCAGGGCCTTGGCCGTGCCGCCGGTGGAGAGGATCTCCGCCCCCTGGGCGGCGAGGGCGCGGGCGAACTCCACCAGCCCCGTCTTGTCGGAGACGGAGAGGAGGGCGCGGCGGATGGGGAGGGTGGCCATGGCCCGGCGGATAGCGCGGGGCGGCGCGGCGGGAAAGGCGAAACGGCCGCGGGGCAGGCCCGAGCAGGGATCGGGGCGGGGGCGGCCGAGTCGCTGCCGGGAACACCACGCGAACCCTCTTGTGGTGCGAGGAGGGGTGGGGCCACCAGGGATTGTGGTTTCCCCCACCAGAACGTCCGTCACCGATTCGTTCGCGCGACTCGGGGAAGGCCTTTGATTCTCCTGTCACCCCGGCCCGCCGCGTTCGACAGGCGTTCGGGCCTCGACTCGGAGACGAACCGGAACACGCCCCCGCAGCCACGGCATCGAACCCCGGCCCGCGGCGGGCGTTGGACGGCTCGGGCCCTGCCCTTCCCCGCCCCATGGAACTCCGATGACCGCAGCCCCCGACCGCCCCGCCCGCCTGCTCCTTGAGGGCCGGCGCGCCCTCGTCACCGGCGCCTCATCCGGCATCGGGCTCGCCGTCGCGCGGGAGCTGGCCCGGGCGGGGGCGGCGGTCGCGGTGAACTACCACTCGAAGGCGGAGCCGGCCGAGGCGCTGGCCCGGGAGATCCGGGATGCCGGCGGGCAGGCCGTGGCCCTGGGCGGGGATGTTTCCTCCGAGGAGGGCGCGGTCGGGCTGGTGGAGGGCACCGTCTCGGCGCTGGGCGGGATCGACCTGCTCGTCGCCAATTCCGGCATCCAGAAGGATGCCGCGGTGGCGGAGATGTCGCTGAAGGACTGGGAGGCGGTGATCGGGGTGAACCTCACCGGCCAGTTCCTCTGCTGCCGGGAGGCGATCCGCGCCTTTCGCCGCGGCCCCGGGCGGCCCGCCGGCGCGCGGGGGACGATCGTCTGCATGTCCTCCGTCCACGAGGTCATCCCCTGGGCGGGGCATGTGAACTACGCCGCCTCCAAGGGCGGCATCCACATGATGATGCAGACCCTCGCCCAGGAGGTGGCGCCCGACCGCATCCGGGTGAACGCCGTCGCCCCCGGCGCCATCCGCACCCCCATCAACCGCGACGCCTGGGAGACGGAGGAGGCGCTGGAGCGCCTGCTGCGCCTCATCCCCTACGGCCGCATCGGGGAGCCGGAGGACGTGGCGCGCGCCGTGGCCTGGCTCTCCTCGGACGAGGCCGACTACGTCACCGGCACCACCCTCTTCGTCGATGGCGGGATGAGCCTCTATCCCGGCTTCGTCGGGAACGGATGATGGGAGAGCCGATCGAGAACCACGGCATCGTCGGGGACCTGCGCACGGCGGCGCTGGTCGGGCTGGACGGGACGGTGGACTTCCTCTGCTGGCCGCGCTTCGACAGCCCGAGCGTCTTCGCCTCCATCCTCGACGACGAGCGCGGGGGCCAGTTCGAGCTGCGCCCCGCGCTGAACGGCGCGCGCCACCGCCAGCTCTACCTGCCCGACACGAACATCCTCCTCACCCGCTTCCTCTCGCATGAGGGCGTGGCGGAGATCTCGGACTACATGGCGCTGGGCCCGACGCAGCGGCTGGTGCGCCGCGCGAAGGCGGTGCGCGACCCCATGCGCTTCCGCATGCGCTGCGCCCCGCGCTTCGACTACGCCCGCGCCACCCACACGCTGCGGGAGGAGGGCGGCACCCTCGTCTTCGAGGGGCCGGAGGGGACGGCTCTGCGCCTGCGCGCCACCGTGCCGCTGCGGATCGAGGGCGGCGACGCCGTGGCCGAGTTCGAGCTCCGCGCCGGGCAGGCCGCCGCCTTCGTGCTGGAGGACGCGGCGGAGGGGAACGCCCTCCCCGCCGACCCGCACGATGTGGCGGAGTGCTTCAAGAGCACCGCCGATTCATGGCGCCGCTGGACCGCGCGCTCCACCTATCGCGGGCGCTGGCGGGACACGGTGAACCGCTCCGCCCTCGTGCTGAAGCTGATGACCTCGGCCGAGCACGGCTCGATGGTCGCGGCCCCCACCTTCGGCCTGCCCGAGACGATCGGCGGGGCGCGCAACTGGGACTACCGCTACACCTGGATCCGGGACGCGGCCTTCACCGTCTACGCCTTCCTTCGCATCGGCCACACGGCGGAGGCGATCGCCTTCATGCGCTGGCTGGCGGCGCTGGAGAAGGGCTCCGGCGAGCACGGCAGGCTGGAGCTGATGTACGGGCTCGACGGCCATCAGGAGCTGACGGAGACGATCCTGCCGCATCTCCGGGGCTACCAGGGCTCCGCCCCCGTGCGCATCGGCAACGGGGCGGCCGGGCAGCTCCAGCTCGACATCTACGGGGAGCTGATGGACGCCGCCTATCTCTCCGACAAGTACGGGGAGCAGATCTCGCACGAGGCCTGGGAGGGCGTGACGCGCTCGATGGACTGGGTGGCGGCCAACTGGGAGCAGGCAGACGAGGGCATCTGGGAGGTGCGCGGCGGGCGCCGCCACTTCCTGCACTCCCGGCTGATGTGCTGGGTGGCGCTGGACCGCGCGCTGCGCCTCGCGCGCAAGCGCTCCCTCCCCGCGCCGCTGGAGCGCTGGCTGCGCGCGCGGGACGCCATCTACAACGACATCCACACGAACTTCTGGGATCCCGTCGGGGCCGCCTTCGTGCAGAGCCGGGGCGGCACGACGCTGGACGCCGCCTGCCTGCTGATGCCGCTGATGCGCTTCATCAGCCCGACCGACCCGCGCTGGCTCTCCACCCTCGACGCTGTGGGAAGGCGCCTGGTGGATGACAGCCTGGTGCGCCGCTACGAGGACTCCTCGGTGGACGGGCTGGACGGCATCGAGGGCAGCTTCAACATGTGCTCCTTCTGGTATGTCGAGTGCCTGGCGCGGGCGGGCGACGTGAAGAAGGCGCGCTTCCTCTTCGAGAAGATGCTCGGCTACGCCAACCATCTCGGCCTCTACGCCGAGGAGCTGGGGCCGGCGGGGGAGCATCTCGGCAACTTCCCGCAGGCCTTCACCCATCTCGCCCTCATCAGCGCGGCGCACTACCTCGACCGCGCGCTCTCGGCCCGCGAGGGGGCGCCGCCGGACGAGATGGGCGTGCCGCCCTATCCCACGACCGGCCTGTAGCGGGCCGGCCCCGTGGGGAGGGGGGCGTGGCCGGCCGGGGGAGGCGTGCTAGGATCGGAGGGGCAATGATTCCCCGCCCCCGGCCCGCTCCCGGCGCCGCCAGGCCTCCCCGGAAGGTTCGTCTCCCCCGATGAAGGTGTTGCTGGTCCACCCGAACTTCCCCGGGCAGTACGCGCATCTCCTGCCCGCCCTCGCCGCGCGGCCGGGGAACAAGGTCGTCGGCATCGGGGCCCGGCAGTTCCCGGTGCCGGAGGGCGTGACTCTGCGGGTTTACGACCCGCCCCCTCCCCCAGCCGAGGCCGTGCCGCCCCGCGCGCGCCCGGCGGCGGCGGCCGTCGCGCGGGCGGAGCTGGTGGCGCGGCACGCGCTGGAGCTGCGCCGGGGCGGCTTCGTGCCGGACGTGACCTTCAGCCATATCGGCTGGGGCGACACGCTCTTCCTCAAGGACATCTTCCCCGAGGCGGCGCTGCTGCTCTACGCCGAGTTCTTCTACAGCGCGACGGGCGCCGATGTCGGCTACGAGCCCGGCAAGCCCTCCACCGTGCAGGACGCCGTGCGCGTGCGCGCGATGAACATGCCGCTCGCCTCCGCCATCGGGGCCTCGGACTGGGGCATGGCGCCCACGCGCTGGCAGCGCGCGCGCTTCCCCGGCTGGTTCCAGGAGCGGATCAGCCTCGTCCACGAGGGCATCGACACCGCGGTCTGCCGCCCCGATCCCGAGGCGCGCTTCGACCTGCCCGACGGCACCGTGCTGCGCCCCGGGGACGAGGTGGTGACCTATGTCGCGCGGGGTCTGGAGCCCTATCGGGGCTTCCCCACCTTCATGCGCGCCCTCCCCGCCCTGCTGGCCGCCCGCCCTGCGGCGCGGGTGGTGATCGTCGGCGGGGACGAGGCGAGCTACGGCCGCGCGCCCGAGGGTGCGGCGAACTGGCGGGAGGCGATGCTGGCCGAGGTCGGGCCGCTCGACCCCGCGCGGGTGCACTTCCTCGGCCGCATCCCGCATCCGGCGCTGCACGCGCTGTTCCGGGTCTCGGCCGCGCATGTCTACCTCACCGTGCCCTTCGTCCTCTCCTGGAGCGTGCTGGAGGCGATGGCCTGCGGCGTCCTCCTCATCGGCTCGGACACGCCGCCGGTGCGGGAGGTGGTGGAGGACGGCAGGAACGGGCTGCTGACGGACCTCTTCGACCACGACGCCCTCGCCCGGCGGCTGGTCGAGGCCTTGTCCGACCCCGCCCGCTTCGCCCCGCTGCGCGCGGCCGCGCGCCGCACGGTGGAGGAGCGCTACGACCTCCGCCGCGTCTGCCTGCCGCGCCAGCTGGCGGTGCTGGAGGCCCTGGCCGCCCGGCGGCGGCCGCAGACCTATGCCTGATCAGCCAATCGCCATCAGGCTCGCATTACCCCCGGCGGCGGCGGTGTTGGTGCTGACGGAGCGCTCCAGCACCAGCATCTCCAGGGCATAGGGCGCGACGAGCACCGGCACGATCGGTCCCTCCTGCGCGGCGAGCGCCCCGTTGAGGGTGAGCAGCGCCTCCGCCTCGCCCTCGAAGAGCACGGCGGCACAGCCCGCGGCGTCCGGATGCGGCACGACGGAGACGAGAGGCCGCAGCGCCCCGGGCAGCGCCGCCAGCAGCGCCTCGGGCGCGTGCAGGCGGATCCTGTTCCCCGTCGCCAGCGCGGCGCCGAGTTGCAGGAGGAGGCCCCGCTCCGTGGAGGGCATGAGGAGCAGCGTGCCGCGCGGGGCCAGGCCGTAGCGGTTGTCCTCCCCCACCGGCCCGGGAAGGGTGATCTCCGCCCCGGCAGGGGTGAGCGCGGCCATCCGGGCCAGCGCCTCGGCCAGATCGGGATGGCGGGCCCCGGCCAGGTCGCACAGGGCGCGCAGCGCGGCCGGCTCCGGCCCGGCGGGCATCCCCGCCTCCGCGAATCCCGTCCCCATCGGGCAGGCCGCGAGAAGCCGGCGGAGATAGAGCGGCCCACCCGCCTTCGGCCCGGTGCCGGAGAGCCCGTGCCCGCCGAAGGGCTGCACCCCCACCACCGCGCCGATGAGGTTGCGGTTGACGTAGATGTTGCCGGCCCCCGCCCGCGCCGTGACGCGGCGGATCGTTTCGTCGATGCGGGAATGGACGCCGAAGGTCAGGCCGTAGCCGGTGGCGTTGATCTCATCCACCAAGGCGTCCAGCCCGTCCCGACCATAGCGCAGCACGTGCAGCACGGGGCCGAAGACCTCGCGCCCGATGTCGGAGATGGCGCCGATCTCGATGATGGTGGGGGCAACGAAGGTGCCGTGGGCGCATTCCGTGGGCAGCGGGGGGGAGTGCACCGCGTGGCCCCTCGCGCGCATCGCCCCGATATGGCGCAGGATGCCCTCCCGCGCCTCCCCGGTGATGACGGGGCCGATGTCGGTGGAGAGCCGGTCGGGATTGCCGAGGCGGAGTTCTGCCAGCGCGCCGCCCAGCAGCGACAGCACGCGCTCCGCCACATCCTCCTGCACGCACAGCACGCGCAGGGCGGAGCAGCGCTGGCCCGCGCTGTCGAAGGCCGAGGCGATGACATCGGCCACCACCTGCTCGGCCAGGGCGGAGCTGTCCACGACGAGCGCGTTCTGCCCGCCCGTCTCGGCGATCAGCGGCACGGGCCGCTCATCCGGCCCCAGGCGCCCGGCGAGCCCTTGCTGGATCAGCCGCGCCACCTCCGTGGAGCCGGTGAAGACCACGCCGCAGATGCGGGGGTCGCCCACCAGCGCGGCGCCGACATCGCCCTCGCCGGGCAGGAGCTGGAGCGCGTCGGCCGGCAGGCCGGCCTCGTGCAGGATCCCCACGGCGCGGGCCGCGATCAGCGGCGTCTCCTCCGCGGGCTTGGCCAGCACCGCGTTCCCCGCCGCCAGCGCCGCCGCCACCTGCCCCGTGAAGATCGCCAGCGGGAAGTTCCAGGGCGAGATGCAGGCCACGGGACCGAGCGGGCGATGCGTGGCGTTGTCGAAGCCCCGCGCGGCCGCGCCGTAGTAGCGCAGGAAGTCCACGGCCTCCCGCACCTCGCCAACCGCGTTGGGGAGCGACTTCCCGGCCTCCCGCACGATGATGCCGATCAGCTCGGCCATGCGCGCTTCCATGAGGTCGGCGGCGCGGGCGAGGATGGCGGCGCGCCCGGCGGGCGGGGTCGCGGCCCAGGCGGGCGCGGCGGCCTCCGCGCGGGAGAGGGCCTCGCGCACCGCCTCGGGCGTCGCGTGCACCGCATGACCCAGGAGGTCGCGCCGGTCGGCGGGGTTGCGGATCTCGCGGCCAGGCCCCTCCCCGCCCGCGCGCAGGGGCGCGCCCGCGCGCAGCGGCGCACCGGCGCCCGCGGCGAGGGTGGCGGAGAGCGAGGCGAGGGTGTCCTCGTCGCTCAGGTCCAGCCCGGCGGAGTTCGGGCGCTCCTCCCCGAACAGGTCGCGCGGGGGGGCGATGCGTGGATGCGGTGCGCCGACGGGATGGACGGCGCGCGCGGCCTCCACGGGATCGGTGATGAGGTCCTCCACCGGCACGGCGGGATCGGCGATGCGGTTCACGAAGGAGGAGTTGGCGCCGTTCTCCAGCAGGCGGCGGACGAGATAGGCGAGCAGCGTCTCATGCGTGCCCACGGGGGCGTAGATGCGGCAGGGGCGGCCGATGCGCGCGCGGACAGCCTCGTAGAGCGGCTCGCCCATGCCGTGCAGGCACTGGAACTCGTAGTCGCCCCTCTCGAACGCCTCCCCCGCCATGGCGTGAATGGCGCCGACCGTCTGGGCGTTGTGCGTGGCGAATTGTGGGAAGACCGCGTCGGGCGCGCCCAGCAGCTTCCGCGCGCAGGCGAGGTAGGAAACGTCCGTGTGGATCTTGCGCGTGAAGACCGGGAAGTCCGACTGTCCGTCCACCTGCGCGCGCTTGATCTCGCTGTCCCAGTAGGCGCCCTTCACCAGGCGCAGCATGACCCGGTGGCGGCTGCGCCGGGCAAGGTCGATGATCCAGTCGAGCACGAAGGGCGCGCGCTTGCCGTAGGCCTGCACGACAAAGCCGATGCCGTTCCACCCGGCGAGCGAGGGCGCGAGGCAGAGCGCCTCCAGGATGTCGAGGGAGAGGTCGAGCCGGTCCGCCTCCTCGGCGTCGATGTTGATGCCGATGTCGTAGCGGCGCGCGAGTTCGGCGAGGCCGAGGACGCGCGGCAGCAGCTCCGCCATCACCCGCTCCCGCTGCGCGCGGCTGTAGCGGGGATGAAGCGCCGAGAGCTTGATGGAGATGCCCGGCCCGGCATGGAGCCCGCGCCCGGCCGAAGCGCGGCCGATGGCGTGGATCGCCCCCTCATAGTCCCGGAGGTAGCGCGCGGCGTCCTCCGCCGTCGTCGCCACCTCGCCGAGCATGTCGTAGGAGTAGCGGAAGCCCTTCGCCTCCATCGCGCGGCTGTTGGCCAGCGCCTCCGCGATCGTCTGGCCCGTGACGAACTGCTCGCCCATCAGCCGCATGGCCATGCCCACGCCGCGGCGGATCAGCGGCTCGCCCCCGCGCGCGATCAGGCGGGTGAGCGCCGCGCCCAGCCCCGTCTCGTTCACCGTCGCCGTCAGCTTGCCCGTGACGACCAGCCCCCAGGTGGCGGCGTTGACGAAGAGCGAGGGCGAGCGCCCGACATGCGAGCGCCAGTCGCCGCCCGCGATCTTGTCCCGGATCAGCGCGTCGCGGGTGGCGGCATCGGGGATGCGGAGCAGCGCCTCGGCGAGGCACATCAGCGCCACCCCCTCCCCGCTGGAGAGGGAGAACTCGCGCACGAGGCCCCCCACCCCACCGCGCGCGGGCTGGGCGTGCAGCGCCTCCACCAGGGCGCGGGCGGTGCGCCCGGCGGCCGCGGCCATGCCCGGCGGCAGGGTGGCGGCCTCGATCAGCGGCGAGAGGCACTCCGTCTCCGGTCGGCGGTAGGCGGCGGTGATCGCGGCGCGCAGGGGCGGCTGGGGCCGCACCGGGCCGGCCAGGGCGCCGAAGGGCTGCGTGCCGCGCTCGAGGACGGCGGAGGACAGGGGGCTGCTGCTCACGTCGGGGTCCCTTTGCCGGCCAAGGGTGCCGGCCGGCACAGCCTAAGGTCAGGCGCGGCGCATCAGTATGGAGGATTCCGGCCGAGTTGCCCGATAATCCACACCGCAACGGCGTCAGAGGCGCGAAACATGCAGCAGATCGACCGAATCGACCGCCGAATCCTCGATATCCTGCAGCGGGACGGGAGGATCACGAATCTGGAGCTGTCCGACCGAATCGGCCTCTCCCCCACCGCGACCAGCGAGCGGATGCGGCGGCTGCTGAAGGAGGGCTTCGTGACCGGCTTCGGGGCGCGGCTCGACCCGCAGCGGCTGGGCTTCGGCCTGCTCGTCTTCGTCGAGGTGCTGCTGGACAAGACCACCCCGGACATCTTCACCCGCTTCGCGGAAGCGGTGAACCGGGCGCCGGAGGTGCTGGAGTGCCACATGGTGGCCGGCGGCTTCGACTATCTCGTGAAGACGCGCATGGCCGACATGGCCGCCTTCCGGCGCTTCCTCGGCGACGTGCTGCTCAGCCTCCCCGGCGTACGGGAGACACGGACCTATGCGGTGATGGAGGAGGTGAAGAATGACGGCCCGCTGCCGCTCGCCTGAGCGGGCCGCTCAGCCCTGCGCGGAATCGAGCGCCGCGAGACCCGCCGGGGTCAGGCGGTAGGTTCCTCGCTCGACGCGCTCGAACCAGCCATAGACGTTGCGCTGCAGGACGCGCGCCGCCTCCGGCACCCTTCCCGAGAGGTCTCGCACCCTCCCCGGCCCCTCCCGCAGCGCTCGCGCGATGTCCAGCGCCCCCTGCCGGTAGGCCGTCATGATCGGGACGCGGGAGGCGCCGCCCCGGTTCGGGTCGCCCCTGCGGCGCCTGTGCTCGCGCAGCAGCAGGGCGCGGCGACGGGCGTTGCGGCGGGGGCGGTAGGGCTCGGGCTCGGCCAGGACCTCCACGCGCGAGGCCTGGGGATCGACGGCCAGCAGGCCGAAGCCGAGGAGGCGGCAGAGCCGGTGGACCCGCCGGTCCGCGGCATGGCCGCGCCGGGCGGCCCGGATCGCCAGCCACACCTCGTCGGCCAGGGAGAGGCGGTCCACGCCCTGGAGCAGCAGCTCCAGGGTGAAGCCCGTCTTCATCTCGGCGATCACGAGGAAGGGCGGCTCGCCCGCGCGAAGGGCGACGACGTCGCAGCCGCAGACCTCGCCCTTCGGCTCGTAGCCCAGCCCCTCCAGATGCGCCTTCACCGCCTCGTAGAGCGAGGTCTCCGGCGCGCGTGGCGCGCGAGGCCTGCGGGCCCCGCTGGAGGGCCCGCGGGAAGGCATGGTGGCGGGCCTACTCGGCCTTGGTGCGCGCCGCCTTGCGCTTGGCCTTCTTCGCGCCGGCGAAGGCGGCGACCTTCAACGAGGGCGCGGCCTTGAACTTCACCGTGGCGCCGGCCTTCACCGCGACCTTCTCGCCGGTGCGGGGGTTCAGCGCGGTGCGCTTGGGCGTCTCGCGCACGGTGAAGGAGCCGAAGTCGGGCAGGGAGAAGCGGCCGTTCTCGACGATCTGCTCCTTGATCGCGGCGATGATGTCGGCCGCGAGGCGGCCGGCGGCGACACCGGTCAGGTCGGCGGACTGCTGAATGACGTCCGTCAGGAACTTCTTTGACATACAAACACCCTATGTGGATGCCTCGCCGCACCTCCGACGGCCGGGTGCGGAACCGGAGAGGGCAATGGCATCCGCGCTCATACGGCGCCCCGCCGGGTTTTGTGAAGAGAGGGAAAGGGATTTTCTGTAGATCACACTTGAACATTCCGCCGATCCGGCGCAGCGGCGTCAGCCGGAACGTTCCCTTCCCGGCCCGGCGGACCGGGAAAAACCGGGAAGCCGTCAGGCGATTCGCGAGACCTCCGCGCTCTCGGCCTCGCGGATGACCTGCCGCTCCTCCTCCACCTGCCGCAGCACGACGGAGAGTTCGGAGAGAGCGTCCGGATCCTCGGGCACGGAGTGGCCGCGCGCCATCTCATCGAACAGCGCCCTCTGGCGGCGCAGCTCCTCGGCGAGCGGCGCGTGGCGCGGCCGCACCCCGCCCGGCGCCTCCAGCTCGAACAGCCCGTTCGGGCAGTAGCGGTCGTCGTCCCAGCCGAGATGGCTCACGACGGGATAAAGGCAGATGCCGCCGACCGGCACGCCGGCCCGCATCGCCGCGCGCACCTCGGCGCAGACATAGCGGAACCAGGCCGCGCGCGGCGTTCCCTCGATGCTCGTCTCCGCCAGGAAAATCGGCTTCCCATAGCGTTTCCAGGCATCGGCCAGGATCTCGCGGAAGGGGCGGAAGCGGGGGTCGCCGGGCTCGATCGTCCGGCCGCCATGCTCCCACTGGTTGTTCCAGTAGTAGTTCACGCCCATCACGTCGAAGCCGTCCGGCCCCCCGCCCAGTTCCGGCCAGCACTGGCCGACCAGCGCGTCCCAGGCCTGCCACTGCGAGCCGCTATGGCCTTCCGCGCCCTCGCGGTCCTCGGGACGGACCGGCACGACGCGGATCAGGGGATCGACCGCGATGACGCGCGTGCCCGGCACTGCCTCCCGCGCGGCCCGGGCGGCGCGGAGCGAGGCGCGGATGAGCTGGCGCTTCAGCTCCTCGCCCCGGTGCTTCGTGCCCGGGTTGAAATGCCCGGTATCGCCGCCGCCCCAGGCCCAGAAGGAGATCTCGTTCACCGCGCAGACGACCGGCGGCTGCCCCTCCTCCTCCAGCGCGAGGCGGGCGAAGGCGGCGGCGTAGCGCGCCAGCCCCTCCACGAACCCTTCGGACCAGGGGTCGATGTGGTCGGGATAGCCGTAATGGGCGAGGTCCCAGGCCACGCGCACGCCGGCCTTCCGCGCCGCGCGCATCTGCGGCAGCACGCTCGACCAGTCGTAGCGCCCGGGCTCCGCCTCGACGAGATGCCAGCGGACGCCGTCGCGCGCGCCGCGGATGCCGTGTACGGCCAGCGCGGCGTAGTCCTCCTCCGCCAAGTCGTCGTGGCGGGTGGAGGCGACGAGGTCGAGCCGCTTCCGGTCGTGCCGGCGATGGGTCGAGCACTCGAAGCCACCCAGGAAGAAGCTCGGAAAGAGCCCTTCCTGCACGCTGTCCGGCACGCCCAGCCCTCCTAGTCGGCCGCGGCCACGGCGGAGGCCTCGTCGCCTGTGCGGGGCACCGCCGTCTCGATGCGCTTGAAGGTCGCCAGCGCCTGCGCCACCACCTGGTCCATGTTGTAGTAGCGGTAGGTGGCGAGGCGGCCGACGAACCACACGTTCTCCGTCGCGTCCGCCAGCGCCTCGTACTGCTTGTAGAGCGCGGCGTTCTCGGGCCGCGGCACGGGGTAGTAGGGGTCGCCCTCGGCCGCGGGGAGCTCGTAGGTCACGCTCGTCTTCGGGTGAACCTGGCCCGTGAGGTGCTTGTACTCGCTCACCCGCGTGAAGGGCACCTCCTCGCCGGGGAAGTTCACCGTGCCGACGGGCTGGAACCACTCCCGGTCATGCGTCTCGTGCTGGAAGACGAGGGAGCGATAGGGCAGCTTGCCGAAGCGGAAATCGAAGAACTCGTCCACCGGCCCCGTCCAGACCATCCGCCGGAAGGAGAGCTTGTCCTTCACCGCGGCATAGTCCGTGCCCGTCATCACCGTGATGTTCGGATGCTCCAGCATCCGCGCGAACATGGCGGTGTAGCCATCCAGCGGCATGAACTGGTGGGTGTCGGTGAAGTAGCGGTCGTCGTTGTCCGCCCGCGTCGGCACGCGGGAGGTCACGGAACGGTCCAGCTCCGAGGGGTCGAGACCCCATTGCTTGCGCGTGTAGCCGCGGAAGAAGGTCTCGTAGAGCTTCCGCCCGACGCGCGAGACGACCACGTCCTCGGAGGTGCGGATTTCCGGCACCGCCTCGGCACGGGCGGAGAAGAAGGCCTCGACCTCATCCTCCGTGGTCAGGCTCAGCGCGTTCAGCCGGTTCACCGTCGTGCGGTTGATCGGCATGGGCACGAGCATGCCGTCCGCCAGCCGCGCGAGCACGCGGTGCTCATAGGCCCGCCACTTCGTGAACTGCGAGAGATGGGCGAAGACCGCCTCGCTGTTCGTGTGGAAGATGTGCGGGCCGTAGCGGTGGATGAGGATCCCCGCCGCGTCCAGCTCGTCATAGGCGTTGCCGCCGATATGGTCGCGGCGGTCGATCACGCAGACCTTCTCGCCGCGAACCGAGGCCAGCCGCTCCGCGAGGACGGACCCCGCGAAGCCGGCACCAACGATCAGCCAATCAAACATCGGGGGCAGCATTCGAGCTCGTCATTGCACGGGTCTGCGAGCCGGCCGCAGAGCGCCGGGAAGAGACCTGATTGATCAGACCCGCCATGCGGGCCCAGAGGGAGTCCCAGGAGATCTGGGCGAGGCGCTGGTCGGCCTGCGGCAGCCAGGAGGCGCGCGGACGCGCCATCAGGCGCTCGGCGGCCGAGACCACCTCGTCGGGCGTGCTCGCGATCTCCGCCAGCCCCGCCTCGCCGTAGTCGCGCACGACGTCGGCCACCGGGGTGGACACTACGGGCACGCCGGCCGCGAGATATTCGGGCGTCTTGGTCGGGCTGATGTAGCGCGTCGCCTCGTTGATGGCGAAGGGCATGAAGCCGACATCCCAGTTCGCGAGGTAGCGCGGGAGATCCTGGTGCCCCTTGCCGCCGAGCCAGTGGATGTTGGCCGCGCGCGGAAGGCTGGCGGGATCGATCTTCACCACCGGGCCGACCATGATGACGGTCCAGTCCGGCCGGCGCTCGGCGACCGCGCCGACGAGGCCGAGATCCATCCGCTCGTCGATGACGCCGAACCAGCCGAGGCGGGGATGCGGGAGGCCGGCCTGGTCCTCCGGCTCGCCGCCCTCGGGCGTGCCGTTCCGGGCGGGGGCGAAGTGGTGCACGTCCACGCCGCTCGCGAAGAGATGGGTGCTGGGATGCAGGCCGCGCTTCGCCTCGTACAGGCTGCGGCCGCCGGTGAAGACGAGGTCCGCGCGCTGCATCAGGCGGCGCTCCAGCAGGCGCAGGCCCGGGGACGCGCCGCGGAAGGCGGAGAGCTCGTCCATGCAGTCATAGACGGTGACGGCCGGCTGCAGGTGCCCGGAGAAGGAGAGCGCCATCGGCGTGTAGTACCAGGCGATCGCGATGTCCTTCCCGCCCTCGGGACCATCGAGCAGCGCGTCGAGCAGGTCACGCTGGGCGGCATCCGCCCGGACCTCGTCCAGCCCCTGGGGAAGCAGCGGCGTCGCCACGAGCACGTCCTGCGCGGTGCGGCGCAGCTGCATCCGGGGGAGGCCAGCCTCCATGGGCTGGTAGATCGGCTCCTCGATGAACAGCACGCGATGCGAGGCGACAGCGCGGGAGAGGAGATGCTGCGGTCGCTGGAACACGAAGTCCCACCGGAGATGAGAGAAGCAAATGAGTAGGGGCTTCGGTGCCGTACCGCCGTGCGACAAGGGGGGAATGGGGAACACTCCTCAGCTCAGGGGGAGAAAGCCGGCCGCGTCGGTGACGCGGCCGGGAGCGAGAACGGGCTGGGCCGCTCTCACGGATTGGTGACGCCGGCCGGGGGCGTGGTGGAGGTCTGCTCGGTCTGCGCGCCACCATCGGGGCGTGCGGGGGCGAGCTGGGGAACCTCGCCCAGCGGCTTGGAGAGCATCGGCTCGAACTGGCCCTTGCCGTCGAGGGAAGGGCCGCTCGTCCAGCGGCCCTCGGGCACCTTGCCGTCGGCGTCGTGGACGAAGAAGGCGTAGGCGAACTCACTCTTCTCCTGGGACTGCGGGAAGCTGTTCGGGATGGGAAGCTGCGCCTCCATCCCACCCAGCTCCTCGATCACCGCGAGCCACTGCTGCTGGTGCATCGTGTCGCGGGCGATCAGGAAGGAGAGCATGTCCTTCATGCCGGCATCGTCCGTCATGCCATAGAGGCGCGTGGCAAGCGCACGGCCCGTCGCCTCGGCCGCGACGTTCGCGTACATGTCGGCAGCGAGATTGCCGCTTGCGTAGACGTGGCTCGCGTTGAACGGCACGCCGTTGCAGTTCTCCGGCGTGGCGCCAAGCCCCGTCGAGAGGATGTGGCGGAGGTTCATGCCGTTGAGCACCGCGCCGCCGATCGGATCGCGCGATGCCTCCTCCTGGAAGGAGAGCGGCGCGCCCTCAAGATTCATTGCGACGGCCGTGGAGAGCATCTCGACATGGCCGATCTCTTCGGTGCCCGTGTTGAGCAGCATGTCGCGGTACTTCATCGGGCCGCGGGAGCCCCACGACTGGAAGAGGTACTGCATCATCACCCTGATCTCGCCCTCGACGCCGCCGATAGCCTGCTGCAGCGCGCGCGCAAAAACTGGATTGGGCTTATCGACGCGGACCGGATACTGAAGGCGAGGGTTGGCGAAGAACATGAGGACTCCCTTTTGGCTAGAGCACACCGATGAGCGAACCCTCTCTTGCGGCGACACCTCCGGCGACAGCTTAACCTAGGATGCAAGACACAGACCTTTGAGCACATCGTCCCAGGGAATGACCACATCACAAGTGCTTGCGTATCGCGGAGGAGAACCATTTCAGCAGAGGGTTTTCGCGATGCGGCGGCATCGCGCGGCGTGCTAACGCAAGGCCGGCGATGAGGATGCCAAGTCTCATCGATGCTTCACGAGCAGGTTAGCCGAAGGCGAGCGCGGTAGAACTCGTCGGGGGCGCCCTGAGGCACCGGCGGACGGGGCAGGATTTCAGGCCTGCCGACAACGGTGGTTGCGAGAATCTTTGGAGAGCGGCCCAGCATCGCCGGCAAGGAACTTTGAATATTGGCGCAGCGAGGCGAAAATTTAGACGTTTTCAGAATAGCAGATCAGAATCCTGCCAGTGACAGCGAAGCGGCTGCCATTCGAAGGTACAAGCAACACGTTCTTATTTCCGGCCACTCCAAACCGCTGCTGCGAAGCGGCGTTCGTTAGGCTCGCTGTCGAGCGAAGCCTTGATCAGGAGACTTTGGCAATATGACCGAGCTGCGGACCATGCTGATCGACCAGCTCAAAGATGCTTTCAGCGCCGAGAAACAAGCCATCCAGATCCTGCGCAAGACGCTGAGGAAGGTGTCCGAGCCCAAGCTGAAAGAGGGGATCGAGGCGCATATCGGGCAGACAGAGGAACAGCGCGATCGTGTCGAACAGGCACTCGGCGCCCTCAACGCGCGCCCCGGCCGTAAGGTCTGCGAGGCGATGCGCGGCCTCGTGGAGGAGGCGCAGCACGAGATGGAAGAGCAGGACAAAGGGCCAGTGCTCGATCTCGTGATCGTTGCCAGCCAGCAGCGCATCGAGCACTACGAGATCGCTGCTTACGGCACGATGGTCGAGCTCGCGAAGGCAATGGGCGAGAAGCAGGTAGCTGACCTCCTCGCGGCGACTCTGGCGGAGGAAAAGGCTCAGGACGAGCAGCTCACCGAGGTGACACGCAGCTCGATCCTGCCCGCCGCCCTGGAAGGCGAGAAGCAGGCCGCCTAGCGGCCCGTAACGTCGGCCGAGATTTTTTACACTCACAGCAAAGGACAGCCATCATGCAGGAAAGCTCCCGTGATCTCTACGTGACCGGTCTGGTCAATGCCCGCGCCCTGGAGACGCAGGCAATCGAACTGCTCACACGCCAGGTCGAGCGCATCGAGAACTACCCCGAGGTCGAGCAGGCTCTCCGCCGGCACATCACCGAGAGCGAGCAGCAGCGCGAGCGGCTGGACGCTATCCTGGAGAGCCTCGGCACGTCGAACTCCTCCGTGAAGGACTTCATCACGGGCCTGATGGGCAACATGGCGGCGCTCGCGCACGCGCCCATGCAGGACGAGATCCTGAAGAACTCGCTCGCCAACTATGCTTTCGAGCACTTCGAGATCGCCTCCTACAAGTCGCTCCTCGTCCTCGCCGACATCGCGGGCGACACGCGCGCCCCCACCGCGCTCAAGCAGTCCCTCCAAGAGGAGGAGCGCATGGCGCAGTGGTGCGAGGACAACCTTGAGCCGATCGTTCGCAAGTTCGCCGCGCGGGCAGCCCAGGGCGTCAAGGCGGGGATTTGAGAGAAGGCGCCGCCCCAGTGGGCGGCGCTCCCTTCCCGGGCTAGTACCGGGGCTGCTCGATGAAAGATTGGCGGGCCCGGACGCCGGTGCCCGCCATCGTCGATTCCATCACTGGTGACGCGACATGCCGGCGGAAGAAAGCAGCCGTGAGCGGGCGTCGAGGCTGGTGCGGGAGAACGCTGCCCGGATCGAGCGCAGGCGTGGGTCCATCTCTCAGATGACGGCGCTGCGCCAGACGCACCTGCTCGCCGAAGCGCACCGGCTGCTCGCCCTCATGGAGCAGAATCAGGTCTGGTTCCTTCACCGGTTGCAGGCCTTGTCCACCCACGAGGGGGGACACCAGCGCCCCGAACTCGACACCTGAAATACGATCCGGGATCATGTTCCGGGTCAGCAGGGGGTCGTGGAGGCATGATCTTGTCGAAGATGGGGAAGAGGCCGTGAGTGGCGCCGTGCTGCTCGCCCTCATGCCGGTTGTCCTGCTGATCGGATTCGGTCACCTCTTGCGCCGCTACGCCTTCTTGGAGGAGAGCTTCTGGCCCGCAGCCGAGCGCCTCTGCTACTTTGTCCTGCTCCCGTCGCTCTTTCTCCATGGCCTCGCAGGGGCCCGGCTGGATGCATTGCCGGTCTTCCAGCTTGCAGCAACGCTGGTGCTGTCCACTCTCGCCGTCGCGCTGCTTCTTGTGGCGGTGAGACCGCTTCTGCCCATGAACGGGCCGGCCTTCACCTCGGTGTTCCAGGGCGGCATACGCTTCAACAATTACATCGCGATCACCTTGGCGGCGGGGCTGTTCGGGGCACAGGGGGTAGCCCTCGCGGCCATCTGCAACGCGGCCATTGTGCCCACGGTCAACGTGCTCTGCATCCTCGCCTTTGCCCGTTTCGGCAATGCACGAATGAGCGCGACCGGGATCGGCCGCCTAATCGCCACCAACCCGCTCATCCTCGCCTGTGCCGGTGGAATTCTCCTGCAGGCAACCGGCATCGGTCTCCCAGCCGGACTGGACCCGGCACTGCGCAGCTTGGGCGCGGCATCGCTGCCATTGGGCCTTCTCTGCGTTGGCGCAGCCCTTGATTTCGGGGCCGCGCGGTCCTGGGCGGGAGCGATCGCGAGTTCGTCCATCGCGAAGTTCCTGGCGATGCCGCTGGCAGCCCTGCTGGCAGCGCTATCCTTCGGGCTTGAAGGAGCGCCGTTGGTGGTAGTGCTTCTGTTCCAGACGATGCCTACCGCGTCGTCCGCCTATATTCTGGCGCGCCAGCTTGGCGGCGATGCGCCACTGATGGCGGGCATCACTGCCGCCCAGACCGTGCTGGCTGCATTGGCAATCCCGTTGGTGCTGGCTGGGTTAATGGCGTTCAGCTCGCCGTCGTGAAGCATCCCAACGTGGGCAGGTTGTGTCCGGGCTGTTTACGCTCGTCCAACCGTACGGGCAGTCCGGAGTGGCAGCCCCCTCAAGTAGCTCCCGTCGACACGCAACAAAAAACCCCCACGACATACGTCGTGAGGGCCTTGTCTGGATGCGGGGACAGGATTTGAACCTGTGACCTTCAGGTTATGAGCCTGACGAGCTACCGGGCTGCTCCACCCCGCGTGGGTGATGTATCCGTTT
>NZ_JACIJD010000020.1 GCF_014199205.1 Muricoccus pecuniae | reverse complement strand
CGCGCCGAAAACGGGCCACCTCGGCCTCCCGCGCGGCCATCCCGGCCAGCGCGGCACGGTCCTCCCCCGACAACCCGCGATAGCGCTGGGGGTCGCATTTTCTCTCCCGGCTGGCCGGAACCCAGGCCGGCCGGGCAGCGTCCGTCCTCCCCGTCGGTCATCCCGCCTCATCCGGCAACGCTTGCTAGAGGCCGGCGTTGGAAACGGCCATGACCGCTCATCCCAATCCCGCGCCGACGGAATTGGAGGTCAAATTCCTCCTTCCGCACGGTGCCGAAGCCGCCCTCGATCTCCACCCCGCCCTTCGTTCCGGGGCAGATGCATCGCCCGAGGTCCGGGATGAGGTGACGGTCTATTTCGACACGCCCGGCCATGCCCTTACTCGGGCAGGAGCGAGCTTGCGCGTCAGGCACAGCGGCGGCGAGCGGGTGCAAACACTGAAGCTGCGCGGCGCCTACGGCCCCTTCGGTCGGGGCGAGTGGGAATGGCCCGTGGACGGCGAGGCGCCCGATCCCGGCCTGCTCGCGACGACGCCGATGGCATCGGTGGTTGCATCCGATTCGCTGGAACCGGTCTTCAGGGCCGAGGTGCGCCGCACGGTCCGGACCGTGCGGCAGGGCGACGCCGTCATCGAAGTGGTCGTGGATATCGGGATGCTATTTGCCAATGGGGCGAGGGAGGCGATCCGCGAGCTGGAACTGGAGCTGATGGAAGGCAGTCCCGCCGCTCTCTATCGGTTTGCCGAATCCATCCAGGCGGATATCCCCCTCCTGCTCGGGGCCGAGGCGAAGTCGGACCGTGGCTGGCGGATGCTGACGGGCCGGCCTCGTGCCGCGGAGAAGGCAATCGAGCCCGCGCTGCGTCCCGACATCAGCGGAGCAGAGGCGTTCCGGCGCCTGTCCGGCGCTACCCTCGCCTCGCTGCTGGCAAACCAGCCGGCTGCGGCCGCGGGCGGGGTGGAAGGGGTGCACGGGATGCGGATCGCGATCCGCCGCATGCGCGCCCTGTTGGCTCTGTTCCGGCCTCACCTGGCACCGGAAGTGGAGGAACGCTTTACGGGCATGCTCCGGAGGCTCGGGCGGGTGCTGGGCGAAGCGCGCGACTGGGACGTGTTCTGCGTGCAGACCCTGCCGGAACTGGCACGGACGGGGCTGGACCCCCTCGTCGCCCGGGCCCTGCTGCGAGCGGCGGAACGGGAGCGCGAGGCGGCGCATGCGCGGGTTGGGGCCGAGTTCGCGAGCCCGGCGCTGACCCGCACGGTGCTCGGCCTTGCCGCCTGGGCCGAGGACCCGGCGGCCCTTTCCGGACGGGCGGATGGCGGGGCCATGGCCAGGTCTCTCTGCGATCTCGCCGGCCCGCTCGAGAAGCGTCTCCGCCGAGAGGTCAGGCGACGTGGCCGCCACATCCGTCGCCGCCCGGAAGAGGAGTTGCACGACCTCCGCAAGGCGCTGAAGAAACTCCGCTACGCCCTGGAATTCCTGGAATCGCTCCACCGCCACAAGCGGCTGAAGACCTATCTGCGCCACTGCAAGGATTTGCAGGAGAGGCTCGGAGCCCTGAATGACGCGGCTGTCGCCGTGGCACTGGCCGAGAGATTGGCCCTCAGCAACGAGGGGCTTGGCCCTGCCGTGACCGAGTTGCGCGACGGGGCAGCATGGCGACGCGACGCTGCGCTGGGGGGATTGCCGGCGGCCTGGCGCTCCTTCAAGCAGCAATCGCTCCCGAAGGTCGTGGCGGGGTGAGCCGCGGGAAGCCGCAGGAAAGGGCGCCCGCTCAGCGCCGGAACGGGAAGGAACGATCCATGCGCGCCGCCCCAGCGGGCTCCAGGGCCGTGAGTGCCGTGCCGCATTCGGCGGGCATCTCGCCGCCGCGCCACCCCGTGCCCGCCGGCGCCTGCGATGCCCACCTGCACGTCCTGGACGGCCGCTTCCCCGGCTCGGCGCCCGTCTCCGGCATGACGCTGGCAGATTACCGCCTGCTTCAACGTCGCCTCGGCACCAGCCGCGCCGTGCTGGTGCAGGCGAAGCACCACGGCACCGATCCCGCCGCCCTGCTGGACGCGCTGGCGCAGCTCGGCCCGGATGGGCGCGGCATCGCCGTGCTGTCCCTCGACGCGCCGGACGCGGAGTTCCGCCGCCTCGACGCCGCCGGCGTGCGCGGGCTGCGGCTGAGCCTGTGGAATCCGCTGGACGCCCCCCTGGCCCTGGCCGACCTGGCGCCGATGGCCGCCCGTGTCGCAGCGCTGGGCTGGCACCTGCAACTGCACCTGACGGCGGCGCAGATCCTCGACGCGGCCGGGGTGCTGGCCGACCTGCCCTGCCCCGTGGTGTTCGACCATATGGCCCGCCTGCCGCCGGGGGAGGGGCCGGGGCACCCGGCCTTCGCCGTCGTCGCGCGGCTGCTCCAGGCCGGCCGCGCCTGGGTGAAGCTGTCCGGCGCCTATCTGAACACGCGCACCGGCCCGCCCTACCCGGAGGCGGGGCGCACCGCCCGCGCCTTCATCGCCGAGGCGCCGGAGCGGCTCGTCTGGGGTAGCGACTGGCCGCACGTGACCGAGGCGCACAAGCCCGATGACGCCCAACTGCTCGACCTCCTGGCCGAATGGGCCGGCCCGCGGCTGGCCGACCGCATCCTGGTGGACAATCCCGCCGCCCTCTACGGCTTCGCCTGAACAGGATCGCGCCATGACCCTCGCCTCCCTCGACGCCATGCGCAGCAAGCTGTTCCTGCCCGGCACGCGGCCGGAACTCTTCGCCAAGGGCGCCGCCTCCGCTGCCGACGCGCTGAGCTTCGACCTCGAGGACTCCGTGGCGCCTGAGCGCAAGGCCGAGGCCCGCGGCCATGTCGCCGCCGCGCTGCGCGACCCGGCGCTGCGCGCGGCGGGGAAGCTGCACATCGTGCGCGTGAACGCGCCGGGCACGCCGCATTTCGCCGAGGACGTGACGGCGCTGGTCGGGCCCGGGCTCGATGCCATCAACCTGCCCATGGTGGAGTCCGCCGAGATGCTGCGGGAGGCCATCGCCGTCATCGCGCGGGCGGAGGCCGAGGCCGGCGCCGCGCCCTGCGGCATCCTGGCGAATATCGAGACGCCGCGCGGGCTGCGGCTGGCCGCCGGGATCGCCCTCGCCGACCCGCGCGTGACCGGGCTGCAGATCGGCTATGGCGACCTGTTCGAGCCCTTCGGCATCGCGCGCGACGACGAGGCGGCGCTGCACCATGTGCGCTTGCAGGTGCGGCTCGCGGCGGCCGAGGCGCGCATCCCCGCCTTCGACGGCGCCCTGGCCGCCATCGCCTCGCCCGAGCGCTGCCGCGCGGAGGCCGAGGCCTCCCGCAGGCTCGGCCTTGCCGGGAAGTCCTGCATCCATCCCAGCCAGATCGCCGTCGTGAACGCCGCCTTCCAGCCGGGCGAGGCGGAGATCGCCCGCGCGATGCGCATCGTCGCGGCGGCGGAGGAAGCGGAGGCCAGGGGCATCGGCGCCTATACGGTGGACGGGCAGATGGTGGACGCCCCCTTCGCCGCCAGCGCCCGCGCCGTCCTGGCGCTGGCCCGGCGCCTGGGTCTCGCGGCCGCCGCATGACAGCAAAAGCAGTGGAGGAAACAGGGATGGACTTCGCAATTCGACGCCGTGGGATGCTCGCCGGCGCCCTGGCCGCGCCGCTCGTGCTGCCGCGCCTCGCCCGCGCGCAGGGCGCCTGGCCCAGCCGGAGCGTGCGCGTGGTGGTGCCCTTTACCCCCGGCGGCTCCAACGACGCGGTGGCGCGGCCGCTGGCCGAGCACCTCCAGCGCCGCCTGGGCCAGCCCTTCGTCGTGGAGAACAAGCCCGGTGCGGGCAGCACCCTCGGCTCCGGCGAGGTCGCCCGGGCGGCGCCGGACGGCTACACGCTGCTCGTCACCTCGTCGACCTTCGCCACCAGCGCGGCGACGCAGGCCACGCCCTACGACGCCATCGGCGACTTCGAGGGCGTGGCGCTCGCGGCCACGGCGCCGCTGCTGGTGCTGGCGACCAAGTCCTTTCCTGCCGGCAATCTCAGGGAAGCGGTGGAATACATCCGCGCCAACCCCGGCAAGGTCGATTACGGCTCGGCAGGGCCGGGCAGCATCAACCAGCTCTCCGCCGAGCTGTTCGCGCAGAGGGCGGGCGGGCTGAAGCTCGTGCACATCCCCTATCGCGGCATGGGCCCGGCCACCACGGATCTTGTTTCCGGCACCATCCAGATCCTGTTCACCACCGTGCCCTCGGCGGCCGGGCTGGTGCGGGATGGCAGCGTGAAGGTCCTCGGCTGGACCTCCGGGGCGCGCCCGGCCAGCGGCCCGCAGGCGCCGACCCCTGGGGAGAGCGGCCTCGACTACAGCGCGGAGATCTGGTGGGGGCTGCTGGCCCGCCGCGGCACCCCGCGCGAGATCGTGGAGAAGCTGAACGCGGTCGCCAACGAGGCGCTGGGCGAGGGCCGGCTGGCCCAGTACCTGCGCGGCGAGGGCGCCGAGCCGTCTCCCCGCTCGTCCGGCGAGTTCGATGCCTTCCTGAGGGAGGACATCGCCCGCTGGAAGGGGGTCGCCACCGCCGCCAACATCCGGATCGACTGACCATGGACCGGCACGCGCCTTCCCGCCTGCACCGCAAGGCCTTCGACCCCGCCGCGCGCGGCCCGTTGCACGGGGTGCGCGTGCTGGACCTGTCCCGGCTGGTGGCCGGGAACACGCTGAGCATGGTGCTGGCCGACCATGGCGCCGAGGTGGTGAAGGTGGAGCCGCCCGAAGGCGACACGCTGCGCGCCTGGAAGGTTCAGGGCGTCGAGACATCCTGGAAGAGCTGGTCCCGGAACAAGAAGAGCATCTGCCTGGACCTGCGGAACCCGGAAGCGCAGGCGGTGGTGCGCGCGCTGGCGAAGGACGCCGCGATCCTGTTGGAAAGCTTCCGCCCCGGCGTGCTGGAGCTGATGGGGCTGGCGCCGGAGGTGCTCCACGCGATCAACCCCGCGCTGGTGATCGTGCGCATTAGCGGCTGGGGCCAGGACGGGCCCTATCGCCACAAGCCCGGCTTCGGCACGCTGGTCGAAGGCTATTCGGGCTTCGCTGCCGTGAACGGCTTCGCGGACCGGGAGCCGGTGCTGCCGCCGATGTTCATGGGCGACTGCTACGCCGGCATCCTTGGCGCGGCCTCCGCCACCATCGCGCTGCGCCATGCCGAGCGGACGGGGCAGGGGCAGGTGATCGACCTCTCGCTGATCGACCCCATGCTGGCGGTGATGGACCCGCAGGCTGCCAATTACCGCCTGACCGGCCGCACCAAGCAGCGGACGGGGAGCCGCAGCACCAACACCGCGCCGCGCAACGCCTATCGCACGCGCGATGGCGGCTGGGTCTGCCTGTCCTCCTCCACCCAGGGGATGACGGAGAAGCTGCTGCGCTCGATCGGGCGGCCGGAGCTGATCGAGGATCCGCGCTTCCGCACCAACCCGGACCGGCTGCGCAACTGGCAGGAGCTGGACGGCATCATCGGCAGCTTCATCGGGGAGCGCAACAAGGCCGAGGTGCTGGAGCATTTCGACAAGGCCGGCGTCACCATCGGCCCGATCATGGACGCCGCCGACCTGCTGCAAGACTCCTTCGTGGCGGAACGCGAGGCGCTGATCGAGGTGCCCGACGACGACATGCCCGACGGCTTCGTGCCGATGCACGGCATGGTGCCCCGGCTGTCCGCCACGCCCGGCGTGCTGGCCCGTCCGGCGCCGAAGCTCGGCGAGCACAACGACGAGATCCTGCGCCCGGCCTTGGGCGAGGCCGAACTGGCGCGCTTGCGCGCCGCCGGCATCGTGCGCGGCTGAAGCAGCGGGACAGGAGGGGAGGGGACAGGGATGACGATGTCACGCAGGAAGGCGGTCGCCATGCTTGCGGCCGGATCGCTGCCGCTGCCGCTGCTGGCGCAGGAGCCCTATCCGGCACGGCCGGTGAGGCTGATCGTCTCCTACGGCGCTGGCGGCGCGGTGGATACGGTGGCGCGGCTGGTCTTTCCGCGGGTCTCGGAGGCGCTCGGCCAGCCCGTGGTGGTGGAGAACCGCGCCGGGGCCGGCGGCACCATCGCCGCCAGTGCCGTGGCGCAGTCCAGGCCGGACGGCTACACGCTGCTGGACGACGCCAGCGGCTTCGCCATCAACCCCGCGCTCATGCCGCGACTGCCCTATGATGCGCGACGGGATTTCCTGCCCGTGGCGCGCATCGTCACGGTGCCCAACGTGCTGCTGCTCGGCCCCGGCTGCCCCGCCGCCACGGTGCCGGAGCTGGTCGCACTGGCCAAGGCGAAGCCGGGCGAGATCACCTGCGCGAGCACCGGCACCGGTTCCTCCCAGCACCTGGCGCTGGAGCTGTTCAACCGCACGGCCGGCACCGAGATCGTCCACGTGCCCTACCGCGACACCCCGGCGGCGCAGAACGACCTGCGCGCGGGGCGCATCGGCATGATCGTCTCCACCGCGACCTCCGCCCTCCCGCTCCACGGGCAGGAGGGGGTGCGCGTCATCGCCCATACCGGGCGGGAGCCGGTGGCACGCCTGCCCGGCGTGCCCGCGGTGGCCGACACGCTGCCGGGCTACGAGAGCCTGGAATGGCACGGCCTGTTCGCGCCCGCCGGCACGCCGCCGACCATCGCCGCACAGCTCGCCGCGGTGCTGGACAGCGTGCTGAAGGAACCTGGGCTGCGCGAGCGGCTGGCGGCGCTGGGGGCCAGCGCGGGCGTGCTTCCACCCAATGACTTCCGCAGCTTCGTGGGTGGGGAAATCGACAAATGGGGGCGGCTCATCCGGGCCGCCGGCATTCAGGCCGGGTAAGGATCCAGGCGGGCCGCGAAGCGTAGTGCCAGCCCCTCTCGCCGGTTGGCAGCCCAGAGGCGACGACCGCATGGGAGAAGTCGGCCGTCCATCGATGGTCTGAACAAGCGGTGCTGGCCCCTTGAGCGCAATCCCTGGCTGCTCGAGGACGGATCTGGGGCTGGAGCAGCAGGAAGCACGCGCCTCGCGGCGTCGGCGGACCGGCTGGAGAGAACATGTGTGGCGTGACTGGCGGACAGGGTGGGATTCGAACCCACGATAGGCTTTTGACCTATACGCACTTTCCAGGCGCGCGCCTTCGACCGCTCGGCCACCTGTCCCGTGGCGCCGGGGTATAGGGGCCGCGCGCCATCTCGGCAAGCGGGGTCAGGCCGATTTCAGCAAGGCCCGGAGGGCGGCCTCGAAGGCGGTGAGGTCCCGCCAGCGGTCGGCCTCGGCCACCTCTCGCGTGACCAGCGGGCCGCCGGCGGCGCGCAGGCCGCCATCGATCATCAGGTTGTCGTGCAGCCCGAAGGATTCGAGGTGCAGACCCTCTCCATCCTCCCACCCACCGTCCGGCCGGCGCCGGGCGGAGGGGCCGAGAAAGGAGCGGGTGCGCTCGGTGAAGGGCGTCCTCGTATTGGCGTAGCCCGCCACCGGACGCCCGAGGGCGCGCATGAAGCCCAACTCGTAGACCGTGCCAGCATCCGCGGAGGGCCCCCGGAAGGGCGTAAGATTGGCGATCAGGGCGTCGGCGCGGCGGATATGGGCCTCGTTGCGGAGATAGATCGCGAGCCAGCCCTCGGGGGAGGCATCGGCCTCGGGGCAGTGGACTGGATCGGTCGGGAAGACGCCCGTGGCCCCGTGGCGGGCGCAGATCGCCCGCTTGGCATTGGCCACGTCTTCGGCATCCGGCAGGAAGACCTCCGGCCCGGCGAGATAGATCTGCATGGAACAAAACTAGCACAAAACCGCACCGCCGTCACCGCGGGCGGGGCATATCCCGGCCTATGGTGCGGAACGCCCCTCCCGCCTCGCCTCGGCCTCATCCACCGTCACCCGCCGCAGCTCGAAGCGGTCCGTGGTGCGGGCGTACCAGCCGCCTCCATGCATCCGGCCGATGAGGTTCAGCTTCGGCGTATCGACGTAGAGGCGCCTGGGGTCGAGCATGCAGTCGTCCCGGACATGCACGGCCAGCACCTCGCCCAGCACCAGGCGGTGGGTGCCGATCGGGATGGTCTGCCACACCCGGCACTCGAGGGCGACGGGGCTCTCGGCGATCCGCGGCGGGCCGACCTTGGCGGATGGCGCGGTGGTGAGGCCGGCGCGCTCCAACTCGTCCACTCCCGGCGGGAAGTCCGCGGCGGTGACGTTCATCGCCTCCGCCGTTTCCTCGCTCACCATGCAGACGGTGAACTCGCCCGTCGCCTCCAGATTGGCCAGCGTGTCCTTGAACTCCGCCCGCTCCTCGCCGCCCATGCCGCGGGCGCCGACGCCGATGCCCACCACCACGGGGTCGTTGCTGAAGACGTTGAAGAAGGAGAAGGGGGCGGCGTTGACGCGCCCTTCTGCGTCCTGCGTCACCATCCAGGCGATCGGGCGCGGCACGATGGTCGAGACCACCAGCTTGTAGCGGTCCTTCTTCGGGAGGGCCGCGAAATCGAAGAGCATCGGCGGCCCTCTTCAGGCGACGCGGTGGGGCGGCTCGGCGTCGCGCAGCAGCACCGCGTCGAGATTGTCGAGGCAGCGGAACCCCATGGCGTCGCGCGTCTCAATCGTGGCGCTGCCGAGATGCGGGAGAAGGGTGACGTTCGGCGCGCTGTGATAGCCCTCGAAGATCGCGGGCTCCCCGGCGAAGACATCGAGCCCCGCCGCGCGCAGATGGCCGGAATGCAGCGCCTCGCACAGCGCCGCGTCGTCCACCGTCGTGCCGCGCCCGGTATTCACCACGATCGCGCCGCGGGGCAGGGTGGCGATGCGCGCGGCGTTCAGCCAGCCCGATGTGGCGGCCCCGCCGGGGATGTGCATGGAGAGCACGTCGCAGGCGGCCAGGAAGGCGTCGTCCTCCCCGTGGAAGGTGGCGCCCTCCTCCTCATCAAGGGCCAGGCGGGTGCGGTTGCGGTAGTGGATCCGCATGCCCATGCCGCGCGCCATGCGCGCCAGCTCCCGCCCGATCCGCCCCATGCCGAGGATGCCCAGGCGCTTGCCCTCCAGCGTCACACCCATGAGCTGGGTGGGCGCCCAGCCCGCCCACTCGCGGGCGCGCAGCAGCCGCTCGGCCTCGCCGGCCCGGCGGGCGCACATGAGGATCAGCAGCATCGCGATCTCGGCGGTGGCCACGCTCAGCACATCGGGCGTGTTCGTCACGGCGATGCCGCGCGCGCGGGCGGCATCCAGCGCGATGTGGTCGGTGCCGACGCTGAAGGTGGCGAGGATCCGCACGCTCTCCGGCAGGCGCGCGAGGGTGTCGGCATCCAGCCCGTCTCCGGCGGCGCAGAGGATGCCGTCGCAGCCCCCGGCGGCGGCGAGGAGGGCGGCGGGGTCGAGAGTTCGGTCCGGCCCCTCGGGCCGTCGGATTTCGTAATCCCTCGCGGCGCGGGTCTCCACCGCGTCGGGGAAGCGGCGGGTCAGGAGCAGGGTGGGGCGGCTCATCCCGGGAGGATGCATGGGGCGGCCCCGCTTGCCAAACCCGGCGAGGGGAGGGGACCCGATCTTGCCAGGGAGGGGAGGCGGGTTCAGGGTCCGGGCCCTTGAATCGGAGGAGGTTTCGGATGGAACTCGGTCTGCGCGGCAAGAGGGCGCTGGTAATGGGCGCTTCCAAGGGCCTGGGCCGGGCCATCGCCGAGGCGCTCGCCGCCGACGGCGCGGCGCTGGCCATCTCCGGGCGCGAGGTGGAGCGGCTCCGCCCGGTCTGCGAGGCCCTGACGGGCATGGGCGCCACGGCCGTCCACCCCTTCGCCGCCGATGTCGCCAAGGGCGAGGACATGGACGCCCTGGCCGAGGGCGCGATGGCCGCCCTGGGAGGGCTCGACATCCTCGTGCTGAACCATGGCGGCCCGCCCGCCGGCACGGCCTCCGACCTCACGGAGGAGGCGCTGGAGACCTGGTTCCGCCGCATCGTGCTCTCGCCGATCCGCATGGCGAACAAGGTGCTGCCGGCCATGCGGGCGCAGGGCTTCGGGCGGATCATCGCGGTCGGCAGCACGGGCATGGTGCAGCCCCTGCCGAACCTCGCCCTCTCCAACGTGCTGCGCGCCAATATCGTGGGCTGGGCGAAGACCCTGGCCGACGAGGTGGGCCCGGACGGGGTGACGGTGAACATCATCGCCCCCGGCGCCATCCGCACGGATCGCAGCATCGAGCTGGCGGGTGCCGCCGCCTCGAAGCAAGGGAAGACGCCGGAGCAGGTGATCGCGGACCGGGAGAAGACGATCCCCATGCGCCGCTACGGCACCCCCGAGGAGTTCGGGAAGGCGGCCGCCTTCCTCGCCTCCGATGCGGGTTCCTACATCACCGGCACGATCCTGCGCGTGGATGGCGGCGTGGTCCGGGGCTTCTGAGGGGTGACGGGAGCGCGACTAGCCGCGGATATCGGCGGCACCTTCACCGATCTGGCGCTGGAGCGCGCAGACGACCAGGGCGGCATCGAGCGCTGGACGGCGAAGGTGCTCACCACGTCAGCCGCGCCCGAGAGGGGCGTGCTGGAGGGCATCCGCGCGGTGCTCGCCAAGGCGGGGATGGGGCCGTCCGACGTCGCGCTGTTCATCCACGGCACGACGCTGGCGACCAATGCGGTGATCGAGCGCAAGGGCGCGCGCACCGCCCTGCTGACCACCGAGGGCTTCCGCGACGTCCTCGCGCTCGGCAATGAGAGCCGCTACGACCAGTACGACCTGAACATCACCCTGCCGCAGCCCCTCGTTCCCCGCCGCTGGCGCCGGCCCGTGCCGGAACGGCTGGACAATGAGGGGCGCGTGCTGCTGCCGCTGGACGAGGGCGCCGTGCGGGACGCCGTGGCCTTCATGCGCGGGGAGGGGATCGAGAGCCTCGCCATCGGCTTCCTGCACGCCTTCGTGAACCCCGCGCATGAGCGGCGCGCGGCGGAGATCGTGCGGGAGGAATGGCCGGAACTCCCGGTCTCGCTGTCGAGCGAGGTGAGCCCGGAGATGCGGGAGTGGGAGCGCTTCTCCACCACCGCCGCCAATGCCTATGTCCAGCCGCTGATGATGGGCTACCTGCACCGCCTCAGGGCGGGGCTGGCCGAGGCGGGCTTCGCCGCCCCGCTCTACCTCATGCTCTCCGGCGGCGGGCTGACCACGCTCGAGACGGCCGCGCGCTTCCCCATCCGGCTGGTCGAGAGCGGCCCGGCGGGCGGCGCCATCTTCTCCGCCCATGTCGCCCGGCAGAAGGGCTGGGACCGCGTGCTCTCCTTCGACATGGGGGGCACCACGGCGAAGGTCTGCCTCATCGACGACTTCGCGCCGCAGACGGCCCGGACCTTCGAGGTGGCCCGCATCGGCCGCTTCAAGAAGGGCTCCGGCCTGCCGCTCCGCATCCCCGTGATCGAGATGGTCGAGATCGGCGCGGGCGGCGGCTCCATCGCCTCGGTGGACGCGCTCGGCCGCATCCAGGTCGGGCCGGAGAGCGCGGGGGCCGATCCGGGCCCGGCCTGCTACGGCCGCGGCGGGGCGAAGCCGGCGGTGACGGACGCGAACCTCCTGCTCGGCCGCTACGATCCCGCGAGCTTCGCGGGCGGCAGCCTCTCCCTCCATCCCGAGGCCTCGCGCGCCGCGATGGACGCCTCGCTCGGCGCGCTCGGCCTCGCGCCGGAGATGGCCGCGCTCGGCGTGGTGGAGGTGGTGGACGAGAACATGGCCAATGCCGCGCGCGTCCACGCCATCGAGAGCGGCAAGGGCTATGACGGCCGTGCCGTCATCGCCTTCGGCGGCGGCGGTCCGGTGCACGGCTATCGCGTGGCGGAGAAGATCGGCGTGAACCGGCTTCTCGTGCCCTCGGGCGCGGGGGTTGGCTCGGCCATCGGTTTCCTGCGTGCCCCCGTGGGCTACGAGGTCGTGCGGAGCCTCTACCAGCGCTTCCGCAGCTTCGACCTCCCCGCCGTCAACGCGCTGCTGGCGGAGATGTCCGCCGAGGCGCGGCGCGTGGTGGCCGATGGCGCCTTCGGGGCGGGGCTGGTGGAGCGCCGCATCGCCTATATGCGCTATGTCGGCCAGGGCCATGAGATCGCGGTGGAACTGCCGGTGACGGCGATGGAGGCCGCGGATGTGGAGGCCGTGCGCGCCGCCTATGACCGCGAATACGCCACCTTCTACGACCGCCCGGTGCCGGGCAGCGACGTGGAGATCCTCTCCTTCGCCGTGACCGTGGCGACGAGGGTGGAAACGCCCGAGCCCGTGGCCGAGGTGGAGGCGGCGCCCGGCCCCGCGCCCATCCGCCACCAGGCCGTGCGGGACACGGCGCGGGGCGAGGTCTCGGACTGGCCCGTCTACGATCGCGAGGCCTTCGCGCCGGGCGCGACCGTCGCCGGCCCCTGCATCGTGACCGAGGCGGAGACGAGCACGCTGGTCGGGCCGGGGTGGACATGCCGGATGGATGGGCTCGGATATCTGGAGCTGACGCGATGACTGACGCCCCTTCCGAGGCCCTCGCCTCCATCCAGCGCCAAATTCAATGGAACCGCCTGATCGCCGTGGTGGAGGAGCAGGCGCAGATCATGATCCGCACCGCCTTCAGCACCACGGTGCGCGAGGCGGGCGATCTCTCGGCCGGCATCTTCGACCTGCGCGGGCGGATGCTCGCCCAGGCCGTCACGGGCACGCCGGGCCATGTGAACTCCATGATGGAGTCCGTCGGCCACTTCCTCGCCAAGTTCCCGGCGGAGGGGATGAAGGCGGGCGACCACTACATCACCAACGACCCCTGGCTCGGCACGGGCCATCTGCACGACCTGACGGTGGTGACGCCCGCCTTCCGGAACGGGAAGATCGTCGGCCTTTTCGCGAACACCGCGCATGTCATCGATGTCGGTGGGCTCGGCATGGGGCCGGAAGGGCGCTCTGTCTTCGAGGAAGGGCTCTACATCCCCATCGTGAAGTGCTTCGACCAGGGGCGCGCGAACGAGACCTTCTTCGACATCCTCCGCGCCGGCACGCGCACGCCGGCCGAGCTGGAGGGCGATGTCTACTCCCTCTGCGCCTGCAACGACGCGGGCGCGCGCCGGCTGGTGGAGATGATGGACGAGTTCGGCATGGAGTCGCTCGACGACCTCGCCGAATCGATCTTCGACGCCTCCTCCCGCGCGACGCTGGCCGCCATCGCGGAGCTGCCGCGCGGCGAGTACGCGGCCGAGATCCGCTCGGACGGCTACGAGGCGCCGGTTACGCTCCGCGCGCGGATGACGATCGCGGGCGACCACATCGCGGTGGACTATGCCGGCACCTCCGGCCTCTCCGGGCGCGGCATCAACGTGCCGGCGGCCTATACGCGCGCCTATGCCTGCTTCGGCATCAAATGCGTCGTCGCGCCCGAGGTGCCGAACAACTGGGCCTCGCTGCTGCCCTTCCGCATGGAGATCCCGGAGGGCTGCATCCTCAACGCCCCGCGGCCCTTCCCGGTAGCCGTGCGCCACGTCGTCGGCCAGCTCCTGCCGGACCTGATGATGGGCTGCCTGCACCAGGCCGTGCCGGACCGCGTGACGGCCGAGGGCTCCTCCTGCCTCTGGAACCCGCCGCTCCGCGGGGGCGGGCAGGTGAGCGGCGCCGAGGCCGAGCTGCCGGATTTCGAGGTCATCACCTTCAACTCCGGCGGCACGGGCGCCCGGCCGGGGAGGGACGGGCTGGACGGCACCGCCTTTCCCTCCGGCGTCCGCACCATGCCGGTGGAGGCGACGGAGAACGTGGCTCCCGTGATCTTCTGGAAGAAGGAGCTGCGCCCGGGCTCCGGCGGCGCCGGCCGCACCCGCGGCGGGCTGGGGCAGGTGATGGAGATCGGCGCGAAGGGCGATGCCGAGTTCGCCGTGAACGCCATCTTCGACCGTGTTGGGAATCCCCCGCGCGGCCGCGACGGCGGCGGGGACGGGGCGCCGGGCTGGGTCGGGCTGACGGACGGCACGTTGCTCCGGACGAAGGGCTTCCAGGTCATTCCCCGGGGCAAGCGGCTGCGCCTCCTCCTGCCCGGGGGAGGCGGCATGGGCAATCCGGCGCAGCGCGACCCCGCGCTGGTCGAGCGCGACATCGCGGACGGTCTCGTCTGAGCGCGCCGCACGTCTATGTGGACGGGGATGCCTGCCCCGTCCGCGACGAGGTCTTCCGCGTCGCCTCGCGGCACGGGCTGGCGGTGACCGTCGTCTCCAACGGCTCGCGCGGGGTGCGGCTGCCCGACTGGGTCCGGCGCGTGATCGTGGCCGAGGGGGCGGACGCGGCCGACGACTGGATCGCGGAGGCGGTCCGGCCGAACGACGTCTGCGTCACGGCCGACATCCCCCTCGCCTCGCGCTGCCTCGCGGCCGGGGGGCTCGCGATCGCGCCGGGCGGGAAGGTCTGGGACACGGACAATATCGGCGGCGCCCTCGCCGGGCGGGAGGTGTCCCGCCATCTTAGGGAGACCGGGCAGGAGACCCGCCACGCGGCCTTCGGCGCCCAGAACCGCTCGCGCTTCCTCGAAGCCCTGGAGCTGGTGGTGAGGACGGCCATGCGCGGCAGCCCACCGCCGCCGCGGCCGCTGCCGGATTTCTTCTCGGACTGAGGCCCTCCGCGCCAGCCCCGGCGAAGCCTTAACCTTCTGTTCTGCCCCGGGCGCCTAAGAGACCCCTTCGATTTGGAAGGGTTCCCGTCCGTCGTGCATGCCCCACTCGCCGCCGATTCCCGCCCCGGGGCCGACGCCCCGCCCGATGGCGGCGCCCTGGATCTGCTCGCCCGCTGGCTGGAGCTGGGCGAGACCGAGCGCCGCGCCTTCGTGGCGATCGCGGAGGAGCTGAGCGAATCCACCGGCCTGATCGAGCGCAGCACGGTGGATCTGAGTGCGCGTTTCCGGGAGCTGACGGCCGCCGCCCAGGCGCAGACGAGCCGGGTCGAGCGAATCGCGGAGATCGCGAAAACCGTGACGGTCTCCGGGAGGGCCGTGCCGCTCGCCGAGGCCACTCGTCTCGTGGAGATCGCGCTCGCCCACGCCATCGACACGCTGGGCCAGGTCTCGGAGCAGGCCGGGCGGATGGTGGCCGTGCTGAACGAGGTCACGGCCGAGGTGGCCGGCGCGGAGCAGTGCGTCGCCCGGATCGGCACCATCAACAAGCAGGCCCGCTTCGTCGCGCTGAACGCCGCCATCGAGGCGCAGCGCGCCGAAGGGTCGGGCGGCACCTTCAAGGTGATCGCGCACGAGCTGAAGGAGCTCTCGCGCGAGACGGACGAGACATCCCGCATGGTGGGTGAGAGGATCGCCGCCGTCGCCCGGGGCGTGAGGGGTGCGCATGCCGAGCTCGAGGCGATCGCCGGCATCGATGGGGCCACCCAGGCGCGCACGCGGCAGGAGCTGAACGCCGTGCTCTCGGGGATCGTGACCCAGAACGATGCCCTGTCCTCCGTACTCGCCGAGGCGCTCGAGGCCTCGGCGGAGATCGCGGGCACCGTGTCGATGCTCGTGACCGGCGCACAGTTCCAGGACCGCACGACGCAGCATCTCGACCATCTCCGCGAGGTCGTCTGCACCCTGGGCGAGGCGACCGAGCGGCTCAGGCGCGAGTCCCTGGAAGCGGTGCCGCTGCTCCGGGAGGAGGCCAGCATCGACCATGCCCTGCTTCAGCGCATGCTGGACCGTCAGTCGCTGAGCAGCGTGCGCCAACGCTTCCTGGCGCGCATCCGTGACGACAGCGACGCACCCGAGGACGACTCCGACGCCGGCGACATCGAGCTGTTCTGAGGCGATTGGCGCACGGAGCGCGGGAAAGTGAACGCCTTTAAGGCGGCGCTAACGACGTCCCGGCAAGGTGGCGCCGATTTCCGGGCGCGAAGCCTGGATGAGGCGGGAGTAACCGGACTGATGTCAGAGGAAGGGGCCGCGGCGGAGGTTGGGCTGTCGGAAATGCCTCTGGTCCTGCCGGCCGTGCTGGACCTGACCGCGGCCGAGCCGCTGTGCCGTGCTCTTCGCGAGCGTGTTCCGGCCGGTCCAGTGCTGCTGGATGGAGGCGAGGTCGAGCGGGTGTCCACCGCTTGCCTCCAGGTGCTCGCGGCCGGTGCCGCCGCAGCGCTGGCCGCCGGCCGCGGCTTCCATGTTCGGGCTCCTTCGCAGGTGCTGTCCGAGGCGGTCGCCGATCTTGGCCTGACCGCGATGATTCCGATGGGTGATTGAGATGGCCAAGCGAGTGATGGCTGTGGATGACAGCCGGACGATGCGGGAGATGGTGGCCTTTACCCTTGGGAAGGCGGGCTTCGAGGTGCTCGAGGCGGAGGACGGCCAAGCCGCGCTGGCCGTGCTGCGCACTTCGCCGGTGGATGTGGTGATCACCGATCTGAACATGCCGAAGATGGACGGCGTGACGCTGATCCGCACGCTGCGTGCGGATCCGAAGTGGCGTGCACTGCCCATCCTGATGCTCACCACGGAGTCGGACGCATCGAAGAAGGCCGAGGGAAAGAGCGCGGGCGCGACCGGATGGCTCGTCAAGCCTTTCGATCCCGCGAAGCTGATCGACGTGGTCAAGCGTGTGGCGGGCTGAGCCGGCATGAACTTCGACCATCTCCGCGCTACCTTCTTCGAGGAGAGCGCCGAGCTGCTGGAGAGCGCCTACGCCCAGCTCGCCGCGCTGGCTGAGGGGCGGAGCGATGCCGAGACGGTGCACGCGCTCTTCCGCGCCATTCATTCCATCAAGGGCGGCGGAGGTGCCTTCGGTCTCGATCGCATGATCGGCCTGGCACATGTGATGGAGACCCTTCTCGACCGGGCCCGTGACGGGTTGGTTACGCTGGATCCGGATCTCCTGGCGCTCCTTCTGCGTGGGACCGACGCCCTTTCCGACCTTCTCTCCGCAGAGCGGGTAGGGGAGCCTGCCCCGGAGGGGCTGACGGAAGAGTTGATCCAGCAGTTCCATGCCGTCTCGGCACCGTCCGAGCCGGCGCCAAGCCCGAGGACGGACGAGCCTCAAGAGGCAGTGGGTGAGGGATGGCGGATTCTGTTCCAACCCCATGCAGCTCTCTTTCGGAACGCCAGCGAGCCCCTGCACCTCGTTCGTGAATTACGGACGCTGGGTCCCGTAAAGCTGTCCGTCGATGCCGGTAAGCTCCCCTCCCTGGATCGGATGGAGCCTGAGGACGCCTATCTCGGCTGGAACCTCACGCTTGAGGGCGCGGTGCCGCGTCTAGCGGTCGAGGAGGTTTTCGAATTCGTCGCTGACGATTGTGACCTGCGGATCGAGCCACTCGCGCCGGCGGCGAAGGAGAAGTTCGAGCTCGACGAGCGGAAATCCCCCTCTGCTGTCGTGCAGGGCGACGCCGTCCCAGCGCTGAGATCTGATGCGAATGCCCCGGCGCCGCAATCTGTCCGCGTTGACGTGTCCAAGATCGACCGGCTGGTAAACCTCGTCGGCGAGCTGGTGATCAACCAGGCGATGCTGATGCAGGTCGGAAGCGCCCTGCCGCCCGACATATGCCCCGGTTTGATAGGGGGGCTAGAGACCCTCTCCCAGCACTTGCGGGAGTTGCAGGAGGGGGTGATGGCCATCCGCACGCAGCCGGTGAAATCGGTATTCTCGCGGATGCCACGCCTCGTGCGGGAGCTCTCGGCGCAGCTTGGCAAGGAGGTGCGGCTGGTTGTCACGGGCGAGATGACAGAGATCGACAAGACCGTTGTCGAGCAACTCGCAGACCCGCTCACGCACCTCCTGCGCAACGCGCTCGACCATGGGATCGAGCCGCCGGAGCAGCGTGCTGCCGGCGGCAAGCCTCGCCAGGGTACTGTGCATCTAAGCGCAGAGCAGCGCAGCGGGCGCATCATCATCGAAATGTCCGATGACGGCCGTGGGATCGATCGAGCCCGTGTTCTCGACCGGGCCAAGGAGCGTGGCCTGGTGAGGCAGGACGCCGTGCTCAACGACTCGGAAATCGATGAACTCATCTTCCTCCCGGGCTTCTCCACCGCCGCAGCCGTGTCCGAGGTTTCGGGACGGGGTGTCGGAATGGATGTGGTCAGGCGCAACATCGAGGCGCTCGGTGGCCGGATTGCCGTGGAGTCGCGGCTCGGCTCCGGCTCTCGATTCGTTCTGTCGCTTCCACTGACGCTGGCAGTGCTCGACGGACTTGTCGTGTCCGTCGGCGCACAGGCCTACATCCTGCCGATCACTTCCATTGTCGAAAGCCTGAGGCCGCAGAAGGAGCAAATCCACGACGTGATCGGCTCGGGGCAGGTGCTGGCCATACGGGGCGCCTACATTCCCCTTCTCCCGCTTCATCTGCGGTTCGCCGTCCCGGATGCCGAGCCGGATCCGTCCCGGGGGATCGTCGTCATCGTCGAGACGGATAGGGCCGGAAGGTTGGGCCTCATCGTGGACGACCTGCTTGGCCAGCAGCAGGTCGTTGTGAAGAGCCTAGAAGCCAATTATGGGCCGGTCGACGGGGTGGCCGGGGCGACCATCCTCGGCGATGGCCGTGTAGCGCTGATCCTTGACGTCCCCGCGCTCGGAGGGATTGGCCCTGTTCGGGGCGCGTCTCAAACGATCACCATCCCCTCGCCTCAACCCCCGTCACACTAGGGAACTCCGATGAACGCACCGATGAACATCGAGGCTGTGGCAGGCACCCTGAAAGCGCCGGCGGACGGAGCAGGCATGGCAACGGGGCAGTACATCACCTGCGCGTTGAATGATGCCGAGTACGGCATCGACATCATGTCCGTTCGCGAGATCAAGGGTTGGACTGAGACAACTGCTATCCCGAATGCGCCATCCTGGATACGAGGCGTCATCAATCTCCGCGGCGTGATCGTCCCAATCCTGGACTTGCGTGCACGGTTCGGCATGGCACCAACGATGCCTGGCCCAATGCATGTTGTAGTCATCATTCAGACGATGGAACGGACGGTGGGGCTGTTGGTCGATGCCGTCTCCGACATCATCACCGTTGATGTCAGCGACATCAGGCCTGTGCCTGAGATAGGTGCCGGCGGTCCGGACAGGCTTCTATCGGGCCTTGTGCCCCTGGAGCGCGGTATGGTCGCGTTGGTGGCGCTAGAGAAGCTCCTCAACATCACCGAGGACAGTGCGCTGAAGAGCGAGCGTCCCCGGGAAGATACGGCCGCGTTGGCTGCCTAATTGGCGCTGCGGCGATTTGATACAGACATCATAGAGACGCGGAGACCCCCGATGTTCGTGAGCCGAACCACACAGGCCAAGCCGGCCGTGAGCTTTCTTGAGCGCCGCAGCCAGCGTGACCGCCGGGAAGCCGTGCGGGATATGGAAATACTCCTGGCGGCATTCGAGCAAGCTCTGCCTATGGTGGAGCTTGGACCGGATGGCACGGTTCTGGACGCTAACCTTGCGTTTGCCACGTTGCTGAGCACCACAGCTGACCTGATGCGCGGCCGATCCTATGCCGCATTGTTGAGTGAGGGGGAGCGTGGCGCTCCGGAGTACCGGGAATTCCTGGAGTGTGCTCTTCGCGGATCTGCGGCGGCGGTAACCCTGCGCCACTCCTCCAGCGAGAAGCAGGAACGATTGCTGCGTCTCTCCGCCATCCCCGTGCAAGGCGATGATGGTCGCGTAAACAAGATCGTTCTGATGGGACAGGATCTTACGGAACAGCGCGCTTTCGAAGCGGATGCGAAAGGTCAGCTTGCCGCGATTGACAAGGCGCAGGCGGTGATTGAGTTCGGCCTGGACGGACGAATTCTGCACGCGAACGCGAACTTCCTGACGACCCTCGGTTATTCGCTGGACGAGGTGCGGGGCCAGCACCACAGCATGTTCGTGGAGCCGACCGAGCGGCAGAGCGTCGAATACAAGATGTTCTGGGAGAAGCTGGCGCGGGGCGAGTACGATGCGGGACAGTACAAGCGTCTCGCCAAGGGCGGCCGGGAGATCTGGATTCAGGCAAGCTACAATCCCATTCTCGACCTGAGTGGCAAGCCGTTCAAAGTCGTCAAGTACGCGACTGATATCACGGCGCAGAAGATGGAGTCCGCGAACTTCGCCGGTCAGCTTGCCGCGATTGACAAGGCACAGGCGGTGATTGAGTTCGGCCTGGACGGACGAATTCTGCACGCGAACGCGAACTTCCTGACGACCCTCGGTTATTCGCTGGACGAGGTACGGGGCCAGCACCACAGCATGTTCGTGGAGCCGACCGAGCGGCAGAGCGTCGAATACAAGATGTTCTGGGAAAAGCTGGCGCGGGGCGAGTACGATGCGGGGCAGTACAAACGTCTCACCAAGGGCGGTCGGGAGATTTGGATTCAGGCGAGCTATAATCCCATTCTCGACCTGAGTGGTAAGCTGTTCAAAGTCGTCAAGTACGCGACCGATATCACGGCGCAGCGGCGTGCGGCGGATACCCTGGCGCGCGCGGTTGACCGGACGGAGGAGATCGTCGCAGCGGCTCAGCGTAATGACTTCTCCCGCCGTATCCCGACCGAAGGTGTTGAGGGGGCAATCGGCCGCCTTTGCGCCGGCATCAACAGCATGCTGGACACGATGGAAGTCCAGGTCGAAATGGGTGAGGCCCTCAAGAGGGCTGTCGGCGAGACCCAGGCAATTGTCACTGCGGCCCAGGCAAACGATCTGAGCCAGCGAATATCGCTTGCTGGCAAGGCGGGTGAGATCGGTCAGCTCTGTGCCGGCGTCAACGGCATGCTTGATACGATGGCTGAGGTGGTTGCCACGATCTCGGAGAGCTGCGGCACGATCAGCGTGGCATCGCGCGAGATCGCCATGGGAAACACCGACCTTTCGCAGCGGACGGAGGAGCAGGCCGCGAGCCTGGAGGAGACCTCCGCCAGCCTGGAGGAGCTGACGACGACGGTCCGCCAGAATGCAGACAGTGCCCAGCAGGCCAACAAGCTTGCGACGTCAGCCTCCGAGATCGCCACGCGGGGTGGCATGGTGGTCACGGAAGTCGTCCGGACCATGGACGCGATCACTCATTCCAGCCGCAAGATCAGTGATATCATCGGCGTCATTGATGAGATCGCCTTCCAGACGAATATTCTCGCGCTGAACGCCGCGGTCGAGGCAGCAAGGGCCGGTGAGCAGGGGCGTGGATTCGCGGTCGTGGCTGCGGAAGTGAGGAACCTCGCGCAGCGCAGCGCCAATGCAGCGAAGGAGATCAAGGCACTCATCTCCGACTCTGTTGAGAAGGTGGATAGCGGATCCAAGCTCGTCACCTCTGCCGGGCAGACCATGGACGAGATCGTGACCTCCGTCCGGCGTGTGACGGACATCATGGCCGAAATTTCTGCGGCCTCGCAGGAGCAGAGTTCTGGGATCGAGCAGGTCAATACTGCCGTCTCGCAGATGGACAAGATCACGCAGCAGAACGCGGCTCTTGTGGAGGAAGCTGCTGCAGCGGCCAAGTCCATGGAGGAGCAGACGCAGTCCCTGGCGCAGATGGTGGCGGGCTTTGTGCTGCCGACCTGGCAAGGTGGCCCGAGCCTGGGCGAGCGCGTGTCGGTGTCGCCGACCAGGCCTGCCGCGCCGGTTGCGAAGCGAGCCCCAGCCGCCCGTGCTGCTAACCCTGCCGAGGATGATTGGAAGGAATTCTGAACCTGAGAGGGTACGATGCCTGCCATGCTTCAGGACCGGTCCGTTGGCGACGTTCCCCTCACGGAGGCGGACTTCGACGCTATCAGCAAACGCGTCCGCGAGGCGTCAGGCATCGTTCTCGGCAGCAGCAAGCGTGACCTTGTCTATGGGAGACTGCGCCGGAGATTAAGGGTGCTTGGTATCACGAGCTTCGCCAAGTACCTGTCGATGCTCGACGCACCGGAGGGGGCGGCGGAGCGGGTCGAGATGGTCAACGCGATCACGACCAATCTCACGGGGTTTTTCCGGGAGCGTCATCATTTCGAGTACCTCGAACGAGACCTGCTGCCGCATCTCCCCCGTCAGGGACGAAGGCTCCGAATCTGGTCCGCGGGCTGCTCCTCGGGGGAGGAGCCCTACACGATCGCGATGACGCTCCATCGGTCCATGCCCGATCTTCATGCTTGGGACGCGCGCATTCTCGCGACCGACATCGACACGGAAATGGTGTCGAAGGGAGCCGCGGGAGTGTACCCGGCAGACCGGATCGCACCGGTACCGGCCGAACTGCAACGCGCCCATGTTCATCAGCTTGATGGCAGTACCGTTAGGATGGGCGACGACTTGAAGGCGCTCATCGCCTTCCGGCAGTTGAACTTGCTGGATTCCTGGCCGATGCGCGGGCCCTTCGACGCGATCTTTTGCCGCAACGTCGTCATCTACTTCGACAAGCCGACCCAGCGCGCGTTGTTCGACCGCTTCGCCGACATGCTGGTTCCGGGAGGGCACCTGTTCATCGGTCATTCGGAAAGCCTGTTCCGAACCTGCGACCGGTTCCGACATCTCGGCAGAACGATCTACCAGAAGCTCCGATGAACACGCTTCTTGAGGTGCGGGAGCGATCGCCGGCCCAGGGCAGACCCTTGGTGAAGGTTGGTCCGGGGGAGCATCACGTGACCGGGGATCCTGAGGCTGCGATCGTAACAGTTCTCGGTTCCTGCGTGGCAGCCTGCATCCGCGACCCCGCTATCGGCGTGGGAGGGCTGAACCACTTCATGCTGCCAGAGAGCAAGGATGGGGTGTGGGGCAAGGCGTCGGCCAGTCTCAGATACGGCAATTTCGCGATGGAGCGCCTCATCAACGACATCCTCTCCCGTGGTGGGAAGCGAGCGCGGCTGGAGGTGAAGCTGTTCGGCGGAGGGCGCCTCGCCCAGCAGTCGGGAGGGGTCGGGGAGCGTAACGCGGCCTATGTCGAAGCTTATCTCCGGACGGAAGGTATCGTCCCGCTGGTGAGCGAGATGGGCCGGAACTGGGCGGTGCGGCTCATCTATCTCCCGGTCAGCGGGCGCGCCTTCCTGCAGGACCTGCCGGAAGGAACATCGCGCGTGAGCGATGTGGAAGCGCGTTTCGAGCGCGCATTGCCGCGCCGCATGCCCGTTGGAACGATCGATCTCTTTTCCTGAACTGGAGGCGCCGGTGGCGATCAAGGTACTCATCATCGACGACTCGGCGCTGATCCGTCAGGTGCTGACGGAGCTCCTGTCCAGGGATCCCGACATCGAGGTGGTCGGCACGGCGCCCGACCCGATCATCGCTCGGGAGAGGATCAAGGCTCTCTCGCCGGACGTGCTCACTCTCGACATCGAGATGCCGCGCATGGATGGGCTGAGCTTCCTCAAGAAGCTCATGGCGCTTCGGCCGATGCCGGTCCTGGTGGTGTCCACCCTTACCCAGAAGGGCGCGGACGCAGCGGTGCAGGCGATGGAGCTCGGGGCCGTCGACTACGTGCCGAAGCCCTTGATGAACATCCGCAGCGGCATGGTCGAGTTGGGCGCCGAGCTGGTGGCGAAGGTGAAGATGGCGGCGGCCTGCCGGCCCCGCGCGCGCCAGGCGGAGCCGGGTGCTCCGACACCGCTCGCAGCCGATCCGCGCCTGTCCACGGCAGGGCGCGTCGTGGCGATCGGCGCGTCCACCGGTGGTGTCGAGGCCTTGCAGCGCGTCATCTCGCGCCTTCCCGCGACATCGCCGGCCATTCTTGTCACCCAGCACATGCCCGCGGGCTTCACCACCTCCTTCGCGCGGCGCCTGAACGAGCAGTGCGCGCTGACGGTGAGCGAGGCGGCTGACGGGCGGCAGGTGCTGCCGGGCCATGTCTATATCGCGCCCGGTGCGCGCCACCTCGAGCTCGTGCGGACCGGGGCGCATTACGCATGCCGCCTGCACGATGGCCCGCCCGTCTCGGGGCATCGCCCCTCCGTGGACGTCCTGTTCGCCTCGGTAGCGGCGTCTGCCGGGAAGAATGCCATGGGCTTGATCCTGACAGGGATGGGGCGGGATGGCGCGGCGGGGCTGCTGGAGATGCGGCGCTCAGGGGCGCGCTGCCTCGGGCAGAGCGAGGCGAGCTGCGTCGTCTACGGGATGCCGAAGGCCGCAATGCAGGCCGGGGCGGTGGAAGCGGAGATGACGCTGGACCGGCTGGCCGAGGAGATCGTCGCGCTCCGCACGCCCGCCCACGCCTAGTGCCCATCGCGCCGAAGAGCCCTGTTCCGGCACTTCGGCGCGCGAGAGCCAGCCCTCTACGCCGGGACGATTCGCCACACCTCGGAGGGCGTCGCTTTCGCTTCCGGCTTGAACCAGGGGCTGTCCTGGATGTGCGAGGTAGTGACGAAGAGCGCGCCGTCCGGTCCCTGGGCGAAGGTGTCGGGCCAGCGCAGCCTGTCGTCCCGCACCAGCACGGAGAGGGGCTGGCCGGGGGCGGGCGCCATTTCCACCGCGCTCGTCTCGGGGTTCGTGACGTAGAGGCGGCCGGCGGCGTCGATCCACAGCCCGTCCGCCACATGGGTCCCGGCGACGCGGCGGACCTGGGCGCCGAGCCGGTCGGGCGACAGCCGCGCGTCGCGCAGCGCCGCAGTGGGGATGGAGAAGAGCGTGCGCCCCGTCAGCGCCTGCCAGTAGAGGGTGGCACCGTCCGGGGAGATGGCGATGCCGTCCGCCGCGCTCTGCATCGTGCGGCCGTTGGGGCGGCGCAGGGGCTGGCCGTCCGCCATCGGCACCAGCCCCTCCTCGAATTGGGTCGAGGGGTGGCCGTCCAGCACGCGCCGCGCCGCGCCGCTCGCCGTGTCCAGCACCACCAGCGCGCCCTTGATGCCGCTGTCGGTGATGTAGGCGGTGCGCCCGTCGGGGCTGAAGCGGAGGTCGTTCAGGTAGCTGCCGGGCGGCGCCACCCTCTCCGGCACGGGGATTACCTTCGCGACCGTGTTGGTGCGGAGGTCGATCCGCACGAGCTTCGGCCCCCCCTTCACCGGCCCCATCATGTCCGGCGCCGCGGGGTCGAGCACCCAGAGGTTGTCCTGTGGGTCCACCACCACGCTCTGCACGCAGACGAAGCGGCGCTCCGGCATGGCGGGGCTGGCATTGCGCCAAGCGTTCCAGCCCTCGTCAGGATAGGGGCGGAGCTGCCCCTCCGCGAGTTCGGCAACGGAGACCGGCACGTCCTGCCCCCAGCGCGGCAGGCAGACGAAGATGCGCCCACTGCGGGAGACGGTGATGCCCGTGATCTGCCGGTCGGGGAAGGCAGCCACCTGTTCCAGCCTCGCCCCGCGCGAGAAGTCCATGGCGGGCGGCTTGCTCCCGGCGCCCGTGCCGGCCCGCGTCTCGCTCCGGGTCTGGCCGAGGGCGGGAAGGGCGGCGGAGAGGGCGAGGGCGCCGGAGGCGAGGAGAAGCGGGCGTCGGGAGGCGTGCATCACGGGCGTGGTCCGGTTCCTGTCGCGCCGGGAACAGCCGGGCCGGGGCCGCGGTTTCTCAGCGCCGCGTCACACGCTCGCGCAGCCAGACGAGGCCGAGCGCCACCAGCGCCCCCCAGCCGACCTCTCCCACGCGCGAGAGGAGCATGTGCTGCGGCGTCCCGGTATGCGGGACGAGGAGGATGATCGTCGCCGTGATGGCGGCCAGCCGGCTGGCCGAGGCGATGTTCACGCACCAGCAGGCGAGCACGGAGATCACCACGGCCAGGACGTAGCCCGGCAGGCCTGCCCCGATCGTCAGCACCGTGGCCACCCCGATGCCGCCCCCGATGGTCGCGCCGGCGAGCTGGTCCCGCCCGGTGCTGCGCGCCGCCCCCAGCTCCGCCTGGGCCACGGCCAGGGCGGTGATGGCGCCCCAGAACCCCTCGCGCAGGCCGAGCGCCTGGGTGGGGAGGTAGGCGACGACCGCGGCCAGCGCCGAGAGGGTGCCCTGGGACAGCCCGTCCCGCAGGCGCTGCTCCAGGGGCAGGGTCTTGCTGAGATGCAGGAGCCGGTCCCGCATGCGCTCGATCCGGGCCTTCACCCCGTCCGCCCCGGGCCGTCCGGTGCTGCCCGCCTCGCTCATCGGCGCTGTCCCTCGCCTGGAGGGCGCCCCCTGGATCGCCGGGGCCGCCGGGGCCAGTATGCCGCCCTTCCCGGAAAGGCGGCACCATGGCCCTGCGCTGCGACACGATCATCCGCGACGCCACCCTCTTCGACGGCACAGGCACGGCGCGCCGGGTGGGCGATGTCGGGCTGCGCGGGGACCGGATCGTGGGGGTGGGCGACCTCGGCGGGGCGAGCGCGGACCGGGAGGTGATCGCGACCGGCAAGGCCGTTGCCCCCGGCTTCATCGACAGCCACACGCATGACGACCGCGCCGTGCTCTGCGGGCCGGACTGCACGACCTGCAAGACGAGCCAGGGCGTGACGACGGTGGTGGTGGGGAATTGCGGCGTCAGCCTCTCCCCCGCGCGCCTGACCTCGCGGCCGATTCCGCCGCTTGACCTGCTGGGGGACGAGAGCTGGTACGTCTTCGACAGCTTCGGCGACTATGCCCATGCGCTGCGGACCAGGGGAACGGAGGTGAACACCTTCGCCTTCGTCGGCCACCAGACGCTCCGCGCGCGCGTCATGGAGAACGACGTCTACCGCCCCGCGAAGGACGCCGAGATCGCGCGGATGCACGACCTCGTGCGGCAATCCATGGGGGAGGGGGCGAGCGGCTTCTCGACCGGCCTGTACTATCCCCCGAACGCCCATGCGACGACGGAGGAGGTGATCGCGGTGGCCGAGGCCATCCGGCCCTTCGGCGGCCTCTACTGCACCCATATGCGCGACGAGGCGGACCGCATCCTCGCCTCCATCGAGGAGACGGCGAAGATCGGCAAGCGCGCGGGGGTGGCCGTGCATGTCAGCCACCACAAGTGCTCCATGCCCGAGAACTACGGCCGCTCCACCCAGACCCTGCCGCTGCTGGCGGAATTCGCCCGCACGCAGGACCTCGCCTTCGACGTCTATCCCTATCCCGCCGGCTCCACCGTGCTGATGCCGGACAAGCTGCGGGACGACGTGGAGGTGATGATCACCTGGTCCGTCCCGCATCCCGAGATGGCAGGGAAGTACCTGCGGGACGTGGCGCGCGGCTGGAACACCGACATCAAGACCGCCGCCTCCCGCCTCCTGCCGGCGGGGCAGGTGACCTGGCAGATGGACGAGGAGGACGTGCGCCGGATTATGGCGCACCCGCTCTCCGTCATCGGCTCGGACGGCATCCCGCATGACGAGCACCCGCATCCCCGCCTCTGGGGTACCTTCCCGCGCGTGCTCGGGCACTACGTGCGCGACGTCAGGCTGTTCAGCCTGGAGACCGCCATCCACAAGATGACCGGCCGCGCCGCGGAGATCTTCGGCATGGTGGACCGCGGCGTGCTGCGGGAGGGCGCCTTCGCCGATATCGTCCTCTTCGACCCCCACACGGTGCGGGATCGCGCCACCTTCGAGAACCCGAAGCAGCTCTCCGAGGGGATCGAGGAGGTCTGGTGCAACGGCGTGCCCACCTATGCCGCCGCGCGCGGGGCGACGGGGGAGAAGCCGGGCCGGCTGGTGACGCGCAACCACTGAGGGCGTGCTTCAGCCCGTGCGGAAGCGCAGCCCGTAGGCGCTGAGGGTTCCCGGCAGCCGGTCCCCCGGCCCGATCCCCTCGGCGCCGAGGGGGGTGAAGGCGCGGCGGCGCAGCAGGGCGGCGAGCATCGCCGTGCTCAGCAGGAGGGTGAGGTTCCGCCCGGGGCAGTTCGCCGGCCCGTCGCTGAAGGGCACGAGCCCCTCGTCCTCCGGCCGGCCGGAGAGCCAGAGATCGGGGTCGAAGCGGTGTGCCTGGGGCAGCCGCGTCTCGTCGCGGTGGAAGAAGGGCGCGTAGACCACGATCCCCGTGCCCTTCCGCATCCGCCCCCCCTCCCACTCCACGTCCTCCACGGCCTCGCGGAGGATCACGGGGGTGGTCGGCCAGAGGCGCAGCGTGTCGAGCAGGCAGGCGCGCAGGAAGGGGCGCTCGGCCGGCCCGGCCTCCGCGATGTCCCCCTCCGCCCGCCCCCGCAGGGCGGGATGGGTGCCGAGCAGGGCGAGGGTGCGGAAGGTGGCGCGCGCCGGGGAGTCCAGCGCGAAGAGCCATTGCGGCACCTGCCCCGCCGGGTCCGTGCCGGGCGCGGCCCGGGCGGCGGGGAAGAGGGCGGCGAGGCTGCCCGGCTCGGCGCGCCCGAGATGCGCCTCCAGCCGAGCGCGGAAGCGGGCGCGGAGGCGGGGATGGCCGGGGTGCAGGAAAGCCCAGTTCGCGTCGGCCCGCAGGCGGGAGAGGGCGTCGGTGAGGCGGTGGTCGTCCCGCGCGCCCTCGCCCAGCACCACGCGCCGCGCCATGCGCCACCAGGCCGTGGCGAAGCGGCCCCAGTCCAGCTCGCCGAAATGGTCGGCGGCCTCAACCAGTTCCGTCGCCTCGTCCTCGGCCACCTGATGGAAACGCTCGGCCAGGCGGTGCATGGGGCAGGGGGCGTCGAGCACCGCCTCGTTGAAGGGGCGGCGCCGGGCGCGGTCGGCGGAGGGAGAGATGAGCACGCCGGTCGGCTGGAAATGCGAGAGGGCGGAGCGCTTCTCGTCGCTGGCCGGGGAATAGGGTTCGGGCGTGAGGGCGAGCACGCGCGAGACATGGGCGGGCGAGAGGATCAGGGCGTAGGGATGCAGCGGGATCGGCAGGATCAGCGGCCCGTCGCCGTGCCGGTCCCGCAGGGCGCGCATGGTCTCCACCGCGCGCCGGTCCAGCCCCATGGACTGCGCCATGGCGACCACGGGCGGGCGGCGCAGCAGGACGCCCTTGCCCAGCAGCGGCAGCACCACGGAAAGCATGACGCGCGCCGTCTCGCCCAGGCTCGCCCGCGGGATCGAGCCCCCGCTTCCCATCCGCGTGGCTGCCATGACCAGAACCCCTCGCCCCTGCCCTCGGTGAGCGCGACAGGGCAGGGGCGGGTTGCGGCGCGCCGGGGCCGGGGCGGCTCGCGCCTCTCGGCCCGGCACCCCGGGTACGGGCTCAGTCCCGCACCCCGGGTGCGGGCTTAGCCCCGCACCCCGGGTGCGGGCTTAGCCCCGCACCCCGGGCAGGCCACGCAGGAGGGAGGGCGAGGGGCCGGTGGCGAGGGGGATCGCCATGGCGCGGTAGGCGTCGAGGCCCCGCCCGCGCTCGCCTTCCGCCATCGCGCCCGGGCTGCGGATGATGGTGGGCGGCGGAGCGGAACGGATGCTCATCCCGGCCAGGGAGGCCGTGACGGGAGCGCCCATGGCAGGGGGGCGGGGCGTGTTGGACCAGCCGGGCTGCCAGGCCGGTGCGCTCCCGGCCTGGCGCTGCTCCTCGGGCCAGCGCAGCGCCACCTGGGCGCGGTAGGCCTCGGCGCGGCTCGGCGTGTGGCTGTGGTAGTGGCCGGCGGCGGTCATCCAGTCCCCGCTCGCCGCCTTCAGCTCGGAGAGGAAGCGGGCGGCGTAGCGGGCATTGGCCATGGGATCGAAGGCCTCCTCGATCGAGGAGAAGGCGTTGGGGTGGTGGTGCAGGTTGATCTGCATGCAGCCGACATCGATGATCCGCATCCCCCCCGCCCGGAGCTGCCGCACCTCGGCAACCGCTTCCGCCTTGCCCGGGAAGTATTTGCCGGCCCCCTCGGCGTTCATCGTCCAGGGATAGGGGCCGGTCTCGCCCGTCACGGGATCGCGCCGGCCGGATTCGACGCGGCCGATGGCGGCCAGGAGCCCGGCGGGAAGCCCGTATTCACGCTCTGCCGAGGCGATCGCGGCGCGGCAGAGCGCCATCGGCGAGGGCTGGGCGAGGACGGTGCCGGGGAGCAGGAGGAGGAGGAAGGCGAGGAGGCGCATGCCCCTCCCTGCTCAAGAGCCGTGCCAGAAGAGCCGTGCCGGAGCTATCCGCTTTCCGTGATGCTGCAATGCGGGAAAGGTCTTGCGAAACCCTGGGGCGGAGCCTACGTTGTGCATCGCAGCAACGCGATGTTGTCGCGTTGTTGTCTTTCTTGGACGTTTCCTCCCTAAACTCGGCGGTGCCTCTGGCACCGCCTCTTTTTTTGCCCGCATGCCCGGGCAGCGGGGGAGATCAGGGCTTCAGGAAGGACCAGTCCTCGGCCGCCAGCCGCTGCACCATCCGGTCCATGTCCGCGCGCAGGCCCTCCAGCCCGGGGAGGCGCTGGATCCGACGCTCGTCCATGTAGAGGCTCCGCGCGATCTCGAGCTGGATCACATGGACGCCCTCCCGCGGACGGCCGTAATGCCGGGTGACGTAGCCGCCGGCATAGGGATCGTTCCGGCGGAGGCGGTAGCCGAGTCCGCCGAGCGTCTCCTCCAGCAGGCGCGTCGCGCGCGGGCCCGCCGAGGTGCCGTGGGCGTCGCCGAGGATCATGTCCGCCGCCCGCCCGGGCTCGCCGGGGAGGGAGGGCATGGAATGGCAGTCGATCAATAAGCAGCAGCCGAATCGGCGCACCGTCTCCCCGATCAGCCCGGAAAGGGCGGCGTGATAGGGTTCCCAGAGCGCCCGGATGCGGTCGGCGGCCTCGTTGAAGGAGAGGCGGCGGCGGTAGACCGTCTCGCCGCTGGCCACCACGCGCGCGATCGTGCCGAGCCCGGCGCCGACGCGGGGGGAGGCGCTGTTGACGAAATCCGGCAGCGGCCCGTCGAACATGCCGGGGTCCAGCTCCCAGGCCTCGCGATTCGCGTCGCAGTAGACGCGAGGGAAGGTGGCCGAGAGCAGCGGCACCCCGTGCGAGGGCGCGTCGGCGAAGAGTTCCTCGACGAATCCGTCCTCCGACCGTCGTAGCGAGACCGGGTCCAGCCGGCTGGCGGCGAGGAAGGAGGCGGGATAGTGCCGCCCCGAATGCGGCGAGGCCAGGACCAGCGGCGCGGCCTGGAGCGGCGGCCTCTCCAGCAGGAAAGGCGGGGGCGTGCTGGCCTCGGCAGGGGCCTGGATGGGTCCGTCCATTCCGCCCCGAATCACCACAGCCGCGCGCAACTGTCACGCCCGATGCGTTGCCTGCGCCTTCGGGCTTGCCGGGCCGCGAAGGGCAGGCTAAAGGGGCCGCCCCGACGCCGCGCTCCCCGGAGCACGGCGACGGAACCCGGCGGATGGGCGCATAGCTCAGCGGGAGAGCACCACCTTGACACGGTGGGGGTCACAGGTTCAATCCCTGTTGCGCCCACCATCCGCCTGTTTTCAAAGCACAGTTTGAGTTTTCCAGTGGCGGCCACCACCCGGGGCAGCCGCGCCCCTGCGCGGCCGCCGGGGCGGGGCTCAGCCCGCCCGCACCAGCACGTGGCGCTTCCGCCCGGCCGAGAGCTTCGCCGCCCCGTCCCGCAGGTCCGCCTCCGTCACCTCCCGCAGGAGGTCGGTCACCACCTCGTCGTTCAGCCGCAGCCCGGACTGGCCGATCAGGCGCCGCGCCTCGCCCTTGCTGGCCGCGAGGCCGGCGGAGACGGCGAGATCCAGCAGCCCGGCGGGCAGGGGGGCGGTGATGCTCGGCAGGCTCTCCGCCGCGCCGCCGCCCTCGAAGGTGGTCCGGGCGGTCTCGGCGGCGGCCTCGGCGGCCTCGCGCCCGTGCAGCAGGGCGGTGGCCTCGGTCGCCAGGATCTTCTTCGCCTCGTTCACCTCGGCCCCCTGCAGGGCGGCGAGGCGCGAGACCTCCTCCATCGGCATCTCGGTGAAGAGGCGGAGGAAGCGGCCGACATCCGCGTCCTCCGTGTTCCGCCAGAACTGCCAGTAGTCGTAGGGGGAGAGGCGGTCGGGGTTCAGCCAGACGGCGCCCGAGGCCGTCTTGCCCATCTTCGCGCCGGAGGCCGTGGCGAGCAGCGGGGTGGTGGCGCCGAAGACCTCCGCCGCGTCGATGCGGCGGCACAGCTCCACCCCCATCACGATGTTCCCCCACTGGTCGCTGCCGCCCATCTGGAGGGCGACGCCGTGGCGGCGGCGCAGCTCCAGGAAGTCGTAGGACTGGAGGAGCATGTAGTTGAATTCGAGGAAGGAGAGCGGCTGGTCGCGGTCCAGCCGCAGCCGCACGCTGTCCATCGTCAGCATGCGGTTCACGCTGAAGTGCCGCCCGACATCGCGCAGGAAGGGGATGTAGGCCAGCCCGTCCAGCCAAGCCGCGTTGTCCAGCATCACAGCGTCCGAGCTGCCCCCGCCGAATTGGAGGAAGGAGGCGAAGGTGCGGCGGATGCCAGCCTTGTTCACCTCGATCTGCTCCTCCGTCAGGAGCTGGCGCCCCTCGTCGCGGCCGGAGGGATCGCCGATCTTCGTCGTGCCGCCGCCCAGCAGCGCCACGGGCTTGTGGCCGCACTTCTGCAGCAGGCGCAGCAGCATGATCGGCAGGAGATGGCCGACATGCAGGCTGTCCGCCGTGCAGTCGAAGCCGACATAGGCGGGCAGGACTCCCTGGGCCATGCGGGCGGAGAGGGCGGCCTCGTCCGTCACCTGATGGATGTAGCCGCGCTCTCGGGCGAGGTGCAGGAAGCTGTTCATCTCGGTCACTCGGGCTTTGCGAAGCGCGCGGGCCGTAGCACAAGTGCCGCCATGCTGCGAACCATCGGGCTGATGAGCGGCACCTCGCTGGACGGGGTGGACGCTGCCTATGTCGAGACGGATGGCGAGCGGATCGGGCGCTTCGGCCCGACCCTCACCATCCCCTATCCGCCCGCGCTCCGCCGGGACCTGCGCGCCCTGCTGGACGCCGCCCCCGGCCTCCATGCCGAAGGGCGGCTGGCGGAGGACCCCGGCCTGCTCGACTGCGCGCGCCGCCTGACGGAGCGCCACGCGGAGGCGGTGGAGCGGCTCGGCATGCGCGCCGACCTCATCGGCTTCCACGGCCAGACGATCCTGCACCGCCCCGCCACGCGCCCGGGCGAGCGCGGCCACACCTGGCAGATCGGCGACCCCGCCCTGCTGGCCCGCCGCACGGGGGTGGAGGTGGTGCACGATTTCCGCTCGGCCGACGTGGCCGCGGGCGGGCAGGGGGCGCCGCTCGTGCCCGTCTTCCACCGCGTGCTGGCCGAATCGCTTCCCAAGCCCGTGGCGATCCTGAACCTGGGCGGGGTGGGCAATGTCACCTGGATCGGGCCGGACGGGGAACTGATCGCCTTCGACACCGGCCCCGCCAACGGCCCGCTGGACGACTGGGCCCGCCGCTCCCTCGGCCAGGATTATGACCGGGACGGGCTGCTCGCCCTCTCCGGCCAGGCCGACGGGGCGGTGCTGGCGCGGCTGATGGCCCATCCCTACCTCGCCGCGCCGCCGCCCAAGTCGCTGGACCGGCTCGATTTCGACGCGGCGCTGCGCGAATCCGGGGCCGGCGCGCTCTCCCCGGCTGATGGCGCGGCGACCCTGGCGGCCTTCTGCGCCGTCTGCGTCGGCGCGGCGGCGCGGCACTTCCCGGACCCGCCGCTGCAATGGCTGGTCGCGGGCGGGGGGCGGCGGAATCCCGCCCTCATGAAGGCGCTGGCCGGGATGCTCGGCGCGCCCGTGCGCCCGGTGGAGGTGGTCGGCTGGGACGGGGACGCGCTGGAGGCCCAGGCCTTCGGCGTGCTCGCGGCGCGGGTCGCGCGCGACCTGCCGCTCACCTTTCCCGGCACGACCGGGGCGCCCCGCCCGCTCACCGGCGGGCGGCGTGTGCCGGCGCTCGCCTGAACAAAAAAGGGGCGGCGCCCCTGCGGACGCCGCCCCCTCCCGGGATGGGTTCCCGATCAGTCCGCCGCCATGGACATGCGGGCGCGGTTGAGCACCGTCGTCACATGGTCCTCGGTGGCTTCGGCCACCTTCTCCGTCTGCTCCGGCGTGAAGACGTGGCCGGCGCCGGGCATGGTGCGGTAGTCGATCTTGATGCCCTTCTGGGTGTTCAGCTTGTCCACCAGCTTCCGCACGGAGGGCTCCGGCACCAGCTCGTCCGCCTCGCCGTGGAGGATGAGGCCGGAGCAGGGGCAGGGGGCCAGGAAGCCGAAGTCGTAGTGGCTCGCCGGGGCCGCGATGGAGACGAAGCCGCCCATTTCCGGCCGCCGCATCAGCACCTGCATGCCGACATAGGCGCCGAAGGAGTAGCCGGCGACCCAGAGCATGGAGGCCGCGGGGTTCACCGCCTGGAGGAAGTCGAGCGCGGCCGTTGCGTCGGAGATCTCGCCGATGCCACCGTCGTACCGGCCCTGGCTCTTGCCCACGCCGCGAAAGTTGAAGCGGAGCGTGGAGAAGCCCATCCCGCGGAACCGCTCGTACATCGCGTGCACCACGCGGTTGTTCATGGTGCCGCCGTGCAGGGGATGGGGGTGCAGGATCAGGGCAGTGGGAGCATTGGGCTGCTTGGCGTGGTGGTAGCGACCCTCGAGCCGGCCGTCAGGGCCGGCAAACATTACCTCGGGCATCATCACCTTCCGCCCCGGAGGGGCGTTTTTCTGGGGCAGGCCGGGCCCCCACGGCCAGAACCGAGAGGGACCGCCCCGCCTGATTTCATCACCGCAGGCATCCCGACCCGGCGGAACGGGTTCCACCCGCGACCGTGACGGGGTCCGCGGGCGCAACCCGTTCCGCCAGACGGAAACCGGGCCGGGGGCACAGGGTTGGGGCCGTCACGCCACGCGCAGAGATTTTTGCGCCAGGGGTGAGGACGCCGAACCGGCTCCGGGGATGCCTTGCGTCCCGCGCGGCCTTTCGGTCTGCGAGACAGGCGCAATATAGGGAGCGCTGGGCGAGATTCATAACCAAATCATGGCAGGGCCACCTCTTTCAGCGCGCATGGCTGCCGGTCGCACCGGTTCGGGCTTCCCGCGCACCGCGCTTCGGCGGGGTTGAGATGCGGCTGTCCACCCGCGGCCGCTACGCCGTGACCGCCCTTACCGAAATGGCCCGGCGCGGGCCGGACGGGAACGGCGCGCCCGTGACCCTGGCCGAGATCGCGCAGTCCCAGATGCTCTCCACCGCCTATCTCGAGCAGCTCTTCGGCCGGCTGCGCCGGGCGGGGCTGGTGCGCTCGGCGCGCGGCCCCGGGGGCGGCTACCGCCTCGCCCGCCCCGCCTCCTCGATCACGGTGGCCGAGGTGGTCGAGGCAGTGGACGACACGATCGCGGGAGGGGCCGAGATGCTGGAATCGCCCGAGATGCCCCCGGACCAGCGCGACCTCTGGCGCGCACTCGGCGAGCAGGTGCGGCTCTTCCTCTCCGCCATCAGCCTGCAGGACGTGGTGGAGGGGCGCACGCTCGGCCGGGCGGTGCCGGTTCCGGGCGGCCCCGCCGAGCCCCCGGGGGAGGAGGGAGGGTGAGCCTCTATCTCGACGCCAACGCCACCGAGCCGCTGCGCCCCGAGGCGAGGGAGGCCGCGATCGCCGCGATGGATCTGGCGGGCAATCCCTCCTCCGTCCATGCCGAGGGGCGCGCGGCCCGGCGTGTGCTGGAAGAGGCCCGCGCCCGCGTGGCCGCCCGATTCGGCGCGGCGCCGCGGGACGTGGTCTTCACCTCCGGCGGCACGGAGGCGAGCGCGCTGGCCATCGCCTCCCTGCGCCGGGGGAGGCGGGTGCTGGCCGGCGCCACCGAGCACCCGGCCGTGCTCCGCGCCGCCGAGGAGGCGGAGACCCTGCCCGTGCTGGGCGACGGCACGCTCGACCTCGCGGCGCTGGAGGCGGCGCTGGCCGGCGGCCCGCCCGCCCTCGTTCTCGCCATGGTGGCGAACAACGAGACCGGGGTGATCCACCCTGTTACCGCCATCGCGGATCTCTGCCGCCGCCACGGCGCCCTGCTTCATCTCGATGCCGTCCAGGCGGCCGGGCGCGTCCCGCTGGACCTCGGGGCGTCGGGCGCCGACAGCATGGCGATCTCCGGCCACAAGCTCGGCGGTCCCAAGGGCGCGGGCGCGCTGCTGCTGCGCCCCGGGCTGGACCTCGCCCCGCTGCTCGCGGGCGGCGGGCAGGAGCGGGGGCGGCGCGGCGGGACGGAGGCGCTGCCCGCCATCGCCGGCCTTGGCGTCGCCGCGGCCGCCGCGGACCCGGCCGCCGCCGCCGCGCTGGCGGGGCTGCGCGACGCGATCGAGGCCGGGCTCGGCTTGCCCGTGGCCGGGGCCGGGGCGCCGCGGCTGCCGAATACGAGCTGCGTCGCCCTTCCCGGGACGGGCGCCGAGACGCAGGTGATCGCCCTCGACCTCCTGGGGGTGCGCGTCTCGGCCGGCGCGGCCTGCTCCTCGGGCAAGGTGTCGCGCAGCCCGGTGCTGGCCGCCATGGGGCTCGGCGCGATGGCCGGGGAGGCAATCCGCGTCTCGCTCCCCTGGAACGCCCCGCCGGATGCGGCGGCGCGCTTCCTCGCCGCCCATGCGGCCATGCGGGAGAGGCTCGCGCGCGCGGCCTGATCCGATTGCCGGGCCGGGCCGGCGCGCGCGCGGATGGCGCGACAGGCGCGGGGCGGACCCGCGCGGGTAGCCCTCGTCCTGGCGCCCCGGATCGCCCATCTTGGCCGCATGAGCGACGCTGCGAACCGCCCAGCCTATCTCGACAACCACGCCACCACGCCGGCCGACCCGCGCGTGCTGGCCGCCATGCGCCCGTGGTGGGAGGCGAATTTCGCCAATCCCGCCAGCATCGAGCATGCCATGGGTCGCGAGGCCGAGGCGGCGGTGGAGGCGGCGCGCGGCCATGTCGCCGCGCTGATCGGGGCGGAGCCGCGGGAGGTGGTCTTCACCTCCGGCGCGACCGAATCGAACAACCTGGCCATCAAGGGGGCGGCGCGCTTCGCCGCCGCCCAGAGCACCGAGCGCCGGCGGATCATCACCCTGGCGACCGAGCACAAATGCGTCCTCGAATGCGTGCGCGACCTCGCCGCCGAGGGCTTCGAGCCCGTGGTGCTGCCCGTCCGCCCGGACGGGCTGCTGGACCCCGAGGCGCTGCGGGAGGCGCTGGCGACCCCCACCCTCCTCGTCAGCGTCATGGCCGTGAACAACGAGATCGGCGTGGTGCAGGACATCGCGGCCATCGCCGCCATGGCGCGCGGGGCGGGGGCGCTGTTCCACACGGATGCCGCCCAGGCCGCCGCCCGCCTGCCGCTGGACGTGGAAGCGATGGGGATCGACCTCCTCTCCCTCTCCGCCCACAAGGTCTACGGGCCCAAGGGGATCGGCGCGCTCTATGTCCGCCGGCGCCCGCGGGTGCGGCTGGCCCCCCTCTTCTCCGGCGGCGGGCAGGAGAGGGGGCTGCGCTCGGGCACTCTGCCGGCCCCGCTCGTCATCGGCTTCGGGGAGGCCGCGCGGGTCGCCCGGTTGGAGATGAGGCTGGACGAGGGCCGCGCCGCCCAGCAGCGGGACCGCCTGCTCGCCGCGCTGGAGGCCGAGATCCCGGGCATCCGGGTGAACGGGGACCGGGAGCGGCGCGTGGCGGGGAACCTCAACCTCACCCTGCCCGGCGGGGTGGACGCGCAGGCGGTGATGGCGGCAGCGCCGGGGGTTTGCGTCTCCACCGGCAGCGCCTGCTCCTCGGCCAGCGTGGAGCCCTCCTACGTGCTCCGCGCCCTCGGCCTGCCGGCGGATGAGGCGCGCGCGACCTTGCGGATCGGCATCGGCCGTTTTACCTCGCCCGCCGAGGTGGGACGGGCGGCCGCGGAGTTGGCACGCGCTTGGCATTCCGTGCGCCACCAGATAGCGGCCGAGTAGGAGAGACCATGCCCAAGATGACCTTCGTCGAGCGGGACGGAACGCGCCGCGAGGTGGAGGCGCCGCTCGGGTTGTCGGTGCTGGAGATCGCGCACAAGCACGGGGTGGATATCGAGGGCGCCTGCGAGGGCAGCCTCGCCTGCTCCACCTGCCACGTCATCGTGGACGCGTCCTGGTTCCCCAAGCTGGAGACCCCGACCGAGGACGAGGAGGACATGCTCGACCTCGCCTTCGACCTGCAGGAGACGAGCCGGCTGGGCTGCCAGCTCATCATGACGGACAAGCTGGACGGGCTGGTGGTGAAGCTGCCCGCCGGCAGCCGCAACGCCGGGTGACGGGGCCCGTCCCCTACGGGCGGGAAGGCGGGCTCTTCCGCGCCCTCCGCGCCGGCGCGGCGCGGGAATGGGATGCCTATTGCTGGCACCCCTTCGTGCGGGGGCTGGCCGAGGGCACGCTGCCGCTCGCCGCCTTCCGCCGCTACCTCGTGCAGGACTATCTCTTCCTCGTGCAGTTCGCCCGCGCCCAGGCGCTGGCGGTGGTGAAGGCCGAGAGCCTGGAGGCCATGCGCGCCAAGGGCGCCGTGGTGCAGGCCATTCTCGACGAAACGAAGCTCCACCTCGTCTACTGCCGTGAGTGGGGGCTGGACGAGGTGGCGGTGCTGGCCGAGGCGGAGGCGCCGGAGACGGTGGGCTACACGCGCTGGGTGATGGACCAGGGCTTCCGGGGCGACATCCTCGACCTGGAGGTCGCCCTCGCCCCTTGCACGATCGGCTATGGCGAGGTCGCCATGCGGATCGAGGCGCATCCCGGCCGGGTGCGGGACGGCAATCCCTATGAGAACTGGATCGTCCAGTATGCCGGCGCCGACTACCAGGCCGTGGCGCGCGGGGCCGCCGCGCGGCTGGACGCGTTGGGCGACACCCATGGCGGCGCGGCCCGCCTGGCCTCCCTGACCCGCCTCTTCGCCGAGGCCTCGCGGCTGGAGGCGGATTTCTGGCAGATGGGGCTGAACGCGACGCCATGAGGATCATGGTCGCCCCCCGAAAGGCGAAGCCTTGAGGATCATGGTCGCAATGTCCGGCGGCGTGGACAGCAGCGTCGTCGCCGGGCTGCTGGCGGAGGCGGGGCACGAGGTCATCGGCGCCACCCTCCAGCTCTACGACCACGGCGCGGCGATCCAGAAGAAGGGCGCCTGCTGCGCCGGCCAGGACATTCACGACGCCCGCGACGTGGCCGACCGGCTGGGCATCGCGCACTACGTGCTGGACCGCGAGAGCCGGTTCCGCGACGCCGTGATCGGCGACTTCGCCGACAGCTACGCGCGCGGCGAGACGCCCATTCCCTGCGTGCGCTGCAACCAGACCGTCAAGTTCCAGGACCTCGTGGCCCTCGCCCGCGATCTCGGCTGCGAGGCGCTGGCCACGGGCCACTACGCCCGCCGGCTGGAAGGGCCGGATGGCCCGGAGCTGCGCCGCGCCGCCGATCCCGCTCGGGACCAGTCCTACTTCCTCTTCGCCACCACGCGGGAGCAGCTCGCCTTCGCGCGCTTCCCCCTGGGCGACATGCCGGACAAGGCCGCGGTGCGTCGGGAGGCGGTGCGGCTGGGGCTCGCGGTCGCCGAGAAGCCTGATAGCCAGGACATCTGCTTCGTCCCGGAGGGCCGCTACCACGACCTCGTCGCGAAGCTGCGGCCGGAGGCGGCGGAGGCCGGGGAGATCGTGGACACGGAGGGGCGCGTGCTCGGCCGCCACCAGGGCATGGCCCGCTACACCGTGGGGCAGGCGAGGGGCCTCGGCCTTCCCAACAAGGCAGGCGGCGAGGCCGGGCTGCGCGTCGCCGCGCTGGATGCCGCGCGCCGCCGGATCGTCGTCGCCCCGGCCGCCTCGATCCCGGTGGCCGAAGTGCCGGTGGGGGAGGTGAACTGGCTAAGCAGCCCTCCCGCCGCCCCTTTCCGCGCCGAGGCGAAGTTCCGCGCCCGCGAGGTGCCGCAGCCCGTGACGGCCGAGTGGGATGCCGCCTCGGCGCAGCTCGTCGTGCGCCCGGACCGGCCGGTGATCTCCGCCCCCGGACAGGGCTGCGTGCTCTATGACGGGGATCGCGTGCTGGGCGGCGGCTTCATTCGCGCGCATCGCCGCGAGGAGGTTGACGCGGCGGCACCGGCGGCCTAATTCGCGCGTCCCGGCAGGCGGCTGACTCTGGCGGGGTAGCTCAGCTGGTTAGAGCACGGCACTCATAATGCCGGGGTCACCGGTTCAAGTCCGGTTCCCGCTACCAGACATCGCCGCCTGCCGGTTTCCCTCTTCCAGCAGCTTCCCGACGGCACGTTGCGTGCGGTCGCGCTCGTTCAGGCCGGTTTCCCGGGAGGGGAAGCCGGACGGACCGGCGTCTCGGCCATGTGCCGGGGCGGGATGCGGGGCGGCTCCGGCCGCGGCTGCGCGGTCCGGAGGGCCGCCGGTTGCGGCGGCTGGGGGGTCAGGGCGATCGCCAGCCAGAGGTGCAGGGCCCGCCGATTGGAGCGCCCCGTGTCGAGGTCTCTTTCCATCCCCGGTATATGACGCGGGCGGGGCCGACTCGTCGCTAACACAGGATGAAACGCGCGTGGGGCGGACGCGCCGCCCCCGGAGCAGTGGACTTCCTGCGCGAATCCCGCAACCTCGCGGGCGTGACGCGCGCGGAGATGATCGCATGAAGGTCCTGGTCCTCGGCAGCGGGGTGATCGGCGTGACCACCGCCTGGTACCTCGCCCGTGCCGGGCACGAGGTGGTGGTGGTGGACCGGCAGGACGGGGCGGGGAAGGAGACGAGCTTCGCCAATGCGGGGCAGCTCTCCTACGGCTACTCCTCCCCCTGGGCGGGGCCGGGCGTGCCGATGAAGGCGGTGAAGTGGCTGCTGATGCACCACCGCCCCTTCGTCTTCTGGCCGCGCCCGGACCCGGAAATGCTCTCCTGGCTCGCCCGCATGGCCGCGAACTGCACGGAGCGCGCCTATCGCCGCAACAAGGGGCGCATGGTGCGCGTGGCGGAGTACAGCCGCGTGGCGCTCGCCGAGTTGCGCGCGGAGACGGGGATCGAGTTCGACCACCGCGCGCGGGGGACCGTGCAGCTCTTCCGCACGCAGAAGCAGCTCGACGCCGTTGGGGGCGATACCGCCGTGCTGGACGAGTACGGCGTCCCCTGGGAATTGCTGGACCCCGCGGGCTGCATCGCGGCCGAGCCGGCGCTCGCGCGGGTGAGGGAGCGCTTCGTCGGCGGGCTGCGCCTGCCCCAGGATGAGACGGGTGACGCCTTCCTCTTTACCCAGCGCCTGGCGGAGATGGCGCGGGCAAAGGGTGTTGAGTTCCACCTCGGCGTCTCCGTGGCGGCCATCCGCACCGAGGGCGGGCGGGTGACGGCGGTGGAGACGGATCACGGGGACTTCGCGGCAGATGCCTATGTCGCGGCGCTGGGCAGCCATACCCCCGCCCTGCTGCGCCCCCTCGGGCTGCGCCTGCCGGTCTATCCCATCAAGGGCTACTCGCTCACCCTGCCCGTGACGGAGGAAGCGGCCGCGCCCGTCTCCACCGTGATGGACGAGACCTACAAGATCGCGATCACCCGGCTCGGGGACCGCATCCGCGTGGGCGGCACGGCGGAGATCGCGGGCTTCAGCACACGGCTGCGCGCCCCCCGGCGGGAGACGCTGGAACACTCCGTGCGCGACCTCTTCCCCGAGGGAGGCGACATCGCCGCCGCCCGCTTCTGGACGGGGCTGCGGCCAATGACGCCGGACGGCACGCCGGTGATCGGGAGGACGCCCCTGGCCAATCTCTATACCAATACCGGCCACGGAACGCTCGGCTGGACCATGGCCTGCGGCTCCGGCCGCGTGCTGGCCGACATCGTCTCCGGCCGGGTGCCGGAGATCGAGACGGCCGATCTCGGCCTCTCGCGCTACGGCTGAGGCGCCCCCCTTGGCAGGGCCGGCCCGATTCCCGACATGGCACCGGCAACCGCCGGTGGCAGGCCGCGCTCTGCCCGGGTGGATTGCGGCGCTCACCCCGTGTTAGCTTCGTGAAATCCCCTAATCCACGGAGGAGAGTCGCATGACGCTTCAGCTCGGGCAGGTCGCCCCGGATTTCGAGGCCGATACTACGGAAGGCCGCATCCGTTTCCACGAATGGCTCGGCAATTCCTGGGGCGTGATCTTCAGCCACCCCAAGGACTACACCCCCGTCTGCACGACGGAGCTGGGCTATACCGCCAAGCTGAAGCCCGAGTTCGACCGCCGCGGCGTGAAGGTGATCGGCCTATCCGTGGACACGCTGGACCGCCACGAGGGCTGGAACCAGGACATCGCCGAGACCCAGGGGACGCCGGTGAACTTCCCCATGATCTCGGACCCCGACAAGAAGGTCGCCACCCTCTACGGCATGATCCATCCCGAGGCGGATGCGGCCGTGACGGTGCGGACGGTCTTCGTGATCGACCCCAACAAGAAGATCCGCCTCATGCTGATCTATCCCCCCAGCGCCGGCCGCAACTTCGACGAGGTGCTGCGCGTGATCGACAGCCTGCAGACGACCGACCGGCACAAGGTGGCGACCCCCGTCAACTGGCGCCCGGGCGAGCGCGCGATCGTGCTCGCCAGCATGTCGGACGAGGACGCGAAGAAGCAGTTTCCCCAGGGATTCACGGCGGAGAAGCCCTATCTGCGCTGGGTGGATCTCGAACAGAACAAGGCCTGACACAGTGGTCGCAACCGATTTCTGGGATGCGGTGGGCAACACGCCGCTCATCCGGCTCCGCCGCGCCTCCGAGGAGACGGGCTGCGAGATCCTGGGCAAGGCCGAGTTCATGAATCCCGGCGGCAGCGTGAAGGACCGCGCCGCCGTGGGAATCCTCGGGGAGGCCGTGAAGCGCGGCCTCCTCACCCCCTTCCAGCCCGGCACGGTGGTGGAGGGCACGGCGGGCAACACCGGCATCGGCCTCGCCCTCGCCGCCAATGCGCGGGGCTGGAAGTCCGTGATCGTCGTGCCCGAGACGCAGAGCCGGGAGAAGATCGACTTCCTCCGCATGATCGGCGCCGATGTGCGGCTGGTGCCGCCGAAGCCGCTGAGCGACCCCGGCCACTACGTCCACACCTCCCGCCGCATCGCGGAGGAGATGGGGGCGGTCTGGGCGAACCAGTTCGACAACCAGGCGAACGCCGCCGAGCACGAGCGCAGCTCCGGCCCCGAGATCTGGGAGCAGACTGAAGGCAAGGTCGATGCCTTCACCTGCGCCTGCGGCACGGGCGGCACGCTCGCCGGCACGGCTCGTGCGCTGAAGGCGAGGAACCCCGGGGTGCGGATCGTGCTCGCCGACCCCCACGGCTCCGGCCTCTTCTCCTGGGTCAAGACCGGCAAGGTCGCGGCCGAGGGCAACTCGGTCACCGAGGGAATCGGGCAGGCGAGCAAGGTGCCGGGCAACCTCACCGGCGCCCCGATCGACGACGCCGTCCGCATCTCCGACGAGGAGGCGCTGTACCAGTGCTTCCGCCTGCTGGCGGAGGAAGGGCTGAGTGTCGGCGGCTCGGCCGGGCTGAACGTCGCGGCGGCGATCGCGGTGGCGAAGTCCATGGGACCGGGGCACCGGATCGTCACCGTGCTCTGCGACAGCGGCGCGCGCTACCAGTCCAAGCTCTTCAACCCGGAATGGCTGCGGGAGAAGAACCTGCCCGTGCCGGCCTGGCTGGCATGATCGCGGAGGCGCTGGAGATCGCGCGCAGCATCCGCGCGCGAGACCCGGCGCGGCCGACGGTGGCGGAGTCGGTCCTCTGCTACGCCGGCCTGCACGCCGTGCTCTGGCACCGCCTCGCGCACCGGCTCTGGCGCGCGGGGCTCCGCGCCCCGGCCCGCTGCGTCTCCCATCTCTCCCGCTTCCTGACGGGGATCGAGATCCATCCCGGCGCGCGGATCGGGCGGCGGCTCTTCATCGATCACGGCATGGGCGTGGTGATCGGCGAGACGGCCGAGATCGGCGACGACGTGCTCATCTATCACGGCGTGACCCTGGGCGGGCTGACGCTGAAGCCGGGCAAGCGGCACCCGACGCTGGAGGACGGCGTCGTCATCGGCGCCGGCGCGCAGGTCCTCGGCCCCATCCGCATCGGGCGCGGCGCGCGGGTGGGGGCGAACGCCGTCTGCGTCGATCCCGTGCCGGACGGGGTGACCGTGGTGGGCATCCCCGCCCGCCCGCCCGGCAAGCCTTGCGAGGATCCCACGGCCGGTTACGGCATCGCCCCCGGCGCGTTGGAGTCCGTCGAGGAGCGGATGGCGGCGCTGCGGGCGGAGATCGCGGCGCTGAAGGAGCGGCTGTCGCTCCGGGCCTGACGCCCCGTCCCCCGGGGAGGGCTGTGCATGCATCGGAGAACCTTGCTGGCGGCCGGCCTCGCCGCCGCCCTTCCCGCGCCAGGACCCGCGGGCGCCCAGCCGCGCCCCGAGACGCTGTTGGTGATGGAGAAGACCGACCACCGCCTCGCTTTTCTCGATCCCTCCGACGGACGGCGGATGGCGGAGCTCGACCTGCCCGAGTTCCCGCACGAGTTCGTCGTGGACGCGGCCGGGCGCCACGCCTTCATCGGCCATTACGGGGTGGAGTCCTCCGCGTCGCCGGGGGAGGGCGGACATTCCGTGATCGTGGTGGACCTCGCCGCGCGCCGCATCCTGCGCGGCATCGACCTCTCGCCCTTCAACCGGCTGCACGGCATGGCGATCGACGCCGCGGACCGGCTCTGTGTGCTGAGCGAGGAGAAGGCCGTCCTGCTCAGCCTCGACCACCCCGCCGAGGACGGCGCGGCGGGCTATGCCGTGCCCACGGGCGGGATCAAGACGCATATGCTCGCCCTCAGCCGTGACGGGGAGCGCGCCTATGTCACGGGGCTGCTCTCGAACACCGCCAGCCTCGTGCGCCCGCGCGATGCCGCCGCCGCGCCGGTGGTGGTGACGACGGGGCGGATGCCCGAGGGCTGCTGCCTCTCGCCGGAGGAGCGGACCCTCTATGTGGGCAACCGCCGCAGCGGCACGCTGGTGGCGGTGGACACGGGGACGATGCGCGTGCGGGACACGCGCGCGGTCGGCGGCGATCCGCTGCGCGTCTATCCCGTCAGGGACGGGCGGCTGCTGCTGGCCGATCTCCAGCGGGAGAGCCTGTCCATCCTGCGCGGCGACATGAGCGAGATCGCGCATGTGCCGCTGGGCGCGAGGCCGAGCGCGGCCTCGCTGCACCCCACGCGCCCGATCGCCTATGTCTCCCTCGCCTCGGACGAGGTGGCGGTGGTGGACCTGGAGCGCGCCCGGGTGGAGGGGCGGATACGGACCGGGCGCGGCGCCGACGTGACGAGGCTGCTGCCCGCCGGCTGACCTGCGCCGCGCCGGGAGGGCCCCGGCGCGGCGCGGCGGCTCAGCCCGCCTTCGCCTCGCGGCGGCGGCGGGTGAGGACGAACTCTGTGTAGCCGTTGGGCTGCGCCGCGCCCTCGAAGACGAGGTCGCAGGCCGCCTTGAAGGCCACGCCGCCGAAGTCCGGCGCCATGGGCGTGTAGGCCGGGTCGCCCGCGTTCTGCTTGTCCACCACCGCGGCCATGCGGCGCATGGTCTCCTCCACCCGGGCGCGGTCCACGATGCCGTGGCGCAGCCAGTTGGCGATGTGCTGGGCGGAGATGCGGAGCGTCGCGCGGTCCTCCATCAGCCCGACGTCGTGGATGTCCGGCACCTTGGAGCAGCCGACGCCCTGGTCGATCCAGCGGACGACGTAGCCGAGGATGCCCTGGGCGTTGTTGTCCAGCTCCGCCTGGATGTCCTCCTCCGCGAAGTTGGTGTTCTCGGCGAGAGGGATGGTCAGCAGGTCCGAGAGCTTCGCGCGCGGCCCGCCGCCCGCGATCTCCTTCTGCCGCGCGGCCACGTCCACGCCGTGATAATGCAGCGCGTGCAGCGTGGCGCCGGTGGGGGAGGGGACCCAGGCCGTGCTGGCGCCCGACCTCGGATGGGCCACCTTCTGCTCCAGCATCGCGGCCATGGCGTCGGGCGCGGCCCACATGCCCTTGCCGATCTGCGCGTGGCCGACCAGCCCGCAGGCGAGGCCGACATCGACGTTGTTGTCCTCATAGGCCGAGATCCAGGCGGACTTGCGCATGTCGTTCTTGCGGACGACCGGCCCCGCCTCCATCGAGGTGTGGATCTCGTCCCCCGTGCGGTCGAGGAAGCCGGTGTTGATGAAGAACACGCGGGACTTCGCCGCCTCGATGCAGCGGGCGAGGTTGACGGAGGTGCGCCGCTCCTCGTCCATGATGCCCATCTTCAGCGTGTCGCGCGGCAGGCCGAGCGCGGCCTCCACCTCCCCGAACAGCGCCACGGCCCATTCGACCTCGGCCGGGCCGTGCATCTTGGGCTTCACGATGTAGACGCTGCCGGCGCGGCTGTTCAGCCGGCGCCCGCGGATGTCGTGCAGCGCGATGAGGGAGGTGACATAGGCGTCGAGCACCGTCTCCGGCACCTCGGCGCCGTCGAGCATCACGGCGTCCGTCGTCATGTGGTGGCCGACATTGCGCACCAGCATGAGCGAGCGGCCGGGAAGGGTGAGCTCGCCCCCGTCCGGCGCCTTGAAGCGCCGGTCGGGGTTGAGGCGCCGCTCGAGCGTCTCGCCGCCCTTCTCGAAGCTGGCCGTGAGGTCGCCGCGCATGAGGCCGAGCCAGTTGCGGTAGACGCCGACCTTGTCCTCCGCATCCACGGCGGCAACCGAGTCCTCGGCGTCCATGATGGTGGAGAGGGCGGATTCGAGGATGAGGTCCGCCACCCCCGCCTTGTCCGTCGCGCCGATCCGGTGGGAGCGGTCGATGACAATCTCCAGGTGGATGCCGTTCCTGGCCAGCAGGATGGAGGTCGGCTCGGACTCGCTGCCGGTGTAGCCGCGGAACTGGCCGGCATCCTTCAGCCCGGTGCTGCGCCCGCTGCCCGTCATCACGCTGAGCGCGCCGCCCTCCACGCGATAGGCGGTGGCGTCCGCATGGCTGCCGGATTCGAGCGGGGCGGCGGCGTCCAGCACGGCGCGGGCGCGGGCGATCACCGCCGCGCCGCGCGCGGGGTCGTAGCCCCTGGCCTTCGGCCCTTCCTGCGGGATGGCGTCGGTGCCGTAGAGCGCGTCGTACAGGCTGCCCCAGCGCGCATTGGCGGCGTTCAGCGCGTAGCGCGCGTTGTTCACGGGCACGACGAGCTGCGGGCCGGCGAGGCGCGCGATCTCGTCGTCCACATTCGTCGTCTCGACCGAGAAGGGCGCAGGCGGGTCGAGGAGATAGCCGATCTCCCGCAGGAAGGCCTCATAGGCCGCGCGGTCCACGGGGCGGGCGGGGTGCTCGCGGTGCCAGGCGTCGATCCGGGCCTGCAGCGCGTCGCGCTCGGCCAGCAGGGCCGCGTTCCCTGGGCCGAGTCCGCGCAGGCTCCCCTCCATCGCGGACCAGAAGGCGGGCGCCTCCACCCCCGTGCCGGGAATGGCCTCCTCCTCGATGAAGCGGCGGAGGATGGGGGAGACCTCCATGCCCTGGGCGGCTTCGGCCATGCGCGTTTCCTCTCTGCGGTCTTTGGTGCCGCCAGTTAACCGGCAACCGCGCCGCCCGCAAACCGGGGGCACTCTTGCCCTGCCGAGGGGACGGCGCGACCCTCCCGGCCCCTCTCGAACAGGTGCCCGATGCCCGGCCTCGCCGCCTACCTCCCCCCGCCGCATACGAGCCAGCACTGGGTGCTGGCCAAGCCCGCCGCCACCGGCCGCGCGGGCGTGGTCGCCTCCCAGTCCCGGGCGGCGGCGGAAGCGGGGGTGGCGGTGCTGGAGGCCGGGGGCAATGCGGCGGACGCCGCCGTCGCCGCCTGCTTCGCCCTGGCCACGGCCGAGCCGTGGAACAGCGGCCTCGGCGGCATCGGCTTCGCCCTCGTCCACAAGCCGGGCTCGGCGCCGGAGGTGGTGGATTTCGGCCCCGTGGCTCCGGCCGGGGTGGACCCCTCGGCCTACCCGCTCACGGGGAAGTGGAAGCGGGACCTCTTCGCCTGGCCGGAGGTGGTGGGGGACGTGAACATCCACGGCCCGCTCTCCTTCGTGATCCCCTCGGCCGTCGCGGGCTACGACCTGCTGCGGGAGCGCTTCGGCACGGGGATGGGGCTGGACGCGCTGCTCGGCCCCGCCATCGCCCTCGCCCGGCGCGGGCTGGCGCAGGACTGGTTCACCACGCTGAAGGTCTCGGCCTCGGCGGCGGTGCTGCGCCTCTATGAGGAGAGCGCGCGCATCTACCTGCCGGGCGGCCTGCCGCCCAACCCGCCCTATCAGGGCATGCCCGGCTTCCTGCAACAGGGCGCCCTGGCCGAGACGCTCACCCGACTGCGCGACCACGGGCTGCGCGACTTCTACGAGGGCGGGGTGGCGGCCGATCTCGTCGCCGACATCGCGGCGATGGGCGGGGTGGTCAGCGCGGCCGACCTCGCGGGCTGCCGCGCCACCCTGCGGGAGAGCATGCCGATCCGTTGGCGCGACACGCATGTCGTCCACACCGCGGGCGGGCTGACCGCGGCGCCCACCATGGCGGCCGTGATCGCGGAGATGGAGCGCCTTCCTGTCGGCGCCACACCTGACGCCGGGTGGTATCGCGGCCTCGCCCGCGCGATGCGCGGCGCCTATGCCGAGCGCCTCGCCGGGCTGGGCGCGGCGAAGGAGACGGCGGAGACCTGCACCACGCATCTCACCGTCCGCGACGCGGCGGGGATGACCGTCTCCGTCACCACCACGCTTCTCTCCTCCATGGGCAGCCGCGTGGTGCTGCCGCGCACGGGGGTGCTGATGAACAACGGGATGATGTGGTTCGACCCACAGCCCGGCAGCGCCAACGCCATCCGCCCCGGCGCGCGCCCGCTCTGCAACATGAGCCCCGTGGTGGTGACGCGGGCGGGGGAGGAGACGGAGCCGCTCCTCGCCGGCGGCGCCTCGGGTGGGCGGCGCATCCTGGCGAGCGTGATGCAGATGCTCGCCTTTGGGCTCGATTTCGGCATGGAGCCGGAGGCGGCGGCCCATACCCCGCGCATCGACGTCTCCGGGCCGGAGGGCGTGACGGCGGATCGCCGGCTGGGCGCCGATGTGCTGGATGGGCTCGCCGAGGACGGCGAGCTGGAGGTGGTGGAGCATGCCGTGCTGCCCGTGAACTTCGCCTGCCCCAACTTCATCGCGCGCAACGGGGACGGCACGGCGACGGGGATCACGGACGTGATGTCGCCATGGTCGGCGGCGCTGGCCGCGCGGGAGGCGTAGGGCCCGGGCGGCACGCGGGTTGCTGAGCGGTTCCCGCGGGGCGCATCGCCCCAGCGAAGGGGCGCACCGCCCCAGGGAAAGAGGACCGCTCCATGATCCGCCGCCGTTCCCTCCTCGCCGCCGGTGCCGCCGGCCTGGCGCTGCCGGCCATCGCCCAGCCCGCCTGGAAGCCGCGACAGCCCGTGAGGCTGATCGCCACCTTCCCGCCGGGCGGGCTGGCGGATGTCGTCGCACGGCTGGTCGCCCCCGCCATCGCCGGGCATCTCGGCGGCACGATCGTTGTGGAGAACCGCCCGGGTGCGGGCGGCACCATCGGAGCCGACGCGGCGGCGAAGGCGGCGCCGGACGGGCACACGCTGGTCATCAGCCATGCCTCGCCCCACGGCATCGCGCCCGGCATCTACCCCGCGCTGCCCTATGATCCCGTCGCCGACTTCACCCACATCGCCATGCTCTGCGACACGGCGAACGTGCTGATGGTGAACAAGGGCTCGAACACGCCGACGCTCGCGGCCTTCCTCGACAAGGCGCGGGGGCCCGGGGCGCGCTACGGCTCCTCCGGCATCGGCTCCATCACCCATCTGATGGGCGAGGTGCTCACGCGGGAGGCAGGCGTGCCGAAGCTCGACCACGTGCCCTATCGCGGCAGCGCGCCGGCCATGCAGGATCTCTTCGCCGGGCATATCGAGAGCGTCTTCGACCCCCTGACCACCAATGTGGCCATGATCCGGGACGGGACGCTGCTCGCCCTCGCCGTCTCCTCGCCCGCCCGCGTGCCCGCGGCGCCGGAGGTGCCGACCTTCGCCGAGCTCGGCCTTCCCGCCCTGACCGCCACCACCTGGATCGGCATCTCCGGCCCGAAGGGCCTGCCCGCGCCGGTGGCCGAGGCGGTGCGGGAGGCAACCCTCGCCGCCGTCGCGCAGCCCGAGATCCGGGCGAAGCTGGCGGATCTCGCCTCCTACGCGCCGGCCGTGCCGCTGGTCGGGGCGGAGTACGCGCGAATGATCGCGAGATTCGCTGCCGAATGGACCGCCGTGGCGAGGGGCGCGGGAATCACGGCCGCCTGAACGGAGGAGGGCTTCCTCTCGGTCCCGTGATGTTCCGGCTTGAGCGCAACCCTGGGTGGAGAGATGATAGCGCTCCACGTCGCCAAAATGGTGGCGTTGCCTGCCAGAACGGAGACCGGGGATGTGGCTGGAGAGGATCTTCGGCCGGAAGGGATCGGCCCGGAGCGCCGCGCCGCCAGGCATGGGCTATCCCGTGGCCGCGGCGCCGGCCTCGCGGCCGGGCTTTGCCGAGGCGATGGGGCTGGACGAGCTCCCGCGCCCCCGGAACCTTCTCCGCTCCGGCGAGGCGGGGGCGAGCACGGGCGGCCGGCGAGCCCGCGCGGCGGAGCCGGAGGCGGATGACCTTCCCTTCGCCAGCACCGGGCCGCAGGGCCATCGCGGCCGCATGCGCGAGAAGCTGCTGGAACGCGGGCCGGACGCGCTGGCGGATTACGAGCTGTTGGAAATGCTGCTCTTCTTCGCCTTCAAGAAGGGCGACACGAAGCCGCTCGCGAAGACCCTCATCAACCGCTACGGCAGCTTCGCCGCCGTGCTGACCGCGCCGCAGGCCGACCTGCTGGCCACGCGGGGCCTGGGCGAGCACAGCGTCTCCGCCCTCAAGCTCGTCCAGGCCGCCGCGCTGCGCCTGGCCAAGGCGGAGGCGATGGAGCAGCCCGTGCTCAACAACTGGGACCGGCTGCTCGCCTATCTCAACGCCGCCATCTCGCGCGAGAAGATCGAGCAGTTCCGCATCCTCTTCCTCGACAGCAAGAACCGGCTGATTGCCGACGAGGCCCAGGCGAAGGGCACGGTGAACCACACCCCCGTCTATCCGCGGGAGGTGATCAAGCGCGCGCTGGAGCTGCACGCGACGGCGCTGATCCTCGTCCACAACCATCCCAGCGGCGACCCGACGCCGAGCCGGGCGGACATCGAGATGACGGCCGAGATCAAGAAGGCCGGGGCGATCTTCTCCGTCGTCGTCCACGACCACCTCATCATCGGCAACGGCCGGCACCTCTCCTTCCGGCGGGAGGGGCTGCTCTAGCCCTGGGGTTCTCAAGCCCTGGGCTTCTCAAGCGCTGGGCTTCCTCGGCGGGGGAGGCGGGTCCATACCTGCCCCGCCTCTCGCTCGCAGGACCCGCATGACCGCCACCGACCCCGCGCTGATGAACGCGGAAACCCTGATCGCCCTCTATGCCCGCCGCGCGCTGAGCCCGGTGGAGGTGTTGCGCGCCGTGACGGAGCGGGTGGCCCGGCACAACCCCTCGGTCAACGCCTTCGCCGCGATGAACCCCCAGGCGCTGCGCCAGGCCGGGGAGAGCGAGGCGCGCTGGATGGCCGGCCGCCCCATGGGCGTGCTGGACGGCGTGCCCTGCACGGTGAAGGACCTGCTGCACATGGCCGGCTTCCCCACGCGCCGGGGCAGCCGCACCACCGATCCCCGCCCGCAATCCGAGGACGCGCCGGCCGTGATGGGGCTGAAGGCGGCGGGCGCCGTCATCATCGGCAAGACCACGACGACAGAGTTCGGCTGGAAGACGCCGGGGGACTGCCCGCTGCACGGCATCACCCGCAATCCCTGGGACTTCAAGCGCACCACCGGCGGCTCCTCCTCCGGCGCGGGGGCGGCGGCGGCGGCGGCCTTCGGCGCGCTGCACATCGGCACGGATGCCGGCGGCTCCATCCGCATCCCCGCCGCCTATTGCGGCATCGTCGGCTTCAAGCCGAGCTATGGCCGCGTGCCGCAATGGCCGCACGGCGCCTTCTCGGCGGTGGCCTGCGCGGGGCCGATGACGCGCACGGTGCGCGACGCAGCGCTGATGCTGAACGCCATCGGCCGCGCCGATGTCCGCGACCCCCTCTGCCTGCCCGACGATCCCCGGGAGTGGCGCGCGGGGATCGAGGACGGGGTGCGGGGGATGCGGATCGCCCTCGTCCGCCGCTGGGGCTACGAGCCGCCGCTGGACGCGGATGGCGAGGCCGCCTTGCAGCGCGCCGCCGACACGCTCAGGGCCGAGGGCGCGCTGGTGGAGGAGGCGGACCCGGAGCTGCCGGACACCCGCCAGATCTTCGGCCGCGTCTGGGGCGTGGCACTGGCCAAGCTCGTCGCCGCCACCCCCGAGGAGAAGCGGGGCGAGCTGGATGACGGGCTGGCCGAGGTCGCCCGGCGCGAGGGCGGGCTTTCCGCCATCGACTTCCTCGCCGCCGACGCGATGCGCGTGGACGCCGCGCACCGCATGGGCCTCTTCCACCTCCGCTACGACCTGATCCTGACGGCCGCCACCCCCACCGCCGCCTTCGCCGCGGATGGGCCGACCATCCGCCCGACCGAGGCGCTGTGGCGGGACTGGGCGCCCTGGACCTTCACCCAGAACCTGACACGCCAGCCCGCCATCGCCCTCACCGCCGGGCTGGACGCGGAGGGGATGTCGCGCGCCGTGCAGATCGTGGCGGCCCAGGGCCGGGACGACCTCTGCCTCCGCGGCGCGCGGGCGCTGGAGCGCGCCCTGGCGGTGCCCGAGGCCGATCCGATCGCGTGACGATCCGCCCGGCGGCTTGCATCGCGCTGCCGCCGGGCTGATGGAGGTCCGGACAGCGAGGAGAGCGGGATGAGCGCCACCACCGAGAGCCGCGTGCTGGACTGGCTGGCCGGTCGGCAGGGGGAGATGCTCGCCCTGCTGGAGGCCATGGTGAACACCGATGGCGGCTCCTACGACAAGGCCGGGGTGGACGCGGTGGGTGGGCAGGTCCGCGCCTTCTTCGAATCCCGCGGCATCCCCGTGGAGACGATCCCCGGCGCCCGCTTCGGCGACTGCCTCCGCGCCACGCTGGACGCGGAGGGCGACGCCGGTGCTGAAGGCAACGCCCGCCGCAACGTCCTCCTGATGGGGCATCGCGACACCGTCTTCCCCAAGGGCGAGCCGGAGCGCCGCCCCTTCCGCGTGGAGAACGGCATCGCCACGGGGCCGGGCGTGGCCGACATGAAGGCCGGGCTGGTGATGAACATGTTCGTCATGGCCGCCTTCCACGCCGTGGGCGGGGCGCCGGGCCCGATCGTCGGGCTGTTCACGGGCGACGAGGAGATCGGCTCCCCCGAGGGCCGCCCGGTGATCGAGGCCGAGGCCCGCCGCGCCCGGGTTGTGTTCAACTCCGAGCCCGGCCGGGCCAATGGCGGCGTCGTCACCGGGCGCAAGGGCGGCGTGTTCATGGCCGTGGAGATCGAGGGCCGCGCCGCCCATTCCGGCGGCAATTTCGAGCAGGGGATCAGCGCCATCGGCGAGCTGGCGGCGAAGGTGACGGCCGTCCACGCCCTCACCGACCTCGCGCGCGGCATCACGCTGAATGTCGGCCTCGTCAGCGGCGGGCAGAGCGTGAACACGGTGGCGCCGCACGCGGCGATGCAGATCGACCTGCGCTATGTCGAACCCGCGGACCGGGACGAGGTCATGGGCCGCATCCACGAGATCGTCTCCCGCTCCTTCGTGCCGGGCACGCGGGCGGCGATGACGATCCGGGGCGAGTTCCTGCCCCTGACCCAGACCCCCGCCGCCGCCCGCGTCTTTGAGATGTACCGCGACGCGGCGTCGGAGAGCGGGCTGAGCGTCACCGGCGACTTCTCCGGCGGCTGCGCCGACAGCGGCTTCACCGCCGCCATGGGCGCGCCCACCCTCTGCGCCGTGGGCCCCGTGGGCGGCAAGGCGCACAGCCCGGAGGAGTATCTGGAGGTCTCCAGCATGGTCCCCCGCGCCCAGGCCCTGGCCCGCGCGATCCTCCGGCTGGAGCGGGCGGGGCTGTAGCCCCCGCGGTGCGGCCCGGCGCCGCGCGGCTCCTGTTGCTACCCCTGCTCCTGCTGGGGGCGGGGGAGGGTGGGGCGCCGGCGGCCTGCGCGGCGCCCCTTGCCCGTCCAATCGTCCAGGCCAGGCCCGAGCCGCCGCCCCGCTCCTGCGGCGGTGGGCGGGAGACCCTCGCCTTCGGGCGGTTGCTCGTCGATTACGGCGTGGAGACGCTGCGCTACGGCATCGGCATCGTGCTCATCTTCCTCGGCCTCGTGGTGATGGCGCTGGGCTACCTGCTCCTGCTGATCGAGATCTTCCTCTGCTGGTAGGGCGTCTTGCCCAGCGCCTCGCGCCGTGACCTCCTGCCCGCCATGACCGGCCACCCCTTCCGCCTCCTGACCAACCCGCGCCACGGCGTGCCCGGGGTGGTCGTGCTGCCCGAGGGCGGGTGGCGGCGCGCGCGGGCCGCGATCACCGCCTGGCCGGGCTACGCGCCCACGCCGCTGCGCGGCCTGCCGGATGTCGCGGCGGCGCTCGGCCTGGCCTCGGTGCATCTGAAGGACGAATCGCCCCGCTTCGGCCTCGGCTCCTTCAAGGCGCTGGGAGGGGCCTACGCCGTCTCGGTCGTCATCGCGCGGGAGCTGGCGCGGCGGGGCGTGGCCAACGCGGCCTCTCCCGCCGAGCTCGAATCCGGGCGCTTCGCGACGGAGACGGCGGGCATCACCGTCACCTGCGCGACGGACGGCAACCACGGCCGCAGCGTCGCCTGGGGCGCGCGGCGCTTCGGGGCGCGCTGCGTCATCTTCGTCCATCCTGGCGTGAGCGCGGGGCGGCGGGAGGCGATGACCGCCCTGGGCGCCGAGGTGCGGGAGGTCCCCGGCAACTACGACGACAGCGTCCGCGCCTCCGAGGCGGCGGCGCGGGAGGCGGGCTGGCTCCTCGTCTCCGACACCTCCTGGCCCGGCTACACCGAGACGCCGCGCGAGGTGATGCAGGGCTACCGCCTGATGGCGGAGGAGGCGCTGGACGCGCTGCCCGCCCCGCCGAGCCACGTCTTCGTCCAGGGCGGAGTGGGCGGCGTGGCGGCGGCGGTCTCGGTCGCGCTGCGGGCGCGGCACGGCACGGGGCCGCGGCTGGTCGTGGTGGAGCCCGAGCGCGCCGCCTGCCTCCTCGCCAGCGCCGAGGCCGGCGAGCCCGCCACGGTTCCGGGAGAGCTGGACACGATGATGGCCGGGCTGGCCTGCGGCGAGCCGAGCCTTCTCGCCTGGGGAGAGCTGGAGCGGGCCGCCTTCGCCTTCATGGCCATCCCCGATTCGGCCGCCATCGCCGCCATGCGCCTCCTCGCCCGCCGCGCGCCGCCCATCGAGGCCGGGGAGAGCGGGGCGGCCGGCCTGGCCGGGCTGGCATTGGCGGCGCGGGACGGGGCCGCGCGGGAGGCGCTCGGCCTCGGGCCGGAGAGCCGCGCGCTGGTCTTCTCGACCGAGGGTGCAACGGACATAAACCTTTATGAGCGCCTCGTGAGCGGGCCGGGCGTTGACACTGACCCTGTCTCCCCCCTTCTGGGATGACGAAACCTCCACTTTCCTGGGATGCTTCCCCTATGATCCAGCGCCGCCACCTCATCGCCGGGGCCGCGGGCCTCGCCGCCGCGCCGCTCGCCGCCCCCGCTCTCCGCGCGCAGGGGAGCTGGCCGAGCGCGCCCGTGCGCCTCGTCGTTCCCTTCGCCGCCGGCGGCCCGACGGACGTGCCCGCGCGCCTCATCGCCGACGAGCTCTCCAAAATGCTGCCCCAGCGGGTGATCGTGGAGAACCGCACGGGGGCGGGCGTCGTCGTCGGCTCGGACGTGGTGGCGAAGGCGCCGAAGGACGGGCAGACGCTGCTCTACACCACCATCGCCCACGCGGCGCTGCGCTCCATCTTCCCGCGCCTGCCCTTCGATCCGCTGGCCGACCTCACGCCCGTCGCCCTGACCGGCGTCATCCCGATGCTGATGATGGTGAACAAGGAGGTTCCGGCAAACTCGCTGCCGGAGCTGATCGCGCTCTTCAAGGCGAATCCCGGCAAGTACGACTACGCCTCCACCGGCAACGGCGCGGCGCTGCACCTCGCGAGCGAGCTGTTCCTCCGCCAGGCCGGCGGGCTGCGCGTGAACCACATCCCCTATCGCGGCTCGGCCGCGGCGATGCCGGACCTGCTGAACGGCACGGTCGCGATGATGCTGGACGTGGCGAACTCCGCGCTTCCCTTTGTCACGCGCGGCGAGGTGAAGGGGCTGGCCATCTCCGGCGCGAGCCGCATCCCGCAGGTGCCCAACATCCCCACCTTCAGCGAGGCGGGCGTCCCGGGCTACGAGGCCTATACCTGGCACATGGTGCTGGCCCCCTCCGGCACGCCGGAGCCCGTGGTCGCGGCGGTGAACGGCGCGCTGAACAAGGTGATGGCGATGGAGAGCGTGAAGCAGCGCCTCTCCGACCTCACCATGGAGACGCGCTCGGACACGACGCCGGCCAGTGCGAAGAAGTGGCTGGACGACGAGATCGCCAAGTGGGAGCCGGTCATCAAGGCAGCCGGCATCAAGGCCGACTGAGAAGGGTTGCCGGGCGGCCCTGCTGCCGCCCGGCGCGTCAGGCTGCCAGGGCGCGTGCCGTGCCGGCATCCGCCTTGGCCCGCCCCGCCAGGACCAGCCTGACCAGGGCGACGAGGAAGAGCAGCACCGCGAGCGCCCAGAGAAGGGCGCCGAGCTTCGCGACCTCCATGGTGATGTCGGAGATCGACAGCGCAATCCCCGCGGGAAAGAGGATCGCGCCGCCCGCCGCGAGCGCGAAGTGCGGCAGCGCGAGGCGCGAGCCTGCCAGCGCAGGATAGGCCCGGTAGCAGAGGCCGAAGATCGCGAGTGAGGTCCAGCCCAGCAGGTTCAGATGCGCGTGGACCGGCGCGAAGTGGAAGTTGTGGGTCAGCCCCATCCAGACTCCCATTCCCACGCCAACCAGCAGGGTGGCGGTGGCGAGGATGAGGAAGCCGAGGTCGATCCGACGCATCGGGGTTGCTCCTTTCCTGGGGACGATGGTGTCAGGCGTCGGCAGGGGCAGGCTCGGCGGGTGCTGCCTGCGCGGCGCGGGCCACGCGTGCGGCCTGCACGAAGCCGCGGAAGGTCGCGTAGGCCGGGTCGTAGCCGCGCCGCGCCTTCATCCGCCGCACCCAGTCCGCCACGCGCGGATAGGGGGAGAGATCGAAGTCCAGGTATTCGCCCAGGGTGACATGGGCGAAGCCGAGATAATCGGCGACCGAGACTTCCGTCCCGCAGACATAAGGGCTCTCCCCCAGCATGTGCCGGTCGAGCACCGCGAGGTATTTCGCCGCCATGGCCTGCCCCAGGCCCTCCATCGCCAGGTGCCCCTCCGCCGGCATGGCCTGGAGCGGGGGCAGCATGCGGCGATAGGCGAGGAACACGCAGTAGGAGACGTAGAAGCCGGTGGAGAACCAGTCCAGCGCCTCGTTCACCCGCCCCCTCGCCCGGGCCTCGGAGGGGAGGGTCGCCGGTGCATGGCGGTCGGCCAGGTAGCGCAGGATCGTGGCGCTCTGGGTGACGTGGAAGTCGCCGTCCTCCAGCACCGGAACCAGCCCGTTCGGGTTCAGCCGCAGGAAGTCCGGCGCGCGCTGCTCGCCGGCGTTCAGGCTCACGATCCGTTCCTCGAAGGAGATGCCCTGGTCGAAGAGGAAGAAGGTCACGCTGCGCGAGGAGGTGGAGACGGGATCGAAGTGGAGTTTCATGGCCGCAGCCCCAGGAGGTGAAAGCGGCCTCCTCACTACGCAGCCCGGCGGCGCCGCTCAAACACCAATCTTGCCCGGCGGTTCGGCGGGAATGCAGAATCCGCGGGATGCTCGACTGGAACGACCTGCGGTACTTCCTCGCCGTCGCGGAGAAGGGAACCACCCTCGCCGCCAGCCGTGCGCTCGGCGTCAGCCAGAGTACCGCGGCGCGCAGGATCGCGGCGCTGGAGGCGGCGCTCGGGCTGGAGCTCTTCGAGAAATCCCCGGCGGGCTATCTTCCGACCGAGGCGGCCGGGGAGCTGATGGAGGCGGCGCGGGCGGTCGAGGCGGCGGTCCAGCTTTTCGGGAGCAAGGCCGCGGCGCGCAAGCGCGGGCTGTCCGGGACAGTGCGGCTCACCACGACCGAGGCCTTCGCCACGAGCTTCCTTCTCCACGCCATGCGCGACTTCCACGCGGCCTATCCCGGCATCCGGCTGGACGTGATCACGAGCGACCGGCGCCTCGATCTGGATGCAGGCGAGGCCGATGTCGCCCTGCGGGCCGGGCCGCGCCCGGACGAGCCGAACCTTGTCGGCCGCCGCATCGCGACGGAGCAATGGGCCGTCTATTGCAGCCGCGCCTATGCCGCCGCGCGGGGCGTTCCCCGCTGCGTCCAGGAGATCGCGGGGCATGTCTTCATCGGAACGGATGTGGTGCAACATTCGGGGCCGGTGGCCGCCTGGGCCGCGGCGAACATCCCCGACGCCGCGGTCGGCCTGCGGCCAAGCAGCGTGAGCGCGATGTTCGCCGCGATCCGGGCGGGGCTGGGCGTGGGGCTGATGTCTGATTTCGTCGCGGCGGGCGACCCGGAGCTCCTCCGCTGCTTCGATATCGGGATCAAGCCGCCCTACGAGATCTGGCTCCTGGCGCATGAGCGGCGGCGGAACGCCGCGCAGGTTCGCGCCGTGCTGGATTACCTCAGCGGCTACTTCTCCTCGGGCCTGCACCACCGGCGGATGGGCCAGGCCTGCCCATAGCGCGCACGGGCGGGCCTCCGCGCCCCTCCCGGCCGGGAGGGGCGCGGAAGCTGTGTCAGACCCCCTGGCCCATGGCCTTGATCGGCGGGGAGAGGTCCTTCGGCAGCGGGGATTCATAGGGCTTGCCGCCCGTCCGCTCCCTGAACTCGGCCTTCGCGCGCTCGATCAGCGCGGGGTCGCGGATCGCGTCCACCGCCGTCCCGGCCATCACCTTCGCCACGTGCAGCATGCCCTTGTGCGCGGCCGGCGACTTGCCCTGGGCGGTGAGCTGCCAGGAATGGAAGGGCGTGCCGATGGCGCAGGTGGCGCCGCGCGCCTGCACCGTGGGCACGGCCCAGGAGACGTCGCCCACATCGGTGGAGCCGACGCCGCCCTCGCCGCGGTTCTCCAGCGGCACGATGATGTCGCAGAGCGTCTTGCCCGGCTCCACCTTCAGCCCGTGGCGGCGGTGCGCGGCCTTGATGTCGGCCTCGCTCAGCGTCGCCTGGATCTGCGCGGCGTACTCACGGTCCGCCTCGTCCCACTGCGGCGGGCCCAGGCGCTGGAAGTTGTCGTGCATCGCGCGCTCCAGCGGCGCGTTGCCCAAAAGGTTCGAGACGGCGCTGACCACGCCCGTCTCCACCCGCGTCTCCGTCATCAGCGCGGCGCCCTCGGCGATCTTCTTCACGCGCCCGACGAGGGTATTCAGCTCCGGCAGGTCCGCGGCACGGATGAGGTAGCGCACCTTCGCGCGGGACTGCACGACGTTGGGCGCGATGCCGCCGCCATCCAGCATGGCGTAGTGGATGCGCGCGTGGTCCGGCATGTGCTCGCGCATGTAGTTCACGCCGACATTCATCAGCTCCACGGCATCGAGCGCCGAACGGCCGAGTTCGGGCGCGGCGGCGGCGTGGGAGGAGCGGCCGTGGAAGGTGAAGTCGATGCGCGTGTTGGCGAGCGACACCGCCTCGTTCACGCCGGAGAAGGAGGCGGGGTGCCAGGAGATGGCGATGTCCACGTCGTCGAACACGCCGTCCCGCGCCATGAAGCCCTTGGCGGCGCCGCCCTCCTCGGCGGGGCAGCCGTAGTAGCGCACGCGGCCCGGGATGCCGTTCTCGGCCAGCCAGTCCTTCACCGCGGCGGCCGCCAGCAGCGAGGCGGCGCCGAGCAGGTTGTGGCCGCAGCCATGGCCGTTGCCGCCCTGGCCCTCGACGGGCTTCGGCTCGGCGATACCCGCCTCCTGCGAGAGGCCGGGAAGGGCGTCGTACTCGCCGAGGATGGCGATCACCGGCCCGCCCTCGCCCCACTCGCCCATCACCGCCGTCGGGATGCCGGCGAGGTCCCGCGTGATGCGCGCGCCCTCCTTCTCCAGCATGGCGACGTGCTCGGCCACGGAGCGCTTCTCGGTATAGGCGATCTCCGGCATCTCCCAGACGCGGTCGGAGAAGGCGGCGTAGCTGTCGCGGCGCTCGTCCACGGCGCGCCAGACGCGCTCGTCGTTCCTCATGGCACTCGGCTCCCTACTCGGTCCCGAGCCGCGCGCGCGGCGGCGCCACGGCGGCGGCCTCGGGGTGGATGGTGACCAGCTTGCCGTCCTGCCACTGCATCAGCCAGGGGCGGGCACGGGTGTTCTGGCCGCGCTCGTCGAAGGCGGCGCCCCAGCCCGTGGGGGTCGTGCCCTCGGCCAGGTCGGTGGCGAGGACGGCGGCGCGCAGCCGCTCCTTCTCCGTGCCGCCCGCGCGGGCCACGGCATCGAGGGCGATGCGGGCGCCGAAATGGTTGGCGAGGGAGTGGCCCGAGCGGGGCTCGGCGCCGTAGCGTCGCTTGTAGGCCTCGGCGAAGGCGGCGTTCCCCGGCGCGACGCGCTCGGCGATGGCATAGGCCGTGAAGTCGAGGTTCATCACCCCCTCGATCGCGGGGCCGAGGCTGCGGGCCGTGTCCGTCAGGTTGTAGCCGGCGCCGCTGCCGATGATCATGCGCGGGCGCCAGCCGACCTCGCGCAGCGCGCGGAAGAGAGGGGCGACGTCGTTCTGCCCGGCCGCGTGCAGCAGCACCTCCACCGAGGCCTCGCGGAGGCGCTGCACGGCGGGCAGCAGGTCGGTCGCGCGGGCGGGATACTCGACGCGCTCGGCCACGCCGATCCCGGCCCCGCCCAGACGCGCGGCCTGCAGTTCCGCGAGGGATTGGCCGAAGGGCCCGTCCTCGTGCAGCAGCCCGACATGCATCTCCGTGCGGGGAATGCCGAGAAGGCGCGGCAGCAGCTCGCCCATCGCCTCCGCCGCCACCCGGGCGAAATCGCTCGCGCGCGGGCAGGTGCGGTAGAGGTTGCGGAAGCCGCGCTCGGTGATGCTGTCCGCCGAGGCGCCCAGCTCGAAGAAAGGCACGCCCTGTGCCTCGCTCACCTGGGTGACCGCGGCGGAGAGGGAGGAGGCATAGCTGCCGAAGAGGAGGGAGGCGCGCTCCGGCCCCATCAGCCGCCGCGCCTCGGCCACCGCTGTCGCCTGATCGGCCGCGTCCGCGCGGAGGAGGCGGATGGGGCGGCCGAGCAGGCCGCCGGCGGCGTTGCGCTCCTCCACCGCCATCTCCAGCCCGCGGAAGGATTCGTCGCCGGGCAGGGCCGGGGCGCCGGAGAGGGGGTAGATCGCGCCGAAGCGCCATTCGGCGGACGGCCCGTTGCCCCCGCCCCCCTGCGCCCGGGCGGCGCGCGAGGAGGGCCCCGCCGCGAGGGCGAGGGCGGCGAACAGGCTGCGGCGCGGCGCGGCCGGGCGCATGGCCCTTCTCCTCTCTCGCATTGCCAGGGAAGCCCCGATGGTCGCCGCTGAGGCGCCCGGGCGCAAGGCCGGGGCATCGCGGGGAGGTCACGGATCGGTGCCGGCCCTCTCCTGCCGGCGGTGCCTGGCCTCCAGGCCGCCCCCGCGCGCTTGACGGGCCGCGCCCCCGCGCCGACCTTCCGCGCCCCGTCCAGAAGGAGCCGCCATGCCCCCGATCCCCGAGACCATGACCTTCATCGCCCATGGCGAGGGCGGCGGGCCGGAGGTGCTGGTGCCGGCCACCGGCCCCGTGCCCCGCCCGGCCGCGGGAGAGGTGCTGATCCGGGTGATGGCCGCCGGGGTGAACCGGCCGGACGTGCAGCAGCGCAAGGGCCACTACCCCCCGCCCAAGGGCGCGAGCCCCGTGATCGGGCTCGAGGTGGCCGGCGAGGTCGTGGCGCTCGGCGAGGGCGCGAGCCGGTTCCGGGTGGGCGACCGCGTCTGCGCCCTGACGAATGGCGGCGGCTATGCCGAATACGCCGTCGCGCCCGAGCCCCAATGCCTCCCATGGCCCGAGGGCTTCGACGCCACCCGCGCCGCGGCGGTGCCCGAGACCTACTTCACCGTCTGGGCCAATCTCTTCGGCCACGGGCGGCTGGCGAGCGGCGAGACAGTGCTCATCCATGGCGGCACCTCCGGCATCGGCTCGACCGCCCTCCAGCTCGCCCGCGAGTTCGGCGCGCGCCCCTTCGCCACGGCCGGCAGCCCGGAGAAGGTGCGGGCCTGCGTCGAGTTCGGGGCGGAGGAGGCCTTCGACTACAACACCCAGGACTTCGTCGAGGAGATGAGGCGCGTCACGGGGGGCAAGGGCGGCGATGTCGTGCTCGACATGCTCGGCGCCCTCTATTTCGGGCGGAACCTGCGCGTGCTCGGCATGGACGGGCGGCTGGTCATCATCGCCCTCATGGGCGGGCACGAGGTGGAGGGGGCCGACATCCGCCCGATCATGGTGAAGCGCCTCACCGTCACGGGCAGCACGATGCGGCCGCGCACGACGGAGGAGAAGGGCGCCATCGCCCGCGCGCTGGAGGAGAAGGTCTGGCCCGTCCTCTCCGCCGGGCGCTGCGGCCCGCGCATCCACGCGACCTTCCCTCTCGCCGAGGCCGCCGAGGCGCACCGGCTGATGGAGAGCAGCACCCATATCGGCAAGATCGTGCTGACGCTCGCCTGAAGCCGGGCCGTTGAACCCGCGCGACCTGCGGCTGCTCGCGATCGCCGTCCTTCTCTTCGGCGGCGCCTGGCCCGTGAGCAAGGACGCGCTGCGCGACGCGACGCCGGCCTGGTTCGCCCTCAGCCGGGCGGGGCTGGCCGCCCTCGTCACGGCGGCGGTGCTGCTCGCGCTCGGGCGGCTGCGGCTGCCCGGGCGGCGGGACCTGCCGGCGGTGCTGGCGGTGGGAACCCTCCAGCTCGGCGGCTTCTTCGCGCTGACCCATCTCGCCCTCGCCCTGCTGCCGGCGGGGCGGATCGCGGTGCTCTCCAACGTGACCACGCCCTGGCTCGTCCCCCTCTCCGTCCTCTTCCTCGGGGAGAGGGTGTCGGGCTGGCGCTGGGGGGCGGCGGCGCTGGGGCTGGCGGGGGCGGCGGTGCTCGTTGGTCCCTGGTCGATCGACGCCTCCCGGCCCGGGGTGCTGGCGGGCAACGCCATGCTGATCGGGGCGGCGCTGGCCTGGAGCGTCGCCATCGTCATCACCCGCCGCCTGCCGCCCGCGCGGCCGATGCTGGAGCTGCTGCCCTTCTGCTTCGGGGTGGCCAGCCTCATGCTCCTGCCCCTGGCCCTCATCCGGGAGCCCACGGGCGGGATCGGCACGGGGGCGCTGCCGCACGCGCTCTTCATCGGGCTGCTGGCCGCGCCGGTGGGCACCTGGAGCGTGATCGAGGCCGGGCGCCGCCTGCCCTCCACCGTGGCCTCGATGGGCTTCCTGCTCGTGCCCGTCCTCGGCGTGGCCGGCGGGGCGATCTGGCTCGGCGAGCCGCTGGGTTGGGATGTGTGGCTGGGCGGCGCGCTGATCGCGGCCAGCGTGGCGCTCGCCGTCAGGGGATAGGGGAGGGGCGATGGAACTCGGGGCGATCGAGCAGGGCGAGGGGCCGCCCCTGCTGCTGCTGCACGGGCTGTTCGGCCAGGCCCGGAACTTCGGCGCGCTGCAGCGGCGGCTGGCGGCGGGCGGGCGATACGTCCTCGCGCTCGACCTGGCGAACCATGGGGCCAGCCCGCACGCGCCCGCCATCGACTACCGCTCCATGGCCGCCGATGTGGCCGAGAGCCTCGATGCCCGCGGCGTCGGGCGGGCGGATGTGATGGGGCACTCCATGGGCGGGAAGGTGGCCATGATGCTGGCCCTCACCCATCCCGAGCGGGTCGGGCGCCTCCTCGTCTCGGACATCGCCCCCACCGCCTATCCCGCGCGCTGGGACGGGCTGGTGGCGGCCATGCGCGCCATTCCCCCCGGCACGGCGCGGGCGGAGGCGGATGCGCGCCTCGCCACGGCCGAGCCCGATCCGGGGGTGCGCGCCTTCATCCTGACGAACCGCCGGCCGGATGGCTCGGGCTGGCGGATCGGGCTGGAGGGGATCGCCGCCTCGCTGCCCGCGATCATGGGCTGGGAGATGCCGGAGGGGGCGCGCTTCGAGGGGACCTCCCTCTTCGTCTCGGGCGAGCGGTCGAACTATATCCGGGCCGAGGACCGGCCGGTGATCCGGTCGGCCTTCCCCGCCGCGCGCTTCCTCACGGTGAAGGGGGCGGGGCACTGGGTCCATGCCGACCAGCCCGAGGGCTTCGCGGCCGTGATGGAAGGCTTCTTCCCGGGCTGACGCCGCCTCACGCCGCCCGGCGAAGCGCGTCGAGGCTGCGGGCGCGCATCAGCTCGCGCGGAGGCTGGTGGCCGATGACCGCCTTATCCACTCCCGGGGAGTGCCCGATCGGGCGGACGCTCCCGGCGGCGGGATCGGCCCGGGCTCGACTTGGAAGCTCGCGCGCGGCCCCTCTTGGACGTGTATGCGCTCCGGAGTCTGACACCCTCTCGCCACTGCCGTGATGCCGGGGCGGAGCCCGCGAGGCCACCGGTTCGCCCGGGCGCCCGCAGGGGGCGCGGCCTCAGATCGCCGCCGGCGCCTTGAAGCGGCCCTCCTTGCTCAGATCCGCCGCGCGCCAGAGATACCAGGCGGCGGCGGAGCGCCAGGGGGCCCAGCGCTCCCCGATCGCGGCCAGCTCCTTCGGCCTGGGCTGCGCGTCCAGCCCGGCCGCGAGGCGGTAGCCCTCGCGCACGCCGAAATCGTCGACGGGCAGGATGTCGGGCCGCCCGAGGGTGAAGATCAGCAGCATCTCCACCGTCCAGCGGCCCACGCCGCGCAGCGCGACCAGCCGCTCGATCAGCGCCTCGTCCGTCATGCGGGCAGCGGCGCGGCGCGTGGGGATCCAGCCGGCCGCGGCCTTGTGCGCGATGTCGAGGATGGCGGCCTGCTTGCCCCCGGAGAAGCCGCAGGCCCGCAGCGCGCCCTCGGGCAGGGAGAGCACGGCCTCGGGGGAGGGGAAGGGCTGGTGCGGCGCCTGGGCGATGAGGCGGTTCAGCATCGCCTCCGCCGCGCGGCCATGGACCTGCTGGTGCGCGATGGCGCGGACCAGCGCCTCGTAGGGCTCGCGGTCCCGCACGGGCTTGAGGCGCATCGGCCCGACCTGGGCGACGACGGGGCCGAGCACGGGATCGGCGAGGAGGTGCTGGCGGGCGGCGCGGGCGCTCATCCCCCGGGGATAGAGCAGTTCCGGCCGGCGCGGTATCGGCCTCAGCCGAAGTGGCGCATCAGCACGACGGCCGCCGCACCCGCGGAAGGGTGTCGCGCGGGCGGGGGAAGCTGCCGCGCCGCCGCATCCCTGCCAGCAGGAGAAGCAGCAGCTGGGCCTGAAGAAGCGTCGCCATGGCCCGGTCGCGGGGTCCCCTGCTCGATTCCGGGCCTCGCCGGGGCGGTGCTGGCCGGGCGGTGCGGGGTGCCACAGGAACCGATCCCCTCAAACCCCGTTCGGGAGGGCATGTCCCATGATGAATCCGCGCGGGGAGGGGCGGGCGGCCCCGCGCCGCTGATCCTCACCCTCCGCTTCGACGAGGCGGCCTTCGCCCGGCTGGACGCGCTGCGCCGCGCCCATTTCCCGCCGGAGCGCAACCTCATCCCCGCGCATCTCACCCTCTTTCACGCCCTGCCCGGGGAAGCGATCGAGGAGATCGCGGACAACCTCCGCACGGCCTGCGCGGGCACGCCCCCGGTGCCGCTCACCTTCACGGGCCCGCGCTCGCTGGGCCGAGGCGTGGCGCTGGAAGTCGAGGCGCCGCCGCTGCTGCGCCTGCGCCGGCTCCTCGCCCAGCACTGGTCGCCCTGGCTCACCCGGCAGGACGCGGCGGGGTGGCGCCCGCATGTGACGGTGCAGAACAAGGTCACGCCCGAGGCGGCGCGCGCCCTACTGGAGGGGATGGCGGCCGGCTTCACCCCCTGGGAGGCGCGGGGAGAGGGGCTGCTCCTCTGGCACTATCGCGGCGGCCCCTGGGAGGCCGCCGGGGACTTTCCCTTCCTCGGCTGAGGCGCGCCGCTCAGACCCGCGCGAGCAGCCCGGCCAGCAGCCGGGCGCGGGGCACGAGGGAGTCCTCGCGGATGTACTCCCCCAGCGTATGATAGCCGGCGCCGAGCACCCCCAGCCCGTCCAGGGTCGGGACGCCCATGGCCCCTGTGAAGTTCCCGTCCGAGCCGCCGCCCGCGCTCTCATGGCCGATCTCGAAGCCCATCCGCGCCCCGAGCGCGCGGGCCTGGCCGAGGAGATCCATCACCGCCGCGTCCGGCTCCCAGACCGGGCGGGTGACGCCGCGCCGGACCTCCAGCGCCACGTCCGGGGCGGAGGAGCGGAGGGCGAGCATCCGGCGCACCGCCTCGTCCAGGTCGGGCTGGCGGCGGGCCATGCTCAGCGCCTCGGCGTCGCAATGGGTGGCGACGCAGTTCACCCATTGCCCGCCATGGATGACGCCGACGGAGAAGGTGGCGGCCTCGGTCGTCATGCCCTCGATCGCCAGGATCTGGCGGCACATCTCCCGGATGGCCGAGCGGCCGTCGGAGAGCTTCGCCCCCGCATGGCTCGGCCGCCCGGTGGTGCGGAGGTTGAAGCGCGCGATGGCGTAGCGCCCCGTGACCACCCCGCCCATCGGGCTGTCCCCCTCCGGCCGCCCGGGCTCGGGCACCAGCACCACGGCGTGGCGCGCGGCCTCGGCCTCGATCAGGTCCCGGGTGGAGGGGGTGCCCACCTCCTCGTCCGGCGTCAGCAGCACGGTGACGGGGCGCGAGGTCGGGATGCCGGCGCGGGCCAACTCCCGGATCGCCTCCAGGGCCAGCAGCGTGCCGCCCTTCATGTCGCAGATCCCCGGCCCGTAGCAGCGACCGCCCTCCCGCCGGAAGGGCAGGGCGTTCAGCGTGCCCACGGGGTGCACGGTGTCGAGATGGGCGAGGACGAGGATGCCGGGCGCCTCCCCCTCCGGATGCGGGAAGCGGGCGCGGACGCTGTCGCCGAAGCCCATGCGGCCGGGGATGCGCTCGATCCGCGCGCCCATCAGGGCGAGGTCGCGGGAGGCGAGGTCCATCATCGCGTTCACCGCCGCCGCGTCGAAGGTGGGGCTCTCGCACTCCACCCAGGGGCGGAGGCGCGCGAGGATGGCCTCCGCGTCGAAGGGCAGGTCGAGGGCGGGGTTGGCGGGGAGTGCGTCCATCAATCGCGGTCCTCGGCTGGGGGAGGGCAGCCTGCGCGATCCCCCGCCCGCGGTGAAGCCTGTGTCGCAGGTTTTGGCGCCCCGGTCCGGGCTGGGCTATGCGGGAGGTGATGAACGATCCCATGACTGTCACGCCGCGCCGCCTGGTGCCGCTGGTCGGCCCCCTCGTCTGGTCGGCGGCCGAGCTGCCGCCGAACGAGTGCATGATCCCGCTCGGCGCCGAGCACGCGGCCGAGCTGGAGGCCGCGCGCAGCGCCATCGCCGCCGCGGTGCCGAGCGACCCCACCCCGCGGCTCGACCTGCTGGTGGAGGAGCTGCGCTCGCGCCTCGACCACGGGCGGGGCTTCGCCCTGCTGCGCGGCCTGCACGCCGCCGGGGACCCGGACACGCCGCTGCGGATCCTCGCGGGCCGGCTGGGCGAGCCCTGCACCGCCGCCCCCGGCACGGGCCGCCATCATGCCGAGGCCTGCGACGCGCTGCTGCTGCGGATGACCGAGCCCGCCACGGCGCGGCTGCGTTCGGCCGCCGCCGTCCACAACGCCCTGCTGCGCGCCGACCGGGCCGGGCTCTCCGCCCTCTACGAGACCAGGGGCGAGCCGCCGCTGGCCGTCTTCTCCCATGAGGGCGGGATCTTCGGCGGGCGCTGGGACGACGAGGCGCTGCCGCCGGACCTCCTGCCGGCCGCGCTGGAAGCGGCGATGGGCGAGCCGATGACACTGAGCCTGCGCGTGGGCGATATCCTCGCCCTCAACCCCTTCCTCGTCTGGGCCGAGCGGATCCCCGGCGCGGTGGTCACGGCCTGCCGGGAGGTGCCGTCGCGCCTGGACAATCCGGGCTTCGCCGCGCTCCGCTGACCGCCATGCGAATCCTCGTCGCCAACGCCAACACCACCGAAGCCATCACCGCGCTCTGCGCCGGGGCGGCCCGCGCCGCCGCCTCGCCGGGGGTGGAGATCGTGCCGGGCACGCCGCGCTTCGGCCCGGCGGTGATCTCCTCCGGGCTGGAGAACGCCATCGCGGCCCACGGCATCCTCGACCTCCTCGCGGAGCATGCGGGAAGGGTGGACGCGGTGGTGCTGGCCGTCTCGCTCGACACGGCGCTGGACGCGGCCCGCCAGCTCATGCCCTGCCCGGTGGTGGGGATGACGGAGGCCGCCTGTCTCGCCGCGCTCATGCTCGGCCCCCGCTTCGGCCTCGTCACCTTCGGGGGCACGGAGAGCTACCGCCAGCTCGTCGGGAAGTACGGCCTGTCCTCCCGCCTCTCCGGCCTCGTCGGCGTGGATTTCACCCCGCAGCGCGCCCTGTCGGACCCCGAGGGCGCGCGGCGCGCGGTGGCCGAGGGCGTGGCGTCCCTCGTGGCGGGCGGGGCGGACAGCGTGGTCCTGGGCGGGGCGGCGCTGGCCGGGATGGAGCCTGCCCTCCGCGAGGGCTCCCCCGTGCCGCTGCTGGACGGCATGGCCTGCGGCGTGCGGATGGCCGAGGCGCTGGTCGCCCTGCGCCCCGCCCGCGCGCGGAGCGGGCCGATGGCGCCGGTGCGCGGGCGGGAGTCGGCCGGCCTCTCCCCCGCGCTGGCGGCGCTGCTGCGCGGGGATGCCGGGGGCTGAGAAAGGCGGGTTAGCGCTCACAATTTTCTCTGGACAGGGGAATCGCGACGAATCAAGGTGTTGAGGTCATGTCCTCACACCCGGACTCACTGTGACCCATCGTCGTCTCCGCTCGCACCAGCAGCGCCTTGCGGGGGTGGTGGAGGCGATCGCCACGGGCGAGACGGAGGCGCGCGACATCCTCGCCGCCGTCACGCCCGGCGGGGGCAAGTCGCTGCTTCCCGTGCTGGCGGCGAGCCGGCTGATCGGGGCGGGGATGGTGGACCGGGTCTGCTGGGTGGTGCCGCGCGACAG
>NZ_JACIJD010000019.1 GCF_014199205.1 Muricoccus pecuniae | reverse complement strand
ACCCTGGCCGGGCCGCGCGGCGGCGTGGCGGGAGCCGGGCTCTACCACCGCTACAACGCGATCCTGAAGCGCGTGACCGGCGACAAGGCGCGGGCGCGCATGACGCTGGAGGAGCTGGAGGCCGCCCTGGCCTGGCTCGGGCGCAACCGCCTGGGGGACCACCTCCACCTGCTGGACAACGACCCCCGCTACGCCTGGTCCGCCAGAAAGCGGGGCGAGTGGAGGCCGCCCACGGGGCGGAGCGGCCGCGCACGGAAGGAGGGTCCCTCCGCGCCGCCGGGTTAGTGTCCGCCGGGTGGTTGGCCGTGCACACGCCGGCCGCCAGCAGAACATCCGGACCCGCGCCTCCAGCGTCCCCGCCGCGACGAGGAGGATCGCATCGGCGGCGCCAGCTACAGGGTGAAGCCGCCATCGATCACGTGCACCGCACCGGTGGTGAAGGCGGCGGCATCGGAAGCGAGGTAGACGACGAGGGACGCTACCTCCTCCGGCGTCCCGAGCCGGCCCATGGGCTGGCGCGCGATGAACATGGCGCGGGCCGCATCAGGGTCCGGCTGGGCCCGCATCCGGTCGCCCAGGGAAGGGCTGTCGATCGTGCCCGGGCAGATCGCGTTGCACCGGATGTTCTGGCCGATGAAGTCGACCGCGATCGCCTTGGTGAGTCCGATCACGGCGGCCTTGGTGCTGCCGTAGGCGAAGCGGCGCGGCACGCCTTTCACCGAGCCGGCGACGGAGGAGATGTTCACGATCGACCCTCCGCCGCCCGCGAGCATCTTCGGCAGCAGGGCGCGGGTGAGCCGGAACATGGACCGGACGTTGAGGTCGAAGGCGGTGTCCCACTCCTCCTCGGTGCAGTCGAGCAGCGTGCCGTCGTGAACGATGCCGGCGCAGTTCACCAGAATGTCGGCGCGCTCGACGCCCTCGGCGAAGCGCCCGATCGCCGCGGCGTCCGTCACGTCCAGTTCCTGGACCTCAATGTTTGGCCGGCCCGCGAGATCGGCCATGGATCCGGCATAGAGGCTGGTGGCGACCACCTCGGCCCCGGCCTCGGCGCAGGCGATGGCGGCGGCGCGGCCGATGCCCTGCCCGGCCGCTGTGACGATGCATTTCTTGCCGTCGAGACGAAACATGCCCCCTCCTCAGATTCCGTTGGCGAGATAGCCGCCATCCAGGTTGATGATCGTGCCCGTCACGAAACCGGCCGAGGGGGAGGCGAGGTGGACGGCGGCGCCCACCGGCTCCTCCATCCTGCCAAAGCGGCCCATCGGGGTTCGGCGCAGGGCACTCTCCTTGCGCTCGGGGTGCATCTTGGCCTGGTTCAGCTCGGTCATGAAGAAGCCCGGCGAGATCCCGTTCACCGGCACGCCGCGCGCCGCCCCTTCCGCCGCGAGCGAGAGGGTGAGGCCCGCCATGCCGTGCTCTCTCAGGGCGTAGGCCGAGGCCAGCGGGAAGCCGCGATGGGCGATGCAGCCCTGCCCCCGCGCCAGCACCGGCTGGCCGAACCGCGTGCGGCAGAAGGCGCTGCGCAGGTCGGTGCCCGGGGCGGCCCGCCGCCCGGAGCGACGATCAGGCGACGGTGTTCTGGATGTCGGGATCGGCGCCCGGGTCACGCTTGGCATCCAGGAGGGCGCGATAGCTGTCCGCGAGCCCCATGCTGTCCTCCACGGTGGCGGTGAACACCACCTGCTCGTCGCTGCCCTGCGGGGTGATCACCAGCTGGATGTCGAACATCCCGGCATCGCCGCTGGGGGCGAGTGATGCGGTCATGCTGCCCGGCGTCCCAGCCATGACGACGGCGAAGTGGCCGGTGACGGTCTGCGGGCTGGCCTCGCTGTCCAGCTCCAGGGCATCCACATCACCCGGCTCGTTCGTGACGAGCAGGTCCTGTCCGAGCTGGCTCCGGGCCGCGGCTTCCGCGATGGCGGCAGCCATGGTGGTGAACTGCTCCAGGGGAGTGGGCATCGGATCGCCTTCGTTGGGGGACGCAGGAGGCCGCCTGGCGTCGTTCCGCTCGCCGTCCGGGGTCGCAGCGGAAGCCGTGCTGGCGCACGACCCTACCGCAGCGCCTCGGCGGCGGGGAGGGGCGGCCTTGCCGGGGGGCACGCCCGTTGACCCCTCCTGTCCCGCATGGCAGGCCAGCCCCATGCCCCAGCTCCAGGCCGCCCAGATCCCGGTCACCCCCTTCCAGCAGAACTGCACCCTGATCTGGGACGCGGGGAGCGGGCGCGGCACGGTAATCGACCCCGGCGGCGACGTGCCGCGCATCCTCGCCGCGCTCGACAAGGCGGGCTTCACGGTGGAGCGCATCCTCCTCACCCATGGCCATCTGGACCATGCCGGCGGCGCCGCCGAGCTGAAGCGCGAGCTGGAAGCCCGGCAGGGCGGGGCCGTGCCGATCGAGGGACCTGACCGCCGCGATGCCTTCCTCCTGGAAGGCCTGGCCGAACAGGGCGCGCGCTTCGGCATTGAGGGTCTGGAGAACGTGACGCCCGACCGCTGGCTGGCGGAGGGCGAGACGGTCTCCCTCGCGGGCCAGGACTTCGCCGTGCTGCACTGCCCCGGCCACACGCCGGGCCACTTGGCCTTCGTCTCCACCGCCCTCGGCGTCGCGGTGGTCGGGGACGTGCTCTTCCGCGGCTCGGTCGGGCGCACCGACTTCCCCTATGGCGACCATGCGGCGCTGATCGCGGCGATCAAGGACAAGCTGCTGCCGCTCGGCGACGAGATCCGCTTCCTCTGCGGCCACGGCCCGGGCTCCACCTTCGGCGAGGAGCGCCGGTCCAACCCCTTCCTCAAGGGCCGGGGCTGAACGTCGGACCAGCCGCGGCCCGGCGGCCGGGGCGATGCGGTGCGCCGGGCGGGATCTTCCCTGCCGGCGCTCGCCTGATGGACCCCGGGCCGGGGCGCCGCCACCGGCCGCGCGGGCCGTCATCCCGGTCCAGGCCGCCCGCGGGGTGCTACCGCCTTGCCGCTAGGCGCCGCATAAGGCGCATCACCGTCGCCCTCCGCTCTTCTGGCGCATGGCGGGGGATAATGCTGGGAAGGGCGCCGCCATGGTTTCGAGCACGCCAGGCCTGATCGGGCTGGACTGGGGCACGACGAATCTCCGGGCCTATCTGCTTGGCGAGGGCGGCCGCGTGCTGGACACCGCCACGGCGGCCGCCGGGGTGATGGGGGTCGCGGAGGGCGGGTTCGGGGCCGCGCTCCGCTCCGCCACCGGCGAGTGGAAGGCGCGGTGGCCCGCGCTCAACAGCCTCGCCTGCGGCATGGTGGGAAGCCGCCAGGGCTGGGTCGAGGCCCCCTATGTGTCCTGCCCGGCCGGCATCGAGGAGCTCGCGCGGGGCCTCGCCACCACGCCGGGCGGGGAGCTGCTGATCGTGCCCGGCGCCGCCCGCCAGGGCGAGCGGCCGGATGTCATGCGGGGGGAGGAGACGCAGGTCGCGGGCTGGCTGACCCTCCATCCCGGCCGCGCCGGGCGGGCAAGGCTGGTCCTGCCCGGAACCCATTCGAAATGGGTGGAGGTCGAGGACGGCCGGATCACGGGCTTCACCACCTACATGACCGGCGAGGTCTTCGGCGTGCTCCGCGCCCACTCCATCCTCGGCCGGATCGCCGAGGGGCCGCGGCCGTCCGAGGCGGAGGCGCGCGGCGCCTTCGCGCGGGGGGTGGAGGCGGTGAGGGATGGCGGCCATGCGGCGCCGCTTCTCTTCTCGGCCCGCTCGCTTGTCCTCACCGGCGGGCTGCGGGCGGAGCTCGCCCTCGACTACCTCTCCGGCCTCCTGATCGGCGAGGAGCTGGTCTGCGCCCTGGCCGCCGGGGGGCGGGAGCTGGCGCTGATCGGCGACCCCGCGCTCTGCGGGCGCTATGTGCAGGCCCTCTCCCTTCTCGGGCTGGAGGGGGTGCCGGTCGTCACCGATGCCGAGGCCACCGCCGCCGGATTGTGGCATATCGCCCTCCGCGCGGGCCTCCTCCGCGAAACGACGGAGCCCTCCGCATGATCCCGCTGGACGCCTGCCTCGCCCGCCTGCCGCTCGTCGCCATCCTGCGCGGCGTCACGCCGGAGGAGGTGGTCCCGATCGGGCGGGCGCTCGTGGAGGCCGGCTTCGCGGTCATCGAGGTGCCGCTGAACTCGCCGCGCCCGATCGAGAGCATCGAGCGCCTCGCCCTCTCCCTTGGCGAGGACGCGCTGATCGGCGCCGGCACCGTGACCACCCCCGCCCAGGTTGGGGAGGTCAGCCGCGCCGGGGGGCGGATCGTCGTGATGCCCCATGCCGACACGGTGGTGATCGGCGCGGCGAAGTCCCTCGGTATGGCCTGCCTCCCCGGCATCGCGACGCCCACCGAGGCCTTCGCCGCCCTCGCGGCCGGCGCCGACGCCCTGAAGCTCTTCCCCGCCGAAATGCTGACGCCGCCGGTGATGAAGGCGATGCTCTCCGTGCTGCCGAAGGGCACGCGCCTGCTGCCCGTGGGCGGGATCACGCCGGAGCGGATGGCCCCGTACCGCGCGGCCGGGGCCGCCGGCTTCGGGCTGGGATCGGCGCTCTACAGGCCCGGCGACGGGGTGGAGGAGGTCGGGCGCCAGGCCCGCGCCTTCGTCGCCGCCTGGCGCGGGCTGGAGGGCGGCTGACCGGGCCGGCTCCCGCCCAGGCGCCGGGAAGGCAGCGGCGGGCGGCCGGGTGTCAGGCGGGCTTGCCGACCGTCAGCGCCGCCCTGAAGGCGGGGTCGGCGTCGAGATAGGCGGGCTCGGGCGCCGCGCCGACCGCGTCGAAGAACCGGCTGACGAAGCTGCGCCAGCCCGCGCAGAGCGCGATGTCGCAGATGTTCCGGTCCGAGAAGCCGGCCGCCCGGAGCCGCCCTATGTCCCCCTCCGTGATGGCGGCGGCGTCCGTCGTGATCTTCTCCGCATAGGCGAGCATCTCCACCTCGCGCCCGTCGAGCCCGGCCGTCCGGAAGTCGCGCTGCACGGCGAGGACGGCCTCCCTCGATCCGAGGTCCGCGATGAGCTGCTGCCCGTAGACGAGGGAGCAGTAGGTCGATGGGATGTGCCTCGCCGCGACGAAGGTGATCAGGCGCCAGGCGCGCGGGCCGAGCGAGAAGCCCTCCCGGATGCCGCCCGCGAAGTCGGTGAGGAGGGGCAGCAGGTCGGGCCGGGTGGTGAAGCAGCGCGTCGCCTCCATGACGAAGCCGTTCGCTGCCCGCCCCGCCGCGTAGATCTCGGCGACGCGCCCCTCCGCCGCCTCCTCGCTGATGGTCTCGAGGTACATGGCTGCCCTCCCGGCCCTGGTCTTCTTCCGGGCAGCTAACAGCGTCGCGCCGCGCACTGCCAGCGTCGTCTCGGGCGGGGAGGGCGCGCGGTCAGCCCCCCGCCGGCAGCGCGTCCAGGACCCGCGACAGCAGGGCGAGGTCCCCCGGGCGGGAGAGGCGGTGGTCGCCGTCCTTGATGAGGGTCAGCTCCGCGTCGGGACCCGGCAGCGCCTCCATGATCCGCAGCGCGTGCTTCCAGGGCACGTCCGGGTCCGCCATGCCCTGGAGCAGCCGCACCGGGCCGGCGTAGGGAATGGGGCCAGGCAGGAGCAGGTGGTTCCGCCCCTCCGTCAGCAGGCGAAGGGTGATCGGGATCGGCTCCCCGTACTGGGAGGGGACGCGCAGCACGCCGTCCCGCGCCAGGGTGGCCCGGTCCGCCTCGCTGAAGGCGCCGGGCATCAGCGCCTCGGTGAAGTCGGGCGCGGCGGCGAGGCCGATCACGGCACGCACCCGCTCCGCCCCCCAGCGCCGCGCGAGGAGCAGCGCGATCCAGCCCCCCATGGAGGAGCCCACGAGCACCAGGGGGCCGGGCGCCCGCTCCCCGATCACCAGTGCGGCGTCCTCCGCCCAGGTGCCGATCGTGCCCTCCTCGAAGGCGCCCCCGCTGATGCCGTGGCCGGAATAGTCCAGACGGAGGAAGGCGCGGCCCGCCGCGGCGCAGTGGTCCCGCAGGTGGAGCGCCTTCGACCCTTCCATGTCCGAGCGGAAGCCGCCGAGGAAGACGACCGTGGGGCCGGTGCCCGGAAGGGCCGCCCAGGCCAGGGCCACGCCGTCGGGGCGGGTGAGGGTGCCGCGGATCTCGTTCATCCCCGAGGGCCTAGCCCCGGGCGGGGAGGGGCCGCAAGCTGTACCCCGCTGGCCGTGCCCCCAAAGCCGTGCCCCCTGGCCGTGACGGCGCGCGGCGCGCGCGGTAAGGGCAAGCCCATGCCCGCCCCGCCGCCCACCGTCCTGCAGGTGCTCCCCGCCCTCCGCGCCGGCGGGGTGGAGCAGGGCACGGTCGAGATCGCCCGCGCCCTGGTGGAGGCCGGGGGGAAGGCGCTGGTCGCCTCGGCCGGCGGGCCGATGGTGGCCGCGCTGGAGGCGGTCGGGGCGCGGCACGTCACCCTCCCGCTGGACCGGAAGAACCCCCTCCTGCTGCCCGCCCAGGCGCGCGCCCTGGCGGAGGTGGCGCGGGCGGAGGGCGTGCGGATCATCCACGCCCGCAGCCGTTTCCCCGCCTGGGCCGCGCTGATGGCCGCCCGCGCCACGGGGGCGCGCTTCGTCACCACCTATCACGGCAGCTACAACGAGGGCTTCCCGGGCAAGCGCCTCTACAACTCCGTCATGGCGCGGGGCGAGCGGGTGATCGCGATCAGCGGGCACATCGCCGCCCTCGTGCGGGAGCGCCACGGGGTAGGGGAGGACCGGCTGCGGATCATCCCCCGCGGCGTCGATCCCCAGCGCTTCGACCCCGATGCAGTGGACCCCGCCCGTCTGCGGATGCTGCGGCGGGAATGGGACCTGCCGCCCGGCCGACCCGTGGTGCTGCTGCCCGCACGGCTGACGCGCTGGAAGGGCGGGGAGGTGCTGCTGCGCGCCGCCGCCCTCATGGCCGAGCCCCGCCCCGCCATCGTCCTCACCGGGGACGCGCAGGGGCGGGACGGCTTCGTCGCCGAGCTGAGGGCGCTGGCCGGGGCGAGCGGCGCCCCCGTGCGCCTGCCCGGCCCCGTGGCGGACATGCCCGCCGCCCTCGCCCTGGCGGATGTGGTGGTCCACGCCAGCACGGATGCGGAGGCCTTCGGCCGCACGGTGATCGAGGCCCAGGCCATGCGCCGCCCCGTCATCGCCTCCGACCTCGGCGCCCCGCGCGAGACGGTGGAGGAGGGGGTGACCGGCTGGCGCGTGCCGCCCGGCGACCCGGCGGCCCTGGCCGGCGCCATCGCCCGCGCCCTCTCCATGCCCGAGGAGGAGCGGGCGGCGATGGGGGAAGCGGCGCGGGCCGCCGTGCTCGCGCGCTACACGACCGCCGCGATGGCGGAGGCGACGCTGGCCGTCTACCGGGAGCTGGCATGAGCGCGGAGATCCTCGTCATCAAGTTCGCCGCCCTCGGCGACGTCGTGCAGGCTTTCGGCCCCTTCGCCGCCATCCGCGCGCACCACCCGGACGCCCGCATCACGCTGCTGACCACGCCGCCCTTCGCCGAGCTGGCCCGCCGCAGCCCCTGGTTCGACCGGGTGTGGGATGACGGGCGCCCCCGCTACACCGAGCTGCGCGCGACCCTCTCGCTCGCCCGCCGCCTGCGGGCGGCGCGCTTCGACCGCGTCTACGACCTCCAGACTTCCTCGCGCTCCTCCCGCCTGCGGTGGTTCACGGGAACAGGGCCGGAATGGTCCGGCATCGCGCGCGGCGCGAGCCACCCGCACAGCAACCCGAACCGCGACTTCATCCACACCGTCGAGCGCCAGCGCGACCAGCTGGAGATGGCGGGGATCACCCGCTTTCCCGCCCCGGACCTCTCCTGGCTGGACGCCGACCTCTCCGGCCTCGGCCTGCCGCCCCGCTTCGCGCTTCTGATCCCTGGTGCCAGCCCCGCGCGCCCGGGCAAGCGCTGGCCGGGCTTCCCGGCGCTCGCGGCGGGGCTCGGCATGCCGGCCGTCGTGGCGGGTGGGCCGGGGGAGGGGGAGCTGGCCCGCGCCATCCGCGCCGCCGCGCCGGAGGCGCTGGACCTGACGGGGAGGACCAGCCTGTTCCAGCTCGCCGCCGTCGCGCGCCGCGCCGCGCTGGCCGTGGGGAACGACACGGGGCCGACCCATCTCGCCGCCGCCACCGGCTGCCCCACCCTCGCCCTGTTCGGCGGGGAGAGCGACCCCGCCCTCTGCGCCCCGCGCGGCGCCGAGGTCCGCGTGCTGCGGCACGAGCCGCTGGCCGAGCTCCCGCCCGATCGGGTGGCAGAAGTGGCGCGCGCCATCGCGTGGATGCCGCCTTAAGGGGCAGGGCCGCGCCCGCGCCGCGGAATGGGCCGCCCGGCCGGTCTTGCGCCGGGAGGGAAGCGGTGCCGATGATGCGCCCGGAATCCAGGCGCCGGTCCGAGATGCCGGGCGGCGCAGCGCAGCGGAGCAGCCCCATGGTCCTCACCCGTCGGAACCTTCTCGCCGCCGGCAGCGCGGGTGCGGCCCTGCTCGCCGGCGCCGGCGCCGCCCGGGCGCAGACGCGCTGGCAGTTCGCGACCCCCTACCAAGAGACGAACTTCCACACGAAGAACGTCCGCGCCTTCGTGGAGGAGATCGGGAAGGCGACGAACGGCGCGCTGGGGATCCAGCTCCACACCAATTCCTCCCTGCTGCCCATGCCGCAGATCAAGCCCGGCGTGCAGCGCGGCCAGGTGCAGATGGGCGAGATCCTGCTGTCGAACTTCGGGAACGAGGAGGCCTTCTTCGAGCTGGACGGCGTGCCGCTGCTGGCCGGGAGCTTCGATGGGGCGGTGAAGCTCGCGGGGCTGGCGCAGCCCTATATTGAGGCGCGCTTCCAGCGCACCGGCCTCACCGTGCTCTACAACGTGCCCTGGCCTCCCGGCGGCTTCTACAGCAACGCGCCGATCGAGAGCCTGGACACCCTGCGGGGCAGCCGCTTTCGCACCTTCAACACCATGACGAACCGCTTCGCGACGCTCGTCGGCGCGAACCCGACGCTGGTGCAGGCGACGGAGGTGCCGCAGGCCTTCGCCACCGGCGTGATCAACGGCATGGTCACGAGCGCCGCGACGGGCGTGGACACCCAGGCCTGGGACTACTGCAAGTTCTTCACCCCCGTGAACTTCAGCTACACGAACAACTACGTCTTCGCGAACCGCCGCGCCTTCGAGGCCCTGCCCGCCGCCCAGCGCGAGGCCGTGATGGCCGCTGCCAAGGCCGCCCAGGCCCGCGGGCTGGAGATGTCGAAGGCGGCCGAGCGCGAGGCGCAGGACACGCTGGCCGCGCGCGGCCTGCAGGTGGTGCAGCCGAGCGCGGCGCTGAAGGAAGGCCTCTCCCGGGTGAGTGCCACCATGACGGATGAGTGGGTGGCCAAGGCGGGCGAGGACGGGAAGAAGCTGATCGATTCCTACCGCGCCTGAGGGAAGAGGGATGCTCCGCCGGGCGCTGGACGCCCTCTACGCCGCCAGCGCCGGCTTCGCCGCGCTCTCGCTCCTCGGGATCTTCCTCGTGATGATGGCGCAGATGGCGCTGCGCGGGCTGAACATGCAGTTCCCCGGCGCCGACGACATCAGCGCGTATCTCTGCGTGGCCACCACCTTCTTCGCGCTCGCCCTGACCTTCCGCCGGGGCGAGCTGATCCGGGTGGGGCTGCTGCTGGAACGCCTCTCCCCCGGCCCGCGCCGCGTCCTCGAGATCGGCGCGCTGGCGCTCGCCGCCATCGGCTGCGGCTACGCCTTCTACTGGACGCTCGACGACGTGCTCTTCTCCCTGGAGATCGAGGACCTCGCCCAGGGCGCCCTGCCGATCCCGCTCTGGATCCCCAAGCTCTCCATGCCCATCGGCGCCGGCATCCTGCTGGTCGCCGTGCTGGACGAGCTGGTGACGGTGCTGCGGGGCGGGCGGCCCCATTACGTGATCGCCGCGGAGGAGCGCGCCGCGCGCGGCGACTTCTCGGCCGAGGTGTAGCCCATGGAACTGCTGGAACTCTCCGGCCTGCTGCTGCTCCTGCTCGGCCTTCTCCTGGCGGGCGGGCTCTGGATCGGCATGGCGCTGGCGGCGGTGGGCTTCGTCGCCGTCAGTTTCGTCCACCCCCAGCCCGGCACCTATCTCGCCTCCGCCTTCTGGGAGGCGACGGGGTCCTGGACGCTGGCCGCGCTGCCGATGTTCGTCTGGATGGGGGAAATCCTCTTCCGCACGAAGCTGTCGGAGGAGCTGTTCAACGGCCTCGCCCCCTGGGTGCGGCGCATTCCCGGGCGGCTGCTGCACGTCAACATCCTGGCCTGCGGCATCTTCGGCTCCGTCTCCGGCTCATCGGCCGCGACCTGCGCCACCGTCTCCAAGATCGCGCTGCCCGAACTCAAGCGGCGCGGCTACGACGAGGACGTGGCCATCGGCAGCCTCGCCACCTCCGGCACGCTGGGCATCATGATCCCGCCCTCGATCATCATGGTGGTCTATGCCGTGGCGGCCGAGGTCTCGATCGTGCGCGTCTTCATCGCGGGCTGCATCCCCGGGCTGATCGTGATGGCGCTGTTCAGCCTCTACATCGCCGTCTGGGCGCTGCTGAACCCGAGGAAGCAGCCCCCGGCCGATCCGCGCATGTCCCTGGCCGAGAAGCTGCGGCACTCGGCGCAGCTCATCCCCTGCGCGCTGCTCATCATCGGCGTGATCGGCTCGATGTTCGTCGGCTGGGCGACGGCGACGGAGGCGGCGGCCTTCGGCGTGTTCGGCAGCCTGCTGCTCGCCGCCGTCACGCGCTGCCTCACCTGGGAGAGCTTCCGCGAGAGCCTGATGGGGGCGACGCGGCTCTCCTGCATGATCATGTTCATCCTGGCCGGCGCCGCCTATCTCACCAAGGCGATGGCGCTGACCGGCATCCCGGCCGCGCTGGCCACGGCGGTGGCGGGGCTCGGCCTAGGGCCCTACGGCATCATCGCCATGCTGACGGTGGTCTATGTCGTGCTCGGCACGGCGCTGGACGGCACCTCGATGATCGTGCTCACCACCTCGATCGTCGTGCCAATGATCCAGCAGGCCGGCTTCGACCTCGTCTGGTTCGGCATCTTCATCGTGCTGCTGGTGGAGATCGCGGAGATCACGCCGCCCGTGGGCTTCAACCTCTTCGTCATGCAGACGATGACGGGGCGGGAGCAGACGGCGGTGGCGAGGGCCTCTCTGCCCTTCTTCCTCATGCTGGTGGCGACGGTGGCCGTCATCACCATCTGGCCGGCGACCGTGACCTGGCTGCCGGACGCGCTGCTGAACCGCTGAATCAGGAACGCCGCCGGGCGGACCCGGCGGCGTTTATCTGCAAGGGCGGGCCGCGCGGCGCGGGCGCCGCGGCGGCCCCCCTCGTCACATGACGGGGCGCAGCGTGCCGTCCGGCAGGCGCTCATAGACGCCGCCGCCGCCCATATAGGCGCCGTTCTGGTCATTGGAGGCGCGGCTCTCGGCCCGCTCCCCGCGGCGCATGGCCCGGCGCTCGCCGCGCATCGCATGCCCGCCGTGCATGGAGTGGTCCTGCATGCCGCGCTGGGAAGCCTGCGGCGCGGGCATCGGCATGGCGCCGGAACCCATGCCCGGCGCGTTCATGCCCGTCGAGCCCATCGTGCCGGAGCCCATCGTGCCAGAGCCCATGCTGCCGGAGCCCATGTTGCCCGAGCCCATGTTGCCCGAGCCCATTCCGCTCGGCATGCCGCCGGCGCTGCCACCCATCGTGCTGCTGCCCTGGGCCCGCGCGCCGCCTGCGGCGACCATGGCTGTGAAGGCGAGGGCGGCCGTAAGGGCCGCGATGTTCCGGGACATGGCGTTATCTCCTCTCCGTGCGATCCGGCCGTCCCTTGAGTGGGCCGGACCTGGGATCGGGAGGGCAACGTGGCGGGCAGTCCACAGGTTGCGGGAACCCCGCCGCGCCACCGGCAACCCCGCCGGGGCAGCATCGTTGCCGGGGCATGTGGCAAGCCGTCAAAGCCCTCTTCCGGTCATGGGGCCTCGTGCTCCTGGCGACGATCATCGGGTTGGTTATCGCCTGGCGCTTCGTCTCTCCCGCACCGCCCGAGACGATCCGCCTCGCCGTGCTGCCCGACCCCCGCAGCGCGTACAGCGTCGCCGTGGAGGCCTATGCGAAGGAGTTGGAGGGGGAGCGCTTCAAGGTGGAGCGCGTCACCAGCCAGGGCTCGGCGGAGAGCATCCGCCTGCTGAAGGAGGGGCGGGTGGACCTCGCCCATGTCCAGGGCGGCGTGCCCACGGCGCTCGGGGCGGAGCGGCTGGTCACGCTGGGCCAGCTCTTCTACGAGCCCGCCTGGGTTTTCATCCGGTCCGGCCAGCAGGGGGGCAGCCCGGTGCAGGCGCTGCGCGGCCAGCCGGTGGCCGTGGGGCCGGAGGGGAGCGGCACCCGCGTCCTCGCCCTCGCGCTGCTGGCGGCGAACGGGCTGGGGGCGGACGCGATCCAGCCCCTGCCGCTCCAGGGCGCCGAGGCGGCGGAGGCGCTGGCGAGCGGGCAGGCCCGGGCCGCCGTGCTCGTCTCCGCCCGGCCCACGGAGGCGATCAATCGCCTCGTCCGCACCGAGGGCGTGGAGCTGCTGAACTTCGAGAGCCGGGCGGAGGCCTATGCCACGCACCTGCCCTTCCTCACGCCGGTCCACCTTCCCAACGGCGGGCTGAGCCTCGCCGAGGACCTGCCGCGCGGCGACGTCACCCTCATGGCGCCCGCCGCCTCCCTCCTGGCGCGGGACGACCTGAACCCGCAGGTGGCCGCGCTGATGATGCGGATCCTGCGCGACACGCATAAGGCCCGCACCCTCTTCTCGCCCGAGGGGCGCTTCCCCTCCGGCCTGAGCCACGAGGTGCCGCTGCAGGCCGATGCCGCGCGCTTCTACGAGAGGGGCGTCTCCTTCCTGCAGACCTACCTTCCCTTTTGGGTGGCGATCGCGGTGGAGCGGCTCTGGGTGCTCGCCATCCCGCTGATCACGCTGCTGCTGCCGCTCGCCCGCATCGCGCCGCCCATCTACACCTGGCAGATCGAGCGGCAGCTCTGGAACATCTACAACAAGGTGCGGAAGGTGGACGAGGAGAGTGCGAAGGGCCTCTCCATGCAGACCGCGGCGAAGCTCGACGCGCTCGACAAGGAGGCGGCGGAGCTGAAGCTGCCCGACAGCTATGCCGACCGCATCTACGACCTGCGCCGCCACATCGCCTGGCTGCGGGAGCGCAAGGCGGGGGCGGCGTGAGCGGGGGCTAGAAGGCCACCCGCCCGAAGATCGCGTGCAGCACCGCGAAGATCGCGCCGCCCGCCAGCGCGCCGACGACCGTGCCGTTCATCCGGACATATTGCAGGTCCCGCCCCACGCGCAGCTCGATCTTGTCCACCACCGTCGCCGGGTCCCAGCCCGAGACGACCTCGGCGATGAATCCAGAGATCCGCCCCTGGGCGGCGGGGAGCACTGCGATCAGCGCCGCCTCAATCCCCCGCTCCAGCCGCGCCCGCGCCGCCGGGTCGCTCTCCAGCATGCCGCCGAGATTGGCGAGGAGGCCGTTGATCAGGGCGACGGTCCGGCCCTCCGGCCGGGCGGCATCGGCCTCCAGCGCGGCGCGGAGGCGGGACCAGGCCTCCATCAGCCAGGCCGAGACGGCGGGATGGGCGATGGCGCTCCGCAGCGCGGCGGCGACGGCCTCGGCGCGGGCCGGGTCGCTCTCCAGCCTGTCGATCTCGGTCTCCACCCAGGCCTCGAAGGCGGCGCGCAGCTCGCTGTCCCCGGGCTCCATCTTCTCCAGCTCGGCATTGAGGGCGGAGAGGACGCGGCGGGCGACCGCGGCGCCGGCCATCCAGCCCACCAGCGCCCCGCCCTCGGCCCGCACGCGCTGGGCGATGGCGCCCTTCAGGCTCTCCTCCTTCGCCGCCACCAGCGCCTTGAGCTGGGAGAGGGCGAGGCCGAACACCTCCTGGTGCCGCCCGCCCTGCACCAGCAGGCGGAGCGTCCGCGCCACGAGCCGCGCGGCGGCAGGGCCGGAAACCATGCGCGGCAGCAGCCGCAGCAGCAGGCGGCGTGCCCGCCCGTCCTCCAGGCTGCGGAGGATGCGGGGCAGGCCGGCGGCGATGGCCTCGGCCGCCGGGCGGGTGCTGTCGGGGTCCGAGAGGAAGCGGCGCAGCAGGGCAGGGGCGTCGATCCGCCCGGCGAAGCGGCGCAGCTCCGCCTCGGTCAGCACGTGGTTGGCCACGAAGCGGCCGAGCCCCTGGCCCAGCCGCGCCTTCTGCTGCGGGATGATGGCGGTATGGGGGATGGGAAGGCCGAGGGGGCGGCGGAACAGGGCCGTGACCGCGAACCAGTCGGCCAGCCCGCCCACCAGCCCCGCCTTGGCCGAGGCCTGGAGAAGATCCGTCCAGTAGCCCGGCGGCAGGGCGTAGGAGCCGAGCGTCACCCCCGCCATGCCGGCGAGGAGGCCGGTGGCGAGTCTCTTGTGGTGGATGAGGCGGGTGCGCAGCTCGGCCTCGTCCGAACGGGGAGGCGAGAGGGGGGGAGTCATGTCCATCGCGGGGGAGAGTGGCGATCCGCGCGCGGCTTCTCCAGGGCTGGGGCGTTGAAGCGCGGCGAGGGCGGGCGTATGTTATGTCGTAACACGATGCGCCTCCGCCCCCCTCTTCTCCTTCGGGACCCCCTGGACCTCTCGGCCGGCGCCCTGACCCGGCTGGGCTGGGCCCTGGCCGTCTCGGCCCTGCTCTGGGCAGCCGTGCTCTGGGCGCTCTCGGCATGAAGGGGTCCCCCGGCATGAGCGACGCGATCCGGCTGCACGGCGTCACGCTCTCGCATGACCGCCACCCCGCGGTGCACCATCTCAGCGGCGCCTTCGAGGCGGGAAGCCTGACGGCCATCGTCGGGCCGAACGGGGCGGGGAAGACGACGCTGCTGCGGGCGATCGCCGGGCTGCACCCCGTGGACGAGGGGCGCATCGAGTGCCCGGCCGGGCGCATCGCCCTGCTGCCGCAGATGTCGGCGCTGGACCGGAGCTTCCCCATCTCCTGCCTCGATGTCGCGATGCTCGGCCACTGGCGGCGCCTCGGCGCCTTCCGCTCCGTCGCCCCCGCCGGGCGGGCGGAGGCGGAGGCGGCGCTGGAGGCGGTGGGCTTGGCCGGCTTCGCGCGCCGCCCCGTGGGCAGCCTCTCCGCCGGGCAGTTCCAGCGCCTGCTCTTCGCGCGGCTGCTGGTGCAGGACGCGCCGGTCATCCTGCTGGACGAGCCCTTCAACGCCGTGGACACCCGCACCGCCGCCGACCTGCTGCGCCTCGTGCGGGAGTGGCACGGGCAGGGCCGCACGGTGGTGGCGGTGCTGCACGACCTGGAGTTGGTGCGGCGCGAGTTCCCCGAGACCCTCCTCCTCGCCCGCGATCCCGTGGCCTGGGGCGGCACCGAGGCGGCGCTGGCCGCCTCCAACCGCCTGCGCGCCCGGATGATGGCCGAGGGATGGGACGCCTCCGCCGGCGCCTGCGGCCGCGCCGCCTGATCCCTTGCCCTACGACCTCCTGATCGCGCCCTTCGCCGAGTTCGGCTTTCTCCGGCGCGCCCTGGTGGGCTGCCTCGTCCTCTCGGTCGCGGCGCCGCCGCTCGGCGTGTTCCTCATGCTCCGGCGGATGAGCCTGACGGCCGACGTGCTCGCCCACGGCATCCTGCCCGGGGTGGCGGCGGGCTTCATCCTCGCCGGGCTCTCGGTCACGGCCATGTCGCTCGGCGGGCTGGTGGCGGGACTGGCCGTCACGCTCGGCGCCGGGGCGCTCTCCCGCGCGACGGGGGGGCGGGAGGATTCGGCGCTCGCCGCCCTCTACCTCGTCGCCCTCGCCCTCGGCGTGACCATGGTCTCGGCCTCGGCGGGGTCGGTGGAGCTGACCCATCTTCTCTTCGGCAGCGTGCTCGGGGTGGACGACCCGGCGCTGCTGATGATGGCGGGGGTGGCGACCCTCACCCTGCTCGCCCTCTCTCTCGCCTGGCGGCCGCTCGTGCTGGAGTGCTTCGACCCCTCCTTCGCCGCGGCCGAGGGCGCGCGGGGCGGGGCCTGGCACATGCTCTTCATGGCGCTGGTGGTGCTGAACGTGCTCGCCGCCTTCCAGGCGATGGGCACGATGATGGCGGTGGGGCTGATGATGCTGCCCGCCGTCGCCTCCCGCCACTGGGCACGGGGGGTGGGAGGGATGGCCTATGCCGCCTCCCTCGTCGCGATCCTCTCCTCCGTCACCGGCATCCTCGTTTCCTACCACCTGGACGTGCCGACAGGCCCGGCGGTGGTGCTCTCGGCCGGGGCTGCCTGGATCGTCTCGGTGCTCGCCGGTCCAGTGGACGGGGTGCTCGCCCGCCTCTTCCGGCGGCGGCACCTGGCGGGGTAGGGGGGCGCGCCCGGCCCTCAGGGCTCGCGGGCGGGCGGGCGATCCGGCCCGGTCTCGATCCGCTGCTTCCGCCCGGGAAGCGCGCCGGTCTTCTGCCCCGTCGGCGTCTCGGCCGTCGGCTTGCCTTCGGGCGTGCCCTCCAGCCGGTCGGCGATGGCGAGGGCGAGCACGCCGAGGAGGAAGGCGCCGTGGATGGCCAGCGCCCAGCCGAGCACGCGGTCCTCCGTCTCCCGGATATCGAGGAAGAGCTGGAGGAGGTTGATGCCGGAGATGGCGACGAGCGCCGTCGCGAGCTTGATCTTCAGGTTGCCCGGATCGACCTTCGCCACCCAGCTCATGTTCTCCCGCTCGGCATCGGCCTTGAGGCGGGAGACGAGCGAATCCCAGGAGGAGAGGGCGACGGTGACGACCAGCGCCGCGACCAGTGCCGAATCCAGGAGGTATAGGATGGCGAGAAGGTTGTCGTGGTCGTCCGAGAACAGGACCTTCGCCCCGAACTCCCAGACCTTCGTCGCGAACTTCACGGCATAGATGGCGAGCGCGGCCGCGAGGCCGAGATAGAAGACCGCCAGCACGTAGCGGCTCGCCAGGATCGTCTTGTTCAGCAGGTCGCCCATCCGCCTCTCTCCCCGGGCCGCCTCCGGGCCGCCCGGGATGCACAACGCGCCGCATGGCCTTTCGGCCCTCCCTCGCGTTCACCGGGCGTGCGGGTGGCCTGGAAAGGACCCGTCGCGCGCGGCGTGGCCCTGGTTTCGCGCCGCAGGGCGCGACACCGGTTCCGCGCGCAAGGCGCGGCGCCAGGCCCCCGTGAGGCGCGATGCAGGGAAGGACAGGCGATGGCGACGAAGTGGGACGACCAGCTGGAGCGGGCCGTGGCGGCGCGGGGCACGGTGACCATCACCTGCAGCGAGGGCGAGAAGGACGACATCGCCGCGGCCGCGGAGGCGGTGGGCCGGCGGCACGGGCTGAGCCCGCAGGTCGACCGCGCCCCGGCCAACGGCGTCCGCGTCGGCTACCGGCAGGAGGCCGGGGGGGACGGCGCGCCGGTGAGCTGAGGCCCGCCCGGAGCGGCCCGGCGGGCAGGGCCCCCTTGCCTCGGCGCGCGGCGGGTGCAGTTTCTGGAAGGATCAGCGAGGAGGGATCGCGCATGGACATCCGGCGCCTGGCGGAGGAGGAGCGCCTGAGCGGCGCGGTCGTGTCGGGTGGCTTCGTCTTCCTGGCCGGCCAGGTGGCGGACGACGCCACGCTGGACGCGGAGGGGCAGACCGCCGACATCCTCGCCCAGATCGACGCGCTGCTGGCCGAGGCCGGGACGGACAAGCGCGCCCTGCTCCAGGTGCAGGTGGTGCTGGCCGACATCGCGGACGCCCCGGCGATGAACCGCGCCTGGGACGCCTGGCTGGACCCATCGGCCAAGCCCGCGCGCATGACGATCCAGGCGCCGCTGGTGAACCCGGCCTGGAAGGTCGAGATCACCGGCATCGCCCGCGCGCCGTGACCGCCTCCCGATGATCCATTTCTGGGAACAGCCGGCCTGGCGGCGGCCCTTCCTGGCCACGATGGGGCTCGGCGTCCTCGTCGCGGCGGGGGTGGGGGATGACGGGCCCTGGCTCTCGGGCGCCGTGCTCTTCGCCGCGGCGCTCGGCTTCGGCGTGCTGTTCCGCCTCTTCCCGCGCGGGCTGGACTTCGCCCTCGGCACGGGGGTCGGCTTCGCGACCTATGCTGCCCTCTTCACGGTGATCGGCCGCTCGGCCTTCCCCGACGTGTCGGACGCGGTGCTGGGGGGCGCCTTCATCCTGCCGGTCTTCGCCTTCCTCGCTGCCGTGATCCGGCGGCGCGAGGGGCTGCGCCGCATCGTGGAGGAGGGCGAGATCCCGGACGAGGAGCATCTCCGCCGCATCGGCAAGTTCCTCCTGATGATGGCGGTGCTCGGCACGGCCTGCCTCTCCCTGCCCGCGAACCGGCTCGGCGCGGCCTGGCAGGGCGTGGCGCTGGTGGCGGGCTGCGCGCTCATCGGCGTCCTGGCGGCGCGGGCGGTGCGCGAGCTGGTGCGGCTGCTGGTGGACATCGCCCAGCTGATGGATGCGATCGGCGGCCGGGCCGTATCGCTCGTCGTGCCCATCGCCGCCTATGCCGCGCTCTTCTCCCTCATCACCGTCGTCTTCGCCTGCCTCTACCGCGTGGCGGACGGCGTCTCGCGCGGGCGCCTCTTCGCCGGGCCGGACGGGCCGATCGACCTCGGCTTCCGCGACGCGCTGCATTTCTCCGTCGTGACGATCTCCACCGTCGGCTACGGCGACATCTGGCCGACGGATGACGGCGCCCGGCTGCTCGCCGCGGTGGAGGTGCTGGCGGGGCAGATCCTCCTGCTCTTCGGCTTCTACGAGATCACCCGCAACCGGCTCTCCGCCAAGGACGACCGCGCGCGGGACCAGGAGGAGTAGCCTCCCCCTGGACAGCGCCCGGCAGGTGCCGCAATTCCGTCCTCCTTCGGCCTTTCGTTAATCGGAGGCTGGGTATGGGGGCGCGGCACCGGTCGTGGTGCCGGGATGGGGTGATCGAATGACTGGGAGCTGGCGCGGGAAACGCGTGCTCGTCACGGGCGGGGCGGGGTTCCTCGGCTCGGCGCTGTGCCAGGCGCTCGGCGCGGCAGGGGCGGAGGTGGTGGCGCTGGACGCGCTGCTGCCCGGAACCGGCGCGCGGCGGGCCAATCTGGAGGGGAGCGGCGCGCGGCTGGTGGAGGCCGACCTGCGGGACGCGGACCTGCCGCCGCTCGTCGAGGGGATCGACGCCCTGTTCAACATGGCGGGGCAGACGAGCCATGCCGGCAGCATGGCCGATCCCTTCACGGACCTCGCCATCAACGGCCACGCCCAGCTCCGGCTGATCGCGGCGCTGCGCCAGGGCGCCCCCGCGGCGCGGGTGGTCCATGCATCGACCCGCCAGTTCTATGGCCGCCCGCAGGTGCTTCCGGTGCCGGAGGCGCATCCGATCGTGCCGCCGGACGCCAACGGCGTCTCCAAGTTCGCCGCCGAGCAGTACTGGCTGCTGGAGAACCGCGTCCATGGCCGCCCCGTCACCGCCCTTCGGCTGACCAACTGCTACGGCCCGCGCATGCGGGTGATGGATGCGCGCCAGACCTTCCTCGGAATCTGGGTCCGCCGGGTGCTGGAGGGCGCGCCCTTCGAGGTCTGGGGCGGGGAGCAGCTCCGCGACTTCTCCTATGTCGAGGATGTCGTTGCCGCCTTCCTCGCCGCGGCCGAGGCCCTGGCCACGAAGCCGGCGGACGCGGCGGGCCGCGCCTTCAACCTCGGCGGCGACGCCCCGATCAGCCTGAAGGACCTCGGCGACGCCATGGTGGCCGCGGCGGGGGAGGGCGGCTACGTTCTCCGCAGCTTCCCGGCCGAGCGCGCCGCCATCGACATCGGCTCCTACCACGCCGACGACCGCGCCTTCCGCGCGCTCACGGGCTGGGCTCCCCGCATCACCCTGCCGGAAGGGCTGCGCCGGACGGTGGACTGGTTCCGTCCGCGCCTCCCCGCCTATCTCTCCGACGAGACCTGAGGAAAAACCTCGATGAACGCACAGGACCTCCCTGTCCCCCAGGCCGATCTCGGCGCCTCCTACCGCGCCCAGAAGGAGGCGATCGACGCCGCCGTCAGCCGGGTGCTGAACAGCGGCTGGTACATCCTGGGGCAGGAGGGTGCCGCCTTCGAGGCGGAGTACGGCGCCTGGCTCTCGGCCGGCGGCGGGCCGGCGATGCATGCGGTAGGCTGCGCCAACGGCACGGACGCGATCGCCCTCATCCTCCGCGGCCTCGGCATCGGGCCGGGCTGCGCGGTGGCGACCGTGTCCCACACCGCCGTGGCCACCGTTGCCGCGATCGAGATGGTGGGGGCGACGCCCGTTCTCATCGACATCGATCCCCGCACCTTCTGCATGGATCCTGCGGAGCTGCTGGAGGTCATCCGCAACCCGCCCCCGGGCCTGCCGCCCATCCGCGCCGTGATTCCCGTCCATATCTACGGCCATCCCTGCGACATGGACGCCATCCTCGGCCCCTGCCGGGAGGCGGGGATCGCCGTGGTGGAGGACGTGGCCCAGGCGCATGGCGCGCGCATCAATGGCCGCATGGTGGGCACCATCGGCGATGCGGCCGCGTTCAGCCTCTATCCCACGAAGAATCTCGGCGCCCTCGGCGATGCCGGCATCACCGCGACCCCCGACGAGGCGCTGGCCAAGCGCATGGGCGCCCTCCGCCAGTATGGCTGGCACCGCCGCTACATCTCGGACGAGCCCGGGGTGAACACCCGGCTGGACGAGATCCAGGCCGCCATCCTGCGCGTCCGCCTGCCCCTGCTGGACGCGTCCAATGCCCGCCGGCGGGAGATCGCCGCGGCCTATGACGCCGCGCTGGCGGACGGTCCCTTCTCCCCGCCCCATCGCGCGCCGGGGGTGGAGCACGTCTTCCACCAGTACGTCCTGCGCGTGCCGGACCGTGAAGGGGTGATGGAGCGGCTGCGCGTCCAGGGGGTGATGACGGCCATCCACTACCCCGTCCCCGTCCATGAGCAGGCGGCCTATCGCGGCCGCGTGGCCCTGGGGCCGGCGGCCTGCACCGAGACGTCCCGCGCCGCCGGGGAGGTGATGAGCCTGCCCGTCTTTCCCGAGATGACCGAGGCGCAGCTCGACAAGGTCTGCTCGGCGCTCCGGGCGCTCTAGGAACGGCGGGCGCCGCCCCGGGCAGGATCGCGGCGGCCCTGGTCAGGGCTGCCCCTCCCGGCCGAAGGGGCCCCGCCCGCCTCAGCGAGCGGCGTGGGCGGGCGTGCGGCCGTCGTCGTCCTTCCCGGGATCGACGCCGTCCTTGCCCGAGCCGTAGCCCTCCTCGGTCCGCTGCATCGTGTCCTCCATCGCCTGATCGGGCACGCTCCCGGTCTTGTCGGTCTCCGTGTTCCAGGCCTGCTCGCTCTTCCGGGCGGCCTCGTCCCAGTTGTCGGTCACGGGCTTGGTCTCGGGGGAGGGCTTGGTGTCGTCCATGGGTGGCTTCTCCTCTGCGGTGCACCGGGCGCGCCGTCAGCCCCAACAACGCGGGACGGGGGCGGAGGGTGCCCGCGGTAGCCAAGTTTGCGAGGAGGCACGGATCGCTAGGCGAGGCCGCGCGCCAGGAGCTGCGCGCCGAGCGCCAGCAGCCCGAGGAAGAACCAGCGCCGGAACACCTCGGGCGAGACGCGCCGGCGCAGCGCGTTGCCCAGCCCCATCCCGGCCAGCGCCGGCGCGAGGGCGAGGGCCGAGCCCCAGGCCAGCCCCGCATTGAACACCCCGGCACCGCCGAGCGCCGCGGCGAGGGCGAGGGTCGAGACGGTGAAGGAGAGGCCGAGCGCCTGGACCAGCTCGTCCCGCGAGAGGCCGAGCGCGCCGAGATAGGGCACGGCGGGGATGACGAAGACCCCCGTGGCCCCCGTCACCAGCCCCGTCGCCGCCCCGGCCAGCGGCCCGGCCCAGGCCTCGTGCCGCGGCGGCAGGCGGGGCGGCTTGCGCGGCAGCAGGCCGAACACGGCATAGGCAACGAGCGCCGCGCCCAGCCCCGCCATCGCCGCCGGCCCGTTCGCCCGGGCGAGCAGCCCCGCCCCGGCCAGGCTCCCGGCCACCACCCCCGCCAGCATCGGCCAGAGGCGGCGCAGCAGCGCCCCAAGCCCCGGACCGCCGGTCATCTGCAGGATATTCGTGACGACGGAGGGGATCACCAGCAGCGCCGCCGCCTCGGCGGGCGGCATGAGGGAGCCGAGCAGCCCCATGGCGATGGTGGGAAGCCCCAGTCCGATCACCCCCTTCACGAAGCCCGCCAGGGTGAAGGTGGCGGCGATCGCGGCGATCAGCGCGGCGTCCATGTTCAGGTCCCCTCCGTCATGGGCGCTCATTCTCGGCGTCCGACGCCGCCGGATGCTTCGCTCCCGGCCGTAGCATGGGCGGTGGCGGGCGCGGTATCCGGTGGGCATGGCCAGCACCGCCGCCCTCGCCGAGACCGCCGCCGCCCTGGGCGACCCTGCCCGGCTGGGCATGCTCGCCGCGCTGATGGACGGCCGCGCCCTGACAGCGGGGGAGCTGGCGCGGGTCGCCGGGGTGGCGCCGAGCACGGCGAGCGGCCATCTCGCGCGGCTGCTGGAGGCCGGGCTGCTGGCGCAGGAGCGCCAGGGCCGCCACCGCTATCACCGCCTCGCCTCGCCCGAGGTCGCGCGGGTGCTGGAGGGTCTGATGGCGCTCTCCGCCGCGCAACACCGCCCCTCCGCTGGCAGTCCGCCGCGCACCGGCCCGCGCGAGGCGGCGCTGCGCGAGGCCCGGACCTGCTACGACCACCTCGCCGGTAGGCTCGCGGTGGGGATGGCGGATTCGATGGTCGCGCGCGGCCATCTGCGGCTCGGCGAGGATGGCGGGGCGCTGACCGGATCGGGCGAGATCTTCCTCGCCTCGCTCGGCATCGCGGTCCCCGGCCGCGCCGGCCGCCCCTTCTGCCGTCCCTGCCTCGACTGGAGCGAGCGCCGCCCGCACCTGGCCGGGTCGCTCGGCGCGGCCCTGTGCCGGCGGCTGGTCGAGATGAACTGGGTCCGGCGCGTGCCGGGATCGCGGGCGGTGGAGGTCACCCCGCCCGGGTGGCTTGGGCTGCGGGAAGGCTTCGGGCTGGACCGGGCGGCGCCCTACCCATCCGCCAGGATCTCCGGGGCGCGGTAGCCCTGGGCGTAGAGCAGGGCGCGCAGGTCGGCATGGTCCACCCGCGCGCGGGCGGCGGCGGCCACGATCGGCTTCGCGCGATAGGCGACGCCGAGCCCTGCCGCGCCGATCATGGCGAGGTCGTTCGCCCCGTCGCCGACCGCGAGCGTGGCGGACATGGGCAGCCCCCTCTCAGCCGCGAGGCGGGTGAGGGTGGCGAGCTTCGCGTCGCGGTCGAAGATCGGCTCGGCCACCGTGCCGGCCAGCGCCCCGTTCTCCTCCAGCAGCGTGTTCGAGTGGTGGCTCGCGAAGCCGCAGAGCTCCGCCACGCGCCCGGTGAAGAAGGTGAAGCCGCCGGAGGCGAGGGCGCAGTGCGCGCCATGGGCCGACATGGTCCGCACCAGCGCCCGGGCGCCGGGCATCAAGTGCGTCTCCCTCCAGGTCGCCTCCAGCGCGTCCAGGGGAAGGCCCTTCAGCATTACCACCCGCGCGCGCAGGGCGGCGGCAAAGTCCAGCTCGCCGTTCATGCTGCGCCGGGTGATCTCGGCCACCTGCTCCTTCAGCCCGGCATAGGCGGCCAGCTCGTCCAGCGTCTCGCTGGTGACGATGGTGCTGTCCATGTCGGCGATCAGCAGCGCCTTGCGGCGGCCCTCGGCGGGCCCGGCGATAGCGTCCACGGGCGCGTCCCCGGCGGCGCGGCGGAAGGCGGCCACCGCCTGCTGCGGGTCCAGCCGGGAGAAGGGCAGGTCCACCGCCTCCGCCTCCGCCAGCCAGTCCGGCGCGCCGAGATCGGCGCCGAGGGCGGCGAGCGCATCGCGGGCGAGGCCGGGCAGGGAGGCCGGAAGCCCCCCGGGGGGTGCGACGAGGGTGAGGACGTGCGACATGGGCGCGGTTCATGCCCTCGGACCCGCCATGGAGCAAATCGCCGGAACGCGCAGGGCAGCCCTGCTGATCGCGGGGCCCACCGCCTCGGGAAAGTCCGCCCTCGCCCTCGCTCTCGCGCGGCGCCTGGGCGGGGTGGTGATCAACGCCGACTCCATGCAGCTCTACCGGGAGCTGCGCGTCCTCACCGCCCGCCCCTCGCCGGAGGAGGAGGCCATGGCGCCGCACGACCTCTACGGCGTGCTGCCGGCGGCGCGCGCGGCCTCCGTCGCCTGGTGGCGCGAGGCGGCGCTGGAAGCCATGGCGCGGGCGGAGGCGGCGGGGCGGCTGCCCATCCTCTGCGGCGGCACGGGGCTGTATTTCAGCAGCCTGACCCGCGGCCTCTCCGAGATGCCGGCCATCCCCGACGCCGTGCGGGAGGAGGCGCGGCGCCTGCTGGCGGAGGAGGGGCCGGAAGCCCTGCACGCCCGCCTCGCCACCGCCGATCCCCGCAGCGCGGCGCGGTTGCGGCCCGGCGACAGCCAGCGCCTCGCCCGCGCCTGGGAGGTCTGGCGGGCCACGGGGCGCGGCATCGCCGCTTGGCAGGCCGAGGCGCCGGCCACCGGCCCCGCGCCGCACAGCTTCCGCGCGATCCTGATCGACCCCCCGCGCGACGTGCTGCGCGCCGCCATCGCCGCCCGCTGGGAGGCGATGCTGCGGGCGGACGCGATGGAGGAGGTGCGCGCGCTGCAGGCCCAGCACCTCGACCCCGCGCTGCCTGCCATGCGCGCCCATGGCGTGCCGGAGCTCTCCGCGGTGCTGGAGGGGCGGCTGTCCCCCGAGGAGGCGGGGCGGCGGGCCTGCCTCGCGATCGGCCAGTACACGAAGCGGCAGGCCACCTGGTTCCGCCATCACCCCCTGGCTGCCCCGAACCGGGCGCATATCATCAATGCGCGTATCGCGGGTTACGCGCAATTTTCGGAAAGTCAGTTAGGTGGAATCTTATCATTTCTGCAATTGCCGGATTGACGCGGGGGGAGGGGGCCCGTAGACCACCGGCCCGCGACCCCCTGCCCAGGAAACGCCCGATGTCCGCAACCCTTCCGGCCCAGACCGACCAGAGCACCCTGACGGGCGCCGAGATCGTCCTCCGCGCGCTGAAGGAGCAAGGCGTAGAGGTCATTTTCGGGTATCCCGGCGGCGCGGTATTGCCGATCTACGACGCGCTGTTCCAGCAGAACGCCATCCGCCACATCCTCGTGCGGCACGAGCAGGCGGCGGTGCACGCGGCCGAGGGCTATGCCCGTTCGACGGGGAAGGTTGGCTGCGTGCTCGTCACCTCCGGCCCCGGCGCGACGAACGCGGTGACGGGGCTGGTGGACGCGCTGCTGGACAGCATCCCCATCGTCTGCCTCACAGGGCAGGTGCCGACGCATCTTATTGGCAACGACGCGTTCCAGGAGGCCGACACCACCGGCATCACGCGGCCGGCGACGAAGCACAATTACCTCGTCAAGAAGATCGGCGACCTCTCGCGCACGGTGCACGACGCCTTCTACGTCGCGCGCTCCGGCCGGCCCGGCCCGGTGGTGGTGGACCTGCCCAAGGATATCCTGCTTGCCCGCGGCACCTATGAGGAGGCGCCGCGCGAGGAGCACCGTTCCTACCGCCCGCAGACGCGCCCCGATGCGGAGTCCATCCGCCGTGCCGTCGCGCTGCTCAAGGGCGCGAAGCGGCCCGTGGTCTATGCCGGCGGCGGCGTGATCAATGCGGGGCCGGAGGCGAGCGAGTTGCTGGCGCGCTTCGTGCGGATGGCGAACATGCCCTGCACGAACACGCTGATGGGCCTGGGCGTTTTCCCCGCCAGCGACCCGCGCTTCATCGGGATGCTCGGCATGCACGGCACGGTCGAGGCGAACCTCGCCATGCATGGCTGCGACGTGATGTTCAACATCGGCGCGCGCTTCGACGACCGCGTGACCGGGCGGCTGAACGCCTTCTCGCCGGGATCGAAGAAGATCCACGCCGACATCGATCCCTCGAACATCAACAAGAACGTCAAGGTGGACGTGCCCGTGGTGGGCGACGCCGCCGCCGTGCTGCGCGCCATCATCGAGGCCTGGGAGGCCGACCGCGCCGAGCAGGACCGCGAGGCGATCGCCGCCTGGTGGCGCGAGATCGACGGCTGGCGCGCGCGGAACTGCCTGGACTACGTCCAGAGCGGCAGCATCATCAAGCCGCAGCACGCCGTGCGCCGCCTCTACGAGATCACGCGGGAGAGCGGGCGCGACACCTTCATCTCCACCGAGGTCGGCCAGCACCAGATGTGGGCCGCCCAGTATTTCGGCTTCGAGAAGCCGAACCGCTGGATGACCTCGGGCGGGCTCGGCACCATGGGCTACGGCCTTCCCGCCGCGGCCGGGGTGCAGATCGCGCATCCGGACGCGCTGGTGATCGACATCGCCGGCGAGGCCTCGATCCTGATGAACATCCAGGAGATGGGCACACTCGCGCAGTACCGCCTGCCCGTGAAGGTCTTCATCCTGAACAACGAGTACATGGGCATGGTCCGCCAGTGGCAGGAGCTGCTGCACGGCTCCCGGTACTCCGAGAGCTACTCGGCGGCGCTGCCCGACTTCGTGAAGCTGGCCGAGAGCTTCCACGCCCGCGGCCTCCGCGCGACGGATGCGAGCCATCTGGACGAGGTGATCCGCGAGATGATCGCGCATCCCGGCCCCGTCATCGCCGACATCGCCGTCGACCAGAAGGAGAACGTCTTCCCGATGATCCCCTCGGGCGCGGCGCATAACGAGATGATCCTCGGCCCGGGCCAGCAGGGCGGGGTCGCCGGCGTGACCGACGAAGGCAAGGTGCTGGTCTGAGCATGTCCGACCTGATGCAGCGCACGGCGACGATCGCCGTGCTGGTGGAGAACGAGGCGGGCGTGCTCGCGCGCGTGATCGGACTCTTCTCCGGCCGCGGCTACAACATCGAGAGCCTGACGGTGGCGCCCGTGGACGAGGAGCGGCGCCTGTCGCGCATCACCGTCGTCACCAGCGGCACCGACATGATCATCGAGCAGATCAAGGCGCAGCTCGACCGCCTCGTGCCCGTGCACACGGTGTCCGACCTCTCGCTGGAGGGGCCGCACCTGACGCGGGAGCTGGCGCTGATCAAGGTCGTCGGCCGCGGCGAGGCGCGCATGGAGGCACTGCGCCTGGGCGACGCCTTCCGCGCCCGCGTGGTGGATGCGAGCCACGAGAGCGCGACCTTCGAGATGACCGGCACCGCCGAGAAGATCGACGCCTTCGTGGCGCTGATGCGGCCGCTGGGGCTCGCGGAGGTGTCCCGCACGGGCGCCGTCGCCATCGCGCGCGGGCCGCGCAGCCTCGCGGCCTAGAACTGGCAAGCTCGACAAGGGGAAAGACTGGATGCGCGTTTACTATGACCGCGACGCGGACGTGAATCTGATCAAGGCCAAGAAGGTCGCGGTCATCGGCTTCGGCAGCCAGGGCCATGCCCATGCCATGAACATGCGCGATTCCGGCGTGAAGGACGTCGTCATCGGCCTCCGCCCCGGTGCCTCCGCCAGGAAGGCCGAGGCCGCGGGCTTCAAGGTGATGTCGCCGGCGGACGCGGCGAAGTGGGCCGACGTGGTCATGATGCTGACCCCCGACGAGGGCCAGGGCGACCTCTATCGCGAGCAACTGCACGCGAACATGAAGGAGGGTGCGGCGCTGGCCTTCGCGCACGGGCTGAACGTGCACTTCAACCTGCTCGATCCCCGCCCGGATCTCGACGTGTTCATGATCGCGCCGAAGGGCCCGGGCCACACGGTGCGCGGCGAGTACCAGAAGGGCGGCGGCGTGCCCTGCCTCGTGGCCGTGCACCAGAACCCCAGCGGCAACGCGCTGGAGATCGCGCTCTCCTACGCCTCCGCCGTCGGCGGCGGGCGCTCGGGCATCATCGAGACGACCTTCAAGGAGGAGTGCGAGACCGACCTGTTCGGCGAGCAGGCCGTGCTCTGCGGCGGGCTGGTCGAGCTGATCAAGGCGGGCTTCGAGACGCTGGTCGAGGCCGGCTACGCCCCCGAGATGGCCTATTTCGAGTGCCTGCACGAGGTGAAGCTGATCGTTGACCTCATCTATGAGGGCGGCATCGCCAACATGAACTACTCCATCTCCAACACCGCGGAGTACGGCGAGTACGTCACGGGCCCCCGCATCATCACGCCGGAGACGAAGGCGGAGATGAAGCGCGTGCTGGACGACATCCAGACCGGCAAGTTCGCCCGCGACTGGATGCTGGAGAACCGCGTGAACCAGGCGAGCTTCAAGGCCACGCGCCGCAAGCTGGCCGAGCACCCGATCGAGCAGGTGGGCGAGCGCCTCCGCGAGATGATGCCCTGGATCAAGAAGAACCAGCTCGTCGACCAGGCGAAGAACTGAGCCGGCCCGCGGGGTCCCTGAAAGGGGCCCCGCGACGCCATTCCGGGCTTGCCCTTGCCCGAGAGGCGACGTAGCTTTCCCACCATGCAGGCGAACCCCGCCCGTTCCGCGCCCTTCCGCCCCGGCCTTCCCGCCGGCGCTTCCGCGCGCCCGGCCCTCGCCCTCCTTCTCCTTCGACTTCGCCGCCCCTGGGCGTGACGCGCGGCTGACCGGCCCGCATCGCTCAGGGGGTTCCCCGGGCGACGCGCCCGTATGTCTGAACCACACGGCACCAAGGAACGGCACAGATGGCCAGCAGCCACCCCAGCTTCGGCACGATCGCGGAAGACCGCGTCATCATCTTCGACACCACGCTGCGCGACGGCGAGCAGTCCCCCGGCTTCTCCATGAACCTGGAGGAGAAGCTGCGCATGGCCGAGAGCCTGGCCGAACTCGGCGCGGACGTGCTGGAGGCCGGCTTCCCCATCGCGAGCCCCGGCGACTTCGACAGCGTGCGCTCCATCTCGCAGCGCTTCGAGAAGGACGGGCCGGTGATCTGCGGCCTCGCGCGCTCGGCGGATGCCGACATCATCCGCGCGGCCGAGGCCATCAAGCCCGCCGCGCGCGGGCGCATCCACACCTTCATCTCCACCTCCGAGCTGCACATGCGCGTGAAGCTCCGCATGTCGCCGGAGGACGTGCTGGCGGCCGTGTCGCGCAGCGTGGCGCTCGCGCGCAGCCACACCGCCGATGTCGAGTGGTCGGCCGAGGATGGCAGCCGCACCGATCCCGACTTCCTCTGCCGCTGCGTCGAGGCGGCGATCAAGGCGGGCGCCACCACCATCAACGTGCCGGACACCGTGGGCTACGCCCTGCCGGAGGACATGACCCGCATCTTCTCCATGCTGCGGGAGCGCGTGCCGGGGGCGGATGAGGTGATCTTCTCCACCCATAACCACGACGATCTCGGCCTGGCCGTGGCGAATACCCTGGCCGCCATCCAGGCCGGCGCGCGGCAGGTGGAGTGCACGATCAACGGCATCGGCGAGCGCGCGGGCAATGCCTCCCTGGAGGAGGTGGCGATGGCGCTGCGCACGCGCGGCAACGCCATCGCGCGGCGTACCGGCATCAACACGCCCAACATCCTCCGCACCTCGCGCCTGCTGGCCACCATCACCGGCTTCGACGTGCAGCCGAACAAGGCCATCGTCGGCCGCAACGCCTTCGCGCATGAGAGCGGCATCCACCAGGACGGCGTGCTGAAGGACGCCTCCACCTACGAGATCATGACGCCGGAGAGCGTGGGCTGGACCACCAACTCGCTGGTGCTGGGCAAGCATTCCGGCCGCGCCGCCTTCCGCGACAAGCTGAAGGCCCTGGGCTACGAACTGGGCGACAACGCGCTGAACGACGCCTTCCGCCGCTTCAAGGACCTCGCCGACCGCAAGAAGTCCGTCTACGACGAGGACGTGGTCGCGCTGGTGGACGACGAGGTGGTGCGCCAGCACGACCGGGTGAAGATCACGGCGCTCACCGTCACCTCCGGCCTGAACACGCGCCCCATGGCGTCGCTGAAGCTGGACGTGGATGGCGAGGAGCGCGAGGGCATGGCGGTGGGCGACGGCGCGGTGGACGCGACCTTCAACGCCATCCGCGCGGCATTCCCGCACGAGGTGGCGCTGAAGCTCTATGCCGTGCAGTCCGTCACCGGCGGCACGGACGCCCAGGCCCGCGTGACCGTGCGCTTCGAGGAGCACGGCAAGCTCGTGGACGGGCAGGGGGCCGACACGGACACGATCGTCGCCTCCGCCCGCGCCTATGTGCACGCGCTGAACAAGCTGCTGGTCAAGCGCGAGCGGACGGCGCCGGCCGAGATGGCGCAGCCCGCTGCCTGAGCCGGGCCACCCCGAAGAAGAAAGGGCGCCCCGAGGGGCGCCCTTCGCGTTTCTGCCCGAGACGGGCTCAGCGCCAGGCGGGGCGGCCGAGATTCACGTCGCGCCCGCTGGTCAGCGCGCCGCCGGCGGCACCCGCCGCGCCGCCGATCAGGGCGCCCGTGCCGAGGCTGCCGCCGGTCAGGGCCGAGACGCCCGCGCCGGCGCCGGCGCCGAGCAGGCCGCCGGAAACCGCCCGGTCCCCGGTGCTGTAGCCGCAGGCGCCGAGGCTGAGCCCGGCGAGGGCGAGGAGGGCAAGGCTGGTCTTCCGCATGATGGGTTTCCCTGGGCTTTGTTGACGACTGTCTCAAAAACGCGGCCTGTCGCGCCGGGTTGCGAGACCTTCATCTCCCCCGCCGCCGGTTTCCGGGCTTGAGCGGCCCGGCCCTTGCCGCTAGTCACCCCTCGCCCGGTCCGCCGGCCCCCTCCCACGCCCTTCCGAGGTCTGATTCCCATGTTCTCCCGCCTGTTCGGCTTCCTCTCCGCCGACATGGCCATCGACCTCGGCACGGCGAACACCCTGGTCTATGTGAAGGGCCGGGGCATCGTCCTGGACGAGCCGTCGGTGGTGGCCATCGCCGATATCCGCGGCCGCAAGCAGGTGCTCGCGGTGGGGGAGGAGGCCAAGATGATGCTCGGCCGCACGCCCGGGAACATCGCGGCCATCCGGCCCCTGCGGGACGGCGTGATCGCCGATTTCGAGGCGGCGGAGGAGATGATCAAGCACTTCATCCGCAAGGTTCACAACCGGCGCTCCTTCGCCTCGCCGATGATCATCGTCTGCGTCCCCTCCGGCTCCACGGCCGTCGAGCGCCGGGCGATCCAGGAGAGCGCCGAATCGGCCGGTGCCCGGAAGGTGCTGCTGATCGAGGAGCCCATGGCCGCGGCCATCGGTGCAGGCCTGCCGGTCACGGAGCCTTCCGGCTCCATGATCGTCGATATCGGCGGCGGCACGACGGAGGTGGCCGTCATCTCCCTCGGCGGCATCGTCTATGCCCGCTCGGTCCGCGTCGGCGGGGACAAGATGGACGAGGCCATCATCTCCTACATCCGCCGGCAGTTTAACCTGCTGATCGGCGAGAGCACGGCCGAGCGGATCAAGATGGGGATCGGCGCCGCCGCCCAGCCCGAGGGCGGCGAGGAGGGGCCGATCGCCGAGGTCAAGGGACGCGACCTCATGAACGGCGTCCCGCGGGAGGTCTATGTCTCCCAGCGCCAGATCGCCGAGAGCCTCGCCGAGCCCGTCTCCCAGATCGTGGAGGCGGTCATCGTGGCCCTGGAGAACACCCCGCCGGAGCTGGCCGCCGACATCTCGGACAAGGGCATCGTCCTCACCGGCGGCGGGGCCCTGCTGCACGGGCTGGACGGCGTGCTGCGGGACGCCACCGGCCTTCCCGTGAGCGTGGCCGAGGAGGCCCTCTCCTGCGTGGCGCTCGGCACCGGCCGGGCCCTTGAGGATATGAAGCGCCTTCGCCACGTGCTGTCCTCGATGTACTGATATCGGGGGGACGGAACCGGGCGAGTCCCGATCCGTTTTAACAACCAGAACTTGTGGTGACATCCGCGCGGGCGCGTTCCGGCCCGGGCGGGGCGCGTGGCCGCGGGGTGGAGGGGGGCTGAACGGCATGATTCGTCTGAGCGTCCCGCTCCGGCACGCCCTCGCCCGGCTCTCCGTACCCGTGCTGGTCGCCGCCGCCTTCGGGACGATGCTGCTGGGCAAGGCGGACCCGCCGCTCGTCGAGCGCGGCCGCATGGCGGTGGCCGACCTGCTCGCCCCGATCTACGCCCTGGCGGCGGAGCCCATCGGAGCCCTGCGCGGCGCGGTCTCGGAAGGGGGTACGCTGCTCAACCTCCGCGAGGAGGCCGCGCGGCTGCGCGAGGAGAACGAGCGACTGCACCGCTGGCAGGCCGCCGCCCTCGCGCTCGAATCCGAGAACGCCCTGCTGCGCCGCCAACTCCTCTTCGTGCCGGACCCCGCGCCGCATTTCCGGACGGCCCGCGTGGTCGCCGATGCCGGCGGCACCTATGCCCGCGCCGTGCTCATCGCGACCGGCCCATCCCTCCAGGTGGAGAAGGGGCAGGTGGCGCTGGACGAGCGGGGCCTGGCCGGGCGGGTGACGGAGGTGGGCTCGCGCTCCGCCCGCATCCTCCTGGTGACGGACATGAACAGCCGCATCCCCGTGGTGCTGGAGGGCTCGCGGGCCCGCGCGATGATGGTGGGCACCAACGGCGCCCGGCCGAGGCTCCAGCACTGGCCCTCGGGCATGCAGCCGGGGGAGGGGGACCGGGTGGTCACCTCCGCCGAATCCGCCACCTTCCCCGCGGGGCTGCCCGTGGGCGTGGTGCGGCTGGGCGAGACGGGCTGGCCGGAGGTGGAGCTCTTCGCCCGGCTGGACCGGCTGGACCTGCTGCGGATCTTCGAGTTCGGCCTGGCCGGCATCCTGCCGCCCGAGGCGGTCGTGCGACCGGACCCGGCCGCCCGGCCGCGCCGCTGACCCCGTGGCCCGCCCCGGACGCCCCGCCTCCGCCCCCGGCCCCGTGGCGCGGCTGGATGCGCTGGCCCGCGCCGCGGGGCCGAGCGTGGCCACCGCCTCCTTCATGATCCTGGCCGCGGCCCCGGTGGGCCTCCCCTCGCTGCTGCCGGCCGTCGCCCTGGCCGGGGTGTTCTTCTGGAGCCTCTTCCGCCCGGCCTCCATGCCGGCGCCCGCCGCCTTCGGGCTGGGCTTGCTGCAGGACCTCCTCGGCTTTGCCCCGCTGGGCAGCGGCGTGCTGGTCCTGCTGCTGACCCATGCCGGCGCGCTCAGGGCGCGGCGGGTGCTGGCGCGGAGGTCCTTCCTGCTGGTGTGGCTGGCCTATTGCGGCTTCGCGGCGCTGGCGGTGGGGCTCGGCTACCTCCTCCAGGCGCTGCTGGGCTGGGCCGTGCCGCCGGCCTTCCCCGCCTTCACCCAGCTCGCCCTCACGATCGGCCTCTATCCCCTGCTGGCCTGGCTCATGGCCCGGGCGCATCGCGGGATGCAGCGTGCCGAGGCCCTGGCGTGAGCGCCGCGCGGAAGGAGGAGGCCGCGCGGCGGGGCGTCTTCACCCGACGGGCGCTGGTGCTGGGCGGAATCCAGCTCGGCGCCCTCGGCTTCCTCGCCTACCGGTTGAAGAAGCTCCAGGTGGATGAGGGGGAGCGCTACGCGACCCTGGCCGAGGAGAACCGCATCTCCGCCCGCCTCCTCGCCCCGCCCCGCGGCCGGGTGCTGGACCGGGAGGGGAAGGTGATCGCCGGCAGCCAGTCCAACTGGCGCGCCCTGATCGTGGCCGAGGACGCGCGGGACGTGCCCGCCGTGCTGGAGACCTTCTCCCGCATCGTGCCGCTGACGGAGGCCGAGCGCGGGCGGATCGAGCGCGAGTTGCGCCGCCGCCGCCGCTTCATCCCCGTGACCGTGCGCGAGTTCCTGAGCTGGGAGGAGATGGCGCGGATCGAGATGAACGCGCCGGATCTCCCTGGCATCTCCGTCGATGTCGGCGCCACCCGCGAGTATCCGGAGCGCGAGCACCTCGCCCATATCGTCGGCTACGTCGCGCCCCCCGCCGAGGCCGACATGGGGGAGGACCCGCTGCTGGAGCTGCCCGGCATCCGCGTCGGCCGCGCGGGCGTCGAGCGCTTCCACGACAAGGCGCTGCGCGGCCGCGCGGGCTCCATCCGGCTGGAGGTGAACGCGGTGGGGCGCGTGATCCGCGAGCTGGACCGGCGCGAGGGCCAGCCCGGCCAGGACGTGCAGATCAGCGTGGATGCCGAGCTGCAGCGCACCGTCCGCGCCCGCTGCGAGGAGGGGACGAGCGCGGTGGTGCTGGACGCCCGCACGGGGGAGGTGCTGGCCATGGCCACCCAGCCCTCCTTCGACCCCAACCTCTTCAACGCCGGCGTCTCCGCCGCGCAGTGGCGGGAGTGGACGAGCCGGCGGCAGACCCCGCTCATCAACAAGACGACCAACGGCCTCTACGCCCCCGGCTCCACCTTCAAGATGGTGGTGGCGCTGGCCGCGCTGGAGGCGAAGGTCTGCACGCCAGGGGAGCGCGTCCACTGCCCCGGCCATTACGACCTCGGCGACACGCGCTTCCACTGCCACTCCCGCTACGGCCATGGCAGCCTCGATATGCGGGGGGGCATCAAGCTCTCCTGCGACGTCTATTTCTACGAGATGGCCCGGCGCACGGGGATCGACCGCATCGCGGCCATGGCGCGGCGCCTCGGCCTCGGCGTGGACCTGGAGATCGAGCTGCCGGGCACGCGGCGCGGGCTGGTGCCCACGCGGGAGTGGCGGCAGGCCCAGGGCAAGCCCTGGAACCTCGGCGACACCGTGGTCCACGGCATCGGCCAGGGCTTCTACCAGCTCACCCCGCTCTCCCTCGCCACCATGACGGCGCGGCTGGCCACGGGGCGGGCGGTGCAGCCGCACCTCACCCGCGCGGTCGGCGGGCGGCCCGTGAAGGGCATGCGCCCGGACGACTGGCCCCCTCTCGGCATTCCCGAGCGCGACCTGAAGCTCGTGCGGGAGGCCATGTGGGCCGTGGTGAACGAGGAGGGCGGCACGGCCCGCGGCGCCCGCCTGCCCGGCAACCTGGGCCAGCTCGCGGGCAAGACCGGCACCACCCAGGTCCGCCGCGTCAGCCGTGAGCAGCGCGAGCGGGGCTTCCGGGTGGAATCCATGCCGCGCGAGTGGCGCCCCCACGCGCTCTTCGTCTGCTTCGCGCCCTTCGATAATCCCCAGTTCGCCGTGATGGTGATCGTCGAGCACGGGACCAGCGGCTCGGGCGCCGCCGCCCCGATCGCGCGCGACATCATGGCCGACACCATCAACCGCTTCCGCCAGCCCGTGACCGCGCCGCCCGCCCGGGTGGCCGAGGCCGCGCCGGGGACCGCCCGCCCATGATCCTGCCGGATAACCGGACCTATGAGCGCCGCCTGCTCATGCGGGGTTACAGCTTCGGCGTGCTGGAGAAGCTCTGGGCCATCCCCTGGCTCTTCGTGCTCCTTCTCTGCGCCGTGGCGGGGGTGGGCTATGTCGCCCTCCTCTCCGCCGGCGAGGGGGTGGCGGAGGCCTATGCCTCGAAGCACGCGCTGCGATTCGGCTTCGGGCTGGTGCTGATGCTCTCCCTCTCCCTCGTGGACATCCGGGTGATCGCGCGGCTGGCCTGGCCCGCATACGCGGTCGGGGTGGGGCTGCTCGTGCTCGTGCTGCTGCACGGCAATGTGGGGAAGGGGGCCCAGCGCTGGATCGATATCGGTCCGGTCCAGCTCCAGCCCTCGGAGTTGATGAAGATCCTGCTCGTCCTCGCCCTGGCCTCTTGGTTCCGGCGCGCGAGCTGGGAGCGGATGGGCAACCCGCTCTTCCTCATCCCGCCCGCGCTCGCGGTGCTGGTGCCGGTGGCGCTCATCCTGAAGCAGCCGAATCTTGGCACGGCGCTCATCACCGCCACCATCGGGGCGGCGATGTTCTGGGCGGCCGGCGTGCGGTTGTGGAAGTTCGCCATCCTCTTCGCCGGCGTCGGCCTCGCGGCCCCCATCGCCTACGAGCGTCTGCACGACTACCAGCGCGCCCGAATCACCACCTTCCTCGACCCCGAGAGCGATCCGCTGGGGGCGGGCTACAACATCATCCAGTCCAAGATCGCCCTCGGCTCCGGCGGGCTCTGGGGGAAGGGGTTCCTGCAGGGCACGCAGGGGCACCTGAACTTCCTGCCGGAGAAGCAGACGGACTTCATCTTCACCATGGTCGCCGAGGAGTTCGGGCTGGTCGGCGCCCTGGGCACGCTCGCCCTGCTGGCCCTGGTCATCGTCTTCGCCCTGCTCACCGCGCTCCGCTGCCGCCACGGCTTCGGGCGGCTCCTGGCGCTCGGCCTCGGGATGAACTTCTTCCTCTACGTCTTCGTGAACATCGCCATGGTGACGGGCAGCATCCCCGTGGGCGGGGTTCCGCTGCCCCTCATCAGCCATGGCGGCTCGGCCGTGCTGACGGTGATGCTCGGCTTCGGGCTGCTGGGCAGCGTCCATGTCCACCGGGACGTGGAATTCGCCGCCTCCCATGATTAGGTGGCGGATAGGGGGTTGACCTCTGCGAGGGATCGGATAGAAGCCGCCTCCCGGGCCGAACGGACAATGCGAGGCCCGGCGAATGGTGCGATGGGCGCATAGCTCAGTTGGTAGAGCAGCTGACTCTTAATCAGCGGGTCCTAGGTTCGAGCCCTAGTGCGCCCACCATCGCTCCAGTAAATCAGCTTTTCCCAGGGCTATCTGCGGTGTGGCCTCCGGGGTCGCAGACCGCTATCGGACCTGCTCGGCATGAAGCCTGGGCGTCCCGTTCTTCTTCCGCCTTATCCCCCCCAATTCGGAACTGCTTCGGCTGACCAGGGAGCGTGGCTGGGCTTCAGCATGGCCCGCTCCAATGGCCGGTGGTGCGGGACGAAAATCGCTGGTTCGGCTAGCCCGGGCGGTGGACGCAACGCTTCGCCAGCGTTCGAAGAGGCTGAGTGGGAAATCAACGAAGCGTATCGGCCGATCAGGGGTTCATGACCTCTACTCGATCACCATTAAGAGAGGTTATTCGCGCATTACGAAACTCTAAAATCTTTTTTAGACAATACACGTTCTATTCCCAGCAAGTTTCACCTGGGTCCGACGCGATGAGCAAAAACAGCAACTTCGACTGGAATGAACTCGACACCGATGTCGTCGTGGAGCGCCGTGGCTTTCGGGCGGAAGCCTGGGGGTGGAGAATCACCAACAACGGTCATACCGTGGACGGGTGTGAGCGGGGCTACCGCTGTGCCGAAGATGCCTATGCAGCCGCGCATACCTATCTGAAGCACCTGCGTGCCACATCGGCTCCGGTGAAGCGCAGCCCCAAGCCGGAGGTTCGCCCGGAGAAGCAGGGTCTGCCCGAGGTTCCGGCGAAGAAGCGTGTTCACCAGCGTCGGATCATCCCGGGCTGGACCCGGGGACCCCGTTCGGAGAAGTCGGAAGCGGTGGTGGAAGCTCCTCGCTCCTATCCCGCATGGCATCCATGGGCTGCATCACAGCAGGCCGGCACTCTCTAGGGCCGGATCGTGGTGGAGGAGCAACCCTCGGATCGCTCCTCCCCCGACCCGGCGAAATCCCGTCACCCCGCGGGTGTCGGCGCCCCTTCCGGCAGCACGCCCTCCCTCTTCAACTCCGTCCAGAAGCCGGCCGGGACGGGCTGGTTCATCAGCGCCACGTTCTGCCGGACCCTCTCCGGGTTCTTGGTCCCCGGAATGACCGAGGCGACCACGGGATGCGCCGCGCAGAACTGCAGCGCGGCCGCGCGGAGATCGACGCCGTGCCGCTCCGCGATGGCGGCCAGCCGGTCCCGCGCCGCCACCCTCTCGGGGGAGGCCTCCTGGTACTCGAAGGTCTTGCCGCCCGCGATGAGCCCGGAATTGTAGGGGCCGCCCACGACGACATGCACGCCCCGCCCGGCGCAGCGGGGGAACAGCACCTCCAGGGCGGGCTGGTTCAGCAGGCTGTAGCGCCCGGCGAGCAGGAACACGTCGGGGTCCGCCCGCTCGAGCGAAAGCACGCAGGGCTCCACCCGGTTCACGCCGAGGCCCCAGGCGCGGATCACGCCCTCCTCCCGCAGCCGCGTCAGCGCGACGGCGGCGCCCTTCATCGCGGTGTCGAACACCTCCATCCAGTGCTCGCCATGCGCGTCCTCCGCGCAGTCATGGATGTAGGCGACGTCGATGCGCGCGAGGCCGAGGCGCTGGAGGCTGTCCTCGATCGAGCGGCGCACGCCGTCCGCGGTGTAGTCGTAGTCCACGCGGAAGGGCAGGCCGGCGACGAAGGGGCCGTGCTTCCCGCCCTTGCTCGCATCCGCCCGCAGCAGGCGGCCGACCTTGGTGGAGAGCACGAACTCGTCGCGCGGCTTGTTACGCAGGAACTCGCCGAAGCGGTGCTCGGAGATGCCGGGGCCGTATTCCGGGGCAGTGTCGAAGTAGCGGATCCCGACATCCCAAGCAGCGGCGAGGGTCGCGGCGGCATCGGCGTCCGACACCACCTCGAACATGTTGCCGAGCGGGGCGCCGCCGAAGCCGAGCGGACCGGGCGGGGCGTAATGGGGGCCTTGGGCCATGGGGGTACCTCTGTGCTGAGCTCCCTAAGCGCGCCGCAGCCCCTCCCGTTCCATTCGTCCCCGAACCGGCCCGGCGCTCAGCCTGCCCGCTCAGCCTTGGCGGGGGAGCTGCTGCTCCACCATCGTCGCCCACCAGGAGGCGCCGAGCGGCAGGACCGCGTCGTTGAAGTCGTAGCGGGGATGGTGGACCTGCGGGTCGGCCGGGGAACGCCCGGCGCCGAGCATGAGATAGGCGCCCCGCTTGGCGTTCAGCATGAAGGAGAAGTCCTCGCCGCCCGTGGTGGGCTTCTCCAGCTCCACCACCCGCGCCTCCCCGGCGACCGCGCGCGCGGCCTCGGCGGCCAGGGCCGTGCTGCTCCCCTCGTTGATGGTGGCGGGGTACATGCGGTCGAAATGCACCTCGGCCTGGGCGCCGAAAGCCAGGGCGATGCCGGAGGCGAGGGACTTCACCTTCGTCTCCAGCACGTCGCCCACCTCCGGCAGGAACCAGCGGGCGGTGCCGCGCAGGTTCACCACCTCGGGGATGACGTTGAAGGCCATGCCGCCCTCGATCTTGCCGATGGTGATGACCGCGCCCTCCACCGGCTCCACGTTGCGGGCCACGACGGATTGCAGCGCGGTGACGATCTGCGCCGCGATCACGATGGGGTCCACGCCCTGGTGCGGCATGGCGCCGTGCGCGCCCTTGCCGGTGACGGTGATGCGGATGTCCGCCACCGCCGCCATCACCGGGCCGACGCGCCAGAGGAAGACGCCCTCCGGCGCGCCGGGCCAGTTGTGCAGCCCGTAGACGCGGTCCATCGGGAAGCGCTCGAACAGCCCCTCCTGCACCATCACCTCGCCGCCGCCGCCCATCTCCTCGGCGGGCTGGAAGATCATGTAGGCCGTGCCGGAGAAGTTCCGCGTCTCGGCCAGGTAGCGCGCGGCGCCGAGCAGCATGGCCGTGTGCCCGTCATGCCCGCAGGCATGCATGATGCCGGGGGTGAGGGAGGCGTGGGGCACGCCCGATTCCTCGTGGATGGGCAGGGCGTCCATGTCGGCGCGCAGGCCGATCGCGCCGCCCTCGCCATGGCCCTTGATGACGCCCACCACGCCCGTCGTGGCGATGCCCGTGATCACCTCGTCGCAGCCGAACTCGCGCAGCTTCTCCGCGACGATGCGGCTGGTGCGGACCTCCTGGAAGTTCAGCTCGGGATGCTGGTGGAAGTCGCGGCGCCAGGCCGTCATCTCGTCGTGGAAGTCGGCGATGCGGTTGATGATGGGCATGCGGTCCTCAGTGAAGGGGAGGGAGTTGGCCGATCCTGGGCGCGGAAGGGCGCGGCGTGAAGCCCGCCAGTCCCGCCCGTGGTCAGTCGGGCGCGCCGAAGGTGCGGGAGAGGCCCTCTTCCAGCGGAATGGGCTCCACCCCGAGGAGGGCGCGCATGGGGCCGATGTCGAAGGCCTTGTCCTCCGTGAGCCGCCGCAGCTCGGCGGCGCGGATCCGGGGCAGGCGCGGCACGAGGCGCAGCAGCGGCGCGGCGGCGACCAGCGGGGCGAGGGGGAGGGGCACCACCCGCGGCGGCCTGAACCCGGCGGCGCGGCAGACGGCGCGCAGGAAGTCGGCGTAGCGCAGGGGCTCGGGCCCCGCGATCACCACGGCCTGCGGCGCCGCCCAGTCCCGCCGCAGCGCGGCGATGACGCAGCGCGCGACATCGGACTGGTGGATCGGCTGGACCAGCGCCCGCCCCCCGCCGGGAAGCGGCGCGAGCGGCAGGCGCCGGAGCAGGGCGGCGAGGCGCTGCACGTTGTCCTCCCCCTGAGCGCCGTAAATCATCGTGGGGTGCAGGATGGCCCCCGGCCGGCCGCTCTCCAGCAGCGCCGCCTCCCCCTGCCGGACCCCGTCCCCGTGGCCGTCCCGCCAGCGGGAGAAGCGGCGGGTGCTGCCCATCAGCACGACCGGCGCCTCCGGCGGCGCGGCGGCGAGGATGGCCGCGGCATAGCGCGCATGGGCGGCGGAGGCGATGCGGCCGGCGCCGAGGAGGGCGGCGCGCAGGGCGGCGGGGTCGCGCAGGTCGGCCAGGGCCGGTTCGCCGGGCAGGCCGGTCGCGGCCCAGCGCGCGGCGTTCCGCACCACCGGGCGGAAGGGGATGCCCTCCGCCAGCAGCGCGCGGCAGAGCGCGGCGCCGGAGCGTCCTGAGGCGCCGATGACGGCGATCGGTGCGGTCATCGGCAGGTGCCCCAGCCTCCCCGGTCCAGGTGGAAATGGTCGCGATGCGCGGCGTTGTACTCCGGCCCGAGGACGGTGCCGAAGACCCGGCACGCCGCCCCCCGCACCGCGCGCAGGAAACTGCCCGAGGGCGCGGGGGCGGTCCAGTCGCGCGGCAGCGCGACGGCGCGCCCGTCCGCCAGGGTGAAGCCCGCGACGTCCAGCGCGTCCGCCGTGGCGTGGCGGCTGCGGGGCGCGCGCTCCTGGTGGTAGATGTTGCGGCAGTTATAGGCGCCGAGGTGGCGCACCCCCGTCACCCGCTGCCCGAACTCATCGCGGGCGGCGGGCTGGAGCCCGTGGCGCTCGAAGATCGCCCAGGCAGCGGCGAAGGGGCAGTTCACCACCGGAAGGTTCGGACTGAAGCGCAGCTCGCTCGGCAGGCGCACGGGGTCCTCGATGCCGCAGCCGTCCCGCAGGGGCTGGGGCGTGAGCTGCTGGAGAGGGATGCCCGAGAGGGCGAAGGAGGCCGCGCAGAGCCCGGGATCGCGCGCCATGCGGGACAGCTTGTACCGCGTGAGCAGCCCGGGCGGCTCACGCAGGTCGAGCGGCGTGCGGGGATCCCAGGCCGGGGGAAGGACGACGGCGCGCGGCAGCAGGACGATCAGCAGCACGAGCAGCGGGAGCAGCAGGAGGGGGAGCCAGCGGCGCATCCACCCCCAGATAGGGGCAAATCCCGAGGGCGGGCAGGGGTCTCCGGGGCTGTGGTATCATGATACCACAATCTTTTCCTTGACGCGGCGCGCCTCCCGGGCGATAGGGCGCGCCGCATTTCTGATTGAACACACGGATCATGCTGCAAACCCAGACCCGCTCGATCAAGCCGGCCGAGGTCCAGAAGGACTGGATCCTGATCGACGCCGATGGCCTCGTCCTCGGCCGTCTCGCCGCGCTCGTCGCGAACCGCCTGCGCGGCAAGCACAAGACCACCTTCACCCCGCATGTCGATTGCGGCGACCACGTGGTCATCATCAACGCCCGCCGCGTCCGCCTGACCGGCAACAAGGCCGAGCAGTCGGTCTTCTACTGGCACACCGGCTATCCCGGCGGCATCAAGGGGCGCACCGTCCGCGAGGGTCTCGAGGGCCGCTTCCCCGAGCGGGTCGTCGAGAAGGCCGTGGAGCGCATGATCACGCGCAACAATCTCGGCCGCCAGCAGATGCGCAACCTGCACGTCTATGCCGGCGCCGAGCATCCGCATGCCGGCCAGTCCCCGAAGCCGCTGGATGTCGGCGCGCTGAACCGCAAGAACATCGCCGCCGCGAAGAAGGCCGCCTGATTATGAGCGAGCAGACCACCGCCACCTCGCTGGCCGACCTGAAGACCCTCGTCGCCGGCACCCCCGCCTCCCCCGAGACGCCCGCCGCGGCCCGCGAGCCGAAGAAGGACGCCTTCGGCCGCGCCTACGCCACGGGCCGCCGCAAGAACGCGATCGCCCGCGTGTGGATCAAGCCGGGCAAGGGCACGGTCGAGATCAACGGCAAGCCGGCCGCGAAGTACTTCGCCCGCCCGGTGCTGCGCATGCTGATCGCCCAGCCCTTCCTGGTGGCCGACCGCTACCAGCAGTTCGACGTGATGTGCACGGTGACCGGCGGCGGCCTCTCCGGCCAGGCCGGCGCGGTACGCCACGGCCTGTCCCGCGCGCTGACCAACTTCGAGCCGGGCCTGCGCCCGATCCTCAAGAAGGCCGGCTTCCTGACCCGCGACCCCCGCGTGGTCGAGCGCAAGAAGTACGGCAAGCCGAAGGCCCGACGCTCCTTCCAGTTCAGCAAGCGCTGACGCTGGCGGGCCGGCGTTCGCGCCGGTCCGTTCGACAGGACCGATATCAGGAGGGGCGGCCCGCAGGGGCCGCCCCTCTTGCGTTTCCGCCCCCCTCATCCCCTACTTCCAGTCCCGAGGAGAGCCAGATGGCACAAGGCAGCACCCCGAGCGTCTTCATCGACGGCGAGTCCGGCACGACCGGCCTCCAGATCATCGAGCGTCTCCAGGGCCGCGCCGACATCGCCCTGCGCTCCCTGCCGCCCGAGCGCCGGAAGGACCCGGAGGCCAAGCGCGAGATCTTCGCCGAGGTGGACGCCGTGGTGCTCTGCCTGCCCGACGACGCCGCGAAGGAGGCGACCGCCCTCGCCACGAGCCTCGGCGCGCGGGCCCCGAAGCTGCTGGACGCCTCCACCGCCCATCGCGTGAACCCCGACTGGGTCTATGGCGTGCCGGAGCTGGCGCCGGGCCAGGCCGCGCGGATCGCGGCTTCCCCGCGCGTGGCCAATCCCGGCTGCTACCCCACCGGCGGCATCCTGCTGCTGCGGCCCCTGGTCGAGGCCGGGCTCCTGCCGACCGACTATCCCGTCACCGTCAACGCCGTCTCCGGCTATTCCGGCGGGGGCAAGGCGATGATCGCCGCCTATGAGGGGGAGGGCGCCCCGCCCTTCGAGCTCTACGGCCTCGGGCTTGAGCACAAGCACCTGCCGGAGCTGCAGCACTATTCCCGCCTCACGCGCCGCCCGATCTTCGTGCCGAGCGTCGGCGACTTCCGCCAGGGCATGCTCGTCTCCATCCCGCTGCATCTCGACCTCATGAGCGCGGCGCACAGCCCCGCCATGCTCCACGACGCCCTGGCGAGCTACTACGAGGGCTCCGAATTCGTCCGCGTCCTCCCGCCCGAGCCGGGCGGCAAGATGGAGCCGGAGGCGCTGAACAACACCAACTTCGTCGAGCTGCGCGTCTTCGGGAACGAGCGGCGCGGGCAGGCCGTGCTGGTCGCGCGGCTGGACAACCTGGGCAAGGGCGCCTCGGGGGCTGCGGTGCAGAACCTGGAGCTGATGCTCGGCCTCGGCGCTTCCAGCCGCATGGGGAAGGCCGCGTGAGCGGCCCCCTCTTCCCCTTCAAGGGGCGCTGGCCCGCGATCCACGAGCGCGCCTTCGTGGCGCCCAGCGCCTCCGTCATCGGCGACGTGACGCTCGAGGAGGATGCGAGCGTCTGGTACGGCTGCGTGCTGCGCGGGGACACGAACTTCATCCGCATCGGCGCCCGCAGCAACGTGCAGGACGGCACGATCATCCACGTCAACGCGGGCACCATGCCGGCTGTGATCGGGGCGGATGTCACCATCGGCCATGCCTGCATCATCCATGCCTGCACGCTGAAGGACCGCGCCTTCGTCGGCATGGGGGCCACGGTGCTGGACAAGGCGGTGATCGAGGAGGGCGGGATGCTCGGCGCGGGCGGGCTGCTCGCCCCGGGCAAGGTGATCGGGCCGAACGAGCTGTGGCTCGGCGCGCCCGCGCGCCTGGCCCGCGTCATGTCGGCCGAGGAGCGCGCCGGCTGGGACAAGACCGCGCCCCATTACGTCGAGCTGGCGAGGGAGCACCGCGCCAGCCTCTAGGAGCACGCCCCCCCATGCGCGCCGCCCCCGCCGCCCTTCTCCTGGCCCTCGCCGGCTGCTCCGTGCCGGCGACGGAGGCGCTGCCCGTGCCGCCGCTGGCCGGGCTGGGCAACCGCGCGCCCGGCTACAACGCGATCCAGGGGGCGGCCGAGGCCTTCTCCTCCCCCTCCGCCCTAGCCGGCCGACCGGACCTGGCCGCGGTCGCCGTCAGCCGGCTGGAATGGGAGACGGTCGCGGTCGGGGCCGACCGCAGCTTCTTCACCTTCAGCACCATCACCCCGCCGGCCCTCAGCGCCGCCCGCTGGGAGGTACGGCGGGCGCTGGGTATCGCCGGGGACGCTCCGCCCCCGGCCGTGATCGCTGCGATGGAGGCGGCTGCCCCGGCCCTCGCGCGGGGTGACCGCGCCGCCGCGGCCGCGGCCCTTCCGCCGTCCCTCTTCGCGCCGGACATCATCGACCGCCTGTCGAGCATGCCCTACCTTCCCCAGGCCAATCTCGCGACACGGAAGGCGCAGGCGGACCTCGAGTTCGGGCGCGACGAGGATCGCGAGTTCCCGTGAGGCGGCGCGCGCGGCATGGTGCGTCCCCATGCTACCGGAATCCGCGATGACGCGCCGCCGCGCCCTCCTCCTCTCCGCCCTGCTGCCGCTCGCCGCCTGCGCCGAGCTGAGCCGGCCGAACCTGCCCCAGCCTGCCCCGCCCGGCCTGCTGCCGCCGGGCGTCGATCCCGGGCGCGCCGCCATCGCCGCGCTCGCCCAGGACCTGCGGGGCGCGAATGGCGGCATACCCGGCGACCCCGCCCGTGTCGCGCGGGCCGCCGCACTGCTGGAGTGGCTGGCGGTGGAGCTGGTGTCCAACCCGCGCTGGGCGCCCGTGCCGGGGGATGCGCGGGCCGGGATCGGCCTCGCCCGCGACGAGATGCGGGGCGCGCTGGGCGCGGACCCGCTCGCGGCCTCCCCGCGCATGATCGCCGCCCTGGCCTCCGCCTACCGCGCCCTTTCCGCGGGCAATCGCAGCCTCGCCGCGGCCTCCTTCCCCCGCGCCCTGTTTCCCCGGGGAGGGGAGGCGGTGCTCGCCCGCCTCGCGGATCCCGGGCCGCTGCCCCAGGGCGAGATCGCGTCCGGCGCCCTGGCCGACCGCGTGCGCGCGCTCGACGAGACGAATGGCTGGGCCGCCGACTTCGGCACGCCGATCCCGCCCGAGCGGGGCGGGCGCGGCTCGCTGCCCTTCGGGATCTAGGGCGGCCGGGGCTCAGTCCCCGGCCATCACCTTGACGTAGCTGCCGGGCGCGTCCTCCAGCGCGGGCAGGCCGCCGGCGCCGGGCACGCGCGCGGGCACGGTGCTGCGGTCCTGCGCCGTGATCCAGCGCTGCCAGTCCGGCCACCAGGAGCCGGCGAACTCGGTCGCCTGCTCGAACCAGGCGGCAGGGTCTGTCGGCGCGTCCACCGTCGCGACCCAGTGGCTGTACTTCCCGCTGTCCGGCGGGTTCACCACCCCCGCGATATGGCCCGAGGCCGCGAGGACGAAGCGCACGGGGCCGGAGAAGATCTGGGTCGCGCGGTAGCTGCTCTTCCACGGCGCGATGTGGTCCTCGCGCGTAGCGAGGATGTAGGTCGGCAGCTTGATGTCGCGGAGGTCCAGCGCCTCGCCGTCCAGCACCACGGCGCCGGGCTTCACGAGGTCGTTCTGCTGGTACATCCGGCGGAGATAGAAGCTGTGCATCTTCGCCGGCATGCGCGTGGAATCGCCGTTCCAGAACAGCAGGTCGAAGGGAAAGGGCTCCTGGCCGAGCAGGTAGTTCTGCACGACGAAGGACCAGATGAGGTCGTTGGCGCGCAGCATGTTGAAGGTGTCCGCCATCTCGGACCCCTCGAGGAAGCCGCGCTGGCTCATCTTCAGCTCCAGCGCCTGGAGCTGCTCCTCGTCGATGAAGACGCCCAGCTCGCCCGCCTCCTCAAAGTCGAGCATGGTCGTGAAGAAGGTGGCCGAGGCGATGCGGTCGTCGCCCCGCCTGGCCATATGCGCGAGGGTGGAGGCCAGCAGCGTGCCGCCGAGACAGTAGCCGATGGCGTTCACCTGACGCTCGCCGGTCGCCTTCTCGATGGCCTCCAGCGCTTCGTAGGGGCCGAGGCGCATGTAGTCGTCGAAGCCCATCTCGGCCAGCGTCTCGTCCGGGTTCACCCAGGAGCAGACGAAGACCGTGTGTCCCTGGGAGACGGCCCAGCGCACGAAGGAGTTCTTCGGGCGGAGGTCGAGGATGTAGAACTTGTTGATCCAGGGCGGCAGGATCAGCAGCGGGCGCTTCAGCGCCGTCTCCGTCGTCGGGCTGTACTGGATCAGCTCCATCAGCGCGTTGCGGTAGACCACCTTGCCCGGGGTGACGGCGATGTTCTCCCCGATGGTGAACTTGCTCTCGTCCGTCATGTGGATGCGCAGCTTGCCGTGGCCGCGCTCGAGATCGGCGAGCAGGTTGGACAGGCCCTTCAGCAGGTTCTCGCCGCCCGTCTCGGCGGTCTTGCGCAGCACCTCGGGATTGGTGAGCCAGAAGTTGGTCGGGCTCATCGCGTCCACGAACTGGCGGGTATAGAAGTCCACCTTCTGCGCCGTCTTCGGTGTCAGCCCCTCCGCCCCGTGCACCACGTTGGTGAAGTAGCGGGAGGAGAGGAGGTAGGACTGCTTGATGAAGTCGAAGACCTCGTTCTCGCGCCAGGCATCGTCCTTGAAGCGCTTGTCGCCGCGGCGCTCGGCGATCACGGGCTCGGGCTGGCCGCCCATCATGCGGCGCGCCGTGTTCTGCCAGAGCGTGAGATAGTCCTGCCAGAAGCCGATCTGCGCCTGCATCAGCCGCGCGGGATTGGCCATCAGCCGCGTCGTCATCTCCAGGAAGGCGCCGCCGATATTCAGCGGGTCCGGGTTGGGCGGCGCGTCCGCCTTGCCCTGGCGGCGGAGGAACTCGGCCACGATGCGCTGCCCGCGCTCGGCCACGTCCGCCATGGTGCGGCTGACGAGGTTCGGGTCGGGCAGGCGGAAGGCAGGCTCGGCGGCGGTGGCGACGGGCGCGGGAGGGGAGGGCGATGCGGCGCGCGGCGCGGCGGCGGCTCCAGCCTCGGGCGGGGAGGCCTTGGGCGCGGCGGGGGAGGGGGGCGGCACGGGCACCGGCGCGGCCGCCACGGGGGCAGGCGCCGGCTGCTCCCGCACGGGAGCGGGGGGCGGCGGCGCTTCCGGCGCGTGGTCCGGGGCGGGGGAGGAAGCGGCGATGGCCATGGCGAACTGCGAGACCGCGGGCTCCGCCGCGCGCGGCTTCCGGCCGGGCGGCTGGGCGCGGACCATCGGCGCTGCCTGCTCCAGCGGGGCCGCGTGGGCGGCGAGCGGCCGGGCCTTGCCCCTCGGCTTGCGGGGGGCCGGCGGGCTGCCTTCCGAGGGGCCCCCAAGGGCCGCCGCCCCGGCCTGGGCCACCTCTGCCGGGCTGCGGCCGCCTCTCCGTTTCTCGCTCATTCCGCGCTCTCTCCCTGAAGGCCGCCCGCGGGCCGGCGCTCCCGGCCTCTTCACCGGCTATCGCCGCTCGCCATTCTGCGGCAAACCCCTCCGGAGAGGAGCGTGCGATGCGAGAGCAGGCGGTGCCGTCCCGGCCCGATTTCGTCCGGTACGAGAAAGCTAGGGACCGCGGGAGGGCGAAGCAAGGACGCCACCCCCGGTTGATGGTCGCCATTCTCGCCCCGTTGGCGCTGGGCGGCTGTGTCGGCTCGCCGGGTGAGGGGCCCTTCGAGTTCTACCGCCAGATCTCGGGCAAGGCGCTGGAGGGGCGCCCCCTCCCCCCGGGGATGGACCGCGACAGCCCGAATCTCGGCAGCGTGCCGCAGCGGCCTGACCGGGGGCCGGCCAGCGCGCGGGCTGACCTATCCGCCCTGCTCGCGGCCAACCGCGCGGCCTCGGCCGCCCCGCCCCGCCCCGGCGCCCCGGTCCCCGAGCGCCCGGCGACCGAGGGGCTGGCCGCCGTGCCTGCCGCCCCGCCCGCGCCGCCGCGCCTGGCCACCGCCCCACCCGTGGGCACCGGCCCCGCGACGCTGCTTGTGCCCGGTACGGAGGCGCCGACCATCGGGGAGAGCGCCCCGGCCGCCCCGCCGCCCGAGATGAGCGTGCCCGCGCCGCCCGATCTCGCCGCGCCGCCCAGCTTTCCGCCGATCGCGCCTCGCGGCCTCTGACCGCCGCCGCTATCCTGTCACGCAGATAACGCCGAGCACCCGGACCATGACCGAAGAGTTCCACCGCATCCGCCGCCTCCCGCCCTATGTCTTCGCGGAGGTCAACGCCGCCAAGGCCAAGGCGCGCGCGGCCGCAGAGGACGTGGTCGATCTCGGCATGGGCAACCCGGACAGCCCGACGCCGCCGCATATCGTGGCCAAGCTGGTCGAGGCGGTGCAGGACCCCCGCACGCACCGCTACTCCGCCTCCAAGGGCATCCCCGGCCTGCGCCGGGCCCACGCGAACTACTACGCCCGCCGCTTCGGGGTGAAGCTCGACCCGGAAACGGAGGTGATCGCGACGCTGGGCTCGAAGGAGGGGCTGGCGAACCTCGCCCAGGCCATCGCCTCGCCGGGTGACACGATCCTCGTGCCCAACCCCTCCTATCCCATCCACCAGTTCGGCTTCCTCATCGCCGGTGCGAGCGTGCGGAGCATTCCCTACACGCCGGATGACGACATGCTGCGCGCGATCGACCGCGCGGTGCGCCACTCCGTGCCCAAGCCCACGGCGGTGATCGTCAACTTCCCCTCGAACCCGACGGCGCTGGTCGCGGGCATCGAGTTCTACCGCGAGCTCGTGGCCTTCTGCCGCCGCCACGAGATCTACATCCTCTCCGACCTCGCCTATGCCGAGCTCTACTACGGCACCACGCCGCCCCCCTCCGTGCTGGAGGTCGAGGGCGCGAAGGAGGTGACGGTGGAGTTCACCTCCATGTCCAAGACCTACAACATGCCGGGCTGGCGCATGGGCTTCGCGGTGGGCAACCCGAAGCTGATCGCGGCGCTGACGCGGGTGAAGTCCTATCTCGACTACGGCGCCTTCACCCCAATCCAGGTCGCGGCCACCGCCGCGCTGAACGGGCCGCAGGACTGCATCGCGGAGATGCGTGCCCTCTACAAGGACCGCCGCGACGTGCTGGTGAAAGGGCTGCGCGGCGCGGGCTGGGACGTCCCCTCGCCCGAGGCCTCCATGTTCATCTGGGCGCCGATCCCCGAGCGCTTCCGCCATCTCGGCAGCGTCGAGTTCTCCAAGCTGCTGCTGGCCCGCGCGAAGGTGGCGGTGGCGCCCGGCATCGGCTTCGGCGAGCACGGGGACGACCATGTCCGCATCGCCCTCGTCGAGAACACGCACCGCATTCGCCAGGCGCTGCGCGGCATCAAGACCTTCCTCCAGGGAGACAATGCCGCGCCCGCCATCGAGGAGCAGCCGAAAGTGGACGCCGTCCGCGCATGACCCGTCCTCTTGCTGTCGGCGTCGCCGGCCTCGGCACGGTGGGGGCGGGCGTGCTCGGCCTGCTGCGCCAGAACGCGGAGATCGTGGGAGCCCGCGCCGGGCGCCGCATCGCCGTCACCGCCGTCTCCTCGCGCGACCGCACGCGCGACCGCGGCATCTCCCTCGACGGGCTGCGCTGGTATGACGACCCCGTGGCGCTGGCCAACGACCCCGGTATCGACGTGGTGGTGGAAACCATCGGCGGTAGCGAGGGGCCGGCGCGCGCGCTGATGCAGGCGGCGCTGGCCGCCGGCAAGCCCGTGGTCACCGCCAACAAGGCGCTGCTGGCCATCCACGGCGCCGAGCTCGCCGAACTGGCCGCGCGGTCGAACGCGCCGCTCGCCTTCGAGGCGGCGGTGGCCGGCGGCATACCCGCCATCAAGGCCATCCGCGAGGGGCTGGCCGGCAACCGCATCACGCGCGTGACCGGCATCCTCAACGGCACTTGCAACTACATCCTGACCCAGATGCGCGAGCGCGGGCGGGAGTTCGCCGAGGCGCTGAGCGAGGCGCAGAAGCTCGGCTATGCCGAGGCCGACCCGACCTTCGACGTGGACGGGATCGACGCCGCGCACAAGCTCGCCATCCTCGCCGCGCTCGCCTTCGGCCGCCCGGTGGATTTCGATGCCGTGCATGTGGAGGGCATCCGCGCCGTCTCCGCGCTCGATATCAGGCTGGCGGAGGAGCTGGGCTACCGCATCAAGCTGCTCGGCATCGCCTCCTGCTCCGAGGCCGGGGTGGAGACACGGGTGCATCCCTGCATGGTGCCCGTCGCCCATCCTATCGCGACCGTGGACGGCGTGTTCAACGCCGTGGTGGCGGAGGGCGACCATGTCGGCCGCGTCGTGCTCGTCGGGCGCGGCGCGGGTGCCGGGCCGACGGCCTCGGCCGTGGTGTCCGACCTCATCGACATCGCGCGCGGGCGCCACACCCCCGTCTGGGGCGCGGAGTCCTTCTCCGCCCTGCCCTCGGTCGGCATGGAGCGGCACAGCGGCGCCTATTACCTCCGCCTGATGGTGGTGGATCGCCCCGGCGTGATCGCTGACGTGACGGGCGCGCTGCGCGATGCCGGGATCAGCCTCGAATCCATGCTCCAGCGCGGCCGCGCGCCGGGGGAGGCGGTGCCCGTCGTCCTCACCACCCATGAATCGCGCGAGGTCGCGATGCGCGAGGCCATCGCGCGGATCGCGGCGCTCGACGCCGTGCTTGAACCCCCCGCCCTCATCCGGATCGAGACCCCATGACCAACGCCATCAATCCCAGCCTGCCGCTGCAGAGCGACCGCAACCTGGCCATGGAGCTGGTGCGCGTGACGGAGGCGGCGGCGCTCGCCTCCTCCCGCTGGATCGGGCGCGGGGACAAGAACAGCGCGGACGGCGCCGCGGTGGACGCGATGCGCCGCGCCTTCGACAGCGTCGCCATCACCGGCACCGTGGTGATCGGCGAGGGCGAGATGGACGAGGCGCCGATGCTCTACATCGGCGAGAAGGTCGGCGCGGGCGGCCCCGAGGTGGACATCGCGGTGGACCCGCTGGAGGGCACCTCGATTTGCGCACGCGGCATGCCGAACGCGATCGCGACCCTGGCCGTGGCGGAGAAGGGCGGCTTCCTGCACGCGCCCGACATCTACATGGACAAGATCGCGGTCGGCCCGGGCCTGCCCGAGGGCGTCGTGCATATCGACGCCACCCCGCAGGAGAACCTGCGCGAGCTGGCCCGCGCGAAGAAGACGGAGATCGGCGACCTCGTCGTCTGCACGCTGGACCGCGACCGCCACAAGGACATCATCCGCGCCTGCCGCGAGGCCGGGGCGCGCATCATGCTGATCCCCGACGGCGACGTCGCGGGCGTCGTCGCCTGCTCCCAGGAGGAGGCGGGGGTGGACATGTATCTCGGCTGGGGCGGCGCGCCCGAGGGCGTGCTGGCCGCGGCCGCGCTGCGCTGCATCGGCGGCCAGATGCAGGGCCGGCTGATCTACGAGGACGAGTCCCAGCGCGAGCGCGCGAAGTCCATGGGCATCGCCGATCCCGACCGCATCTTCAACGTGGAGGACATGGCGCGGGGCGACGTGATGTTCTCCGCCACCGGCGTGACCACCGGCGCCATGCTGCGCGGCGTGCGCCGCACGGCGACCGGCGCCACCACCCACTCGATCGTCATGCGCAGCAAGACCGGTACGGTGCGCTACATCGAGGGGCACCACAACTTCACCATCAAGCCGAATACCTTCATTGCCTGAGGGAAGCCTCATGGAGGCGCCCGGCGCCGTCCTCGGCGTCGAGCGCAGCGCGACGGGCCGGCGCTGGGTCTGGCGCGGTGCGGACGATCGCACGGCGCTGGCCATCGCGCAGCGCCTGGAGGTGCCGGAGATCGTCGGGCGGCTCCTCGCCGCGCGCGGCATCGGGGTGGAGGCGGCGGCGGACTTCCTGGAACCGCGGCTCCGCGCCCTGATGCCCGACCCCTCCTGCCTGCGCGACATGGACCTCGCGGCCGAGCGCCTGGCCCGCGCCGTGCGCGCGGGCGAGCCGGTCGTCGTCTTCGCCGACTATGACGCGGACGGTGCCTGCGCCGGCGCGCTGATGCTGCGCGTGCTGCGCGACCTCGGCGTGCCCGCCACGCATTACGTGCCCGACCGCATCAAGGAGGGCTACGGCCCCAACGCCCCCGCCATCGCCGCGCTCTGCGATGCGGGCGCCGGACTCATCGTCTGCGTCGATTGCGGCATCTCCGCCCATGCGGCGCTGGAGGCGGCGCGCGGCCGGGCGGATGTGGTCGTGCTCGACCACCACAAGGCCGAGGGGCCGCCGCCCGCCATCCTCGCCACCGTCAACCCGAACCGGCTGGACTGCGACTCCGGCCTGCGGACCCTCTGTGCCGCCGCGGTGTGCTTCATGGCCGCCGTGGCGCTGCACCGCGTGCTTCGCAAGACGGGCTTCTTCGAGGGGCGGGCCGAGCCGCCGCTGCTCGACCTTCTCGACCTCGTCGCCACGGCCACCGTCTGCGACGTGATGCCGCTCACCGGCCTCAACCGCGCCCTCGTCTCCCAGGGGCTGCGGGTCATGGCCCGGCGCGGGCGGCCCGGCATCGCCGCGCTGCTGGATGTGGCGGGGGTGAAGGACGTGCCCTCCTCCCACTCCCTCGGCTTCGGCCTCGGCCCGCGCCTGAACGCCTCCGGCCGGATCGGGGAGAGCGACCTCGCCCTCCGCCTGCTGCTGGAGGCCGACCCGCTGGAGGCACGCGCCATCGCTGAGCGGCTCGACACCACCAACCGCCGCCGCCAGGAGGTGGAGGCGGAGGTGATGGGTACGGCGCTGAGCATGGCCGAGAGAGGGGTGGCCGCGGGCGACCCCGTCCTCCTGATCCTCGGCGAGGGCTGGCACCCCGGCGTGGTCGGCATCGTCGCCGGCCGGGTGAAGGAGAAGTTCAACCGCCCGGCGCTGGTGGCGGGCGTGTCGGACGGCATGGCCAAGGGATCCGGCCGCTCGGTCCCCGGGCTGGACCTGGGCTCCGCCATCATCGCGGCCCGCCAGGCGGGGCTGCTGGTGACCGGGGGCGGGCACGCCATGGCGGCCGGCTTCAGCTTCCGGGCCGAGCGGCAGGCCGAGGTCCACGCCTTCCTGAACGAGCGCCTGGCCGCCGCCGCCGACCTCCCCGGCGCCGCCGCGCTGGTGGTGGAGGGCACGCTCTCCGTCGCCGCGGCGAACACGGCGCTGGCCGGGCAGGTCGGCCGGCTGGCGCCTTTCGGCACGGGGAACGAGGAGCCCGTCTTCGCCATCCGCCACGCGCGCGTCGCGCGCGCCGACCGGGTGGGGAAGGAGGGGGCGACCATCCGGCTCTTCCTGGAAGGGGAGGGGGGCGGGCGGCTGAAGGCCGTGTGCTTCCGCGCCAAGGACGGCCCGCTGGCCGAGCTGCTGCTGGGCGCGCGGGGCACGCCGCTGCATCTCTGCGGCACGCTGCGCGCCGAGAGCTGGAACGGCGAGGTCTCCACCTCCCTCCATGTGCAGGACGCGGCGCGGGCCTGACCTTCGGCGGGTTGCCCCGGGCCGCTCGTCGCTCTAACCCCTCCCGGAGCCGCCCGGAGAGCCCCGGCGGCGGTGCCCCACGACCGGTCCCGCGGAGCCCCCATGCTGCCCAGCCGCTTCCTCGTCGCCGCCCTCCTCCTCGCCGGCTGCGGCAACGACTACTCGGCCAACACCTACGCGATAAAGGCCGTGCAGCAGGCGAACCCGGTACAGCAGGGCGTCATCATCGGCGCGCGCGAGGTGGCCATCGTCTCCGACGGGGCCGCGGGCGCGGCGGTGGGGGGAGCGGCGGGCGGGATCATCGGCTCGGCGACCCCTGGCAGCGGCCTCACCTCCGCCCTGGCCGGGGTCGGCGGCGGGCTCGTCGGCGGGCTGTTCGGCTCGGCAACGGAGCGGATCGTGAACGACAACCGCGGTACGGAGTACATCGTCCGCAAGACGAATGGCGAGCTGGTGAACGTCACCCAGCGGGACGTGCCGCCCCTGCCCCTGGGGCAGAAGGTACTGGTCATCGCGGGCGCCCAGGCGCGGATCGTGCCGGACTACACCGTGCCCAACCTGGCGGCGGCGCCTCCCCCGGGCCAAGCGCCCTCCCCGATGCAGTCGCCCGTCCGCGCCGATCCGCCACCCGCGACCAGCACGGCCCAGCCGCCCGCGGCACCGCCGGTCTCCACCGCGCCAGCCAGCGCGGACGCGCCGGCTTCCCCGCGCGCCCCCCTCGTGCCGCCCGAGGCGCCTCTCGCCCTCTGACGGGCGCTGGACGGCGGGCCTCGGGCGTTGTAGTGACCGCTCCGCCCCTGCCGCGAGCGGGGGGAGGCCTGTCCCGTTCGTCTAGAGGCCTAGGACGCGGCCCTTTCAAGGCTGCAACACGGGTTCGAATCCCGTACGGGACGCCATTCCTTGTTGGTTTTGTTGTGGTTTTCTTGGATCGATCAGCGCAACCCCACAATCACCCCCACAATCGATCCTAACCGTGTGCTGAAGGTGATGGTTCCGTTTTACTTGATTGCTGCTCCGTCGCCGATTGAGATTGTGGTCGAGCGCCGAAGGCCTGGCTCAGCCGGCTGGGGCTGGCGCCTTGTACGGGACGAAGAGACCTGCAGGACTGGCCCAGGCGGCTACCGGAGCGCACAGGACGCTTACGAGGCGGCTGAGGCGGAACTAGGGAGAAGGCGTCGGTCGGGATGAGTGTTTAGGGACGGGCGAACTTGGCCGGCGGTTATTGCGGGCTGATGTCCCGGCTCTTTTTCACCGCCTCCTGCGACGTCCGACTGCGATTTCGTTCGCTGAGGCTCCGGCCGGTTACGAGCTCGTATAGGCGGTCTAAAGGAAGCGCCCGCCCAGCCTTCAGCGACTTCTCCGACACTACAGGGCCTGCTGTCACTGTCGGGTGGTCAAGGTGGGAATCGATCAGGCTGCACGGGATGTACACGCCGCAGATCCCTTTCCAGCCATCAAGCTCGGTTCCAGGCATCGAGATCTGAAACAAGGTGCCGTCCGCATTCCCATGCACGACGGCACCACGGTACTCGAAGCTGGAGCCGTGAGCCTGGAGGGCAGAAGAGCCGGATGCTACTTCGGCCGCGCCAATCCCGCTGTTTCGCGAGAACCGAGTTTCGTCAGCAGTTCGCAAGTTATTCAACCCTCAATGGCGAACGTGGCGCATCATACAACCACCGCTCAGGTAACGCTCACTCGCCTGCCTGGGTTCGCTAACGTCAGGCGCCGCCGAGCATCGATCCCGCGCTAGGAGGGGGCAATTTGCCGACCGATGTGCATGCGTTCATCAACTGTCATCTTGCCGGTCAGTCGCTTGAACAGGCGGTCCAGCCGAAGCCGCTCCACAACTCCCACCCGTTTCGTGATTGGCACGTGGACCTCTTCCAAAATCGGCCGTTCGGACATCGGGTAATCGAGGTGGCAATCGATGAGACGGCAGACCAACGCCCGACTGCCTACTACTTTCCATCCATGGAGGGCGGTTCCGGGCATGTAGATCCGGATAACTCCCCCCTCCGCCAGCCCGAACAGGATAGCTCCCCGGTATAAAAAAGCCGGATCAGGAGCTTCGGGGAGCTTAGGCGGCGGCTGCCTCTTTTGGAGCCCAGGGATGCCGTCGAACATCGCGCGCCCTTCATTGCGTGTGGGAACGATAACGCATTCGTGACTGCGGCGTCGAGCAGAAAAGCAACCTGGGGTTGTGGTTCTCGACTGTGAGAAGAGGTGGGACCCCTGGCAGGATGACCGGTGTTCGATTGGTGGAAGCGCGCGAGTTCGCTTGCGCCAAGCGCCACAGGCTATCTGACAAATCGGGTGGGCCCTATCGAGTGCTGCGGAACCCTCGATGTTTGCTGGGCTTTTCGCGCGTGGAGATGCTTGGGATTTCTCTAAAAGACTGAAATTTTCGAAGCTCTCGCGTCAGGGTTGGGCTTCGACAATCCCGATAAACAAAGGAGTTTGGGGGAAAGAGGCGGCGGAACCCTTAGGCATGCGAGGTGCCTAGCAAAACGGCGCGCTGTCGCCACCCGCATACGTTGCAGCCCGGGGAGGGACCCGCGACCCTGAGGCCACGCATCCCTCCCCTTGCCGTCATCCAACCGCCTCGGCCATGGCTTCGGCCGTGAGGGCGGGGTCAGTCCCGAGGCGCTCGGCCACCGAGGGCGCGGCATCCTGTGCCCACCGTCGCCTCTCCTGCCGCTGCACCGCCTGGATGGCCTCGGCCACCTCGCGCTTCTTGCGATCCTCGATCGCGTCCACCAGAGCACCCAACGCTTCTGCCTGGGGCTGAGGCAGAACCCCGGCCGTCCAGTTTGCTGGCACCGCGCAGAGCGAAACCTCGTAGGGCCTCCACGACGGGATCAACCGCACCCCGTCAGTTCCCGGATCCGCGTCAGGATGGAAGAAGCCCATCGAGACATTTGTCACGATGCGCTCACGGACCATTGCCCAGGCATCCGCGGCTCTCGAGTGGCTTGCGAACCGCGCGATGGCCCAACCTTGCGTGCCCTCGATCCAAGCCGTCTCGACTACACCGAGCACGCTCTCGAGTTGCCGCATGTGGCCGTCCAGGAGCGGTGCTCGTCCCGTGTTGAGGAGGCTCAGGTCAGCGCCACCCATGTCCAGCTTGTAGGGTGAGCCCTGGCCGTAGTTGTCCACGGCCAGGTCAGTGGCGAAGCAGAGCAGTGCCCGCCTCGTCTTCTCGTCGTGCGGAGCAATGACACCATCGATCACCGTTGTCGTCATGGTCAGTGCCCTCCGCGAGGCAGCGGTAGGAAAGCCCTAGGGCTGCCGACTGCATCGATCCTGCCATCCGGATGCGGCATCGAGATCCGGGATGTGACACCACCACCAGCGTTCGACGGGTCGCCAGGGAAGATGAGATCGGCCGGCTGCGGAGGTAGGCTGATATCTCCAACAGCTTGGGCCGCTGGATGCATGACCGTCATCTCGGCCAGCTCATTCAGTTTTTGTACGGCCCTAGCTTCCAGCATGGCGCCGTCGCGGATCTGGGTAGCGAGAGCTGGATACTTCTCACGCCAGAAGGTGACGAAGGCGGCGCTGAGGCTCACTACCTCATCGCGGAGCCGGGCCATCTCCTCCGCCTTCTCCCGGTTGATCGCCTGCTCCAGTGTGGGCCGCAGAGCCGTCGCGACTACCTCACACCGCTCGGCTTCAGCACGTGCCTCAGCGAGATCTCGCTCGCCATTCTCGACGGCACGCACCTCGCCGTTGAGGAGAAGGTTACCCCGTCCCGCCTCCAACTCCGCGATGCGGACGAGAGCGGCGGACCGGCCTTCCTCGGCAGCGGCAATGGCCGCACGGATTGCCTCGGCGGTTTGGGCCTTGGGGCGCAGCCCGAGAAGCTTCTTGATGTCCATGGTGATCTCCTGAGGTTGGAAGGGTTGGTCAGCTCGCGGCATGACGGCGAAACCCCGCCAGCAGGCCGGCCGCGAGTGGGTCGTGTGATGGCAAGTCGGGACCAGCAGGGGCGGCGTAGTGCTGGGCCAAAGCGACTGGCTCGGCCGCGTCGTGGTCCATCGGAGGTTCTGCCTCCGGGATGGGCACCGATGGGACCCGGTACCTCTGCGCGAGTGAGCGGAGCCGGCTCATGTGCCGCTGGCTCCTTCGCATTTTTGGTCGGAACGGTCGGAACAGGTCGGAACAGCCCCGAAAACAAAGGCTGAAAGCTGTTCCGACCTGCACTGGCACAGGTCGGAACAGGTCGGAACAGCCAACCGGGCCGTCACTCCGCACCTCCGGCCAGCAAGCCCGGCAGGATCACGAATAGCCGGGGTTGGCCTTCGCCTGGGATGCGCACTCGGGCTGCCAGGTTCTTGCCCTCGCCACGGCGCAGATACCCGTGGGCGTCGAGTTCTCGTGCCACCTGCTGGGCGTCGAGGCCCTTGCACACCTCATCCCGCCAAGCTTCAGGGAGGACCAGGTACTCCCATCCCTGCACCGTCTGGCGCCGCCAGCCGGCGCGGTTGATCACGGGGCGGCTACTGTCCTCCGTCTCGCTACCCTGTTCGGTAGAGAGGAGCAGGGTCGAGAAGCGGCTCGATCCGTGGGCGCCGATGAAGGCACGCACCGCCGAGAGCGACGTCTGAGCCTCGCCCGCACCGTGCCCGCCGCGGCCAGCCAGCCAAGCCACGAAGCCCGCGACAGCTGCCCGCTGAGCCTCGCCCTCGGGCCAGGGCAGGATACCGAGCTCAGTGGCGAGGTCGCCGGCTGCCGCGATCACTCCGAAGCGCTGCGCTACACGCCGGACCTGCCCATCGGCATCGGCCGGCACATGAGCGCCGCGGGTGAAGGCGACGACGGTCTCCTGCAGGCCCCGGAGCAGCTCGGCGGGCTTCTCGGCCCGCATGCGGGTCAGGGCGTTCACGAAGGCCCGGGCTGCGTGTCCGTGGTGGGCGAGAGCCGCGGCCTTCACCGCGTTGCTCAGTCCCTCGCCATCACGAAAGCTGTGCAGGGTCTGCCACACTCCTCGGCCGCACCCGGCATCGGCGGGCACAGAGACGCAGCGGACATCCTGGCCCGCCCGGCTGCGCTGTCCGGCCTCCACGATCTTCGCAGCGGGTGACACTTCTCCGGTCGAGAGGAAGAGGCTGCGCCACGTCTTGGGTGCCCGAAGCGCACCAGTCCGATCGGCACGGCCACGGCCAGCACCGCCCGCGAGGGTGTACATTGTCACCGCCACGTCCTTGCCGTCCGCGAGGCCGATCTCGTCTAGTGCGAGCAGGGCGTCCGAGCACTCCACCGCCGCGCCCTCCAGCGCGTTCGCGGTGCTGCGCCACGACCGGACCTGCTGGCCCATGCGCGGGCTGCCCCAGGCGCTGGCGGCGGCCTCCAGGCAGGTGCTCTTCCCCGTGCTGCTGCCGCCCAGGAGGTGCAGCCCGCCACCCTCGACGCCGAGGATCTCCAGCAAGGGCGAGGCGAGCGCAGCGGCGAGGAACAGGGCAAGCCGATGATTGCCGACAGCAGGGGCGGCGACGCCCTGCTGCCATCCTTCCAGCGTGCCACTCGCTGCCACGCGGGCCATGGCTCCAGATCCGGCACCCGCAAGGAGCACCTTCTCGGCGGCATCGCCATAAGCGCAGCCGTCCGCCATGACATAGGCCATGCGACCTCCTGCCGTGTGCCAGCCGGTGCGGTCGGCGCTCGCGATGCGATTGGGCGTCTTCACGCCGGACAAGGCCTCGGCCAGGCGGGTGCGGTAGTTCTGGCCTGTCCGGACACGAAGGCCACGATCCTCCAGATCACCGGCCAGGGCGCCGCCCTCGCCGTGCAGGAGGCGCCGCGGGAGGGCGTAGCGTTGTTCCCGGCCATCGCTGTCGGTCCACGCGAGCAGCAGGGCCCGTCCATGCCCGTCCGCGTCGCGCGCCTCGCCGAGAACGCGGAACGCGGCGGACAGCCGCATCGGCGTGCCTTCCATCTCCTCGCCGGTTCGCGGGTCACGCTTTGGCTGGGGCAGGTAGAAGAGACCCTCCTCGCGCATGACGTAGGAGAAAGGCCAGGTCACGCCGTCAGCGTCCGGCGTTGGTTCGGCAGGCTCGCCGGCTCGCTCCCAGGCTCGGCGCAGTTCGCGCCCGCCTTGGGCTTCCCCCTTCTCCGTGCGCCACTCGGCGGTGACCGGATCGGCTTCGAGTGCGGCCAGGAAGTCGGCGAAGGAACCACCCGCGCGCTTCACATTCGCTGCGGTTTTGAACGCAGCGGCGCTGCGGCTACCGTCACCACCACCAGCCTTCACACCCAGGCTCTTGGCGATGCGGCCGGGCTTACGCGACGCGTCACCATCCTCGGCCGCCATCGCCGGCCCAGCCTCCCGGATCAGCCACAGCACGTCGGCCAGCGGGACGCGACGCAGTTCGGCGGGTGCGTCGGGGTACTGCTCGCCCGTTACAGCGAAGAAGCGGCCCGAGATGTAGAGCTCGATCCCGGGCGGGTGGTCGCCCCCCTTCCTGGCCCACTTCCGTCCGGTCGCCGTGCCCATTACCTGCCGGATCGCGGCGCCGTCAGCAGGGTGGTAGAGAAAGAACACCTTCATCCCAGTGCCGGAGGGGGACACCTCGGCATAGGTCGCAAAGCGGCGGATCACCTCCAACGCCCAGGGTGCTAGCGCACCCGTCTCGGGATCCCGACAGGTGTCGAGGTCGATCCCGCCGACCGCGCAGCCTTCGTGTTCGCCTAGCTCCAGCCCGATGCCGCCGCTCCCGAAGGGGAGTGGCAGGTCTCTCGCGCGTACCTCTGCAGCTTGGCGTGTGCCCCAAGTGGAGGGGTTGTCGGCCATGGCCTTGCCGCCGGTAGCCGGGTTGATCGGCGTCTTGGTCGGCTTGCCCGTAGAGCCTCGCGCTTCGTCCTGCCACGCGACCCACCGAGATGCTTCGGCAAGACTGGCGAGATCCACGGAAGGGCTCTCGGCGCAACTCGTGTCGAGCGGCGCCATCAATAGTCACCTCCGATCGGGTGAAAGCCGCCTCGCGGTCGCGCGCTGAAGACCAGCACCGGGAGCTTCGCGCCCGAGCGGGCACGGCGGTCAACTTCGGCGCTTACCAGGCGGAGCCAAGCGTCCTCCTGTGATGTACCGGTCTCGATGAGCAGGACCTGGCGCAAGATCGGCACAGCTGCGGCGACCGTGGCGTAGTCCTCACGCCTTCCACCCGTCGCATGCACGATGATCGTGGCCGCCCAGCGGATGGCCTTCTGCACCTTGGGAAAGGCGCTCGGCGGCGGGGTTGGCTCGGGGAAGTTCGGATCACCGCTGACGATAACGAGCGTCGGAGGCCGGGTCGGCTCCATGGCCCTAGGCGGCACTCGGCCGCCGGGGAGAACACCAACGATGCGGAACTCCCCGGCTAGCGAGGCTCTCAGGAGCGGGATGCTGAAGTCGCCCCGCCCGCCCTCGTTGCGCGCGATGCACTCGGAGAGAAGGGCCGGCGGCAGATCCATGAAGTGCGACGGCATCTGCGTCGGGCTGGGGAAGCGCATCACTTCCTCCCTCCGCGCTTCTGGACGGCCGCGCTCTCGGCTTGACGCTTGTGTGTGAGGGCGGCGGCGATGCTGGCGAACATGAGCAGTGCAGGCCGGCGCGAGACGGCGCCCGGGCTTGGCGGCAGTTCCAACGCGACGCGGGGCTCGCCGTCAGCGTCAAGCGCGTTCGGGACATGGACCAGGCGAATGAAGGGGCAGCCCGCGGGTGCGGCCTTCGTGCGGCGCTTGGTTCTCTTAGTCACAGTGACCTCCATCGAGGAGAGGCCACGGAAAGGGCTGGAAAAGCGGCGGGGAATACGCTACATGCGGAGTGCTTGGGTGTGTCCGCGTAATCAAGTAGCTTCAGTTCCCGCAGCCCGTCATGGCGCCTCGCCGTGGCGGGTTTCGCGTTTTTAGGCAGCGATCCTGGCAGCTCGGGGAAGGTTGTCCACGAGAGCACGGAGGGACGGGGCAGGAATTAGTGTGCGTTTGCCCAGCTTACGTGTTTCGAGATGCCCTTCCTTGATCAAGGCGTAGAGTTTGGTTCGGCCGATACCCGTGCTGGTGACCGCTTCGGAGATGGTGAAGGTCAGCTTCTCTGGCTGGATGTACATTACTGCACGCCCTCGTTCTCTGTTGAACGAGGAGGAAGATGCAGAGGGACTGTTGATCTCAGTAGCTGATAAAAACGGCGTTGATCACGACATTTGCTGCCATGGAGGGAAAGGCTGTCAGATGCGCTGATTTCCGCAATCTCTCGTCTTTGTCTTAGTGTTTCGTTTTTGCATCGTCCCGTGTGAGATTCTCGAGGTACGACTGGAGCATGTAGCCGATCTCGTCCTCCTTCTTCTTCGAAACAGCCTTGAAGTCCCGAATCTTGCGTAACAGCGTGCCCTCTTCTGGCAGCCGCCATGCCTGCCGAACACGTATGCCTCCCTCGGGAGGATCGAACGTCGACTGAGTAAGAACTTCGCTCATCTGAATATAGAGCGCGGTGAGGAAGCGGGCCGTAGGACCACCTGAAGTGGATGACGGCTCTCGACTGAAGACGAGACGATAGAAGGCGAGAAGGCGCGGCAACATGAAGTGGTCGAAGGTGTCGATAGGCGCTCCCCGAGGAGCCGGCGTCGTGTGCTGCTCCCGCACCCAATCGAACATCTTGCTGGCCCATTCTGCTGGAGGGGCTGGTGGCCCTTCCAGCGTGTGCCAGAGCGGAGCCAGTCTTTGCATTGCCGCGAGATACGTCTGTGCAGCCTTCAACTTCGTCCGATGTGACGCGCGAGGTTTCTCGCCACCGATAGTCATGCTCATGTCGAGAACCTTGGCCAGGACGAGAGCAGCCGCCTCGATATCGGGAGATTGATCGACAACGATAAGGCGTGGGGCGTTGAGAACCTGATGTATCGCTGTCCTCTTTAGCGGCGAGCGATACCAAGTCTGATCCACGTCGAACCAAGCCCGAACAGGGTTCTCTTCTTCCAACAGCGCCTCCGCAGCGCATCCGCAAGTGAAGTGGCGGGGCAGCAGGCGCGGAGAGCCTGCGTTCGGGGATCAGCCTAGCCCCGCCGAAAGAAAGTGTAGCAGCCGCGGCCGGCCGCGCGCGAGTGGGAAGCGGCGAGCCCATCAGCCACCGCCTTCCGCCATCTTCAGCAGCCGCAGGAGATCCCCCAGCGCGCTCCACGCCAGGTCATCCGGCGTGCCGTTCGTGATCAGGCTGCCGTCAGATCTCTTCGCCGCTAATGCCAGCGCCGCGCGTGCCTTGGCGGCGGCACCAGCCAGGGTGTTGGCCGGGAGATCCAGGGCGTTCTCCGCGTGGGTGAAGGCCAGATCCGCGAAGTGGTCGGCGCGATCCTCGTAGGGCTTTGCCTCCTCGGCCGTGAGGTGCAGCGGGTAGCAGTAGGAGGCTTCGCACTCGCGCTGGGCCTCCATCGCCCGGGCACACTCCGTGATCAGTACGACATCGGGAGCGGGTGCAGCCACGGCCACAGCGGGCGCAACAGCCGCAGCGGAGAGGGCCCCCAGCAGATCGCGGCGCCTCGGCGGAATGGCCTCCTTCGGCAGCGGAGCCGGCTTCCTCGGCGGCAGGGAAGCTGGCGCCTGGGGCAGCATGCGGAACGGCTTCATCCGCGCCTCCCCTCACGAGCACGCCGAGCCTGATCCTCAGCGTAGGTGCTGATGCTCTCGATCTGCTCCGCCATCCGTGTGGCGCACCACTCGATGGCGTTGTTCCGCATGTCGATGGTACGCGGGTCATCGCCCGAGCTGTTGTTTCTGACGATCTCAAGAATGGCGCGAAGGCCCAGCTCGGCGTCGATGACGCGGGAGTAGATCTCCTCGAAAGCGTTCTGGCTCATGTCGACACCTCCACGAACCGGAGGCGACGGGGGAAGTCGATGACGTTGCCCCTGCTGAGCACCTGTCCCGTGACGCGGCAGTACTCGGCGTACTTCTCGGAGATGGTCGGAGCGCACCCGGACTTCGGGCGCACCCAATCGGGCGCGAGCGTCACAGCCTGGGCGCTGACCTCCTCCGCCTCGGCTTCGCCGTCGTGGTCCGGCTCCATGTCGGCGTGCCGGGCGTCGAGCTCGTCGAGGAACTCGATCGCCCTGGCCGCGGTGTCGATCGCCTCGGCTGCGACCGCCTCTAGTCTGGCCCGCAGCTCGGCCAAGTTCAGTGGGGCCGGTCTTCTTCTGGGCCCGCCCGCAAGGCACGCGCGACCTCTTCTGGGCGTGGTTCCAGGCGTGGTATGGGCGTGTTCAGCCATAGCCTGCTCTCCAAGTGAGCGGGTTGCGGTTAGGCCGGGCGAGGTGTTGCAAGCACCTTGCTCGGCCGCTCACACTCTCTTACAATGTGTTCCAAGCAGTCAAGCACTTTGTGAGAGGTTGTAAGAGATGGCGAAGGGGGCGGTGTTGTCGTTCCGCATCAACGACGACACAAAGGAAGCCATCACCCGCGCTGCAGCCGCCGAGGATCGCAGCGTCTCCTACATCGTCGAACGGGTCCTGCGCGCATGGCTGGAAGAGCGGGGATTCCTGAAGAAAGTCGAAGGTTAGGAGGCAGCAGTGTCCGGTTATTTCGACCTTATGCAGGTCTGCACGAACGGACACGTCATTACTGATAACGCAGCATCGCTGCCTCATTTCCGACGGCCGTTTTGCAGCATATGCGGAGAGAGCACGATCACTGCCTGTCCAGTGTGTCAGGCGAGTATCCCGGGTGAGTACCACGTCCCGGGAGTGCTGGTGCTTAGCGGGGCCACCTCAACAGCGCCGAACAATTGTGCGAACTGCGGGGTTGCTTTCCCGTGGCGGCAGGCGTCGCTCGCGAGTGCAGTCGAAATCCTCGAAATGGACCTGGAAGGTCAGGACGCTGTGGATGCGGCCGCACTTGTTCCACTTATCGCCACCGAGAATCCGAAGACTGAGCTTGCCGCTCTTAAGCTCAAACGGCTCATGTCGAAGATGACCAAGCCAGCCTACGACGTCGCGATTAAGGTGGTCAGTGACCTGGCATCAGAAACAGCAAAGAAGATGCTCGGGATGAAGCCTTAGCGATTCTCGCTAACCGTTTCCGGCAGAATAAAGGCCGCCACCAAAGGCAGCGACTAATGAAGAAATCAGGCGTTTATGTGCGGCAACCTAAGTTCCAGGTTGCAGATAAGTCTCAGCCCCCTGTGCTGTTCCCGTTACTCGATCCATTGTTCAATTCGTCTATCGGCGAGCTGATCATTCACTGGTCGTTGATGGAGCAAAATTTAAACTTGCTGGTTTGGGCTCTTCTACAAGCAAATCACACCAGTGAGGGTGGCTGGAGATACCGTCCCTTTGAGAAGCGGTACGAGCTGCTGCGACAGGAATGGGAGAAGTTCGCCGAAGGTTATAGTGTTCTCCCGACCTTTCTGAATGAGGTAAATGCGAAAATTCGGTCATGCAAAATTTTGCGCGATTCGATTGCCCATAAGGAGATGATCCTCGGTCTCATGGAGGATGGTGACCACAGCGTTCAGTTCTACAATGAGACGCGCGCGAAACAGAAGTCCAAGCGGTATTACCTGAAGGATTTCACTGCTGCTGTGGAAGCGGCCCGTGAGGCGGCAGGCTGGTTGTACTGGTTGACCGACCCTACTTCCGCTTGGCCGCTACCATCTGAAGATACACAGCGACTACGCAGTTTGCCGAGCGTGGATCATTTGAGGTCTCCCACCTGAGTAAGGCTTCCACCCCCGCCTGGATCATCGGCGGCGTCACCTCAATCGGTTCCTCATTCTCCATGTAAGTGTGCATTTGACCCGACCTCATACCGGCGTTTGCTCCAACTGCAGTTACGGCTTCAACACCAAAACTTCTTCCCCTCTTCTTCACTCGAAACAGATAAGGGAAAGGTCGCGCTCTCGACGCGCCTCAGTTTTTCAAAGTGGACGGCGGCCGAGCAATGGCCACCTCAGAGGCAGTTTTCAATAACGCCACCTGCTGCGCGACCTGCTGCGCCTTCAGGAGGAAGCCGGCGTCGATCGCCGTGAAGGTCATGCTCATGGGCCCAAGCTTGGCAAGCGAGCGTGATGCTGCCTCGGTCTGTGTATGCGTGCCAGCCGATGCGGCCTGCATCTCAACATCGTTCACAGCCTCGGCTGTGGCGTTGAGCAGTTGCTGGATATGGGGGGAAAACATCGACGTCTCCTCTGTCGTAGGGTCGGATTATTCACGTGGAGGTGCCGTTCACCCTCGGAACCGCACAACGTTGCCAGAATCTGTCGGCGGGCCATCTGGCGCCCGAACTCGCAGTGCCGCGGCCAGCGTCGCCCCCAGCACCACCCCAGCCAACTTCAGCTTCGCCGCAGTCTCTGCCGGCATTTGGTAGCCCGGCGGCAGGGTCTCCAGCGCCGTCTCCACCATCCTCGCCGCGAGCTCGCGCGTCTCCGGCTTTGCCTCGGACGCGAGCGCAAGCACGGCCGCGGTCAGAATATGGTTTTGGGCCCGCGTGATCTCGACGGCCTCGATGAACCGGCCGATGAGGGCGACGTCCTGGGCCAACTCGGGGTTTTCCATGCGCTCTCCTGTCATCCCAAGGCGCGGGCTGGCCTGTAGGCCTGTTGCGCTGTCTCAGCGCGGAGCAGCCTCACCTCGTTGGTAAGGCGCTCTACGGCGGCCTCCAGCACCTGCGTCTGCGTCCGCGTCTCCTGCGTCATCACGCTCGCGGTGAGCCGATCCGCGCCGAGGTCCGCGATGGAGCCCAGCACGCCCTGCACCCGGTCGAAGTCCGCCACATAGCCGGTGCCCGAGCCATTCACGTTGCGCGAGGCCGACAGCAGCGTGTCCGAGTAGGACTGGAGGCGCGTGATCGAATTGTAGTCGCCTGCCTGCGCCGCCCCGGCAACCGCCTGGAAATCCCGCAACGCCATGTCGTACTGGCTGCGGCCATTGAGCGGAGAGGCATCACCGGAACGCAGCCCGCGCGCGTAGTCCGCCAGGGAAGAGATGGTGCCCGCCGCGGTGCCGGCCCGGTTCTCGCGCTCGGCCGCCAGTTCTTCCGCGGTCTTACCCAACTCCGTCGCGGCTTCGCTCATCTTCTGGACCGTCGTCTCGGTCGTGATGGCAAAGCGCGACATGATGCCGGCCGCCTCCTCTGCGCCAAAGCCAAGATCGGAAAGCTGGCGCTGCAGCGTGACCGCGGCCTCGGTCCGCTGCTGACGATAATCCATCACGTCCGCCTGAGTGTCTTGCCCATTGGCACGCAGGTACTCGGACCATGAGTTAGTGCGAATGCTGGCAACTGTTAGTTGCTCATCTTCTCTCGCCCTCTCGGCAGCCTTGCTCATCGTGACAACGGTCGCTTCCGTCGCCGCAGCAAAGCGAGCCATAATACCGGCCGCCTCCTCCGCGCTGAAACCAAGATCCGCCATCTGGCGCTGTAGCGTGACTGCGCCCTCGGTCCGCTGCTGGCGGTAGTCCATCACGTCGGCTTCGCTGTCCTGCCCGATGGCCCGCAGGTACTCGGTCATGCTGGACGAGCGGATGCCAGACACGCTCAAAGTGCGGTCCTCAGTTTGGCGTGCGGCGGCGAGGACATTCTCCCGCTCCTGCTGCGCCCGCATCTGCTCGTCCTGCTTATAGGACGAGTAGACCTGATGGCGTTGGGCAAGCGTGAGGTCGTTGAAGGCCGTCGCCGCGATGTCGATCTGCTCCTGGCCCAGACCCGACTGCTTGATCTGCTCCGCGAGCGCATTCCACTCGGTCTGGCGTTGCCGGTCGAACTCCTCCAGCACGGCGCCGAGCACGTTGCCGCCTCGCGCCTGGATAGCTTGGTTACGCAGCCCGGCAACGGTGTCGTTGAACTGCGAGGCGCGCGCGTCATTCAGCTTGGCGATCTGCTCGTTCATCACGTCCGCGATCGGAGAGATCGCGAGGCCGTACTCCTGAGCCTTGGCAATCAGCGGGTCGTACTGGTCGTGGAGCGACTTGAGCGCCTGAGCATACTGCGTCGTGGGATCTACGCTGTCCTTGAAGGACTTGTAGATCGTGTTCGTCCAGTCGAGCGCCTGCAGCAGCCGGTCCGTGTCGCCCGCGCCGACCGTGTTGAACGTGGTCTGGAGGTCGGACGAGAGCTGCCCGCGGTTCTCGGTCAGGATGGTCCGGGTCGCAGCCTTGATAAGCTCGGCAACACCGGCCTCATCCGCCTCGAACCGGGTGTTCTGGTCGCCGTTCCGCAGTACCAGCCCGTCGCGGTCGCCCACCGACACCAGCATCCGGCCCTGGGCGTTGATGCCGTAGGTGGTGCCGATCTGGTTGGCGAGGTTCTGGATGGACTGCGCGACCTGGCCGGCGAACTCGCGGTTTTCCTGGCTGTACCGCGCCCCCGTCAGCCCGCCGATGGTCGTCTGATCGTCGCCCAGGTTGACTAGCGCCGTGCCGGTGCGGTCGGACGGCTTCTGCGCCGGCAGCAGCATCGCCACCACCGCAGCGATGGCCGCGACGTAGGGAGCCACAGCAGCCACGGCACCGAGGGCGGACACAGCGCCGGCACCGAGGCCGAGAGCGCCGGCACTACCAGCCGCCAGCCCTGCCGCACCACCGGCCACGCCAGCCACGCCGCCGACCACGTTTGCCGCACCCTTGGCGCCGCCCTGCTGGATGCCGGAGTAGATGCCGTATGCGCCGCCGATGACGGAGAGGCCGCCGGCCGCCGCCTGGCCATAGGTTAGGGTGTTGGCGTTGCCGGTGAATGCCTGGGTCGGGTTGGCGGCGCTGTAGGGGCCGAATGCTGGCGCCTGCTGGGCATAGACCGGCGTATCCAGCCAGCCCGCCACGTTGGTCCCAAGCATCCCATCGGCACGGCTTAGGTAGCCGCCCTGGAAGGAATAGCCCTGCGTGAGCGGATTGGACGAGCGGAAGGCGCTCGTATAATCCATAAGGCTCGCGCCGCCAGCCGCAGTGGTCGCGCCGGGCATACCGCCCGCGCCGCCGCCCACCCCAGCAAGCCCGCCCACGCCGCCACCGCCCTGGAAAGCGGTGACGAGCGGCATAACGATCGGGCGAAGCAACGCCTCCGCGGCGATGCGGGCGAAGGTGGCGATTGCCGTCCTCCGCAGGTTCGCCATCGTCTTCTCCCACCCGCCCTCGGTGTCGAGGAACAGGTCGGCTATGCGGTCGCCGGCATAGTCCGCTATGCGGTCGTAGGTGCGCTCGGCCTCGCGGGCCTGTTTCTCGTAGGACTGGGTTGCGATCTTAGTGGCCTCGTCGGCCTGCTTTCGCTGCTGGTCGCCCAGCATGTTTTTGGACCGCAGGACCCGCTCAGCTTCCCGGATGCCGAGATCGTCGGCCTTGGAGACGGCGAGGAGCCCACTCGCGGTGAGCTGCAAGGCCTCATAGACCTGCTCCTCAACCCGTATAAGATCCATCGCCTCCTTGTTGTGCGTCCGAACACTCCGCGCGGCGGCACGATGCCCTTCTTCCAACTTGGACAAGGTGACCACGCCGGTCTCGACGGTCTTGCCCATCGCCTCGGCTGTCGCGCGGAACTCTTCGAGCTTGGGCGCGGCATCTGCTGCGCTCAGCCCTGTGGAGGCGAGCCGCTTGGCCTCAGCTTCCATCGCCTGGCGAACCGTCCGATCTGCCTCGTCACTGGCGCGGGACTGGGTGCGGATCTCAGCAAGTGCGGTAGCACCACGACGTGCCGCAGCGATCTCAGCATTCAGCCCTGAAACCCGGTCCTGTAGGGGCTTGAGGCTCGTATCGGCCGTCGCTCGGCTGAGACCCAGTATCTCGGCCGTAAGGGCGGAGACGCTCCCCGCAACCTGCGCCGCCGCAGTGGCCGTCTGGCTTGCTTGACCGTTCAGGGCGCCGAGCTGATCGGAGCTCTGCCGGGCTGCCTCGGCCAACTTTCGCGTGTCGCCGTCCGATTTGGCGATCTCAGCCGCCATCTCGCGAGCCCGCGCCGCCACAGCATCCGAGCCGGTGCTCAGTTCCTGCAGGGTTGCGAAGAGGCGCGCGTTCGTCTCGACCGTTGGGCGCCCCGCAGCTTCATAGGCGGACACCGCATCGGCCAGTTCGCGCATCCGGGCGCTGACTGCCGTGATGCTCTGCTCGTATCCCTGGAAATTACCGAGAGCGTCGTAGGACGGCCGCTCAACGTCGCCAACGTCCTGTCGAATGGCGCGCGCCGGAGCGACAATTCGGCCCTGCAACTCCGCGCGCTGCTGCTCGATCTGCCCGCCGGCAGAACGGAGCCGGGCTTCCTCATACCGCCGCACGCTCTCTGTCAGCGTGCCGTAGTAGGCTGAAAGCTGTTCCAGCTTCTTGCGTTCGTCGTCCAAGCCGCTGCGGTAGAGTTCCCCCGCCGCTGTTGCGCTCTTCACTGCATCTTCGTGAGCCTCGATTGCGTCAGTCGCCGTCGCGGCGGCCTTCCCGACACCAAGGAACTGCGCCCCGAGGCCGCCCACGGTCAGAACGGCGCCGGCAATGGCACCTCCTACCCCGAACATCCCAAGGAACTGCGCACCTTGGACTGTGATCGCAGTAAGCGCATTGCCGCCCATGCTGATCTGTGTCGCCAGATCTTGGGCCTGGTAGCCCGCCTGCCCCATGGCCTGCCCGAACCGGCCCATCCCGCGGCTCGCGTTGTCCGCCTCGGTGGTCGTCCGCTGCAGAGCCGGGCCAACCCGGCCGGCGCCCGTCTCAATGTTCTGCAGCGCCGCCTTGCCGTCGTCGCCAATGCTCTTGAGCGTGGCTCGTACCTGAGCCGCTTCTTCTACCGACAGGCGGATGGAAATGTTGCGTGCCGCCAAGGTGCCCCGTCCCAACCCGGTTGCGGGAAGGACTGTCGGATCCCTCGCCGGCACGATTCTACACCGGCCGACACCTACGAAACAGAGCTAAATCATTGTTTTAGCTCCGAACTTACATGGACGACCATGAACGTCACGGAACTAGGGCGGACGCGCGCTGACGTTCCAGACGAGCAATCTCCCCAGCCACTGCGGCATCTACTGCTGCGATTTCGTCCTGACACTGGAATGCGTTCGTGTCGCTGCACCTGGGGCGGATTACCGCAATCTGAGCCGCCCCCTGCGCTCGGACGGAGGCCACTTCTGCTGCGTAAGCGGTATCCCTCACATCGACACTGGGAAAAGCCGCCGGAAGAAGGCGCACGGAAGCTGTCGCCGGGTAGCGATTGAACATGCCACTGGCCATCCCAGCAGCCATCCCGAAGATGCCGGCTGCAGCGTACATACCCTGCATCGCGTTCGCGTCGGGTTCCACGAAGACAAGGGTACCTCCTGGGGCACGATCGGCGGCCGTGCATTCGATCCGCAGCGTCTGGCCAGATGCGGGGATGACGACCACCCCAGCAGGATCGGCAGCGATGGTGCCCACATCCGGTCGAATGCCGGCACAGGAAGCACCAGGAGGATCCGTGACGACGGCGATGCGCTGCATACCGCCACCCCGCTGACCAGTTGGCTGGGGCGGCGCCGCGCAGCCGACAAGCACAGCCGACAGCAGTGGGGCGAGAATCTTGATAGGTCGCATGGAAGCTGCTCAGTCCTGGATTCGGTTCTGCAAGAGTACCGAGGGACCGAGAAAGTGCCATCGGGCCTGTTCCGACCTGTTCCGACCTAACTAGCGCAGGTCGGAACACGATTTAGCCCCGGAAAATAAGGTTGTTCCGACCGTTCCGACCTGTTCCGACCGAAATACAATGGGTCGGACCTCAGAGAGCCTAATTTGCCGATCCCGTGGGCTCGCTATGGTGCGGCGAGGGTACGCAGTATCGCCCCCAGGCCACCATGAGTGGACGCCGCTGCTCCAGCATGTCGGATCCGCGGTACGCCGCCCGCACACTGTTGTCGTCCTCATGGGCCAGAGCCTTTTCAGCTGCCTCGCCGGCCTCGGGGCGGGTGTCGTCCACCCAGCTGCGGAAGGAGCGGCGGAAGCCGTGAGGGGTGGCACCGCGCCCGTCCACGTCCTGCCAGAGGAGGGAGGCACCAGCGGAGGCATCCTCGTTCATGCGGCGGATGCAGGCACCCAGGGCGGCATCGCTGAGGGCCAGGCCGGTGGGGGAGGGGAACACCAGCGCGTCAGCCTTAAGAGCAGCTTGCAAGGCCAACTTATCTGGACCCTCGATCGTGCCAGTCACGTGTACTGCTGCGGCCGACAGGATCTCCAGCATGGCATCCGTCAGCGGAACGCGATGGGGCGGTATCGCCTTGGCCTTTCCGCCTTTCATGCGCTGGGCAGGGATGGTCCAAGTAAGGGTGCCGAAGTCGATCTCGGGCCAACGAGCGTGCCGCACCTCTGCCGAGCGGACGGCCGTTAGCACGGCGAAGCGGAGGGCCAGGGGTGCCGTCCCTTCCATCGCCTCTACCCTACGAAGAAAGGCTGGCACTCGCTGCCAGGGGAGGGAGGGCTGACGTCGTTCCGGCGGCTGCTTCGGCAGAGCCTTGGTCAGACGAAGAACTCGTCCCTGGGCGGGGTTGTCGGTTGAGCGCCACCCGTGTGCCGCAGCGAAGTCCAGCACGGCGGCTATACGGCGCTGCAGCTTTCGGGCAGTCGCGGGCTGGGCTGTCCAGACAGGGGTGAGGGCGCGGACAACATCCTCTCGGCTGACCTCGGCAATCGGCATGGGCCCGATCACCGGATAGGCGTGCCGGTCCAGGGTCAGCCGCCAGCTCGCCAGCGTCTTCCCACTGGTCCAGCCAGGTTCCTGCGTCTTCACCAGACGCTCTGCCACATCCCGAAAAGTGCGGCTTTGACGCTCGGCCTCCTGTGCCTTTTGGGCAGCATCAGCCTTTGCGAACCTGTCACGGGCAGCGATGGGGTCGGTGCCGGCTTCCACCAGATCCGCTGCGTCACGAGCTTTCTTCCTGGCAGCCCCCAACCCAACCTCGGGATAGGCACCCAGCCCCATGTCTCTGCGGCGCCCAGCAAGCATGAACCGGAAGAGCCAAGCTCGCCCCCCGCCCGGGCGCACCTCTAAGAGCAGGCCGTTCCCATCAGAGAGCCGGTAGACCTTCTCCCGCGGCTTTGCAGAAGCAACGGCGCGCTCGGACAGCTTCGGCATCGAACCCCCGGGAGCAAGCGGGAGCACAACTGATCACCCCCACAATCACCCCCACACTGCGACAGCAACATGGGCGAACGCAACCGGACGGCTGCGGACGGTTGAGCACGTAAGATAATGAAAACATAGAAGGCATCTGGACGGCCTTGGACATCGGTGAACGTCGATCATAATCCCGTACGGGACGCCAGCCACTGCCCAAGTGGCTGATGTACATGGAAACAGAGAGTATCAGCGGCTTCCGGGGCGCCCAGTGCTACGAAGGGTGCTACGACGGATATCACTCGTGACGTAATCGAATCGATCTCCGCGGACCAGCGTCTACTGGTTTCGCCCGACCTTCTCGCAGCCTCGGCCGGTGCGAGATCACGGAGCCTCTTCGCGGGAGGTGGCCCGCTGAAGCCATGGCACGCCTCCCGGCCTCAGCCGCCAGGGCGGAGGCAGCACTTGGGGTGGCCAGAAACCTTGAAACTCCGTCGACCGCCGCGCCTGGCAGAAAAGGCGTCAACCCGCCCCCATGACTTCTCAGAAAGCCAGATCCACCGCTTCCCCAGGCGGATAGGCCACGATGAGCCGGAGGGGGCGTGGGCCAGGATAGCGCACGCACAACCAAGGATGGCGTGAGCAGGGCAGAGGCGAAGATGAGGCTGCGGCGGGCGATCACGGTTCGACGCTTTCCCATCCTGCCGCTTAGTTCGCGGCCACCGCCGGGAGACGGTAGGTGCGGATGGCCGTGCCGCTGAACAGCGCGGTCCTTTCCTCGGCCGAGACAGAGGCGCCGAAGCGCTTGAAGGCATTCCAGAGCACGGCGTAGCCGTAGCTCCCCTTGTCCACGGGGAAGTTGCTCTCGAACATGCAGCGGTCCGGGCCGAAGGCTTCGACGCAGGTGTCGAGATAGGGATGCCACGTCGCGGCCAGCTGCTCCGAGGATGGCGGCAGCTCTTGCCGCTCGAAGCCGAAGCCGTTCACCGCTATGCCGAGGCCGCCGAGCTTCACGACGACGTTCGGGCATCCGGCGAGCAGGCGCATGCGGCTACTCCACTCCGCGAAGACCTCCTCGCGGCGTGCCTGATAGGGGCCTGCCCCGAGCGGGCCGCCGCAATGGTCCAGCACCAGGGTCAGCTCCGGCAGCGCGCGGGCGAGGGCGAGAACCTCGTCGAGTTGCGTGTGGTAGGCCCACAGATCGAGCGAGAGCCCGTGCTCCACGAGGCGCGCGGCTCCCCGGCGGAAGGCGGGCTCGGACAGCAGGCCCGGCCGGGGCGGCAGCGGGTTGCTGTTGATCTCCGGCGAGGCGTGCCAGGCCGTCTGGTTCCGCACGCCGCGGAAGCGATCCCCGGCCGCCCGGATATGCCGCTCCAGCAACGGGGTGACGGCGTCGCCCAGCATCAGGTCCACCATGCCGACGATCCCTGCGCAGGCGCGGATCGGACCGTAGAGGCCGCTGGCACTCCGCGCGGCGACGCCGTTGGCGAACTCCGTCTCGCCGAGGCTGCGCAACTCCTCAGCTCCCTCGGCGCGGTACATGGATCGGGCTTGGACGTAGACGGTGGCCCGCACGTCGTGCCCGCTCCCCGCATCGCGCAGCAGCTCGTCGAACAGGTAGCGTGCGCCGGGACGGTCCCAGAGGTGGTGGTGCGCGTCCACGATGGGCAGGCCGGGATCGAGGATCCTCTCCCGGCGCTGCGCCAGCCATTCCTCGCGCACCGGAAGGTGCGGCGCGGCGTGCCCTGGGCCGGCCATGCCCGCTATTCCAGCCGGATCCCGGCCTCGCGCACGAAGCCCTGCCAGCGCCGGCTCTGGGCGGCGAAGAAGGCGGCGAACTCCTCGGGCGTGTTGCGCTCGGCCTGAAGGTCTTGGCTGCGCAGCTTCTCCGCCACCTCCGGCCGGTCGAGCGCCTCGTTCAGCAACGCGCTGAGCCGCGCCACCACGGCCGGGGCGGTGCCCCTGGGCAGGAAGACGCCGTTCCACTGGTAGGTTTCGAAGCCCGGCAGCGTGTCCGAGAGCGGCGGCACCTCGGGCAGGGAGGCGAGCCGTCCCCGGCCGGTATGGGCCAGCGCGCGCAGCTTGCCCTCCTTCACGAAGCCGATGGGCGCGTTGGCGTTGCCGAAGTAGAGGTCGACCGTTCCCGTCATCAGGTCGGTGTAGATGGGCGCACCGCCGCGATAGGGAATGTGGTTGACCGGCGCCCCCGTGCCTCGCGCAAAGAGCTCCATCGAGAGGTGCTGGATGGACCCGATGCCGGCCGAGGCGCCGTTGATGCCGCGCTTCTCCCTGGCATAGGCGACCAGCTCCGCCGGCGTGCGGACCGGCATGCCCGCCGGCACCAGCACGATCTGCGGCACGGTGATCGTGCGGAAGACGGGGATGAAGTCCCGCTGGGCGTCGTAGGGCAGGTTGCCGAACAGCGCTTTCTCGACCGAGAGGCCGGTCGAGCCGTGCAGCACGGTGTAGCCGTCCGGCGCGGATTGCGCGAAGGCGGCCGCGCCGATCGTGCCCGTGGCGCCCGGTCGGTTCTCGATCACGAAGGGCTTGCCCGTGCCCTGCGAGAGTGCGTTGAAGAAGAGGCGCCCGACGATGTCGGCCGTGCCGCCCGGCGGCCAGGGCAGGATGACGCGCACCGGCCGCTCGGGCCAGGAGCTGTCCTGCGCCCGCGCGCGTCGGCCGGCGAGGGCCAGCGCGGGGGCGGCGAGCAGCAGGGCTCGCCGGGACGGCGTCGGCAGGGTCATGGACGGGCTTCCTCGGTCTTGCTTCTTCGGGCGCGGAGGGATCAGGGGCGGGTCACTGCTGCCACGGGGTCTTCTCCCAGATGGCGCGGTAGCGGGCCTCCTGCGCCGGCATCTGCGCCTCCCACTCGGCGCCCGGCAGATAGGCC
>NZ_JACIJD010000018.1 GCF_014199205.1 Muricoccus pecuniae | reverse complement strand
AATCGCATCGGTGAGCTGGCGCCATGGCACCTGCGGCCAGACAGCGCTTGAGCCCCGTCAACCCGCAACAGCCGTAGCCGTCAGTAAACGCTTACCGCTCGAGTGCCGTGCCGAGCACCACGGCCGAGAGGGCGCCGACCCAGCGGGACCAACACCTCAGGATGATCGCCGAGCGCGGCCGTATGGGCTGGCAGAAGGCCTCGGGCTATACTTGGCGTGCTCTGGTCGAGACGGACATCAGCAGGTTCAAGCGCGTCATCAGCGGTGGACTGCACTCGCGTACCGACGGGCGCTGCGCGACAGAAGTGGCCATCGCCGTCCGCACACTCAACCGCATGCTCGAACTCGGATGCCCAGAGTATGTCCGCATCCTGTGAATGCGGGCCAGCCCGGGGCCTACTCTGCCTACAGAATGGTCCATGCAACGCAGTGTGGCGGCGCCGAAGCGCCGCGAGATGGTGTCCCTCCGCCACCTCACGAGCGAGTCACCTGCGCGGTGAGGATGTAGCCGCTGTTGCAAACGGTGCGGATCAGTTCCGGGCTCCTAAAAGGATCCTCCAGCTTGCGCCGTAGCCGGCTCACCTGCACGTCGATGCTGCGGTCGATGGCGTCGTGGCTTTCCCCGCGCGCTAGATCCATCAGCGTGTCGCGCGTCAGCACCCGCTGCGGTTGCTCGACGAAGGCGAGGAGGAGGTCGAACTCGCGCGCCGAGAGGGGCACCAGCATGTTATTCTCCGACCGCAGCTCGCGGCGCGCGATGTCGAGGCGCAATCGCCCGAAGCAAAGCACCGGGCAGATCTCGCCCGGGCGCGGCGCTACCCCGGTCCTGCTGCGCCGCAGCACCGTCTTGATGCGGGCCAGCAGTTCGCGCGCGTTCAAGGGCTTCGTGATGTAGTCATCGGCGCCGAGCTCCAGCCCCACCACCCGGTCGGTGTGGTCGCTCACCGCCGTGAGCATGATGACCGGCCTCTGGGAAACCATGCGTAGTCGGCGGCACAGGTCGAAGCCGTTCTCGTCCGGCAGCATCACATCGAGGACGATCACGTCCGCCCCCGGCCCGTCGAGGGCCGCGAACATATCCGCCCCGTCGCACGCGACTGACACTCGGTAGCCGTGGTTCTGTAGGAAGCGGGTCAGCAGGGCGAGGATATCCTCGTCGTCGTCCACGATTAGGACGTGGGGCATCGGGGTCATGCTCCTTCGTACCATTCGGAGAGAGCCGGAAGATGACCGCCTCGCGAGCGGCTTGTTTCAGGTCGGACATATGATGTCGCCCGGGTCAAGGAACGCTCATCCGGGGGAAGCACGGCACCGTCAGGATCGCCCCCGCCACACCGGAGACGCACCATGACCCTTCCCACCCCCCTGCACGGCATCGGGGCCGGCGGCCGTCCCGCCGCGCTGGCCCCTCTCCTGGCCCCCCTCGCCGCGCCCGGCAGGCCCCCCGCGCCCCACTGGACCACCAGCAACATGCCCCCGCAGCAGGGGCGCCTAGCCGTTATCACCGGCACCGGCGGCCTCGGGCTTGAGGACGCGCTCGCCCTAGTCCGGGCCGGGGCGATGGTCGTGATCGCCGGGCGGGACGCCAACAAGGGCTTCGCCGCGGTCGGCCGGATCAAGGCGCAGCTGCCCGACGCGCGGGTCCGCTTCCGGGAACTGGACCTAGCCAGCCTCGAATCGGTCCATCGCTTCGCCGACCGCCTGGCAAGGGAGGAGGACGGTCTCGACCTCCTCGTCAACAACGCCGGCGTGATGACCCCACCGGAGCGGTGCACGACGGCGGACGGCCTTGAGTTGCAGTTTGGCACGAACCACCTCGGCCACTTTGCGCTGACGGCGCGGCTGCTACCGCTGCTCCGGCGGCGCGCGGGCTCCCGCGTAATCAGCCTCGGCAGCGTGGCGGCGCGCGGTGCGGCGATCGACTTCGCAGATCTCCAGTCCGAGCGCCGCTACCAGCCGATGGCGGCCTACGGCCAGTCGAAGCTCGCCTGCCTGCTCTTCGCCTTCGAGCTCTCCCGCCGCAGCCGCGCGGCTGGGTGGGGCGTCGCCAGCCTCGCCGCCCATCCCGGCATCGCACGCACCGACCTCATCCCGAACGGGGCCGGGCGGCGCAGCCTGCAAGGCCGCGTCCGCTCCCTCCTGCCCTTCCTGTTCCAACCTGCCTGGCAGGGCGCCCTCCCCACCCTCTACGCGGCGACTGCCCCCTCGGCGCGGGACGGCGCCTATTACGGGCCCCACGCTTGGGCGGGGACGCGAGGCTATCCAGCCGAGGAGAGGGCGCCGAAGCAGGCGCTGGACGAGGCGGCGGCGGCACGGCTCTGGGAACTCTCGGAGGAGATGGCCCATGTCGCATTCGCCTGAACTGGCACAGGCGGGGAGCGGCGTTACGACGCCGGACCCGCGGCGCACCGCGTTCCGCAACCGGGGCGTCGCCCTGACCGCCGCCTTACACCGCCCGGAAAGGTTTGACGCGGCCGCGCCACCAGCGGCGATCGCCGTTGGCGACGCCCGGCAGCAGCGTCAAGGAGCAGGTCGGCGCGATCTAAGCACGAAAGCTGGCGGCGCGCGGCTTCGTGGCGTTGACCTTCAATCCGTCTAATCAGGGAGAAAATGGCGACCAGCCTCGGGATCTGGAGGACCCAGCCACACGCGCCGAGGGTATACGCTGTGCGTTGGACCACCTCGTGATGCTACCCTTCGTGGCGGAGGATAGGATCGTCCTTCTCGGCACTTGCGCAGGCGACGGCTATGCGATCGCCGCAGCCCTGACGGAGCGCCGTTTCCGGACGGTGAGAACGGTCGTTGCCACAGATGTCGGCCGAGCCCCCCGAGCCATGACTCCCGGACCTATGCTGCTCGCCCAGCTCGACGAGCTCGGCGCTCAGCACACCGGCTAGGCACGGGGGGTCGCAGCTCGGCGCGAGCCCTCGATCCCCGACAGCTTGGACGCCGCGCGGGCGGCCGACGTCACCGATCCCGAGATTCTCAACGCCGTCCGCTTCTACCGCGAATCCCCCCGTCGCCATTCCGGCTCCACTAACCGTCTCATATTCACGAGCTTAGCTGGGATTTTCGGCTTCGACGCCCTTCACCTCGTGCCAGAGATGCTGAGGCGGCCACTGCAGGTCATCTTGGGCGAGCGGCGCGGCAGCAATGGGCAGTTCGAGACGGGCTGGGAGCTGTCCGAGCGCTGTACCTCTCTGGACAAGAATTTCTTCGTCGTGGACGGGGCCGGCCACTACGACCTGTACCGCAAGCACCCGCACGTGGACCTCGCCGTAGAAAGGCTGGCGGCCTCCTTCCGCGCGCATCTCGGCTCGTGAGGCGGGGGCGGCGTCCCCTTGGGCGTCCGGGCGCGCGTCCCCAGTCGGCGCGGGGGAGGGCCCGGTCAGCCCGGCCGGGCGCTGTCCTGCGGCCAAACGAAGCCGCGGAGGTGGGCGAGGAACGCCCGCATCGCCGCCCCGGCGTGGCGTCTGTTGGGGTAGTAGAGGAACCATCCTGGCAGCTTCGGGCTCCAGTCCCGCAGCATCTCGACGAGCGACCCGTCGGCAAGGTGCGCTGCCGCGTAGTCCTCGAAGACGTGGGCGACGCCCTGCCCGGCGAGCGCGGCCTGAAGTTCCTGCTGTGCGGAACCGAGCGTCAGGCGACCGCCGGGCGCCATCTCCAGCGCCTCGCCGTCACGCTCGAACCTCCAGGTGACGAGGGTGCCGCCGGGGAAGCGACGGCGGACGCAGTCGTGCCGCACCAAGTCGTGCGGCGTGGCGGGCTCCCCCCGCGCGGCGACGTAACCGGGCGAGGCGACGATGACGTAGCGCAGTGGCGGTCCTAGCGGCACAGCGATCATGTCCTTCTGGACCTGCCGGCCGAAGCGCACTCCGGCATCGAAGCCGCACGCGACAATGTCGATGATGGCCGCATCGCTCGCGATCTCCACCCGCACCTCTGGATAGGCGCGCATGAAGCTGAAGACGAGCGGGCAGAGCACATGGTCCACGGCCGGTCCCGGCGCGTTAATCCGAACCGTGCCGGAGGGGTTCTCGCGCAGTCGGTCAAGGTCAGCGACGGCGCCCCGGATCTCGTCTAGGGCCGGGGCCAGACGCTCCATCAGCCCCTCGCCGGCCTCGGTCGGCGCGACGCTGCGTGTGGTTCGGTTCAGCAATCGAATGCCAAGCGAGGTCTCGAGCGCAGCGACCGTCTGGCTCAGGGCGGAGGTCGAAACGCCGCGCTCCGCGGCGGCCGCCCGGAAGCTGCCATGCCGGACGACGGCCGCGAAGGCGTCGAGGCTGTCGAAGCGAAGGGACCTCATCGTGAAGCCTGGCTTAACAAGTCGCGCAGAGAGACACCAGTTATCCCTTGCTCCCACTTGCCGCATCTGTGGGCGGCGGCACGGCACGGGTCGGGTGCCTTAGGGAGGGCGTCTTCGTCGCGACGCTGCTCGCAGAGAGGTCGGAGTATGCATCACGTCATCGCGGGCCGACGCGGAGCCCTACTGTCCGTCGCCGGGGCGGCCCTGGGGTTGGGAACCGTAGCCGCCCGACCCGCCGCCGCGCAGGCTGCCCTGCCGACCGTCGGAAACGCCGGCTACTACCGCATCCGCGTCGGCGAGATCGCCGCGACCGTACTTAGCGACGGTGTGATCGGCGGCTCCCCGAAGATCTACGCCATCGACGCACCGGAGGACGAGCTGCGCGCGACCCTGCGGCGGGCCCAGCTGCCGACCGATTACCTGACGCTGAATCTCAACACCTTGCTGATCGAGACCGGGGGACGGCGCATCCTGCTCGAGGCCGGGGCGGGGGCGACTATGGGGCCGAACGGCGGTCGGCTCTTCGCCAACCTCGCTGCCATCGGGCTGACGCCGGCCGACATCGACGCCGTGGTGATCTCCCACACCCATCCGGACCACGTCGGTAACCTTCGCGCGGCGGATGGCGGCCGGGCCTTCCCGCGCGCCACCGTTTTCGCGCCCCGAGCCGACTGGGAGTTCTTCGTCCGCGGTGATCCGGACCTGTCCTACATGCCCGTGCCGGACGACTTCCGCCGCCGGTTCGCTGCAGCCATCAAGCGCAGTGTCGAGCCCGTGGCGCGCGGCGTGGAACTGTACGAGGCCGGCGCGGAAATCGTGCCGGGCCTCCTCACAGTCGCGGCACCCGGCCACACGCCAGGTATGGCGGTCTTCCTGCTCCACTCCAGCAGCGATCAGCTGCTCCTCACTACGGATCTTGCCTACCACCCGGCGGTGAACGTGGACCGGCCCTGGCGCCCCGGACCGGACCGCGACCCGGCTGCCGCGCTGGCGACGCGTCGGGCGCTATTCGACCGGGCGGCGGCCGACCACATCCTTGTGCTCGGCTTCCACTACCCCTTCCCCGGCCTGGGCCGCCTGCTGAGGGCCGGGGCTGGCTACGCCTGGGTCCCGGCGCCTTGGCAATTCTGACCACCCTGTCCCAGCGGAAAGGACCACAAGGCATGACCAGCAGCATCGCCCGCGCCGGCCGGCGCGGACTCCTCGGGGCGGCCGCCATTGGCGCGACCCTCGCCGGGGCGCGCGGCGCCCTCGCCCAGGCCGCCGGGGGCGCCGCGCCAGCTGCCGCCGGCCCAGTCATCACGCGCCGGATCGGCCGCACCGGCCAGGTGGTGACAGCGCTCGGCCTCGGCACCTTCCTCACCTACGACCTCGCCCCGGGCCGCCCGAGGGGTGGGCTGCGCGAGGTGCTACGCCGCTACCTCGTCGGCGGCGGTCGGCTGATCGACACCTCGCCGCTCTACGGCTCGGCCGAGGTCAGCGTCGGCGCCTTCCTCGCCAGCGCCGAGGAGGAGCCGGAGGTCTTCGTCGCGAACAAGATTTGGTCCACCGGCGCGTATCTCGGCGATGAGAGCCACGCGCTGGCGAGCCTGGAGCAGTCGCGACTGCGGATCTGGCGCGCCACCATCGATCTGATGCAGTGCCACAGCATCGTCAACGCGCCCGTCGTCATCCCCCTGCTCCAGGCCTGGAAGCGCGAGGGGCTGATCCGCCACGTCGGTGTCACCCACCACGAGACGGAGGCGCAGGACGAGCTGGCGGCGATTGTCGAGGCAGGCGGCGTAGACGTGGTGCAGACGAACTACTCGATCTTCTCGCGCGACGCGGAGAGGCGGCTGCTGCCCGCGGCGGCGGATCGCGGCGTCGGCGTGCTGGTGAACCTGCCGTTGGAGAAGGCCCGACTCATGCGCGTCGTGGAGGGGCATCCCCTACCGGACATCGCGCGCGAGTTCGGCGCGGCGAGCTGGGCGCAGTTCTTCCTGAAGTGGGCGATGGGCCATCCGGCGGTGACATCCGTGCTCTGCGGTACCTCTGATCCCGAACACGCCGCCGACAACGTGCGGGCGCTGCGCGGCCCACTGCCGGACGCGGCCATGCGGCGGCGAATGGTGGCGCACATGGAGACGATCCCGGGCTTCGGCGGGCTCGGACGGATGCCTTGGTATCCAGGCAAGGACGGGATGTACCAGGGCCTGATCCGGGCCTCTCAGGCCCGCGCCAGGGCCCGGCTGGTTCCGTAGGGTTCAAGCGCGACGGGGAGCGGCCGCCCCGGCCGGACGGGGCGGGGGCGGCACGTGGCGCGGCGCCGCCCCCGGGCGCTCACCAGGGAAGCACACCCAGCGTAGCGTGCGAGAAGGTCCCGGTTGGCCCGCCTGGGGCCGCCAGGGCGAGGCGCACGACCTCCGCAGCCCCCTCCTCCGGGCTCTCCGTACCCGCGAAGCCGGTCAGCTGCGTCCGGGTGTATCCGGGGGAGACGGCGTGGACGCCGATCCCCTCTCCCTCCAACTCGATCGCCATCGCCAGGGTGATTCCGTTGAGCGCCGTTTTGGAGGCGGCGTAGCCGGCATCGAAGAGTGGACGGAGCGGAGAGGTCGGATCAGAGTTCAGCGTTAACGAGCCTGCCCCGCTGGAGACGTTAATGACCCGCGCCCCTGGCGTGGCGCGCAGTAGCGGCAGCATGGCTTGGTAGACCGCGACCACGCCGAAGACGTTCGTCTCCCAGACCGCGCGCAGCGCCTCCATCGGAATTACGCCCGGGCGCCCTGCCCGCGCCAGCGCCTCCCCGCTCCGGGGCATGGCGCCGGCGGAAGCGATGGCCGCGTTCTGCACCAGCACGTCGAGGCGTCCGAACTCGGATTTCACACGCGCCGCCGCCGTGTCGATCGTCCCGAGATCCGTCACATCGATCCGGATCGCTACGGCGCCCGGCCCGATCCTCGCGGCTGCCTCCTGTCCGCGGTCCGGGTCCCGAGCGCCGACGAGAACAGCAAAACCCTCCCGGACGAGGGCCCTGGCGACCTCAAACCCGATTCCTTGGTTCGCACCCGTGACGAGCGCAATCCTTTTGTTCTGTGCGACGTCCATGCCGCGTATCCCCTTCCAGATCCGATGATTTCGTGCCGGCCCATCAAAGACGGGGGACGCCGAACGGCGGCGGCGCCCACTGGACGGTCCGGCGTCCTGACGGCTTAGCCCGCGTCCGCAGGCAAGCGCGTGCCGGTCAGGGCCTCGGTCGCCGCCCACAGCTTGGCGGCCGTCGCGGGGTCGCGCGCGACCACCGGCACAGTCGCCGGGCCGAGCGGCCCGTCTGAGACCCGCAAGGGATCGAGGAGCCAAGCGCGGAAGAAGCCGGAGGTGTAGCCGACGGTGGTGCTCACGAGATCTGATCCTTCACGACATGGTTGGAGATAGACTCGTTCTCCGGGCCGCCAGCGGTTGTGGCCTGTCCGCGGCCGAGAACGCGCCAAGCGAGCAGCGCGAGCCCCTCCGTCAGCAGCAGCAGGAGAAGCTAGATCGCGAGGACGGAGGCGTTCGTCTCCGGGAGGTGGACCGCCGCGGCGTGGCCGAGCCCGATGAAAACGGTGCTCCAGACGTCAACTCCTGCAGCACTCGCGAGAAGGAGACGGCGCGGATTCGCCTGCAGCAGCCCCGCCATGAGCGGAGAGAGGAGACGGACCGTGGGTGTGAGCTGCACACCGAAGGAGATCCTCTCCTGATGGTGCCGGTAGTGCTCAATCCAACGGTCGAGCCACGTCAGCGACAGGCCGAGGAAGCGTGCGCTCCGATGCAGGAGGAGGGTAGCGCCCGCCCTGCCGAGCGCCGCCGCGACGCCGTAGCCCGCGAGGCAGCCGAGAAGGGTTCCCTCCGTTACCGAGAGCACGATGGCGGGCGCCGGCCAGAGGCCGCCCGCCATGCCGATTCCGACAGCGACGAGGAAGTCGCAGGAGGGCAGCACCGGCACTAGCCGCTCCACCACTGCCGCGCCGGCGAGGCCGAGCGGCGCCACTCATCCAATGAGGTCCAGAAGGGGGTCCACAGCTAACGCCCCACCGCTCGGGACGAGGGCGGAGGGACGGCTGCCGGCGATCCGGTGCCGTCGATGCCACCGCAGCCTGCAGGGCGGCGGGGCGGCCACCCATGGAAGCTGGAAGTTGGTTGCATTGCTCTGATCCTGATCCGCGGGGACGACGCTAGACGCGCTGTGATGCGGGGCGATGAGCGGTTCTTGTCGTGGCCGACACCGTGTTTCCGCTCGGACACGATGGCAGGCCGGAGCTGTCGTGGCCTCTGTCTCCGCGCGCCGCCGACCGCGTACCCGCCGACCCCGCCGGGACGCACCGGTCCGGTCGCGTCGGCTTTCAGCCTCCTTGCCCGCCGCCGCCGGTCGCGCCCGAGCGAAGCAGGAAGTTCAGCGCCGACCCCTCCCGTCCTCCCGTGCCGGCGAGCGGCGTGCGGGATGCATCCCGCTCGGTCCAGGATGGCAGGGCGGTGCCGCCGTGAGGGTAGATATCGTCCGCCATGGCAGGGGTTGCGGCGGCGAGTACGACAATGGCGAGAAGCAATCGCATGGGCTGTTCCTGTCCTGATTTTGCGCAGGGTGCGTTCCTCGCGCCACCCCAATATGCGTACCGCAGTCGCGTGCTGAATGGCGTGCTACCTGGACGAGCCGTGAAGCCCTGCTTCACGGTCGAGGCGAAGGATTGATTCCCGCAGTACATCCCGACCGAAAGACCGCGCCCAGTGCGCGACGGGCTGACCGGGACACGGAACACGGACTGCGTCGGGACCTACGGCGGAGAAGCCGCAGCGACCGGCGAGACACCTCACCGCGCCCGACCGCGTCCCCACGATGCCCTATGGATCCAACGCGGGGAGGCTGTCGGCGCCTGGGCGTGCACGGCATTGTTTCACGTCGGATACATATTGTCCGTAACGACAGGAAGCACTCATCATCGCGACGCAAAGCGTCGCTATCCAGCACCCACATCACACGGGAGATGGACGAGTGGGCGATCGGATAACGCGTCAATGCGGCAGCGCCGTTCTTGCCCTAGCTCTGGGCGGATGCGCCCTCGCAGTCAGCGGAGCATCCCAGCAGGTGGCGATCACGACGCCCGGCGCCGCGGGAGCAACATGCCGCGTAACCGGCGGCGACGGCCTGAACGAGACCGTCGTCACGCCGGCCATGGTACGGATTGCCAGGAGCCGGAGGAATGTGTCGATCGCTTGCACGCTGCCGGACGGCAGGACAGCCGACCGAACTATTTCACCGAGCTATTCGGACTACTCCTACGTCCAATTACCGGTAGGTTACCTCGTCGATAGCCTCTCCGGTGCGATGTGGACCTATCCTTCCGAAATCGGCGTGGAGGCCGTCCCATAAAAGGTTCTGTCAGCTCTCGCGCCGGAGCTGCCGTTGCATGCCGGCTCATGCTGTTCGCCTACGCTGCCTCAAGAATGGCGAGCACGGTGGCCGCGCGGCGGAGATGAAGGGTTCTGTCAGCGCTCGCGCCACGGGTGCCCGGGTTGGCGAGCTGGACTAGGCGTGGATAGGCTTCTGACGGGTTGATGGGCGGCTAGGGGCTAGGAATGGATTGCGTGGACTGCGGTTCAGCCGAGGTGACCGAGCGGCGGGACCCTACGGCCCAGGGCTACCGGCGTTTCCGGTGCCACAGCTGCGGCCGAGGGTTCAACGAGCGCAGCTCGGGGATGCTGAACCGAGCACAGTACCCGAGCGATGTCATCGCGCTCGTGGTGCTGTGGCGCCTGCGCTACCGCCTAACGCTGCGGGACCTGGCCGAGATGTTCCTCCTCCGCGGGATCGTGTTCAGCCAGGAGGCGGTCCGCGACTGGGAGGCCAAGCTCGCACCGGCGCTGGCGAGTGAACTGCGCCAGAGACGGCGCAGGAAAGGCGGCGCCGGCTGCCGCTCCTGGCACGTCGACGAAAGCTACCTGAAGGTCCGTGGACGCTGGTGCTACCTGTATCGGGCGATCGACCGGAACGGCGATCTGGTCGACACTATGCTGAGCGAGCACCGGGACATGGCGGCGGCAAAGGCGTTCTTCCGCTCGGCCAGATCCGCCACCGGCCTCGTCCCCGACAAGGTCACCACGGACGGGCATGGCTCCTACCCTCGAGCAATTCGCTCGACGCTGGGCAGGCGGGTCACCCACCGCACCAGCGCGTACATGAACAACGGGCTCGAGCAGGATCACCGGGGCATCAAAGGCCGCATCCGATGTATGCGTGGGTTCAAGAGCTTCACCTCCGCCAACCGGTTCTGTCGATCATATGACGAACTCCGCAACCACCTCCGTCCTCGCACCCGCCACAACCAGTCTGTCCCCGCAAGCCGCCGTCGCACGCTTCATCTCCGTCGTGCGACCGCCGCGCTCGCCATCCTCGAGGCAGGATAGGCCGACACGACAACTGGCCTGTAACGACATCTCTGGCGCGAGCGCTGACAGAACCCGAGGCGGAGGGCGCGGTGGCGCTGCCCCAGCACGAGTTCGGCCTGGACGTGGTGGCGCTGGTGGGGGCGCTGCGTCACCGGGATCACCGCAGCGTGCCGGAGATCCATGCTGCCCTGCTTGGGCGCGGGGTGGAGATCGCCGAGCGGAGCGTCACCAACCTGCTGGACCGCTATGACGAGCTGCTGGCCGCCTCGCTGACCGATACCCGGCGGCTGCGCCGGGTGCTGGCCAGGCAAGGGCGGGCGATCCTGGCGCTGGATGGCATGCAGCCGGACGTGGGCCATGAGGTGCTCTGGGTAGTGCGCGAGTGCCTCTCGGGCGAGGTGCTGCTGGCGCGCAGCCTGTTGTCGGGCACGGCCGAGGACCTTGCACCCTTGCTGGCCGAGGTGGCGCAGGCGATCGGGGTGCCGGTGGAGGGGGTGATCAGCGACGGGCAGACCTCGCTCCGGCGCGCCGGGGGAGGGTAGCGTCCGTCAACGTGGTGGAAATTGCTGTTGGGTTTGAGATGGCCACGGCTCAGGCGGCTCTGGGTGGGAGTTGCAGGGTTTCGTTGGTGGGCGCCGGGTTGAGCATCTCGCCCACGGCCTCGACGCTCATGTAGCGGTGCTGCAGCTGCCACTCATCGTTGGCCTCGAGCAGCACAGCGCCGATCAGGCGGATGATGGAGGCTTCGGAGGGAAAGATGCCGACGACGTCGGCGCGGCGTTTGTGCAAGGCAGTGCCTTGCACCCTTGTTGAGGCGCTCTAGTGGGTTCGTCGAGTGCAGCTTGGTCCGGTGCGGCGCCGGGAACGCCATGTAGGCGAGCACGTCATGCTCGCTGTCGTCCATGAGCTTGCCCAGCTTGGGCCAGCGTTCGCGGAGTTGGTCAGCGACATGGCGCCAGGTCTGCCGGGCCCCGTCCTGGTCGGGCTGGAGAAAGGCTTGGCGCAACGCGGCCGAGGCCATGGACTGCTGGGCCTTTCCGACATGGGCCAGCGCGTTCCTCATCCAATGCACGCGGCAGCGCTGCCATGTCGCGCCGAGGACGCGAGCGATCGCCGCCTTCAGCCCCTCATGGGCATCGGAGACGACGAGCTTCACGCCCTTCAAGCCGCGCCTGACCAGGCTTTTGAGAAAGGTCGCCCAGAACGTCTCGGCTTCCGACGGGCCGATGTGCAGGCCCACGATTTCGCGCCGCCCCTCGGCATCGCAGGCCACGGCGATTATGGCGGCGACCGAGACGATGCGGCCACCCTCGCGCTGGCGGAGATAGGTGGTATCCAGCCAGAGATAGGGCCACTCGCCCGACAGCGGCCGGTCAAGGAAGGCCGTGACCCGCTCGTCGATGTCGCGGCACAGCTTGGAGACGGTCGACTTCGAGATGCCCGACAGGCCCATGGCCTGCACCAGCTCATCCACACGCCGGGTCGAGACGCCGCCGATCCAGGCTTCCTGGATCACTGCCACCAGCGCCTTCTCCGAGGTCTTCCTGGGCTCGAGGAAAGGCGGGAAGTAACTCCCCTGCCGGAGCTTGGGAATTCGGAGCTGTAGCGACCCCAGCCGGGTGTCCAGCGTGCGGTCCCGAAAGCCGTTGCGGTAGTTCAGCCGCTCGCCGGTGCGCTCGTGCCGGGCGGCGCCGATCTGCCCCTCCACGTCCGCCTCCATCAGCATCTGCAGCACCGCCTCCGCGACGCTGCTAAGGAAGTCACCATCTCCTGCTTTCGCCAGCAGGTCAGCCAGTGGCAGTCTGTCCTCGGTCATCGGGTCCTCGGCCGGTCAGGGGTGGGAGCCTCGCAACTCCACCCTAGCCGCCAGGTCCGATGGCCACCCAAGCCCTACACCCCGGACCACGCCGGATTTTCCACCACCTCCGTGGACGCTACCCCTGGAAGCCGTCGAGTTCGCCACCCTCGACTGGGTGGACTGGTTCAACAACCAACGCCTCCTCGAGCCGATCGGGAACATGCCGCCGGCCGAAGCGGAGGCGCGCTACTACGCCAGGCTTGAGAAGCCCACCCCGGCGGCGTAACCCAAACCAATCAGCCTCCGGCTCCGGGGCGGTTCACCTATCTTTAGGTGGAATGACTGGGCCTAGGCATCACTTACCCCGGTGTCGTGCAGGTGACAGGCTGCTGTCTGGCCCGGAAGAACGGGGATGAGCTTCGGCGCTTCAACGCGGCATCGCGGGCCCGCATGGGGGCAGCGGGGATGAAAATGGCAGCCTGGGGGCGGATTCAGCGGTGACGGGATCTCGCCCGCGATCGGCCGGAAGGCACCGCGTCCCCGGCCCAGCTTCGGCACGCTGTCCAGCAGCGCCCGTGTATAGGGATGCGCGGGGGTACTGTAGAGGGTACGCATGGGGGCGAGCTCCACGATGCGCCCGAGATACATGATCGCCACGCGATCGGAGACGTGCCTCACCACGCCCAGATCATGCGAGATGAACAGGCCGGTCAGCCCCAGCTCCCGCCTGAGATCGCTGAACAGGTTGAGCACCTGGGCCTGGATGGAGACGTCGAGCGAGGCTACCGGCTCGTCCAGCACGAGCAGCTCCGGCCCGAGGGCGAGGGCGCGGGCGATGGCCACGCGCTGCCGCTGGCCGCCCGAGAACTGGTGGGGGTAGCGGCGGCGCAGGGCGGGATCGAGACCCACGCGCGCCAGCATGTCGGCGACGAAGGCATCGGCCCCGGCGCGCTTCACCAGCCCGTGTGCCAGGGGACCCTCGGCCACCGTGTCACCCACGCGCATGCGGGGGTCGAGGCTGGCAAAGGGATCCTGGTGAATCATCTGCACGCGGAAGGTGCGCTTCCGGCCGCCCGACATCACCGGCGCGCCTTGGAAGAGTACGGCGCCCTCGCTCGGCTCGTAGATGCCGGCGACGATGCGACCCAGCGTGGACTTGCCGCAGCCGCTCTCGCCCACCAGCCCCAGCACCTCGCCGGGTGCGACCTGGAGATCAACGCGGGTCACGGCCTGCACCGCGCGCGGGCCGGTGCGGCCGAGCAGGCCTGCCAAGCGGTCCCCCAGCGTGGCCGGGCGGGCAAATCGCTTGCTGACGCCCTCGACGCTCAGCAGCGGCGTCATGCCGGGGTCTCCAGCGGGTGATGGCACAGGGCGGACTGGCCCGCGCCGAAATCGATATCCGGCGGCGGCAGCGCGCAATCCGGCTGGGCGCGGGGGCAGCGCGTGTGGAAGGAACAGCCGGGGTCAGGCCCGCCATCGGCGCCGCGCGGCGGTGCGCCGGCGGCAAGCTGCGGCAGGCGGGCGCCGGGTTCATGGCCCGACGGCACCGAGCCGATCAGCGCGCCCGTATAGGGGTGGCGCGGGGTGGCGATCACCCGCGCCGCGGGGCCGCGCTCCACGACGCGGCCCGCATACATCACGCAGACATCGTCGGCGAGCGAGGAAACGACGGCGAGGTCATGCGTGATCCAGAGGAAGGCGGTGCCGGTTTCGTCCGCCAGCCGGCGCACCTCGGCCAGGATCTGGCCCTGGATGGAGACGTCGAGCGCCGTGGTGGGCTCGTCGGCGATGATGGCTGCGGGGCGGTGCAGCAGCGCGGTGGCGATGGCGACGCGCTGGCGCATCCCGCCCGAGAGCTGGTGTGGATAGGCCTGAAGCCGTTCCGCCGGGCTGGGAATGCCGACGATGGCCAGCGCGTCCCGCGCGCGGGACAGGGCGGCCTGGCGGGAGACGCGGTCATGCGCGCGCACGGCGGCGGCCATCTGGGTGCCGATCCTCAGCACGGGGTTCAGGGTCATGAGCGGGTCCTGGAACACCATCGCCACGCGCGCGCCACGCAGGAGGCGCATGGCGGGCTGGGGCAGGCCGGAGATGTCCTGGCCCTCCAGCAGGACCTGGCCGCCCACCACGCGGCCTGGCGGCTCCACCAGGCCCATGATGGAGAAGCCCGTGACCGACTTGCCGGAGCCGCTCTCGCCCACTAGGCCGAGGATGCGGCCGCGCTCCATGCGGAAGGACACGCCATCCACCGCGCGCACCACGCCGCCGCGGCCCGGGAACTCGGTGCGGAGCCCTCGCAGCTCGAGCGCTGGCGGGGCGCTCATCGGCGCCGCCGGGGATTGATGACTTGGCGGAGCTGGTCGCCCACGAGGTTGATCGCCAGCACCGTCACCATCAGGGCGATGCCGGGATAGACCGAGATCCAATAGCGGCCGGAGAGCATGAACTGGAAGCCGTTGGCGATCAGCAGGCCGAGCGAGGGGCGCGTGATGGGCAGGCCGAGCCCGAGGAAGCTGAGGGTCGCCTCCAGCGAGATGGCGGTGGCGATCTGCACCGTCACCACCACGATCAGCGGCGGCAGCGTGTTGGGCAGGAGATGCCGCCACAGCACGCGCGCGCCGGAGAGGGGCGTGGAGAGCGCGGCCTCCACATAGTCCTTGCGGCGTTCCGCCGAGGCGGCGCCGAAAGCGGTGCGGGCGAAATAGGCGTACTGCGCAGCGACCAGCGCGGCCATGAGCTGGGGCACGCCCTGGCCCAGCATCGCCACGAGCACCAGCGCGAGCAGGATGGCCGGCAGGGAGAGCTGCAGGTCCACGATCCGCATCGCGACCGCGCCGAACCAGCCGCCGTAATAGGCCGCCGACAGGCCGATCGCGGTGCCGACCACCAGCGCGACGACGCCCGCCGTGACCGCGATCGAGAGGCTCAGCCGCAGGCCGTAGAGGATGGCCGAGAGCAGGTCCCGCCCCGCATTGTCGGTGCCGAGCAGGTGAACATACTCGCCGGAGCCGACGCTGCCCGGCTCCAGCCGCGCATCCATCAGGTCGAGCGCCGACTGGTCATACGGGTCCTGCGGCGCGATCCAGGGCGCGAGAAGGGCGAGCAGCGCGATCGCCACCACCACCACCAGCGCCACCACGGCCACGGGCGAGCGGCGGTACTCCTGCCAGCCCTCGATGAGCGCCTCGCGGTTCATCGGGCGCGCACCCGCGGGTCGAGGAAGCCGTAGGTCAGCTCCACGAAGAGGTTGATGACTACGAAGAGCAGCACGACCAGGATGAGATAGGCCACCATGACCGGGCGGTCGAGCGAGGTGATACTCTCGATCACCAGCTTGCCCATGCCGGGCCAGTTGAACACGGTCTCCGTGACCACGGCGAAGGCGAGGGTGGAGCCGAACTCCAGGCCGAAAACGGTGACGATCGGGATGCCGATGTTCTTCAGCACGTGCAGCCCCACCACCTGGCTCTCGGGCAGGCCTTGGGCACGGGCGAAGCGGACATGCTCGCTGCCCATCACCTCCTCGGTGCCCGCGCGCACCAGGCGGACAAGCAGGCCGAGCTTGAAGAGGGAGAGGTTCAGCGCGGGGAGCAGCAGATAGGACCAACCCTCAGGGGTCCAGATGCTCAGTCCCAGCGGGCCGACCGGGCCTCGGCCGCCGGAGGGAAGCCAGCGCAGCTCCACCGAGAAGAAGAGGATCAGCAGCAGCCCGATCCAGAAGGTGGGCACGGAGAAGCCGAGGGTGGAGAAGGCCATGATGGCGCGGCTGGAACGCGCTTCCGGCCGGTAGCCGGCCCAGATGCCGAGCGGCACGCCGAGAACGGCGGCGATCAGCAGCGCCAGCACCGTCAACTCCAGCGTCGCGGGCAGGCGCGAGAGGATGAGGGAGAGCACGGGGATGCGGAAGACGAAGCTGTTGCCGAAATCGCCGTGCAGGATATTGCCGAGAAAATGTCCGTACTGTTGCCAGAGCGGCAGGTCGAGCCCGTACTGCCGGATGATGGCCGCGCGCATCGCCTGCGTCGCGGCCGGGTCGATCAGCACGTCGATCGGATTGCCGATGGCATAGACGCCGAGGAAGACCAGCACCGACATCACCAGCATGACGAGGACGGCCTGGGCCAGCCGCCCCAGCAGGAAGCCCGTCACGCGCCCTTCGGCGCGACCAGCTGCGCGAGCGTCTCCTGGTCCACCCGCGGGGTGAAGAGGAGCTTGTTCTTGCCCATGGCCCAGACCGTCTGGGGCATCACGATCGGCAGCATCGGGCGCTCGTTCATGCTGATCTCGGCCGCGCGCGCGAACATCTCGCGCCGCTTCGCGTCGTCCAGCGTGCGGGAGCCGTCGAGGAGCAGCTTATTCACCTCGGGGTTGCTGTAGCCGGAGCGGTTGAAGTTGCCCAGGCCCACCGACGGATCGGGGCCGTGGATCAGCGCGCCGTAGGTGTAGGCGGCCTCGCCGGTCAGCGTGCCCCAGCCCGACATCTGCAGGCTGTACTCGCCGCGCGTGCTGGCGGGGAAGAACACCGTGCCCGTGACCGCGTTGGGGTTAGCCTTCACGCCGATGCGCGACCATTGCTGCGCCAGCGCCTCGCAGAGGGCGCTGTCGCCGGGCAAGCGGTTGGTGGTGGAGTGGAAGTCGATCTCGAAGCCGCGGGGATAGCCCGCCTCGGCCAGCAGGGCGCGGGCACGGGGGAGATCCGGGCGGCGCTCGGGCAGGTTCGGGCTGGCACCGAAGAAGCTGTCCGGCATCAGCTGCGACATCGGCTTGGCCAGGCCCTCGAACACCACGCGGGCGAGGGCACGGCGGTCGATGGCGAGGTCCATCGCCTGGCGCACCCGGATGTCGCGGAACGGGTTGTCCGTGATCTCGCGCCCATCCACCTTGGCGGGGCGCGGAAGCTTCTCGGCCAGGGTGAAATAGACGTTGAAGACATAAACGCTGTCGCCGACCACCACATCCATGGTGGGGTCGCGCTGCAGGGACGCGACATCGGTGGCGGGGACGTAGTTGATCATGTCCACCTGGCCGCTCTTCAGCGCGGCGATGCGGGCGGCATCGTTCGGGATCTCGCGCCGGATGACGCGTGCCCAGGGCTGGGCCGCGCCCTCCTTCAGCGCCCACCAGCCGTCGTAGCGCTCCATCACCAGGTCACCGCGCGGCTCCCAGCGGACAAAGCGGAAAGGCCCGGTGCCGATGGCGGCGGCGCCGGAGTTGAACTCCTCGTTGCGCGGCGCCGCGCCGATCTTGCGGGGAACGATCATCAGGCGGGTGAAGTCGTTGGGCAGGGTGGGCGCCGGGCCGTCGGTGACGAAGCGGATGGTGAGGGGGTCCACCACCTCCGCGCTCTTCGCGCGCTTGGTGTAGAGGGTCATGGACATCGGCCCCGTCACCTGCGGGATCCGCTCGAGCGAGAACTTCACATCCTCGGCCGTGAAGGGCGAGCCGTCATGGAAGGTGACGCCCTCGCGCAGCTTGAACTCCCAGGTCGTGTCGTCCACCGCGCGCCAGGAGGTGGCGAGGCCGGGCTTCAGCACCAGGTTCTCATCCTGCGCGACGAGGCTGTCGTAGACATGTCGCAGCGCCTCGATATGGCCGCCCAGCGTGGACCAGTGGGGGTCGATGCTCTCCGGCCCGCTGCGGACGCCGACCGTCAGCGTGCGCCCGGCACCCTGCCCCTGAGCCAGGGCGAGGCTAGCCGGCAGCAGGGCGGTGGCCGTTGTGGCCGACAGGAACTGACGACGGTTCATGGCACGACCTCTCGGGGACACGAGTTTGCGACGGGGTGGCTGGCGCCGGCGCGCGGCGGCGGCAATGATGCAGTGCCGCAGCGTAGGAACGGTATCTGCCATGCGTCAACGGGAGTGCGGGCGATGAGGATCGCGGAGATGGACTGGCGCGCGGTGGAGGCATGGCTCGCCCATGACGACCGCTGCGTCCTGCCGCTGGGCAGCACCGAGCAGCATGCCGGGTTGAGCCTGAGCGTGGACAGCATCCTGAGCGAGCGCGTGGCGGCCGAGGCCGCCGCGCCGCTCGGCGTCCCGGTCTTCCCCGTGCTCGCCTATGGCATCACCCCGGCCTTCGCCGCCTATCCCGGCACCGTCAGCCTGCGGGCCACCACCTTCCTGGCCGTGCTGAAGGACGTGCTACGAAGCCTCTACTCGCAGGGCTTCCGGCGCATCCTGCTGTGCAACGGTCATGGCGGCAACGGGCCAGGCGCCGCGGCCGCGCTGGAGTTCATGGGCGATTACCCGGATTGCCGGGCCCGCTGGCACGATTGGTGGCGCGCGCCCCGCACCCTCGCCGCGGTGAACCGGACCGACCCGGTGGCCAGCCATGCGAGCTGGATGGAGAATTTTCCCTGGACGCGCCTGCCGAACGCGCCGCCGCCGCCGGCGGAGGGCAAGCCGATGACGGATCTCGACCGGCTCCGCTCCCTTCCGCCGGACGGGGTGCGCGCGCAGCTCGGGGACGGCAATTTCGGCGGGCTTTACCAGCGCCCGGACGAGGAGATGCTTCGCATCTGGGACGTGGCCGTGGCCGAGACCCGCGGCCTGATAGAGGATGGCTGGAACTAGCGCCCGCCATCCACGGACAGCACCTGCCCGCTGACGAAGCCGGCGAGCGGCCCCGCGAAGAACAGCACGGCATTCGCGATGTCCTGCGGCGTGCCCAGGCGGCGCAGGGCGATGCGCAAGACGAGGTCGCGCTGCCCCTGTTCGCCATAGCCCTCCCATTGCGCGTTGCTGGCGGGGTTGGAGGGGACGAAGCCCGGCGCCACGCTGTTCACGGTGATGCCATGCGGGCCGAGCTCATGCGCGAGCTGGCGCGTCAGCCCGACCACGGCGTGCTTGGCGCTGCAATAGCTCTGGATGCCGGTGAGCGAGGCCTGCAGCCCGGCGCCGGAGGAGATGTTGACGATCCGCCCGCGGCCCGCCCGCTTCATCCCCGGTGCCGCCGCGCGGCACAGCGCGAAGGCGGCACCGAGATTGATGGCCAGCACCGCGTCCCAGTCCTGATCCGTCACCTCCTCCACGGGCCGGAACACCTGCCCCGCCACGCCGCCGGCATTGTTCACCAGCACGGAGACCGGGCCGCCCGCCTCCCGCTCCACCGCGGCGATCCAAGCGGCGGCGGCGACGCGGTCGGTCAGGTCCACGGCAGCCATGGTGATGCCGGCGCGGGCGGTTTCAGCGAGAGAGGCAGCATCGGGGCCGCAGCCCCACACCCGCGCTCCGAGCCGGGCGAAGCTCTCGGCGATGCAGCGGCCCAGGCCGTGACCGGCGCCGCTGACCGCCACCACCTCGCCATCGAAGCAGGGGGTCATGGGATCAGCTCCAGCAGGTTGTCGTCGGTCATCGGGCGGCGGCCATCCTCGATCTCATGGATCATCGCGGCGAGCTTTCGCAGGCCGGGGCAGGGGATGCCATGGGCAGCGCCCGCTTCGATCACCGGCACAACCTGCATGTTCACCTCCGTGCGGCGCCGGCGCACGGCCAGGTCGCGCCAGATGCCCGAATGCGTCTTCGCGCTGCCACGGTTGAAGCGCTCCATCGCGGCGATCGAGGCGCGCGCGGCCTCGGGCGGGGCGCCCGGGCGGAAGGCATCGGGGTCGAAGCCGTTGAAGCCGCGCGGGGTCACGCCCTCGGCCAGCGCAACAGAGACGGCTTCCTGACCCAGGCGTCGAAAGGCCGATTCCATCTCGGGGCGGGCGAAGGCGTCCGCGATGCCGGCCTGGCCGAGCGCCTGGGCGAAGAGCATCGCGCCATAGCCCAGCTTGCCCCAGAGATAGGCGTGGATGTCGTCGGTGATGATGGCATCCGGCTCGAAACGGCGGAGCGTCCCGAGCAACGCGCGCAGCCGTGGCGTCTCCTGCCCGTCCAGCTCGCCCACGACCACGGCGGCGCGATTGCCCAGCAGGATGCGGCCGGGCTCGATATAGTCCGCGCCGAAATTGACGAAGGCGCCGATCGTGCGCGCCGGGCCGACGATGCCGGCGATCACCCGCTCGCACAACCCGTTCTGCAGCGAGAGAACGTAGCCATCGGGCGAGAGATGGGGCGCAAGGGCGCGGCAAGCGTCCTCCGTATGGTGCGCCTTCACGCAGAGGAAAATGCGATCCCAGCTTCCCTGCACCTCGGCGGGCAGTATCGCCGGGGCGGAGACGGTGAATTCCGCCACCGGGCCGGAGATCCGCAGCCCGGGCGAGCGAATGGCGGCCACATGGTCGGGCACGACATCGACGAAGGTTATATCCATGCCATCCCGGCGGAGAAAGGCGCCGACCGTTCCGCCGATCGCGCCCGCTCCCCAGATCAGGATTCGCTCGTCCCTCGCATCCGACATCGCCCCGTGCCCCCGATCCGCTGAGTCCGGCCGCGCGCCGGCATGTCAGGTTTGCCGGAAACCGCGGGGATGAGAAGGTGGCCCCGTGTTGCCTTCGGCCGGAGGGCACCGGAGGATGACGCCGCAATCCGGAGCAGACACGATGACCGAGACCGCCCATCCCGACGGCGAGCCCTGGCAGTGGCCGGAGGCGACATGGCGCCGCATCGTCGGGCGCGCGCGGGCGGGACGCAGCCTCGCGCCCCCGGCCTGGCCGGGCGGGGCGCGCTGTGCCTTTGCCGTCTCCTTCGATGCCGACCATGACACGATTCCACTGCGCGATTCCGACGAGAGCCCGATGCGCATCAGCCAGGGGCAGTACGGCAATCGCAGAGCGATGCCACGCATCCTCCGCCTGCTGGAACGGGAGGGGATTCCGGCGAGCTTCTTCTACCCCGCCGTCTCCGCCCTGCTCTATCCAGAGGAAGTGCGCGCCGTGGCGGATGCGGGCCATGAGATCGGAATCCACTCCTGGATCCACGAGGCGAACACGCGCTTGCCGGCGGGGGTCGAGCGGGACCTGACCTTCCGCGCGGCCGATACGCTGGAGAGGATCTCCGGCACCCGTCCCGTCGGCATTCGCACCGCGAGTTGGGACTTTTCGGTGGATACCATGTCCATCATTCGCGAGTTGGGGCTGCTCTATGACAGCAGCCTCATGGCCGATGACGACCCGTATGAGCTGGTGGCAGACGGCGAGCCGACCGGCGTGGTGGAGCTGCCGCCGGAATGGATCCGGGACGATGCGGTGTACTACAACTTTGTCCGCTTCAGCGCCCTGCGTCCCTACACGCCCCCCTCCGCGGTGCTGGAGATCTTTACGGCCGAGTTCGACGCGGCCTGGGAGGAGGGCGGGCTGTTCCTGCTCACCCTGCACCCGCATGTCTCCGGCCACCGCTCCCGCATGCCGGTGTTGGAGCGGCTGATCGCCCATGCCAAGGAGCGCGGGGGATGCTGGTTCGCCACCCATGCCGATGTCGCGCGCTGGTGCAAGGAGAAGGCCGGGGCGGATTGATGCGCTGGCCGAACCGTCCGGCCGGTGTTGCCAACCCACTCGTGCTACGTGACCATCGTGCGGCCGGCGGCGCCGGTGGGAACTGAGGAGGGCCTTCAATGCGAACCGCCTTGAGCATAGTCCGGCCGATTATTTTCGGCACCGCTCTCCTCTCAGGCGTTGCCGGCGCGCAGGGCGCGACGGTGCTGAATATCGGCTTGGCGGGCGATCCGGGGTCGCTGGACCCGGCGCAGAGCGGCAACTTCATCGACCGCAACGTGTTCGCGGCAATCTGCGACAAACTGATTGATACCGATGCCGAGATGAACTATGTGCCGCAACTCGCCACACGCTGGGAATGGTCGGACGACCGGCGCGCGCTCACCCTGTACTTACGGGACGGGGTGACGTTCCATGACGGCACTGCCTTCGACGCCGAGGCAGTCAAGATCAACCTGGACCGTTTCAGGACCATGCCGCGCAGCCTGCGGCGGGCCGAACTCGCCGCGCTGGAGTCCGTAGAGGTACTGGATCCGCGCACGGTGCGCCTGCGCCTCTCCGTCCCTTCCGCACCGCTGCTGGCCGTGCTGGCCGATCGCTCGGGCATGATGCTCTCGCCGGCCGCCATCCAGCAACGCGGCGATGGCATCGGGCAGCATCCCGTCTGCGCCGGCCCTTTTACCTTTACCGAGCGGGTGGCGCAGGACCGGATCGTCGTTGACCGCTTCGGCGGCTACTGGAATGCCTCCGCCATCATGCTCGATAGGATAGTCTATCGCCCAATTACCGACAGCACGGTGCGACTGCTCAATCTCCGCTCCGGGCAGTTGCAAATCATCGACCAGGTTGCCCCGACCGACGTGCCGGACCTCCAATCCAACCGCCGGCTGCGGCTCGCGCGGCATGTGGCCGCCGCTTACCGCACCTTGCAGTTCAACGTCGCGCATGGGCCACGCGCGGACACGCCCTTGGGGCGTGATCCCCGGCTGCGGCGGGCTTTCGAAAAGGCCATCGACCGCGAGGCGATCAATCAGGTTGTCTTCAACGGCCTCTTCGTGCCCAGCAACCAGACCGAGTCGCCCCGGACCCGCTACTGGAACCCGGATCATCCCGTCGGCGGCGCGGATATAGCTGGATCGAGAGCGCTGCTGAGACAGGCAGGCGTGGCACGCGTGGCCTTCACGCTACAGATTGCCAATACCCCGATTGATGCCCAGATCGGCGAGGTCATCCAATCCATGGCAAGGGAGGCCGGCTTCGATGTGAAGCTGGAGCAGGTGGAATCGAATGCCGGCAATCAGAAGAACCAGGCGGGTGACTTCGACGCGGCGCTGCTGACCTGGAGCGGCCGGTCCGACCCGGATGCCAATCTCTCGATCTGGTTCGCCTGCAACGGTCCATTCAACTTCGGCCGTTACTGCAATCCTCGGATGGAAGCCCTGCTGACCGAGGCACGCGGCGTGGCCGACCCGGCGATCCGGCTCCCACTCTATCGACAGGTCGTGAACCTCTACCACACCGATGTGCCTCATGTAATCTTGTATCACTACACTTGGCTGTGGGGGCTGAGCGACCGAGTTGAGAACTTCGTGCCGAATGCCGACGGGCTGATCCGTATGCAAGGCTTACGGCTACGGCCCTAACTGGAACCTTGGTGGGCGCTGTCAACCATCCCGCGTAGGATGCCGCACCCAACATACATCTGCACACCACCCCGGGCCGGATGCCACGCCCAGTATCGGCGGCCGGTCTCTCAGGCATCCCGGGCCTGATGCTGCCCTGCGTCGCGAGATAGGCGCAACCCACCCGGTGCTTCGTACCTGAAGCAAGGCGCCCCGATGGGCTGATCGCGATCTCCTCGGGCGATGCGGCGGACGGACCGAGGGTGGCGACCGACGCCATGCTTCATGGCCGAACCGAGATCCGCCCATGGCATAAGGATTGCTGGTCTGAAAGACCGAGTGACCACCAAGGGTGAGATGATGGAGCGGGTACGGTGCCGCCATCTTGCGGCGCGAATGTTTCTGGCTGGACTGCTTCTGCTGGTCGGGTTCGGCGCGGCGGACGCCCAGACGCTCCGGGTCGGCCTGCGCGATGATCCCGACATCCTCGATCCCACCCTGTCGCGCACTTATGTCGGCACTGTCGTGATGACCGCAATTTGCGACAAGCTCTTTGACTTCGACGAGAAGCTGAACATCGTCCCCGTCCTCGCTACGGGCTATGAGTGGCAGGACGAGAAGACCCTGATTATCCGGCTGCGGCAGGGCATCACCTTCCATGACGGCACGCCTCTCGACGCGGAGGCCGTGAAGTACACGCTGGAACGTCACCTCAATCTCTCCGGCAGCTACCGCCGCAGCGAGATCGGGGCGATGGAGCGGGCCGAGGTGATGGACCCGCTGACGGTGCGCGTGCTCATGCGCCGCCCCTTCGCGCCTTTCATCGCGGTGCTGACGGACCGTGCAGGCATGTTGGTCTCACCGCGCGCGGCCGAGGCGGCGGGGCGCGACTTCGGTCGACATCCCGTCTGCGCCGGGCCCTTCCGCTTCGTGGAGCGTGTGGCGCAGGATCGAGTGGTGGTGGAGCGCTTCCCAAGCTACTGGGATGCCGGGCGCATCCATTACGGTCGCGTTCAGTACAGCATCATGCCCAACAGCACGGCACGACTGGCCAATCTGCAGTCCGGCACGCTTGACGTGGCCGAGGTGGCGCCGCTGGATGCGGAAGCCGTGGCAAAGGACCGCCGGCTGTCCCTCGTCTCGGTGCCAAGCCTTGGTTACGGAGCGCTGACCGTGAATCTTGGCGACTTCCCACAGGCGCGCGGGCCCATGGGGCGCGATGCCCGGGTGCGCCAGGCTTTCTCCCTCTCGCTGGATCGGAAGGCGCTGAGCGAGGTTGTCTTCGCGGGCCTCTACGAGCCGGCCGCGCAGCCGACATCCCCGGCCAGCCCTCTCCATGTACCGTCCATTGTCCCGCCGCAGCGGGATGTGGCGCGAGCGCGGACCTTGCTGCGGGAGGCCGGGGTGACCACGCCGCTCCGCGTGGCGCTGACCGTCTACAACACACCGCAAGGCGTGCAGACCGGCGAGGTGATCCAGGCCATGGCGGCCGAGGCGGGCTTTGAGGTGGAGGTGAAGGCCCTGGAGTTCGGCGCGGCCCTGTCCGCCGTGAACAACGGCGACTACGTCGTGACCCTGGGCGGCTGGTCCGGCCTGCTGGACACGGACAGCAATTCCTGGAGTTTCCTGCACACTGGCGCGGCGCTGAACATGGCGCGCTACTCCAATGCGGAAGTTGACAGCGCCCTCGATCGGGCGCGGGAGGAGGCCGGCATGGCGGCCCGGCGCATGGCTTACGAGGGCGCCTGGAGAAAGGTGAGCGAGGACCTGCCCCTGATCTATCTCTGGCAGCCCAGGAATGTCGCCGGCGTCTCGCGCCGCGTCTCGGGTTTCCGACTGCTGGCGGATGGGCTGTATCGATTGCAGGACGTGCGGCCTGCGCCATGATGGGCAGGGGCGGAACGGAGGCCAAGTGCCGATGAGCGGGACTACGCTGGAGGTCCTTGACCTCACCGTCACCTTCGCGACGGAGCGCGGGCCGCTCCGGGTGCTGGACGGCATCTCCTTCGGGTTGCCCACCGGGCGCACCGTGGCGCTGGTGGGGGAGAGCGGCTGCGGGAAGTCCGTCGCCTCGCTCGCCGTAATGGGGCTGCTGCCGCCAAGCGCGGCGGTCACGGGCACCATCGGGCTGGAGGGGCGCGAGATCGCGGAACTGCCGCCGGAGGAGCGGCGGAAGTTGCGCGGCGCCGAGCTGGCGATGATCTTCCAGGAGCCGATGACCAGCCTGAACCCAGCCTTCACCGCCGGGGATCAGGTGGCCGAGGCCCTGCGCCTGCATCAGGGGCTAGACCGCGGCACCGCGATGCGGGCCGCAGTGGCGATGCTGGAGGCGGTTCGCATCCCCGAGGCGGCGCGCCGTGCGCGGCAGTACCCGCACCAGCTCTCCGGAGGGATGCGGCAGCGTGTGATGATCGCCATGGCCCTCGCCTGCCGCCCCCGCGTGCTGATCGCGGACGAACCGACGACTGCCCTGGATGTGACGGTGCAGGCCCAAATTCTCTCCCTGCTGGACGAGCTTCGGGGCGGCACGGGCACCGCCGTGCTCCTCATCACCCACGATCTCGGCATCGTGGCGGACCATGCGGACGAGGTGGTGGTGATGTATGCCGGCCGGGTAGCCGAGAGGGGACCGGTCGCCCGCGTCCTCTCCACGCCGCAGCACCCCTACACCGTCGGCCTGCTGGGCGCCGCGCCGAGGTTGGACGGGCCGCGCGGCACCCGGCTGGCGACGGTGGAGGGCACGGTTCCCGACCTGGCGGACCCGCCGGAGGGCTGCCGCTTCAAAACGCGCTGCCCCTTCCGTATCGCGATTTGCGACACCAAGCCGCCACTATACGATGTCGGTGCCGGGCACCGCGCCGCTTGCCATCGCGCCCCGCTCGAACAAATCCTGGAGGCGGCGTGAGCGCGCTGCTGGAGCTGGAGGGCGTCGTCCGCCACTTCCCCGTACGTGACGCTCTCGGCCGCCGGCGCGGGGCCGTGCGCGCGGTGGACGGCGTCTCCCTCTCCATCGCCGAAGGCGAGGTGCTGGCCGTGGTCGGGGAGAGCGGCTGCGGCAAGTCCACCCTCGGCCGATTGGCCTTGTGGCTGGAGGAACCGGATGCCGGCGCGGTCCGCTTCGCCGGGCAGGATCTGCGCGGCATGGTCCCCGACGCGCTGCGGCGGCAGCGGCGCTTCATGCAGATGATCTTCCAGGATCCCTATGCCAGCCTCGACCCGCGCATGACCGTGGGGCAGGCCGTGGCCGAGCCGCTACGCCTGCACCGCCTCGTGCCCCGCGCGGGGGAGCGGGCGCGGGTGCAGGAGCTACTGGCGCGGGTCGGGTTGCGGCCGGAGCATGTGGATCGCTGGCCCCACGAATTCTCCGGCGGGCAGCGCCAGCGCATCGCCATCGCCCGGGCGCTGGCCAGCGGCCCGCGGCTGATCGTGGGGGACGAGCCGGTCAGCGCGCTGGACGTCTCCGTGCAGGCCCAGGTCATCAACCTTCTCCAAGACCTGATCCGCGAGTTCCGCCTCGCCTTTGTCCTCATCAGCCACGATTTGGCCGTGGTGCGCCACGTCGCCGACCGTGTGGTGGTGATGTATCTCGGCCGCATCGTGGAAGAGGGGCCGGCGGGAGAGGTCTTTGCCGTGCCGCGCCACCCCTACACGCGCGCGCTACTGGCCTCCGTGCCCGGCGGCGGAGCGAGGGGAGCGCCGCTGCAGGGGGACCTGCCCAGCCCGATCTCCCCTCCACAGGCCTGCCGCTTCCACACACGCTGCCCCCACGTGCAGGAGATCTGCCGGCAGGTGGATCCACCGCTGGCCGCCGGCGACACGGCGGCCACGCCCGCCCATCGCTCCGCTTGCCACTTCCGGGACACGCTGCCGCCCCTGCGTCCCGCCGCAGGACATGTGGCGGATGGCGATAGACTGGCCCGGCTGCAAGCCTTCTTCGCCCCCAAGCCCGAAAACGGAACCGCCGCATGAACGCCCGCCTCCTCGCGCCGCTCGCGATCGCGGCTAGCCTCGCCGGGGCCGCAGTCGAGGCCCAGAGCCTGCCCAACCTCCGCATCGGCCTGCGCGAGGACCCCGACATCATGGACCCGACGCTGGCGCGCAGCTTCGTCGGCCGCATCGTCTTCGCCAGTCTCTGCGACAAGCTCTTCGATATCAACGACAAGCTGGAGATCGTTCCCCAGCTCGCCGCCGGATATCGCTGGGAGAACCCGAAGACCCTGCTGATCACGTTGCGCGACGGCGTGACCTTCCATGACGGGGAGAAAATGGACGCGGAAGCCGTCCGCTACTCCTTGATGCGCCACTTGACCATGCAGGGCAGCTTCCGCCGCGGCGAGATCACAGACCTCGATTCCGCGGAGGTGGTGGACCCATTGACGGTACGCCTGCGGCTGAAGCAGCCCTCCTCGCCCTTTCTCAGCCAGCTGACGGACCGTGCGGGAATGGTCGTCAGCCCCAAGGCGGCCGAGGCGGCGGGGCGCGATTTCGGCGCGAAGCCTGTCTGCGCCGGCCCCTTCCGCTTCGTGGAGCGGGTGGCGCAGGACCGCATCGTGCTAGAGCGCTTCGCGAACTACTGGAACGCGGCCAACATCCACTTCAGCCGCGTCACCTTCCAGCCCATCACGGACAGCACGGCGCGGCTCGCCAACCTGCAATCCGGCACGCTGGAACTGATCGAGGTCACCAGCCCGAGCGACGTTCCCTCCATCCGGCGCGACCGGCGCCTGGCTCTCTCCACCGTGGACGGGCTGGGCTACTGGAGCGTCATCTTCAACATCGGCAACGGCGTCCGCGCGCAGACCCCCATCGGGCAGGACCGGCGCGTGCGCGAGGCCTTCGATCTCTCGATCGACCGCGAGGCGCTGATCCAGGTGGCCTACGAGGGGCTTCACACCCCCTCCTCCCAACCCATCCCGCCCGCATCGCCGATGCATGTGCGCGACCTCCGGGTGACGGCGCGCAACCTGGACCGCGCCAAGGCCCTGCTGCGCGAGGCCGGGGTCCGCACGCCCGTGCCGGTTGACCTCATGGTCGCCAACTCCCCCGAGCTGCGCCAAGTGGCTGAAGTCATGCAGTCCATGGTGGCCGAGGCCGGGTTCGAGCTGCGGATCGTGGCCACGGAGTTCGCCTCCGCCCTCCAGGCCGGCGTGCGCGGCGACTTCCAGGCCTATCTCAGCGGTTGGTCCGGCCGCCCCGACCCGGACGGCAATGTCTGGACCTTCATGCACAGCCGCGGCGCACAGAACGACGGGAAGTATTCCAACCCCGAGGTGGACGGGCTGCTGGACGGGACGCGGGCGGAGAGTGGCCCCGCCGAGCGGACCGCCCTCTACGCCCAGGCCTTCCGCATCGCGCTCACACAGGACCGCGCGCGCGCGTTCCTGTGGCACCCGAAGATACTCGTCGCCCACACCACGCGCCTGCAGGGCTTCAGCCTGTTGCCAGACGGGCTGATCCGCCTTCAGGGCATGCGGCTGCGCTGATCGGATGTGGGGCTGGCTGTTGCGCAGGCTGGGGCAGATCATCCCTACCCTGCTGATCCTCTCCATCCTGATATTCGCCTTGCAGCAACTCATGCCAGGCGATCCCGCCATCATCATGGCCGGGGAGGAGCGGGGAGACCCGCAGGTGCTGGCGGAGATCCGGGCGGAGCTGATGCTCGACCGGCCGATCTGGGAGCAATACCTCGCTTGGCTCTGGCGCCTGCTGCACGGAGACCTCGGCTTCTCCTGGCGCATCCGCCAGCCCGTGGGATCGCTCATCCTGGAGAAGCTGCCTGTGACCCTCCAGCTCGGCCTCATGGCCTTCGCCATCGCGGTCGCGATCGGCGTGCCCGCGGGGATCGTCTCCGCTGCTTATCGCGATCGCCCAGCGGACTGGGCGGCGAACGCGATCGCGCTGGCCGGGATCTCCACCCCGAACTTCTGGATGGGGATCATGTTCATCCTGCTGTTCAGCGTTCAGCTCGGCTGGCTTCCGCCCTCCGGCTACGTGCCGCTGACGGAGGACTGGAGGCAGTCCCTCGCCACCACCATCATGCCGGCTTTCGTGCTGGGCGGTTCGATCGCCGGCGTCTTCATGCGGCACACCCGCGCCGCGATGATCGGGGCGCTGGAGCAGGACTATGTCCGCACCGCCCGCGCCAAGGGCCTGCCGGAGCGCGTCGTGGTGACCCGGCACGCTCTGCGCAACGCGCTCGTCCCCGTCGTCACCCTCGGTACCATCGAGCTGGGCCGGCTACTGGCGGGCGCGGTGCTGACGGAGCAGATCTTCTCCATCCCAGGCTTCGGCAAGCTTATCGTGGATGCCGTCTTCAACCGCGACTATCCCGTGGTACAGGGCGTGGTGGTGGTGACGGCGCTGATCTTCGTCACCCTCTCCCTTATCGGGGATATCCTCTACATGGCTATCAACCCGCGGCTGCGCGCGGCATGAGCGCGACCACGGCCTCCGCCGTCCCGCGCGCGGGCAGCCCGGGGCGGCGCGCGTTGCAGCGCTTCCTGAAGCACCGTTTGGCGGTTCTGGGACTGGCCGTCGTGCTGCTTTTTGTCCTGGCGGCCGTGCTGGCGCCGCTGATCGCGCCATATGACCCGATCGCCACCTCCTGGTCCCGCATTCGCCGCCCGCCCTCCGAACTCTACTGGTTCGGCACGGACGAGAATGGCCGGGATGTCTTCTCCCGCGTGATCTGGGGCGCACGGGCCTCGCTGATGGCTGGTGCCCTCTCCGTCACCGCCGCGCTCCTGCTTGGCGTGCCCTTCGGCCTGCTCGCAGGCCTCGCGGGCGGATGGGTGGACACGATCATCTCCCGCATCACGGACGCGATGCTCTCCGTGCCCTTTCTCATCCTTGCCATCGCCCTGGCCGCTTTCCTGGGGCCCGCGCTGGAGAACGCGATGCTCGCCATCGCCATCTCGGCCAGTCCGATCTTCGTGCGGCTCGCGCGCGGCATGGCGATGGAGGCGAAGACGACCGAATGGGTGGAGGCTGCGCGCTCCCTCGGCAACCCACCCTGGCGCATCGCCCTGCTGCACGTCTTGCCCAACATCGTCCCGCCATTGCTGGTGCAGGCCACGCTCTCCATTGCCGAGGCCATTATCGCTGAGGCTTCGCTCTCCTTTCTGGGCCTCGGCCAGCAGCCGCCTAATCCCTCCTGGGGCTCCATGCTGAACGCGGCGCAGCGCTTCCTCACTCAAGCGCCGTGGATGGCGATCTATCCCGGCCTCGCGATATTCCTCGTCGTCCTCGCCTTCAACCTGTTGGGCGATGGTCTGCGCGATGCGCTGGATCCCCGTGCGCGGGGGCGGTGAAAAGAAAGCTGAGCCGCTTTTTATCCCGCCACGAAAAAGGGCGAGGAGCGGTCCGAGCAGTGCCGTTTCACCAGCGCCAGGGCTTCTAGAGTTCTGCTTCGGCTTCTGCACCTCATGATGATCGGGGCCATTGTTCGGCATGGCGGGACGACGGTGACCTCGAACTCATGTTGCAGGACCGCGATGCCGCCGTGGACCACACGGCAGTCTCTCTGCGGATTGAGGCTTGCGCGCCGGAGATGTGGAGGCGGATCTGGCCGTACCTGCGCGCCAGCAACAGCTTGTCACGCGTGGACGAGACCTACATCCAGGCGGTCGGACGGCCAACCTCCCCATCCCTGTCCGACGTGACACGGCGGTCGGGCGGCGAGTTTCGCGTGATGTTGCGTCACGCGCACGCGGACGGCCCGCGCATGATCACTGTGGATAACGCCCTGCCCTGCCGCGCGCCGTGGCCGAGATGGAGAGAGGTGGCCAACCGTAGCTCTTCTCACGACTTCGGCAGGCGAGATACCCAAATCACATCGCGGAGCAGGACCATCGGCGCATGAGGTGGCTGGCCTGACCACGGACCGGCTTTGGGGAGATTCCGGACGGCACATCGAACACTGGCGGACTACGATGTGATGGCGACGATCAGGAAGGGGCAGGTCCGGAAGGTCGGCGGGCGTGTCATGCAGTTCCAGGCCGCCTTCGTCGCTGAGTCGCCCCAGGACGCTGCCTGAGGCGTGCCCCGCGCCTGTCCCTTCCTGACTACCGCGCCCGGCTCACACCGCTGCAACAGATCCAAGCCGCGCGTGCCGGACCTTGTCGTGGGAGGAGCCTTGTCCCCCGGATCGGGCCTGCCCGAGCAGGCTCCGGGGCGGTCAGTCGGCGAACGCGAATCCCATGGTCCGCGCGTGATAGTGCAGCCCGCCATCCTGCACGATAAGGAAGCGCGCCTGGGTGCTGCCGCCGTTATGGTGGGAGTGCACATCGCCCGGCGGGGTGACCAGGGTGGTCCCGAGCGCCCAGGGGCAGCGTCGGTTGCCCACCATGGAGTGACAGTTCTCCCCCTGCAGGAAGAGGGTGATGGCGGCGGAGTTGTGCCGGTGCGGCGGCTGCGCCATGCCGGGCGGAAGGGTGTTCAGGGACAGGGTGAGGACCGGGGTAATATTCCGAGCCGCTTCCAGCGCGTCCGACGAGAAGATCACGGCTAGGCCCGACGTATCCGGGTTGGTGGTAGCGCCAGCGATGATGGCGATCTGCCGCTCGATCTCGGCGGAGGGGTAATGGACCGCCTCGAGCGGTGCGGGGCCGGGGAGGGCGGCACCCAGGGCGAGGAGCGGCTCGTCGCTGACCATCCAGATGAGCGTGTCCTCCGTCGCGCGCAGCGGTGTGGGCTGGCCGCCGGGCAGGAGAAAGATGTCGCCAGGGCTCCAAGATAGGTCTGGTGCCTCTCCCCGGCCGCGCAGGGCGTGGATGATGAGGCCAGTGGCCGCCAGGTTCAGGGTCAACGTCTCCCCGGCGCGGAGGCGGATGTAGCGGGCCAGCATCAGCGGCGTGGTGGCGGGGAAGGGGCAGCCCAGGGCTTCCGACTGGTCGCAGACGTAGAGGCCGGTCGGCGAGTCCGGCGCCCCGGCCGCGGCCAGCACCTCCGCGAAATCCGCGGCCGGGACGGGCGGCAGCTTGATGTTGAAGGCATTGCCCGAGTTGAAGAAGCGCGCCCGCGCCGCGGCGGCGCTCCGCGGCGCCTCCGGCAATTCCACGGGCAGGTCGGCCATGTCGGTCATTCGGCGTGCTCCAGGACGAGCCCGGCGGCCACCTCCGCCAGCACGGCCGCGCCGGCGGCGACATGGGCGGGCTCGGCCCACTCATGCTCGGCGTGGCTCACGCCGTCGCGGCAGGGAATGAAGATCATGGCAGCGGGGCAGAGAGGGGCCATGTGGCGGGCGTCGTGGCCGGCCGCGGAAAGGATAGGGGTGGCAGCATGGCCCAGGGCTTCCGCGGCGACCGCGATGCGGGCCCGGAGATCAGCATCGAAGTCGTTGGAGGGGGCGTCCACCAACCGCTTCAGCCTCACCGTGCAGGGTGGGGCATGAGCTTGCGCCAGGGCCTCCAGCCGGTCGCCCGCAGCGTGCAGCACGGCATTGTTGGGGTGGCGCAGATCGATGCGGAAGGTCAGGCGCGCGGGCACGACGGAGGGAGCGTTCGGCTCCATCCGCACCATGCCGATGGTGAACTTGATCGCGGGATCGATGGTGCCGACCTCCCGGAACATCGCGTCCGCCATGCGGGCGAACGCCGCCAGAGCGTCGCGACGGTCCGCCATGTCCAGCGTTCCGGCATGGCCCTCCTCGCCCCCCACCACCATCTCCCAGGTCTTCTTGCCCTGGATGCCGGTGACGATGCCGATGGGCGTCCCGCGCTGCTCCAGGACCGGGCCCTGCTCGATATGCGGCTCGAGGTAGAAGGCGATCGGGAAGCCCAGCGGCCGGCGCGGCATGTCCGGGAAGGCGGCGTGCAGGGCGGCGAGGGCCTCGGCGACGCTGGTGCCTCCCGCGTCCCGCGCGCCGAGGATCTCGTCCAGCGATCGCACGCCGGCGAAGGCTTCCGAACCCATCATGCCCGGGGCGAAGCGACTGCCCTCCTCGTTCATCCAACCCACCACCGTCACGTCCCGCGCCGGCGTGGCGCCCAGGGATTGAGCGGCCTCCAGCCCGGCGAGCACGCCGAAGGCACCGTCGAACTTGCCGCCGGTGGGCTGGGTGTCGAGGTGGCTGCCCATGACGAGCGGCGGCAGGGTGCGATCCCGGCCGGGCAGGGTGAGGAAGAGGTTGCCGGCAGGATCGGTGGAGGGCTCCATCCCCGCTTCCGCGCCCCAGGCGATGACGAGGCGCCAGGCCTCGATCTCGGCGGGAGAAAGGGCTTGACGGTTCACGCCGCCGGCCAGCAGGGCGCCGATCTCCGCCAGCGCCATGAGGCGCCGCCAGAGACGGTCCGCATCGATCCGCGGCGTCACGCCGTCTTCATCACCTGGCCGGGCAGGGCGCGGGGATCGCGAACCTTCCAGGCGCCGTGCTCGACCTGGGCGAAGAACTCGGCGAGCAGCGCGTTGAAAGCTGCAGGCTCCTCCAGGTTGAGCGTGTGGCCGGTCTTGGGGATGATGGAGAGGCCGCAGGCCGGGATCGTTTTCTTGAGGAAGATGCCGGGCTGCAGGCAGTGGTCGTCCTCGTCGCCCACCACCACAAGGCTGGGCACCATCATCCTCCTGAGGTCGTCCTCCAGGTCCCAGAAGGAGGGGCGGCGGGCCTGCACGCCGCGCATCGTCATCGCGGCGCCGACGCGGTCATGCGTGGCGAGGCGCTCCACGAACTCCTTCCAGCCCAGAGGGTCCTTGTTCTGGAACTGCACGCGGGAGGCACCAGAGCCGTAGATCGGAGCGAAGGCCTCCGCGCCCATTGTCTCGAACCTGTCCGCCACTTCGCGCGAAACGCCGCGGAAATACTCCTCGAACTCCTTCTCGCAACCGTAGCCGGCGCCGGCGATGGTCAGGGACAGCGCGCGCTCCGGCGTGCGGAGGCCGAAATGGACGGTGCAGAAGCCGCCCATGGAGAGGCCGACGATGTGCGCCTTCTCGATGCCGAGGGCATCCAGCACGGCGACGGCATCATCCGCCGCGATGGCCTGACTATACTGGTCCAGGCTCGTGGGCACGTCGGAGGGCGGGTAGCCACGCGCGGCATAGGTGATGCAGCGGTAGCGGCGGGAGAAATAGCGGAGCTGCGGCTCCCAACTCTCATGGTTGCCGCCGAACTCGTGGATGAAGAGGATGGGCGTGCCCTCGCCCACCTCCTCGTAATGCAGGCCGATCCCGTCCCTTGTGGCGATGCGCGGCATGGTGCGGTCCCCCTTCAGAACTGCGGCGCGACGTCGTTGAGCGTGCGCGCCTCCGCCGCGATGGCGGGAAAGGCGTCGCGCAGGCGCTCCGCCCATTCGGTGGGCACGGAGGTGCTGACCTTGATGAAACGGTCGCCGAAGCGCTCGGTGTGATAGGTGCCCTGGCGGATCATGATGCCGCGCCGGCGGGCAGCCTCCACCAGCGCTTCCGGGCGCAGGCCGGCGGCGCCGGTCTCCAGCACCAGGAAGTTGCCATGGCTGGGCCAGACAGGGCAGATAAGGCCGATGGCGGCGGCCGTATCGCGGATCATCGCCTTATTGGCGGTGTCGATCCGGCGGACCTCCTCCATCCACTCCTTCTTGACGGAAAGGCCGGCAAGCGCCGCGCGCTGCGCGATGACGCTGGCGCCGAGCACGCTGGTGGCCTGGGCCGCGAACTCGCCGAACAGGGCCCGCGGCGTGACAAGGGCGCCGATGCGCATCCCGGCGAGGCCGAGCCACTTGGAGAAGGAGAGGGAGACGACGGAATGCTCCGGCGCGACCTTCAGGGCGGGGTGATGGCCCTCCGCGAAGTCCCGGTAGGTGCAGTCATGCACGAGCAGTGCGCCGCAATCCCTGGCGGTCCTCGCGAAGGCCGTGATCTCCTCGGCGGTGTAGCGGATGCCGAGCGGGTTGTTGGGGTCCACCAGGTAAATGACCGTGGTGGTCTCGTCCACGGCGGCGGCCAGCGCCTCCGGCGTCAGCTTGTAGTCCGTGCTGGCGTCGTAGATCGGGATCTCCACCACCTCGGCCCCGGCCTGGCGGGCGAACATCAGCGGCCACTTCCAGCTGGGGTCGGTGGTGACGAAGCGGGTGCCGGGCCTGCATCGGGCGCGGCAGACGAGGGAGAGGGCGTTCACCCCGCCCTCGGTCACCAGCGCCTCGGCGCCCTCGACGCCGAGATCGGCGACGATGGCGGCGCGCAGGGCCTCGAAGCCAAGAGGGGGCGCATAGGCGTTGAACTCGCCACCCTCGATCGCGGCCACCATCGCCGCCCGCACGGCGGGGTGGGCGGGGATGTGATTGGTGTTCTGGCCCATCCAGGCCAGGTCCGGGGTTGCCGTCAACTCGTCGAAGTAGCGGTTGCGGACCAGGGCCTTCTCGGTCGCGTCGAGCGGCATGGTCAGATCACCGAGCCGCGGGCGGCGATGCCGCCATCGATCGTGACGACCGTGCCGGTGATGTAGCCGGCGCGGGGAGAGGCCATGAAGGCGACGAGGTCGGCGCATTCGCGCGCCGTGGCGGGGCGCTTGCCCGGATACCTGTCGAACAGTTCCTCCCAGCGCTCGCCATCGCCCAGCATGTCGATGGCCTTGGTGCGCATGATCTTCAGCATGCGGTCTGTCGCGACGGGGCCGGGGTTGATGCCGATGATGCGGATGCCGTCATCGAGGCTGCGGCCGCCGATGGCCTTGGAGAAGGACATGAGGGCGGCGTTGCCGGTGGAGCCGGCGAAGTAGGAGGCATCCCAGTTCTCGCCGGAATTGCCGATGACGTTGATCACCACGCCGCCGCCCTGTGCCTTCATGCGCGGGTAGAAGAGGCGGGTGAGGGTGATGTAGCCGAAGACCTTCAGGTCGAAGCCGCGGCGGATCGCCTCGTCCGTGACGGAGGCGAGACCGCCGGAGGGGATGTCGCCAGCATTGTTCACGAGGATGTCCACCTTGCCCGCTGCCTCGGCCAGGGCTTCCATCGCGGGTGTGCTGCCGAGATCGGCGGCATGGACCGTGACATTCACGCCGTACTCGGCGCGCAGGCGGACGGCGGCCTCCTCCATGGCCGCGCCATTGCGGGCGGCGAGATGAAGGTGGCAGCCCTCCTCCGCCAGCACCTCGGCGCAGGCGAGGCCAATGCCCTTGGAGGCGCCGGTGATGAGGGCGGTCTTGCCGGTGAGATCGAGCTTCAAGGATTGGCTCCGCAGTTCGGTATGCAAAGCGCAGCAAGTTGCATACCAAGCCGTCACTCGAAGGCGGCGATGAAGTCCAGGAGATTGTCTCCGAGCAGGGCAAGATGGGCCCGCATGGCGGCATGGGCCCGCTCGGGCTCCCGTTTTCCGATGGCGTCCATGATCTCGGCATGCTCGCGGATCGTGTCCCCGATGCGTCCCGGCATGCGGGTGACGCGGCGACGATAGGCGGCCACGCGGTTCCGCAGCCGGCGCGTCTCCTCCGCCAGGAAGGCGTTGCAGGACGCCTCGTAGATGGCCTCGTGGAACTCCTGGTTCACGTCGTAGAAGCGGTCGGGACCGTCGCCCGCAGCGGCTTCCAGCCGGGCCTGAATCCCGGCGAGCCGCTCCAGCTGGCGTGGCGAGGCGCGACGGGCGGCGAGCCGGGCGCATAGGCCTTCCAGCTCGCCCATGACCTGAAACATCTCGATAAGCGCGTGGACGCCGATGCTGCGGACCATGGCGCCTTGCCGGCCGCGCAACTCCACCAGCCGGTCGGAGGCCAGGAGGCGGAAGGCCTCCCGGACGGGGGTGCGGGAAACGCCGAAGCGCTGGGCCACCTCCTGCTCGTCCAGCCGTGCGCCAGGGTCCAGCCGGCCGTCGGCGATCTCGGCCTCGAGATGGCGGTGCAGGGCGCTGGCGAGGGTCTCGCCCTCCGCCATGACCAGGACATCCTGCCTGCTTCCCGGGCGGTTTGCCTTCTGATCTGCCTCGGCTTCGCTCATATGTGTGCAAAATCCCCGCTCTTGTATGCGGAACAGCATATCCCATGCCGCTCAGCGTTCACCACCGGGCGATTGCTGGCCCAAATTGGCACGGGCATTGCTGAGCTGAGGGGCGGATCGGGCGAGCCTGCATGCGGTGTCTCTCGATCATTATACAAGGATCAGCAGCGCTTGCCCGAGCCCCTGCCCGAGCCCCTGCCCGAGCCATCGAGCCAGATCGGCCCCCTGCTGGAACTGAGCGGGATCGACAAGACCTTCGGACCGGTCCAAGCGGTCCGGGGATTGTCGCTCAGCGTGCCCGCGGGCGAGTTCGTCACGGTGGTCGGACCAAGCGGCTGCGGTAAGAGCACGCTGTTCAACATGGTGGCGGGGCTGGACGAGCCGGATCCGGGCGGCGTGCTGCGCTTCAAGGGGCGTGGGTGCCACGCGCAGGAACTGCTCGGCCGCGTCTCCTTCATGCCGCAGCGAGACCTTCTGCTGCCCTGGCGCAACGTGATCGACAACGCGATCCTGGCGAACGAGATCGAGGGGGCCGACCGCAAGGCGGCACGCGCCAAGGCGCTGCGCATGCTGCCGGAATTCGGCCTGGCCGGCTTCGAAGCGCAGTACCCTCACCAGCTCTCCGGCGGCATGCGCCAGCGCGTGGCGCTGATGCGCACCTTCCTGTTCGAGCGCGAGCTGATGCTGCTTGACGAGCCCTTCGGTGCGCTCGATGCCCTGACGCGAAGCATGATGCAGCGATGGCTGCTGGATGTGTGGGAGCGTCACAGGCGCACCGTGCTCTTCATCACCCATGACGTGGACGAGGCCATCTTCCTCGGTGACCGGGTGCTGGTGATGACCGCGCGCCCCGGCGCCGTGAAGCTGGCCCTGCCGGTGAATTTGCCCCGGCCGCGCTCCGCGGAGCTGGTGACCTCGCCCGAGTTCATCGCGATCAAGCGCGAGATCTTGGCAGCCATCGAGGAGGAGAGCATGAAGTCCTTCATGTCCTCGGGCCAAGCCGCGGGGAAGGCGGCGTGACCATGGATGCCGCCGAGCGCGAGGCCCGCACCTCGCTCGCCGCCTGCTACCGCCTGGTTGCGCGGCTGGGCCTGGACGACATGATCTACAACCATATCTCGCTGCGCGTGCCGGGGCAGGACGGCCAGTTCCTCATCAACCCCTATGGCATGCTCTTCGAGGAAATCACCGGCTCCGATCTTGTGAAGATCGACACGCAGGGCCGCAAGATCGACAGCTCCCCGCATGAGGTGAACGTCGCGGCCTTCGTCATCCATGCGGCCATCCACAAGTCCAGCCACGATGCGGCCTGCGTGCTGCACACGCATTCGGATGCCAGCCTCGCCGTCTCCGGTCAGGAGGAGGGACTGCTGCCGCTCAGCCAGTTCGCCATGCGCTTCTACCGCCGCCAGTCCTTCCACGACTACGAGGGCGTGGCGATCGACCTGGACGAGCAGGAGCGGCTGGTACGCGACCTCGGCGGCAACAAGGTGATGCTGATGCGCAACCACGGCATCCTCACCACCGGTCGCACACCGGGCGAGGCTTTCATGCTGCTCTACTACTTCGAGCGCGCCGCGCGGATCCAGCTGGACATGCAGGCCGCGGCGACCTCGGGCGCCAGGCTGGTAATCCCGCCGCATGAGGTGTGCGAGAGGGCGGCGCGCCAGTTCTGGGAGAGGCAGGGCGACATCCTGGTGCCCGGCGAGCGGGAATGGCCGGCGCTGCTGCGCCAGCTGGACCGCACCGATCCTTCCTTCCGCAACTGAACCAAGCCAAGGAGACCGTTCCCATGCAGAGGCGCACCCTTCTCGCCGCCGCCGCCGTGGCGCCCGCTATCCTTCCTGCCATCGCCCGCGCCCAGGGCACGCAGAAGGCGACGCTGCGCCTGAAGTGGCTGGCGCAGACCCAGTTCGCCGGCTTCTACCTTGCCAAGGCACGCGGCTACTACGAGGCCGAGGGGATCGACCTGACCATCAACCCCGGCGGGCCGAACCTGCTGACCGAGAACCTGGTCGCCACGGGGGCGGACACCTTCGGCCTTTCCGGCGGCACCGACAGCGTCTTCGCGGCACGGGAGAAGAACCTGCCGGTGGTCTGCATCGGCGTGTCACACCAGCAAACGCCCTTCTTCTTCGTCACCCGCGCCGACGGCCCGATCAGGACGCTCCAGGACTTCAGGGGCAAGACCATCACCACGTGGTACACCGGCGCGAACTACGTGCTGCTGGGCATGCTGGCCAAGGCCGGGCTGAAGCCGGGCGACTTCACCATGCAACCGCAGCAGGTCTCGGTAACGCCCTTCGTGGAAGGGCAGATCGATGTGGTGACGGCCACCAAGTACAACGAGTTCTACACGCTGATGACGCGCATGGGCCGCGATAAGCTGCGCACCTTCGTGGCCGAGGAGCAGGGCATCACCTTTCCGCGCGACACGCTGATCGTGAACGAGACCACGGCGCGGCAGAAGCCGGAGATGGTGCGCGGCTTCCTTCGCGCCTCCATCAAGGGTTGGCGGGATGCACTGCGCGACCAGAAGGCGGGCGTGGATGCCGTGATGGCCGCCGCCCCCTCCCTCAACCGCGACCACCAGGAGTTCATGCTCGTCGAGGCCGGCAAGCTGATGACGGCCGGCGCGGCCGCCCAGCAGGGTCTGTTCTGGATCGACGAGGCTGCCATCCGCTCCGCCCACGACTTCCTGCGCGAGCACGAGGTCATCAAGCAGCCGATCGACCTGGCCAAGACCTATGACGGGAGCTTCCTGGCCGCCATTCCCGCCGCGGACCGGATGGCTTGAGCGCCAGCCTCTCCGCGCCGGCCATGCGCGCCACGGGCGTGTGGCGCCACACGGCACCCGTCCTGCTCGGCCTCGGGCGGCTGGTGCTCGGTCTGGCGATCGCGGCCGCGGTCTGGGAAGGGGCGGTGCTGGCCTTCGGCATCCGCCCGGAATACCTGCCTCGGCTGAGCGCCATTCTCTCCACCATCGCCGCCACGCCCGAGGCCTATGCCGCCGGCTTCCTGCGGACCCTGTTGGAGACGCTGCTCGGCTTCGCGGCCGGCGTGCTGGTGGGGGTGCTGAACGGCGTCCTGTTCCTCCGCGCGCCGGTGCTGCGGGATATGCTCTTCCCCATCTTCGTCGTGTCCCAGACCATTCCCGTCATCGCCTTCGGCGCGCTGGTCGTGCTGTGGTTCGGAAACACGCTGCTCGCGAAGGCGGTGATCGCCTTCTATCTCACCTTCTTCCCGGTCACGGTGAACACGCTGCTCGGCCTGCAATCGGTGGATCCCCGGCAGGTCGCGCTGTTGCGCAGCTTCGGCGCCAACGGCCGGCAGATCCTTTTCCGCCTGCTCCTGCCCACCGCCCTGCCGCAAATCTTCGTCGCGCTGCGCCTGGGCTCCTCCCTCAGCCTGGTGGGCGCCATCGTCGGCGAGTGGTTCGGCGACACCACGGGCCTCGGCGTGATCCTGCTGCAGGCCATGTACACCGAACAGGTGACGGTGATGTGGGCCGCCATTCTCTGCGCCGCGCTGCTGGGCACGGGCTTCTACGCCTTGGTGAGCCTGGCCGAGCGCTGGCTCGTCTTTTGGGGAGCCGAGCAGTGAGCCGCGCAGCCATGCGCGGCGTGCTCGGCGGCGTTCTGCTCATCCTGCTGTGGGAAGGCATGGCCCGGGGCTTCGCGCTGCCCTCCTATACCTTGCCGGCCGTGAGTGAGATCCTGGGCAGCATCTGGATCCAGCGCGCCAGCCTGATCTCCGGCGGCGCGACTACCCTGTTGGAAGCGGTCGTCGGCTACGGCCTCGGCACCACCATCGGAATAGGACTGGCGGTGCTCATCACCGTGCTTCCCTGGTCCCGCACGGCGCTCCTGCCCGTGGTAATGGCCGTGAACTCCGTGCCGGTCGCCGCCTATTCGCCGCTGGTGCTGCTGTGGTTCGGCATCGGCGTCTCATCCAAGATCGTCATGGTGACGCTGGCGGTGGGCTTCACCGTCTTCCTCAGCGCGCTCGCCGGCTTCGACCGGGTGGACCGCCGCTCGGTGGACCTGCTGCGAAGCTTCGGGGCAGGGCAGGCGGCGGTTCTCTGGCGATTGCGGCTTCCCGCCGCCCTGCCGCTCATCGCGGCGGGGATGCGGGTGGCGACCGTGCGAAGCCTGATCGTCGCGATCGTGACGGAGATGCTGGGCGCGAACAGCGGCCTGGGCTGGATCATTTACCAAGCCGTGGTTCAGATCGACTTCGTGCAGGTCTGGTCTGCCATCTTCGTGGCTTCGGCCATCAGCCTCGCATTCTTCGGGCTGATCGGCTGGATAGAGCGCAGGGTGATCTTCTGGCGATGACACGACAAATGCACCTGGGCCTGTTCCTGCTGGGAACGGGCAGCCATGTGGCGGGCTGGCGCTACCCCGGGGCGGTGGACAGCTTCCAGGACATGGCGGCGCTGCGAAGGATCGCGGAAACGGCCGAGCGCGGTCGCTTCGACATGATCTTCATGGGCGACAATCTCTATGCCGACCCGGCAGCCCATCCCTCCTACACGCTGCGGCTAGAGCCGCTGACCATGCTCTCGGCGCTGGCCGCGAGCACGACCCATATCGGCCTGGGCGCGACGGTGGCCACCACCTACAGCGATCCTTTCACGGTCGCGCGGGCCTTTGCCTCGCTGGATCATATCAGCGGCGGGCGCGCGGCCTGGAACGCGGTGACCGGCGCCAGCCCCGCGGCGGCGCCGAATTTCGGCAAGCTGCACCCCAACCATGCCGAGCGCTATGCCATCGCGCGGGAGTTCCTGCAGGTGGTGAAGGGGCTGTGGGACTGCTGGGCGGATGATGCCGTGGTGGCGGACCGCGCGACCGGCCTGTACATCGACCCGGCCAGGGTCCGCGCGCTGGACCATGAAGGGCCCCATTTCAAGGTAAAAGGGCCGGTCAACATCGGCCGTTCGCCACAGGGCCAGCCGGTGGTACTGCAGGCCGGCGGGTCCGAGCCGGGGCATGCCCTGGCGGCGGCGACCGCCGATGTTGTCTTCTCCGTGGTGCAGGATTTCGACGAAGCCCGCGCCCAGTACTCCTCTCTCAAGGCGCGCCTCCCGGCGCTGGGGCGTCGGCCGGAGGATGTCACGGTTCTGCCTGGTGTGATGCCAGTGGTCGGGCGCACGGACAGGGAAGCCTATGAGAAGCTTGCGGTGCTGCAGGGCTTCGTGGACGGCGACAACGCACGCCAGCTACTGAGCGACCGCTTCGGTGTCGATATGAGCGGCTACGACCTGGACGGGCCGATCCCGGATATCCCGCTGCCCGACACCTATCACAGCTTCGCCAGCGTCATGCTGAACAAGGCGAAGCGGGAAGGGATGACGCTGCGCGACATCTACAATCTGACGGCCGCGGCGCGGGGGCACTGGGTGCTCTGCGGCTCGGCGGAGCGGGTGGCCGACACCCTGGAGCAGTGGTTCACGAACGGCGCGGCGGACGGATTTAATGTGATGCCACCTTGGTTCCACGAGGGCTTCGACGATTTTGTCGATCTTGTCGTGCCGCTATTGCAGAAGCGCGGGCTGTTTCGGCAGGAGTATGCGGGAACGACGCTGCGTGAGAACCTGGGATTGCCGCGGCCGCAACGCGGTTGAGCGAAACCTGCAGGAGTATTGTTCTCCTGTGGTGGGTTCAGAGGTCAAGCACTCTGTTGCTCACCGCGTGGCAGTGTGACGGCCGGGCTCTGCCGCCCATGAGGGGCACCTCGAGATAGCTGTGAAAGCTTTGCCCAGAAAGGGCCCAACGATCTAGCTGCCGGTGGACAGCCCGTCCTCATGTTACCCCGCGGCAAAGTGTTGGCGGGCAGGAGCGGCACCTTCACCAGGCCGGGCCAGAAGCGCAGCCTGGCGTAGTCTATGTCTGCCCGGTCCACGGTCACGCGGTGGCTGAAGGTTCCACGCATGCCGTGCGGTAGGGCGGGGCGCCAAAGGTTAGCAGCGAGCAGACGCCCCAGCCCGGTTCATGCCCGAAGACGCCACATGCATCGGCGAATGGGAGATGGAGCTGGACATGCCGCGGCCCACCTCCAACTCCGTCAACCTCGCAGCGACAGCCGAACCGCCGGAAGAGTCGCCGCAACTGCGATCTGCATCCCAGGGCTTCACCGTGCGGCCATGCAGCGCACTGTCGGCTTGCCAGTCTGTGAATTCGGCGGGCGGCTTTGTCTGGCCAATCGCCACGGCGTCTGCCTCGTGCAGCCATACCAACGCTGCAACATCCCGCGCGGCGATGCTGTCATGCAGCGACGGCGAGCCCCAGCGCGTCGGCAGCCCAGCGACGCGCTGCGTTTTCTTTGCCATGATGGGCAGACCGCCACAGCGAGCCCATAAGCGCCGCAGGCTTGTCGAGGCGCCGCACCTGCTCGCGTGCCCGGTCCAGGTCGCGCATGATCGCGGCGTCCGGGCAAGAAGCGGGTCGCCCCATGCGCGCGAACGGGTGGAGGAGTCCGCGCCAGCAGATGCGCCTCTCGCGAACGGCGTGTGCGAGTGTGGAGGTCAATCAGAGAGCGGTATCGCTGTCGGACATTCGGTTCTCCCCCATGGTCCGACTATCGGTCCGCACCACGCTGGCGGCACCTCGATCGTCCTGCTCTTACCCAATGGCCCGCGGCGTGCGTGCCATCGCGCCCGTCCATCCGGAGAATCACGATGACCGAGTTGTTCCGCGCCCGCCTGGCCAGGGGCGAGAGGCTGTTCGCGCTGGCCGCCTGTGTGCTGCGTACCCCCGAGGTGGTGCTGGTTGCGCGCAGCGCCGGCTTCGACCTGCTGCTGATAGATCTGGAGCACACGCCCATCACCATCGGGGAGGCGGGCAACCTGGCTGTTGCCGCGCGCACCGCCGGCTTTCCTGCCCTGATCCGCGTGGGCGGCCCGCACCACCCGGACCTGGCCCGCGCGCTGGATGTGGGCGCGGAGGGCGTGGTGGTGCCGCATGTGGACACGCCTGAGGAGGCGGCACGCATCGTGGATCTCTGCCGCTTCGCACCCGTCGGCCGCCGTTCCCTGCCTGCGCCGCTGCCGCAGTTCGGCTACCGCATGCCCCCCGCGCCACGCTTCATGGCGGAGGCTGAGGCCGCCACCGTGATTATCCCGATGATCGAGAGCTGTGCGGGGCTGGAGGCGGCGGAGGCAATCGCCGCCACGCCCGGGCTGGACGCGCTGATGGTGGGCGCCAACGACTTGGCCGCCGATCTCGGCCTGCCCGGGAGGCTGGACCACCCGGAGGTGCAGGCCGCCTTCGCCCGCGTGGCAGCCGCGGCGCGGGCGCATGGGCTGCGCTTCGCGGTGATCGGCGTGCCGGAGCCGCTTCTGGGCACGCTGGGCTTCGGCCTCGGCGCCAGCCTGGTCGTCGCGACGAACGACATCAACCTGCTGGTGGACGGCGGCACGGCCTTGGCCGAGCGATTGAAGGCCCTGGTGGCCTGAGCCCGGCGCTCCCGGGGGGCGCGCTGGGAGCATTGGCCCGCCCTATAGCCCGGCCCCGTTTTCGAATTGACCCGCCCCTTGGGCACCGTGCCTCTCCCGGCCATCCTGCGCCCTGTCTCGCCAGTCGGGTCTTCTCAGGGGTTTGGGCGTCGGATGGATCTTCTCGCCGGCATCAAGGTCGTCAGCTTCAACCACTTCCTGGCGGGGCCGCTGGGTGCGCAGATCCTGGCGGATCTGGGCGCCGACGTGATCGCGCTAGAGCCGCCCGAGGGAGCGTTCCACCGCAACTGGGCGGTGGCGAACCATTTCGTGGGCGGGCAGAGCGTCAATTTCCTCTCTACCGGTCGCAACAAGCGTAGCCTCTCCGTGGACTTGAAGAGCACCGCCGGGCGCGAGGTCGTCGCGCGGCTGCTGCGCGAGGCCGACGTGGTGATGGAGAACTTCCGCCCGGGCACGATGGGGAAGCTCGGCCTCGACTACGAGACCCTGCGCGAGACGAACCCGCGCCTGATCTACGCGGCGGCCTATGGCTACGGCTCCTCCGGGCCCTACACGGACCGTCCCGGGCAGGACCTGCTGCTCCAGGCGCTTTCCGGCCTCGCGGCGCGCACCGGCCGCGCCGATGGCCCGCCCACGCCGGTGGGCGCGGTGGTGGTCGATCAGCACGCGGCGATGATCTACGCCATGGCCATCCTGGCAGCCCTCTTCGCGCGGGAACGCACGGGCAAGGGGCGTCTGGTGGAGGTGAATCTCTTCCAGGCCGCGCTGGACCTGCAGACGGAGGCGCTGACGGCCTGGATGAACGGCGCCCGGGCCGCCTCCCCGCGCGGGCCGGGTGGCATCGCGTCCTGGTTCAGCGGTGGGCCTTACGGCATCTACGCCACGGCGGACGGGCACCTCGCGCTCTCCATGTCCCCGCCCGGAAGCATCGGGCAGGCGCTGGAGGTGCCGGAGCTGGCGGCGATGGGCGAGAGCGACGCCTTCGCCCGGCGCGAAGACATCGCGCGCCTCGTCACCGAGCGCCTGAAGCAGCGCCCGACGGCCGAGTGGCTGCCGGGGCTGGAGAGGCAAAAGATCTGGCACGCGCCGATGCAGGACTACGGGGACCTGCAGGCCGACCCGCAGCTCCAACACCTCGGCGCCTTCATCACCACGGATGGCGCGACCGGCCATCCTGTCACCCTTGTCTCCCACCCCGCCCGCTATGACGGTGAGGTGCCGCGCGTGCGCCTTGTCCCCCAGCCCCTCGGCGCGCAGAGCCGTGATATCCTCGCGGAGCTCGGCTTCACGCCCGATGAAATGGAGACGATGAAGCGCGGTGGCGCTGTGAACTGGCCGGAAGCCTCCGCATGATCGATTTCGCCATCCCCGAGGATACGCGCCTCCTCACCGAGACCGTGCGCCGCTTCGTTGCACAGGAAGTGCAGCCGCTGGAGGCGGAGGTGGAGGCGCTGGGCGAGGTCCCGGCCGAGAAGCTGCGTGCCCTCAAGGCCAAGGCGCGGGAACTCGGCCTGTTCGCCATGAACATGCCGGAGGATGTGGGCGGCGGCGGGCTCTCCGTGCTGGAGATGTGCCTGGTCGAGGAGGAGCTGGGCAAGACCAGCGACGCCCTGATCCGCCGCGTCTTCGGCCAGGTCTATCCCATGCTGCTGGCCTGCAAGGGCGATCAGCGCGACAAGTACCTTCTGCCCACCGTGGCCGGCCAGAAGATTGTCGCCATGGCCATCACCGAGCCCGGCGCGGGATCGGACGCCGCCTCGATCAGCACCACCGCCCGGCTGGACGGCGAGGAGTGGGTGATCGACGGCACGAAGCACTACATCAGCGACGGCGACATCGCCGACTACACCATCGTCATGGCCGTGACGGACCGGGAGAAGCGCGCCCGCGGGGGTATTACCCTGTTCCTGGTGGACAAGTACGCGCCCGGCTTCACCGTGGCCCGCAAGCAGCCGATGATGGGCCACCGCGGCTATGGCCACGCGGAACTCGCCTTCAACGAGTGCCGCATCCCCAGGGACGCGATCCTCGGAGAACTTGGCGGCGGCTTCAGGCTCATCATGAGCAGCGTCTCCGGCATCCGCCTCGGCCATATCGGCGCCCGCTGCGTCGGCATGGCGCAGCGGGTGCTGGAGATGATGCGGACCCACGCGACGGAGCGTCGCCAGTTCGGGCAGGCGATCGGCGATTTCCAGATGGTGCAGGCCATGATCGCGGACAGCGCGGCCGAGATCTTCGCCGCCCGCATGATGGTGCTGAACACAGCCTGGGAGATCGACCAGGGGCGTGACCCCCGCGACAAGGTCTCCATGGTGAAGTTCTATGCATCCGAGATGCTGGGGCGCGTGGCGGATCGCGGCATCCAGCTCTTCGGCGGCGCCGGCTACAGCAAGGAGCTGCCGCTGGAGCGCATCGCGCGCGACGCCCGCGTCACCCGCATCTATGACGGAACATCGGAGATCCATCGCATGCTCGTCGCCCGCGGCGTGATGAAGAACGGGCTGTCCCTGTGAACGAGGTCGCGATCGGCACGCGGGTCGCCTTCCGCAAGACCCTCACCACGGCGGAGCAGGCGCTCTTCACCGGTATTTCCGGCAATCTCGGCGCCCTCTACGTGGACGCCAACCGCGCCAAGGCGGAGGGTGCGCCGGGGATGATCGCCTTCGAACTGGTGCTCGGAGGCCTCGCCACCACCTGCCTCTCCCGCATCGGCGGCCCGTCCCGCCGCATCGGCCGCATGGACCTGCGCTTCCTGGCTCCCGTGCCCGTGGGGAGCAGCGTGGAGGCGGTCGCCGAGGTGACGGCCGCTGAGAAGGGCGCCCTGACGCTGCGCCTCACCGGCACGCTGGACGGCTTCGGCGCGGTGATGGATGGCGAGGCCGAGCTTCTGCCCTTCCGCGCGGCGGCCTGACGCCATGTACGACCTGAAGCCCTTCGACAGCCTGAAGGTCGGCGATCGCGCGGTGATGACGAAGACCGTCACCGAGGCGGACGGCGCCCTCTACATCGCGGCCACCGGCGATTTCGGCCCGGTGCACGTGGATGACGGCTACGCGGCCGGCACCCGCTTCGGCAGGCGCCTGGCGCCCGGCATCATGGTGGCGGGCCTCTGCACCAGCGTGCTGACAGCGGAGTTGGCCGGCACCATCGGCGTCTCCATCGAGGACCGCTTCTGGTTCACCGGCCCCGTCTTTTATGGCGACACCCTGACGGTGGAGGTCTGGATCGCCGAGAGCCATCCGGACACCCGCACCATCGTGTGGGAGGGCAGCTGCAGCAACGAGGAGGGGCTGGAGGTGCTGAAGGCCCGCGCCACGCTGAAATATCCCCGCCCCAAGCCCGCACCGATGGCCGCATGAACGCCGAACCTTTTCATGGCATCTACGCCTCTATCATACTGCCCATGCAGGCCGACGGGGCGATCGACGAAGCCGGGCTGAAGGCGCATGTCCGCGCCGTGATGGCCTGCGACGGCATGCACGGCCTGCTCATCAACGGCCATGCCGGCGAGAACGCCTTCCTGACGCGCGACGAGCTGCGCCGCGTGGTGCGCCTCTGCCGCGAGGCGTCCGGCAAGGCGCCGATCGTGGCCGGCGTGATGGCGGAATCCAGCGCCATCGCTACCGCCCAGGCGCAGGAGGCGGCGGCCGAGGGCGCCGACGCCGTGATGGTCTTCGCCCCCTATTCCTGGGGCCTGGGCGTCGATCCCCGCGTGGTGCTGCGCCACCACCAGGCCATCCATGACGCCACCGACCTGCCCCTCTTCCTCTTCCAGGGCCATGTCCGCTCCGGCGGGCTGCACTTCCCGCCCACGCTGCTGAAGGAGCTGCTGGGCCTGCCGAAGCTGGTGGGCATCAAGGAGGGCAGCTGGGACTCCGCCGCCTACGACGAGACCCGCCGCCTGGTGGCGGCGATCCGGCCCGAGGTCGCCGTCATGGCCTCGGGCGACGAGCACCTCTTCGCCTGCTTCCTGGCGGGCTCCGCCGGCAGCCTCGTCAGCCTCGCCGCCGTCGTGCCGGAACTGGTCGTGGCGCTGGACAGGGCGGTGAGAGCAGAGGACCTGCCCGCCGCCCGCGCCCTGCACGAGCGCCTGGCGCCGCTTGCCAAGGCCATCTACGGCACCGCTCCGCCGGGCCTGGCCACGCCGCGCCTGAAAGCCTGCCTCCACATCCTCGGCCGCCTGCCCGTGCCGGTCTGCCGCGCGCCCCTGCCTGCGCTGGAAGCGACGGAGATGGACGCGCTGCGCGCCGCCCTGGCCCATGCGGGGGTGACACGGTGAGCGAGGCGCCCTGGCTGCACATCGTCCGGGTGGACGTGGATCCCGGGATCGAGGAGGAGTTCAACCGCTGGTACGTGGAGAACCACATCCCGGACTTGCTGGCCTGCCCTGGCTGGCTCTCCGCCCGCCGCTACACCGTGGATGACGGCGGTCCGCGCTACGCTGCGGTGTATGAGATCGCCGGCCCCTGGGTCTACGACACGCCGGAGTTCCACGCGGTGAAAGGTTTCATGCACCTCACCCCACACATCCGGAACTTCCAACGCCAAGTGCTCGCCCCACTCGGCAGCTGATCCGGCCCGTTTTCTGCTAACATCCCCCGGAACACCCCGGGGGATGCGGCATGCTGAATCTCCGCCAGCTCGAGATCCTGCGCGCCGTCATGCGGCTTCGCACGACCGTGGGCGCGGCGCGAGAGATCGGCATGTCGCAGCCCTCCGTCTCCAACGCGATCAAAAACATGGAATCCCACCTGGGTTTCCGCCTGTTCCACCGCGTGAACAACCGCCTGATCCCGACCGAGGAGGCCACCAGCCTCTTCCTCGATTCCGAGCCCCTTTTCCTCATGTTCCAGGGCATCCGGCAGAAGGCGGCGGATCTCCGCACCAGCCGCATCGGCCGCGTCCGCCTCACCACCACGGCCGAGCTGTCGGGATCCCTCGTTCCAGCCATCGTGCGGCGCTTCCTCCCGCACCACCCGCAGGTGGCCCTCTCCATCGAGACGCGGCCCATGATCGAGATGCTGGACGCGCTGGAGGCGGGCATCACCCATCTCGGCCTGGTGATGGAGCCCGACCCGCGCCCGGGCATCGAGACCCGCCCGCTCCGCCAGTTCGACATGGCCTGCGTCTTTCCCAGGGATAGCCCGCTGGCGGCGCTGCCCTCCATCACGCCCCAGGACCTGCAGGACACCGCCCTCATCGCCGCTCCCGCCGGCAGCCGCGTCCACAACCTCGTCGCGGACGCCTTCCGCCGCGCCAAGCAGCCCTTCGCGCCCTCCATCGAGGTGCGCTTCATGAACACCGGCGTCGGTCTGGTCGAGCAGGGCATCGGCGCCACGGTGGTGGACCCGCTGACCGCCGCCGCCGGCGCCGCGGAGCGCATCGCCATCCGCCCTTTCCGGCCTTCCATCCCCATCACTGTCCACGCGGTCCTGGCGAGGGACAAGCCGCCGTCGCGCCTCGTTCAGTCCTTTCTGCGCCATGCGGGGGAGGTGGTGCGGGAGGCATTCCCGGAAGTGCCGGCTTAGGGCAGGTCGGGCCAGGTTGGGGGCGTGCTGCTCGACCCCCTATTCGTCCGGCGCTTAGTCGCACCCCGTGTTCTGATAACGCGTCGCCTTCGGAGCGCGCCCGCATGGGCCCAGACTTGCATCGGCCCAAAGCGGCGTGACGCATCCCCTGTCACGGCGCGACGAACCGGAGACCCGACGATGCGATACCGCACGCGACTGAAGCTCGCGCTCGCCCTCCTCGCAGCCCCCTTGCTGCCCTTCGCCGCCGGCGAGGCGCGAGCCCAGTCCTGCACCCCGGTGGCGCCGGTTCAGCCGGGCCAGCTCGTCACGCCGGGCAAGCTGCAGCTGGCCATCAACCCCACCCTGCCGCCGCAGCAGTTCGTGGACAGCCGCGGCGAGCTGCAGGGCATCAACATCGAACTGGGGAAGGAGATTGCCAAGCGCCTCTGCCTGGAGCTGCAGTTCGTCCGCATGGACTTCCCGCCGATGATCCCGGCCCTGCAGGCCGGCCGCTTCGACGGTATCCACACCGCGATGTTCTGGACCGAGGAGCGTTCCAAGGTCGCCTTCATGGTGCCCTACGCGCAGCAGGCGATCAGCGTCGGCTTGCCGCCCAACAGCAGCCTGCAGGTCAGCACCCCGGACGATCTCTCCGGCAAGGCCGTGGTGATCGAGGTGAACACCTATCAGGAGCGCTGGCTCCGCTCGGTCAGCGATGACCTGTTGCGTCGCGGCAAGGCGCCTATCACCATCCGTGGCTTCGCCACCGCGACGGAGGCGATGACGGCGCTGCGCGCCGGCCAGGGCGATGCGGCCGCGCTGCTGGACTACATGGCCGTGGACATGACGAAGCGGAACATGATCCGCACCGTGCTGTTCCGGCTGGGCGGCGCCCCCAGCGCCATGGCCTTCCGCCAGCGCCCGGTAGCGGAAGCCGTGGCCGTCGCGCTTGAAGCCATGCGAAAGGATGGCACCTACGGCGCCCTGTTCGACCGCTACGGCCTGACGCCGCAGCCGGCGGACCAGCCCTTCGCCATCCGTGGCCCCGGCCCGGGTTGAGGCTGACCGGCCGGGCGGGCGACCGCCCGGCCGCTTCTCGTCAGGCGGCTTGGCGGAAGGCCAAGTCCAGCGCGCGCACGATGTCCCGCGCCATGGCATCCCGCTCGGCGGGCAGCGGCAGGCGTGGCGGGCGCGGGTTGCCGACGGGGGACCCCATGTGCCGCAGCAGCGCCTTGCTGCCGGCCACGTAGTACTGGCCGCCAACGAACTCGATCAGCGGCAGGTAGCGCAGGTAGAGGTCGCGCGCCTCGCGGATTTCCTCCTTGTCGGCCACCAGCTCGAAGAGGCGGGCGAGGGGGGCGGGCGCGATGTTGGACGCTACGGCCACCCAGCCCTGCGCGCCCTCGACGAAGGATTCGAAGCCGAGGATGCCGCCGAACACCGTCATCTTGTCGCCGCAGAGCCGGACGATGTCGCGCACCCGCGTCACCTCCAGCGTGGACTCCTTGATGTACAGGCAGTTCGGGATCTCGGCGATCCGCGCGACGAGCTGCGGCTTCAGGTCCACATTCGCCGTGGCCGGGTTGTTGTAGACCATGATCGGGATGCCGATGGCATCGCCGATCGTCTTGTAGTGGTGGACCAGCTCGTCATCCGTCGGCGTGGAATAGAAGGGTGGGATGATCATCACGCCATCCGCGCCCAGAGCTTCCGCGCGGCGGCTGAGGCGCACGGACTCGCGCGTGTCCTCCGCGCCCGTGCCGATGAGGACCGGCACGCGGCCGGCCGCTTGGCGGATCACCGTCTCCGCCAACGCCACGTGCTCATCGTCGGAGAGTGACAGGAACTCGCCGGTGGAACCCAGCGGGATCAGGCCGTGGATGCCCTGCTCGATCTGCCAGTCCACGAAGCGGCGCAGCGCCGGCAGGTCCAGCTCGCCCGTCTCGTCGAAAGGCGTGATCATCACCGTGTAGGTGCCGCGGAAGGTCTTCATCGTCATCGTCCTCAGGCCGCCATCTCGTTGGCGGGAAGCAGGCCGGCGGCGACCAGGGCGCGGCGGATTTCCTCCCGCTCCCCGGCCTCAATCGGCAGCAGCGGCGCGCGCGGCGCCGGGTTGGGCATCAGCCCCATCAGGTTCAGGGCGGTCTTCATGCGGTTGTGCATGTCCAGCGCCGGGCGGCGATAGAACACGCGCACGAGCGGGCGCAGGCGATCATTCGCGCGCCGGGCCGCCGCGAGGTCGCCGCGCGCCACCGCCTCGTGCATTTCGGTCAGGATGTCGGAGGCCACGCTGCCTATGCCGGAGAGGATGCCGTCCCCGCCCAGGGACAGGGAGGCGAGAAGCCAGGAGTTGTTGCTCGTCAGCATGCTGACCTTGCGGCCGCAGGCCTTCAGCACCTCCAGATTGTCCTCGTAGGAGGCGACGAGATCGCTGCCCTCCTTCACGGCGATGATGGATGGCACCTCGCGCAGCAGCCGCGCCAGCAACTCCGGCGTGTAGCCGAGGCCGGAGGGGCGGGAGAGCTGGAACAACACGATGGGTAGCGCTGCCGCCTCGGCGACGGCGTGGAACAAGCGCAGCATCATCTCCGGACGCGCCTCCGCGCCGCCGGCGAAGAGCAGGGGTGGGAAGAGCAGGATCGCGTCCGCCCCGGCTTCCTTCGCGTCGCGCGCCAAGTCACAGGCGGCGCGCGGGTCCTCCGCCACGATGCCGGCCACCACGCCCGTCGCATCCCCCGCCACCTCGCGCGCGACCTGCACCACCCCCTTGCGCTCCGTGCGGTCCAGCGAACTCGTCTCCCCGGCATGGCCGTTCACGACCAAGGCGCGCACGCCCCGCGTGGCGGCGAGATGCCGCAGATGGGCGCGCAGCGCCGCCTCGTCGATGGCGCCGTCCCGGTCGAAGGGGGTGAGGGAGGCAGGCCAGATGCCGCCGATGCCGGTCAGGTCCACGGGGTAGTCCCTTCGAAACTGCTGCAAACGTTTGCTGGTGCACTAAAACGGATCATGTGGCCCATCGTCAAAGGTAGTTTTCAGTTGTTTGCCGAAAAAATAGCCTTGCAGCCGCAAACGTTTGCGGAGCATGGTTCATGCATGCAAACGACGGTGACGCTTCGGGACGTCGCACGGGCCGCCAAGGTGTCGGTCAGCACGGCCTCGCGCGCCCTGGCCGGCGGCGGGCTGACCAGCCGCGCGACCGAAAACCGGCTGCAGCGCATCGCGGCCGAGCTGGGCTACCGCCCCAATACTCTCGCCCGCGGGCTCAAGACGCGCTCCACGCGCCTTGTCGGGCTGGTGGTGCACAACCTCACCAACGCCTCCTTCCGCGTGCTGGCGGAGGTGGTGCAGCGCCGCCTGCGGGCAGAGGGATACCAGGCGCTGCTCTGCATCACCGCCGATGATCCCGAGCAGGAGGCCGCGACGATCGAGACACTGGCCGACCAGCGCGTCGATGGCCTGATCATCTGCCCCACCGGCCGCAACGGCGCGCTCCTTGCCGCGCTGGAGGCGAGCGGCACGCCTGTGACATGCGTGGTGCGCCGCGATGAATCGGTGGAGCTGGAAACCGTGCTGGCCGCTGACCCGGAGGGCGCCTATGCCGGCACGCGCCATCTGCTCGACCTCGGTCACCGCCGCATCGGGCTGGTCGTCGGCCGGCAGGAGACGACCTCGGGCCGCGAGCGCCTTTCCGGCTATCGCCGCGCGCTGGAGGAGGCGGGGATCGCCTTCGACCCTTCCCTCGTCCATGCCGGGCGCTATGAGCCGGAAACGGGGCTGTCCGGCTGCCGCCAACTGCTGGACCGGGATAACCGGCCCACCGCCCTCTTCGTCGCCAACCACGAGTCCTCCCTCGGCGTCCTGCGTGGCTTGGCGGAGCGCGACATCGCCGTGCCCGACGACATCTCCCTCCTTTGCTACGAGGACGTGCCGGGCTTCGCCTGGCAGCGCCCCGCCATCAGCGTGGTGGACAGCGGCGCGAACGCCATGGCCGAGCTGGCCGCCGACCGCCTGCTGCAACGCCTTCGGCCCAATGCCGCCCCGCACGTCGCGACCGCCCGCGAGTACCGCATCGGGGCGCGGCTGATCCAACGCCAATCCTGCCGTCCGGTGGCCCACTGATGCCCTATGTTGAGATTCTCGCCCCACCGCTTCCGGCCGAGCGCCGCCAGAAGGTGGCCACCGCCGTTACAGACGGCCTCTGCGGTGCCTTCTCCGTCGGTCCGGAGACGGTGACGATCTACTTCCTGGATATCGCGCCCGGCGCCTATGCCCATGCCGGCGCAATGGGCGCGCTGCCGGAGGAGCAGCGCGTCCTCGTCAAGGTGCACGCCTATCGCCGCGGCGTCCCCGAGCGCCGCAGGGCCGCCGCCATCACGGGACCGCTGGCCGAGATCTACGGCATCACCGCCAAGGCTCTCGCCGTCTACTTCCTCGACCGCGCCAGGGACGAGGTGGCCCATGCCGGTCTCCTCTCCTCCGACGCCGAACCCGCCTGAGAATCCGATGCACCGCTTCTTCACCGAGGACCAGGCCGCCCTTCGCGAGACGGCCCGCCGCTTCGCCGAACGCGAGGTCCTGCCCCGCGCCGCCGTCATTGACCGCGAGGACCGCTTCGACCGCACCCTCTACAAGGGCATGGCGGAATTGGGCCTCTTCGGCGTGGCTCTGCGCGAGGAGGCCGGTGGCGCCGGCATGGGCGCGATCGGCGCCTGCATCGTGATGGAGGAGATCGCCCGCTGCTCAGGCGCGGTCGGCAACGCCTTCGCCATCCCGGTGGAGGCCGCGCTCTTCCTCGACCATCACGGCAACGAGCGGCACAAGGCGATGATCCCCGGCATTCTCGCCGGCGACATCATCCCCGCCACCGCCGTGACGGAGCCCGACCACGGCTCCGACGTCGCGGGCCTTCGCACCACGGCGAAGCGGGACGCGGAGGGATGGGTGCTGAACGGCACCAAGGCCTGGGTCACCTTTGGCAACGTCGTCGATGCCCTGATGGTCTTCGCCCGCAGTGGCGACCAGGGCGGGCACAAGGCCATCTCCTGCTTCCTGCTGGATGGGCATGCTCCCGGCATCCTCCGCGGGAAGAACGAGGAGCTGCTGGGGATGCACGGGCTGGAGGACTGCATGATCACGCTGGACGGCGTGCGGGCGCCCGCCGACGCCGTGGTCGGACCGGAGAACGGCGCCTTCAAGATGGCCATGGGCAACTTCAACTTCAGCCGGCTGATGATGTCTTCCATGGCGCTCGGCATGGCCCAAGCCGCGTTCGAGGACGCGATGGCTTATGCCAGGACGCGCAAGCAGTTCGGCACGGCCATCATCAACCACCAGGCGATCCAATTCATGATCGCTGACATGTCCACGGACATCGCGGCTGCCCGCATGCTGATCCACCACGCCGCCCGCCTGTATGACGCGGGCATGCCGATCGCGAAGGAAGCCGCGCAGGCCAAGCTCTTCACGACGGACATGGCGGTGAAGCACGTCTCCAACGCGCTCCAGATCCATGGCGGCAACGGCTACTCCCGCGAGTACCGGGTGGAGCGCCTGTTCCGCGACGTGCGGCTGGCCCAGATCTACGAGGGCACGAACCAGATCCAGCGCATGATCATCGCCCGCCAGGTCGAGAAGGAGACGGCCTGATGGGCGCGAACGCCCCGCGCCATATCTCGGCCGACGAGGCGGCCGCGCTGGTAAAGGACGGCGACTTTGTCATCGTCGGCGGCAATGGCGGCACCGGCACGCCGGAGGCGCTGATCGAGGCGGTGGAGCGCCGCTTCCTGGCCGGGCAGGGGCCGCACGACCTCACGTTGTTCCACGTGACGGGCATCGGCGCCATCCACGAGCACGGCCTGTGTCACTTCGGGCATAAGGGCCTCGTGCGCCGCGTCATCGGCGGCCATTACGGCCTCCAGGTGCCCTTCATGGCCCTGATCGACGGCAATCATATAGAGGCCTACAACTTTCCCCAGGGCGTGATGACCGGGCTATGCCGTGCCATGGCCTCGGGCCAGCCCGGCATCCTCACCCATGTCGGTATCGAGACCTACATGGACCCGCGCCAGGGTACGCCCGAGAGCGGCGGGCGCATGAACGCGCGCACGACCGAGCAGCTGGTGGAACATGTCTGCCTGCTGGACCGCGACTGGCTCTTCTACCGCGTCCCCGGCGCCCCGCGCGTCGCACTCATCCGCGGCACCACGGCGGACGAGGACGGCTACATTACGATGGAGCACGAGGCGACGACCCGGGAGGACCTCTCCATCGCGCAGGCCGTGCACAACACCGGCGGCACGGTGATCTGCCAAGTAAAACGCCTGGCGCGGCGAGGCAGCCTCAACCCGCACATGGTGAAGATCCCCGGCTTCCTCGTCGACTACATCGTGGTCGAGCCGGAGCAGATGCAGACCTTCGGCACGGCCTACGATCCCAGCCGAAGCGGCGAGACGCGCGTTCCCACCTCTTCCATCCTGCCGGACCCGATGAGCGAGCGGCGCGTGATGGCCCGCCGCGCCGCGCTGGAACTGCGCCCGGGCGACGTGGTGAATCTCGGCGTTGGCGTCTCCGCCATGATCCCGAACGTGGCGGCGGAGGAGGGGATCGAGGACCTGATCACGCTGACTGTGGAAGCCGGCGTGATCGGCGGCGTGCCCGGCCATGCCCGGGAATTCGGCACGGCGGTAAATCCGCGGGCGATCATCGACCAGGGCTACCAATTCGACTTCTATGACGGCGGCGGCCTCTCCGCGGCCTTCCTCTCCTTCGCAGAGGTGGACCCACAGGGCAACGTGAACGTCACGAAGTTCGGCAACCGCTTTGCCGGATCGGGCGGGTTCATCGACATCACCCAGAACACGCGCCGCCTTGTCTTCAGCGGCACGATGACGGGCGGTGGGCTGAAGATCGGCCTGGGCGATGGCGGCATCGCCATCGGTCAGGAAGGCCAGATGAAGAAGTTCGTGTCCGCCGTGGAGCAGATCAGCTTCAGCGGCCACCTGGCACGGGAGAAGGGCCAGGAGGTCACCTTCGTAACCGAGCGCGCCGTCTTTCAGCTGGAGAGGGAGGGGGTGGTCCTGACTGAGATCGCCCCCGGGGTCCGACTGCAGGAGGACGTGCTGGATCAGATGGAATTCCGGCCGCTGATCGCTCCGGCCGTGAAGCCCATGGATGCCCGCCTGTTCCGCCCCGGTCCCATGGCCCTGCGGGATGAGTTCCTGATGAAGGCCGCGCGGCCGAGGCATGCCGCATGACCGCCTCCGTTCCCGCCCCCACGAGCCTTTTCCTTGAGGACATCACCCTCGGCCAGGAGTGGCGAACCGGCACGCACATCGTGACCGCGGCGCAGATCGCCGCTTTCGCTGAGCTGACGCGAGACCATCACCCGCTGCACACGGACGAGGCGTACTGCCGGAGCCGCGGCTTTCCGACCGTGATCGCGCACGGACTGTTCGGCCTTTCTCTCATGGAAGGGCTGAAGACCGAGCTGCGGCTCTACGAGAGCACTTCCATCGCCTCCCTTGGCTGGGACAAGGTGCGCTTCCGCGCACCGGTCCTCGCCGGCGACGAGCTACACCTGCGCATGCATTTCATCGCGAAGCGTCCGTCCCGCAATCACGACCGTGGCGTGGTCACCGAGTTCCTGGAACTGGTGAACGCGCGTGGCGAGGTGGTGATCGACGCTGAGCACGTCTCGCTCATCCTCGCCCGGAGCGCCGCTGCCTGAGCGGAATGTGGGTCGAGGCATGGTTATTGCCACACGTCCTGATGCATCAAGGTGACCACCTCTCTCACCGGTCGAACAGGCACACTCAGCAACGGGAACCGTAAGATGACCATGCGACGTCTCCTCCTCGGCCTCGCCAGCGCCGCCCTACTCGGCGGGACGGCAGCCGCCCAGACCTGCACGCCCCGCGTGCCCGCCAGTAGCTTCGTCGAGGGCGGCAAATGGACCATGTCCATCAATCCCACCCTGCCGCCGCAGCAATTCGTGGACAGCAAAGGCGAGCTGCAGGGCTTGAACGTCGAGCTCGCCCGTGCCGCGGCGGCCAAGATGTGCGTGGAACCCGTGCTGATGCGTATGGACTTTCCGCCGATGATCCCGGGCCTGCGCGCTGGGCGCTTCGACACGATCAACACCGGCATGTTCTGGACCGAGGAGCGGTCCAACATGTTCTATCTCGTGCCTTACGCGCAGCAGGCCATCAGCATCTACACCCTGCCGAACAGTACGTTGGTCTTCGCGAAGTTCGACGATCTCTCAGGCCGCACCGTTGGCGTGGAGACCGGCACCTATAACGAGCGGAAGGCGCGCGAGGCGAATGCGGAAATGGTGGCGCGGGGCCTCAAGCCCGTGAACTTTCGCACTTTCTCGACAGCCAGCGAGACGGTGGCCGCCCTGCGTGCCGGCCAGCTCGAGGCCGCGATCAATATCGACGAGACGGCGAACGAGATGGTGAGCCGCGGCATCGCGAAAATTCATGTTCGCAGCCTGTTCGGCACCGATATCACCTTCGCCTTTCGCGACAAGCCATTGGCTGAGGCCTTCGCCGCCGCCCTGAACGAGCTGAAGGCCAACGGCACTTATGACCGCCTCTTCGACAAGTTCGGCATGACACGCCTGGCGAGCACCAGCTTCGCCATCCGTGGTAACGGCCCGAACTGAGCACCCGCTTTCAGCCAGGAGGATCAGGCCGATGTTCGACGTGAAGGCCTTCCTGTCCTACCTAACCAACGCCTACCTACTGGAAGGCGTGGCGGTGACGATCGGTCTGACGATCGTCACGATGATCGTCGGCCTGATCTTCGGCACCATGCTCGCGCTGATGCGTATGTCAAAGAACGCCGCGCTCTCGGGCGTGGCGGGCTTTTATGTGTGGGTCTTCCGTGGCACGCCGCTGCTGGTGCAGCTCGTCCTCATCTACACCGGCCTGCCGCAGATCGGCGTCAAACTGGGTGTGCTGGCCTCGGCCCTCCTCGCGCTCAGCCTGAACGAGGCCGCCTACCTCTCGGAGACCATCCGGGCTGGCTTCAACGGTATCCCCAAGGGGCAGACGGAGGCCGCCAAGGCCCTCGGCCTGTCCCGCTGGAAGACACTGCGGCTCGTCCTCATGCCTCAGGTTGCGCGCCTTATCATCCCGCCGCTGGGCAACTCGCTGAACGGCCTGCTCAAGGCTACCTCACTCGCCTCCGTTATCTCGCTGGATGAGTTGATGCGTCGTAGCCAGGTGCTGATGCAGGAGAAGTTCGAGGTGCTGGAACTCTACTGCGTGGCCGCTGTCTACTACCTCGTGCTCACAACGTTGTGGAATCTCGTCCAGGTCCGGCTGGAGCGCCATTACGGCCGCGGCTACGCCGAGGTCAGCCGCGCCGCGATGCCGGTCCAGCCCAGGGCCGTCGAGGCAGTATGATATGCATCGTTGCTTAAATGAAAAAATTCCGCTTGCGACTCGAGAATCATAAGGGTGTGTGAGAGGACAAGCAGGATGAACTTGCGCCATTGGGGGCACTGGCAAGTTGCTCGACGCGAACACACGTTCGGTCGCATCGCGTGGGGTGGGGCAGGATCAAGCAGCCGCTTTGGCAAAGGTTTTCTGCTCCAGATCAGCAAGGCCTTGGTCCGAGCGCGCTGGTGCTTGGGTCGTGCCCCTGGGGGTGGTCTAGGAGTAGGCCGCTTCAGGAGGAGCAGTCACCGCGGTGATCTTCGGTAGGGCCTGGGTTGTCGAGACCTACAACCCTAACCTCGGACTGCCACGATGACCGATGACGAGCTTGCCCTTCGCGAGCTACTGGAGAGCAGCGGCCGGTCGCTGATGCAGTCGCCCCGAACCTCCCCAATCGCCAGTTCGCCACGTCCGAGCCGAACAGGGTCCGGCTGGCCGACGTCCCCCACATACCCACCGGCATACCCATCAACATCACCACCGGCGAGGGCTGGCCGCACCTCGCCGTCGTGCTCGACCTTCTCTCGCGCAAGGCCGTCGGCTGGGCCATGCTCGAAACCATGGCCCAGGCGCTGACGCTCGCAGCCCGTCGGATGGCGATCACCAACCGCAAACCAGGGCCTGGACTGCTGCACCATGCGGGCCGCGGCAGCCACTACGTACCCTTCCGCCGAGTGCCGCCTTTTGTGAGTGGTGATGTTCGCTGACCTTAGTGACGCTCGTAAGGGCGACGCTAAGGACGGGGGCGGGATGGAGATCATCACCGGGGTGGAGCGGCGTCGTCGCTGGCGTGCCGAGGACAAGTTGCGCGTGCTGGCTGAGGCGGCACAGCCCGGAGCGCGGACGTCGGAGGTGGCCCGGAGGCACGACATCAGCCGTGGGCTTCTGTGGTATTGGCGGCGGCAGCTGCGGCAAGGGCGGCTGACGGCACCTCACGCGCCCGAGCCGCTGTTTCTGCCGGTGCAGGTGAGCGATGCGGCGGCGTCCGCGCCCGTGGCGCCCACGGCGGCGACGGACCCGCGGATCGAGATCGCGCTGCCGGACGGCACCCTCGTGCGGGTAGGGGCTGACGTGGACGCGGCGGCGCTGCGACGCGTGCTGTCGGTGCTGCGGCGGTGATCCCGGTTCCCGCTGGTGTGCGGGTCTGGCTGGCGGTGGGCCACACGGACATGCGACGCGGCATGAACGGCTTGGCACTGCAGGTGCAGGAGGCGCTCGGGCGCGACCCGCATGCCGGTGACCTCTACGTGTTCCGCGGCAAGCGCGGCGACCTGGTCAAGATCCTCTGGCACGACGGGCTCGGCATGTCCCTCTACGCCAAGCGGCTGGAGCGGGGACGCTTCCTGTGGCCCGCGCCCGTGGATGGCGCCGTGGCCATCTCCTCCTCTCAGCTGGCCTACATGTTGGACGGGATCGACTGGCGGAACCCGCAGCACACCTACCGACCGCAGGCTGCTGGCTGATCCTGTCAGGACAGGGGTGATTGGACTGGCGGTGGGTTCCGCCGTCTGATTCACTCCCCCCATGACGCCCGCGCCGGACCCTGCCGACGACGTCGAGGCGCTCCGGGCGGCTCTGGCCGCGGAGCGCGAGGCGCGCATCGCCGCCGAGGCGCGCGCGATGGGGGCGGAGACCCGTGCCACGGGTGCCGAGGCGATGATCGCGCACCTCAAGCTGGTCATCGCCCAGCTGCGCCACGACAAGTTCGGCGCCTCCTCCGAGCGCGGCCGCGAGCTCATCGACCAGCTGGAACTGGAACTCGGCGACCTCGTCGCGACCGTCGCCGAGGAGGCGACCCGGGCCGAGGGCCAGGGTGGGGAACGGCCCGGGGCGCCACCGCCCCGCAAGCCGGTCCGGGGTCCTCTGCCCGCCCACCTGCCACGCGAGCGGGTGGTGATCCCGTCGCCCACCGCCTGTCCCTGCTGCGGGGGAGCGCTCTCCAAGCTGGGCGAGGACGTCACCGAGACGCTGGAGGTGGTGCCCCGGTCGTGGAAGGTGGTCCAGACCGTGCGGGAGCGGTTCAGCTGCCGCTCCTGCGAGACCATCACCCAGCCGCCCGCGCCGTTCCATCCCATCGCCCGTGGGCGCGCGGGGCCCAACCTCCTGGCCATGGTCCTGGAAGCCAAGTTTGGCCAGCATCTGCCGCTCAACCGCCAGAGCGAGACCTACGCCCGCGAGGGGGTGGAGCTGAGTGTCTCCACCCTCGCCGACTGGGTCGGCACCGCGGCCGCGGTCCTCTCGCCCCTCCACGCCCTCATCGCGGCCCATGTCCTGGCCGCCGAGCGCCTGCACGGGGACGACACCACTGTCCCGCTGCTCGCCCGCGGCAAGACGGTCACGGCCCGCCTCTGGACCTATGTCCGGGACGACCGGCCCTTTGCCGGACCGGCCCCGCCGGCCGCCCTGTTCCACTTCTCCCGCGACCGCACGGCCGAGCACCCCAGGCGGCACATGGCCACCTACACAGCCATCCTGCAGGCGGACGCCTATGCCGGGTTCGGCGAGCTCTACCGCCCCGACCGCAAGCCAGGGCCGATTACCGAGGCCGCGTGCTGGTCACACTTTCGCAGGAAAGCCTTCGAGCTGGCCGAGGTCGCCCGCGCACCTCTCGCGGCCGAGGCGGTGCGGCGCATCGACCGCGTGTTCGACGCCGAGCGCGAGGTGAATGGCCGCCCCGCCGCGGAGCGCCTAGCCCACCGCACCGCCGTCGTGGCCCCGCTGATCGCCGACCTCCACGCCTGGATGCTCGAGACCAGGGCCAGGCTGTCCCGCCACAACGCCCTAGCCAAGGCGCTGGACTACGCCCTCAAGCGCTGGGAGGCATTCACCGGGTTCCTCGACGACGGCCGGATCTGCCTGACCAACAACGCCGCCGAACGCGCCCTCCGCGGCGTCGCCCTCGGCCGCAAGGCCTGGCTGTTCGCAGGCAGTAACCGCGGCGGCGAGCGGGCTGCCGCCATGTACTCACTCATCACCACCGCCAAGCTGAACGGCATCGACCCCAGGGCCTGGCTCGCCGACGTCCTCGCCCGCATCGCCGACCACCCCGCCTCCAAGCTCGATCAGCTCCTGCCGTGGAACTGGGCGCCAAAGGCCATGCCAATCTCAGCCGCCGCCTGATCGTCAACCGCGGTACTCGCCGGATGGGTACGTCACTACACGGCTCGCGACCACCGCCGCCTGCTCGCCAGGAACGGCATGCTCCGCTCCATGGGCCGGAACGGCGATTGCTGGGACAATGTCCCCACGGAAAGCTTCTTCGGCAACTCGAACGGAGGAAGATCAGACTGCCTCGCTCAGCGTAGCTGAACCTTGGACGGCTGAGGGGATTTTCTAGGATGACCGGGCGACAGCGCCGATCAGCGGAAATGGCCTGGGCTGTGACAAAACCGATGGGCTCTGGCTCCGAGTTGTTGCAGCGGCAGCATGCGGACCCGTAGCAGGCGATGCGCACGCCATCTGGAGCGGGCGTGATTGTGCCACGCCGTCCCGCCGACGTTGCGGTGGCAGATCAGCCCCACTGCTTCAGGATTGGCGCTGCAGCCTCCTGAACTCTTTCCAGGAACTGCGTTGCGGTGCGCGACATGCGCCGCCCCGGCGGCGAGAGGATGTGCACCGGGAATTCTACCGTGGGCCTGAGGCGCCGCAGCACCAGCCGGCGGCCGAAATCCGCGGCGGTAACGGGATTGGCGATCGTGAAGCCCAAACCCTGCGCCACCATCTCGCAGGCCGCCGCGCCGTTCTGCGTCTCCGCGACATGGATGGGTGCGATGCCGTGCCGCTCGAACAGGTCGTCCACGATGTCGCGCAGCCGGTACTGGCGCCCGAGCGACACACAAGGCTCGCGTTCCAGGTCCCGCAGGTCCACCACCGTCTTGCGCGCCAACCGATGCCGCGGCGGTAGGGCGAGCACCCCCGGAAAGCGAATCGGCGGTGCCGCGTTCAGCGCGCCCGCCGCGCCCAGCGGCAAGGCGAACCCAATATCCGCCTGCCCGGACTGCACGAGGTCATGCACCTCGAGCGAGCTGGCGACGGTGAGCGAGACGCGCGGTCCTTTTTCCGCAGCGGCGAAACGCGCGAGCAGGGCAGGGACGAAGCCGATCCCGAAGGAGGGAAGGGCGGCCACGCGCAACTCGCCCGTCCCCGCGAAGCGCATGTCGTTGGCCAGCCGGTCCACGCGCTTGGCCGCGGCGAAGAGACGCGAGACCTCTGCCTCGAAGAGGTGTGCCTCATGCGTCGCGGTGAGCCGTCGCCGGCTGCGGTCGAAGAGGATGAGGCCGGTCTCCTCCTCAAGCGCGCGAATCAGCTTCGTGACCGCGGGCTGCGACAGGGCGAGGATTTCGGCCGCCCGTGTGACGGAGCCGCCATGCATCACGGCGCGGAAAGCTTCGAGCTGATGGAGGCGGCGCGGGGTCACTTCGCTACTCCTGGGAATTAAAAGGGGAGATTTATGAATTTGCGCGGTCAGACGGAAGAGTGCCAGCGTTCATGCGGACGCAACGTCCAGCGCCGGACAGGCACCGGCGACTCCTGAATGGCGTGAGGAGCGACGATGGTGCGCAGACTTCTGCTGGCTGCCGTGGCGGCAATGGGAATCACCGGGGGCATGGCCGCCCCGGTTATGGCGCAGCAGCGCCTTGTGGTCGCGGCTTATGGAGGCTCTTACGAGAGCATCATGCGCCAGTCGGTCATCCCGGCTTTCGAGCGCGCCAACAACGCCCGCGTGGACTATCTCGCCGGCAACTCTTCCGACAGCCTCGCGCGACTTCAGGCTCAGCGGGGCCGCCAGGAGGTGGGCGTGGCCGTGTTGGATGACGGGCCAATGACCCAGGCCATTTCGCTCGGCTTTTGCCAGAAGGCGACGGACGAGGCGGCGGTATCCAGTCTCTACCCCGTCGCCGTGATGGGCGAGGGCCGCGCCCTCGGAACCGGTTTCGGCTACACTGGCATCGCCTACAACACACGAATCTTCCGCGAGCGGAATTTGCCCGTGCCGACCACCTGGATGGATCTGGCGCGTCCCGAGTTCCGCCGCCGCCTCGCCATTCCCGGCATCGACAATACCTACGGCCTGCACATTCTCTCCATGATGGCCCGCGTGAACGGCGGCAGCGAGACGAGCATCGATCCGGGCTTCCGCGCCATGCGCGAGAGGATCAACCCGAACGTGCTGGCTTATGAGAGCAGCCCGGGCAAGATGAGCGAGATGTTCCAGTCCGGCGAGATCTGGCTGGCCGTCTGGGGCTCCTCCCGCGCCGCCGCCATGGTCGAGGCCGGCTTCCCCATGGGCTTCGTTCGGCCGAAGGAGGGCGGGGTGGTGCTGATGACCGCCGCCTGCGCGGTGGAGGGCTCGCCGAACCCGGACCTCGCCCAGAAGTTCCTCGCGCATCTCGTCTCGCCGGAGGTGCAGGCCACCCTCTCCCGCCAGTACGGCTCTGGTCCGACCAACCGCAACACGCAGCTGCCCGCCGAGGTCGCCGCCAAGGTGATCTACGGCGAGGAGCAGGTTCGCGAGCTCATCGCCCTGGATTGGAACACGATCAACGCCAACCGCACGGAGTGGACGCGTCGCTGGCAGCGCGAAGTGGAGCGCTGAGCCGCATGCGCCCCGGCTACCTCGTTCTCGATGGCGTCGCCAAGCGGTACGGCCCCGTCACCGCCGTGCAGGGCGTGTCCATCGAGGTGGCGCGGGGCGAGTTCCTCGGCCTCCTCGGTCCCTCCGGCTGCGGCAAGACCACCACGCTGCAGATGATCGCGGGTTTCGAGACGCCAACGGAGGGCCGCATCGTCCTCGACGGCCAGGACCTCGCCAGCACGCCGCCCGCGAAGCGCGGCATCGGCCTCGTCTTCCAGTCTTACGCGCTGTTCCCGCACATGACGGCGGCGGAGAACGTCGCCTTCGGGCTGGAAATGCGCCGCGTGCCGAAGGCCGAGCGTGCGCGGCGCGTGGCGGAGGCGCTGGACCTCGTCCACCTTTCCCACCTCGCGGACCGCTTCCCGCGCAACATGTCCGGCGGCCAGCAGCAGCGGGTGGCCCTCGCCCGCGCGCTGGTGATCGAGCCGCAGCTCCTCCTGCTCGACGAGCCCCTCTCCAACCTCGACGCCAAGCTTCGCGAGGAGATGCAGGTGGAGTTGCGCGAGCTGCAGCGCCGCGTCGGCGTCACCACCATCCTCGTCACCCATGACCAGCAGGAGGCCATGGCGCTGTGCGACCGCGTGGCGGTGATGCAGGCCGGCCGCGTGGTGCAGGTGGACGAGCCCTGGCGCGCCTATGAGGTGCCGGCGGACGGCTTCGTCGCCGACTTCCTCGGGCGCAGCAACCGTCTTCCCGCCCGCGCCGCGGATGGCATGGCGGAGGCTGCCGGCCAGCGCTTCGCCCTGCCGCCGGATCTGGCCGGGGCGCGCGGCGAGGTGATGCTGACGATCCGCCCGGAGCGCCTCCGCATCGGGCTCGAGGGCGCGGGCACCCTGCCGGGCCGCGTGCATTCCCGAATCTTTCTCGGTGCCTCCTGGCTCTACCGCGTGGATACCCCGCTGGGCCCGATGATGGTCACGGCCCAGAACACCGGCGCCCCACCAGTGGAGGAAGGCGCGCCCGTCTCTCTCGGCTGGGATCCCCACAGCCTCCGTCAGCTGGAGACCGCATGAGCGCGGGCCGCACCTCCCCGGCGCTGCTGGCCGCGCCCTCGGGCGTCGTCTACCTCGTGGCGCTCGTCATCCCGCTGGTGAGCGTGCTCGTGCTCAGCCTTCAGGGCTTCGAATTCTCCCGCGGCATCCTGCCCCGCTACGACCTCGCCAACTATGCCGACCTCTTCACCGATCCGCTGTTCGAGGAGGCGCTCACCCGCACCTTCCGCATCGCCCTCATCACCACCGCCATCTGCGTGGCGATCGGCGTGCCGGAAGCCTGGATCATCCGCCGGATGTCGCCGCGCTGGCGCGGGCTGATGCTGCTGCTGGTGGTGGGACCGCTGCTCGTCTCCGTGGTGGTGCGCACCTTCGGCTGGATGGTGCTGCTGGGCACCAACGGCCTCATCAACGGGGCGCTGCTCGCCATCGGCGTGCCGGACGCGCCCTTCCGCATGATGTTCACCGAATTCGCGGTCATCCTCGGCCTCGTGCACGTCATGGTGCCGCTGGTGGTGCTGGCTGTCTGGGCAAGCCTCGGCCGGCTGGACCCCGCCCTCTCGCGCGCCGCGGAGAGCCTCGGCGCCGGGCGGTTCACCATCTTCCGCCGCATCATCCTGCCCAACATCATGCCGGGCGTGCTCGGCGGGGCGCTGATGGTGTTCTGTCTGTCCGCCTCGGCCTTCGCCACCCCCGCCATGCTCGGCGGCAGGCGGCTGAAGGTGGTGGCCAGCATGGCCTATAACGAGTTCCTGAACACGCTGAACTGGCCGCTCGGCGCGGCCATCGCGACCCTCCTCCTGGCCACCATCCTGGCCGCCACCCTGCTCTGGACGCGCCTCGTGGAAAGGCGCGCCCTGCGCCGGCTGGGAGGCGCCTGATGGCTGCCGACCGCCGGGACCGCAACGGTCCCTTCGCCCTTCTTTTCCACCTGGTCTTCACGCTCTTCATCGTGGCGCCGCTGGTGGTGGTGATCCTCGTCTCCTTCACGGACAAGGGATACCTCGCCATGCCCTTCGACGGCGCCTCGCTGCGCTGGTGGTCCGCCATCGCCGACAACCCGCAATTCATCGAGAGCCTCTGGGTCAGCCTCGGCCTCGGCCTCACCTCCGCCACCCTCTCCGCCGCCATCGCCGTGCCGGCCGCGCTCGCCATCGCCCGGCACAGCTTCCCCGGGCGGGACGTGCTGGCGGCGATACTCGTCTCGCCGCTGATGATCCCGCATGTCGTGCTCGGCGTCGCGCTGCTGCGCTTCTTCTCCGGCTTCGGTCTCGCCGGCTCCTTTCCCGGCCTGATCGCGGCGCATCTGGTGGTGATCACGCCCTATATGCTCCGCCTCGTCTCCGCCGGCCTCACGGGGCTCGACCCCCGGGTGGAGCGAGCGGCCGAGAGCCTCGGGGCGGACCGCTTCACCGTGTTCCGCCGCATCACCCTGCCGCTGATCATGCCCGGCCTCGCCGGCGGATGGATACTCGCCTTCATCACCTCCTTCGACGAGCTGACGGTGAGTCTCTTCCTCGCCTCTCCTTCCTACACGCCGATCCCGGTGCGGCTCTTCACCCATATCGACCAGATGACGGATCCGCTGGTGGCCTCCGTCTCCGCGGCCCTCATCGCGGTCACGGCGGTGCTCCTGCTGGTGCTGGACCGCTTCTATCCCATCGACCGACTTCTCACGGGGGAACGTCGCGCGTGAGCGCGCCGGGGAAAACACGGATGAGCGTGACACACGACGTCATCGTCGTCGGGGGCGGCCTTGTCGGCACCGCTATCGCCTACGGGCTGCAGAAGCGTGGCCTCTCCACCGTGCTGCTGGACGAGGGCGACGTCGCCCACCGCGCCAGCCGCGGCAACTTCGGTCTTGTCTGGGTGCAGTCGAAGGGCCTCGGCGCCCCGCACTACCAGCGCTGGACCCGCGGCTCGGCCGAGGCCTGGCCGAGCCTGGCGACGGAGCTCGCCGAGCGCACCGGGCTCGACACCGCCCTGCACCAGCCCGGCGGCATCCATATCTGCCTCTCCGAGGAGGAGTTCGAGCAGCGCGCCGTCTACATGGCGCAGCTGCAGCGCGAGGCCGGGAATCTCGGCATGGAATACCGCATGCTGAACCACGCCGAGACGGCCGAGATGCTGCCCGGCATCGGCCGCGCCGTGGTGGGCTCTAGCTGGACGCCGTACGACGGCCATGCCAGCCCCCTGTACCTCCTGCGCGCCCTGCACACCGCCTTCCGCGATGCCGGCGGCACCTACCGCCCCAATGCCGGCGTTTCTGAAGGCACGGCCGCTCCACGTGACTTCTCGGTGCAGGCGGGGGGCGAAACACATCGGGCTCCGCGCATCGTCCTCGCCGCCGGCCTCGGCAATGCGGCGCTCGCCCCGCGCTTCGGCCTGGAGGCGCCTGTGCGCCCGCAGCGCGGCCAGGTGCTGGTGACGGAGCGCACGCGCCAGCTTCTCCCCATGCCCACCACGAGCATCCGTCAGACCGACGAGGGCTCGGTGATGATCGGGGACAGCAAGGAGGAGGCTGGCTATGACAGCCTCACCCAGACGCCCGAGCTCATGCGCGGCATGGCGCAGCGCGCGGTCCTCACCTTTCCCTGGATCGCCGAGCTGAACATCGTGCGCGCCTGGTCCGCGCTCCGCGTGATGGCGCCCGACGGCCTGCCCATCTACGACGAATCCGGGCGCTTCCCCGGCGCCTTCACGGCGAACTGCCATTCCGGCGTCACCCTGGCGGGCGCCCATGCCGATATCCTCGCCCCCATGATCGCCGCCGGCGAGCTGCCGCCGGAGATGGCCCCCTTCAGCGCAAGGCGTTTCCACGATGTTCGCTCCGCGGCCTGACATCCGCCCCGCCACGGTGGAGGTCTTCGTCGAAGGCCGCCCCGTCCTGGTGCCGGAAGGCGCCTCCGCCGCCGCCGCCGTGCTGCTGGCCGGCCTCCCCGCCATCCGCGAGACCCCGGTGGGGGGCGCGCCGCGCCTGCCCTACTGCATGATGGGCATCTGTTTCGACTGCCTCGCCGAGATCGACGGCGTGGCCAACCGCCAGGCCTGCATGGTCACGGTGGAGCCCGGCATGCGCATTGCCGCCCAGCGCGGCGCCCGGCAGGCCCGCCCCGGCACGGCCCCGGAGGTCGCGGCATGAAGACCTACGACCTCGCCATTACCGGTGCCGGCCCCGCGGGCATGGCCGCGGCTGTCGAGGCGGCCTCGCTCGGCCTCTCGGTGCTGGTCATCGACGAGCAGCCCGCCCCCGGCGGCCAGGTCTTCCGCGCCGTCGAGGCCGCGGGCGCCGACCCGGCCCTCGCTGGCGAGTTCCTCGATGCCGGTGGCGCCCTGGCCCGTGGCTTCCGCGCGGCGAGGGGGATCGACTACAGCCCGCGCAGCACCCTCTGGCACATGGACCTCGTCACCGGGGTGATCTCCGTGCTCCGGGACGGCGCCTCTGAGGAAATCCAGGTCTCCCGCCTTCTTCTCGCGACGGGCGCCCAGGAACGCCCTGTTCCCATCCCGGGCTGGACCTTGCCGGGCGTGATGGGGGCCGGTGCCGCTCAGATCCTGCTGAAGACGGCCGGCGCCGTGCCCCAGGGCCCGCTCGTCCTCGCCGGCCAGGGACCGCTGACCTGGCTCCTCGCTGTCCAGCTCCTCCGCGCCGGCGCCGGGCCAATGACGCTGCTGGAGACCGGCGGCAAAGGCGCCCTGTGGGATGCCTTCCGCGCCGGCGGTCTCTGGACCGGCCGCCGCCTGCTCACCAAGGGTGTCTCCCTGGTGCGCGAGGCGAAGCGGCGCGGGCTGAGGATCGTGCGCGGCGTGCGGGACCTCCGCGCCGAGGGCGAGGGCCGCGTCCAGCGCGTGCGCTGGGCCGGTGGCGAGATCGCCTGCGACACGCTGCTGCTGCATGAGGGCGTCATCCCCTCCACCCATGTCAGCCGCGCCCTCGGGCTGGAGCACCACTGGGACGAGGCGCAGCGCTGCTGGCGCCCCGCGCTCGACGAGTGGGGCGCGACCAGCCACGACCTCGTCGCGGTGGCGGGCGATGGCGGCGGCATCGGCGGCTGGGAGGCGGCCACGGCCACCGGCCGCATCGCCGCCCTGGACGCTGCCCGCCGCCTCGGCCGCCTCTCCGCCGAGGAGGCCGCGCGCCGCGCCGCGCCGCATCGCGCGCAGCTCGCCGCCGCCCTGGCACTGCGCCCCTTCCTCGACCGCCTCTACGCCCCCGCGCCTGAGGTGCTCGTCCCGAAGGACGACGCCACCATCGTCTGCCGCTGCGAGGAGATCACCGCCGGACAGGTGCGCCAGGCCGCCCGGCTCGGCGCCACCGGGCCGAACCAGGCGAAGGCCTATCTCCGCACGGGGATGGGGCCCTGCCAGGGGCGGATGTGCGGCAACACCGTCGCCGCCATCATCGCCGCCGAGCGCGGCATTTCCGTCGAGGAGGCCGGCGCCCTCCGCCCCCGTGCGCCCTTCAAGCCGCTGACCGTGGGCGAACTCGCCGCCCTACCGCCGGAAGAGGTGGGCTAGCCGTTCCGTCACGCCCGCCCGGCGACCGGGCCGGGCCTTCCGAGGAGAAAAGCATGCTGCGGTCTCTCGCCCTGCTGGGCGCGCTCACCTTCGGCCTCGGCGCCGCCTCCGCCCAAGCGGCGGACCCGCTGCCCCGCGCGCGGCCGGAAGAGGTTGGCATGTCCTCCGAGCGGCTGGGCCGGATCGACGCGGCGATGCGGGCCGAGGTGGATGCGGGGCGCATGCCCGGCGCGGTGGTCGCGATCGCGCGCCGCGGGCGGCTCGTCCATTACGAGGCCTATGGTTATCTCGACCGCGCCGCGGGCACCCCGATGCCGCTGGACGCGATCTTCGCCATGGCCTCCATGACCAAGCCCGTCACCGGCGTCGCCATCATGACGCTGCTCGAAGAGGGGCGGCTCGCCCTCGGCGATCCGGCCGCCACCTACCTTCCGCCGCTGGCGGCGATGCAGGTCGCGGCGCCGGACCAGGGCGCGGACGGGACGGGAACCGTGCCGGCGGCGCAGCCGGTCACGGTGCAGGACCTGATGCGCCACACCTCCGGCATCCCCTACGGCAACGCCCGCTCGGCGGCCTATCGCAGCTTCCCGCCTTCCTCCATTGGCTCCGGCACCGGCTACAGCGGCGCCGACTTCATCCGCAAGATCGGAGAGGCCACGTTGGTGAGCCAGCCCGGCACCACCTGGGAGTACGGCTTGTCGATCGACGTGCTGGGGCGGCTGGTCGAGGAGGTATCGGGCCAGGGCCTCGGCGCCTTCATGGAGGATCGGATCTTCCGCCCGCTCGGCATGGCGGACACCGGCTTCACCGTGCCCGCGGAGAAGGCCGCGCGCCTCGCCCGCCCGCTGCCGCAGGACCCGGCGACGGGCAGGCCGCAGAGCGTGCCGGACCTGTCGAAGCCGCTCGGCTTCGAGTGCGGCGGCGGCTGCGGCCGCACCACCGCCGCCGACTACATCCGCTTTGCCCAGATGCTGCTGAATCGCGGCACGCTGGAAGGGCGGCAGGTCCTGTCGCCGCGCTCGGTCGAGGCGATGGTGTCCGATCGCCTGCCCGCCGACACGCGCGGCAGCGTCGGCACCACCGACCCGACCAAGGCGGGCTACGGCTTCGGCCTGACCGTCGCCGTCCGACGGGACGCGCGCGGCACCAACCTTCTCGGCAACCCCGGCGACTACTCCTGGAGCGGCTCCTACGGCACGCATTTCTGGGTGGACCCGAAAGAGGAGCTGGCCGTGGTGCTGATGACCCTTGCCCCGGGCGAGATGCGGCTGCGCTACCGGCGCATGCTCAACGCGCTGACCTACCAGGCCATCGCGGAATGAGTCCCCTCGTTCTCGGCGGTGGGCCCGCCGCCCTGGAGGCGTCGCGGCACCTGCCGGGTGCCGTGATCGTGCCGCAGGCCTGGCACGCCGAGCCGGGGCGCCTCTGGGTGGAGGACAGGGGCGGATTGCGCGCCCTGCTCTTCGACCGCCTGCTGGTGCTGGACGACGTGCCGCTGATCCTGGCCGCCCTCGGCTGCACCTTCGACGGCGGCGCGCCGGTGGTGGACGGGTACGGCGAGACCTCGCAGCCCGGCATCTTCGCCGCGGGCCCCGCCCTCGGCGTCACGGGCCCGGAAGCGCCCGTCCAGGCACGGATCGCGGCCCTGGCACTGGCCGGGCAACCTGCCGGGCCCGGCATAGCGGCCCGGCCCCGCCCGTTGCCCGCGCAAGAGCGCCTGGATCCCGTCGCCTTGGCCGGGTTGCTGGAGGGACCGCCCGGTCCCGCGCGGGATGACGCCGTGCTGGCGCAGTGCGCCCTGATCGGCCCTGTCGCCTTCGCCCTTCCGGTGGGCCTCGCGGCCCTGGCCGCCATGGCCGGCGAGATGCCCGATCCCCTTCCTGTGCAATCCGATGCCGGAGGTCTGGCGTGAGCGGGCCGGAGGTCCTCATCGTCGGCGGTGGGCTGCACGGCCTCTCCGCCGCCTTGCACCTCGCCAGGCGCGGCCGCCGCGTGCGCGTGCTGGAGGCCGGGCACCTGGCCCGCCATGCCTCCGGCTTCTCCGCCGGCGGTGTCCGCACCCTCGGCCGCCACCCCGCCGAAATCCCGCTTGCGCTGGAAGCCCTCGACCTCTGGCACCGTATAGAGAAACTCGTCGGTGACGACTGCGGGTTCCGCGTTTCCGGCCAGGTGAAGGTGGCCGAGAGCAGCGCCGACCTCGCCGTGCTGGAGGAGCGCGCGGCTTCCCTGCGCTCCAGCGGCTTCACGCATGAGGAGGTGGTGGACGCCGCCGAGCTGCGCCGCCTCCTCCCCGCCGTCGCGCCACACGCCGTCGGCGGCATGGTCACGCGGCGGGATGGCTTCGCCTCTCCCTACCGCACCAGCCTCGCCTTCGGTCGCGCGGCTCGCGCCCTCGGCGCCGAGATCCTGGAAGGCGCGCGCGTCACCGCCGCCGAGCGCCGCGGCGGACTCTGGCACCTGCGCACCGCCGATGGTGCGGCGCACGCCGCCCCCGTCCTGGTGAACGCCGCCGGTGCATGGGGCGCCCGCCTCGCGCGCGCGGTGGGGGAGAGGCTTCCGCTCGGCTTTAACGCGTTCATGATGATGCTGACGGCCCGCATGCCCGCCTTCGTCATTCCCGTGGTCGGTGCGACCTCGCGCCCCATCTCCTTCAAGCAGGCCGAGAGCGGGCAGGTGATGATCGGCGGCGGCCACAAGGGCGTCGCTAGTCTCGACACCGGGGCCACGACGCTCGACGTGAAGCGCCTGGCCTATTCCGCCCGCACGGCGCTCGAACTCTTCCCCATCCTGGCGGAAACCCGGATCGTCCATGCCTGGGCCGGCATCGAGGGCGTGACGCCGGACGACATCCCCGTCATCGGGCCCTCCGCCCTGGCCGAGGGCGTGATCCACGCTTTCGGCTTCTGCGGCCACGGCTTCGAGCTGGGGCCGCTGGTCGGCGACATCGTCGCCCAGCTCGCCACCCAGGGCTCCACGAACCGCCCCATCGCCGCCTTCGCCCCCGCCCGCTTCGGCGGCGCGGCGGCGGCGTGCGGGGCCGCGTTGCCGCAGCCGGCCGGCTGAGGCCCGGCATCAACACGAGAGGACAACACATGATCCGACGCCATGCCCGCACGCCCATCATGCACCGCGTGGTCGAGTACAACGGGGTGCTCTACTTCGGCGGCATCGTGGCCGACGACCGCTCCAAGGACATGAAGGGGCAGACCGCGGAGATCCTGGAGAAGATCGGCAAGCTCCTCGCCGAGAACGGCAGCGACAAGACAAAGCTTCTCGCCGCCACGCTCTACGTCACCGACATGGGCCAGAAGGACGCGATGAACGAGGCATGGACGGCCTGGTTCGGCCCGGAGGATCTGCCCACACGCGCGACCCTGGGCGTTTCCGAGCTCGGCCCGAACACGCTGATCGAGGTGGTCGTGACTGCCGCGCGTTAGGCACCCCGCGCCGCGCGGACGCTTCCACGCGGCGCTCGTCCTGGATGGCAGGTTGGGATCAGGCATGCTTCGGATCGGCTTCGACGTCGGCGGCACCTTCACCGATTTCACGGTGCACGACACGCGCGATGGCGGGCTCCGCCACTTCAAGGTCCCCTCCACCCCGGCGGACCCTTCGGAGGCGATCGGGACCGGGCTGCGCGCCCTGATCGGGGAGTTCGGCCTGCCCGCCGGGGAGATCGGCTTCGTCGGCCACGGCACTACGGTGGCCACCAACATGGTGATCGAGCGGCGCGGCGTCCGCACCGGCTTGATCACCACCAGGGGCTTCCGCGACGTGCTGGAGATCGGCCGCCAGACCCGCCCGCATCTCTACGACTATGCCGTCGCCAAGCCGCCGCCGCTCATCCCCCGCGCCCTGCGCTTCGAGGTGGGCGGCCGGCTGGACGCCGATGGGCGGGAGCTGGAGCCGCTGGACGAGGCGGCCGTGGAGGACGCCGCGCGCCGCCTCGGCGAGGCCGGGGTGGAGGCAGTCGCCATCGGCTTCCTGCACAGCTACCTATGCGACGCGCATGAGCGCCGCGCCGCGGAGATCCTGCGCGCGATCCTGCCCGGCGCCTATGTCTCCACCTCATCTGGGGTGTTGCCGGAGTTCCGGGAGTACGAGCGCTTCTCCACCACCGCCATCAACACCTATGTCGGCCCGCGCATGGAACGGTACCTCGACCGTTTCCTCGAGCGCCTGGCGGCCATCGGTGTGGAGGCAAAGCCGCACACCATCCATTCCAACGGTGGCCTCATGTCGGTGGAGACGGTGCGCGCTTTTCCCGTCCGCACCTGTCTCTCCGGCCCAGCGGCCGGCGTGGTGGGCGCGGCGGAGGTGGCGCGGGCGGCGGGGTTCCCGGACGTCGTCACCTACGATGTCGGCGGCACGAGCACGGACGTATCCCTCATCGCCAACGGCGTCCCCGCCTTCGCCACCAGCCGGCTCGTCGCGGACTATCCGGTCCGCACACCGATGGTGGACGTGCACGTCATCGGCGCCGGCGGCGGCTCCGTCGCCTGGATCGACGACGCCGGCGCGCTGAAGGTCGGCCCGCACAGCGCGGGTGCCGATCCCGGCCCCGTCGCCTACGGGCGCGGCGGCCGCGAACCGACGCTGACGGACGCCAACATCGTGCTGCACCGGCTGGACCCCGTCACGCTGCTGGGCGGCCGGATGAGGGTGGACGAGGACGCCGCCCGCCGCGCGATCGAGGAGCGGATCGCGCGGCCGCTGGGGCTGAGCGTGGAGGCGGCGGCGCTGGGCATCATCCGCATCGCAGTGGCCAATATGAGCCGCGCCATCCGTTCCGTCTCGACGGAGAAGGGGCACGACCTCGGCCGCTTCGCCCTCTTTCCCTTCGGCGGCGCGGGGCCGCTGCATGCGGGGGCGGTGGCTCGGGAATGCGGCATCCGCCGCGTCCTCGTCCCGCAGGAGCCGGGCACGATGTGCGCCCGCGGCATACTCATGTCCGACATCAGCCTCGACTTCGTCCGCAGTGAGATCGCCGAGGCCACGCCGGAGAACTGGCCGGGCATCATGGCCCGCTTCGAGATGATGGCAGGGCAGGGCGAGGATTGGCTGGAGGCTGGCCGCGTGGAGCCGGCGCGCCGCACCGTCCATCGCGTGATCGAGGCCCGCTACAAGGGCCAGAACCACGAGGTGCAGGTTCGCCTGCCCGACGAGGGCGGCTTCGCCCTGGAGAGCTTCCACGAGAGCTTCGCCGACGCCCATCGCCGCGAGTACGGCTACGACGTGCCCGGACGCGCCGTGGAGGTGGTGAACGCCCGCCTCAAGGCTGTGGGCGGCGTGGACCGTCCTGCCGCGCGCTTCGAGGGCGGCACCTCCGGCGCGCCCGAGCCCCGCGCCCGCCGCCAGGTCCATTTCGACGCGGGCTGGGTGGAGACGCCCGTCTTCGACCGCGCCTGCCTCGGCGCCGGGACGGCGATCCCCGGCCCCGCCATCATCGACGAGATGAGCTCCACCACCGTCGTCGAGCCCGGGCAGCGGGTCACGGTGGATCCCTCCGGCAACCTGATCGTGGAGACTGCCCCTTGAGCGACGGCGTGAACACGGGGGCGCCCGCCCTCTCCGACCCGATCGCGATGGAGGTGTTCAGCAACCGCCTCCTCTCCATCACGGAGGACATGGGGAACGCGCTGATCCGCTCCTCCTTCTCCACCAACATCAAGGAGCGGAAGGACTGCTCCGTCGGCCTGTTCGACGCGGCGGGCCGGCTTATCGCGCAGGCATCGCACATCCCGCTGCATCTCGGCTCCCTCATGGGCAGCGTGCGCGCCGTGCTGGAGGCCTGCCCGATCGAGCGCATGCGGGAGGGCGACGCCTTCATCTGCAACGACCCCTACCTCGCGGGTGGCACGCACACGCCGGACATCGCGGTGGTGACGCCGGTCTTCGTGGAGGGCAGGCCGCGCTTCCTCGCCGCCAATGTCGGCCACCACTCCGATGTGGGCGGGCCGACGCCCGGCTCCATCTCGGGTAGCGCCCGCTCCATCTTCGAGGAAGGGCTCCGCATCCCCGTCATCCGCCTCGTGCGCGGGGGGAAGCTGGATGAGGCGCTGCTGAATCTTGTCGCCCACAACTCGCGGGAGCCGGAGGAGCGCGCGCTGGACCTGAAGGTGCAGGTCGCCTCCAACCTCCGCGGCGTGCGGTTGATGGAGGAGTTGTGCGCCGGCATGGGCCTCGCCGCCGCGACGGCCGCGATCGACGACCTGCTGGCCTATACCGCACGCCGCCTCGGCAACCGCATCCGGGCCATGGCGGCGGGCAGCGCCATCGGCCGCGCCTGGATGGACGACGACGGGCTGGGTGGCGACCCCGTGGAGATCGTGGTGGGCGTGACCGCGGAGGGGGACCGGCTGATCGTGGATTTCCAGGGCACGGCCCCGCAGGCGCGCGGCGCGATGAACGTGCCGGAGAGCGCGCTCCGCGCCACCGTCTACTACGCCGTGAAGACGCTGCTGGACCCGGAGCTGCTGCCGAACCAGGGCCTCGCCGCCTGCGTCGAGATCCGCGCGCCCGAGGGGAGCCTCGTCAACCCGCGTTTTCCCGCAGCTACCGGGGCGCGCAGCATCACCTGCAACAAGGTGGCCCGCGCCCTCTTCGCCGCCTTCGCGGAGCTGCTTCCACCGGAGCGCGCGATGGCCGCGAGCCTCGACAGCGTGCCCGCCATCATCTTCTCCGGCGAGCGGCGGCGCGGCGACGGCACCTTCGTTTACCTAGAGACCATGGGCGGCGGCGTCGGCGCGCGTGGCGCGGCCGACGGGATGGACGGGGTGCATGTCCATGTCACCAACACCTCCAACCTGCCGGCCGAGGCGCTCGAGAACGAGTATGCCCTGCTAGTCGAGGAATACGCGCTGGTGGAGGGCTCCGGCGGCGCCGGCCGGCACCGCGGCGGACAGGGCATCGCCCGGCAGATCCGCGCCACGCGGGACGGCATCGTCTTCTCCGCCCGCTCCGACGGGCACAAGGCGGGCGCTCCCGGCCTCTTCGGCGGCCTGGCCGGCGGAACGGCGCGGCTGCTACGCAATCCCGGCACGCACGGGGAGGAGGAGCTCTCCTCCAAGGCCGCGAACCTCGTGCTGGCGGCGGGCGAGAGCGTGCGGCTGGAGACGCCCGGCGGCGGCGGGTTCGGCGCGCCAGGGGAACGGCCGGAAGCGGCCCTGGCGGCGGACCTCGCCGATGGCCGCCTGACGCGCGGGCAGGCCGAACTCGACTACGGCGCGGCGCTGGTCGCTGCCGCCTTGCGGAACTGATGCGAGGCGCGGCCCGAAAGAGGCCGTGCCCGGGAGATGCCGTCACGCCTCTGATTGAAGGATGCAGGACCATGCTCGCACGACGTGAATGGCTGGCCGCCCTGGCCGCAGCCCCCGCAGCGGCCGCCCTGGCGCGCCCGGCGCTCGCCCAGGCCTGGCCGTCCCGCCCCGTCCGGATCGTGGTGCCCTTCGCGGCGGGGGGCGGCACCGACGTGCTCGCCCGCATCCTCGCCAACGGGCTTTCCGAGCGCCTCGGGGGGAATGTGGTGGTGGAGAACCGCACTGGCGCCGGCGGCAACCTGGCGCTGGAAAACGTCATCCGCGCCTCGGCCGATGGTTACTCGCTCCTCATGGGCACGAACGGGGCGGTGGCGGTGAACCGGCACCTCTACCACAATCTTGGCTTCGACCCGCTAAAGGACCTCGTGCCGATCAGCCTCGCCTTCCGGATCGAGCATCTCCTCGCCGTGTCCACCGCGCTGCCCGCGCATTCCGTCGCCGAGTTGATCGGGCTGGCCAAGGCACAGCCGGGGAGGCTCACCTTCGGCTCCGCCGGAACGGGATCGATGATACATCTGGCCGGGGAGCTGTTCCGCCTGAAAGCCGGTATCGACATCACCCACGTCCCCTATCGCGGCGGCGGCCCGGCGATGAACGACCTCGTCGCCGGGACGATCGACATGATGTTCGACAGCCTGCCGTCGGCCGAGCCGCAGGTGCGCGGGGGCCGCGTCCGGGCTCTGGCCCTTTGCGGCACGGGGCGCCATCCACTGCTGCCGGAACTGCCGACGATGGTGGAGGCCGGTCTGCCCGGCTACGCAGCGGCCTCCACGGGTGGCCTCTTCGCGCCGCAGGGCACGCCGTCGACGGTGGTGGATCGCGTGGCGAGGGCAGTCGCGGATCTGGTGGCCAGCTCCGTCTTCCGCGAGCAGATGGCCCGCTCGGGCGGGGATGCCGTGGCAGCCGGGCCGGCGGAACTGGCCGCGATGATGGCGCGAGAGAGCGAGCAGTGGGGCACCGTGGTGCGGGAGGCGAAGATTTCCGCCTGAAGGGGCCTGTCAGTCCTCGCGCCAGCGATGCCGTCTCACGCCGCGGCGGTGAGCCTATGATCGACCCTGTTGCATCGATCGGAGCGTTGGACGCATCTTTCCCAGGAGCCCTGACGATTAGGCGATGCGGACGTATTCTGGGCGACCCAGGTCCAACATGCGGTTCAGCACCTCGGCGGCGATGGCCACCTCGGTCGCTTGGCGTCCGTCCGTTTGCGAGCGCAGGCCGTCACCGATAACGCGCTTCCAGCGCGACACATCGGCCTCAACCAAGGCACGCCAGTTGTAGCCAGACGCTCTCTGCCAGCCCATGCGGCCGCGCTCGGCGATGATCTGCAGATGGCGGTCGCGCGCGGTCGGCGTAGCCCTGGCCGACGCGCTTGGGACGGCGCTTGATCGGGGCGGCACGATGATCTCCGCCTCAGGGTGACGGGCCATAATCTCGGCATGGACGTCGTCGCGGTCGTAAGCTCCATCAGCGGTGAGGGACGCGACAGGTCCGTCCACTCTCTCGAGCAGCGGGCCGACTTGCCCACCATCATCGGCATCGTGGCCTGTCAGCACCGACGCGACGATCCGCCCCGTGTCGGCGTCAGTGGCGAGATGCAGTTTGCGCCACGACCGGCGTCGTCGTGTTCCGTGCTTCTCCGTCAACCATTCGCCGGGGCCGCAGAACTTCAACCCCGTGCTGTCCACCAGCAAGTGCACGGGCGCTTGCCCGCCGCAGGGCCGCGGCACCTCGAGCGTCTCCGCACGCCGGCTCAAGGTCGTGTGGTCGGGCACGGCAAGATCGATGCCCAGCAACTGCAGGATCGAGGCAATCAAGCCCTCTGTCTGGCGCAACGCCAGATGGAACACGGCACGCAAGGTCAGCGCAGTCGCGATCGCCAGGTCCGAATAGGATGGCTGCCCGCCGCGGGTGGTCCGAGGCGCTGCCCGCCAGCCCTCAATGGCGTCCTCGGTGAACCACACCGTCAGGCTGCCACGAGAGCGAAGGCCCGCCTCATAGGCGGGCCAGTTCGTGACCCGATGCCGCTGCCGCGGGATCTTATGGCGCCGGTCCTTGTTTACTTTGAAGGGCAAGCGCGGTGTCCCTGTCGGTCATCGGGGCGCTCCAGCCCCATCCCACCCTACCTCGGCCTCAGATCCGATCCATGCACCACAGTTTCGTGCGACATGATCGCGTGATCCAACCGGCAGAAAGTGTCGAGGTCCAGCGACCGTTCGGCCGGATGTCCGGCGCGCAACACGCTGACATAGCGCTCGTCGAACAGCTTGCGCGCGCGCAGCGCGTCCGGCGCCACCTCCGGCGTGATCAGCGCCATGTCGAGGCTCCCTCGCTCCAGTTGCGCGGGAAGCTGCGCCATGTCCACGGGCTGCACGGATACGCGAACCCCCGGCGCCTCCCGGCGCATGCGGGTCAGGAAGGGCAAGATGATCACGCGCTGCGCGTAGTCCGTCGCGGCGATGCTGACGGTAAGGTCGGCCTGCGCGGGATCGAAGGCCTCGGGTTGCAGCGGCACCGTCAACTTGCCGGCCCCAAGGCGAGGAAGCTGACGGAGCGGCACTGGGATTAAGGGCGATCAAGCCCGCGCGGCGGCCCCGCTGATGTCGGACCACACCTCGAACGCGCGCGCCCTTGCGGCACGGTACTCACAGGCAGTGAGGTGGTCGCGGCAAAGATGAAAGAGGTTGTTGATCCCGTCGTGGGCAGAAAGGAAGCGCTGCGCCTGACCTGATGATTTGAACCGCCTCATCTGCCGCTCTCGTCTTCGCGTCGGCTGATGCGAGTTCTCCGCCCTGTTGTTCAGCCCCTTGTGCTGGCGGTGCTCCACTGAAGGCATCACCTCCTTCTTCGCCGCGCCGTAGCTTGCCAGCTTGTCGGTGATCATGACCTGCGGTGGCCGCATCTGCCGCTTCAGCAGCTTCCTGAGGAGCCGCTTGGCCGCTTGCTTGTCCCGTCTGCTCTGCACCAGCACGTCGAGCACCATCCCGCCCTGATCGACGGCGCGCCAAAGCCAGTGCGTCACACCGTTGATCTTGAGGACGACCTCATCCAGGTGCCACTTGTCACCGGCCCGTGGCAGCCGACGGCGGATCCCATTGGCAAACGCCTGGCCGAACTTGCGGCCCCACTGTCGCAGTGTTTCGTGGCTGACCACGATGCCGCGGAAGGCCAGCATCTCCTCCACCATCCGCAAGCTGAGCGGAAAGCGGAAGAGGAGCCACACCGCTTGGCTGATGACCTCGGCCGGGAAGCGATACCCGGCGAAGCTGGGGCAGGCGGCGGGGGCAGTCATCCCACCCGACTACCTGGTGGTGGGCCGCTCGGGCAAGCTGGCGGCCGGCCAAGTTGACGGTGCCAGACGAACACCTGCAGGCCAGAAGCCTATTCCCGCAAGGACGCCCAAAATTCTCGCGTCCCACGCCCAGAGGAAGGTGGTGCTGCGTCAGGAAATGCCGATTGCACCACTTCGACGAGGCGCTTGAGGTCGTCGAAGAAACCGGCGATCTCGTCATCAACCTCGGATTGTACCTCGGTGTGGCTATTCGTCGCGCCAATCTCTCCTTTGAGTTCTTCCAGAAAGCGCGTTTCCCGCAATCTGCGGAGCACCGCCCACCCCTGCCCATTGTCCCTATATTTGCCCAGGATATCACTTCCAGCCCCGCTCAAGGGCGCGCCAGAGGCGGCCAAGGGCTGCCCCGCTTCTGGACCCTCTTCGAATCTGACGGACGAAGCGTTGGCAGCAACAGCTTCCACCAGCAAGGGAAGGGAGGGCGTCTCCTGCGTGCCGTCCCACAGAGCCAGAAGCTGGCCCAGTAACTCCCTTCTGAGTGCCCGCCGGACGCTGAAGAAGGTCTCCTTACTTCCAGTGTTGCTTGCTCTGGTCAGCAAGGCTGGATCGTAAACGGCCGGGTGCCACGCTTCATGGAAAGCAGCGGCGCGGCCAAAATACCGCATTGCAACACGAACCTGCTCTATCAGTGGGTCAGCATCGCTGCAGTCGCCCATCCGCGCAGCCTTCCCTGTTCAGCACGATCATCAAGGATTGGTAATGGAAACACAACGTCCCACGATCCGCTCCTATCTAAAGTAGGCTCGACCATCCATGCCAGCCTCTGTGACCTTGCCCCTGAAATGCCCTCGTTCTGAAGTTAGTGTCCGTCAACAGGAGACGGACGATGAAGCGGTCGAGGTTCACGCAAGAGCAGATTATTGGCGTGCTGAAGGAGCACCAGGCAGGTGCGACCGCGGCCGATCTGTGCCGCAAGCACGGGATCAGCGACGCGACGTTCTATACGTGGCGGTCCAAGTATGGCGGCATGGATGTGTCGGATGCCCGCAAGCTGAAGGGACTGGAGGAGGAGAACGCCAAGCTGAAGCGGCTGCTGGCGGAGCAGATGCTGGATGTGGCGACGCTAAAGGAGATGCTGGCAAAACGTATGGCCCGCCCCGTCCGCAAGGGCTTTCACGACCTGGTCTGATCAGTCTACGCCAACGTATCCGGTCACAAGGCACATCGGCCCTGGC